>NZ_BAAHYV010000006.1:0-905620 GCF_054657375.1 Desulfotomaculum defluvii | reverse complement strand
CACATGGCACAAGGCTAATTCTTGGTCAAGAGCTCGATCTATTAGTACCGGTCAGCTGAAAACATTACTGCTCTTACACTTCCGGCCTATCTACCATGTAGTCTTCATGGGATCTTATCTACTTGCGTAGTGGGAAACCTCATCTTGAAGGGGGCTTCGTGCTTAGATGCTTTCAGCACTTATCCCTTCCGGACTTAGATACCCAGCACTACCGTTGGCACGATAGCTGGTACACCAGCGGTCCGTCCATCCCGGTCCTCTCGTACTAGGGACAGCTCTTCTCAAGTTTCCTGCGCCTGCGACGGATAGGGACCGAACTGTCTCACGACGTTCTGAACCCAGCTCACGTACCGCTTTAATGGGCGAACAGCCCAACCCTTGGGACCTACTTCAGCCCCAGGATGCGATGAGCCGACATCGAGGTGCCAAACCTCCCCGTCGATGTGGACTCTTGGGGGAGATAAGCCTGTTATCCCCGGGGTAGCTTTTATCCGTTGAGCGACGGCCCTTCCACTCAGAACCGCCGGATCACTAAGCCCTACTTTCGTACCAGCTCGACTTGTTGGTCTCGCTGTCAAGCTCCCTTTTGCCTTTACACTCTAACGTGCGATTTCCTTCCGCACTGAGGGAACCTTTGGGCGCCTCCGTTACCTTTTGGGAGGCGACCGCCCCAGTCAAACTGCCCACCTGACACTGTCCTAAAACCAGCTTCATGGTCTATAGTTAGAATTTCAATATCTAAAGGGTGGTATCCCAACGTTGACTCCACCTACACTGGCGTGCAAGTTTCTCAGTCTCCCACCTATCCTGTACATCAAATACCAAAACCCAATGTCAAGCTACAGTAAAGCTCCACGGGGTCTTTCTGTCCTGTCGCAGGTAGACGGCATCTTCACCGTCATTACAATTTCACCGAGCCCCTCGTTGAGACAGTGCCCAAATCGTTACGCCTTTCGTGCGGGTCAGAACTTACCTGACAAGGAATTTCGCTACCTTAGGACCGTTATAGTTACGGCCGCCGTTTACTGGGGCTTCGGTTCTATGCTTCGATTGCTCTAACATTTCCCCTTAACCTTCCAGCACCGGGCAGGCGTCAGCCCCTATACGTCAGCTTTCGCTTTAGCAGGGACCTGTGTTTTTGGTAAACAGTCGCTTGGGCCTTTTCTCTGCGGCCTCTTCTCGCTCCAAACGTGTGTTTTTCACGATATCGAGGCACCCCTTCTCCCGAAGTTACGGGGTCATTTTGCCGAGTTCCTTAACGAGGGTTCTCTCGCGCGCCTTAGGATTCTCACCCCACCTACCTGTGTCGGTTTGCGGTACGGGCACCAGCTTACCTCGTTAGAAGTTTTTCTTGGCAGTTTGGGATCAGTTACTTCGCTACTTGTTTTCGCTCCCCATCACCTCTCAGGATATGTGTAAGGCGGATTTGCCTACCTTACTCCCTACGGGCTTGGACCAGCTTTTCCAGCCGCTGGCTTAACTTACCCTCCTGCGTCACTCCATCCTCAAACGGTATCTGGTGGTATCGGATTCTCAACCGATTGTCCATCGCCTACGCCTTGCGGCCTCGGCTTAGGTCCCGACTTACTCTGGGCGGACGAACCTTCCCCAGAAAACCTTAGGTTTTCGGCGGGCAGGATTCTCACCTGCCTTTTCGCTTACTTATACCGGCATTCTCACTTCTTACTACTCCACAGCTCCTTACGGTACTGCTTCAACGCTGTAAGAACGCTCCCCTACCAATGTATTACTACATTCCAAAGCTTCGGTGATATACTTAGCCCCGTTACATTTTCGGCGCAGGGTCACTTGACCAGTGAGCTATTACGCACTCTTTAAATGGTGGCTGCTTCTAAGCCAACATCCTGGTTGTCTTAGCAACCCCACATCCTTTTCCACTTAGTATATCTTTGGGACCTTAGCTGTTGGTCTGGGCTGTTTCCCTTTTGACTACGAATCTTAGCACCCGCAGTCTGACTCCCGGTTACAATATAGCGGCATTCGGAGTTTGATTGGGTTCGGTAACCCGTGAAGGCCCCTAGCCCATTCAGTGCTCTACCTCCGCTATTCTCACACCGAGGCTAGCCCTAAAGCTATTTCGGGGAGAACCAGCTATCTCCTGGTTCGATTGGCATTTCACCCCTACCCACACCTCATCCGCCTCCTTTTCAACGAAGGTCGGTTCGAGCCTCCACTTTATTTTACTAAAGCTTCACTCTGGACATGGGTAGATCACCAGGTTTCGGGTCTACTCCAACGTACATATCGCCCTATTAAGACTTGCTTTCGCTTCGGCTCCGGCTTTTCTGCCTTAACCTGCACGTTAGATGTAACTCGCCGGTCCGTTCTACAAAAAGTACGCCATTACACTTTTAATGTGCTCTGACAGCTTGTAAGCATACGGTTTCAGGTTCTATTTCACTCCCCTCCCGGGGTGCTTTTCACCTTTCCCTCACGGTACTGGTTCACTATCGGTCGCTATGGGTATTTAGCCTTGGGGGGTGGTCCCCCCTGATTCCCACGGGGTTTCTCGTGTCCCGCGGTACTTGGGATTCCCTCTGCAAGTTTCATCCTTTCGTCTACAGGTGTTTTACCTTCTGTGCAGCACCTTTCCAGGTGTCTTCGACTAGGACTATTCTTCACGTGATGAGGGTCCCGCAACCCCAGATTTCCGAAGAAATCTGGTTTAGGCTCGCCCCTGTTCGCTCGCCGCTACTTGGGGGTTCGATATTTCTTTCTTTTCCTCCGGGTACTTAGATGTTTCAGTTCCCCGGGTGCCCTCCTCTATGCCTATATATTCAGCATAGGGTGACGGAGGTTTACTCCGCCGGGTTGCCCCATTCGGGTATCCACGATTCAATGCCTGCTTGCGGCTCCTCGTGGCTTTTCGCAGCTTACCGCGCCCTTCTTCGGCCCTTAGCGCCAAGGCATCCACCGTATGCCCTTTCTTTCTTGACCAAATCTTACTTGCTTGTTTCGGCTCGGTTACTTTTGGTAACCTACTGAAATTGTTTTTATGTCGACGCTTTACTTGTTTCGCTGTTCAGTTTTCAAAGAACACTTCTCACCAGCCTTTAGGCTGGATTTATGATTTTAATGCATGAGAGTCTGAAAAACAACCGGAAGTTTCTGGTTGTTTTGGTCTCTCAAAACTAAACAGATTAGATGATGAATGTCCGACCTTAGATAATCAGCTGTTGCTGATTTCTCCTTAGAAAGGAGGTGATCCAGCCGCACCTTCCGATACGGCTACCTTGTTACGACTTCACCCCAATCATCGGCCCCACCTTCGACGGCTGCCTCCTTACGGTTAGCTCACCGGCTTCGGGTGTTGTCAACTTTCGTGGTGTGACGGGCGGTGTGTACAAGGCCCGGGAACGTATTCACCGCAGTATGCTGACCTGCGATTACTAGCGATTCCGACTTCATGTAGTCGAGTTGCAGACTACAATCCGAACTGGGACCGGCTTTCTCAGGTTTGCTCCACTTCACAGCTTCGCTTCCGTCTGTACCGGCCATTGTAGTACGTGTGTAGCCCAGGACATAAGGGGCATGATGATTTGACGTCATCCCCACCTTCCTCCGTTTTGTCAACGGCAGTCACATTAGAGTTCCCATCTTTACATGCTGGCAACTAATGTTAGGGGTTGCGCTCGTTGCGGGACTTAACCCAACATCTCACGACACGAGCTGACGACAACCATGCACCACCTGTCTCTCTGCTTAACCGAAGTCAAGAAAACGTATCTCTACGCCTTTCAGAGGATGTCAAGCCCTGGTAAGGTTCTTCGCGTTGCGTCGAATTAAACCACATACTCCACCGCTTGTGCGGGCCCCCGTCAATTCCTTTGAGTTTCAGTCTTGCGACCGTACTCCCCAGGCGGAGTGCTTATTGTGTTAACTGCGGCACTGCAGGGGTCGATACCCGCAACACCTAGCACTCATCGTTTACGGCGTGGACTACCAGGGTATCTAATCCTGTTCGCTCCCCACGCTTTCGCGCCTCAGTGTCAGTTACAGTCCAGAGAGCCGCCTTCGCCACTGGTATTCCTCCCAATATCTACGCATTTCACCGCTACACTGGGAATTCTGCTCCCCTCTCCTGCACTCAAGTCCACCAGTATCAGAGGCAATCACGGGGTTGAGCCCCGAACTTTCACCTCTAACTTAATGAACCACCTACGCGCCCTTTACGCCCAGTAAATCCGGACAACGCTCGCTCCCTACGTATTACCGCGGCTGCTGGCACGTAGTTAGCCGGAGCTTACTCTTCAGGTACCGTCACTGACTTCTTCCCTGAAAACAGAGGTTTACAACCCGAAGGCCTTCTTCCCTCACGCGGCGTTGCTCCGTCAGGCTTTCGCCCATTGCGGAAGATTCCCCACTGCTGCCTCCCGTAGGAGTCTGGGCCGTGTCTCAGTCCCAGTGTGGCCGATCGCCCTCTCAGGCCGGCTACCCATCGTCGCCTTGGTGGTCCTCTACACCACCAACTAGCTAATGGGACGCGGATCCATCTGATAGCGTATGCGCTTTCCTTGCAGAGTCATGCGACTCCGCAAGCGTATCCGGTATTAGCAGCCGTTTCCAGCTGTTATCCCGGTCTATCAGGCAGGTTATCCACGCGTTACTCACCCGTTCGCCACTAAAATTAGAAATCGCAAGCTTCATTCTAATCTCCGTTCGACTTGCATGTGTTAGGCACGCCGCCAGCGTTCGTCCTGAGCCAGGATCAAACTCTCCGTAAAATATTTTAAAAATATCTTAAAGAGTTTTGGCTCTTTACTTATCCTAGATTTACTCGCTAGCGTCATTTAATAACGCTTGACGAGGATGTTTTTTGTGGTCGTCTTAGTTTCGAGTGTCTTATCCCCGTTACGGGGTATCTCGACTTTTGACTTGACCTGTTTTTCATCCATCATCTTCTGTTTAGTTTTCAAAGACCATTTTGTTCGTCGTCCTTGCCGACGTTCTTAATCATACCACTTTTATTTATACTTAGCAAGTAGTATTTTTTTCGAACATCTCTTAGCGACATTTGTTATGTTATCATATGCGTATACTGAATGCAAGTACTTTTTGTTGTTTTTTATAAATGTTTGACAAAATTATTTATAATGTAAGGAAACGACACGGGGGTCGTTCCCTTACATTCTTGGATGCCTAGGAGCGCTTACTTTATATCTGTAAGTTTTATTGTAAAAAAGAGAAGTTTAGCTTGCCTACCAACAAGCTACTAAAAGTAGATTTGTGACATCCCCTTTCTTTTTTAATATCTATTACTTTCTACTTCTTTGCAAAATGGTATCATTATATACAACTATGGGTTCATTATTGCCATATCGCTTATATACTTCACATTCTTTACATTTCCTTACATCGTTGCCTTTTTCGCCTTTGCAATAGGTTCCTTTTATATTCCAACAAGGATACTCAGGGTTTTTACTAACGTTACATTTCTCTGGACTCCTTCCCTCTTCTCGGCAATGCATAACATCGGAGCAGTGTTCTTTTTCCTCCCAGTAATTTTCTTGTTCCTCCTTGTGAATCTTAAAGTGCGTAACGAGTTCGTTAAATTCTTGGGCCATTTTAGACAAACTAATGGAGGATTGGGCAATTTGTTCTACTGCAGAGTTGACCTGATCTGTTGATTGTGCTAATTCTTGGGTGGCATCACTGGTTTGCTCAGTGGCAACGGATATTTCGGAAATGTACTGACTACTGTTAACAACCCTTTCTACAATTTCCTGGAGAGAATTTCCGGCCTTTTCTACAACTAAAACTCCCTCATTTACTTCTCGAGCTCCGACATCCATCGAACTTACAGCCTGTTCAATATCTACACGAATTTCTCCAACAATATCAGAAATTTCTTTAGCCGCCACTGCGGATTTTTCAGCTAGCTTGCGTACTTCTTCGGCTACTACAGCAAAGCCCCTACCGTGTTCACCTGCTCTTGCAGCTTCAATGGCTGCATTTAGGGCTAACAAATTAGTTTGGTCCGCAATTCCTGTAATTGCTTCAATAATCTGCCCAATACGTTTTGATTGTTCAGATAGCTTACTCATTACTAGGGTGCTTTCATTAACAGTAGAACTAATACTTTGCATCTTAGTAATAACTGCTTGTACCGACTGCCCTCCCTCCCGGGCCACCAGCTCTGCCTCTTTAGAAACAGCCGATGCTCCGTTGGCATTGGCTGCTTGATTCTCAGCAGTGGCTGCCAATTCCGTGGTAAGGCCAGCAATGCCGTGAACATTAGCACTAACCTCTTGGCTGGCTGCTGACATCTCCTGACTATGAGCTGCTAAGGTCATGCTATCAGTGACAATTAGGCCAATAACCTGTTTAAGCTCTTGTTCCATTTTAGCAAAGGCCCTGGCTAAATCACCAATCTCATCAGGGCGGTTCAAATCATTTATCTCTTGGGTTAAATCCCCTTCTGCTAAGCTATTGGCCCTTTTAATCAATTCCTTTAGGGATGTTGTTATGCTGCGAGTAGTCAACCAACTAATTGAAATACCAAGAAGAGCAGCTAGAATGGAAAAAATAACCCCGTACTGGATCACTTTTTTACCAGCCAAAAGCACAACTTGTTGTTGTTCACTTACCTCTTTTTCTCTATCTGCCACAAAACTATTTAAATCTTTTTCAATTATTTCACTCAGCGGCGCTATTTTTTCTACAAATACCTGTTTTGCTAAATCTAGATTTCCTTCCTCTACAGCGGGTAAAATCTCGTTTTTAGCAATATCAGTTAAGGCTTTTTGGTTATTTAGCACTGATAATAAGAAATCCTTGACCTCTTGTCTTTTTGTATTTTCAATAAACTCCTCTAATCGTTTAGTAGTCTCACTATTTATTTCGTGAAAATGATTGGCTTGCTCCAATTGACCAAAAATTAGACATTCTTCTAAGGCTGAATTTTGATGTTCGGCAAAACCTTTTAACTCTAGCCCTTGAATAGCCCTAGCAGTCCACCACTGTTCCTGCTCTACACTATTATTCACCTCTATCATTTTTTGATAGACAATTATTTGAGAAATGACACCTATTAAGACCACACCAAGAACAGCTACTAAAATCTTTTGACCTAATTTTATAGTAACCACACCCCTTCAAATACAAATAATTTATACAAAAAGTATACCGCAGTCCTATTGGAAGTAAAACTATGGTACTATTAAAATAATATTACATTTTAATTTCATATGTTTAGGGGTGATATATTGACTATAGAAGATAGAGAAGTGGTCTACCGTCCTCCCAGTGAGGCTAAAAGCTTTATCTTGCGCATTACAAAGGGGTGTTCCCATAATAAATGCACCTTTTGTGCTATGTATCGTAATATTCGTTTTCAGGTTCGATCAATGGAAGAGATAGAAAAGGAAATTAAGCAAATGGCTCACTACTACCCGGGGTTAAGGAGAGTATTTCTAGCAGACGGAAACGCTCTAGTCTTAAGCACAGATAAATTACTAGCCATTATGGAAAAACTTCATGCTAATTTCCCGATGCTTTCACGCATTACTTGTTATGGTGCACCAAAGGATATATTACAAAAAAAGCCAGAAGATCTGGTGGCACTTCAAGAAGCAGGGCTAAAAATAATCTATCTGGGGGTAGAAAGCGGTGATGACAGAGTACTCTCTGAGATCAATAAAGGAGTTACAGCCAATGAAATGATAACAGCTGGACAAAAAGTGTTGGCAGCTGGCATCAAACTTTCTACCATGGTAATACTCGGGTTAGGTGGTCAACAATATACCCACAATCATGCCATAAATACTGCTCGAGTAATCAATGCCATCAACCCAACCATGCTAGGAGTACTGACTTTAGCCATTTTTGATGGAACCCCGCTCAAGGAAGCGGTTGATCAGGGTAAATTTTTACCTCTTTCGACCAGGGAAGGCATGCTGGAACTCAAAGAAATGCTGGAAAATATCGATGTGCAACAGCCTTGCATTTTTCGCTGTAACCATGTTTCAAACTTTCTCCCTCTGAAGGGTGTGCTCAGCCGGGATAAGGCTCAGCTTTTGTCCGATGTGCAGGAGGTCCTGGAATTCTTAAAAGAATCTCGCTATAATCAAGAAATCTTTAATCCCAAACATTTTTAAAGTACTTAAGTTTTACGTATTTAATAAAAAAACGCCTGCTCACCCTTCAAAAAGGGTGAGCAGGCGTTTTTTATAGGCTTATTCCTTTACATAGCTGGCAACTATTTCACCGTAATACATGATATGGTAATCATTTTTAGAATAAGCAAGTTTCTTAATGCTGGGATCCACTAAGGCTGGTTCCATTACTTGCTGATAAAGAAGTTTACACTCATAATGCAAGTCGCACTCTCCGATGATTGGTGTATGCACAACCTTTCCAGGTTCTAGTGTTAAGTTGCACTCGGAAAATTTATTTATATCCCGACCCGATTTGGAACCACAAATTGCTAAGGCCTTTTTAAGATCTTTTTTAATAGGAATACTTACAGTAAAATATTTAGCATTTTCAATCAATTGATAGGTATACCTTGAAGGGCGAATCATTACCATAAAAACAGGTTTCTGCCACATAAATCCCACGGTTCCCCAACCAATGGTCATGGTATTAATCCTGTCTTGGTCGTCTTTCACTGTCAAAAATGCACCCTTTGGAAGCTGCTCCAATAGTTCCTTTAGATAGTCGTTGTACTTTACATCTTCTTTCATTAAGGACCCCCCTTTTGCTTTTACTCATAACTGTACGGGTATGTATCCCTTTAACCTAACAAACTTAATTGTAACATCACAGCCTAAGGCATATACCTCAACCCCTCTGGCCACTGCCTGAAAAAGGGATTTGCTAAAGACCGGGTCTGTGACTTCGTTAGGCTTAAATATATTAGCATCGCTTCTTTGTATGACAAAAATAACAGCAGCCCGGTAGCCTTCCGACACTGCTTTTATTAATTCTTGAAGGTGTTTTGAACCTCTTTCAGATGGAGCATCCGGGAATTTAGCTACTCCATTATCCACCAGTGTTACAGACTTAATCTCTATGAAACAACGGCTAGCATCTCTTTTAAGATAAAGATCAAAGCGACTTTCTCCGTAACCAACTTCTCTTTTAATTTCATTATACTGAATAAATTCAGGTAAAGCACCCTTGGATAGGGCTTTATAAATGAGTCTATTAGGTAGCAAAGAATCCACAGAAACCAAAGTATTATTGTATTTCGCCAAATGTATACGGTACTGTGTTTTTCTTCCTTCTGGCATAGGGGATACATAAACAGAATTGCCCGGAAAAAGGAGTTCTCTCATTCTACCAGAACTAGGCACATGGGCGGGGATAATTTGCCCCGCCACTTGTATCAACCCAACAAAACGATTCTTTCTTTCAAGGAAGACAGACTTCTCCAAGCCAGGTAAGTCAATATCCAGAGAATGATTACTCAGACCATTCAAATTCCCAATCTCCAATGCGAACAATATCGCCTTCTTTAACTCCAGCATCCATAAGGCCCTGCTCTAGGCCCATCATTTTCATAATTCGCTGCAGACGCTCTATAGACTCATCTTCTTCCAAATAGGTCATCGCCACGTGACGTTCGATTTCCTTGCCTGTAACACGCCAGTTACCGTCATAGTCCCGTTTAATATGAAAACGATCCTCTGATTCAAACATAGCAGGATCTTCATCTGGTTGCTCAGGCTCAATCTTTGGTATTTCCTCTAATAACTTAGCCACTCGTTGGACAACCTTATCTAGCCCTTGCTTGGTGGCTGCAGAAATAGGATAGATTTCATATTTCTGACCAAAGGCTTCTTGCAAACGAGAAAGGTTTTCCTCAGCCTCAGGCACTATGTCCATTTTATTAGCTGCAATAATCTGTGGTCTAGTGGCTAAACGTGGATCATAGATTTCTAATTCACGGTTAATAATTTTAATGTCCTCAACCGGATCTCTACCTTCAGTACCAGCAGTATCCACAACATGAATCAATAGGCGAGTTCGCTCTGTATGACGTAAAAATTCATGACCCAATCCGACTCCCTGGGAAGCTCCTTCAATTAGACCTGGTATGTCTGCCACGACAAAACTTCCTTCTTCCCCAGCAGAAACAACCCCCAGATTAGGTACTAGAGTTGTAAAGGGATAGTCAGCAATCTTAGGTTTAGCAGCTGATACCATTGATATAAAGGTGGATTTACCAGCATTGGGAAAACCAATCAGTCCCACGTCGGCGATAACTTTGAGCTCTAGCTCTAGCCATAGCTCTACTCCTGGTTCACCCTTTTCAGCAATACGAGGTGCCTTGTTGGTACCAGAGGCAAAATGGACATTACCTCGACCTCCACGCCCACCTTTGGCAATCACAACTTGCTGACCGTTTTCCACCATGTCTGCAATTAACCTACCTGTGTCTGCATCACGAACAACTGTACCGGTAGGTACCCTGACCGATAAATCTTCCCCACTGGCACCATTCATATTTTTGCCCATACCATGAGAACCACGATCGGCTTTAAAATGCCTCTTGTAGCGGAAATCCTGTAACGTATTAATTCCTTCATCGGCTATAAAGATCACATCTCCACCGCGGCCGCCGTCTCCGCCCCAAGGGCCACCGAAGGGTACATATTTCTCTCGACGCATGGCAATGCAACCATTACCACCGTCTCCACCTTTGACGTAAATTTTCGCCCTGTCATAAAACATTGTTGTTCATCACCCAATACTATTATTTACCGCTGTAGCTTTCCTAAGCCAATTTCTTTGGAAATATCATATATATTTCTGCTTCTTTCTCTGTTATAGCTAATTTTGAGCTACTGTTGTAGGCTGCTAGCGCTTCAGATAGGGCCATTTGTTCTTGGGCATCTTTTACAACCTCAGCTGGGACACCTGGAAAATCCAATTTAATTGTAATTTTTTTTTCTCCCTCGCTAATGGTTAACCGCATTCTACGATCACTGACTTCTGGTGGAGCTAGAAACTTTAAAGCCTGATTAATACAACGTTTAAGGGCAGAAGCTACCACTTCACCTGGAACATTTAAAGATGCTAGATTCGTTTGTATATCAAACTGAATATCAATTTGGCATTTGTTAGCTTCATTGCTTCCTACCAGTAATACAGCCAGTATTTCAGGAGATTTAATGCGCGTAATTCTGCTACAATTTTCATACTGTTTGCAAACCTGATTGATATAATCCCGGACCCTTTCACCCTTATTCAATTGAAGCAGTCCTGATATAACCTGTAAATGATTTAAAAAATCATGCCTTTGTACTTGAATAATTTCCAACAGGTTTTTTATCTCCACTTTCATACTTCCTTTCGGACTTATATCCGAATAGTACTTCGACCAAATGGATTTATTTTCCTGCCAAATATAATATTAAAAAAACCAGCCTGTGATCAGGCTGGTTTTGACATATCTCAGACAGATATGCATAAGCGACCTAGACTATTGAGCTACTTCTTCAGGAACAACAATGCTTACTTGTTTCTTGTCCCGACCTTTACGTTCAAACTTGACAATACCGTCAACTTTAGCGAAAAGGGTATCGTCACCACCACGTCCTACGTTATCACCAGGATAAATCTTGGTACCACGCTGTCTTACCAGGATGCTACCAGCAGGGACGAATTTACCGTCGCCTTCCTTTACCCCAAGCCGTTTGGATTCGGAGTCACGACCGTTCCGTGAACTACCCACACCTTTCTTATGAGCCATGAAGTCCCACCTCCTATCGGGGTCCAAATATTAAATAATTTAAGCTTCAATTTTTTCAACAACCACCTGAGTGAAAGGTTGACGATGACCTTTCTTACGGCGGTAATTTTTCTTAGCTTTATATTTGAATACAATAACCTTTTGGCCTTTGCCATGGCGAACTACGTTAAGAACAACCTTTGCACCGTCTACTTTAGGTGCACCAACAGTCAATTGACCATCCTTCTCCACCAGTAGAACATCAGTTAATTCAACTTTTTCGCCAGCTTCAGCGTTCAGCTTCTCAATGTACAGGGTGTCACCTTCTTGAACCTTGTACTGTTTGCCACCAGTAACTACTACTGCGTACATAACCTACACCTCCCCATCTGTTAGGACTCGCCATAAAGGTACCGATGCTTCGGTTTGTAGACCTTTGCTGTGCGGTATTTGTGTAGGCAGAAGTAGCCTACATTTAGATATTTTAACACATTTGAGGTAATTGTCAATGATAGTTAGCCCACTCTAATAGCCTTAAGCCTTGCGCCGTGGGCCGTGAACTTTTGTATGTTTTGCTTTGGGGTCTTTGGCTCTTGGCTCATGGCCAATGGCCCTCAGTATTTTCTACACCAATCTAGCTTTAGCATAAGTCCGATAGACTTTAACCACTTCCACAGAAACAACCTCACCCACCAAGGCTCCGCCTCCGTCTACATCGATAATAAAACCATCTAAACGAGCGATCCCGTCACTGGGGTTGGATATGTGAGGCTCTTCCACCTTGACCTCAATTATTTCTCCATTTTTCACCGGTACAGTTCGGGAGTAAATTTCATCTTGTTCTGATAAGGCCTTTATGGTAACTTGCTCCAAATGATGGGTTGCGGAACCACGAATATATAAATTTTTACCTGTTTTCTGTTCCAGTTCTCGCAGTGTTGCTCCACCAGCTCCAATAAGTCTGGCAGCCACTACGGGATTTGCTTCTACCAAAATAGTATCAGCTAAGGTTTGGCGTGCCAATTGATAAATTTGGGTCTTCAATTTAATACTGACTGTCTCTTCAGATAGTACCTTTCCCCTGCCTTCACAGTAAGGACAAGGTTTTTGAACCACCTCTGCCAGGGATGGGCGAACCTTTTTCCGAGTCATTTCAACTAAACCCAGCTGAGTAATACCTAAAATGTTGGTCTTAGTTTTGTCCTTTTTTATTTGCTCTTCCAGAGTATTTAAGACTTGATTACGATGGTCCTCTTCAACCATGTCGATAAAATCGACAATTACTATACCTCCAATGTTTCTTAAACGCAGTTGACGGGCAATTTCTACTGCTGCATCTAAATTTGTTTTAAGTACTGTATCTTCAAGGGTGGTACTACCCACAAATTTCCCAGTGTTTACGTCTATGGCCGTCAAGGCTTCGGCCTGATCGATAACCAAATAGGCACCACATTTTAACCAGACTTTCTTTTTAAGAGCCTTTTCTATTTCAACAGATATGCCGTAATCTTCGAATATATTTTCACGTTCATCCAGGAAAACCTTAAATTTTAATTTAGGGTCAATCATATCTAAAATTTCTAAGGTCTTTTCATATTCACTGCGGGAATCCACCGTTAGTCGATCTACATCCTCACTAAAGACATCGCGCAGCATTCGTTGAACTAGTTCAACATCCCGATGTAACGAATTAGGAGCAGCGCAGTTAGCTGCTCGACTCTGAATTTTTCGCCAAAGCTTAGATAGAAGAACAATATCTTGCCGGAATTCCTCTTCTTCTACTCCTTCGGCTACAGTCCGTACGATGACCCCCATTCCCTCCGGTTTTACCCTGCTGGCCAACTCCTTTAATCTTTCGCGCTCCTTTTCAGATTCTATGCGCCTAGATATCCCAATATAGTCAACAGTGGGCATGAGTACAAGATAGCGACCTGGTAACGTAATATGGGTAGTTACCCTAGGGCCCTTGGTACCAATGGGTTCCTTGACAATTTGCACAATTATTTCTTGTCCCTGTTTTAATACATCACCTATATTTACATTATAACCAGGTTGGGTGTTTACTTCCGGGTTTCTGGTTGGTTGAGCGTCTTCTACATAAAGAAAGGCATTCTTTTCTAGGCCAATATCCACAAAGGCCGCCTGCATCCCTGGTAGAACGTTTTCTACCTTACCCTTAAATATATTACCAACCAGTCGCTGGTTATGAGATCGTTCAATGTAGACCTCCATAAGAACCCGGTCTTCCAAAACCGCAACCCGTGTCTCTTCTTCTTGAACATTAATTACTATTTCTTTTAACATATTGAACTTCCTCTCCTACTGCTGGCCATTAGACCTCCCAGAGAGAAATCGGGCCAGTAACGCCTTCGGCGTACAGGGCCGTGCGACAAACCCGGAAATCTTCCGGATCAACTGGAACCCCGTTTTTGTGCAGAGTTTGCAAAATTTCTTCGGGGCGAACATTTCCCGTACTACCAATAAGCAGTTCCATATTTATTTCTAATGTTTGCCCCTTCACGCCACCAGATAGCCTAAAAATTCCCGGTCGTATATCGACTTCTTTGACTTTTCCTTTGGCTACCCGTTTTATTATTTTTTCTTCCTGATTTAATAATTCTTCAATGGCACTTCTCAATTCAACCTCAGAATAACCCGTCGGATTAGTTGTTATTGCTCGATAGCCTGCACGGGACACCATCGACATCAGAGAAGCTGCTCTATCATCAATTTGTTTTATATCAAGTATTGTATACCCTTCGGGTAAATTCGGTTCCAGTTTTTGAGCAATTTCACTTGGTGCCATGTATTCTTTGAGATCCATATCCATATATTCATCTAAACCAGCAATACCCACTGGTAAGGGCGCGGCAAAACTAAATTTGGGGTGAGGGTTAAAGCCCTCGGAAAAGGCAACAGGCAACCCAGCCCTCCGAGTAGAACGGTCAAAGAATCTTACCATATCCAGGTGGGAGCTATAACGGGCTGGACCTTCTTTACTATATTTCACCCTGAATCGGGGCAATATCCACACCTCCCAGGATTGTTGGTGTAATTTCAAGGGTTGGACAAAGACCACAGCCGGTACATTTTCCCGCACGGCAATCCACAGTAGGTTCACTGCCCATAGCCTTTTTATGTTCACGTAGTAAAAACCGTTTACTTACACCAGCTTCTATATGATCCCAAGGCAACATTTCTTCTTTATCGATGTTTCTATAGGCATACCATTTAGGATCAATTTCTGCCTGTTCAAAGGCCCTAAGCCAAAGGTTATAGTTAAAATGTTCTGACCAACCGTCAAAGCGAGCCCCTTCAGACCAAGCAGTTTCCAGGACAGCACCTAAACGGCGGTCTCCCTTAGCAAAGACAGCTTCCAAAAAACTGGTTTCCGGATCATGCCAATTATAGGAGATTCGTTTATCCCTAAGTTTTTCTTTTAGGTATTTTTGTTTATCACGAAGTTCCTGTAAGGTATTCTGGGGTTCCCATTGAAAGGCTGTATGGGACTTAGGAACAAAGGACGAGGTACTTACGGTTACTTTTAGACGTCCCCTAGGTACGCCACACTCATAACCAATTTGCACAACTTTTTTAGCCATATGTGCAATACCATCAAGATCTTCATAGGTTTCAGTGGGTAACCCAATCATGAAATAGAGTTTAACAGAGGACCAGCCATTTTTAAAGGCCGATGTCACAGCATCCACTAAGTTCTGCTCTGTAACGTTTTTGTTAATCACATCCCGTAAGCGCTGGGTTCCAGCTTCCGGTGCAAAGGTTAGGCCGCTCTTTCGAACCTTTTGTACTTCTTTGGCCAGTTCAATGGAAAAGGCATCTAAGCGTAATGATGGTAGTGATACGTTGACCCCTTTTTCCCCAAAAATATCCAACAGATTTTTTACCAGAGGTGCCACCCCTGTATAATCTGCTGTACTTAATGAAGTAAGAGATATCTCATCATGGCCTGTGTTGGCTATCATTTCTTCAACTTGCCGTACCAAGGTTTCTGGTTTTTTCTCTCGTACAGGCCGATATAACACCCCTGCCTGACAAAAACGGCAACCCCGAGTGCAACCCCGCAGTACTTCCACCATCACCCGGTCATGAACAACACCCATTGAAGGTACAATGGGATTAGTAGGAAATTCTACATTATCAAAATCCCGCACTACTCTTTTACCAATTTTTTCGGGAATTCCTTCTTTTATAGGTAGAACTGCCTTGACGGTTTGATCCTCGTTGTATTGAACTTCATAGAAAGAGGGCACATAGATACCTGGAATATGTTTTGCAAAATGCAACAACATTTCCTGACGGCTTGAACCTTTTTCCTTAAGTTCCTTAAAGGAATCAATCATCTCATGCATGATTTCTTCGCCTTCACCGATTACGAACAAGTCAATGAAATCTGCAAGGGGTTCTGGGTTAAAGGCACAGGGACCACCCGCTATTACCAAAGGCATGCTGGCATCCCGATGCACAGATCTTACTGGCAATCCCGCCAAATCCAGCATATTCAAAATGTTGCTAAAGCTCATTTCATACTGCAAGGTAAATCCGAGTATATCAAAGTCAGCCAGCGGTCGCTGGGACTCCAGACTAAACAATAGTACCTTTTCTTTACGCAGTTGTTCTTCCATATCAGTCCAGGGGGCAAAAACCCTTTCCAAGAGAGCATCCCTTCGCTTGTTTACCACATGGTAAAGTATTTGCAAGCCAAGGTGGGACATGCCTACTTCATAGACATCAGGAAAAGCAAAGGCCATTTTTACATCCACCTGACCCCAGTCTTTTTTCACTGCGTTCCATTCACCGCCAGCATAACGGGAAGGTTTTTGGACCCGGGCAAGTACCTTATCTAGTTTATTCATTCTTGTTCCTCCATTAATAGCGCGTACAGTAGAAATACTCTTATCTATTATTGCCCAATTTGGCTTTGAAAAATATTCCTTTTTTATCTTTCTACATATTACTTTGTAAATCCTTGTGCATGGGGGAAAGATTTATCCAGGGGATATGTTTAGAAAAAACTTGACTAGTATAAAAGCAAACTAGCCGTCAGCTCAACGGCCATGAGCCATGGGCCATTGCTCTGAGCTTTTTTGTATGTTCAAAAAAGCTGAAAGCTGATGGCTGACGGCTAAAAGCTAATGGCTAACGGCTAGTGACTAATAGTAAACAGGATAAAAGGTCCAAGGCTCATGGCCCATGGCCGACCCGAAAAGCTCTCCCCTAAGCTTGGGGCTTCAATAGCGAACCAATGGGAATATCCATACCCTGATTAAACAGTGCATCCACCACTTGGGCTTCACTAATTTGACCCTGAAACTCCATCTGCCGATTAAACAAAAGAATAACATGAAACTTTTGGGGTAGAAACTGGCTAACAATCTCCCTAATAGGAACATCCTCCATGGTTGCCAATTGTTCTACTGGTAACATCCCGGACTGGATTAGCTCTTCTTTTTTATGTGCCAAATGACGAACAAAGAGGTATGGTGCCAGATTCTTTTCCTTAGTGGCAGCATAAAGAACAAATAAGGCAATAATCATAACATCTAGACCCACCAGTCGCTGCAAAAAGCCAATAACTCCTAAGAGAATAATACCCACCGAAGTTACTTGGCCGATTCTAGCTGCAGTAAGAGTGGCCTGAGACACTCCTACGTGAGTAGCCAGCAGGGAACGTAATACTCTACCGCCGTCCAGAGGTAGAGCTGGTAGAAGATTAAAAAAGGCTAGCATCACATTAATTTGCAGGAAGTAAGGGCCAAATTCCTCTGACCAGATGCCATAATTCTTTAACCCCATGGTCAGACCTATCAAAATGATATTAGAAACTGGTCCAGCCAAGGCCACAGCAATTTCTTTGCCTGGTTGAACACTCATTTCGCCGCCCATCCTGGCTACTCCCCCAAAGGGTAGTATCTCAATATTGATAACCGATACCCCCAGCATTTTAGCTACCAGTGTATGGGCCAGCTCATGGAACAAGACTAATCCAAAAATAATTAGTCCCTTTTCTAAAATGCCTGCTACAAAAAACAAGCCAAGCAGAACAAGGAACAATGGGTTAAGCCTAACCTCAATACCCTGTAGGCATCCTACTCTCATTACTTATTATTCTCCTGCTCTATGCTTGCCTTGTTATCACCATCATTCATTTTCAAATTAATCTTTTTCAGAGGATCAACTAATTTATCCTTTTCTCTTACTTCAAAGTGAAGTATCGGGTCTCCTTGATCCTGTTCGGCTACTTTCCCTAATTCTTGACCTTCCTGCACCTGGTGACCTTCTAGTACACTTATATCGCTTAAGCCTGCATAGAGGGTATATTCTCCTTTACTGTGTTCAATTAAGACAAATTCACCATAGGTTCTGTCATGACCGATGCGACTAACCAGCCCAGGCTGTACTGCCTGCACCGGTGAACCTACTGTGGCACTAATATCAATGCCCGGATTAAATCGTTCCAAATCATCATCTGAACTTTTAACCCAACCAAATTCCTGTACCACACTGCCTGATACTGGTATTGCCCAGGCTGCACTAGGTTCTGGATCTGTCATAGTAGGCACCACAGGGTTAGATAATTCATGTACGAAGGGCCAGTCCATGTTAACCGTTTGTAATCCAAAGGCAACGGCCTTATCTAGTGCAGGTGTTATATCCCACTCGGTGGTTAAGGCTACCTTGAGACTTTCTCTAGTTTGCTGACTCCAAGGGTGAGGTGATTCTTTGAGTACTAACAGCACTGCAAAGATACCCAGGGCAACAACGATTCGATAAAAAGTTTTTATACCTCGACTACTTTGTTTTTTCTTAAATTTTGTTCCAGTGTAATACCTAGTCCAATCTTCACTATTATTGTAATGACTGTAGTAATTGTTAAAAGGTTCATTTCTTTTCTTCTTAAATCGATCAAAACTGAATCTTCCGATCTTCACACTAATCCCTCCCAGGAATCTATTGCCGTATAACTAGTACAATATATTCCGTTGGGGGACAAATATGACAAGCTGTTTTGGCTTGGGGGATTTCTTTGGGAAAAACCATGGGCCGTGGGCCATGTGCCTTGGGCCTTAAATATTAGATGTTGGTCCAGGGCTGTAACGATACGACTGGAAGAGTTGCTCACGTCATTTGCTAACGGCGTACCAAAAAAGCCCGACCATTTATGGTCGGACTTTAGTAATACTCTTTAACTCATGGCCCATGGCCCACGTCTCATGGCCGACCCCAAAGCATCACCCATGGCTTAGAAAATTATCTTCTGCCTTCGGTTATACACATTTAGCAAGATACCAATGGCAATCATGTTGGTCAGCATACTACTGCCACCATAGCTAAAAAGGGGTAATGGAACACCGGTAACTGGCATAATACCAGAAACCATACCCACGTTGGTTAAAATATGAAAGGTCAGCATAGCCACTACCCCAGTGGCTAATAGCGAACCGTTTAAGTCCTTGGCCTCAGATGCAATACGAATTCCCCGATATAAGACAATAAAAAATAGAATTAGGAGTGCACTTACTCCAATAAACCCCATTTCCTCACCCACAACCGAGAAAATAAAGTCTGTATGCTGTTCCGGTAAAAAGTTTAACTGGTTTTGACTACCATTAAATATACCCTTGCCTTCTAATCCCCCTGATCCAATGGCAATTTGGGATTGTACCACATGGTATCCATTACCATGCCACTGTTTCCATGGGTCAATAAAAACCAGCAAGCGGTCCAATTGATAGTCCTTTAAGGGAATCCAAAATCCGATTTTAAAATGCAACCAGACCCACCCAATGGCCATTGTCCAGCCCCCAAAGAACAAACCACCAACCAATTTCCCATTGGAACTTGCTACAAACAGCATGCCAAACATAATAGCAATAAACACCAGAGAAGTACCTAAATCAGGTTGTTTTAATATGAGCAACATCGGAACACCAATGTGAATAAAGCAGGGTATTAGATCTTTAAAGGTCTTTAATTTGCCCTCCCGCCGACTAAGGAAATCCGCAAAGGTTATGATGATAAAGATCTTTGCAAATTCAGAGGGCTGCAGCTTAAAAGCCCCTAAATCAATCCAGCGGGTTGCCCCCTTGGCACTATGACCCAGTGGAGACAAGACGGCTAATAGTAGTAGTAGGTTAATAATATAGATGGTTTTTCGGTGGCGTCTGAAATCCTCATATGGTACTGACAATATAAAAGTCATAACAATTAAACCAGCTATAAACCATACAATTTGTTTTTTTACAAAACCGCTAAAAAAAATTTTAGCATATTGTAATAATGAAAGGCTTGTCGGTTCAGATTCTGTTAAGTTACTAACGCCCTGGGTTTCCTTATTCCACAATTCCTGATGCTCCCGAAAGTCCATTGGACTGCTAACCACAGTAGCACTGCTAATTATGACTAAACTAAAGCAGACTATGAGTATTACAGCGATTAACAGTGTATAGTCCAGGTTTCTGAAAAGCCGTTTGTCCACCATTCAAAGTACCTCCCCCTCAACCTATAAATTATATACTAGACACTTCTAAAACAAAAGGGGGTATGATTTTATTAGGAAAACTTGTCAGCTATCTTTTTCCCTGACAGAAGCCAAGTTTCCCCTCTTATGCATATCGCAATTTGTGATATGTCAAAAAAATAAGAGATGTATGCACTAAAATGGACCCTATGGAATGAACACTTGAAAAAAAGTGTTTTACCCATAGGGTTCTTTTTTTGTACAATCATAGCAACAGGAGGAAGGATAAAGTGAGCAAAATTATATTTTCATCCGATGACATCAAAAAACTGGAGACAAACCCCTATGTTGCTAAGGTTTCTGAACGTTCCATCACATACACCAATGATTTTAAGCGTTTGTTCATTGACCAATACTTGAAGGGTAAGTTGCCTCGAGCTATATTTACGGATGCTGGATTCGATATTGATATTATTGGAGTAAAACGATATGAGCAGGCTGCTTACAGATGGATTAGGTCCTATAATGAAGATGGAATCTTAGGACTAAGAGATACTCGTACAGAAAATTCCGGTCGTCCACGGATTAATGAACTTTCACAAGAAGAAATTATTACCCGCCAGGAGGCAAAGATAAAGTTACTCGAGGAGCAAATAGAACTGCTAAAAAAGTTAGACAAAATCGAAAGGAGGATGGTAAACACAGGAAAAAGTCTCGCAACAAGTGATATATTTCAGTTAATTAACGACACCATTTCAAAATATAAAATGAAGGGTATGGTATCGTATTTCTGTGATATGTTGGGGGTTTCACGGTCTGGGTATTACAATTACTTGTCGTCTGAAGAAACTCGACAGTTACAGGAAGAAAAAGACCTCCATGCAAGGGATATGATTCTTAACGCCTATTACAAGCATGGATACAAGAAAGGCTCACGTTCAATAAAAATGGTATTAGAACAGGAATTCGAATTGGTGTTTAATAGAAAACGGATACAAAGAATCATGCGTAAATATGATATTAAATGTCCAATCAGGAAGGCTAATCCTTACCGACGGATGGCAAAAGCCACAAAAGAACATAGGGTAGTTCCCAATCTTTTAAATAGACAATTCAAACAGCGTATTCCTGGAAAGGTACTTCTAACTGATATTACATATCTTCCATTTGGTGTATCTAAAATGGCCTATTTATCAACAATTAAAGATGCTTCTACAAATGAAATTCTTTCTTATCATGTATCTGAGCGCATCACCTTAGATATTGCCACAAAAACCATTGAAAACTTGATAAATCATAACAGTGAACTACTGCATTCTGAAGCATTTGTTCATTCCGATCAAGGATGCCATTATACCAGTCCAACGTTCCAGAGGCTTCTCAAGAAATATGGTTTAGGCCAATCTATGTCTAGGCGTGGCAACTGTTGGGACAACGCTCCACAAGAATCCTTCTTTGGTCACATGAAGGATGAAATTGATTATCGAACCTGTAATACGTTTCAAGAAGTAGAAAAACTAATTGACCACTATATCAATTACTATAACAACCATAGATATCAATGGGGATTAAAAAAGCTGGCCCCTGTACAATACAGGAACCAGCTTTTAGCAGCCTAATTCTCTTTTTTAAACTGTCCTTGACATAGGGTCCACTTTACACATCTCCTAACTTCTTAAAACTTAGACTGAATTTACCCTTTTCATGCGTTTTACGGGTATATTAGCCACCAGGGCTACCTGAGTATCGTCGCCATCTAGACTTACTTCAAGGGCTTTATCATCAATTTCCATGTAATTGGAGATAACCTTAATTAAATCATTTTTTAAGGACGTTAGCAATTCGGGTGAAACATTGGCCCGGTCGTGTACCAAAACCAATCTTAATCTCTCTTTTGCAACATTTTTACTGTTTGATGCTTCACGCCCAAAAACCCTGCTTAAAAACTCTAACACTCCGGTACCCCCTTTCTTACTTTAGTCCAATCATTTTCTTTAAGGTACTGAAGAAACCACTTTGTTCTTCCAGACTCATTAAAGGAACATTTTCCCCTAGAATGCGACGGGTAATATTACGGTAAGCCTGACCACTTTGGGAATGATCATCCCTTACCACAGTTTCGCCTTTGTTTGTGGTGACAACAACCTGCTCATCTTCAGGGACAACACCTAAAAGATCAATGGCCAGTATTTCGTTCATATCATCAATACTCATCATGTCACCACGGTTAACCATTTTGGTCCGATATCGGTTAATAATTAGTTTAGGTTCTCTCAAGTCAGCAGCTTCCAACAAACCAATTATGCGATCGGCATCCCTTACCGCTGACACTTCCGGCGTTGTCACAACGATAGCCTTATCTGCCCCAGCAATAGCATTTTTAAAACCTTGCTCAATACCTGCTGGACAGTCAATAATGATAAATTCAAATTCCTTCTTTAATTCTGCTGTAAGTTCAACCATCTGTTCTGGATTAACAGCGGTTTTATCTTTGGTTTGAGCAGCTGGTAGTAAATATAATGATTCATAACGCTTATCTTTAATCAAGGCCTGCCTCATACGGCATACCCCTGTGGTAACATCGACAATATCAAAAACAATTCTGTTTTCTAGACCCAGTACTACATCAAGGTTACGCAGTCCGATATCGGCATCCACCAGACACACCTTTTTGCCATGCGAAGCAAGCCCCGTACCTAAGTTGGCAGTGGTGGTGGTTTTACCAACTCCCCCTTTACCGGAAGTGACTACGATAACTTCACCCATATTTTAAGTCCTCCTTATCATGCCAAGCTTTTAAATCATAACCTTTAATTCAAATGAGATGACTATTTAAAATTGGAATTAAAGGTTTCTATGGTAACGACACCATTCTTGATTCGAGCCAATTCTGGGTAATTCGGGTCTGATAACTCATCTTCAGGGGGCCTAGTAATATGGTTTCCAATTCTCAATTGAGTTGGCCTTAGTCTGAAACCTATAATGATGGCATTGATATCTCCCTTGGCACCAGCATGAACAACTCCACGGAGGGAGCCCATAACAATGATATTGCCAGAAGCAACCACTTCAGCCCCAGGGTTTACATCTCCCAATACCACCACATTCCCGTCATGACATATGCTTTGCCCAGACCGCAAAGTTCTTTGGACTAGAATGGTATTCTCATCGACCAAATCTTCTAACTCCATAGGAAATCTGCGAGATATAGAATTTGCATCAGTATTGGATAATTCTTCTTTCGTCAAGTTTACTCCCTCCCGCTTACCCTATACATGAAATTCTACGCCTAAAATCCAATTCCTTCTAAAAGTGGATAAAAAAAAGGGGCAAAGAGCCCCGATATTCTGTGATAATTAGACAAATTGGCAATTAATCCGTGCTATAGACTACCTGTGGTGCAGTCGAAGTTTCGATTCCAAAGTAGGCGGCAAAAATATCTCTGGCTACGGGCGCCGAAGCCGTACCGCCATGGCCGCCATAATCTATCACTGTAGCCACAGCGATCTCAGGATTATCGTAGGGAGCATAACCAACAAAAAGCCCGTGATCATCTCGACCAGTAACCTGTGCTGTCCCAGTTTTACCTGCCACCGGAATTGGAAAGTTTCTAAATGTGCCAGCAGCCGTTCCGTTTGTGGCAACTAATCTCATTCCTTCTTGGATCACTTTAAAGACTTCTGGTTTAATTTCTAGCTCATCCACTTTTGTAGGCTTAAATTCCTTCACTACTTTCCCATCGTGGGAAACAATTTTTTCTACCAGATAAGGTTTCCACCTAACACCACCGTTTGCCAACATTGCTGTATAATTTGCCAATTGTAAAGGTGTGTAAGAGTTGTAACCCTGACCAATGGACATGTTTAAAGTATCATAAACTTGCCAATTAAGATCCCAGGTTCTACTATTGTACTCATTTTGTAATCTCTTCAGTTCCTTTTCCTTAGCTTCTCCTAAGCTTTCTCTTTCTTCTACAGTCTTTGCGTTTTTAATTAATGGTTTGTACTTTTCCTCTATTATTTGGGGGTCATATATTGTATCTAGATATTCTTTGTTTCTTTTATATTTGTACTCTGGTGTAGGTACTGTACCCTTTAATTCACCGGGAATATCGATTCCGGTTAACTCTCCAAATCCAAACATGCGGGCATATTTGCTTATTAAATCTACTCCTAAAAAACGGTGCCCCAAGGTAATAAAATAGGTGTTACAGGATTGTTGAATCGCCTCCAACATCTCTACCCGTCCATGCCCACCCGGAACAGAGTCCTTTATTATGGTCCTAGAAAAGGAATAATAACCGGGATCGGAAATAGTATAGCTAGGTGAAACCTTACCTGTATCCAGTGCCGCAGCAGCTACAACCATTTTGAATGTGGATCCTGGTGCATAAACTTGTAAGGTACGGTTGGGCAAAGCACCACTTTTTTGTAGATCCTGCCATTGCGCTTGGCTTAAGCCATTGATCCAAATTGAGGGTTCATAGGTAGGATAACTAGCCATGGCTAGAACTGCGCCAGATCTCACATCGATGGCAACCGTAGCTCCCCCTTTGGCCTCATGGCCCAATTTACGCATGGCCATAACCTGTCTTTCCAAGGCTTCTTCAGCTGCCTTCTGCACTTCGAAGTCAATGGTTAGAGTTAGGTTATGTCCTGGTACTGGATCTTTCACTCCTAAATCTCGTACAGGTCGAGCCTGGGCATCCACTTCCACCTGTCTAGCACCATTTATTCCCTTTAGATAGGTCTCAAAGGCATTTTCTAGACCATCCTGTCCATACATATCACCTAAACGATAGCCGTTTTCGGAATTCTTTTTCAGTTGCTCCTGCTTAATTTCCTGTACATAACCCAAAACGTGAGAAAGCATTGATTTAAAAGGGTAATTTCGCACAGGTTCCACATCTATGACCACACCGGGCAAATCTAAACGTTGTTCTTCCAGCACAGAAACGGTTTCCAATGGAATATCTGTTGCCAAACGAACAGGCTGGTACAATGTAAGTTGTTGGTCTTCAAGTTTTTTCATTATTTCCTTGGGATCCATCCCCAATATACCAGCAACACGGTTAACTACTTGATCTGTATCCTTTAGACCAAGATAGACCAAAGAGACCGTATAAACCGGTTTATTACCTACAATCTTAACACCTTTGCGATCATAGATCTCCCCTCTGGGGGCAGCGATGGGATTGAGACGCATATGGTTTTGTTTGGAATAGGTCTCAAACCGTTCGGTTTCTATTAATTGCATATATGCTAAACGACTGATAAGGATTAAGAAAACCACTATGACAAAATAGAGGAGTATGCGGGTCTTTTTCTCAACAATCTTTTTTTCCATAGACACTCCTCCTTTCTTAGTCATTAGCCTTTAGCTATTAGCTGTTAGCTTAAGGGCCTTGGGCTATGTGCCATGAATATCTAAAATGTGGCTTTAGAATTAAAAATCTTTTTGTTTTAACCAGCCTTCTTCATTGGAACTATAGAATTTCCAATAAGTTAAAGGAACCAGTAAGCCTGTGTAAATGGCCGAAGGAATGATTACTTGACCTAATGCGTAGATGGGAGAAACCTCGATTTGGAGGTAATACAAAAGTAAATAAAAAATAACTTGGTTTACCACTCCCACTAACATAGTAAACATCGACACAAGAATAACACTCTCTTTGAAAAAACGAGCCTCCGCAAGACCAACCAAATAACCAGCAACCATCTTGGTCAGGGCATTTAACCCGATGTAACTGCCAGTAAATATATCCTGGGCTAGGCCTGCTAAAAAACCCAAAAAAGCCCCCTCCCGGGAACCCCGAAGGAAGCCATTAAAGACAACCAACATCAAAACCAGGTCGGGTTTTACCCCTGCAACCTGAAGAAATGCAAAAACTGTTGACTGTAATATTAAGGCCATGGTCAATAATAAAAATAATACTAATGCTCGCAACTAATCACCTTCCGTAGGTGGAAGAATATCCGGATTATATATGGTGGTAATAATTAATACTTCCTCTAAGCGGTGTAAATCAGCAAAGGGCACCACTGTTGCTGCCCTAAACAACCCTGTGGGCTCATTGGAGATATCCACTATTCTTCCCACAGGCAATCCTTTAGGAAAAGTCCCTCCAATACCTGAGGTAACAATGGCCTGCCCTTTGGTTAGTTTAGTATCCTTTGGTACGTGTATCAGCCTAGTATCCCCACTGCCAGAGGTAGTTCCTTCCAAAACTCCTGGGATTCTAGAATCTTGGACCATTGCACCCACTCCACTACGGGGGTCAGTTATTAACATTAACTGGGATGTATTGGAGGATACTGCAATTACCCTACCCACCAAACCTAAGGGTGTTACCACAGGCATATTTTTAGCAATTCCATCCTGACTACCTTGGTTTAGGGTCACAACACCAAACCAGTTACCTGGATCACGGCCTATCACCGCAGCAACCTTAAATTTAAAGTTACTTTTGTACTGATCTTGATACTCCAATAAACCTTTAAGCCGAATATTCTCTTGCTTCAGTTCTTCCTGCAGATATAACTGTCCTTGCAACTCACCCACCTTATTTTTTAAATCCTTGTTTTCCTCAGATAATCTACCCAGAGAGACAAAGAAATCTATTCCATTACGCATGTTCTTTGATACTCCCATAAACAATCCTTGTACAGGAGATAGGCTATCCTTAATAGCCGCTTCCATCGGTGATAACTGTACCCGACTTAAGTTGGTGTACCTCATTACAAAAAGGGTAATACCCACTAATACAGCCAGTAGTATTAAATTTTTATAGGAAATATTACGGGGCAAAACCACTCACACCCTCTAAGCTAACTTCTTAGGTTGAATTAAAACCCGTCTTAATATATCAATGTTCTCCAATACCCGACCTGACCCATAGGCCACTGCCAATAGAGGTTCCTCGGCCATATGAACAGGCATACCTGTCTGGTCACTAATCAGTCGATCCAGTCCCCGTAGTAAGGATCCCCCACCGGCCATGACAATGCCACGATCCATAATGTCTGCAGCCAATTCTGGAGGAGTTTTTTCCAGGGTTACTTTGACCGCCTCCAATATTGAAGCTACTGGCTCAGATAGGGCTTTATATATTTCGCTGGAAGTGATTTGCAAAGTTTTAGGTAGACCAGTTACTAGGTCACGTCCCCTAATTTCTTCAGTTTCTTCCTGCTCTAGGGGGTAAGCAGTACCAATGTTTAATTTAATTTGTTCAGCTGTGCGCTCACCTATCATTAGATTATAGGTTCTTTTTACATGCTGAATAATCGCATCATCCATCTCATCCCCGGCCACCCGAATAGAGCGACTGGTCACAATACCTCCCAGGGATATCACCGCAACTTCTGTAGTACCGCCACCAATATCAACAACCATATTTCCCATTGGCTCGTGCACAGGCAAACCCGCACCAATGGCAGCAGCCATTGGTTCTTCAATCAGATAGGCTTCCCTGGCACCGGCTTGTAAAGCGGCCTCCCGAACTGCCCGTTCTTCAACAGCGGTTACTCCTGAGGGAACACTTACAACCACTCTAGGTTTAACAATAAAGGAACGACTCCTTAGAGCTTTGTTAATAAAATACTTGATCATACTTTGAGTTACATCAAAGTCTGCAATAACACCATCTTTCATGGGACGAATGGCGATAATATTGCCAGGGGTCCGGCCAATCATTCTTTTTGCTTCTTCCCCCACAGCCAGAACCTGTCCAGTTTCTCTTTGAATGGCAACAACAGATGGTTCCCGCAAAACAATCCCCTTTCCTTTTAAATAAACTAGGGAATTTGCGGTTCCCAAATCTATGCCCATATCCTTGGAAAACATACCAAGTTTCATAATTTTTCCTCCTTAGGGTAAATAGGTTTAATTAAATTAGTCCCTTGGACTTCAAACTAGTAAATTTATTATCTCCAATAACAATGTGGTCTAGGACATCAATTCCGATAATTTCTCCTGCCTGGATCAATCTTTTGGTTAACGTAATATCCTCCCTACTGGGTGTAGGATCACCACTGGGATGATTATGAACTAAAATAACGCAGGCAGCACTCCGACGAATAGCAACTTTAAAAAGCTCCCGTGGGTGCACCATTGAAGAATTTAAGGTTCCAATAGAAATGGTTTCTCTACCTAAAACCTGATTTTTGGTATTTAATAATAAGGCTAAAAAATATTCTCGATCTAAGTTTCTGAGCTCTTCCATTAATAAAGCACTAACATCTTCTGGGCACCTAATAATGGTTCGTTCTTCTCCAGGCATCGCTGCCAATCTTCTTCCTAGTTCTAAAGCAGCCTTTACCTGGACAGCCTTAACAGGCCCTACACCTTTTATCTGGCTAAGTTCTTCGATGGTGGCCTGAGAAAGTGCACGTAAATCTTTAAAGTGACTAAACAATTCAGCTGCCAGCTCCACCACAGAAACCTTAGCCGTCCCTGTGCGCAGCATAATAGCCAACAAATCAATATCCGAGAGACTTCCGGCGCCCTCTTTTAACATACGTTCCCTAGGGCGCAGTTCCGGGGGTAATTCCCGCATAATTGGATATGTCATACAATTTCGACTCCAAACATTCGTAATGACTCTGCCAGTTTTGACACCGGCAAACCAACAACACTAAAGTAGCATCCACGAATGCTGTCAATAAAAACAGATGCCAAGCCTTGGGCAGCATAGGCGCCCGCTTTATCCATCGGTTCTCCAGTTTCTACATAACGCTTAATTTGTTCCTTTGAAAGGCTCTTAAAACATACGGTTGTTACTTGATGCGTCACGACACTTTGACCCGTGGCAGCATCGATAACAGCTAAACCAGTCAAGACTTCATGACTTCTTCCCTGTAGGCTGCTCAACATTTGTATCGCTTCCTCGGGATTTGCTGGCTTACCTAGGGGTTTATTATCCAAGACAACAATTGTGTCTGCACCAATAACCAGACCTTTATCACGAGTTGCAGCAACAGCCACTGCTTTACGTTCAGCCAGTTGCTCAACCATTTGTGTCACTAAAATACTATCATCAAATGTTTCTTCCACATCACTAACTTGTACTTCAAAAGCTAACCCTAGATTATTAAGCAGTTCCTGTCTTCTAGGTGATGCAGATGCTAGAATTATTTGCTGCACAAAGGACACTCCTATGGTTTATTATAATTTTCGGTAGGTTAAAAAGCCAAGAAATAAACCTAGAGCCGTAACAGGCCCTAAAGTCATGGTCAAACCAAAGGATAACTGAAGAAAATATAGATCTAAGGTTGTATGATCAATGCCAATGGAAGTAAAGTTGTCCAACATTGGCATATATGAAGCTAAAACATGTCCCAGAGCACTACCGGCAATACCCCCTGCCAATAAAAGTACAATCAGCGTCAACGTTCCCTTGCCAGTTCTTATTTTACCCATTATCTCACCTATTACAATGGTTGGAATTACTACTAACTAAGTTTATCATTGACCCTATTATATCACAAGCAATTAACGTTAAATTAATTGTCCCCTATAAAACTATAAGTATGTTTATAAAAGCTCAAAATAAAAGATAAAAGGTGGGTTAATCCCCACCTTTTCTGGTTATTTTTCTTTTAGGGCTAAGTTAAAGGTTAAAATTTCTAATTTAACAGAAAGGTCTACGTTTCGGACTTCTACATCATCTGGTACATTTAAAGAAATGGGGGCAAAGTTTAAGAGTGCTTCCAGTCCAGCCTTCACCATAATCTCAGCAATATCTTGGGCTGCCTTGGAAGGTACGGCAATAATACCGATTCTTACATTATGTTCCTTTACTACTCGGGACAATTCCTCCAGTGGAAGCACTTCCATATCAGCGATCCGTTTGCCAATTTTAGTAAGGTCATTATCGAAAACACCAACAATAGAAAAGCCCCTATCCTTAAACTCCTTATATGTAACCAGAGCGGAACCCAAATTACCAGCCCCGACCATAACTAAGTTCCAAGGATCTGATAAACCCAATATTTTTACTGTATAACGGATTAAATCTTTAACATTATAGCCGACTCCTCTGGTGCCAAATTCCCCAAAGTATGCCAAATCCTTCCGAACCTGAGCAGGACTTACTCCCACACCTTCGGCAATATCCCCAGAGGATACTGTTGTAATTCCCTTTTTATCTAATCTTTTTAAAAACCTAGAATATATAGACAATCTAGTAATTGTTGCTTCCGGGATTTTTAGTGCTTTCACCAGGGCCCCTCCCTTTATATAAAAAATATTTCATTTATTAATTTCGCTTATTGCAACGTATTAATTCCTATAACAATATTATAGTCGTAAAAAGGCCCAGTTGCAAAGAGTATTTGTGAATACTGTGTCAAAACATTAATAGAAAAAATTCTTAAATTATCGTCTCTATAGCCTATTATACTCATTTTTTAGATATAATTCGACAAAATTAACTATATTTCTTTTTTTGGTAATAACTTTCTGTCGAATGAATTTTCCTACTGTTGTTATAGTTTGCACTTGAATCATTTATGAATAACTTATACTCATAATAAAACTCCTTGCCTCTGCCACCATATATAATGAACCTGTTATACACAATATTTCATTCTCTCTTACCTGATCTAACGCTTTTAAGATAGCCTCCTCAACATCTTCAATGACCATTACTTGATCTAGATAGACACGAACATATTCGGCTAGCTTTGTCCAATCTCCCGCTCTAGGATTATTGGACCGTGTCACCACAACTGCCTTAGCCAAAGGTGCCAATTCAGCCACAACCTTAGAGCGTTCCTTGTCCGCCAGCATTCCTAAAACAAATATAATCTTTTGATCAGGAAAATAGTTTTGTAAAGCCCCTTTTAAAGCAATAGCACCAGCATGGTTATGAGCACCATCCAGTAAAATCGTAGGCTTGCTCCGAACAACCTCCAGTCGCCCCGGCCATTTAACAGTTCTTAAGCCTTCTGTTATGGCCACCCTAGGTATGGTTTGGCCACTTCCAGAACAAAGCACTTCCACAGCAGCCACTGCAGTGGCTGCATTAATTTGTTGATGTCTTCCTAGTAATGGGAGTTCTACATGAATTTTATTTTGCTGCCCTTCTATGAAAAATTCCTGAAAAGCAAGATTAGGTTTCCCTTCCGGTTGTGTCCAAGTCACCTCTTTGCCAACTTGAATTAATTTGCTATTGCAAGCCAATGCCTCCTGTCGAATAATCCCTAGGGGCTCATCTGTGGCAGCAGTAACAATAGGTATGCCTTGTTTAATAATTCCAGCCTTAACACGGGCTATTTCTGCCAGAGAGTCACCCAGGTAATCCATATGGTCCATAGCAACATTGGTAATAACAGACACCTTCGGTACGACTACATTAGTGGAGTCAATAGCCCCTCCCAATCCAACTTCCATCACCACAAAATCCGTTTCTTCATTGGCAAAATAGAGTAGTGCCAGTGCAGTGCTCACTTCAAATTCAGTGGGATGTTCATATCCTTCCTGCACCATATTAGAAAGGTATGGTTTTATGCTTTCGATTAATGCTACCAATTTTTCCTTAGGTATGGGCTGATTATTAATCATAAACCGTTCATTGTAATGATGCAGGTGAGGAGAACTAAACATACCTGTTTTATATCCTGCAGTCTTGAGAATATTGGCAATCATGGCTGTGGTAGAACCTTTACCATTGGTTCCACCGACATGAATAATATTTAGTCGGTGATGAGGGTTACCAATACGCCGCAGTAATTCTTCAATACGAGCCAAGCCTAAATTAATACCGAATTTTGTTAAATTTTTTAAGTAGTCAATTGCTTCGTCGTAAGTCACAGGTTTAACCTCTTATTTTTCGTATTTGCGACAGCGGGGACGGTTCTTGCTGTCGCACAATTAGCCTTCAGCCGTCAGCTTTTAGCATGGTTTACTTATTAAGCCTAAGGATTTTAACCATGACTACTTGCTTTATAATAGTTACTTTAATGTTTAGGTTTTGGGCTGAGGGCTGACAACTGATGGCTAGACCCCTAAACCTCAGTGCGCGTTTTCAATGAGGAAATAGCGTATGGCTTCCTTGAAATTATCCACAGCTTCTTCCATTGTGGCACCCCGGGAAGCACAGCCTGGCACATCTGGGGTAACCGCATAATAACCACCATCATCAGGGTCTTCGTGTACCTGCACACGAATTCCCACCTTTATTTCTCCCTCTAGACCACCCTTTGGCAAGGGGCTTAAAAATTCTTCAAATCGCAATGCCATTGCTATCCCCTCTCCTCTGCGACAGCGGGGACGGTTCTCGCTGTCGCATAATTAGCCTTGCTTTTACTTTGGAAAGCGAGTCGTAGTCTTTTTTGTTGTTTGGTCCTTTGAGTAATGCGACAGTGAGAACCGTCCCCGCTGTCGCATTACTAGAGCTCTTAACTTAAACTCAACTCAACTCAACTCAACTTAGCTTAGCTTAGCTTGGTCAGCCTGTCTTTGAGGGCTTCTGCTTTTATTGTTAGTTCCTGTTCTTTGGCCTTTTCTTTCTCAATAACCTCGGCCGGGGCTTTGGCCAAGAAACCTTGATTATTCAGTTTGCCTTGAACTCTTGCTAAATCCCCTTGGACACCCCTTAATTCTTTATTTAATCGGGCTATCTCTTTATCTAAATCAATTAGCCCTTTAAGCGGCATAAAAATTTCTACACCACGGGTTACTGCACTGGCAGACTGATCTGGTTTAACGGGTAATTCGCTCACTACCTTGGCCTCAGTATTGGCTGACCCTTGAATGTAGGAAGTATTTCTTTCCAGAATGCTACGGAAACTTTCCTCTGCAGCCAATAATATGGCCTCTGCTTTTTTACCGGGCGGTACATTCATCTCGCCCCGGATACGGCGGATAGCTGTAATGACTTCGATCAATACAGCCATTTCTGCCTCAGCAGTTTCATCTTGCAGAGATTCATCAGCCTTGGGCCATTGGGCCAGCATAATTGTTTCACCCTGATGAGGCAGCTTCTGCCAGATTTCTTCGGTAATAAAGGGCATAAAGGGATGCAGCAGTTCCAGAGTTTCCCTTAACACCTGAACCAGCACATGCTGCGCTGTTACCCGATCTTCGGGTGTGGTTTTCCCAAACAAACGGGGTTTCACCAATTCAATGTACCAGTCACAGAACCCACTCCAGATAAACTCATAAAGCACCCTAGCTGCCTCTCCCAGTTCGTACCGTTCAAGAAAGTCAGTTACTTCTTTGGTGGTTCCCTGTAAACGACTGAGAATCCAACGATCCGCCAGGGTGTATGCACTCCCTTGGGCGGTTACATTGTAATCTTCCAAATTCATCATTGCAAAGCGAGAAGCATTCCATAGTTTATTAGCAAAATTTCTTGCTCCATCCAGTCTCTCAAAATGGAAGCGCAAATCGTTGCCGGGAGTGTTGCCGGTAATCAACATAAACCTTAATGAGTCGGCACCATGGCTATCAATGACATCCAGTGGGTCGACGCCGTTACCTAAGGATTTGCTCATTTTGCGACCTAAAGAATCTAACACCAGTCCATGGATGAATACTTCCTTAAAGGGTTCTTGCTCCATGTTTCTTAAGCCTGAGAAAATCATTCGGGCCACCCAGAAGAAAATAATGTCGCGGCCAGTTACCAGTACAGAGGTGGGATAAAAATGTTCCAACTCAGGAGTTTTTTGTGGCCATCCCAGGGTAGAGAAGGGCCATAGGGCCGAGGAGAACCAGGTATCTAGGACATCACTATCCTGTTCGACGCTACCCCCACACTTCCCACAGGAGGTTACCAGAGTAGTGGAAGCCACCATTTCGTCACAGTCCTGGCAATAGTATACAGGAATGCGGTGACCCCACCACAACTGACGGGAGATACACCAGTCCCGAATATTTTCCATCCAATTTAAGTAGACCTTGGTAAAACGCTCAGGTATAAACTTAATCCGACCATCCTTTACTGCCTCAATGGCAGGTTCGGCCAAAGGTTTCATCTTGACAAACCACTGCTTCGAAAGGGCTGGTTCAATGGCTGTGTTACAGCGATAACAATGCCCAACTGCATGACTGATATCTTCCACCTTTACTATGGCTCCCATAGCTTCCAAATCACGCACAATTTGTTTACGACATTCAAAACGGTCCAGTCCTTGATATTTACCCGCCTGTTCATTCATTTTGCCATGTTTGTCAATGACAATAATTTCAGGCAGACCATGACGTCGGCCTATTTCAAAGTCGTTAGGATCGTGGGCAGGCGTCATTTTAACCGCACCAGTACCGAAGGTGGGGTCGCAATAGGCATCTGCAATAACTGGCAATTCACGCCCAACAATTGGCAGTACCAGTGTTTTACCCACTAAATGTAGGTAACGATCATCCTCCGGGTTCACCGCAACAGCCACATCACCGAGCATAGTTTCTGGGCGGGTAGTAGCAATAACAATAAACTCAGAAGGATTTTCCTTGGAGGGGTACTTAATATAATATAACTGACCGGGTTTATCTTGATGCTCTACTTCGATGTCAGAAATAGTAGTCTGGCAATGGGGACACCAGTTTGTGATATAGTAATCCCGATAGATAAGACCTTCCTCAAAGAGCCTCACAAATACTTCCAATACCGCTTCTGAGCAGCCATCATCCATTGTAAAACGTTCACGATCCCAGTCGCAGGATGCTCCTAAATGACGTAGTTGGGAGGTGATGCGATTGCCATACTGCTCTTTCCAATCCCACACCCGCTCCAGAAAAGCTTCACGGCCAAGATCATATTTAGATTGACCTTCCTTAGCTAATTGTTCCTCTACTTTAGCCTGGGTAGCAATACCTGCGTGGTCGGTTCCAGGAACCCACAAAGCATTATAACCCTGCATGCGGCGCCAGCGGGTTAAGATATCCTGTAGGGTATTGTCTAAAGCGTGCCCCATATGTAGCTGACCAGTAACGTTAGGGGGCGGCATAACTATACAAAAGGGGGTTTTATCCTTTTCCACTTCTGCATGGAAATACTTACTTGCTTCCCAGTGACGGTACCATTTTGTTTCAACCTCTCTGGGGTTATACACCTTTGGGATGTTGTTTTCAGTCAACGTTTATCGCTCCTTTTTAGCCTTGGGCCCCACGCCTAATAGCCATGTGCCATGTGCCGTGAGCCTTGGGCCTTTTGTGTAAGTATGCTTCAATGGTCTTTAGATTCTTCCAAGTTGGGTCCTGGATCTTGCACTATGATCTTTTAGCCCATGGCACATGGCTCATGGCCCAAGGCCGTCCCATTAGAAATACCCTAAAGTTAATAAAAAAACTCCCGTCCAGTCAAGGACGGAAGTTAACTTCCGCGGTACCACCTTGTTTCCATCACGACCAAACAAAGGTTGTGCTGACAACTCTAGGGCTATAACGGGCCACCCGGCCAAACCTACTATGGTTCAGTTTAGCATCTCTGGGGCTACATCCTAGGTTTTTGGGCAGAAGACCTTGCAGCCACGAATCTTCCTCTCTAGGCTCAAAATAATCCCTGGAACTCCCCTTCTTCGACTTTGCCTATGCTATAGTTTAATAATTTTTACATCCCATGTCAACAGAACCTATATTTCCAAAAACTAAAAAATTTCAGTATTTATTTCCTATTTCGACTATCTCAAAACGTAGTGCATTATTTCACAAAATAGTTTATAGTACAGATATAATCAAAAAGGGGGAATCAATAATGATGTTTACACAAAGAACCCAAAGCACAGAACCAATGACCAAAGATGTTATGGCAAAGATGATGGAAAACCGATACTACATGGCGGAGAGAATCAAAGAATTAAAAAATTCTCCCAAACAAAAGCAAGTAATGGATACTATTTTGGAAAGATACCCACAAAGATAGGTGTGCTCAGTGATTAGTTTCATATTGTGCTTACCACGAAAAGGTGGCTGAGTTTCAGGCTTGTACTGAACATCAGGCACCTTTTTTATTTGCCTTTAGCTTTTGGCTTTTGGCAGTTAGCTATTTTTAATGTTGCCAGTGCCTGCTCGCATATGAAGCATCTAGGTAACGGGCAACCAGAGGTCAGCCCCGACAAGCCCAAAGCTCATGGCGTTTTTTTTCAGAGTAACTAATGGCTAACAACTAATGACTAACAACTAAAAGCTACCTCACCAGGTAACGCCGCTTGACCACACGTTTTCTTGCCGAAGGAAGGTTTACTCCAATGATTCCCCCGATGCTTCCCAAGATAGTCATTGCTGAGGTGATAAGAACCGGATCAAAAATTGGTATGCCTGTAAAGAAACCTACCACCACAAAGAACATGCCAAAAATAAGACCAGTGGCTCCCCCATGTTGCCAACCCCTAATACCAGCAGCAGCCCCAGCGCTACCTCCGCCAATGACGGCTGCTACTAACACCGTAAACAGAGTAAGCAACGAAAAATTGTAGACCGACTGCTGGGTAATAGCCACCACAAAACCCATCATAACCAATACTGCAAAGGTTACACCAAAGGCCCTTACTAAGCCTGTACCCACTGCTCCCCTTTTGAAGGGCTTGTCTCCTTTTATTCCATGCTTATGCCACTGTAAAAAGGTTAATTTACCCATGCTTACAAAAACCTCCTTTTATTCATATTCATAAAATATTTATGCTTTACAACCAAAAATATGCTTATAAAGGTATAATTTGGTCTTTTTTTTTATCCATTAAATAAAATAGTAGTGGATTTGCTTTAGGAGGTGTTTGATATTGAGAAGACGATGGAAATGGTTATGTTTACTCCTATTACTACTCATCATAGTCGGGTTAGGCACATTTGGTGTTAGAGAATTTCTGTTATACAACCAGGAACCGGAGAAACCTGATCAGATCAAAATAGTGGAAAGTGAACATACAGTGCTGTCCCTACCCCACTATATCGCCCTGGCCAAGGGCTTTTACCGGGAACAAAGATTAGAGGTAACAACCTCTATGATAGAGACTTCTATTGAAGATCCCTTTGGCAAACAGGGTAAGGAAACTGTTTTCCTGAGCAACCTATGTCAAAGTGTCTTTACCCGCCCCCTAGGCACCGGCGCAGATCTAGTAACATTTGCGGCGATAGCTCAAAAAGAAGGGACCTACTTATTATCCCGGCAGGATATATCAGATTTCTCTTGGGATGCTGTAAAACGAAAGAGCATTCTAGGAGATGCCCCTGATAGCCAATCTAATATAATTTTGGAAGAAGCTTTAAAACAAAATAATTTAACCCTACAACATCAAGTAATCATTATTCAAAACCTACCTGCTGACCTAAAGGAAGGTGCCTTTGAAGCGGGTGTGGGACATTTTGTTCAAATGTCTCAGCCTGTGGCCTATCGAACCCTACAAAAGCAAACTGGAAAAATGGCCACCTTTTTAGGGAATGCTGTTGATCCTATCCCCTCTCTAGTTTTACTGGCACCCGAGACTTATTTAAAACAACACAATAAAGCATGCCAGAAGCTAGTAAATGGCCTTTGCAAGGGAATGCTATGGTTGGATTATCACAAACCAGAAGAAGCCGCTAAAGTAGTTGCCTCCTACTTTCCAGAACTAGATCAACAAACACTGGCAGAAATTATTCGGGAATACAAAAAAATAGGTATGTGGAGAAAAAACCCCATAGTTTTGGAAAAAGACTATAAAAATTTAGAAACCTATGTGACCCATTCAGGTGAACTGACTAACCCAGTAAAATTTAGGGACGGTGTCAATAATAAGTTGGCTAAAAGAGCTGCCAAAACCGTAGAATATATCCCTCCGGAACTGGAGAAAGAAAAAAACTGGTGGGAGAAAGTCAAGAGCCTAGACTTTAAGTAATTTTTCAACATAATAGGATGACCATGGGGAAGAATATTAGCTATTAGCTATTTGCCATTAGCCGTTAGAGTTTTACACGACTATTAGATTGGCTTAAACTCCCCCTGTCACTATCGTGACATCCCCCTCTCGGAGGAGGATTCTAAAAAACCTACCTCTTAGAGGTGGGTGGCAGCAAAGCTGACGGGGGAAGTCCTCCCACACACATCACTAATAGCTACTCTGAGGGCAAGCTATTTTATGCTAACTGCTAAGAGCTAAAAGCTGACGGCTGATGGCTGAAAAGGAGGTCATCCTTTATGAAAATTGCCATCATCGGTGCTGGTATTTCCGGTATGAGCTGCGCCCTTGAATTGGAGCGTAATGGCATTTACCCAGATATTTTTGAAGAGCGTCCCCGTCCCGGTGAACTTTTTAATCATGTGGCAGGAATTTTGCAACTGATGAACCGTCCGGTACGTAATCCATTGGACTGGTTAAAAAGGGACTATCATATCAATATTCATCCAATTGCCACATGGAAGAAATTAACCATGAACTCCCCGAACGTTAAAAGAGTTGTTAATTCCAGAAAATTTGGCTATTTCTTAGAACGGGGTCAAAGTGAACGTTCCTTAGAGACACAATTATATAAGCAAATTAAAAGCCGCATTAATTTTAACTATAGGGCTAACTACTCAGAACTGGCCAGGGAATATGATTATGTTGTGGTGGCCACAGGTAATCGACAGATATCAGCCACCCTCGGCATCTGGAAAAATATTTTTCTTACCAAGGTGCGTGGTGCCATTGTCAAGGGTAATTTTAATCCCGAAGAATTGATTATGTGGGTGGACACAGACTATGCCCTAGGTGCCTATGCCTATTTAACAGCCTTTAGCCCCACCAGAGCAAGTCTAGTGCTTATTCATGCCAATGCTAATCCCCAGGAAATGGAGCGTCATTGGCTCACCTTTCTGAAAAAAGAAAAATTAGATTACCAAATCGAAGAAAACTTCTTGCTGGAACACATAGCGGGAACGGTTTACCCCCATCAGGTGCGTAATATAATTTTAGTTGGAGCCGCTGGAGGGTTTATGGAGTCCTTTCTAGGCTTTGGCACGATTTCAGCCTTGCGTAGTGGTGTACTGGCGGGTCGGGCCATTGCCAAAAGGCTCCCCTTTGGCAAGATTATAGCTGAGTTGGACAAGGAAATGAGACGCTCAGTACGCATCCGAGAAGTCTTGAATACTATGGATAACGACGACTATAACCATTTAATAGCCACCGGAACCTTTCCTATTATTAGGCAAATAAACTATCACACCAATATTCCTGTGTTACGAATAGCCGGAGATATTTTAGAGCTTATCCGCTTTTCCACAAATCTACGCCAGAAAAGCATTCTGCCACCCATACCTATAAAATCAGCAAATAAAAAGAACAAGTAACTTAGGTATTATTTGTTACTTGTTCTACTTCCTTAGAGAAACCCCGTAGCCTTGCCACCAAGTAAAGTATCAAAGGTACAACGAAACCCAGGATATACACCATATTAGATAACGGAGTAAGAAACATAGTTCTTATTAACGGTACATTAACAATTTGAAAATTAGCTATCCATAGAATAACCAAGCCATACAACCAAAGAACTAGGCGATAACTTTTTAGATTAAATAAATCTTTGGTTAAAGCTGCGGCACCATAGCTAAAGGCAGCTACATAAATTAAGAAGCCAGTATACCAAATCATCATCATCAGGGCATCCAACCTTGTAATAAATCCGATATCAATGTTTCGAACCATTTCTAGGGCAGGAAATATCATCATACCAGTTAATGCTGGCCCAAAAATTGAAATGGCCAGGGTGCCAGACAATATAGCAAATACTAACACAGGAGTAATCAGGTTACCAATTCTTTTTAGCTTATACTTATGCTCAATTAGGGGGAAAATGGCAAAATACAAAAGTGAAAAACCTAGTTTACCACCAATGTTATAGGCCCCGGCCAAGGGAGGTAGATAGCCCTTTGCAAGTACTGGCAGATATTCTTTAAGATTTATATATGGTATATTGAAAACCACCACTACCACAAGAATCAATAAGCCCAGAGGTAAAAGTAGTTCATTCATCCGAGCCGGTATGGAAATACCCAAGGAAGCCACATAGAGGGCCGGTAAAAGCAGAGTTAAATCCCATAAGTAAATGGAACTGCCCGGTTTAAAGGCTGTGGGTATGATAATGGCAACCTCCACCATGGCAATAGCACAGAAAATAAGAAAAGCGACAATATAGATACCGGTAACCACGCCACCCAGGTATTTTCCCAGAAGCAAGCGATTAAACCCCGCCAATGTATGATTAGGAAATAAAGAACAAAGCAGCAGGATTAAACGAAACATGCTATAGCCAATAACTGCAGCAATTAGTACTGATAACCAGGCATCCCTGCCAGCACTTTGGGCTACCTCCGAGGGTATAAAGACATCTATAGTTGCTAAAATACATGTAGCCACAAGGAACACTGCCTGCTTGGCACTGATTTTATTTTTCACCTTCAACCCTGCCACCCTTCAGATTGGTCTCAATGAGTAAGCCAGTTCGTAATAGTTTGGATTGTACCTTTACTTCAATGGTCATATCAGGAAATACCTCATCACTCCATTGGTTCTCAATCTGCTGCCATAGGTTGGCATCAGCCAATTGTACCTCCCGGGCAAAATTAAAATAATCAGTTTTCAATTGTTGGGCTTTGTTAATACTTCCCTTGACCTCCTGCTCTACTACCAAATTAAAGGCCCTTTCTACTGCTTTATTAAAAACCTGGTTTTCCAAATTCACTGGCTGGTCATTTTCACCATAGTTAAATTGGGGTAGTATTTCCAGACGAAAAGCTATATTACCATCCTGAGTATAGGGTGTCAGCTTAGCCTCGGAGCCGATCAATTCCACAGCAATCTTTTTACCTTGCACTTCCAAGGGAAATACAGCATTCTTAATTTGACCAGTGATAAATAGGTAACCTCTGGTTTCCTTAGGTGAGAGTTTACCCACCATTTTATCATCCCGGAAAACCGCTGCACCAGACATTTCAAAGTTTGTTTGGTCTTCCTTGGCCTGGAATTCAGGTTGTTTGATATTCACTAAAGGGATTAAGTAAGCTGAATATGGCATTGTCATATCCTTCCATACCTCAATAATTCGTTTAGGAATCGTTGCCCCATGCCTTTGGGGCCCTAAAAGGACTAATTTTTTCAATGCCATCAAGGGAACCCTCTCATTGCCATTCTTTGTTAGAAGTTGTTCTTGCGGAATATCGCTGACAAAGATATACGCAGTTGTTCGGAGTTCATGATACCTCTTGGCAAAATCTAAAAAGGGTAGGATACCCTTTCTTGCCAAATCATCCCCCATGACGTAGACATCGCAATGGGACCAAAAAAGCCGCCTGGCAGTATTTTTAGCAGCGTCCCGTACAGTACCATAGATGGTCTCTGCTTGACCCCGGTGGATAAGAAAGGTTTCCTCCTGCTGGCTCCCCCCCTGCATTTTGCTGAAGGCCTCATTAACTGCCACCTGGGCATGCATTTCATATTTTTCTTTTTCTGTATTGTAGTCAAACAAGGCACCTAAAACAAAATTTATTTCATTCGTTTCCCGCCGTTCAGTACAACCGCTGAGCAATAGACAGAGAATCAACAAAATAGTTAAGAACAATTGCCTGCTCATGTTTGATCTTCCTCCTGATGGTTCTGGACCTTACCCAATCGGTCTGGATCCAGAGAAGGCACCGATTGGGGTCGCTTTGCCATTGCCCAAGCCGGAACCCGGAAAAGGCTATCCTTTAGATCCTTAACCTGCATTGGCGTAAAGGGTGTTAAGTATGGAACCCCCAAGGAGGTAAGTGAAACCATATGGGCCCAGATGACAATCACCCCTGCAACCAGCCCAAGGAGACCTATCATGGAAGAAATGATGATTAAAGGAAACCGCAGCAGCCGGAAAGCCAAAGTGACATCAAAACTGGGTATGGCAAACGAGGCTATGCCGGTGAAGGCCACTACGATAATCACCACCGGCGAAATTAACCCTGCCTGCACGGCAGCCTGACCAATAACCAGTGCTCCAGCAATACTGACAGCCTGGCCCACGGCCTTAGGCAGCCGTGTTCCTGCCTCCCTCAGTAATTCAAAGGTAAATTCCATGGCCAATACTTCCACCAATAGCGGAAAAGGCACTCCCTCCCGACTGCCAGCTATGCTCAAAGCCAACGGGGTGGGCATCATTTCCCAATGATGGGTAGTAATGGCAGTATATAAAGAAGGTAAAGTTAGTGTAGTAATAAAGCTAAAGATAGTTAGCAGACGTAAAAAAGAACCAAAATAAAAATTAAGATAGTAGGTATCACCTGACTGTAGAAGCATGGCAAAATTAACAGGAGCAACTATGACAAAGGGAGTACCGTCAACAAAAATAGCAACTCTACCCTCCAGCAGACAGGCCACCACTTTGGCTGGTCTTTCGGTTTTTAAAAGGGTAGGAAAGGGTGTTAAACGCTGATCTTTGATAAACTCCATCACGCTTTGAGCTGACTGTATGCCATCAATCTTGATGGCCTGTACTCTCTTTTTTACCTCTGCAACAATACCGGGATCAGCCAGCCCCTCGATATAGGCCACAGCTATGGCTGTACGGGTTCTGGTTCCCAGGGTGAATTTATCGAAACGAAGTTGGCTGTCTCTGATTCTTCTTCTTACCTGGGTTATGTTGATTGAAATGGCTTCCACAAAGGCTTCTTTGGGTCCTTGTACATTTACCTCCGTTTCGGGGCTCTCAATACTTCTTTTTTCCCAACCACTGGTTTCTGCCACCACGACTCGATTGGATCCGGCTAAAAAGATTGCAGTACTGCCGTAGAGAATAGCCTGAATGGCTTTCTCTAGATCACTGCTAATATTAATTTTTGATACTGCCAGAACAGAATGGGCCAGGACTTTAATATTGGCCAATAGCTCAACCGGTGCTTCCTGCAGCTTGGCAATAATGGATTCATTGAGGGTTTTTTGATCAGCCATATGTTCAAGGTAAACCACCAAGACAGGTACATTACCCTCTCCAGCCAGGATCCTGCGCAATACCAAATCTGATGTAGACCCAAAACGCTGTTGTAATACTTCCATGACCCTGTTTAGATCGGTAGCCACGGGAATTTTTTGTTGCTGGGTTTGGTTACCTGTTTCCAAAATTTTATTTATTAATAGGTTTTTGACAAATTGCTTTAACATTTATAATACCTCATTCTTAGGTCTCAACAATATTGTGCAGACTATTTGGCAATTCTATGTACATTTTCCAGTAACTTTGTAAAAATAAGAAAGGCTCCTCAGTATTGATGCGAGAACCCTCAGGCTATTTTTCTTAATTAACACAAAAAAACCGCTGGAACTTGTCCAGCGGTCCTTTACTCCCTAACACTATGTACCCAATCCTTGAGAACAGCCAGCAACTCATCTTTACCTCTGCCGGTTTCGGCTGAAAAGGCCACCAATTGATGTCCTGGTACCAGAGGTAAAGTCTTCTTAATCACTGACTGTTGCTTGGCCCATTGGTTATTGGATAGTTTGTCTACCTTCGTGGCCACCACCACAGTGGGCACCCGGTAATACTGCAGCCATTCGTACATCTGCTTGTCCTGGGCTGTGGGAGTATGTCGACTATCCAGTAAAAGCACAACCCCCCTTAGGGTTTCTCGCTCTTTCAGGTAGCCTTCAATCATCTTACCCCATTTAGCACGTACTTCGACTGGTACCTTGGCATAACCATAGCCAGGTAAATCCACCATAAGGAATTGGTCATTGTTAATATTAAAAAAGTTTATTAGCTGCGTTCGCCCGGGGGTGCTGCTGGTTTTAGCCAGACCCTTCCGGTTTACCAGCTTGTTGATGAGGGATGATTTTCCGACATTGGAACGGCCCACAAAGGCCACCTCGGGAAAATTACCCGGGGGATAACCCCCGGGGTTTACTGCACTGGTTACAAATGCCGCGTCTGTTATTTTCACGACGGTAACTGGGTTCCTCCTTGCTGCTGAACATCCTGGGGACCAACCGCTGATAGGTGTGAATTATCCATCAGGGCTGCTTCTGGTTCCATCATGGTGGTGGTGTCCGACACCTCTTTTTCCAGTAAAGCTATTTCCAATACCTGATCGATATGGTCCACAAGTATAAATTCAAGCTGCTTCTTAATATTTACTGGGATATCTTCCAAATCTTTTTTGCAATCCTTAGGCAGGATAATTAATTTGATACCCGCCCGATGGGCTGCCAACACTTTCTCTTTTATTCCACCAACTGGTAAAACACGACCCCGCAGGGTGATTTCCCCGGTCATGGCAATATCATGGCGAACTTTACGACCGGTCAGCACCGATGCCATTGCTGTGGCCATTGTGATACCAGCTGAAGGACCGTCCTTGGGAATGGCTCCTTCGGGAATATGAATATGCATATCCCATTTTTCAAATAATTCCTCATCAATACCAAGTTCCTGAGCTCGGCTGCGAATAAAGCTATAGCCGGCCTGGGCAGATTCCTTCATGACGTCGCCCAGTTTACCAGTCAAGGTCATACGACCTGTTCCTTTGTAAGTGGTAACCTCAATAACCAGTGTTTCACCACCCACTTCAGTCCAAGCCATGCCAGTTACGGTACCAATTTCGTCATTTTGTTCGGCTACCCCGTGACGGTAACGAGGAATACCTAGGAATTGTTCTAGGTTCTGAGTGGTTACTTTTACTTTTTCTGCCTGCCCAGATACAATTTTCTTGGCCGTCTTACGGCAGATGGAAGCAAGCTTGCGTTCTAAATTCCTGACACCGGATTCACGGGTATACTCCCGAATCACTTTTAATAGGGTGTTATCGGAAATCTGCATCATCTGATCTGTTAAGCCATGATCTTTTACCTGTTTTGGTAGTAAATGGCGCTTGGCAATTTGTAGCTTCTCTTCTTCAGTATACCCAGAAATTTGAATAACTTCCATGCGATCCAACAGAGGACGTGGAATGGAATACATACTATTGGCCGTGGTTATAAACATAACATTAGATAGATCAAAGGGTGTCTCAATGTAATGATCACTAAAGGTATTATTTTGTTCAGGATCCAATACTTCTAGCAAAGCAGAGGCTGGGTCTCCTCGGAAATCGCTGGCCATCTTATCGATTTCGTCCAGCAGAAAAACAGGGTTTTTGGAGCCAGCAGTTTTCATGCCTTGAATAACCCGACCAGGCATAGCCCCTACATAGGTTCTACGGTGACCGCGTATCTCAGCCTCGTCCCGTACCCCACCTAAGGAAATTCTTACAAATTTGCGATCCAGTGCTCTAGCAATGGAACGGCCTAGGGATGTTTTACCAACACCTGGAGGTCCTACCAGGCAAAGTATAGGTCCTTTCATTTTTTTGGCTAACTTGCGGATAGCCAAATATTCAATAATTCTTTCTTTCGGGTCCTTTAAGCCGTAATGATCAGCCTCAAGAACAGCCTCAGCAGCATTAATATCAACACGATCTTTAGTTGACTTGCTCCAAGGCAAGCTTAACATCCAGTCTAAATAATTGCGTACAACAGCTGCCTCAGCTGCCATTGGTGGCATTTTTTCCAAACGTTCTACTTCTTTGATGGCCTTTTCTTCGGCTTCCTTAGGAAGTTTCGATTTGGCAATTTTCTCTCTAAGCTCTTCGCACTCGGCCACCCGATCATCCTTATCGCCCAGTTCCTTTTGGATAGCCTTCATTTGCTCTCTCAGATAATATTCCTTTTGGGTTTTTTCCATTTGCTTACGTACTCGAATGTTGATCTTGCGTTCTAATTCCACAATTTCCAATTCCCTGGCCACAATACCGCAAAGTTTTTCCAGCCGATCAACAATTCCTATAGCTTCTAGAATTTTTTGCTTGTCTTCAATCTTAAGGGCTAAATGAGAAGCAATAATATCCACTAAACGACCCGGCTCTTCTAGATTTACTACAGAAACCACTGTTTCTGGAGGGATTCTTTTGGAAAGTTTGACATACTGCTCAAACTGGTAAACCAGATTGCGCATGAGGGCTTCGATTTCAGCAGTCTTCTCGGATTCTTCGGTATACTGCTCCACTTCTACTTTAAAATAGGGTTCCTGATGCTCATATTTGTTAATCTTGGCCCGGGCGATACCTTCCACCAGCACTCGAATGGTGCCACCAGGAAGTTTTAGCAGTTGCTTTACTTCAGCTACTGTACCTATCTGATAGATATCATCTACCGTTGGTTCATCGGTTTGAGCTTCTTTTTGAGTTGCTAAAAAAATCATTTTATCCTGAACCATTGCTTCTTCGATGGCTTGGATAGATTTTTCTCTTCCTACATCCAGGTGGATAACCATATAAGGAAATACTAAAATACCCCGCAGTGGAAGCAAGGGTAATGATTTAATTTCAAAATTCACTGCCGCACCTCCTTGTATATTCTAAACATATGTTGATCAATTAGTTACTAAGAATAAAGTTATCATAACACAAAAGTTTAAAAAACCGCTACAACAATAATTTACCATTAACGGAAAAAACCCAGCATCTGCTGGGTTTTTAAAGCTTGAATAAGGTAATTTAAAATGTTTAGCTAACAGGATTATCTATTATTCGTAAATATTTTTATAATTATCAGGAATTGGCAGATTCTTGTGCTAAAAAAGCTGCCGCTGGAATATCCAAACTGGAAGGTATCTGTGCCCATTGAATTTTTTTCTCAGGCTGTTCTACCAGTGCACCTTGAATAACATCTTCCAATGTATCCACTGGTACAATTTCAATTCCTTCCATGCTTTTAAACATTTCTTGATAATTTTCTCTGGGAATTAAAACTTTTTTTACACCAGCTTGCCGAGCAGCCTCCACCTTGGCCACCACACCACCGATGGGTTTAACCAAGCCCCGAATAGAGATCTCACCTGTCATGGCTACTACATTGCTGACGGCAATGCCTTTGATGGCTGAATATATGGCAGTAGCAATGGTAACTCCTGCTGAGGGACCATCCACTAAACCACTACCTAAGAAATTTACGTGAATATCATAGTTTTGAGGATTCACATCCATAACCCGCCGCAATACCGTTACCACGTTTTCTACTGAACTGCGGGCCATACTCTTGCGTCTTACCTTTTTACCACCACCGCCTATTTCTTCTTCTTCCACCACTCCGGTGACAATAATCTTACCTGCTCCGGGTGAGGCCGGAATCACCGTCGCCTCTACCTCCGAGACTATCCCCATATTGGGCCCATAGACAGCTAAGCCATTGACTACACCCACCTGGGGCTGGGGATTAATCTTGCGTTCAGGCCTTGGGGTATATTGTCCACTATGAAGCACCCACTCAATATCCTGTACCAATATTTCCTTTCTACCCTCTGTCAAAGCAATACCACCGGCAATCTGAATAATATTTACCGACTCCCGCCCATTGGTGGCGTACCGTTTAATAACATCCAGTGCCCCTTCCTCCAAGGGAAAGCCAATCTTGTTAGCAGCATTAGCGGCAATTTTTTTGATCTCATCTTGCTGTAGGGGACGAAAGAATATTTCTAGGCAACGAGAACGAATGGCTGGTGGAATTTCCTCCGGTGTCCGTGTAGTTGCCCCCACCATACGAAAGTCTGCTGGTAGTCCGTTCTGAAATATATCATGGATATGGGTGGGTATATTACTATCTTCTGAGCTATAGTAAGCACTTTCTAAGAATACTTTGCGATCCTCTAATACTTTTAGCAACTTGTTCATTTGAATAGGATGAAGTTCTCCAATTTCATCAATAAACAACATGCCCCCATGGGCCTTTGTGACAGCCCCTAGCTTGGGCTGGGGAATACCAGCCATACCCATGGCTCCAGCACCCTGGTAGATGGGATCATGAACTGAGCCTATTAAGGGATCGGCAATGCCCCTTTCATCGAAGCGGGCTGTGGTGGCATCCAGCTCAAAAAACTTAGCATTTTCCTTAAAGGGAGAGCTGGGTGACTTTTTTGCCTCTTCCAGCACCAGTCTGGCCGCAGCTGTTTTCCCTACCCCTGGAGGCCCATAAACGATAACATGCTGTGGATTAGGCCCACAGAGAGCAGCTCGTAGTGATTTTAAGCCCTCTTCCTGTCCAATAATCTCACTAAAACTTTTCGGTCTGGTTTTCTCTGCCAGCGGTTCTGTCAAGGAAATGGCCCGCAGTCGCTGCAATTTTTCCATCTCTTTACGGGATTCTTTTTCTACAGCAGTTTTATTTCCCTGTTGTTGCTTCAGTAAATTCCAAAAGTAAAGTCCTATAACCACTGCAAAAAATACCTGTATAAAGGTGAGAAAACCCCCAAGGCCGGTAAGTTCCCCCATGAATACGATGCCTCCTTTTTGCGAACTATTTCTTTTGTATTATTGCTAAAAGGACCAGATTTTACACATGTATTTGGGGGATTTCTTTGGGGTTTAGCTTTTAGCTTTTAGCCTTTAGCTTTTCCTTTACTAATGGCAAACGGCTAATGGCTAAATTGCAAAAGCACGGGGAGCTTCCCCGTGCTTTGACCCACGCGCTTACGCGCTTTCTTCTTTTTTCTTCTTGGCATCCATTGTGATGAGTAGCGGTTCGCCCCTCTTTAATATGGCATCCTTTGTGATGATAACCTTAGAGATATCTTCACGGGAAGGAATATCATACATAATACCCAGCATGGCCTCTTCCATAATGGCACGTAGGCCCCTGGCACCAGTTTTCCGTTTGAGGGCTTCTTTGGCCACCTCTTTCAAAGACTCTGGTTGCATTTCTAGCTCTACACCATCTAGTTCGAATAGCTTCTGGTATTGTTTAGACAGAGCATTCTTGGGTTCGGTGAGGATACGGACCAAAGCTTCTTCATCTAGAGCATCCAAAGTGACTACAACTGGCAGACGACCGACAAATTCAGGAATCAAACCAAACTTTAACAGGTCCTCTGGTAAGATGTTGGCAAGAATCTCGCCAATTTTCTTGTCCTTTTGACTTTGAATTTCTGAGCCAAAGCCCAGCTGTTTTTTGCCAGTACGGTTTTGAATAATCTTGTCGATCCCATCAAAGGCACCGCCACAGATAAACAAAATATTAGTGGTATCAAGCTGGATAAATTCTTGATGAGGATGCTTGCGCCCACCCTGAGGTGGTACACTGGCAACAGTACCCTCAAGAATTTTTAGCAACGCCTGCTGTACACCTTCGCCGGAAACATCCCTGGTAATGGAAGGATTTTCTGATTTGCGAGCAATTTTATCAATTTCGTCAATATATACTATACCTTTTTCAGCCTTTTCTACATCATAATCCGCTGCTTGGATAAGTTTTAGTAGGATATTCTCAACATCCTCACCTACATATCCTGCCTCGGTTAAAGAGGTGGCATCCGCAATGGCAAATGGCACGTTTAACAGGCGAGCCAGTGTCTGGGCCAGCAAGGTTTTACCACAGCCAGTGGGCCCCAGCATAACGATGTTGCTCTTGGAGAGCTCCACGTCTTCTACTTTGCCCCCGAGGTTAATCCGCTTGTAGTGGTTGTAAACTGCCACAGCCAATTGTCTTTTTGCACTTTCCTGTCCGATTACATACTGATCCAAAATGGCTTTTATTTCTTTAGGTTTGGGTAAATCACCCATATCCAAGCCCAAGTCATCACTTAATTCTTCTTCGATGATTTCATTGCATAGCTCTATGCATTCATCGCAGATATAGACACCGGGGCCGGCCACAAGCTTTTTTACCTGATCCTGCATCTTGCCACAGAAGGAGCATTTGAGCTGGCCTTTCTCGTTAAACATATTTCCACCTCTTTTATCTTTACTTCCGATACGGCATCACCTCATCAATGATTCCGTACTGTTTAGCCTCCTCAGCTGACATAAAGAAGTCACGCTCAGTATCCCTGGTGATCTTATCCAGGGGCTGCCCGGTGTGGTGGGCCAACCGTTCATTTAACAAGTCCTTCATGCGTAGAATTTCTTTGGCATGAATGTCGATATCTGTTGCCTGACCCTGTACGCCGCCCAAGGGCTGATGAATCATAATTCTCGCCATTGGCAGGGCATAACGCTTGCCAGTTGCTCCAGCCGACAGTAAGAAAGAACCCATACTTGCTGCTTGACCCAAGCAGATGGTGGAAACAGACGGCTTAATGTACTGCATGGTATCATAGATCGCCAGCCCTGCAGTAACAACCCCACCTGGAGAATTGATATAGAGATGAATATCCTTCTCAGGATCCTCAGCCTCCAGGAATAAGAACTGTGCAATTACCAGGTTGGCAATATAATCGTCAATAGGTCCACCAATAAAGATTATACGATCTTTCAACAACCTTGAATAAATATCGTATGCTCGCTCGCCCCGGTTAGTTTGTTCTACTACTACTGGTACTAAACCTGACAAGTCAATCGCCTCCTTGATATATCTAAGTCTTACACGGCTATTAATTAGGGCTTACATTGCCAATATATTCAACCTAGGCCTCTTTGGTGCCTTCTACTATCTTAGCATTTTCAGCCAAGAAGTTAATAACTTTACGACGGGCTATATCTTGATTAATATGTATCAATTCGCCCTGTAATTCCAGTGTCTTGCGTACAATTTCTGCATCCTGCTTAACATATTCAGCAATTTTTTGAATTTCTTCGTTAATTTCCTCTTCACTGACAGCAATGTTTTCGGCCTTAGCAATAGCATCCAGAACCAATTCGTTTTTTACATTTCTTTCGGCATCAGGTCTCATACGGTCGCGCATATCATTGATGCTGGTGTTAGTGTATTGGAAATACTGATCCAAGTTGATACCCTGTTGAGCCAAACGTTGTCCCATACTATTCAGCATTTCTTCTACCTTCTGGTCTACCATGATACTAGGAATCTCAACCTCAGCATTGGCAACAGCAGCTTCCACAGCACCATTTTCAACGTTAGACTTGGCCGCTTTTTCTGCAGTTTCCTTTAATTTATTCAGAATATCAGACTTTAATTCATCTAATGTATCGAATTCACTTACATCTTTAGCAAACTCATCATCTAGCGGAGCCAGTTCCTTACGTTTAATTTCATTAATTTTTACTTTAAAGGTTGCAGGCTTACCTGCTAGATTCTCGGCATGATATTCTTCCGGGAAAGTAACGTTTACGTCTTTTTCTTCTCCCAGCTTAACACCCACAAGTTGCTCTTCAAAACCAGGAATGAAGGTATTGGAACCAATGGTTAGAGAGTAGTTTTCTGCATGTCCGCCTTCAAAGGCTTCACCGTCCACATAGCCGGTAAAATCAATGAGTGTGACATCGTCATTTTGCACTTCTCCTTCTTCCACAGTCACCAACTTAGCATGGCGGTTTTGTAGACGTTCCAATTCCTTTTCTACGTCTTGATCGGATACTTCGGAAGAAGGTTGGGTTACTTCCAAACCCTTGTATTCGCCCAGAGTTACTTCTGGTTTAACTTCTACAGTGGCTTTAAAAATAAGGGTTTTGCCAACTTCACCCTGCACAATGTCAATTTGGGGTTGGTCAATGGGTTCAGTGGCAGTTTCTTGCAAAGCTTCCATATAAGCTTCGGGAATTATCATTTCAGCAGCTTCACCAAACAAGGTTTCAGTCCCCACATAACGCTCTACCATCGCCCTTGGAGCCTTACCTTTGCGGAATCCTGGAATGTTAATTTGCTTGACAACTTTACGGTAGGCTTTATCCAAAGCTTGGTCAACTTTCTCTTGCTCTACCTCAACTTCTAAAAGGACGGTGTTTTTATCAATCTTTTCTGCAGTGGCCTTCATTCAAGTGTTCCTCCTTAAATATCCTATGGTTTATTATTATTGTTTACTGAAATTACACCCTCCCTCAGGCCGATGCAGCCCTCGTTGTTCCTAGTGTAACCAAATATAGGCATGACACTATATTTATTTCTACGAAGGTTGTCCAACTCCTGCCGAAGTCGAATCATTAACAGCCAAAAAGGGTAATTTTTTCCAGTTGCCTCGATAATTAAAATACCAGGGCATAACCCTGGCAATCCTATATCATGCCAATTATACCATAATGTTTTTTCTTTGCAAAACATTTGCTTAAGAGTTCTTATTCCTCTATTTTGTTTTCATTATAAATGAAAGTTTTATTTTTTGACATGCCTGAATATATAGCATCTTTTTAATTAGATTTCAAGACTTGTGAAAAAAATAATTTTATTATATAAATTAGTTAGATAATTAAAAATTGCCTGAATTTTATATCACATTATAAAGAGGGTGTTGTTATGTCAAAAAAACATTGTTCTATTTGCCAAAAGGAAACAGATCGATTATTGGAGTGTTCGGTATGTGGCGAAGAAGTATGTGCACACTGTCATGAGCAATGCAGTGTATGTGGTCAATGGTCTTGTCATAAACATGTTATCTGCATTTATAAACAAGTCCATATTTGCTCAGATTGCTACGCCCACCAAATTGTAGAATCCCTAGACTAGCCGGAAGAATCCTTCTTCTGGCTTTTGTATCTGAACTATTCAATAAGGAAATGATAAGAAAAAAGATTGGAGGGATATATAAATTTGATATCTGGATGGTCCCTTTACCAAACTTTGACCTGGCTATTGGTAGGCATTGTAACAGCAATAGTTTTATGGGCTGGCTTTAAAATGTTTAGAAGAACAAACAAAAACACCTGATTAATAAATCAGGTGTTTTTATTGGTGCGGATGAAGGGACTTGAACCCCCACACCTCGCGGTACCAGATCCTAAGTCTGGCGCGTCTGCCAATTCCGCCACATCCGCATATTTGATAAAATGGTGATCCATCCGCGACTCGAACGCGGGACACCCTGATTAAAAGTCAGGTGCTCTACCAACTGAGCTAATGGATCATATATTGGCTGGGGCGGCTGGATTCGAACCAACGAATGCCGGAGTCAAAGTCCGGTGCCTTACCGCTTGGCGACGCCCCAATATAACATTATATGGGGTGGATAATGGGACTCGAACCCACGGCCTCCAGAGCCACAATCTGGCGCTCTAACCAGCTGAGCTATACCCACCATAAAATTTTAGACTCGGTGACTCGCAGAAATTATATTATCAAAGTATTTCAAGGTTGTCAAGCAATATTTCAACAAATTACTTTCTATTATCCTTTAATCCTACTGCTTAACCTATATTTTTTTGCTGCGAACAATTATTAATTATATATAGTTTAATAGGAATTGTCAATACTTTTGAGTATTCTTTTGCCCTTAAGCCTTTAACAGAGAATCAATTATTGCCCGAGCGTCTTCTACAGTAACTGGGGACTTTTGCTGGCACAGATCGGTATAAGGCAAAAAGATTTCACTGGCCATGGGCAATTCTAATGCAGCCTTCTCCACTAACCCCTGGTCTGCCAGTACATTGGGATCACCCTGGGCCAGAACCCTTCCTTCTTTTAAAATGATCACCTGATCAGCCCAATGTACCGCCAAATCAACATCGTGGGTGGCTGCTATGATGGTTTTACCCTGTTTATTTAGCTTGTCGAGCAGGGTAAATAGACTCCGTTTGCTGGCAGGGTCTAGAAAGGCCACTGGTTCATCCAATACAATAATCTCTGGATCCATTGCCAAAACTCCGGCTATGGCAACTCTTTTTTTCTGTCCGTAGCTCAAGTGAGTAGGTGCTTTATGACAGCAATTTCTTAAATCGACCCCATGCAAAGCCTGTTCTACCCGCTTATTTAGTTCTTCTCCCCGCAGTCCCTGGTTTATAGGACCTAATGCCACATCATCCCATACAGTATCGGAGTAAATCTGATTGTCTGGGTCCTGATAGACCAATCCAACCTTTCCCCTTAACCACTCTACATGACTTTGATGAACAAGTCTACCCAAAACAGTAACAGCTCCCTGTTGCACTGTGTTTATACCATTAAAGTGTAAGAGAAGAGTGGTTTTACCTGACCCATTTGGTCCCAACAGAGCTATTTTCTTACCTAACTGAAAGCATAGTGATAGTTTGTCCAAGGCCTGGGTGCCATCCTTGTAGTAGTAGGATAAATTTTTTATTTCAATTGCATTATCCATTAGAAACCTCCTATATCAAATAACTTGATGATCCAGGAAGCCAACGATGTACTCCTTTATGTCCAAAATTATTTTATAAATATCTGAAAATTGCGACCTGTTATTATTTTAACAGAAGCATCCATGTTCTACCACAGGAATTAATACAGTTTTTTCGTTAACTAACTAACAATTAGTACTTAAATTCTGTTATCATATGGAATGTACATTTGTTGTTCAAGGGAGGTCTTTAATTTTGGCTGAATCCCAATTAAAGGATGGCTTTAAAGCAGCTTTACCAGTTGTCTTTGGCTACTTTCCCATTGGCATGGCCTTTGGTGTTTTAGCAGTCCAATCTGGCATGACAACACTAGAGGTATTTATGATGTCATTACTGGTCTACGCTGGTTCCGCCCAGTTTATCGCTGCAGGATTGTTGGCTGCTCAGGCTTCCTTTACTACTATTATCTTTACAACTTTTCTGGTCAATTCTCGCCACCTATTAATGACAGCCTCATTGGCACCTTATATGAAGCATCTAAGCGCCAAGCTGTTATCACTACTTGGTTTTTGGGTTACTGATGAAACCTTTGCCGTTTCCATTAGCACTGTGGTTAAGGAGAGGAAGGATAAGGGGTATTTCTTTGGACTTTTAGTCACAGCCCACGTGGCTTGGATTTCCAGCACTGTGCTGGGGGCGGTATTGGGAAATTTTATTCCAGACCCACAAAAGTATGGTTTAGACTTCGCTCTCCCTGCCATGTTCATTGCTCTGCTAATTTTACAAATTAAGCACAAAAAAATGGTCGCTATTATAATTATTTCTGCTTCCTTATCCATTGGTATTAAACTAAACATGGCAGGGAGTTGGAATGTTATTCTGGCCACTATAATTTCTGCCACGATTGGGGTGTTAATTGATCAATGGATGGAAAAGTCCTCGCAGTCATTATCGGCATGATGGTAGTTACTTACATCCCTCGCATGTTACCACTGGCTGTATTATCCCGTATGAATATTTCCAAAGGAATGATGAACTGGCTGAGCTATGTACCGGTAGCTGTATTATCCGCCCTGCTGGCTCCAGAGCTGCTCATAAAAAACGGCCAGCTTAGCATTTACTTTTCTAATACCTATCTTCTGGCCGCTATCCCCAGTTTTCTGGCCGGTTATTTTTCTAAAAGTATCTTTTTTACCGTGGTGGTAGGTATGGTGACGTTGGTACTATTAAATCAGGTTGTTTAACTTTCAGCCAATAAACTGATAGGAAAGACCCGTATGCTACGGGTCTTTTACCTATTAGCCCATTTTTCCACCATCAAAGTTTAACTGCCATGTAATCCCGAACTTATCTGTTAGAAGGCCATAGTATTTGCTCCAGAATGTTTCTTGAAGCTCCATACCCACTGTACCGCCTTCCTTTAATTTATTAAACAAAATTTTAATTTTCTCCATGTCCCTACTTATTATGACAAGGCTGATGTTATTTCCAGCAATAAAAGGCATATCAGGTAAAACATCAGAAAACATAACCTTGCTTCCATTAATTTCAAGAAAGGTGTGCATAACTAAATTTTTTGCTTGTTCTGGAAGTTTAAAATCTGGGCTAGGCTGGGTATCTCCGTAGGTCATAATTTGTTGTTTTTCTGTTTCAAAAACCTCGGCATAAAACTCCACTGCTTCACGACAGTTTCCATTAAAATTGATATAAATATCAACGGCCATTGGCTTCACTCCTTAGTCTTTTATCTAGAAGTCTAAAATAAAGCCTTTCCAATTCCAGCATAAATATTACTTGCATTTAAAACACTGTAATTTACAACACTCCAGCTTATTATTACATCTTTGTGGGGAGAGTTACGGTGATTTTAAACAAGTCACCATCTACCTCGATATCCAAATTTCCATCATGGAGATCAACTATGGATTTAGCAATAGCCAACCCCAACCCCGAACCATCTGTATGTCGAGATGTATCACCTCGTTTAAAACGCTCGAATAGCTCTTCTATATCTTCACCCAGTTCATATTTTGTCACGTTTTTAAAAATTATGATGGCTTGGGCAGGTAAAGATTTAAGAGAGATATAAACCCTGGTGTTTTCCAGCGAGTACTTTAGGATATTGCCAATGAGGTTATCAAAGACACGCCATAACTTTTGTCCATCCACAAAGGCATATATCGGCTTGTCCGGGTTACTTACACGAAATTGCAGGTTAGATTCAGTAATGGCTTCATTATGCTCAGCCAGTGTTTGCTCTAAAAGCTGAACCAGGTCTACCCTTTCCTTCACCAGTTCAATACTGCCACTGGCCATCTTGGAGGCCTCAAATAAATCGTCAATAAGTATCTTTAATCGTTTAGATTTACGATCAATGATTTGCACATAGGCATCGCGATCTTCTTCGGATAGATCTGGTGTCTTCAATAGTTCAGTATAGGTGATGATGGAAGTTAAGGGAGTTCGTAAATCGTGACTCACATTGGTGATGAGTTCTGTTTTTAATCGTTCACTTTTGGCCTGTTCCTTACGGGAGATTTTAACGCCATGTTTGAGGGTATTAATATTACCTGCCAGGGTAGCTAGGGCAGACTTCCCTAATACCGGTAGATCCGGTTCCAGATTTCCCTGAGCCAATTCAGTGGTATTATTAACAATCCGATTAAAATACCCAGTACGCTTGACAACCATCATGAGAATTGGTACACCCATTACCAAAAATGCCGGGGCATAGATAAGTATAAACTCAGGTTCCACAACCACGACAGCAGCTCCTAAACCAAAGGCAAAGGTCACAGATAAAATTAGCAGCACCTGGGTACCGATACTTCGGATGGCAAAAGCTTGGCTAATCCCACCTAGAACCCTAGCCAGTAAACTTTTAGGCAATTCCGCCTGCAGACTAGGCCAATCCTTGATCCTGGCAAACAGCAGTCTGCCTTGTAAAAAGGTTACCGCCACGAAAATTGCTGCAAAAATCAAATCAGTAATGCTTTCCCTTATAAAAACATATAGGTACTCATGCAAGTGCAGGTTCTCATTATAGGTTATTAAGGATAGTGTGATAAGACACGATAAGCCAAAGGCGGTGATGCATATATCGATAGGAATGCGGTTATAAGGGGTTTGCCATTTATCCAGGGCACTTAAATTCACCAATTCTGTCTGCTTGTATAAATATAGACTTAACACAAAAGCCACTAGGGCGATAAGTGTATAAATGATAAAAAGTTTTTGTTTTTCTTGGTAGTCTCGGTAGTTTGCTAAAACCATGCTAGTTGCTGGTGCTGCTTTAGGCACCGCAATCTTACCTTCAAACACCTTCTCCTTTTTACTGCCCAGGATACTATCTATAATATCTGATTCTTCCAGGTAATAATAATTCCTCTCAATTGAAAGATAGCCATACCTTGCTGTGGGATAACTACGGATAAACAACATATTTTTGCTATTGATTAACCTATTCGCCTCAGCCTCACTCGACACTGTTAAATTGGTATAAATATTCCCAGTGGTTGTGTCTTTTAAATAGTAAACGAAGCCTGTTTTAAAATTGGCAAATTGTACACGATACTTTTCCAAGTCACGATAGTAGTTGTCTATCTTTTGTTCTTTTTCCCTTACTACCTTCGCTTCTACGTATGTGTCACTTTTAAAATTGTTGGTGATATCCTCAATTTTTTTGTCTCTTTCAGCAATGTAATGCTCCAGCAGTTCTTTGTTTTGGCTTTGTTGTACCTCTTGAATTTGTTGTTCATATTGTTGCTTGATATCGTTAATTTGCACCGGCAAATCCCCATAACGATGGCGATGTTCATCAATTTCCTCTGGGGTAACGGTGATCTCTTTTTTCATCTCCTCTGGGGGGAGATAGTTTAGTTCAAACATATTTAATAAACTGGTAAATTCATTGAGTTGACTTTCAAACTGTTCGGTTTGGAAATAATCCTTTTTCAAATAGTCACTGCCCTGGGAGAGGGCAGACAAAATGCCATTGAGGCCAAAGGTAAATAGTAATAGCCAAGCCACCAAGAGTACTTTATTTTTCCATTTTATAGCCAATTCCCCACACCACCTTCAAATATCTTGGATTCTTCGGATCGATCTCAATTTTCTCGCGAATTTTACGGATATGTACAGCCACGGTATTTTCCGGGTTGTAGCCTGGCTCCTTCCAAGCCCGCTCGTAAATTTCGTCAATAGAAAACACCCGACCAGCGTTGGTCATTAACAATTCAACGATTTTGTACTCGGTGGGGGTTAACTTTACCACTTCCCCATTGACCGTTACTTCTTTAGCAGCCTGGTCTAAGGTCAGGCCCCTTAGGTTAATCACCTTATTGTTTCCTTCATAGGTCCCTAGGGTAACATATCTTCTTAGTTGGGATTTAACCCGGGCAATAAGCTCCAGAGGATTAAAGGGCTTGGTAACATAATCATCGGCCCCCACCTGCAGCCCGTGAATCTTATCCATATCCTCGCTTTTAGCACTGAGGATAATAATTGGGATGTTTTGTTTCTCCCGAATTTTAAAGGTAGTGGCAATGCCATCCAGACGGGGCATCATAATGTCCAAAATAATAAGATGAATAGTATGCTCATTCAGCTTTTCGATGGCTTCGATACCATCTTTGGCTTTAATTACGGTAATGCCTTCATTTTTCAGATATATCTCAATGGCATCCCGGATTTCCTTGTCGTCATCTACCACTAATACAAAATAACTTTCCATATTTCACAACCTCTCGTTTCACTACTAGACTAACCACATTATAAGGAGTAATTCTTAATATCCAACCAGCATAATACTTAAGACTTTCTTAAGATTAAAAGTGTAACTCTTAAAAAAATAACCCCTACCGAGAGGTAGAGGCTTTGATCCAAGACTATTATAGTAAGGTCCCCTCCATAGGGGAATATTGTAGCTTTAGTGCATGTTCTACTTTATCATCAAAGGCTTGATCATGGGAGACTAATAAAAGCTGCTCAAATTTGCACTCCTCTTGGGCCTTGCCAATGGCCTCGGCAAGCATATTGCGACTTTCTACATCTAGACCATAGGTAGGCTCATCGAAGGCACAGAAGCCAGCCTGGGAAAATTCCTTCACCATGGCCAGTTGCATGGCCAATGCAGCTTTCATTTGCTGTCCTCCGGACAGGCTGGCAAATCGTTTCTCGCCGGATACGGTGGTTATAGAAAGGTTGTAATCCCCAGAACGCCAGTTGAATTGCGCTGCTTCGCTACTCATGGTGTTGTAAATGATCTGAGCCTGGGAGGCCACCCGGTTTGTGAGGCTGCGGGCCACTGGTTCCTGGGCATTTTTTAGTATATACCTAGCCTTTTCCAAGATGCTTTCTTGGGCCTGCAGACGAAGTAACTCTTTATGCTCCTGCTCCCGCTGCTGCAGTAGGCCATGCAATGTCTTGACACGCTTCTGCTGTTCCGCCACCAGTCGGACAGCTTCGGCCAGTTTGCTGGTGGCTTCCCCTAGGTCTAGGTTAGCCCTAGCATAGGTATCCTTTAGCTCCTTATGCTGTACTGGACTATAGGCAGCCTCTGCTTGTTGAAATCTTTGCTCCCATTCCGCTAGCTCTATCTGCAGTTCCTTTAATTTGTCTTGACTTTCCTGCAGCTTACTAAGATACGTCTGCTGTTTTTCCGCTACGGGTTGATTTTGCAAATATATGGTATAGCCGGGCAGAAGGTTAGTTTTGGCCCCCGTAGCAGCCGCCAGTTTACTGTCCAATTCCTTAAAGGGTTCCAGTTGCTGCTGTAAAATCTTTATTTCCTGGCAGACCTTGTTTAGCTGTGCGTCTATTTGTAGAGCCCTTTGTTCTGTCTCTGTGGCTGTTTGGAGCAGCCCCTTAATTTCTTCAGCTATAACCTTAAGGGCTGTTTCCTCCCCAGCCAGTTCCTTCTTTTGCCCTACCCGCTGGGCCAGTGCATCCTGGGCCCCTCGGTACCCTTTCTCCACAACCGACTGCCACTCCTGAAACCTCTTATATAGGGCCACTTGAAATGCCTTCATTTCTTCAACAGCGGCTCGGTACTTGACCCCGACCAATTCCTGGGTTGCTGCTATACCTTGCAGTCTGGGCAATTCACTACCGCATTGGCATGTTTTAGCAAGGGCCTGGGCCGCCGTACGACCTCGAACATCCTCCAACTGCCCATAGAGTACTAAAATACCTTTGGCTAACTGACTGGCCCGGGCCTGTTTTTCCAACTGACCTTTTTCCATTGTCAGCCAATGGTCTACTCCCCTTCGCGCTTCAGCCAGCTGTTTTATCACTTCTTGATGCTGCTTAGTTGCCTGCTGAAATTTCTGAGTTAAATTTTCTAGATCGACCTTGGCTTTGCTGGGGTCGAACTGATTGCAGGAGGTACCCAACAGTGGACATTGACCCCCGGATAATTTGGCTAGCTGTTGTTCTAAAACAACCTTGTCCTGGCGGGTTCTTTCCAAATCCAGACGGCACTGCTGCTCTTGGATCTCGGCTTTTGCCAGTTCCTCTTTGGCCCGGGCCAACTTCTCAGGAATCTGCCCATTTAGTTGGGGTAAAAGTTGCTCCAAATCGGCCAATTGTTCTATGGCCGGTTTATTAACCGCACTCATCCCCCGCAGCCATTCTACAACGGCTGCCAGGTTACTGCGCATTTCTTCTGCCTGTTTATAAGCCAATTGGCAAGCCGCTTCTCCGGCTTGGAACTGCTCCCATTGGAGCTTCAACTGCTGTAGTCTGGTTTGATAATCCTGCTCCTTTTGGGTGGCCTTCTCCCGGTTTCTTTGCCCCTCCAGTCTTTTAGCCTCCAAATCCCGGGCTAAACCCACTTCTTCCCGCTGGCCATCGGCCAAGGTCCTCTGTATTTGATCCCTGGTTAGACGGTCCTTTTCCAATTCCCCAATTTGTTTTTCAAGCTCTATGTATGCTTGGAAGGCCGCATGATTTTGCAGTAGTATGGCACTGGCCTGTTTTGCTTCTTCCACCCTGGCGGCACAATTAGCAACATCGGTATTAGACTGGACTACCCGATTTCTCGCCTCACTGACCTTTAGTTGTGCGACCTGATAGGTATTCATCAGAGCATCATACTGCTCCAATTGACCCGCTGCCTGGTTTAGCTGCTCTTGGCATTTTGCCACCAACAACTCCAATGAAGAATTTTGCTTAATAGCATCCTCATACTTTTCTGAAGCATCCTGCAGTTGGGCAATTTGCCCTTCCAAACCGCTAATAACTGCTCGTTGGTTGGCCATCTCCTGTCTAATTTCACCACAGGGCCCTTTGAGATACTCAAAACACTGACGGAAAATATCCACATCCAACAGGGGGTCAAAATGATTCTTAGCCTCACTTGGCTTTAGGTCAAAGGGAATGGTAAACCGTCCTTGCTTAACCCCCAGCAGGCTGTGATATACCTCTGGCAATCTTTCGGAGCTTTCCACACCTGCCAGGTTGGCTAAAAAGTCCTTTACTTCTTTTTCTCCTTCGGCCTCGATAAAATCATCATCTTGCCGTACCACCTTCCAACGTCGGCCACCATTGCCCACATCCCGCTCGACCCGGTACAGACAATCTTCATGCCAGACCCAAACATCCACTTCACCGGCTTTACTACCATTTCTCAATAGATAGGTGTTTTTAGCAATTCTGGCATTGCCACGCACTGGCTCTGCATCAAAAAGGGCATAGCCGATGGCTTCAATCAGAGTACTTTTACCCGTACCATTTTTGCCGGCAATCTGGTTGATTCCGGGTTCTAGCTGAATGGAAATGCCCTGCCCATTATCTCCTTCACCATAACTTTTAATATTTTTCAGTCGAACCCCTTGCACCCACATTAGCCCTCACCATCCTTTGCTGTAGCCACCGAACGTTCTGGTCTTTCGGCCAGTGCTTCTTCTACCAAATGCTCCACCAGTGTACTGTTATTCAGCCGCTCGCGAATTTCTTGATAACCCACTTGGTTGCGTACATCCTCCTTAAATTGGTGGAATAGTCCTGCCAATAGGTCTGCCTGATCTTCCAAACCACTCAAGGGACTATTTAGCACTAAATCATAAATAGCAGCCCGCTCAATGGCTTCCCTGGTTGGCATGGTGTCCGCCGCCTGGGCCATCATACTTTCACCGCTGGCTAAGTGTAAACCCCCTGAATTAATTTCAACTGCCAGTACCGGCAGATTTTCTTCTAAATAGGCCGCCAAGGCATCGGTATCTAAGCGAATCCGCCCTAAATTTACTGAGCCAATCAACTCCAGACGTACCGCATCTGCTGGCCCAGCAGCTACCTCTTGCAATAAATTAGCAATATCCCTTTGGATACCATCCATTGCTCGCTTGGTCTTGTTACCGTGGGGGGAACAATCGTAGCGTAGGCTAATGACCCTTCTTTTAGGCACACCCAGGATATCTGCCCTTTGCAAGGGCTTCTCTGCCATAGGATCGATTTCCAATACAGCCATACCCCGGGGTTGCCCATCATAGCGGCTTTCTTCCAGTCTCACATGCTCTGGAGAACCAGGATTTATGGCCCATCCGCCATGGTTAAGGGGTTTATGAATATGCCCCAAGGCTAAATAATCAACCCGCTGATGGAGAAATTCTAATGTCTCCTTGGCAAAGCCTCCCCCCTCTTGCACCATGTAATCTGGCCCTGCATGGAGTAGCATTACCGTGGCTCCGACAGTATCCTTTGGCCATTGATCCATGGCTTCCCAGATCAGTCGCGCTCTTTTAATGGTACCAGCTCCCAGGTAGCCGGCACCCACAATCCGTACCCCTTTATAATCGATATAAGAACCCCTTCTAGTTTTTTCATCCCAGGGTGTTAATACAGGACCCTCGGCCTGGAAGGGAATAGTTAATAGATGAATGAGTCCAATATCGTTTAAATAGCGCACCCAGGTATGGGTCTCTCCTGTCACAGTGGCCCGATCGTGATTACCCTCGATGGCAAAGACCGGTATCTTGGCTTCCTTTAAAGGCAGCAAGCAGTTAGTAGCCTGCTGTAGGATGGGTGGCTGGATATTGGGGGAATCGTATAAATCTCCGGCCAGCAGCAGTCCATCGACCCTGTGCTCCAAGGCAAACTGCACAATATAGCTTAATGCTTTGGCAAAATCGTCATCTGGCAGTTTACCACCGAGCCGCTGACGCCCCAAATGGATATCGGAACAATGTATAAATTTTAGTGCTGACATGATTTGCACTTCCTTTTTTTCACTAGGTAGTTATGCTTGTCCTTATCAATTATACCGGAGTTTCCAACAGGATGTCACTTCTATAGAGAATGCATAGATATGGTTTAAAAAGAAATAATAAGGAAAAACAAGGAGGTGCCTTAATTTGTTGAAGGCTCTCAGTCTAGCCAACTTAAACGAAATTGAGCGCAATGTTTTAATCTTTGTGCGAGAGCATACATCCCCCGATGGAATGCTAATTTACCCCCTAAAGGATATTGGTAGATCCCTCGGCTATTCAGATTTAGAAGTCCAGCGAGCCCTACGGAACTTGGAGGGATTAAAGCTGGTGGACTACCGTGAAGGTGAAAATCCAGAGGATCCTAACATGATCCTATATAAAGACGAATGGTTGGATACCTACACCCAAACTCATTAAAAGGGAAAGGCCCTTCACCAAAATGGCAAAGGGCCTTAGTCCTACTTATCGATGGGTGCTTTTTCACGGAAAAGAGAAGGAATCAACAGGATGCCAGAAAGACCTACTAAGCTGTAAATCACTCTGCTCAGTGCGGAAGATTCACGCATGGCATCCCCACCTAAAAGGGCTGCAACCAGATCGTAGCTAAATAAGCCAACTAACAACCAGTTTAAAGCCCCGATGATCACCAGTACCAAAGCGACCCTTGATAAAGTTTCCACTATTTTTAACCTCCTCGAAAAAATATAATTTCGAGTGGTATTATTTCCATGTTTTTCTGTAATCAAACATTTCTTTAGGTTTATTCAAAAATTTCCTCAAACAAATCATTATCTTGCTCTTCATTAAGGAGCGTAAAATGGACTTCCAGTTTGCTACCTTCTTGGGCCTGAGGTGGTAAAAAGTTACGAGGTACCTGCCACATAATTTTACCCACAACCTCTAAAATCGCCCAGTTTTCTTCAAATCGATCGATCACCGCTTTCATTTGCTCGCCCTCCTAAAACCTGCCTTTACTGCCTCTTCCTCAGTTTTAAACCAAGCCTCTGGATTAGTTCTTTCATAATTTTGTTGACCAGGCAGGTGGTATATTTTATCACCGTTTTTATTAATGTTACCTTTTATCAAACCCTTACCATTATTATCAACAAAAACTTCAGCTTCCTTGACTGCAGATTTTTCCACTGGCGGTGCATCTTTTTGGCTTTCTAGCGTAATCTTCTTGCCATCGGATGTCATCACCAGGGTGCCCTGTTGGGAAGTTTGATAAACCTTGATGCTACTTGCCTTTAATCGCTGCAGAATCTCCCGATGAGGATGGCCATAATCATTTTTAGTAGCCACCGAGATCACTGCAATCTCTGGATTTACTGCCCTGAGAAATTCTTCCCCCGTGGCAGTAGAACTACCATGATGACCCACTTTTAGTACATCGGCCTTTACATCATAACCCTTTTTTAATATTTCCTCTTCTGAATGAATACCAGCATCACCGGTCAGCAAAAGGGCTGTATCGCCAAAGGAAATCTTACTAACAATACTATAATCATTTAATTCCTTATAACTGCTGCTGTTGGGAGCCAATATCTCGACCTGAGCATCACCTAAGGAGAAAGTTTGCCCCCCCGTTGCTGCAATGGCCTTTACATTTTTGCTCTTCATAGCCCGCAGGACATCTTGATATGTTTCTGTAGTGTGGTTGATTTTTGGTAAATACACCTGATCTACTGGAAAACTTTTAATCACGTCATCCAGCCCACCAATATGATCTTCGTGGGGGTGAGTACCCATCACCACCTGCAGCTTTTTAATGCCCATTTGATTAAGATAGCCAACCACCAGATCTCCATCATCATTATTCCCAGCATCCACCAGTATGGCCTGATCACCCTGTTGTACTAAGATGGCATCTGCCTGCCCCACATCAATGAAATGAACCCTCAGGGTTTCTGCTAATGCCGGTTTGTTTGTTTCTTTATCTACTTCGGGTGTTTCCACTGTGGGTTGACTACAACCTGTTACCATTAGTAAAATAGTAATTAATAGTAGAAGGATAAATTTCTTCATGTTTTCTCTCCCTTGTTGATAGAATGGTACAGTAGAATATTATACCATATGCACCAACATAAGACTGGAATCAATGACTTCTTATCATTTGTTTTTTAATACACTATTTTTACATACATCTGACTTCTTGTAATATTTATAGGGCTATTAGGTAAATAATTTTGATAGAATAGGAAAAGGAGATGATCTTGGATGAACAAACGAACTCTTTTAGTTGGTGCACTAATTCTAGCTATTGTTGCCTTCACCGTTCCTGCTGCCTTTGCAGCCGCAGATATTGATAATCCGGCTAAGGCATGGTTTGAGCAACGGATGGCAGCTAAGAAAGCTCAGGTTGATCAAGCTGTACAGAATGGCAGTATCACTCCTGAGCAGGGTCAAGCCTGGAAACAACATTTTGATGATATGACGGAATTAAGGTCTCAAAATGGCTACACTTGCCCCGGTGGTGGCCCCGGTAAGTGTGGTTTCGGACCCGGAGCAGGCATGGGACGTAACGGTGGCGGTCCATGGATGAACAATCCATCTGTCCAAACACAATAAACAAAGGAAAAGCGGCCCAAAAAATGGGTCGCTTTCGCATCTCTATCGACTTCCCTGTAAAAAGGTTGCAATACCTCTAGCAATGGCTTTGGCCACCTGATCCTGATAGGATGGGTCTAATAGTCGTTTTCTTTCCTCTGGGTTACAAAGCCAACCAGCTTCCACAAGAACAACGGGTATTTCCAGGTGTTGAAACAAATAAAAAGCATCGGGCCGTGGGTTTCTTTTCTGGGCATTGGGTAGCCTGTTGGTTTCCCTTTGAATGGCCCGGGCCAATGCGGTACTTCCCTTATCGTTTGGATTATAATATACAAGTACGCCATTATCCTGGCCCTCACCGGTATTGATATGGATACTAACAAAAACATCTCCAGGAAACTTTTGAGCCACAGCTATTCGATTGGCTAAATCCTGCCTTTCTGCCTCCTTGGTATATACACCATTTGGCACAAAATCTTGATCCCTTTCTCGAGTTAAGTGAACTTGGTAATCTCCCATGTGTTGAGCTACTTTTTGAGCAATGGCCAGATTGATGTCCTTTTCCATCACCCCTTCTCGACAGGCACCAGGATCTGACCCCCCATGTCCAGGATCGATAATAACCACTTGTTTTGGTAAGGGCTTTTTTTCAGGTTTCTGGGGAGAACTTTCTCCATCTGTTTTATAAAAACATCCCTTCAAAAAAAGACCAATAGGCAGCATTGTAATAACAACTAAGATCGGCCAAAACCATGAATGTCTTCTTCTTTTATAGGGTCCTTTAATGTACATATCCTTTACCTTACCTTATCTATAAATTGAGCCAAATATAGCTTTACATTTTCTATGGGAAGCCATTCATAAAAAAGAAAAAAGCACTGCTCAAAAGCAGCGCCTTTCTAAACTTAAAGACTATAGGAAAATAACCAACAGCACGATAGCAACGATTAATAGGAATATTAAAAAACAGATGCAAGCCGGTAGTAAAAAGCTTGAATGACCACAAGATTCAGCATGCATAAATAATCAACCCCTTTTTCCTATAATCTATGAGGAATTGACAATAGTTGTGAATTTTAAAATCTGTTCTTTTTTTACTAAATACATGTAACAATACCAAAACAATACAAAATGTCCACTATTACCATGGACTTTTTGTAAAACTACTATTCTCTTATCCAAGTATATGACTTTCAGCCTTCCTGGCTGTAAAGGTTTGTATGGCTCCATAACCCGTGCCTCTGGCCAGTGTAAGGGCTTTATCATAATCTGCGCCAACATCTTCCGGACAATGGGCGTCAGAGTCAATTACAATAGGCACTCCCTTGTTAAAGCAGGCTTGCAAAAACAAAGGATGGGGATACATTTCTCCCACTGGCTTTCTTAGGCCAGCGGTACTAATTTCCGTGCAAGTACCGTTTTTGGCCAATACTTGGGCAATCCTATCATACTGTTCCTGAAGGAAGTCTTGGTTTGTGGGAATATACTTATAAATTTTCGTCAGATCCAAATGGGCAGCAATATCAAAAAGGCGACTCTCAATCAGGGCTTCAATCCGGTCAAAGTAATCTCGCCATACATCCTCAACTTTGCGACGGTCCCACTCCTCTATCATTTCCGTCAGGTCAAAGCCCCATTGATCTATCCAATGGACAGAACCAATGACATAATCAAAGGGATAGCTATCAATAAATTCTTTAATTTCCTTTTCTTTACCAGGGAAAAAGTCCATTTCTATGCCAAACTTTACATTAATCCCTTCTGACCTAGCCTGTAAGATCATATTCAGGTAATCGTCCATTTTCTCTGTCTGTCGGGGTTCAACCCAATGATTGTAAAAAATATGCTTTGTCTCGATAAACCGGTAGGCATGCTCGGAAATTCCCCAGTCTTTGATACCAACCCGCTGGGCTTGCTCATAAAACTTTCGCAGCAAATCCACTGTATATGGTCCTCTTTCTACATGAATGTGATAGTCAGTTAACATATGTCACCCACCTTGTTGAACTTATAATGAAACTATATAAAGACTTGCATAAAAAATCAATGAATCTTTCTGTATACATTTCTTAATTAGCTAATTTTCTACTCTATATTCTTTAAGCGGTAAATCTGGTAGAATGTCATTAGCTAACACTGACAGGAGGATATTACACATGATGCACCTTACCCAAGAGAGCTTAGTAGACTTGTTAATGAACACTCGTGACGCAATGCAAAAAGGGAATAAAATTCCTCCGGTAACCCTAAGTATGGAAGACCAAGAACAATTAAAAATGGTTATACCCATGCAGTTGGGCGAGGAAAGTGCTAAAAAAATGATGACCATCGTCAATGAAATCAGGGAAGGAAAGCGTCCTCCCCTTTCGGAACAGGAAAGAATAAGTTTAAATCAAAAAAACATGACAGAAAGTTTAACAAACTTTTTAATAAAGCTATCCACTGTCAATGAGGAGGAACTGGCAGTAATCATTGAAATGTGCGAAGCCATTCGGGCTAGTCGCAGTGGTCATTAGAAAAATATTGACGAATCAGATACACCATGCTATACTAAATAAGTTGTCGCGGGATAGAGCAGTTGGTAGCTCGTCGGGCTCATAACCCGAAGGTCGGAGGTTCAAGTCCTCCTCCCGCAACCATGAAATTAGACCCTGCTACGGCAGGGTTTTTTTATATCTTATTCATAATTACTCTTTAGTCTATGGAGCAACGTTAATTCTCCCTTAGGTATATAAATAGACCCTAAGGGGTCACTTTGCATCACGATTTATTTCAGTGGCAAATTCATTGAGAGCCACCACATTTAGCCCTCTAAAGCCAGTAGATAATACTTCTCCATTGGCCAACTGAACTACAACAGAATAATAGGCGTCTCTATTTAAACCACGATCTAACAGGCACTTTAAACTGCAAACAAGAAAAACATTGGTTTCATATTTCTTAATAATAAAACCTTTTCTCACTTCCTCAATGATCCAAAACTTATTGTCAGAGACGCCTTCGTTGCAGTGCTGACAACAAGGAAATTTCTCCTTCAAATATGCCAATACATCATTTACCTTTCTCCGGTCCCTTTCCTTGCTCGATCCCCAATGGGTACCAACAAAAACAATATCTTTTATTAGTTGTTCCTGATTCATCTGATGCAACTCCTTATTTTGACTAGATTATATTTAATTGGATAATACATATTGATAAGTAAATATTATTGACTTTGCTTATTTTATCATATAAAATCATATTTGCTTGGAATAAGTATTTAGGTTTTATTAAACATTGTTGATTTACACCAAACAATATGATAAGATAATTTGTGTTGGCTCAATAAATGTCCCAGTAGCTCAGCTGGATAGAGCAACGGACTTCTAATCCGTAGGTCGGGGGTTCGAATCCCTTCTGGGACGCCATTTAGGAAGCTAGACTCTACAAGCAATTGTAGGGTCTTTTGCTTTATTTAATTCTAGTTATTAATTCTCATGGGGATATTTTGGGGATATTCTTAATTCCCTGCGAAACTAACTTCATACTGGACTAAAACAAGCAACCATTTTAAGGTTGTTTATTTTTATTTATGGGAGTGTTCAGTAATGAAAGGTTCTATTGAATGGAGAGGCAAAGATACTGCTCGATTAGTTATTTCTGGTGCTAGAGATATTAATGGTAAACAATTTAAAAAGTCCAAGACCATTCACCCTAAAAGTCCTAAAGATGCTGAAGAACAGTTAGCAATATTCCTTGCAGAGGTTTTGAAAGGAGAGTACATAGAGGATAAAAACTGGAAGTTTAAAGACCTCGTAGATAAATGGTACTCTGCCCATGCTCTTGAAAATCTTACTCCTAAAACAATACACCGTTATATGGAGTTATTAGACCACTACATATTACCTGCTATTGGTCATTTAAAATTAGACAGTATAAAACCTTTACATCTAAAGGACTTTTACACAAGTCTTCAGAAGGATGGTATTAGGAGAGACGGAAAAAAAGGTGGTCTATCAGAGAAAACTATAAAGTATATCCACCGTACAATCAGTACTATTCTTGAACATGCTGTCAACTGGGAGTTACTACTTTCTAATCCTGCAAAGAAAGTTAAACCTCCTAGAGTACCCAAGCATGAAATCAAGTGTTATGACGAAGAACAAGTCAACACGTTGCTAAACGCACTTGTTGATGAATAATATGACGAGATAGAGCCACCGTTCCGATTTGCGAGAGCCACCCTGTGAACTGTACCCCAAAAGTTAGACAGATTTATGTTTAAACTCAAACAGGTTTACTGACTGTTCCAGTTATTTAAGTATGCCAAAAGAGGCCCCTTAATTGGAGGATAAGTCTTCTATACACAAAACAAGTTCCCAAGGAAAATCATCATCATTAAGCCGTTTTCTGCAATCTGTATTCTATCGGACTCATGTAATTAAGTTTTTTCTTTATTCTTTTGGAATTATAGTAGTCTAGGTACGCATGGAGTTCCTGGACAAAGTGTTCTACAGAATTAAATTCCTGGTTATAAAGTAACTCAGATTTAAGGTGGCCAAAGAAGTTTTCCATTACGGCATTATCTAGGCAGGTAGCCTTGCGTGACATGCTCTGGCGGATTCCTTTTTTCTTTAAGGCTTCTTGGTAAGCTGCCATGCGATATTGCCATCCTTGATCCGAGTGTAGGATTAGTTCAGTACCATCGGGAATTCTTTCAAAAGCCCGGTTTAACATCGTCATAACTTGATGAAATCGTGGATGGTAAGAAATATCATAGCTGATAATTTCCCCATTATAGAGATCTAATATGGGGGATAGATATAGCTTCTGGCCATAGAGATGAAACTCTGTAACATCGGTAACCCACTTTTCATTGGGTTTTGTTGCTTCAAATTCTCGGTTTAATAGGTTGGGGGCAACTTTTCCGACATTACCTCGGTACGAGTTGTATTTTTTTATTCGTACGAAACAATGCAGATTTAATTCATTCATTAGCTTGAGTACAGTTTTATGGTTGATAGTTATACCTTTCTTTTTTAACTCAGCAGTTATTCTACGGTGACCGTAACGACCCTTATTTTCATTGAAGATCTGCACTATTAACGGCCGAACCGTTGCATACTTATCCGGTTTACATTGGTTTTTCGTGCAATAATAATAAGTGCTTCTTGGAATATCTGCTATTTTAATAAGCTCAGTAACTTTGTATTTATGCCTTAGCTCGTGTACTATTTGAGCTTTATCTTTGGCTGTGACTTTTCCTTTTTCCGGACTAAGGCGTTTAACTTTTTTAGATATTCGTTCTCCATTCTTAGCCTGTTGAGTTCTCTTTTGACTTCATCAGGCAATGAAGACTCGTCAACCTTGGAATTCTTTGATTTTCTTAATATAGCTATATCTTTAGGATCTGAGTCTTGTGGAGGTGGAATTTCACTAACTAGCTGGTCATTATGTTTAGATATATCTCTGTAAAGCGACTTCTTACCTTTTTCAAGATACAAACGCATCCAAGTTTGAATCATCTTATGGGTTACACCATATTTTCGAGCTGTCTCTCGTAGACCCATATGATTGATAAGCACTTCTTCAACAGCACTAACCTTAAAATCCCCTGAATACTGTTTTAGTTTACGGCCCTTTATCCCCATCTTTGGACTCCTTTCGTCTACAAAATGATTATATCATGGTGTCCAACTATTGGGGTTCAGTTCAATAGTGGCTCTCAACAATCGGAACGGTGGCTCATTCCCATCATAATATTCATTGATGAAGAGCTAAAGTATAATGTTATTGTTACATTAGGGTTATTTACTGGTTTGAGACTAGGTGAATTAATGGGACTTGAATGGCAAGATATTGACTTTGACAATTGCAGACTCTATGTAAAAAAAGAAAGTTCATATGTTTCTACAAAGAGTCCCTATCTACCTGATGACAGAAAAGGTATTATACAGAAAGAACTAAAGACAACAGGCAGTTATAGGGAGGTATCCTTCCCTACGAACTTAAAACCATTGCTTAAAAGGTATTTTGAACATCAATGCAGATTAGCTGTTTGTCTAGGTGATAAATGGCAGGGAACAAACCGTTTATTTACAACTAATGATGGAAAACCAATGTATCCCTATACAATGACTAGATGGTTTCCTAAGTTCATAGAAAGACACGGTCTACCGAAATTGACTTTTCATGGCATCCGTCATACAAGTGCAACCCTTTTAATAGCTCTAGGGGTTCATGCAAAGACAGTCAGCAGTAGGTTAGGGCATAGTAACATTAGTACCACATTTAACATTTATGGGCATCATCTAAGGAGTCATGACAAGGTTGTTGCTGAAAAACTTGATGAATTTATATTTCAACAACAACAGAAAAACACGGTCTAAAAAAACTAGCAGTATTAAATCTTGTATATATCTGAAAAACCTAAGATAACCTCTTGGGTTTTTCTGTTCTTACGAACAGTTTTACAGGTCTACCCCTAACTACTGACCAAGTACCCCCTAACACAGAAGGAGTGGGTCGTCAGCAAGTTAGTAAAGTATGCCCCGATTAGTTAGTTAGTATTATCAAGAGAAGGTTTTCTTGAAGGTATTGAGTCTTTAATTATAGAAGAAGTAGTCAACTCAATACAAATTTCTATTAGGGGTGTACTTAGTGGATTTAACAACTAAAATCTCAAATTACCTTATCCTGCATTACCTTAATATGTTTCCAGAATCTTTTCGTCCTGCAATACTTACATCAACTGCAACTCTATTTGGTGCATTTTTGGGTGCATTTGTTGCTCAGTATATATCACATCTACTTGCAAAGAAAAGAGATAAGAGAAATTACTTTAGGGAAATTTTCCAAAATCTATATTCTCCCCTTCTGCTAGATGTATACTCATATCTTGATATTGCAACACACTTCAGGAGAGGTCATGATATTAAACTTGAAGTTAATGATGAAGATATACTAAATAATATTATAAAATATATTGGGGATAACCTGAAATATGTCACTCCAAAGTTATTAACTTATTATCATACTGTAAAAATTTACGAATATCAAGATGATTTTAGTGGGTTTATGAATGAATTTCACAGAATTAAACTATGTGAAGTTTTTTTAGATGAGTTTAGAATGGTATCTAAAAAATCTGGTTTGAATAGTAGGAGAAATAATAAAGAGATTATTCGGCAAATTACATTTTATAGAATTTGGTCAATGTTAACATATCGGTATAATGATATCTATCCAGGTTCAACCTTACTAGCATATAAATTCTATTTTGACAATAATAAATTTACATTACTTAATTTATATAGACTAAAATACTTCAATATCAAATTTAAGTTAAGTAATTATGTTTATTATTACCTTGCTGAGAAGGAAGGATTTTCTAAACAGTATTTACAATGGTTTAACCAAAAGTTGTTGAATTTATTATCAACTAACGAAGACGTTAGAAAGATAATGTTTTTATTTATAACAAAGAGAAAATACAGAGAACACATACTTGATATGATAAATGCTCTTGATAAACCAAGGGAATCCTACAACCCCAATAGTTATTTAAACCCCTTAGTAAGCAACATTTTCTTTCTGGACATTAAGTCAGAAGTTTCTTCGGATTTTGTAGAATTACGTATTTCAATTATTAACCACTCTGAATTTATTGCTGATATATATATGGAGAACTTTGTATTATTAAAACACAACAGTATGTCCATAAAACAATTAGAAGAAAAGTCTGGTATTTGGGATGGAAACAGTTATTCCTATAAACAGTATAAATTATTGCCAACGGAAAGTAATGAAATACAAATAGTTTTTAGCTTGAAGAATGTTATTGATTTGGGTCGTTACAATTTATTTTACATTTATAAGAATAAGCCATACCCAATCTATGAACTACAGCGTTCAGTCCCAACGATATAATATTGACTTAGGGTGAAATATTTTTTAGGAGTATTTATGTTCATATTTACTCAGTATAGAATGAGCTATTAAAACTTGGTTTTGTTGATTTCTTGGGTTCATTTATAAATTGAGCTTGCTTACTGACCAAGTCCTATACAGAAGTAGTGACTACTAACAAGTAGCTTATAAATTAACTATTTCCTCTATTAATAAAAATATTTTCCTGAACTCAGTAAAGTCTACATTCTCGAAACCCGTACTTCTTTTGGAAATATTCTCAGCAAAATTATTCTTAGATAATGCAACATTTACATTGTAAGAGTCAAATACACAATTATCAATAATTGTAATTCTGTTATTTCTAAACTTACCATCTGTACAAACTAAGTCTAGAGATTGATGTCGACCTGTAACATTATTAAATTCATTTGAAACAAATAATCTCCTGCCTTCATCATATCTTTTGATATCATCATCTAGATAGTAAAATTCAATACTTACATCAGGGTTCTCTTTTCTATGCTTAGGTATTGGTATTGGAAATGAATAAACATTATTACCCCAGTATTTATAATCCATATCCTTTGATTTTACTTCTTCTACGGTTTTTGGGATATCCCTGTCAAATATCATTATCAACTTATTTGTATGGTTTACTTTTGAAAATTGGGCACACATTTTCTTTAGCTCATCTTCACCCATTTTGACATTGTCCTCATACTCTAAGAAGTTTAATTCAAGAGTTGTAAACTCACCGATACTCTTAAAATAACAGTAAGCTGTCTTTAAATGTTTCCAGTCAGTCTTCCCTTCAGTAATAATAAGTGGGATAGAAGAATCTAAAGGCATAAATGAAAGGTTGAAAGCATGTTCAATTTCTTTCTCTGGACTCCATCCAAAAAACTTAGGGGTATCGGGTAAAGTTATATTCCCTAGTCTATCTTTTTTAAATATTATCACTTTATCATTAGTTCTGTTTTGATTATGCAATATAAAAGGTGAATGAGTAGCTATAAACAGTTGAGAGGTCTGATTTCCATTTTCATCTTGAAATAACCTTTTTATGAATTCTAATATTTTAATCTGCCAAGTTGGGTGTAAACTTATTTCGGGTTCATCTAACAAGACAACTGCCCCAGTAGTACTATTTTTATCCTTTAAGAGGAAACTACCTCTGAAAACAATCTGTTTCTCTCCAGAACTTAATAAATCAATGGTCATTAATCTATCATTTTCCTCGAATAAGACTTTCTTTTCATTATTTTCATTAATGATTTTCTTATATGTTTTATGTTCAAACATAAAATCAAAGGCATTTTTGAATCTCTTCATTCTAACATCTATCTTTTGTTCATCAATAGGTTGACCAATATTCTCTTTTGCCCAACTGGAAAAATCAGCATCATCAGATGCTTGGATATCAATAAGTAGTTGAGTAATCTCGGTAGCAAGATTCTTAGATGACCTAACACTGGTTACTATTTTTTGGTCAATTTCTTTTGACGTCACATAGTTAATATTCGAAGGGTTAAAACTTATTTCAGCATCAGAATAAATCACTTTTAAGACTTCCTTAAATACCGCATCATTAGAAACGTGATTTGAATGAATCTCCTTTGGTTCATTATTCTCATTTAAAAAAGACACCTTTAGTTTTTGCCAATCCTTTAAACTAAAATCAAAAGTAAAAGTAAACTCATTGTCTTTAACACCCTTACTAAGAGCATCATTAGTAAGAGGAAGACTTTTTAATGTTTCTATCTCATTATCACTAAATCTAATAGTATATATCCGTTTTTCTATAGAAAGAGGTTTATGGTAAAAATCACCCAATGAAAAATCAAAAATATAATTGAACAGTGTAGTTTTGCCACATCCATTTTCCCCAGCAAATATTATTGTATCTATAATATTGTTATTGCCATCAGTAAAATCCAGAAATATATCTCCAAAAACTGTATTTCTGACCATTTGTATAGATTTAATTCTCATAAACTTACACCTCATCTACCTATGATTAAAATTACCGATATCCCTAAGTACAGTTTAAGAGTTAATCTCTAAAAAGATTTTTTAGTCTTAAGCATATTACCATTAATACCATTTTTGCAAATTAATTCTACAGAATTAGACATTATCCTCTTTTTAAAATCAACTTACTTATCGTAGAATTATGATTCTGTGTTGAATAAACTGCCAAGATATGCTATATTTATCGTAGAACACCAGCTAGCTAGGGATTTTATTCATCGCAGAATACCTGTTGGGAAGGGGCAGTCAGCATGGCATATCTTAATGAGTTCCTTGAATTCCTACATAACGAAGGTAAAGACCCTAAAACGATTCAAGCATACCGAACATCTATTGGTCAATTTCTTACTTGGTATGAAGAAACTACTGGTACAGATAACATCACAGAAGTAAAACCTATTGATGTTAAAGAGTTTCTAGGTTATTTGAAACATACTTTATCCCGCTCTCAAGCTACCATTAATAAAAGCACTGCATCCTTAAAAACCTTCTTTGCCTATCTTTCTGAACAGGGTGTTGTCAGCAGTAACCCAATGACTAGGATTAAAATACAGAAGATACAACCTACTGACAAGCTAAAGAATACTGACAAGTGGTTGACCAGAGAAGAGCAATCAAGGTTTATCTCTTATGTGGAACTAGAAAAGAATGATTTTAAGCGGTTGCGTAACTTGGCAATAATTGACCTAATGTTATATTGCGGTCTTAGGGTAAGTGAGGTTGTAGACCTTAAGCTAGAGGACATTAAAATGAATGGAAATATAGATATTGTCATCAGAGAGGGCAAGCATGGTAAGTATACAATCCAAACTATGTTAGGCAAACATTCTAAGAACCTAAGAGCATGGTTAAAGTATCGTCAATCTCTTACTGATAGCAAGTATGTTGACTCCCCATATCTTTTCGCAAGTGAAAGAGCGGGTCAATTTTCAGCAAGGGGTATCCAGTTAATGCTTGATAAATATGGTCAACTGGCAAATATGGATGGTATATCCGCTCATCGTTTTCGTCACTCTTTTTGTAAGAACCTAGCAAATGCAGGAATCAGCATAGAAACAATTAGAAGACTTGCTAGACATGAATCAATAGCAACAACTAGCATTTATATAGACCCATCACATAAAGAACAATTGTCAGCACTTGAGAAATTATAAGTTATAAATGTTAAGAACTTACAAAAAAATGTTGCTTATGTAATGTTTTTCTTCAACCTCTAATATATAATTTTTGGAAAAAGAGGTGAAATTGGAATAGTGAATACACTTATGAAGGTAATTAAAACTTTGGCAGTCTTATATAGTCTCTATATGGTCTACTTTAAGGTTTTTAAGTACCTGCCAAGCGATATGGTAATATATTATCTTGCAGCATTAACAATACTTGGGTTTTTTATTTTAAATCTGATGTATCAAGCAGGACAGTCAATCCCAGAAGAGGATAAGGACTTAAAGGGATAATAATTCTCTTTTTAAACCTGTACACCGTGTTCCACTTAGAGCAGGAATATTACCTGCTCTTTTATTTTGCACTACATACGAACAAATGTTTCGGTTTAGGGTGTATAGTCCCTAAGAAAACAGCTAATAATGACATATATTTTTAGTATTTTATGGGTCTTATGGTATCAAGATTATTAACTAATAAATGGGACTACATACGAAAAGCATACGAACACTTCGATAATCGTAGGTAATATATCGTATAGTATTTATGATAATAATAAGTGTAAATGTTGTGTTAATACAATACACTATATTTTACCACTATACACTCATTGTAGGTTGTTTTATCATACGGACATGGGGGGTCGATGCAATGGAACACAAACAAATGATTAGCACTGAATTTGTAAAGGAGGTTAAGGATTTAATAAATAAGTCTGGTATGTCGACAAGAGCATTAAGTAAGAAAGTGGGTAAATCAAGTTCCTATATATCACAAATTATTACTAGAAAAATTAGGTCTATTGATTACCCAACTGCTTATAATATCTTGGTTGAATTAATGCCTCAGAGAAAAGAGCAAGTAGAGTATTTACTAGAACACGAATACAACATCAAACCAGACTACTATTTTGAATGGATGGATGAGCAATATGAGAAACATCTCAACAACGAAAAAGCAAATATCAACCGAGTAAAGAATGTGGTTAAAGAGTTAGAGCAGAAACTAATGGCAGAAGTTAATGGAGAGTTATTGAGAGCTGACCTAGTTAGAGAGGCTATAGATGAGCATAGTCCTAATGAGGAAGAAATATTAACCTTTCTAACTGATGTACTCAAACTATACAAGATGGACAAGGGGAAATTTTATTTATTAAAACCTCTTGTAAAGAGTCTTGATAATTTTCCAAACGGGACATTCGATAACTTGGGGGTATGGGATTCAGATTTCAAAGTTTTTAATGATGAGAAAGTAATAGGAGTCAGCAAGAAGTTTCAGGAACTGCTAAAGAATGTATATCCCTCAAAACTGAATAGGTAAGATATGTAGCTTAGTTCCACTAAAAGACGTAGTAGGAGGAGAACTAGTGAGTCATAATAGTGAGTTCTTTAAAGATTTATTCGGTGATACCTATATAAATTTTAATGCTATCCCTTATGGTGGTGGTAAACCCATTACGAATATTGGTTACTTCAACGAGAACACTATTAACATACTGAATCAATTAAATCAGCAAAATAGGGAAATCTACTTCGTTGTCAATAGTGGTGGTTATAAGGGTGATGAGATTGACAAGATAAATGCTGTTTTTATTGACCTAGATTATGGTAAGGATGATGATGGAAACTATTTTCCTCTCCCAGTTGTTGAAGTGTTAATGGCCATGATAAAATCCTCATAAATGGACACGAAAAACCGACACTAATGGACATTCCAAAAATGTAAAATGCCCGTTACCTCGAATATCTCTGTTATCGCCAAACAACCGAGATATGAAAGAGAGGTAACGAGCAATAATGACTGGAGTGTGGGAAATCGTGAAAATTGTTGAATGTCGTGAAGCTGGACTTAACAAAACAGCAACGGCCAAAAAACTATCAATACATCGGGAAACAGTAGCTAAGTATTGGGATACTAATGATCCCAGCCAAGTCAAAACAGGCTTCAACAGGCCCTCAAAGTTAGACCCATACAAAGAGTATATCATAAACCGGTTACAGAAGTGGCCAGAATTATCAGCACAGAGAATCTTTGAAGAGATTCAAGTAAAAGGCTACCCTGGTTCGGAACGTAATGTTCGTCGTTATGTGGCAACAGTGCGGCCTAAAAAGGTTCGGGAATTTAAGCCATATGAAACAATGCCTGGCGAGCAGGCCCAAATTGATTGGGGTCATTGTGGTGAAATCATAGAAAATGGCCATCGTAAAAAACTCTATGTATTTGTTTTTTGCCTTGGCTGGTCTAGAGTTCGTTATGTCGAATTTATTACATCCCTAAATATGGCCGTTTTTAACGGTTGCCTTCATCGGGCACTGCAGTACGTAGTAGGGGTTCCCGGCACTATACTTTTTGATAATGCCAAAACAGTAGTATCTGAACGGGTTGGAACAATAGTCAAATTCAATGAAAATCTACTTCAGTTGGCTCTAAAATATGGATTTACACCAAAGGCCTGTTGGGTAAGTGACCCTGAGACTAAGGGCAAGGTAGAATCTAATGTTAAATATGTTAAACGTGGCTTCTTCTATGCTAGGGAATTTAATGGCCTGAGGAACTTAAATGATCAGGCTCAAACTTGGTTGAATACCATTGCTAATAAAAAAGTTCATGGAACCACGGGTTGTGTTCCCATGGAGCAATTGGTAGAAGAACAAGCTTATCTAAAACCCATTCCTAATATAGATACACCACTCCCAGTATATGAATCCCGTAAGGCCACCAAAACAAGCTTAATTTCGATTGATAATAACAAATACTCAGTACCTTCCTTTTTATCCCGGAAAACGGTAAATTACCAGCGTTATGAAGATCATATTGAAATCATTCACCAGAATAAAGTTATTGCAAAACATAGATTGAACCAGGGTAAAGGAAAGACTGTTATGGACGATGCCCATTACCCGGAACATAACAAGCAAAAAGCCCCAAGAAAATGTGCCTTACAAACTGAATTTGAGGCACTGGCGCTTGAAGCAGCCGCCTATTTACAAGGATTAAGTCGTTATCAACCGGGGCACCTAAGGAGGCAAATGGAAGAAATTATTCAACTAAGCAAGCAATATGATTCTGAGGCCATTAACCAAGCTATGAAAAGATCTTTATCCTTTAATGCCTTTGGCTACTCAACACTAAAACGAATTCTTAAAAAACAAGCGTTAGATCCTAAAAGTTTGCCTGATGCACCGGATAAGAAAAGGAAAAAGGAGCTTGACACATCTTATCAGGTGGATGTTGAAAAACGTGATATGAACTATTACGGGGGTGTGGTTTCATGATACGCAAAATGGCCGTAGTAGACCGATCTACACTGGATCAGAAATTAAAACGCTTAAAGCTTGGACATATCCGGGAAATTCTAAATGACGCTAACGAACTAGCTATGGAGGAGGAACCTAGTTATGTTGATTTTCTAGGGTACCTGATCAATTGTGAAATTGAGATGAGGGAAGAAACTCAAAAATCCAAAAGAATGAAAAAGGCAAGATTTCCACAAATCAAAACGCTGGACCAATTTGATTTTTCTTATCAAACATCAATTAATCAACAAAGTTTATATGATTTGGCAGAATTAGGCTTCATTGAGGCTAAGGAGAACATTATTTTTCTTGGGCCAAGTGGGGTCGGTAAATCACATTTATCCACAGCTTTAGGGGTGGCCGCAGTAACAGCAGGTTACACTGTCCGGTTCTATACTTTTACCGAACTTGTAGATGAGTTATACTCAGCCTTGGTAGATGGAGGACTCAGTAGAAGAATTGATTCCATACTCAAAAATGACCTCATTATTTTAGATGAACTTGGGTATGTTTCCATGGATGAAACGGCATCGGATCATATCTTTCAGTTTGTTGCCCAAGCCTATGAAAAAAGATCCCTAATATTAACCAGTAATCTAAATTTTGCGGAATGGGGAACCCTGTTTTCAAATACAAGTACAGCCGCCGCTGTTTTGGACAGGCTGTTACACCATGCCCATGTTTTTAATCTTAAAGGAGACAGTTACCGGATAAGGAACCGATTAATACCCCCGAGCAAAGATGAACCATCGGAATAGTTATAAGCCATTTTAATGTCCATAGTTGACGGTTTTTGATGGCCAAAAGTGTGGATTTTCAAATGGCCATTGACATTGAAGTTTATAAACAGGACAAAATAAAGGAATTAGAAAATTTCCTTGTACCCTCTTACATTGTGGAAACCAGAAATGGTTTACACGTGTATTGGTTAGTTAAAGAAGGTGCTACAAGAGAACAATTCATAGAATGTCAGCAACAATTAATTCAATATTTCAATGCTGACAAGAAATGTTCAAATGTTAATAGACTTCTTAGGGTTCCAGATTTTTATTGGTGTAAGGATGTTAATAATAAGTTTCTTACAAGAATAATACAACGCAATGAAGTTAAATATGATATTCAAGAAGTAACTAATAGTCTCCCTGAAATCAATACTGAGGATAAAGGTACCAACAATAAAAAGAAATATAATACATTACTCTCTATTGTAGGTACTTCTATCCTAACTGATGATAATAACATTGATGCAATTAAGAACCGTGACATTCTAAAGCTACAAGAAGTTATTCGACCTGTTTCAGTAGCTTTTAACAGTCACGATGAAGTATATCAATACTTGAAAAGACAAGACCTTAAAAAGTTTTTAGGTCTAAGTGGCGTGAACTTTCAATGTATATTTCACAATGATAGTAATCCTAGTGCTGGTATTGTTGTTAACAAAAATACTAGACATCAAATTTATAACTGTCAAAGTAAAAGCTGTGGTTTCAAGGGAACCATTATTCAGGTTACTGAAAGAATACTAAATTGTACTACCCCAGAAGCATTAAGGTTTCTTAGAAAGGTTTATAAAGTTGATTACTATGAAACTGAGTGGCAGAAGTTGCAAAAGCAAATCTTTGAGGAAAACCAGAGGTTCATTTATAGCAATGAGTTTCAGGAATTTTATCCATCTTTATATCGTTTGGTTAGGCAGTATTTGCATGAACTAAGTATTTTAAACTTGGAAGCAAAGGAACATGTTATAACTGAGAACTTTACTGACAGTGAAGGCAGTTCAGTATTCTTCTGTGGCATTAGACACTTAGTGCATAAGTATAAGAAGGATGCAAAGACACTATGTATTAGACTTGGAATATTTGCTTATTTAGGTCTAGTAAACAAATTGAATGATAGTGAGATACGGGAGTGTACAGATTTTTGTGTAATTGGATTGTTTCCTTGTAAATTTGGAAAGGCTTATAATGGCTCTTGCCTGCAGGGAGGATAGGGCAATGCTGAGGAGCAACCCGAGCGCCCTACATGGTTCTGCCGGAGATATCTAAGGATATTATTCCCAGCTATCTCTTTTTTTATGGCTATCTCCGGGAGAATAAAAGCGATAAACCTATCGCCTAGCCCCTTGCATTTAAGCAATTTCTGATTGGAGCCGATCTCCAAAGTAAATAGCAAGTTGAGAAATGCAACTTCTCCATTCTCGAATTGGCATGGTCCATTTCCTGGAGATTGTATCTGTTGCCAGGTAAATTATCTTTCTTAGCGCATCGTCAGTGGGGTAAGCGGTTTTAGTTTTCGTTACCTTCCTTAATTGTCGGTGGTATCCTTCAATAATGTTTGTGGTATAAATCATTTTTCTGACTTCATACGGATAATCAAAATATGTAGTTAGCTCCAGCCAGTTGTTCTCCCAAGACTTAATGATTATAGGGTGCTTTTTACCCCATTTCTCTTTGAATTCCTCAAAGGCATACTCGGCTTCTTCCAGGGTTAAGCCTTGGTAAACTTTTTTAAGATCAGCTAGTACAGCTCTTTGCTCTTTGTAAGAAACATACTTCATAGAATTACGAATCTGGTGGATGACACATAACTGTATCCTCGTCCTGGGGAAAACGGTGTTAATAGCCTCACTAAAGCCTGAAAGTCCGTCTTTACAGGCTATTAGAACGTCCTCAACACCCCTATTTTTGAGGTCATTACAAACACCTAGCCAAAAACTAGCACTCTCATTTTCACCAATCCAAATACCTAATATCTCTTTTTGCCCGTTTATATTAATGGCAAGTACACTGTAAGCAGCCTTATTTATGATACGGTTATCCTTGCGAACTTTGAAATGAATGGCATCAAGAAATACGATAGGATAGACACGATCTAGTGGCCTTGCTTGCCATTCCGCAATCATTGGCAGTATTTTATCAGTTACTTTGCTAACCATAGTTGCAGAAACTTCCACGCCATAGATGTCTCTCATGTGATCTTCTATATCCCGGGTGGACATGCCTTTGGCATACATGGCAATGATCTGATCTTCAAGTTCATTAGCAGTTGTTTCGTATTTCTTGATGATTTGTGGCTCAAATTCACCGTTGCGGTCACGGGGGATCTTGATTTCTGCTTTACCCATTTGAGTTTGAACAGTCTTTTTACTATACCCGTTTCTGCTATTGCCAGAATGGTCACCTGTTGGATCATGTTTATCGTAGCCCAGGTGAGTATCCATTTCAGCCTCAAGAACCTTTTGAATTGTATCCTTAAAGAGGTCCTTCAGCATGTTATGAATATCGTCCATGCTCTTACATTCTTTAGCTATTTCCGCTACTAACCGATTCTTTGTGTCTTGCATAATTGAATCAACTCCTTATTGGTAGTTATATCCAATTACACAAAACTAGAGACATCCTCAATTTGGTTTATTTCCCTGAACATCATGAGTTAAGGTACAAAATGTAAATACTTTTTATTTACAATTATACCCCCCTACATCGGGGGGTATTTCTAAAGTACAAATGCGGCATAATTTTCTATTCTCTTTCAAATATAGCTTCAATAACATCTATGTAGTTGCTTTCGTTAGTACCACCATGACGATATTCATCATAGTCAATGTCTGGTTCGAAATAGGCATTTATTATGCTTTCAATCTCACCTCGGTCAACGTCTATTGAAGCTTCAGTTAAATCTATTCTGTTTCTAATTATATCCGGCAGATTTGAAAGCAGTTCTGTCAATTCGTCTTTAATGTCTTCTTCAACCATTTGCTCTATTGTGCCTATTGTACCACCCATATCAAATTCTGTATCCTCATAGCCGTGGATTGAATACACTTGATTAGTATTTTCCCTTATTAAATCGCCTAAATCATAGTTTTCACAATAGGATGATGTATCTGCACTATCAAAATACTCCACCATAGCTTCCATTATTTTACTATGACATAATGGAACAAACCAATCAATTATTTCTGCGTCGATAAATTCATCTTGGTAATATTTAAATAAGGTATCTATTGTATCTACCAATTGATCCAGAGCCATATTTGAAAAGATATTATCTATAATGCCCTTATTGGATACAATTTCTGTAAAATTATAAAACTCACGAAGAGGAGCTTGGGATAATGATTCAATGATTTGACTAGTTGAAAGAAGTCCCACAATTGACACAGTATATAAGGATGTTTCATTTAGGAATTGAACTATACTGTCACAATAAAGCTTATTTAAAATTTTAAACTCACATAAAGACGAAACAATAAAATGATTTTTTTCCTGTTGACTTTTAAAGTCTAAATCTAAAATGCTACCATCAGAAATCATTTTAAGTAGAATTTCCTCAAGTTCTACATTCTTATAGCAACGCTGTAACTGATTATAATTGACAATTGATTTCCTAACCTCATCAAGCTCAGTACTGTTCTCGGAAAATACAATTTTTAAATAGTCATTAACAGATGGGTTAATAACTCCAATCTGCTTAACGCCTTTATTATCCACAATATTTATTATTGATTGGTTGAGTCTAGCCAAGACAAGCTCAAAGTGATTAAGTGTATAGTCAACATCATTCATTAATTTCAATCTGTTCCAAAAACATTTTTTAAAAACATCACAGTCTATTTTTGTATCAGTTAGGGAATAAAGAGTACTCATGAATGCTCTGTCTACATTTTGTAATCTTCTATTAAATTCATTTTTCCAGATATCCTCTGGTTTAGATAATACCTCAAATATGTAGTCAAAATATTTAGTAGGTGGTATTTGATTATAATTGTGGGGATTTGTTATATGTTCGATTATACGTGGTGTATAGTTCCGGTGATTTACAATTTTTATATATCGTTTATCCGTTCTTATAGAAGCATAATAATCTTTTGGGATTGCTTTAAATACCAAATGATTATAAAAAATCTTTGCTTTTTCCAATGAACTTATTAAATCCATATTAATGGTATGAACTTTTACTTTGTTCCCTTGCAAAAACACCTTGAATTCTTCTGAACGTTCTTTAGCCTCATTGAAAATGGTAACTCTCGAATTTAGAATAAGCATTTTATTAGGAGAAATTTTGATGTGTTTTATCAGGGAAAGTAATTCAGTTTCTTGTGTATCCTTCATGTTGAAATAATGTTGTCCTAGACAATCATCCAATAAAATAATTTCTGGAAGGTTTGATAATGATCGTTTAAGATCAGTGATGTCACCATTTGCTGTGTAACGGACTCTATATCCTTGGCTAGCAAAAAAAAGTACCAACATTTTAGAGGTTATAGTTTTTCCCACACCTGGAGCACCTATCATCAAAATAATCTTGTTTTTATCTAAACATTTCAAACACTCATCATAAGATGTTGTCTGCACAAAAAACTTGCAATCCTCTTCAATGTCACTAAGTAATGCTTCACAATCTATGAATATATTTTGATTATACACTTGACTTAAAATATCTGATGAATAAAGCCACAGTTTATAATGTTTTCTAACTATGTCATCATTTTCTGGTTTTTGTAAGAAATCATCAATCTCTTTTAATGAGAGAATATTTTTATCCGACTCCATATAACTAGAAAACATATCATATATTTCTTTGGTATTACCATCAGTCAAGGTCATGCCACAACATATATAATATTGCTTCGGCTTCCATTCATTAACTTTTTTAATTTCATGTGTCAATGTAGTTCTGAGATTTGAAAACTGACTGTTTATATAATGTTTTACTTGTACGATAATATTATGTGATATCGTACTATCTGTTAAATCAATTCCTCTATCTCGACCTTTTGCAAATATCCTTAAATCAGTTGCAAGTAATTTTTGCATGATATCTTTACATAATTCTTCAAATTCAACATCATTAAGATTGTGGTAATTAAACACTTTCAATCCTCCAAGCACTTCAAATCTAAAGCAGTATCCTCTTAAGGTCAAACCTCGCGAGGTTCAAATATGGTATCTGGATATGGTAGTCTTCCATTGATATGTCTTAGAAACATCAGATACATCCGTAAATCTTGATAAAACTCATCAAAACTTCCTAACTCTCTGTCCTTATATGCATGAATGGCATTCCTTCTTTGTTGAATATGAAGAATCCATGTATCCCAATTACTACTCTTTTCCCAAAGCTTACCGTTACAGAAAGACCTTAATCTATCAAATCTTAATTCATCTGGATCTTGAATTTTCCCCTTAATTATTACTTTACCTTCATCAGTCATATAATCATTATAAAATACAGATAAAGCCAATCTAACTGTTCCCTCAACTATACTTCCCAAATTAACCCATGCAAGGATTAAACTAGCGTAATCGCTATCCTTGTACTTGCACATAATCCAGTTCCTTAGGTAATATGTTAAGGATACTTGCCAATCTAATCGAGAACGGCTCAATAACTCAGCCGCTTCTATAGGTGCCCAGCCCTGTGCACTCACCCAAAAGTCACATAAACCTTCATTAAGTTTTATTATTCTTTCAACAACCTCACTATTACTTATCTCATTAACATCATTGATTAGTCTAGTATTTAAAAACAAGCTATTACTCCCCCTTGTTTTTCAAAAATACTCAGGCGATGTGTTTTTTACCGTTGTCATTTATTTAAATCTAATAGTTATATAATAGATATCAGATACTTTACCATTGAGTTTATTACTTTGGAAACTTTATAACATTGTTCCACCTTTCTCCTTATTATTCCTCCTGATTTATCCAAAATTGCCGAACTCCCGTATAAATGGGTTATGTCGTGGCACCTATTGCAGTAAGATTAAACTAAAAATTAAAAATCCTAACTCAGGAAGGAAAATATCTAATTCTAGCGAAATCATATAATGTAAATACTACACATCGGATAACCCCTATGTGTGTAATGCAAAAATTGTGTTCCGTTACAACTGACAGAGTTAACAAAGGAGTAATCCAGTAATTTCAAGGGCTCGCAGCTCATCGACCAAAATCTTGGACTTCTAATCCGTAGGTCAGGGGTTCGAATCCCTTCTGGGACGCCATTAAAACCCTGTAAGCATAAGGCTTGCAGGGTTACTTTATTTCTATGGCTTGCGTAATAGCAGCGTAATGGGGACAATTTGGGGACACACTCTGCAAAAAGGCACTTCATGGACATAAACTAACCTCACTATTGCAGGTTGCTAATATGTTTTGCTAATGTTATTGTAAAATCAAAAATAAAAATCAAGGAGGACAAATATCAGCAGAACATACCTTCTCCTTGCTCCATCCCCCACTATGATTGCGTTGATTATCTCTTTATCTTTTACAATGCAAAACCACTCCAGCACATTTGATTGGTTAAAGTTTAACAAACAGATGTACGGTGGGCAAGGTAAAGATGTTGTCAAATTTTGTCTAACGAAGTTTCTAAATTTGTGTAATAATAAGTTATGTGGTTTGTCCATCCGGTTATTTCTTCCTTTTTTGAAAGTGAGGAGGATGCCGGATGAAAATTGAATTTAAGATTTTTAAGAGCAGAAACGGAATAACGCTTTCATTGACAATTAAAAGATATAAAACTAAGTAGTTCCAAAATGCCCGGATGGACATGTTGGTTAGTTATTTACTAACCATCCCACTCCGGGCATTTTAGTAAAATAATAAAAGTTAAAAAATAATAAAATAAACAGAAGGAAAACCCACAAAACCTATTAATAATACTGAACTGTGGGCTTTCCTTCTTTTAAAATACATTTAAATGATAATATATTTATAAGCGTCAATACAGTATAAAAATCTTGAAATTGTTGGTACTACTGAAGGGGAAAATATAAAAGGGCTGTGCAGTATAACCTCTAGTGTCCCGGCTAGGGGTTATGCCTTTTGGGAAATAGAGAACCCACCGAGTGGTGGGTTAAGAGAAACAAAAAACCTTCCTAGTACGGAAGGTTTTAGTTTCATGTATGGCCGCTGATTAGTGGGTTCAGCGGACCGAAACCTTTGTAGATCCCAAACTATAAGTAAAGGACAATTACATTGTAACACATTATATATCTCTGTCAATTTCCCTATTTTGTCGAAAGGTGTACTTATGCATATTTTTGACCATTTTTGTCGACTTTATTCCACAAAGGACCACTTTTTATTTTATCCTCTACTACCGGGTCATCTATTATGTATGCTGTTACGAAAATCGCTACCTTATCCGATGCCAATCTCAGTACGATTACATAACTGTCTGGTGTTACTAAGCAAACTCTTCTTGTATGGTCGTATCGTTTTTTCTTTGAATCCCACCCAGCGTACATAATAAGACTAGGATCTGCCAATGCTTTTTTTATCCAACCAATCCGTAGTGCCCTATCTTTAGAAAAGATGCTTTTATCTGAAATTCTGCGATCCTGACTTACGAAAAACGCATGACCAAACTGGTCTGGTCTAAAACGTACCAATAGTCCGTCATGAGTAAAAACACCTTCCCTGCAGTACTTTTCTTTATAATACTGCCGATATTCTTCCTCGTTAGCTAATTCAATAAGAGGAGCATACATAACAATCACCTTAATTCAATTTTAAAAACGTTAAACTTACGTACAGACTTAGCGGTTTTATATATCCGATGCCCTAAGTTGTTTTCGATTCTGTCTATAAGATGTAATTTCGCTTCACTAGTGTTAAGCTCATGAAAACGATAACCGACTGCTCCAGTTAGAACATCTGCAAGCTGAATCAATAGCGATTCTTTGGAGTTAATTGCTTGTACATCATTTATTCTACCTGCTGCATAACCATCCAGATATCTTCTTAACATTTTAAGTCTATCGGGGTTTTTGTTTTTTTTATGATCTAGATAGATCCAATAATCTTCCCTTTCATCAACCCAATGCTTCAATAATTGGTAGTAAAACTTGTAAAAACCTAACTCACCGTCAGATCCATGATAAGTATCAAGATCTACTAACTCACTATCGACTACAATACATCTAAATCTAAGTGACTTTTCGTCAAAAAACATATCTATTAATTCTGTATAAAAATCAAGTTTATTTAAGGAAACATTTTTCCATTTAATCTCTCCATTTAATTTGTGTTTTTGTTTAAGCCTTTTGATTTCATCTTTCACATCACTTCTGATCGTATATGGTAACCAAATCCCACCAATTATCATATATTTATCTCTTGTGTTATCACTAAAAAGGGTTTCAGGACGGCTTTCATCACAATAAACCTCTATCATTAAAATCACCCTTTATTGCTATAATTCAAATCAATTCTACACTGGTATTTACATTATTTCAATGATTAATGATAGTTTTCTACTGTACAAAACATCTATACTTCGCTGCGCTCTAGCCACTGCAACTTCTACTCTCGGCAGAAATCCTTCAATTCTAAGCAAAGGACAAGTCAATTCATGCGTCTGTGCTTTCCAAGCGTATGGGATAGCGTACGGGTTAACGTATGGATTAAGCGGGGTTGGCGTATGATTTATCTTATATGCATATTTTCGTTTCCCCAAATTTGAGGAAGCTAACCCACTTCAAATCTTAATTCACCTAACTGTAAGCCAAGTTAAATATGCTAAAAAATAAAGGATGCTGCTTTAATCAACACCCTTTTACTTCCTTTTACAATGTCATTCCCGCTGCCTTGGCTACCCACTCAATGGCCTTCCAAGCAACCGAAGCAACCACCGTAACGCAACCTAACACTGTGGTAATGTGTATCATGCTGGCCACCTGCCCTTTACCCACTGCCTGGGCAATGTAACCTGCAAGCCATCCCACCAGAGCCACTAGCATGAGCTGAATTATGGCCGCACCTGGGCCGCCTGGTGAGAAGGTACTACCAACAACCTGCGTCAATGACGTTGCAGCCGTAGCCACCGGCATGGCTTCCTTAAATGCCGCTAGTTGAATACCTATAGAGATAAAGGCACCACCAGCAAAACGTATTAGCTGTCTAGCCTTTCCAACAACTTTACCATTAGGAGAAGCATACCAAGCAATTATTTGCATAAGTCCATAACCTCCTCATAAATAAAACTTTCCTCCCTCTCCCACGACTTGCAGGTCATGGTAAGCCATATCCTAACCCAGTTAAGTGCAAGCAGGTGTTTAATTAGCCCCGGCTGACGATCAGGGTAGTAGGTATAAACACAGTCAACCTTTTCCCGTTGCAGTCGCTTCCTTTGGTGGAGTTTTAAAAGCCGCTCCTGTGCTTTCCGTCTACCATATGCTATACCATTAAAGAACAAGGTCCTGATTTGCTCTGTATCTAATGCCCTGTATTCTACCAATGCTCGAAGCAAGGCATTAACTCGGTAATAACCTCTTTGTCTCTGGTTCAATGTCCCACCCCCCTACATTACCCGGCAATATTCTTTTAGCCTGGGATAGTGGGAGAAACGCCGTCTGTACCTCAATAATAGAAAGGCCGTGTTTAATGTATTGTTACAATAAAAAAGGGATGGTTTTGCGGCCGATGAACCGCAGAGCCAGACCCAAGTAGGCCGGAGCAGTCACGCATAAGCGGGAGCGGAGTGCAGGGAGTGGAGTGGGGTTTGTGGACCGGACCCCATAGATCAACTTGCTTGGCGGGCCACTGGCCCAGCGGAACGAGCGGAACGCAGCGGGAGCGTTGTGTGATTGCGGAGGCCAAGACCTCAAAGCAAGGCACACTATTAGGCCCGACCTAAAATATGCCCAAAAGTAAGGCCTAGTAGTGTGCCGACATGCACAAAACCTGCAACGCTCATCATGCACAAGACCCGTAAGCTGGCAGCCACCGGGATCGGGGGTGGTTAACGTTTGCATTAACTAACCCCAACCATACCCCGCTACTGGTGTCTGCTGACCCCAGAGAGCCTTTGTGCCGACCCCCAAAAACGCTACATCGGCTGGCACTAAGGCCAAGACCCCGGGGAGAGGCAGGGTGCCGAACCCCAAAGGACTACCCCAAATACGGCACTCTGCCGAAGGTGACCAGGACCCTCGTAGGATCGCATGCACAGGACCCATAAGTCAGCCAGTTACCTTGGCAGCCAAACCCCATAGAAATGACCAATAACGGCTGCCAAGGTATCTGGTCGACATGCAGTGTTTTGCTTAAATCAGAGGCTATTGGTATCAACTGCCTGACCCACAAAGCCAGACCCATCAGAGGGCAGTTGGTACCAATAGCATCCATTAACCACGCAGGGACAGCAGCCCTCAGGACGACCAAAAAAAGGGCCAGAAGTCCACAGCCCTTAAAGGCTGCGAACCTCCTGCACCTGGCGGTGTGCGCTGCGCTCAGCAGCGTAGTGTGCCAGCTCTGCCATGGCCACAAAGGCGATGTGCTTGCAGGGCACCTTGCGGCTCATGTAGTCCTTGCAGCTGCAGTAGCTCTTTCTGCCTTCGATATGCACGGCGTACTGCTTGCCGCCGTAACTAACCTGCCCACCAATCTGCACGCCTGATTTAGTGAAGATGCGATAACCAACCTCAAACTTCCAACCAACCTGCAACCCAGCCAGGGCGCGGCCAAACCTACCTGCATCAACCTTACCTAACAGCCTTCTCAACATACCTAACAACCTCCCGTTTTTTCTACCAGCACCGGGCGGTCCCGCTGGGGTCAAGGGTGAGCAAAGCGAAAGCTAGAAAAATTTTTTGCGACCTCAAAGGCTGTACCCCACTGGAGCAAAAAATTTTTCTAGCGGCCCTTGATGCCATGCGGGATTTTGGTTGCCGCCGACCCACGGCTTTCAATGGAAAGACACTGGAGGGGGGGATGACGGACGAAGGCGCAAAGCCCCCCGACCCCAAGATTGGGGCGGGGGGTTGGGGGGCTGGGGTTGAATGACCCGCGAAGCCCGGCAAGCGATCTGCCTACAAGGGCAGTTCGCGGCCCAGACCCCAAAGGATGACCCCGGCAGGCCGGAGGCAGGAGCGGACCCAAAAGAATCGCTTCTTATCTCGCTTTTGCCGGAGGCCTGACCCGCGAAGGCAGGCCCGCTAGTAGGCCGACCCCAAAGGCTTACAGAAGATGGGCCTAGTAGCGGGGCGACATGCACATGACCTGCGGAGGCTACCGGCGACATCATTGGCGGCTACTTTGGCTGCCGGCATCTGCCGACTCTAGGCTAGACAGTCACCATGTCGGCCTTTTCCTCTGGCATTTTCCCTTAAGTCTTTGTCCTCTAATTTATCAATTAACTGGGAAGCACTATTTAAATAACGAAAGGCACCAAAATACAGATTCTCACTATAGTGCTCATCGCATTTGTCCATTAGAGCATGTACTTGTTCCACTAGATCTTTAGGAAATTCAATTTCCTTGAGCTCTTTACACTTGTTCTTAACTGTTCTTCATTGGTTGGTATTCCTTTATGTCCTTGAATATAAATTTTCTCCAGATTTAGTCCTTCTGTTCTTAACAACCTTATCCTCTCCCTATCAAGTTTATTCTGATTCAACTATATCCCGAATTATTACTTTATTATGTAAAAAAGACTGCCAACAAAAAATTTTGCTGTCGGCAGTCTCATCTTCGTGACTAAATATCATATATACGCTCAATCTCCGTCTTTGATAACCCTCTCTGAAGAAGCCAAAACAATAGATATACTTCCTTTACCTCTGGAATTTTCCCTTTAATTCTAACTTTTTCTAGAACTTTTATTTCTTCTTCCCTAATTTTTATATTCTTTTCCCTGAAAGCAGATAAAAGATCCTCTAGAGCTTCAGGGTAGTCATGTATATCATCATTCTCAGGTTTCAACAGTTCCCATAATTCCAATCCCAAAGCCCTAGCAACGGCAGAGATGCTCCTAATCGTAGGATTGGCCATCTTGGCATTCTCAAGATTACTTATATCAGCTTTACTTTTATCAAGTCTATTAGCTAATTCTTCCTGAGTGAGACCAAGTTCCAGCCTTTTTTCTCTTATTCTAGTGGCAAGCAATTGAAGAATTTGATCGTCTTCCATAGCATCCCTCAAACCATATTTTTTCCTGTTAACCTATATAATAGCACAACATTAGCATAAAAAATACATCATGCGATTTAAGGAATTTAGGTACATATAGATTATGCACTCTACTAACATCTACGACAAGTAAATCTTAACCTTAACTAAATCATTTAGTTCCGGGTGCTTCTTAATAAAATCCAAAATATCTTTTAGTCTAGGATCTATAATTAATAACTCCTTTGGAACTGGTTGTAGAAGAATATTTAGAACCTTCTGCTCTCCAATTCCACTGCTTTGCAAATTACCCATAATGGACGAACAGAATATCAAGAGAGGTTCAGCTATCTCTAGAAGTCCTTTAGCAATCGCCGGAGAAAGCTTGTATTGTTCTATTCTAGCTAAATGATAAATTAAATCTTGTTCCTTACTCCTATCAACCTTGGCATTTAGGGACCAGGCTATTTGAGATACCTTCTTAATATAGGTAGACCACTTACTGGCAATTGTCACAAGCATCTTTAGAAGATCAGAGGTTAATTCATTGTACATCTTCTCTATTTTGGAAACGGATATTCCATTTAGGGTGTCATAATTTTTTAGAAAAAGAATACTATCCAAGGCCTTACAATACTCTTCACATCTTCCTCTAGTAACAGAAATATCTTGCAATAGATATGGCATTTCTCGCAAATTTTCCAGCAAAATATCCAACTTTTTCAATACATCCGAACATTCCTCATATAGTTGGTAATTTATATAAGGTGATACTCGAGCCAAAACCTGTAAATACCTTTTACACATACCATATCTTGATGCGGTTTCAGAAAGCGATAAAGCATAGTCCAAATTGTTCTTGATCTTGTCCCCATCCTTTGGGTTAATAAGGGATACTTGCCTTTTCCATTCTGTATTTCTAATTAGGTGACCAGTAAGGCCCAGAAGTTCTGCCTCCTTCTGCAACTTCATCTGTGCATCCTTAAACAGCAAATGAGCATCCTCTAAGAACATACACACTTCTTTAAGTCTCTTAAAGTTTAGGTCTAATTCAAGTTGTCCGATCATCTTAAGAAACCTATGCATATCGATAGGTCCTTCCACTCTTAGCTCTTTTTTACCCAGGTAGGGTTTAAGTCCTCGATTAACCTTGTACTGTAACTTCGAACACTCCTGCCAATCTGGAAGATCTGGTCTTGGTCTATCAATATCCTCAGCAATTGATGAAAGAACACTAACCATTTCCATATGTTCAGTGGGGTGTTTAAGAACCTTAAGCAAATCGATAAGTTGACTTACTCTTTCTTTCTCTTTTAGAGGCATCTCTTCCCTGAGAGTCCTAACAAGATCATTTAATATCGACTGCACATTACTAATAAATAAATTAAGCTCCAGTTCACCTATTTTATACTGGTGACTAATTTTAGATGGATCGATTCTAAAAATTGTCAATATGGGGTCGATATCCTTATATGTCTTCTTCATCTCCGCCAGTTTAATGGCGTCATAAATACTCTCTCTTAAAAGAAACCAGTCTTTAAATAAGTTTCTTATATCTAAGCACATTTCTTCGGGCAGCAAAATTTGCTTACTTGTTAAATCCTCTGGGTAATTAATAGCCTGTCCCTGATAATCCTTAGCGATGGATGCAGGAATTTCAGGCCCACCTTGACCCAACTCCATCAAAACCATAAACAACAAATAGGATAAATCACTTATAGGTAGCCCTATCTCATTCTCAAGTTTTGAGTTTAGCTTATGCTTAAGTTTTTTGGCATCATTTAGTATAAAATGTAATTGCTCAGATGTTTGAAGAACGTCCGCAAGTAATAGTTCCTTACTTTGTCCCCGCTTAAGGTGAATGTAATTAAGAGAATAAGCTGTGTGACCTAATGTTCTAGGAACCTTTACACCATCGAAATTATCTATTCCCTCAAAAGATATAGGGATTTTACTTCCCTCAATGGACTCATCCCATTTTAATATCGGCGACAATCTTGCGGTATTGGGCGATATAATGTTGCATGGTTGACTTAATTCCCTACAAATATGGGCAATACCAAGCCTTATCCCCTTTAATAATTCTTTATTAACCTCTCGCCCCTCAAGCCAATCCCTAATGGCTGCCTTACCGGTATTAAGTTCTGTAACTGCTCCCTCTAGATCACCATTAATCTGGGTAACTTGAGACCTTAGTGAAGAGAGATTAGAAATAGATGCAGTAAAACATTTTGCCTGACCATCCTCATCTCCAAAGAATATACTTAGTGCACTCCCACTCATACTGATAACCCCATCATCCTTTACACTATCCGGGGCATAGGCCTCACCAATTAGCCTAACTGTGCTATTAGAGTGGTCAACTGAAATTTCACGCTGGATATAACCCTCCAGGGCACCTGCAATGTCGCCTAGTGCCAACTTTTGTAAAATTTCACCCATCGTCAAAATAAAATATCTTGCTTTACCTTTACCTCTAGGAAGAGACTTATAAATTCTTTTTAAAAATGCCTGGTTAAATGGTGAGAGATTAGCTTTGTTTGACATGCCCATCTGAAGCTCAATGCAATTGCTTACTAGGGAGCATCTTTCACAAACAAACCCACCCATTCTTTTGATTTCTGAAATGTACTTTTCAGCAAAGATGTGACAGTTTTCCGGGGAAATGAAAAAAGAGGATTGTCCTTGCTCATCGGTTAACCAAAGTTTAATTAAACGGTCGTCAAAGGTATCAAGGTTTGTTATTCTACTTAATATCTCCCGGCCTCTTTTGCTGGTTTCAAAAGAAGCAGGGGTTAGACCTAGCACAGTATCCCAGTTTCCTTCCTCCATTGTAATAAAAAAATCAAGGAGATCGGTGGAGTATAAGTTCATGGACTGGACTAAATCATCAATAAATAGGAGGGGGCGGATCCCTGTTTTAGCCATCAGTTCCTGGCTAATTGATCTAAGAGTATCTACAAAATTATATCCACCTAAAATAGACTGTTCTAATTCCCGAGCCATCAGATATCTTAGTTGCTCACAGTTGATGTCCAAAGGAATTGCACATTGACGTACTAAATCTTCCAATTCCTCTAGGGAGATTAGTTCAGCACTTCTCTCTTGAAACTCACTAGGATTATCTATTCCCGAAAAATTAAGATGAAGGTTATGCTCAATGAGTGGACGTAATTGATAGCTTAGGGGAATTATCTCACTGTCACTGGGTAACATTTTACCCAAAGAAGCCCAAACAAGATGGTTAGCCAAAGTCACAGGTTTCTTTCTTAAATCCTCCCACTGATGATAAACCGTAATATCCAGGTCAATTCCCTTAAATTTTGCTAATATCTTGTGGAGAATTCGAATGGGATCTAGCTCTGTTCTTGATATTCTTATCATATAAGGACGGCGATTGGTCTTTCCCGCATGGTACTCCAACCAACGAATCATTTCAGACTTACCGGAACCCGCCGCACCATACAATACATATGTCCTATTCCCCACACTCACCCTTGAATCTGACATAATTTCACGGAAAAGTGCCTCCTCAGACCAGGTTGTAACCTGTCCATCTGGTCTAAACCTTTTCATTTCCACAGGAAAATGTGTTCTGAGGAAGAGTTCTTCACCTAAAAGAAATCTCTGATCAGCCGTTGCAGAAAATATACCTAAATTACTTTCTTTGATACATGGGAGCATTTTTTAACCCTTCCCCCTTCCGTATCCATTTGATAGACATATCCCCTAAATAACTCTTGTAAGGCAAGTCCTGCTTTTGCTCAAGACTGATCAGGCCTTCCTTCGCTAAAATAAGTAATGGTATTATTAAAGATTGTGAAATATCCCCACCTTCGTTCTGCCAGGGTAAATACTTACTAAGATGCTCCTCAAGCAGTAACTGCACGGGTCCCTCATCTTCATCCCACATATCAATAATTTCCGAGATAAGTTCGGGCTTATAACAACACATAAAGCCAGAAGCAATTCTCCCCCCTAGTCCAAGGTATTCTATCACTCTACGCCACGCATTAATCTTTTCTTCACTAAAAACCTCTGGAGCATCTATTGAATTGGCTGTTTGATGAAGCTTAAATCCCACCAATCTATTTGGCAAGATAAATATTCTCTCCACAAGTTCTAAATACCAGGGATCCATTGGGTGAGAAGTAGTTTGACTACCCACCTGAATATTTCTTAAGTTGCGAAGTAAATGTACCTTAAAGTTTCCAACAGGAGACCCAACTGCCTCATACTTACCCAAATTATTCCGGTTAATTAGTCCTGAAGATACTAGGAATGTGATGGCATCATCTAGATTTGCACGAGGACCCATTTCCCCCTCAATGATTGGCAAATAAGAACCGTATAAGGTATCCTTCTCAACTGGGCCATTTATGTAGATAAACTCATAAATGGATTGTAATTCCGGGCCATAGATGGTCTTAAAGAGCAATTTTTACACCTCCCCTTGTTGTATTTTTTTACAACCATATGTTATAATTTATTATAACACATATCAGTTAGTTGAAAAGAGGGATTAAAGAATTGTTAGACTTTTTTATGTGTTGGACTGACAGTGACCCCGTTTATCAAGACTATTTGCCAGATTGCAATATCCTTGTCAGTCTTCCCCATGTAGCTCAGTCCTGGAACGTAAAGAAATTTTCAACTCCACCTCGTAAGTTAATCATAGATAGTGGTGCTTTTACTCTTTTATCAAACCCATCATTGAAAATGAACCAATCTAAGGTTTTTAACCTTCAGCTTAATATTTCCCGCGGATCCAGTGTACCAACTTTATTATGCCATCTAGATAACCCAATACCACCCTCTGTTACAAACACCGTGGATGTATACCGAAGAATTGAAACCACTCTAGCAAATGCCTACGAGTTCATGCATCTTTTTAAGTCTTCCGGGTTACCCTCAAACTATAAATCCCTGGGGGTAATCCAGGGAAATAGTTACGACACTCTAACATTTTGCGCCCGTGAAATGAACAGGATGGGTTTTGACATGTTGGGTATCGGTTCTTTAGCACCACTTTTTAAAATGGAAATAATTTTGGATCGGGTACGCTGGGTTACTAGCGTAACCGGACCAGATATTCATGTCTTTGGCATATCAGGTCTTGAGGTAGGCAGCAAATTGATGGAAATGGGCATTCAATCCATTGATTCCTCGAGGGCTATGAGAATTGCTATTAATAATTGTGTTATATACAGCCTACCCTTCCGCTATTTTAAGATTAGTGCCCGGGTCAATAAAAGTCTTCCTCTCCTAGAGGCACCCATTCTCTGTGATTGTCCCATATGCAAAAAAGACCCCAACCTAATTCTAAAGGCTGGGGAAAAGAGGTATAACAATATGCGAGCGGTACATAACTTTTATCATTTGAGAAAGGAATTGGAGGAGGTCTATGTATCCTTCCACCGCTCCAATCCGTAATGTCGGAGTTCCTCAAATCTACTAATATTGACACCCAAGGTTTCTAAAGTAGGCAGTAAATCTTGGAAAATACTAAAATCTTCCTCTTCATACTGTTTGTTATTTACTAGCAAGTCGAGCATACGAGAATAGATGAGGTCTTCCCAAAGGGTGCGGACCAAGCGGGTTGATAGTAACTGTTTCTGCTCTTCCGGAGATAAAACATAAAAAGCCTTAATGACTTCCTTTTCAGAATCAAGGGATTGTAACTCGTAGGCACACCGAAGCAGTATTTGGCAACGGCGTTTGGAGGACTGGGCTTGTCGAGCACAAGAAAAAGCTAAGTCAAAATCCCCTTGCTCACTGGCAGTTTCCGCCCTAAGCAATGGATCACTGAGTACTGTCTCAGCCTGACCGGACAGAAGTTGGGCCAAACTCTTTAAGTAGCGTTTATCCGCTGGAGGCAAGACCTCTGCTAGAGTTAAAATTTCGTCCCGCTGCTCTGGGCGCTCTTCAGAAACCGCCTTCATCATGAAACATTTCAGAACTTCAGCATCTCTCATCCCTGAATGGACATTAAAAAGGTTGCCGCCGTAAGACGGGTGCACATGCCCACGGAAATGCTCCAATGCTTCCTGGGGCAGACCCCTTTGCTCAAAAACTGCTAAATCCTTGTGATAAATAGCGTAGATTAGGGATTTCGTAACCGCAAGGGGACGTCGAATCTGTAGTAACTCTGGTAAATTATGAAGACTCAATATTTCGTGCCATTCCCTAAATTCAGCCAGCATCTGCACTTTAAGAAACGTTACGTTAAAAATCTCCAGCGTATGGTAATTCCTTAATTCTTCCAGATACCCCTCCGCCTGAACACGCGAACCCGTCCGCAACGTCACGTAAAAATCCCGCAGTACACGCCCCAACGGGCGCTTCTCGCGAGTCACTAAGGTGGGGCATTGTTCCCATACCCCTCGCATCATCTCTAGTTTTTTCCAAATCTCTCCTGTGTCCCCAGTAAACTTATAGACTGCACCCCGGGTAAATTGCTGCACAGCCTGATCCAGCGGATCCTTAGGATCTAGGCAGTCCCTACTACCCTTAAAATTGGCATAGGTAGGGCCGACAAAAGCCATTAGATCATCACCCAATTTTTTTAATTGCCTCTGGGTGAAACAGATACCGTACCAAAGCATAGTTTGTCGATCCATTCTGCGGGGCAACACTGTTGGAACCCCTTTTAGTAGTAGCTGAACCCAAGGTCGAATATGCCCTGCACCACTGGAATTGAGGACATCATCCAACAAAATCTGATTCCCAGAACCAAAAAATTTCTGGAGAAAATCCACCTGTTCCGGTTTTGCATCGGTTAGCATCGTTCTGCCCCCCAGCGATTGGACAATATCATGCGATTTTCCGCCACCACTTCTGTATTGGTATCATAGTAGATGGCTTCCTGATTAATGGAAATGCCATAGAAAGTGAAGTTCATCGATCCATTGAGGTAGTAATAATCCCCCAAAATTCCTTTTTCATGGAGATTGGCTGCCGTGTGAATATAAGGTTGATTATGCTCCGGTGCCAAATTCAACAGTGCATTGATAAAGTGGTGGTTCTTCTGATCCTCCCGAGTAGCCACATGAACGGTTGCTCCTTGACTAAGTAGTTTTGCCAAAACCTCCGCAAAGCGGATCTTTTTGCGGGACCAGTTGGGCTCTAATGTAATAAACTGGTTGGCCGAATTATCAATGATATGGATATCCGAGATCCAGGGGGATACAATCCAGAGGCACCTACTGGGACACAACAATTCGGACATAAAAATCATCTGGAGCAGATCAGGAATTTGTCGACAACTGTTTCGCGAGTGAATGTACCTTCCTCTTTTTATACTCATTGCACGGCCTCCCGTAAATCAAGGGTTACAAAATAGCCAGACGCATCACGTTGTAATCCCTCTACCCTTGGATACAGGTGAAGAAAACCCACATCCACAGGGTCCACCACCAACTCCTGCATTACTTTTTTCAAGAACTCCACTTGGTGACTCTCGGCATAGAGACGCACCACACCATGCTGCGAAAGAACTTCTGCAACCCTCTGGCGCCAAGATGGATTCCCCAGTGGCACCACCACGTCTTCGGCATGCAAGGCGTCTAGCACCAGTTCACGATCACAGTCTGGCATTCGGGCAAAGGGGTTATAGCTTTGGAGGGTACGGGCACGAACTGTATTCCCCCTGGGCCAGAGCAGTCCATAGACCACTAAAAAGCGCCAATGGGGATCGGCACACTGGGCGGCACCAATGTGAGACAATGCCTGGTTAAACATGGTGGGGTCGCTATATTTCCGGCTAAAGACATAGGCAAAGGCCCGGTTATCGATTTCGATACCCAACCGCTCCTCTTCGGTGTGAAGAACACGGACAATCCGCTGCAGCAACCGATCACTACCAGCGGAACTTCCCGGCCTTAAAACCCGATTATTGATGGCACTGATTACCGGGTGAGTTACCAGTATGCCTCGCTTCATCAGCAGATCCTGAAATTGACGGTACAGACCTTGGAGATCCCTGTATCCCTGTACACTGCGGATACTTGCCAATAGGTTTGTGATTTCCGAATCTCTTTGGGTCAGGTTGAGTAAACGAGTTAATTCAGAATCCACCAATTCAAAATCCGAGGGCCCTAAAACACTTTCCACCAAACGGAAAAACCGGCGTGGGTCATCGGAATAGCGACGGAAAATCTCTTCAATGACACCGCCACCACCGGAGGTGGTCTCGGTAATCCAAATTTCTTCTAAGTCCTCGGGATTACCAACACCTGTTGGTCTGGGCCCAGGATCAATGTCCAAGTAGAGATCCCCATCATGACTTTGGGGAGACAGCTCTAGGCAAGCCTGTAATAATGCTCCGCCAAGCGTAGTCTTAAAGCGAGAGATGGCCCAATGATGCCACTCCTCGTCTGGTGATTGCCAAAGCAATGGTGCCAATTCATGCAATACCTGGGTCACCGTGGGGTCTTGGGAAAACTCCAAGAGCACTTGGTGAACCTTCTGGCGATGAACTTCGGTGCTGGAGTCTTCTTCCGCAGTTTCGTTGGGTTCTTCTATCTCGATGGTTTGGAAGATCACATCCAAGACTTCTTGCATCTCTTGAGCTAAGTTTTTCTTTTGAATAGCTTGGTAAGCTTCAGCCAGAGTGGACTCGTCCAACATCGCCCGGGTCACCAAAATAGATAGGTAAACTTGGCATAGCCAATCTCGCTGAAAACCGTTGACCAGATGATCCAACCGCTGATCCACCGTCACCCGGTGCCGAAAATAGGCCACACGAAAGGCTCTAATCTTGTTCTTGTTGGGGTCTTCCTCCGAGATGCTAAACTCCTCTGGAATCCGAAAGGAGAAAGCTACACCGTCCACTGCCTGAGTAAAGCCGATCCCCACCGCCTCATTCTCCCTGCAGAAATAAACCTTTGTTTTTTGCTCCTTCCCCCGTTCCAATCGTAGATTAGCTTCGGAACCTAAGGCAAAGCGCCGTATCTGTACGGCGGACTGCTTATTGTGCAAAAAAAACCGTACTTGCTGGATAATCTTTAACCAGGGGGAAGCATGTGGTAAATCGACTTCAAGTCCCCTTTCAGTTTCAGCGGGTAGAATCTGGCTACGCCAGAGCAACATGGCGTTGGATGTGGGCAGCACCTGTTTTGGGGGTTGAGCAGGACTAAATTCCCAGGGACGCATGCAGCCAATTTTTTTCACCGTACCTTCCTGTTCATACTGGAAGGTACCAATTTCCTCGTACCCGGTGCAAAACTCCTCTAAAGGAATGGTTTGCTCGTCCACCGCTAAATTCGGGGGAGCAACCCAATGACAGAGGTAACCCCGTGACACCCCAAACCTTCGAGTCACTCGACCGGGCGCAAATGTACTCATGGCTTGAATAATTCCCATTTTATGATGTTCAGGCTCGTCACCGTTACGAACTGGTGGGGTGGTAATAGTAACCTCTGGCAAATATAAATCACTGAAAAGGTTGGCCGGTACAAATTCTGGCAGTGGGGTCATTGGATCAAAATATTCGGACTTCTCGTTTCCAATCATACTTTTCCAGTTAGCCTGCAACCGCCTAAGCAAGGTGGGTAGTACCGCCGTCATTAATGCTCTGGGGGGAGACCACAAAACTGCTTGCAAGTCTTCCTCACTTATATCTAAAGATTCCTTTAGATGCTTTTCTAAGGCTTGCCGTTTCTCCGGATCCCGTAACACTTCTTCAATGAGGTCTGCCTCATAATGCTGGCGTACTCTCATATTATTTTGACGCTTTTCGTTGTGGGAGTAATATTGCTCCGGCGGGCAGCTAAAATCCACCCAAACACTACCCTCTCGCAAGGTTGGGGGCATTTGAAGAGCAACCCACTCCATAAAGGCATATACTGTCTGCATGCGCAACACATATCGGTTATCCACTGGCAGCACCCGTTTTTCTAGCACCGGGTCAAATAAAGATTCATACCCTTGGTAGGCCAGGCGGTCCCGACCATAGTCCGACAGAACTACCACCATCCAGGGGCGCATACCCCTGGGGCGTCCCGCACGGCCCTTTCGTTGGAGATAGGATGCCATATCTCTGGGCGCCTTGTGCTGTAGCACTGCCCCCACCTTCGGGTCATTGAAACCCACTTCCAGGGAGGCGGTGGCAACCACTAGATCTGAACCCGCATCTACGCCGGTATCCTGGGAACTGGTTCGCCCGATTCGTCGAGGTTGATCCAGATAGTGACCAATTTCCTCACAGAGATACCAAGATTGGCCATCCAGCAAGCGCTGGGCGTTATCTCTCTCGGACGTGGCCCGAATCAGTGCTAGGGGTCGTTTCCCTCGGGATGGCCTGCCCTGACTGTTTAGCCCCTCTGCGTCCAACAGGTTATGAAACATCCGGTTGGTTACGTCCAAATCGTCGGTAAAGATAAAAGTTCGCTGTCCATATTGCCCTTTGGATACTGGATTGTTTCGGGTATCTAAAATTCGTCCAAGCAACATGGAGGCCTGAATGGTGGTGGATAAAAGACTGGTGGCAGATACCGGGTCGCCCCGTAATATTAGGTGATACTCTTTTCCCTCCGAAATCAAGTTTCCACCGGGGGAAATTTCCTCCACTTGGTTTACCGGAAGTCCTACCAGTTCGCTAAAAAATTCCCCCGCATCCTGTAGCGTAGCCGAAAGGCCTGTAAAATGCACCTCTGACTGCACCGCATGCTTCCAGCGGCGCAGCAAATTTGCTACTTGGGCACCGCTTACCCCGGAATAGGTATGCACTTCGTCCAGCAACATGAGATGGGGACTTTTTCGGGCTTGGACCCCAAATACATGGCGGTAAATCTCGTTGGTGAGCTGGCGATTTAACATTTCCGTGGTAGTAAAAAGAAAATCCGGCGGTGTGTAGGCCATCCGATCACGGGTCAGTAGCAACTCATCGTCTTCAATGACACAGTCACAATCGGCGGAACTACAACTCAATCGCTCCACCTTCTTGGCAATATCAGACTGCTGCCACACTAGGTTCCCCTCGCAGTCCGGGCATCGTAGGTACGGACATACATACCCCCCTGCAGCACGATCATAGGACCACTTACCCTTGATATAAGACTCATAAGGGCCCTTAGGGGTATCACCAAAGAATGCACCAATTGTGATCTTTCGGCCTATCCTCTGCAACAGGTTTTTCCCTATACGTTTGGCTTCTTGGTATGTTTCTGAGAACTGGTCCTTCAAAAGTTCGTTACGGGGATAGATAGCAAGGGCTTTAGTCCAGAAAACATTTTTCTCCACCAATGTGCTTACATGGGTTAAGGCAGGTAGATAAAATGATAGGGTTTTACCGGTACCAGTACCCGCACAGACAATCATCCCACTACTTTTATTTTGCTTTAAATCCAGCAGCATCCGGCGGGTAGCCCGAACTTGGAAATCGGAAAGCAGAAAGGTGCCGCGATCGAGTAACGCTTTTAGAGTTTCCTTTTCTAGGGGGTCCAAATGTTCCTCCAAAAGGGTCAGCACCTTTGCAGCGGGAATATGGCGTTTGGGATACCGACGGTCCCGCAGGGCAAAGCGGAAATCGGAAACTAAGGTGGGCGCAATCTCCCACCTTCTGCCAGGAAAGATTTGCCGCAGTCGGGCAAACAACCGCACCGCTTCGGCCATCCGGGTACGCCAGACCTTGCGACCATTGAGGTTTAAAATAAATAGCAGGCGTCGATCCAGCATTTCCTCCACCAGTTCATCGGGGGTTACTTCATCTTCCTCCTCACGTTCCAGAACTTCTTCCGCTTCTTCATAAATTTCTTCCTCTGTAAACCCCCCATTGATAAAACCCCAAGTGAGAAATTTAGATTCCTTTTCTTCCAGCGACCCCAAAAAGGTTGCCGTCAAAGTATTCATCTCATCCATCGGACTTCACCCCCCTCTTGGTTAACTGGATAATTTGATGCGGAAAAAGGACTGAATGCCATTTTTATTGAGCCAATTCCGCACCGAGTCGGTTAACAGGTCTAAGGACGCTCCCTGGATCACCGCCGATTGCAAGAAAACTAATACCTCATTGGGGATATCTTCACTGCCCAGTTGCCCCCAGATTAGCTTTAATTTTTCAACCTTTTGGGTAAAATTGTCAACATCCTGTTGGGTTTTAGGGGGATTGTTTTTATACTGTCCTATTTCCCTGGATAATGTCTGAACATCTCGTACAGCACCTTTAAAGGTGGGAATCATATTGAGGACATCCAGCAAATTTTGATTGGTGATGGGGACAACCTTCTCCATGTATTGATTCCAGATGGTTTGATTCTGGGCATTCAATTTTGCTGCAAAGGAATCAATTCCCGCTTTCAGTGGATCGAGGGATTTAGGTTGGTGGATAAAGCTGTGTTGTTCCCTATATTTGCCTTGAATCTCCCCAATAATTTTAGCCACTGTTTTAGCATTATCTGCCTTCGGCGTGCCTATTCCTTGCTGCCGTAAAACTTGACTGGTTTGGGTCAGGGGCTCCACCTTTTGGATAAACTCCTCGAGGCGTTGTTTTCGGGTCTTATAGCCCTGCAACTGATTCATACTATCCCGAAGTTGCTTTTTTTCCTCCAAGCGGTCCTTGAGTTGGCGGGCTTTACTGAGAATCATACCTGTCCCCCCTGTCCCTGGAGCATCAGTGTAGTAAGTTTGGTAAAATGCTCATCGATGGCTTGCTGGATTTGCACAATATCATCTCCGCCCTTATTGTGTAAATCCTGGATATCTTGATTCACCCTTTTTAGGCAGTCCTCTAAAAATTGATTGGCCCGCAGCAATAGGTTGGATATCTCCTGCATGGTTCCCTGTTCCAGGTTACCCAACGACGGGAGTATCTTTCCTTCCGAATCCATATTCACTAGATTTTCTACCCGTTGCATACATTTGGTAGCACTGGCACATTTAAAGCGAAGGAGAATCGATTCTAATTCGCTGGCATCCCGACCAGGAAAGGCACCTTCCTCTTTGGCCTTGGTAACGGCACTTTTCAACTCCTCCACAATGTCTTTATAGGAAGCATCGCCCATATAAGCCGCAACGGTCTGATACCATGTCTCAGTTCGACTTTTCTCATCCTCAATGGCTTTCAAGAGTAAGGCATCTACCTGGTTTCTCATTTTATAGATGGCCTCATATTCCTTCTTTAATCCATCCGGCACCGGGATACTGGGTCGCTGCAATTTTACCAGTTGCTTCAGGGGTTGCAATACCTGAGAAACATCCAGTATTTTTACGGAACTCCCCCCCCCTTAGTACAACCAATCCTGGAGATTAAAATCTCTTGCAAGGCTTGCCGGTGTTTCTCAAACTCTTCATAAAGCTTTCTCCAAGATGGTGACCGGTTGGTCAGATCCACACAGGAACTTCTAAAAAAAAGTTCACTAAGTTGCTTTGGCAATGGTGTATGAGGTGGCGCAAGTCCTGCCATCGCAGTTCCCACTGCCAATAACTCTACCACCGCCGGAACAGGATCCCATTCTCCTTTATCCGTGAGGGTTTGCTGCACTTGTCGTAGAACATACTTGCTCCACTGTTCCAGATGCTTTGCATAAGCCATTAAATAGGTATCCCCATTGGGAAAATTCCAATGACCAAAATGCTCAAAGCAGAGTAAACCCTGTAGAACGATGGCAACTTGAGTTCGATTCTGTTCTTCTAATGGAATAGTCAATTCAATCGAAGTTTTCTTAGACTGGGTGGATTGGTTTACAAAGTTCACACTTGTGCGCCGGAACGGTTTCGAATCTCCTTTAAAAAAACCACCTAATAGAATTTCCCCATCCCAATCAATGTGATTAGTTACCGATTGATACACAATTTCCCGCAGTTCTTGGGTTATTTTTTGGGATAATAAACTCTGACCATTGGCCCAATTTTTTAGCTCTTCGATTTTCTGAGCTAGATCCCCTGGTATCTCCGGTTCATTTTTCGCAAGAACGCTTTCCGCTTGTTTCTTTCGTTTTTCTTCTTGCTCCGGTTTACCTTGTTTAATGTCGTTTCCTTGATCCCCTACGGGAGGAATAGTACCTCCAAGGGGTGGTAGGTTAAAGGCTTCGTGAATAATCGGGTGTACATCCACCAGTTCATTGCCTCTGGTCCAAAGTTCCAGTAAAACCTTCCTTCTGGCGTGGTTTACTGTATCCGATCTTTCTACCTTACTCTTGAGTAAAGGTTCCATGTAGGACCCACCCAGACGTTCCAGTAGTGCTGGTGGCGGGAATTGACCCCTGCTCAGCGCATCCCCGTAATTTTCCAAGGTTAGGCGTAACACATCATTCAGTAGTAACCGGGGGTTAAATTTCTCGGGACTCACCCTCAGAAACATCTTTTGAATGGCTGTTTCCGTAAAGGGGTAGATGCTCACGCCCCCCACTTCACCAAAGCCCGTTTGGCAACGATCGATATGGGGGCACTCAGCACAGGCATTGGGAGGGGTTATCCCCTCGCCACGGGATCGACCACTGAACCAATCAGCCAAACTATTATTCTTTAGTCGCACAACATTGAGGTAGCGGGACACAAATTGTACCAAGTCGCTGAGGGTCAGCATACCGTCATTTTCATTCGCTGCAATATCCAGATTCACCCGGAAATTGATGCGCTGGCGCACCGTATCCCCCAGTCTGTAAAAATAACCGGTTGTTACGGCCAGGGCAGTGCGCAGGGCACAGAGACGCTTGCGACCCGGTTGGTCGGGTCTCACCAGCAGTGCCTCCAGCAATTGGTGATCGATACCCTGGAGTTTTGCGAAGTCCTCCACCAGCACCACTAATTCAATGTCCTGCTCCGCTAAGGCCTCCCGCACTTCCAGCAATAGGTTAAACAGATCGTCACCCTTAAAATTTAAGACCTGCCCAATGGCAGCATCTAAGTTTTTATTGAGCCAAGCTACGGTTTCCGGTTGGAATTCTGGATCGGAAATCAGAAATTCGTAAAAGCCTCTGGCTTTTTCACTGGCTTTTTCGTGGTTCACAATATCGATGGGTAAATCCTCTAGGGAGAACTCCCTTCGTTCTTCCAGTCGCTCCACCTGATCGCTGCGGCCCAAAATATGGGTCGTCAAACGATCAATGAAACCACCCTTTTTCAAGAGCAGGCCCCGAAAGAAGGGATCGTAAAGCAGGTTGGGCAGTTCCTCTTGAAGGTAACCTTCCGCATCGCTCAGTTCATCGGAGGCATGGGGTCCATTGGGTCCAACCGCTACCGCTAGTTGGTTTAGCAATACCTCCCGGGCTTCATTCTCGGAGAGAGACTGGTTAGTCATCTCCAAGCGTTCCCGGTAGCGGTCAAACTGGGGTCCTTCCATATCCTGCAGGATTAAACGAATAACTTCCCGCAGGTTGGTACCTACCTTAGGAATGAGAAGCACCCGCCGTTTTTCATTGCGGGGGATACTCAGGGACAACCACCGGATTAAATGGGACTTACCTGTACCAGACCCACCCAATACAGCGGTAAATACAAAGTCTTTTTTGTCATCCAGGAAATCCACCAAAAATTGCTTTTCATCGTATGCAATATGGGAATCGGCTAACCTTAGGTCTTGTCGATACATTTTTGCTGGGTGATGGGTGGCCATAAAGATGGCATCGGAGATTTGGAGTGCCTCCGTATCCATGACCTTGCCTACCAAATCAGGATCCCAACATCGAACATTTTGAAATGTCATCAACCCTCATCCTTTCTTATGGCTGGCCCAACCAAACAATCTTAGAAACACGCTGCACAGTCTTTACACCTGGGAAAAGGTAGACTTCAGCATCGGACTCTTGAAGCAGTTGGAGGGTCTTATCGTCATGCAGCCGAGATAGAGTAAAGGAAGTGACCGTGGAAAGATGTTTTTTTTCACGTTCACCGATTTGGGCTTCTACTTCTTTGCGAACCCGACCCTCTTCAAACACAGGGCAACGTTCTGCTAAGGCAGTGAGGGTTTGGGAGACCGTAAGTCCTTTTCCCCGCTCCTGAAAAATCTTGCCCAGTTCATACCGTAGGTATTGAGTGGGATCTGGAAACAACCTTTTACTACCCTTTAGTGAATGGCGCCAGGTGAGTCCAACAAAGCAGGACCAATCTTCAAATTGGTTATATCGAATATCGTTCAAACCCAACTTCCCGGCACCCACCTGCTGGAAGAGCAATTCCTCTACGGATTTCCAGTCTCCGGGTGCTTCGTAGACATTTTGAGCCAGGTACCAAGCACTTACTTTGCAAAAATCCTCATTTTCCTTCTTCTCTGGGTTTAGGATTAAGTTCGCCAGGGTTTGAGGTAACATAGCATCCCCTGTTTTGGGGTCTCTTGATACTGGGGGCAAGGCGGGGTTGATTCGGATGATATCTCCTTCTTCCTGCAAGAGCTCCATTTTGCAGCATTCAGTGATAACATGATGGATCATTTCCCGATTGCCCCCTTTCAGGAGGCTATCTGGGGACAACGTCTTCTCCACTGTGGTTCGTTCTTCACCCTTTTGTCCCACTTTGAGCAGGTAACGATAGACGCCCCTTACTCGGCTGGGCGTACAATAGGGTTGATTTAATACACTCATAGTCCGACCTCCGTACAAAATTCCTCTAGCAAATACTTTTTGCAGGAAAGGGTATCTTTATAGAGACAATGTTCTTTATCGGGATCCCGGGTTGTATTGGGTAAAAGGATGACCCGAGGAATGTTACGCTGTTGGAAAATTTGACTGGTAAATAGTTGCCTGTTAATAGGTTCCTCCGGCCAAAGGACAAGAGTGGGTAATTTGGGCATAATTAGGGGTTCAAACTTTTCAAAGGCGAATATGTATTGACCATCCTTATGTAAAACATCCCCTAATCTTTCCTGCCAATCCGAAGGTGCCACCCAATTCCTGAGTCCCTGGGAAAAGAACCACCGCATAATACTCTTCCAACGCCTTCTCTCTCGGGGAGCTAGCATCGGGTTCGGTGGGTAAAAGATAGCCAACACTCTATTCGTTCCCAACAAACGGCTCAGTTCTGGGCCTACACTGGGTACATAAGGCCAATCTACCCTTGTGGTGGGTACAGCTCCCGCGTAAGGTGCTTGTCCTGCCTGACGGCAGGCGGGACAGCCGCCACAGCTGGCAGAAACCCTAACTCCCTTACCAGAGGGTCGCGATTCGATGCTATACATCTCGGCCAAAATTTTCCCGACGCAATGCTGACCAGCTAGCAACTCCTCCATCAGTTTCAGACTTTTCCGGGTCAAACGGTTACTTTTCTGACGGGAAGCCTCGATATGCTGTTGCCAGGTATCCTGGTCTAGATGCCTTTCATGTAAAATTTTCACCACCCTGGCTTTACGGGGTTCCTCTGCTTCCGTGGAATTGCTGTGTTGTTCCCCAGACAACTCAATAAGGCCCGCCCGACTCATCAGGGTCAATACACGGACGTTCCAAGCCTCGTTGTAATGATTTTCCATATCAATAAACTCTGCACCCATACCCGGTGTAACATCGATGGGCACTTGATAAGTTCCATCTGCTAAGCTTTTCTTTTCGGCAAACATCCTTTGCCAGCGGGGAAGACCCTTTTCAATGGTAATGATCTTTTTATGGTTTAATCCCTGAGCCGTATAAAGATCCGTTGCCGTGTAAAGAACCAGGGACAGACAAGCCCTTCCATCCCGTCCACCACGTCCCACTTCCTGGTAGTACCGATCCAAATTTTCCGGTACACAGGCATGAATAACCGCTCGTACATCCGCCTGATCTACCCCTAGACCAAAGGCAGAGGTGGCCACCATAATATCAATTTTAGCATCTCGCCACTGATGAACTATTCGTAAACGTTCCGCTGAAACCGTAGACCCCGTCATCACTTCGCAACGGGAATAACCCACTGCCCTCAGTTTCTTGATCCAGGCATTGGCATGGGCGACCTCACTCACATAGAGAATCAACGGTCGGGGCAAATGATGCAGCGCCTCCAGTACCCGCTGTTCTCTTTCTACCTCATCTTGGCACCGTGCAAACCAATAGGAGGGTTCCGGTCGCAATTGAACTGCCGAAACCATCTCAAAAGGTCCCGGATCGCCAAAGAGGGTTTGAAGGGTGTCTAGACAGGATTCGGTAACTGTTGCGGACAGCAGGAGGGTTAGAAAGGACTGTTCCCCTGCCATTTGCAGCATCTTTTTCCTCATCCCAGCCAACACCTGGAAAGCTGGGCGGAACTGATCTCCCCATTGATCAATCATATGGGCTTCGTCCACCACCAGCATCCGCAGTTCTCCTCGCTCAGCGGCTTGATATACTGGGCTGCTTAGGGATTGCAGCAAGCCCTCTGGCGAGGTAAAGACAATCTGTTGGGTTCCATTACGGATTCTTTCCCGAATGCAAGCATTTCGTTCTTGCTCCTGCGCAGTGGTTCCTCCGTAATAGGCGGTTGGGTGATTTATCAGTTTAGACAAGGCCCTCTCTTGATCGATACAGAGGGCGGTAGTTGGAACCACAATCACCGTGAGTCCCCCTTCTTTGCCAAAAAGAAGGCCTGGTAGGTGGGCGCAAAGGCTTTTCCCTGCACCAGTGGGCAAATTAACCAAAAGGGTCGCTCCCAGAGGGGCGGCTAAAACTGCTCGCACCGCCTCCCGCTGGCCAGCGCACCGATAGTGGGTCCGTTCCATTTCCCTTAGAAAGGGGTCCCCAGTTACCGACTTAAAGTTTCTGCAGTAGGTCTGGGCGAAGACCCTCTGGTCTGGCGGATACTCCAGTGTCAAAGGCAACCAACGAGGTTTCCAAGCCTGAGCTTCAATAGTCAAGGTCTTTGCATCGCCGGCCAATACCCGACATCCCGCCTCATGCCAAATCGTCTCAGTGGGCCAGGGATTGCCCTTGGGAACGCGGATGGTTTGATGCACGCCTCCTTGATTTTCAGCCTCTTGCCGCAAAATGTTTCGTATGAGAACCGCTAGATCTCTGGGTCCTGCTTGTTTACCATTCTGAAGAGTATCGATTAATCGAAGGTAGATCCCTTCGGTAAAGGTAACTCCTTCTAATGTGCCATTATTAGCCAATTTATTTCTTAGTTGTTGAAAATGGTCTGTCAAGTCCGTTCCCCCTGTTCTTAAAAGGGATCATAGCCTGAAACCACGATAAAGCCTACGGAATCCAAGCGTATGTTGGGATTACGAATTCCCTGTATCAGGGCGTCTGCCAGTTGACGCTCCAGTTCTAAATCTTCCTTAGTCTTATTTCCCACTTTATCGTAACCCTGCCTCAGGGCCAGTTGCTCTAATCGGTTATCATATTCGCGGGCGGTAATACGTGCCCGTTTCTCACATTCCTCTTGCAAGTAAGGCAAGGACCTTAGAATGTCCCCCGCAGTTTCCCGGGCCTCTCTGCAGAACCCAGGCCACAGACCAGGATCAACTAATTCATCGATCATCCCCAAGCGGTGTTTGGTCAGGTTATAGTCGCTGCCATAGTCCTTTTTCCTTTCAAAGGGTCTTTTTAAGATCTGTAGGAGTTGCTCATCTTCTACAAGTTTCATATCTCCATCCAGAAAGATGCTGATAAACAGGGGTGGGAAAAAGGCATCCGCCCGACGCTTTAAGGCCTTAGGATCCAGTCGCCGCAGGTCGCCCTGGGCCAGAACTTCTTCCGCACTCAGGGTATCAGCCTCAATGACATAATCGAATCTAAAACCAAACCACTCATTACCAGGGGTTTTACTCCAATTTTTTTCCAAACGCCAGATAGCAAAAGCTTTGCCCCGGTCATCCCATTGAATATAGTCCTCAATAGTTTCAATGAATTTCTCCCCCACCCGGAAAAGTCTACTCTGGGGTAGGGTTACCGCCCGTTGTCGGCAGTAGGTTCCGGGTTGATCGTTTGTTACAAATTTTAGCAGTCGATCCAAAGGTACCATAGTTTGCGGAGTGGGTTTATAGGAAACCAATTTATTTTTGTGGTCGGTCTTTTTGGAAAAGCGAAGTGCATCACAGAGCCATGCCTCACTGCTCTGTTGAATTTCCTCATATTTCTCTTCATGTTCCACCAGGGAATTGAAAAATTCCTGAGCACTTTTTTCTAATGCATCGATTTCATCCAGGGCATTTTGTTCACTTATCTTCACTTGCTCTGCATGAATTTCCTCTTTAAAGGAAGGTATACTTTGCAGTAAGCCCTTTGCCCCTTCCCGAAAGGCCAACCCGTTGAGTTGGGGTAGCTTAGCCTCCACATAAAACTGCAGGGAGGCGATGGAGGTACGGAATATTCCCAGTCCCTCATTCAGCACGCGATACCAAGCATCGTAAATGGAATTCTCACAATCGGGACCTGTAAAGATAAAACTCCGTAGCGGTCTCTCCCTGCCAATTCGATCTAAGCGTCCAATCCTTTGTTCCAATCGGTTGGGCGACCAGGGAAGGTCATAATGAATTAAAATATCGGCAAACTGTAAGTTCCTACCTTCTTCACCAGAGCGATCGCAAACGAGCACAAAGCATTGGGGGTCCGTCCGGAAATGCTGGACTTCTTCCTCCGCTAGTCCGGGCGGAACCCCATGAAAATAACCTGCAACATGATCCTCACCCAATGCCTGATAAAGGTGTTTAATAATGGACTTACAGGTTTTGGTAAAAGTCGTAAACACCACACACTTTGGGAGAGGTTCCTTCAGGTGCCTCATCTGGATAGAGTTAAGCACCTGCTCTAGTAACTTCACCCGGTCTCCTTCTTCGGAGGAATTTTGTAGAACATCTAAAAGGATTTGCAGCAGTTCTGTTTCCCCTTCAAAAAGAGGCACGGCACGTATCAACTTCTCGTAAAGACTGCCGATCTCATCTCGTAGGTTGCCTCTTATCTTCCCTTCTAAACGGTATGTGATGACCTCAGCCAATAGATTCAAATCCGAACCCGCACAATGTACCAGCAAATGGAAAAGGGACCCCATCTGTTCTTCCAGTTTGCCCTGCAATTCATGCTCTACACGTCGAATGAAGTTTAAGGCACCATTGCGCCACTCATCTAGGAGGTCATGAATTTTTTCTGCCCTCTCATCCAGTTCGTACTCTAAGGTCAGTTGTTTAGAGGGTCCGGCCTCCTGATAACGTCCCACAAGTACCTCTTTCACTGAATCCCTGCGGTTTCGTAACATTCTCCGATGGAGGCGATAAGTCTCGGTTATATGAATACGCATAGAACGAATGAGTCTATCCATTAGGGAGTTGTCTTTTTCTTCGCTATTTAAACAGTGAATTAGTTGATCGGAGTAGCCAAGGATACGACTATCGTAGGGAAACAATTCCTTTAATCTAGGAACCGTTCTTTTTAGGACAAAGGGATTTGCACCTTCTTTCAGGGATAGCAATAGTCGCCCAATTTCCTGACGTTTTTGCACCTTTTCTCTAAACTCCCGTAAATTCTTTAACTGGTAATGGTCAGGATCCAGTATATGTAACATGGCTAAAAAGTCTTGTTCATTATTTAACACAGGGGTTGCTGAGAGCAATAGCACTTTATCGGAACTATGTGCCATGGAACAGAATTTTTTATAGAGGGACTTCTTTTTTGAATCACTAGAAAAGGCGTACGCTGCGATTTGATGGGCCTCGTCCAAAACGAGCAACCCATAACTTTGACCATCACCCTTGTTGCAGAGTCCGTCGGTACCTACGATATCCACCCGATCGTCGAATTCATCAATTATAAATTTTTCCCGCAACTCTTTCTGCCATTGATCCTCCAAAAAAGGAGGTGTCACAATTAAGACTCGCCCCAGTGGATAGTCCTGCAGATATTGGCGGATGATCATGCCGGCCTCAATGGTTTTCCCTAATCCCACCTCATCGGACAAGAGATAACGTTGTATAGGGTCCTCCAGGATACGACGAACCACCTCCACCTGATGACCTAACAGTCGAATCTTTGAAGAAACCATACCAGTCATTCCCCGAGCGGTAGACCGTTGTTTAATAAAGGTTCTTACAAAATTGGAACGATGCCTGTGGAAAAAGGCGGTTTCCTGACCCTTTAGGGCTAAGACTTCAACCGGGTCTTCCATCACTTCATTGCAACGGACATATATATCAGTTGCATTCACATATAGATAATCTTTATCCGGTAAGGCCACCTCATATTCGTCACCTGAAGAGCCCACAATTCTGCCCATCATGTACTTATCTAACCTATCTGACCATATGTAACATCGGGTCTGATATTGCAATTTAACTTCCTTAATTGAACCTAGTGGGAGGTTCTTTTTAATTCGACTAGCCACCGAATAAAAGTATTCCACGATGGCTTGGTCATCGACAATGTCAATTACTTTTCCAATGCCCAAATTGTTCTTTGAAGATGTTACAAACATACCTTGCAGGATTCCCAAACTCTCACCCTCCCGTCCTATATCAAATTAGCAAATATTTAACTTAAAAATAACTAAGATATATTTTTGTATTATTGTAAAAATTCAACGAATGATGTTGATCTTCCTTCTATAGTCACTCTACTTTCAGCAAGACGTTCTACAAGTATTTCGGAAGCAAACAACCCTGGAATGATATCCAGGGTCGATTTTAGCTAGATGCTAAACGCTATATTTTCTTTCTGTTTCTCTTGTTTGTTTGTGACCTCAAGCAAGGTGAACTTTTGGTTATCAATTTCATCCCGTATTTCTTCCTTCAACTTACCAATCTGTTCAAAGAATACATGGGTATTATGAAAACCTCTTCTGCGGTTGCGGTTGTTGCCCCGGAAAATAACCACTTCTACGCCACATTTCTTGCAAATGTTGCAATCGCAATTTTTCCAGGGTTGATCCTCCAGCAATTCCTGGTAATAGAAAGAATGCTTTTCCCGATCTTCGCCTAACTTTTCATCATACTCCAAGATAGTTGCTAACGTGGTTTCCAGATCCACTCGCCCCAGATCATAGTCACGCAGGACTGCCAGGGAACGCTTCTCCAGTTCCTTAAACATATCCAGCATTTCAAAAGCACCTGCATAGGTCCGCTCCCCTGTGTTAACCAAATCTACTTTCTTTAGATACTGCACCACTTGATCCACAGCTGTTTTCATTTCTACCTTCTTCGCATCATAGTCCTTTAGTTGTTTGTGGATGAACTCCACCAATTTCTCCACCCGGGCAGGGTAATCATCATGTAGTAAATGCTGCACTTTTAGCACAGTTCCAAATCCATCGAATGCCTCTAGTTGAAAGGTTTCACGCATCCACGTGGTCAAATCAAGACCTACTTCCTGATTAAACCGTTGCAAATGTTGCTGAAAGTAGGACTCGCAATTTTCGAGATACTCTAAACCTTGGCACTTATACCCGCAGTTATAAATGGGTTGAGGGGTGGCATCCTGCTCTGCCGCTTCAATATTGTCATCATCTTCCAAATACTGTTGATCTCTTCGACACATCATCAGACCTTGACGAACACATTCACAACCTTCTTCTGGGCATTTCTCGCATTGTTCTAGGCATTTTTCTTCTAATTCGCGAATACAAGTAAGCTCTGAGCAGTAGGTTTCTCTAAACTGCTCGAAAGCAAAGGTTTTTAATGACTTGATATACTGTCCAAAAAGTTCGAAGGTGTATAGCGACTCCAAGTATTTTTTGATTTGTTTCTTAACCCGTGGACTCTTGGCCGTAGCCTCCGGAATGCGAATGGCTGCATAGTGTCTATCAGGTGCGTAATAGTTGTGTTCAGACCCTAACCAAGCCCTTCTTAGGGGTGATGCCGAATCAAAAGAAGTGACTCCTAGTTTATGGAAGACCCGCATATACTCCATGTTATCCCGCACAACTCCAAAGAGGTGCATACGGAAGTTGGCATCGGGAATAACAGGGGCAATCTCCTTGAGGATATGAAAGATATTAACGGACTTCTCCATCGCCAACCCACCCAAAGCGATGTAGCGATATCCCATCTTCACCAGTTCCTTGACAGCCTCCCGAAAGGAGATTGGATCCCACCCCTGGGCAATTCCAATGGGTGTGAATGTGTAGCCATGTTGATCTTTATATTGGTGGTACTTTTCTATAAAATCCCGTGCATTATCTAGGGTTAATTGATAGCGGCGGTTTCTCTCAACCTCATCCTTCATATATTTACCTACAATCAGATGATCTACTGACACACCATAATCAAATCCCATAGAATGATAGTACTCTAGCACTTGCTCGGTGATATAGGGGGGTTCATAATCATTTATATAACTAAACGCTCCACAGTCTCCCATAATCGGGTAGTCTTCAGGCAGTCGCAGAAACTTCCGAATTCCTAGTTGTTGGATTTTCTCTTTCTTTTTCTGGGATGCCCCATCAATATTGACCTTTGAAATCAGAAGACCGTTATATTTCGGTATATCATGTAGTTCGTGAGCATACACATCATGGTCTAAGGGGTCGCCCTTACGATTTGGCTTATCCTCTAGAAAGTCGTAATCCGGGTCCACTCGATCATCATTTTCTGGCATATAGTATTGAAAGTCTTGGCCATAATTGATGGCGATTTCGTGCTCTGCTATATCAATGGTATAGTGGGCCAACAATCTGTCATATAACTTAGCACTTTCATCCCCTATGGTTAACTGAACTTCCTGTCCAAAAATAGCAATATTGACTTTACCCTGCCCCCATTGCTGGGAATTTTTGTGAATCTCTAGTATATATTCCCGGATTAGTCCCGGTTTCTGATAAATCGAATCCCACAGGCTAAAATCATGCTGGATATAACGTAACAACATGGCCATCAGGGTTCCCTTGATCTCCACCAATCCAGAGTGAAACACCTTAGCTTCCTGCTCAGTAACCGCAATTAGATGATAATTGGGCTTTATAAGAATTTTTTGTTTACCAGATTGACCGGCAAAAAAGACCAATTTTTGATCCTTTCTGGTTTCTAACTTCAACCAGTTAACAGCCTGGAGATACTTGTCCCCTAGCAACATGAATACCACATCATAGTCCTTAATTTTCTTTTGAAGATCCGCAGTTACATTTAAGCATTTAGACCATTCCTTTAGTTCTAAGCTATTCATGGTGCTAAAAGTTACTTCATAGGGGACAATACTGTCTTCCTCATTCAAAAGCCCATAGCCCGCAGAAAGAATATTGACGTCAATTTGGCCACCCTGGTTACGATACTCCTGCACCCCCTTCATAAGGGACACATGTTGCTTGCCGGTATACAATTCACCAGCTGTGGTTTGGAAATCCGTCAATTCATCTTCTCTTACCTTTAAGCGTACTTGATCTTTAAAATCATCCAGGATCAATTCGTTTTCCGGTTTATAACACTTCTCCCCAGTACAAGAGGTAACCACTAAAACCCGTCTGTCCATTGTCCTCCACCTTTAAGAAAACTTCTATACGTTAAAGAAGGATACCTAAAATTTAGATATCCTTATCAAGCAATTAATTATATTATACTCCAACATAGAGGTCACGCTTTTTATCCAAGTAACCAATAAGTGCAGCTCCAACACCCTGGAGCAGTGTTTTGAATATGATCTGACCGATAATAGCCATTGGAACCGCTGTCCAGGTAATAAAACCAGCTCCCAATGGCGAAAGGCCTAGTATAACAAAGACGGAACTATCGAGTATTCCACCTGCAAATCCACTCCAAAATACTCTAACAGCCATTGGTACCTTGAGCCTAGAATATATTTCTGTATCCGTTGTTTCGCTTACGAGAAATGCTGCTGCCGACGCAAGAACGATTGCATAGGACTCTTTTAATAAATGGGAGCTAACAGCGGATAATATCATGGCGACTCCAATTACTAGATAAATCTTCTTTCTACCATATCGGTTCTGGACTAGATCTCTAAGAACAAAAGTGGTACCTATTAGAAATGTTCCTAAACTAATTAGAAATGGCCCAATTGCTACAGGCGCAAATGTTGAACTTATTATATTAGCAGTAATAATAGTTATTAGGTAAAGAAAAACGGTAACAAACCCCACCGATGTCTACACTCCTCGTATCATATATTTAAAATCCTACTATGAACGGTAATATGAACCGTTCTTTTTTTGGACACATTACTCTTTGAAACTGGAAAATATTAATTTTATTTTCTTTTCTTTGTTGTTGTTCAGTTCCGTCGTGGTTGTGGGGCTTGTGGGTAACCATGAAATGGTTAGCCATCAAACCCACAACCAGGCCAAACTCTAAAATTAGACTTTCCTTTTGCTGGTACTCAAGGCACAATGAAATCGTGAGATTGCATTCTGGGTAGGTATCACACTCCTTGAGGTTCGACCTCTCAAAAAGACTGACCCCCAGCCCATGGTCTGAACTTTTGACACGTAGGTTGCACAGCTTAACGGTTTCCCTTCCTGTTTGCAACAGAGTGGGAAGTAATAGGGGCGTTAAGTCCAGTGCTGATTGCCAAGCGCCGGAGATTTTTAAACGACCAGCCGGGTATGGATTCCCTGGTGGAACTCGTCTTAACAACTTGTCATTCCAATAATTTAGACCGCATTGTTATTGGTTTGGAGTCCACCTCTGTTTACAGCTGGCACCTGCAAATGGGACTGGCCTCCGACCAGCGTCTAGCACCATATGAATGCCAGGTCTATACCTTTAACCCTAAAGTAGTGGCTAACTTTAAAAAAGCCTATGTTGATCTCCCTAAAGATGACTGGACGGATGCCTGGGTAATTGCTGACCGCCTTCGCTTTGGTAGACTACCGGAAAACAGCCAGGTTGATTTTCGCTACCTCCCTTTGCAACGACTGACCCGCTTTAGGTATCACTTGATGCAAAGTGTTACCAGGGAGAAAAACTATTTTCTTACCAACCTTTTTCTCAAATTCAACACTCTTCAGCAAAATGAGGTGTTTAGCAATTTATTTGGGGCAACTTCAGAAGCCATATTAACAGATTTCCTTTCTCCGGATGAGATTGCGGCCCGACCGCTTGAAGATCTAATTGATTTCCTAATGGAGAAAGGCAGAAAACATTTTACTGACCCTGAAGCCACTGCCATAGCCCTAAAAAAAGCTGCTCAAAATGCCCATAGACTAAAGGGAGGCCTCCTTGAACCGGTTAACCTGATTCTGGCTACAAGCATTGAAACTATCAGGTGCCTAGAAAAACAACTTAAAGTAATTGATAAAGCCATAGCTAAAGAAATTAACTATTTTAAAAATACCTTAGCATCGGTGCCGGGACTTGGTCCGGTAACGTGTGCTGGCTTAATTGCCGAGATCGGTGATATTCGTCGCTTTCCCAATGACTCCGCCTTGGCTAAGTATGCCGGTTTAACTTGGCGGGGTCACCAGTCAGGTGAATTTGAAGCCGATGACACACCACTTACTAAGACAGGCAATTCTTACTTGCGGTATTACTTAGTACAAGCCGCTAATCTTATCCGGCAGTCTGAGCCTGAATACCGACAGTTCTACGCCCGGAAATTTCGGGAAAGTAAAACCCATCATCATCGCCGTGCATTGGTCCTTACCGCACGTAAATTAGTGCGTCTGGTTGATGCTCTGCTGCGCAGCAACCAACTATACATGCCCCAGGGGCAAAGGAGTGATTCTGCTTAACACCGGCTCAATTTCCATTTCTGTTACTTGTTTCCAGACCAATTTGGAAACAGGGTAGTTTTTTGTTGCCTTTTTTAAAGATTTAACTTGAAAATTATTGACCTTAGGGTCTTGATATATTACCGTAGGTCTTTTACATTATTAAGTATTATATTCAATTTCATATTTACTTTTCCTGCCAGACAAATTGTTACATTTTTTTCATGGTCGATTTAAATAACTAACTGGTCAAAATGCAATCGGATTTATTAAATTCGTTACTCTGTATAATATCATCTCTTTTTTATAAATAAAAGTTTGACAATATATAACTAATTATCATATAATTACCCTAGCCGGTACAAGGATTTGTGCCGGCTTTTCTTTTATAGCGGGCTCTTGTACCGGCAGGGGCCCGCGCTCGAGGGTATCCTACTATGAATAAAAGGAGGAATACCAATGGCTGTTACTGCTGAAATTTTTGGTAAATCAATAAGGATGCGCTGCCAGACTGGAGTTGATGGTCAAGGTTCGCCAATAATTAAGATCTTTACTTTTAAGGCAAAGGCTGATGCCCTTGATGCTGACATCTTTGCTGTGGCTAATTCTATCACGTTAGTTAACGTTTACAAGCAAGAAGATCATGAGCTGGTGGACGATGGTCTATAGATGTTTTGAAATCATGGCTAAATCTAAAATAGGAGGGAATCTGAATGGACGGTACTTTGGAGTTAGTTTTTGTTAACCAGGCCAGTTCAAAGGTTACGGTGGCGATCTGGTTGGTTATGCTGGTGCCGTGTTGTAACCCGCAGTGTTACTGAACTGGAGCTTTTTGCGTAAGTTAATTTGTTGACTGATTTGAGGAGGTGGAGGTTATTCCACACCTTTTTTATTGGCAGATCATAAAGTATAAAACTTTCTGACCTGCATAAGGGCAAACTAAGCTTCTGCCTGCGTCTAAAGCCTTGGCCGAATGGTACTCTTTTGTGTTTATCTCGATAGGCTTTAACCTTTACCAAGCATACTTTTCTTGTCTCTTGGTTCCCAACCACATCAACGTAATATTTGCATTCCTGGCAGGAGTTTTTGAACTTTTCACTGGTGGCAGGCATAATCATCTTTTTAAATAGAGGTGGTTATTGGCATAATAGTTTCTGATTTTGCTATCCATTTAGTCCCAGACCCTTTCCAGCAGCCATTGGTCTCTTTCTCGTACCAGGTCGCAGTCTAAGTTTCCATCGGTGTAACATCTGTAACGATCTCTATAAGGGTCCAAGCCCATGTTCCGATACCATTGCCAGTCCCGGGGTGATATTTGATAGGGATAACCTCTCTCTATTAAGTACCATTTGTTTTTCCACCGAAAGCTAAAGGGCTGACCATCGGGACCTGGGTTGACTTCAACCGGTTGTTTGTAAAGTTTACACATGGCTAATCACCCTGATGGTACGAGGTTGGGTGGGCTCCCATTGGATTTTACCCTGATCTTTTAGCTTGTAGAATCGTTTTTGGATAGAACTACTTGACCGAAGCCCAACGGCTTTGCCAAGTTCCCTCACAGATGGGGGATAACCCCTTTCACTAAGTTCCTTAAGGGTGTTGATAATTTGTTCATCGGTAATCATCTAACCACCACCATACATTTGTTTGGTTAAATTATAGCAAACATATGTACGGGCAGCAAGGTGAACTTCTAATTCGGTCCATTGTTAGAATATGATTGGGACTTCTAACCCAGCCACCAAGGTGGTCAACTATTATGTTAGCACTATAATCTTGAATAATATTCTAATTGAGACAACTAACACCAAGTGAAATTATTCATCTAAGTTCTTCAAATGGGAAAGTAACTCATTGGCCAAAAGCAAGGCTACTCTTCCTTTAATTACCGATGACTATTTACGGAGAGTTGCCGAAAGTGGTATGCAAGTAATGGATGCAAGGGTTAGGGGTTTGCAACAATTAAAAATGATATTATACATATTGAGGGGGTATTGAGTCATCAACACCAGAGTTAAAGAATCTCTTTTAGCGTTACCCAGGTATTAAGTGGACAACAGACTCTAAGAGAATTAGCTCTAAAGAAGAACTGGTATAGTCCATATAAACCAGAAGCAGAACAATTACAGGAAACATTCCAGTTTTCTCAGACTATAGCTGAAGCTCACTCATAAAAGATAAATGGATAAGACACCTAGCAGCAACTGTTGGGTGTTTCATTTTGGCCATGTAACAATTTTTACCTAAAGATAAGTCAAAATATTACATTATTTACTATGTAAAATCACTTTACAAATAAGTAATTTTGTATATAATCTTACTTAAGGGAAACGCCATAGTTTTAGTAATCTAAACATTTCTGTGTTAGGAAAGTTTCTAAGGTAGCTGGTTATTTTTAAAACCTGTAGTACCAAATTAAGGATCTGTATTAGTAAAGTAAAGTCTAGTAGTGATTCCCTGTAAGTCTGTAAAATTGAACGTTTAAGTCTAGTGGAGTTGGAAAAAGATAGTAAAAGCTTGGTATTTGGTAAGTAAACTGAGAAAGGTAATTTAAAATTTGGAGTTTAATCAAGATCGGTTGTTAGTTTCTTAATAGGCGTTTCCCGATTAATTAGAAACCCAGGTTATCCTGGGTTTCTTTTATGTCTTTATCTATTAAAATTGATAATGATTAGCAATTAGTGAAATCTCTAAGTTATTTCGCATTATGTAGCTTACTCACCAAGGAACTACGGAATAGTCATAGATCAACATTGTAGAATTAATCTTAAGAAATACACAAAGCAAAGATCCAACGTCCCAAAAGGGATCAAAGGGCTTTGCTTTATAATTAAGTGGTATTAGACGCCTCTCATAACGGTGGCTCTGAGACGCCGGAAAATACACCCTGCTTCTACCCTGGATTAATGGATAGCACAACTACCAGCAGCCCACTTATTGGTCTGGCTTTGTGGGTCGGTCTGCTGATAGTTGTGCCTCTGATCAAAGCAGAACAGTCCAGGTCGGCCAGATACCGGCAGCAGGGTTCGACAGGTTATCCTTATTCATCCACTTCACACCCTTGCTCCCGGTAACTGGCCAGCTTACGGGTCCTGGACCACCTTCGGCAGCGTGCCGTATTTGGGGCATTCCTATTAGGTCCGGCACCCTGCCTCTCCCTGGTGTCTTGGCCGCTGCGCCCTAAAGAGGCAGCGGCAGCAAAGGCAGTTGCCCCGATGGTTGACAGCGGCTGCAGTTTGGGGCGGCTGCGCTTGGAGATGTTATGTTAACAATTGCTCCCAGCATCCTAGCCATAACTTCGGCCTTACACTTCAAATTGGATCCAGTAACAATCTCTCATATTACCCGCTGGGGTCCAGGTGGTATATTTCACTCTGCCCCTAATACCAGTTGGCAGCCAGATGGCGAGGCCATCTTCTTTACCATATCGGTTTATAATTTCCCAGAGTGCTGCTCTCTCTGTTTTATTCATGCCGATAGCATGGCCCTGGACTTTATCACTTGTACCCACCAATATATAACCATCCTTTGGTTTATAGCCAAGGACGTTGATTACTATCTCTTTATAATCCTTTATCTTTACCCAATTCGCTGACCTTCGGTGTTCATAACGACTGTTTTTCTTTTTGGCCACGATGCCCTCTAAGCCATTTTGGGTTACAGCTTCCCAGAGAAGTAAACCCTTACCATCCATCCACTCTATTTTGGTAATTAGTTCACTGTTGTCCAATACCCCGGCGAGGATTGCTTTTCGTTCCAGCAGTGGCTGACTGGTTAGATTTTGGCCGTCAAGCCAGAGTATATCCCACACCACGTAAAAGGCTGGCCTTTTGGTAAGCAGTGTGGAGTTCTTTTCAGGTCTTGCCAGGTAGCGGCCCATTACCCCTTCAAAATCCGGTTTTCCTTCAGTAAGTACTGTAATTTCTCCATCAATGATAGCTTCGGTGCCATGTATTAATGGATGCTGCAGTTCCGGAAAAGCACTGGTACAATCTCGGCCAGTTTTTGATTGCAGGCGTACTTTTCCTTGGGAATAGTGCATGAGGCAGCGTACTCCATCTACTTTCCATTCGAAGATATGGTCGTCGGAATTGAACGGAGCAACAGCTTTTTCCAGTAGCATTGGTTTTACGGGAAAGGCAAGCAAGGTATCACCCCAAGGTAGTATGCCACGGCACTGTTGAAGTGATTTGTTTGGTTATTAAATAATATTACTTCGCAACAATGTAATGTTCATTACAATCCGTCCAAAGGTTGAATCCTTATTATTCTAATTTATCGTAAGTGTTTAGAGGTTATTGATTATATTTATCGAAAGATTACTTAAAAATTGTTAAGGAGATGATTTGATATTGGGACTTACAATTGCTTCAGCAGTATATATTATCTTTCTTTTAGTTCCTGTAATTCTTGGATTATTTTTAATTGTAACACTATGGAAAATTTCTAAATCTCTGGAGTCTCAAAGTAATTCTTTGAAAGAAATTGCGGAATCAATTAAAAACAACAATTATGATAGTTTTAATAAATAATTTTTAATGAATGCATTTTACTGGAAAACCCTTCTAGTGTAGACACCCAGGTGAACTTTGAGGTGATATAATGTCCAAAACAGAGGCTACGTTAGAGGCAAATCCGATTATACTAGGTTTTGCTATGTTTAGTTTTAATTACTTTGGGTTAGAACAATTTCTTGGGAATATTTTAGTAGGCACATTACTAATAATATGGGGTCTGTATAATGTTCGAAAGTGGACTGCCGAAGAAATCTTGAATCTTAATTCCTTAATTAGATTTATATTTAGCTTTCTTATACCTTTTGAATTCCTCTTAGCTGTATATAAATTGAAGATTATCTATGATAACTTTTATGTTTTTGGTGTCAATATTATTGTTCTATTTCTAGTTATTATCTTACTAATTGATAAGAAAAGAAAATTAGTTAAAATAAATTGATAAGTAAGAATCAGAATAATATTATTTAAAACCGTTGCTGATATTACCGAACACCCCGATATGCTTTGTCGCTTTTCATTATTGAATGAAACATAATGTAGATGATAGGCAGTTCAGGAAGTCATAAGGTATTTATATGATTATCCCCCCGTTTTCCTTCAAAATCTTCATCGCCTTTTTTTCCTCTCGGGGTTTGCAGTATAAAATCAGCATGATAAAACCTGTAAAATCTTTTGGCAATGGTCGAGACAGTGCATAGAGACCTGCTAGTAAACCTCCTGCAGCAAGTCCTACTCCTGTAGCAGTAAATAGTGCTGAATAAATAGTATTAGCTAGCAAAGGGCTAATAAGCTGTCCTAATTCATTATTCCCCAAAAGCCATGCCACAAGGTCTAGGCCTGCTAGAGCACCTAACAAAGCACCTATTAAGGCGGTTCGTCTCTCATCCTTAGTTAAAAATATCTCCTGTCCGACCTGCTGCTCATAGTCCTCTGCTATTTTGACACTGCGGTATTTTACCAATGAGTGGCTTGTTAATTCATTGTCTATTCTTTTCAAATCTGCATCTGGAGAAAATAAAGTCACAACCTTGTTTATAGCTACCACTCCCTTGTCTTAAGGCATCTTTACACCTAGGAGGTGATCAACTTCTTGTTGTACTGCTTGCTTGATCATGGTGTCATCACCAATAATCCAGCCAAAGTTAAATAACTGTTCCTGACTTGCCAGAAAGGTCGGTTGTACCGTTTTAAGGTATCTCACCACAGGCTCGGGTACAATGTCTTCCTGGACTAAGAGCATCGGTCCATGCTTTCCCCGGTGAGACAGAATACCGGCCGGAATTGCCATTTCTGGGTCCTTTGGGTTGACAAATATAAAGTTATGTCCTGGTTCAGCTATCCACCAGCCAAACATACGAGTAGTCATGGCAACCCAATAGCCAAATTTTGGCCCAAAGTCCGCATATCCCGCAAAGCCCACTGATAGAGAGAATGGGTCTTTGCCTGGAATACGCTGTACATGACCATACCGTCCTAATTCAAGGCTATTCCTGGAGGGATGGTTTTATCATCCCCCAGAAGGTAGATGAAAGCATCCTGTGGACGGCTTGACAAGGCCCTCCGGGTGGCTTCTGGAACTCCATCTTTGGTAACAAAGAAAGTGGGCGAACCAGCATGGGCAGTCCAAGATGAACTATAGATGGCTGCCTCTGGGGCATCATCTTCAGCAATCATCACCATATCATTATGATCCGAACCGCTTACCCCCTGTTCCATCTGACTGATATAACTTCGTAGCTCTGAGATGAAATCAACTCGCCCTTGTACGCCATAAGAAATGTCTTTAAGATCACCCAATATATAAGTATGATTGAAGGGACCTTCTGCCGGTGTAACCCACCAGTCCGGTGCAGTTGACCATAGAAACTTTTCCAGTGATGACGGTACCTTGGTTGAATCAGTAAGCAGTAAAGGTCCAAAATTTGGTCCGGTAAATAACTGCACTCCTGCTAGGATAAAACGCCAGTCTTGTTGTACCGATGCCAGGAGAAAGTGACGTGCTGCCTCAGTTGTGGACTGAGTAGCCTTTTAAACAACAGCAAGCCAGCCAACAGTCCATGCAAAAACAGTAGACTTGATAATTAGTAAAAATGCCTGCAGATTTGTGTTCTTCTGCAGGCATTTGCTTTCAATAATAATTGATAGTCAAGGAATGATTTTTTATTCTACTTCAAGATTTTGTAGCTGTCTTTCACTCATACAGTTGACTGACCTGTCAAGAATTCTTGTCCTTAGAAACTGACCTACTAAATCCACAATTATCACAAGAATTAGAATAGCTGCCACAAGAGTGGCCACTTCGTTATAGGCAAATAGTTGCATACTGATAGTTAATTGTGTGCCTATGCCCCCAGCCCCAACTAGTCCTAAAACGGTTGCTGCCCTCATGTTACATTCCCATCTAAACAAAGAGTAAGAAACCAGTACAGGAAGGGTCGCTGGAATCCGAACAAATAAAAGAACAGCCAGTTCACTGGCTCCGGAAGCTCGGCCTGTTTCCACCAGTTGTTGATCCACCGATTCCAAAATCTCCGAGTATAACTTGCCTAAAATACCGGTACTATGAACTGCCAGAGCCAATACCCCGGGAAAAGGCCCCAAACCCACAGCCACAACAAATATTAGTGCCCAAAGAAGTTCAGGAATTCCACGGAAAAGGTTTAGAATAAACCGTGATAGATAATACAAAATCCATCTGCCTAGCCACGATACTACACCACAGTTTCTTGCTGAATATTCTTCACCTCTTAATCTTAAGGCACCTACTGTAAATGGCAGGGCCAAGATTATTGCAATAACAGTTCCCACTATGGAGATGGCCAAGGTTTCAAGAATCATTCTACTGACATCTATTAAGAAATCTAAGCTTAACTCCATCGGCCACAGTCCAGACATAAAGTTCTTTATACTAGTAAGGTTATTTGGGTCTATGAAGGCAACCAGGTCAAATTTGGTTGCTTTAGCACTAGTTATAAAGAAAAACAAGAAAAGAAAGATAATTGCAAAGTTAACTATGCCGTTACTACTATGTTTAGGTATTTTGTTACTGGGCATAAGCGAACCTCCTTTGAGAAAGCCATCCATCTGGAGGTCCGTTATAAATTAGTCTTCCTTTATCCAACACCAATACCCGTGTGCAGTAATGGAGAGCAAAATCCTCCTGGTGTAAATTTGTAACGATAGTAACGTTCTTCTCACGGTTCAGTCTGGTGAAAATGTTTAGTATATTTTCTGCAGTTCTGGAATCCACCGAGGCTATGGGTTCATCGGCAAGAATTAGCTTTGCATTACCTAATAGTGCCCTGGCGATGGCAACCCGTTGTTGCTGCCCACCGGAAAGGTCAGTAGCCCGATCATATATCTTTTCGGCCAATTCCAATTTTCCCAGCACTTGCCAAACTTCCATTATCTCTTTTTCAGTTAAATGAAACAGTATCCGCAGTGCCTTATAGATTGGTACCTGACCAAGCTTACCCATTATCACATTGCGGGCAACTGATAAGCCGGGAATGATATTATGATTTTGGGAGACCATTGCAATACTAGAACGCAGTTTTCGTAAAGCCTGATGGCTTAATCCCCGCATGGATTGATTCATTACATAGAGATTTCCCTCGGTTGGCGAAATAAATCCATTGATAAGGCGGAAAAAGGTGGTTTTCCCGGAGCCGCTGGCGCCGAGTACTCCCACCATCTCACCTCTATATATGGTTGCATCAATACCCTTTAGCCCGACGACTCCGTTGGCATAAACTTTTACCAACTTCTCTGCCCGGACAATCTCGTGACTTTCCATATAACCTCCAATTATTTTAACAGGCCCAAACGTACTGCTTGTTCCTCTATATATTTGTAATCTTCAGCGGTAACCTTAGCAAAGCCCTCTGCCTTCATCAGTTTAAGTAATTCTTCATCCTTCATGGTTATGAACGCATCAATGACTTTGTTCTCCAACTCCTTATCCATTGAGTCCAGAACAACCCAAGGGTAACCCTCAATTAAATCAGACTTAGCTAGAATACGTATCTTACTTTTATCAACCTTACCATCATCAATAAGTTTGTTTAATATCCTACCTTCAAGACCACCGGCATACACTTTGCCGTTTTGAACTGCCAGTGCGGTGGCGTCATGCTTACCTGTATAAATAACATTGGCAAGATCATCGGGAGTCTTTAAGCCGGCCTTATCCAACATTATTCTTGGGTACAGGGAGCCCGAGGTGGAACTAACATCTCCAAAGGCAAAGGTTTTACCTTTTAGTTCTGCTAGATTTTTCACCTTGCTGTCGGCAGGGGTAATGATCAGACTGTAATACTTTGTAGTTTTGGTCTCACTATCAATCTCGGTGACAATGGGGTGAATCTTGGCTCTCTGCTTGGCCTGAACATAGGTTAGTCCGCCAAAATAGGCCATATCTAATTTGCCGCTGGCCATTGCTTCAACAACACCAGCGTAGTTATTGGCTACAAAGAGCTCTACCTCCATGCCAAGCTTGTCCTGAAGGTATTTTTTAAAGGGTTCATATTTAGCCTTCAATTGATCTGGAGCTTGGTTTGGAATAAGACCTACTTTTATAATCTTTTTACTGGTCGCTGAATCTTGACTAGCAGCCTTAGAGTCATTTTTTGATTCTGTTTCTGCCTTGTTACCACAGCCAATCAAGAAAATTCCTAGTAAGATAACAAATAATATTAAACTTTTTCTGCCTTGCACTTGATTTACCCCCCTAAAATAAAGACAGTAACACGATAACATAAATCGATTTTATACGTCCAATAACATTTTTTTATATTTATCCATGCTCTTATGAATTAATTTCATTTTACTTGGAACTGAAACTATTTAAGCATTGATATAATAAAGAAATAGACCCTATCTTAAACTGTACCCTGTAGAGTAGACACTAAAAAAAATGGGAAAACAGGCTACCCGGATAGGTAACCTGTTCTTATAGTTACATTCTATGAGCCATTGGTAACAGGAACAGGTAGACGTTAAAGGCCACTAATCCTAAGATCAGAATGGTATAGGGAATTAATGTACCCATAACTTCTTGACCTTTGTAGTTAGCTTTAGCAATACGGTAAGCTGTGTAGATGGAAGCAAAGGTTCCCAGAGCAAGTAATGCATACTGCAGGAATACAATGGTTCCCATACCTACTAAGGCAGCAGATGCCCCTTCATTCTTAATACTAAACAACGCCAGTCCTGTGAACAGCACAGACTTTCCTTCAGCTAACAGATGGAACAGGTTGTGAGCCATGTGACCGGCAAAGTCCAGCGGAATTAAAGCATAACCAAATTTGGTTAGGTTTATTATGGCATTGTCAGAGTTCTTAAGAGATGCCCACCAACTGACTAGATATAGGATTAAAACTGGAATAGCCATTGCAACGATAAAGGTAACGGTGAAGATCACATCTTTATTAGCAGTTCCTAATATACCAGCCATCCCCTGCTGAATATCTCCCCAAACTTCCAGCATGGTAATGTTCTGTACAAACACGATACCCATGATGACAATTGCCAGGAAAGATTCTTCCAGCTTAGGTTTACGGATAAACCACAGTTCTTTAGTAGGAATTCTTGTAGAAACTGTGATGGAATCGTTGGGGCAGTTCTTTACGCAGTCACCGCAGAAATTACAACGGGCACTGTTATCCATTGTTTTAGGAAATTCAAACATTTTACATCCCGGAGCTTTGTCACTACCCTTGTAACAGGCGGACACTGTACACTTGACACAAATTTCTGGTGTTCCCCGCAGTTCTAAAGCACCAGCACGGGAGTAGTTGCCGGCTAAACCACCGATAAAACATAGGTAGCGGCACCAGGTTCTTCTCTCAAAGAAGGCTCCAGCCACTATAACACCAGTGGTTAGCATAAGGAGTAAAACCCCAGAGCCTCGAGGAGATCCTACTATACCCCAAATATGGTCGGCCCAGGTGATGATAATAAACAGTGCATCAATAATCCAAATACCATACTTTTTTAGAAACTTAGGCACAGGTCGATTATTACCTACAAACTTCTGTACCAGGTCACTTACGGTGGCAAAGGGACAGATAGCGCACCAGAAGCGTCCTATTAATAAGAAGATCAAGGGAATAATGGGCCACCACAACACCCAGGTCATGGCTGTACCAAAGTTATCATGGGCTACTGCAATACCAACTAATAACTCATACATAATTACGGCAAACACTATTAATGTCGGCCATTGAAAAATACCAGGATACCACTTACTTTTTAATATATTTTTAAGCATTTGATTGCCCTTTTGTTCATTCATATTAATTCACCCCATTTACGCCTTTGTTTTCATAATAGCAGCAGCAATAATCACCAGTAAGTTAAAGGCACCAAAACCATAAATCACAGGCCAGTTAGGCGGAGTATTGGGATCACCACTACCCTCACCATGTCCGCCGGAAGCTTCATGTCTATCTCCACCGGAATCGTGGCTGCTACCGCTTGAATCATGCCCTCCACCACTACTGGAATCATGACTACCACTACCAGCAGAACTGTGTACATCGTTAGAAGTACTGTCATGCTGACTATGGCCACTAGAATTGTCTGTTGAAATCTCAGTTTCATTAGTGCTGTCCATGTTACTCATATCATGATCATTACTTTGTTGTTCTGAATTGTTCATGGTACTCATGTCGTGACCAGCATGGGGATCGCTGTCATCAGCGGCCGCCAATGCGCTGCCAACAAATGGACATGTTACAAGGACAAGTGCTAAAATAATACCAAATAAACCTACCCATTTTGACCTCGACCTCACATCTTTCCACCCTTTCAATCATTCACAATTTAACCCGCTACATTCCAGGTCACTTTAGAAATGATATCAGTTAAATTTCACATGACTGTTACAAAAATGACACGTTTTTGTAACAGTTAAATGGGTTAGGAAAATAGCTATTATAAGCAAAAGTATAAATATAAAAAACCGCTCGCAACTAATAATAAAGTTGGTAAATATCCTAAAATATCTTAAAGAGGTTTTACGATAGGTGTTGTAACAACTGCCACCAACAAGTATCAAGATTGTATCGATATTTGTCAGAAGTGTGCACAGGCCTGCTATGAATGCTTAAAAGCCTGCTTCAATGAGCCTGATGCTGCTGCAAGAAAAGAATGCATGAGCATGTTAGTAGAATGTGCCATGATGTGCCAAGCAACATTTTGATCAAATGAAGGAATTCCACAAAGAAAACGGCATGGGCCCTATTCCTTTAGCTTTAACCACCCGCTGAAATCTCCTTATAATCAAGCATATAAGCAAGCACAAGTATCAGGTTCTTTCTGATACTTGTGCTTTTCTGTTTAGGCTGATTAGATATCTATTACCTGTAGCTGCCCTTGAATAAGTCAATCAACTAAAACAAAAGACAACTTGCTAATTTTACATATTCCTGAAATAAATATTAGTGCCTGTAGGGTAACCCCCTGTTGTTTATTCCACCGCTCCCTTCAGTTCTGCCAGCAACGGAAACAGCCAGATGTGAGCCGTAGACAGGTAGAGAATCAGTCCAAGTATGTATAACACGCCAAATCTAGTTGTAAAGTCGTGAGGATCATTCAAACTCAGCCAAGCAAATAACACTAAGTCAAACAATAAGAAGATATAAGATATAAAAATGGGTTTTGCTTGGTTTGTCCTGTGGAAGAACCACCAAAGGGAACTGTAGCCAATAATCATCAGCAGGGGTAAGCCTGCGTCACCATTACCCTTTCCCCTTCAAAGCCTTATACTAATTTATCCAACGTTATTCAACTAACTTCTAATTACAGATATTTAAAGTAGCTGATTACCTAGTAAATCTATGCCTATTTACGCTTAAAGTTTTCTGCTGTATTGGCTATTAATAATACCCAGTAAAAGGGTGAAACTAGAGCCAGGAGGGGAAAATATGAATAAGGAACTAACCTTTAAAAGCTTGCCCCTGCGCCCTGGGCTTGGCTACCCCTACTTCTATTATGGTGGGCACCGGCAAAGGTGCTGAAAACGGTATACTTATTAAAAGTGGAGAGTATTTGGAAAAAGCCCATAAACTGAATTCTATTGTACTTGATAAAACTGGTACCATCACCAAGGGTGAGCCCACCCTAACTGACACTGTGGTACTTGATAAGAGTTACGCCGAAAACCCTAATGAGGGGAGACCTAGGTGGATTGGTTGCAAGCATTAAACTATCCCGTGCAACCATTAAAAATATCAAGCAAAATCTATTCTGGGCATTATTCTATAACACTGTGGGAATTCCGGTGGCAGCCCTTGGGCTGTTAAACCCTGTCATCGCCGGGGCTGCAATGATCTCTGAGCTGTTAACAGCTTTAAAAGCAATTTGAACAATATCTTTCATAGGCAGTGACTGAGAAATATCTCCGGAGGCTTTATGGGTTACTTCAGGCATATATCCAAGAGCTTTCTTATGATTAAGCATTATCCCGGTTATTGCTAAGCTTAAAAAAACAATACTCAGAACAAGGCCAACCCATTTGTGCAAAGAACGGCTAAAACGCAACAAGCTGCCGCTCTTCTTAATTTCTTTTTACATGGTCCAGGGTATGATGCAGCTGGTTATCTAACTGGGTTAAATGCTGCTTCTCCTCAAAACCTAAATTGTGTTTATTCTTTAGATGTTCTACCCCATTATGTAGTTGGTCCAAATCTGTTGCTAGATGCTCCACGTCATTTTGGCGGTTACCCATTCACACAGCCCCCTATTTGATAATGATTTTCAATATCAATTCTACTGTACATTATCTTTATCGTCAATGATTGATTACTGAAAATCATTACTAGAATTATAATAACAATATCAAGCTCAACGGATTAGCGTAATTTAAGCAGAAATATTATTAGTTTATCCGTTGCGTCTGACGAACACCGAATTGGGATAAATCTAGTAATTTCAAGGTCTCGCAGCTCATCGACCAAAATCTTGGACTTCTAATCCGTAGGTCAGGGGTTCGAATCCCTTCTGGGATGCCAATAAACACAGAATGGCAAGACTTCCGATGATGGAAGCCCTTGCCATTTTTCTTTTATAGGGAAAACTTCTAATATTCTTCTAATGTACGGTGTGGAACTATTGTAAGTAAGTATATTTTTACTTATTTTTTCCACTTCAACCTTTCCATCCGGAGAGGTGCACAAAATCATACTCCAATTGGCCCGGGTTGCCTTAGTACAGCATGTACACCCAGGGATAAACCTAGCTATAGAGAAATAAACCTTCGCCCATTGGCTGACCACTTGGCTGCATAACTTGACAAAGACACCTAAAAGCGGGTAATGGCAGTAAAATCAATACCTCTAGCGATTTTGCTAAAGGTATTCGTCCTGATAAGATCAAGAAAGTTTATACTGATCTGCTCAGAAAAAAGCCCGCTTAAAGCTTGAGCCAGCTTTTTGTTGCGATGATTAATTAAGTTGTGGTAATCTTCCTACATTCCAGATAATACCTTTTTTCTTCTGCCTCACCCATTGAAAATGTTTTTCTAGGTAACACCCCATCTAAAATAACTGTCTTAAATAAATCCTGTTTGTCCATTGGTTCAAGGTAAAAGCCTATGTTTCCATCCTGTGAAGCTAGGGAACTCAAAACATCTTCCCCATGAATATAATCAATTTTTAAGTTTCCTTCGTTTTCAGAAATATCATTTAGGGCCTTCTGGAGGGTTGCAACTTCTAGGTTAAATTTGGGATTATGAACTACTAATAGGCCTCTAGAAGTACCGGTGATATAGGGAATAACGTGGCAATCTCCATTAGCAGTAAGTTTTTTTGTCTCTTGCTCCAACTCTGCCCCGTTATTAAATTCTTGATAATAGGCTTTAGAGTTATTTCTATTACAATATCCAACAATACTATCTAATAAGTTTTTTCCATTGACGTTGAACACAACCCTGTGAATGGGTTCAAAGGTTAGTCCCTGATCATGAACGTTTACAACCTCTACCATAGCATAACGTGCAGGATGGTTTTCAAACTCACTTGATGTCAAACTACCTTTTATATTTTCCCAAACAGCTTTTGCAGTAGCCAAAGAATGGTTACCATCTCCGGCTGCGAACAGCAGTACATCTTTTTCTGGGCCTACCCCATATTTAGCCCTAAAGGATTCCGGTATTGCCAAGTTGACAAAGGCCTTCATGATGCTTTCTTCCATGGTGGGATCACTTACCCTATAACCCTTAATGTGACCACCATTCATCATTAATTCAAAATCATAGAGCAGTTCCATTCTGTCGGTTTGTACTGACAGGGGCTCAATTACTGTCATTTCCGGATCATCTATAAGGAGCATAACATGGGGAACTTCAATGGGAGCATTTTTCCTGACCTTTATTCTAGGAGGCAATCTGTCTAAAACTGTGCCTTCAGTGGCCCGAATTAAGGTCTTGGCACCAGGATTATAGTCATATTGCTCTAGGTCAATGGTAATTAGCAAACCCTTTCTTGATTCGGTATGGGCTGTTTTACGATCAATATAGATAAAGCCCCTTCCCTTTTCTAGCAACAGTTTATCGGCGATGTACCGCCTCATAGTATCGTTAATATTAGTTATTCTATCCTCTGCCCTACCTCCTTCTAGATAAACCTCAGGAAATATTAGGCGCAAAGTTGAAGGTTCCTCTGCTACAATCCTTTCCACCTCTGACCAGTATTCTGGCTGAGATGTATATTGATCGCAGGCCACAACTGACCACTTGTTTAAATCAATTGTCTTTTCCGGCAGAAGTACTTCCGGTGGTTTTATTCCTATTTTATTTATAGACAAAATTTTCAACCTCCAGATTAATCTTTTTGGGCGATATTATTTTCCCTTATTTTCAATATTTTAGTTCCCTAACCATATTTCACAATCAAAGTTTCTTTTATTGTATCAAATTACGACTATGTAATCATTACAAAAAACTCAGTATACATAATATTTTAAAGACTAGGAAAATATAATAAATTGCAAACATTGATCATCGCCAAGTATATGAATGTTGATATTGAAGAATTACGTGGGATAAAGAAGGAGCATAGCAGCGGTTGAGAATGGCTACGCCAATCGGGGCTGAGTTTAATGATTTCCTCAAACAGATCCACAGCAATGCGGCGAGAAATAACCACGTAGCTTTGCCGAAGCTGGCCTTGGCTCTTGTTTCGTACCTCCTTGAAAAAAAGATAATAAAAAATTAAATTCACTAATAAAAGGAAAGATTAAGTGCCTAGAACAATCATAAGAGGTCCCCATATGACTGCAACAGGCATATTACCTAAGAAGGAGATAACTTGTTCTTGAGAAATCAAGAGCAATTCTAAGCAAAAAAAGCAAAAACATTGGTGCAAATGTCATCTAGCTGTCAGACGGTGGGTGTATGATAATAATAAGAATGAAAATTCTAAAAAAGGAACGGAGGCGAATCTTATGTCCGAACTTATTAAGGATTTTGTTGGATTGGCGTTCCTGACGATGATTATTATCATTCCGCTGGTCGACCACCACCAAACCAGATCAGGTTTCAATGATTGGATCTATATACGCTAGTAGAAGTTAGAAAAACTTGGCTTGCTGCCCTGGCGCAGGAGCACCCTATATGACACGAATCCTAGTTTGCCCTTATGCTGATCAGGTAACATTATACTTTGCACAAAAGGAGTGGATTAACATCCACTCCTTTACCAGTTAGTTATAAAGACTTTTTTAAAAGCATTAAGTACGCCGATGTCACTGGTCTCACGAGCGACAAATTCCCTCCCTCGCACCTTCCAGTTTATCCTAAAAAAGGGTCCCCTGCATACATTACTAGATATATCTAATACTAGAACTTAAAGATTTTACTACTAGAGGAATGTTGGCCATTACCAGAGGTAACCCCATTTTTTCTAGGACTATTTTAGATATTATAATTGGATCAATAGCTGATTTATTACATACAGCTTCTACTACTGACTTATGTAGTAGTTGAAGGTGTTGAATTGCCTCTGAAATGACGTTATCAACTGATTTTCCTGTCCTTGGCTCATCCCAAGATGAGAGTAAGATACTTCTATTTTTAAGACGCTGTAATTTTTTAATGGATTCGATTAAGACAAGAGGATCATCATAAATTGGCATATCCCCAGGTAACGGTATAACATCACCTGAAAACAAGACATCCTCATTTTCTAAAACTAGGGAGATTGATCCTTCTGAGTGACCAGGTGTATGAATAACATTTAATCTTAACCCATCTTCCAAATCAATATCATCTCCGTTATCAACGGTCTTATCAATAGCTACTGAACCGCCTACTAAGGAAAAAAAGCCCGGCACTGGACGTTCCGCAAATTGCTTTTCAATGTTCTCTATCCAGTCCTTTTCATTGTTATGAGAAATTACTATACACTCTGAAAAGTCCTTTATTGCTTTAACTCCACCAATATGATCAGGATGTGAATGTGTTAGGGTTATTGTTGAAATATCCTTCGGGTCCCTCCCCATCTGGTGAATATATTTAAAGATCAAATCTTCAGAAGAAGCTACACCTGTGTCTATTAGGTGAATTTTTGACCCAAAGATAATAAAACAATAAACAAAGCGATTAATTGTTTTTTCCTTATCAATTTTAATCGAAAAAGGAATTTTCAATGCGTGAACATGTTTAGATACTTGCATTAGTTACCTCCTTAATTATTTAGCTTTACTTAAACCTCAGAAGATCTACTTGAATTTACATTAGAATATTTCACTAGCTGGCCATGTTGGCGATGCAATTATATAAAATAAAAACCTCCCGCCCGGCAGTTTTTAAAACTACCAAGGACGAGAGGTTACTCACGCGGTACCACCCTGATTGCTTTCACCTTATGGCGAAAAGCCTCTTAGTATCCCAAACAGGACACAGCTTTGATAACGGGTAGGCTAACCCGGCTCAGCCTAATAAGATATTGTTTCCATTATCCTTTCAGCTTACGGCTCAGGGGCGATATTTTCACCTGCACTGGCACCGGTTTTCAGCTACCCCGGTTCTCTGAGGCCATGTCACAAGGTTAGTGGTTCCCCTTCTCTGCCTTTTTTGTATTGTTAAAAGTATATCGATTCCAGTATTAGGTGTCAAGTGAATATTGTGATATATTAGTAAGTTGAATTTAAATATGTTAAATGTGACATTCTTATTGCCTTTGATTTTAAACCACTTTATATCTTTTCGAGCTTTTTTGCAATAGAAATCCTCTTTGCATTTCCACAAAATCTTTAAAATAAAAGGCCTAGTAAAGTTCTATTAAAGCGTCATTGACTAATTCATATTTTTTGATACCACAAAAACCCATATCAACAGTTATATAACGATCTTCAATATTGGCTACATAGGGTATTTCGGTATGAGACTTTGTATAACTAAGCACTTCTTTTACCTTTGCTTCTATTAGTTTATTGTTACTCCTCTTAAGTTCAATTACAAACTCTCCAACGGTAGCAACCCCCCAATCTTCTTCCCAGACGATGTTGGTTGTTCGAAACTCCATGTTCTTTACCTCCTTAACTTCTCATTTTAATTAATAGATTATGAATGATATATATTAAAACGCTTCCCAACTTATTTTTTTATTTCATCCTGTTTAGGGCTAGCATTAAGCCTTGAATAATGGCTTGTGGTCGAGGTGGGCAACCGGGCACATAAATATCAACTGGAACCAAGGAATCAACTGCCCCTCTGATGGCATAACTTTCACCGAAAATCTGCTCTCCGCTGCAGGCACATGCCCCCAGTGCCATGACCAACTTTGGTGTTGGTGTTGCCTCATAGGTCATCATAAGAGCCTGGGTAGAGTTACGGGTGACAGGCCCGGTTACCATCAGTAGATCGGCATGGCGGGGAGAAGCCACAAAGTCAATACCATATTGTTGAATATCATAAATGGGGTTGCAGACATGATTCATCTCGAAATCACAACCATTGCAGGAACCGATATCCAGATGCCTCACATGAAGAGAGCGTCCCAGCACCGAGCGAATTTTCTTCTTCAATTCTGAACTGCCGTTCTCCCCCAGAGAACCGCCTAATGTTGCTAATTTATAATTACAAGTCTGTTTTAAGCAGCCATCTTTGCAAGCTTCCACGCAGAGCCCACAAAAGACACAAGCCTTGTGATTAATAACTGGAACACCCTCGTATAATTTTATAGCGTTGGTCGGACAAACTTTAACACAGTCCTGGCAACCTCTGCAGGGTACATTTTGTTGAATGACAACTTCACCTCTGGAACGTTCCGGGGGTACTGCCTTTTCCCAGTGTTCTGTTACATTACCAGTGGCAAAAACTTTTTTCCAAACCTTTATCATGCAATACCCTCCTATCTGTCAACGCAGGCATAAGACAATTCATAGCTTTTATTAATGAGCGGGAAATCCGGAATAATGTTTCCGGGTGCTGCTACAGTTAGTGCCGGCCAGTTGGGATAAGCCGCAGCCCGAGCATACAAGCGGTATACAGTATTGTTCTCCCCCATCATCAGCCAGTGAATGTTGTTACCTTGGGGGGATTCACACCAACCGAACCCACTGCTGTAGGGCTTAATCGCGGGGATATCTACCTTCAAGGGGCCTTGTGGCATTTGGCTTAATATCTGACGGATCAGGTCCACGGTCTGCCTTACTTCATCTACACGAACCCACAGGCGGTCTGCTACATCACCGTTGTGGTAGACTGGAACATCAAAGTTTAGTGATGAATAACAGCCATAGGGGAAATCACGCCGGATGTCTACATCAACACCGGAGGCTCTGGCGCCTACCCCTACCAATCCTAAATCTAGGGCTGCCTGCCTGGGAACTATGCCGGTAGTCTCCACACGGTTAAGGAAGGCATCGTTCCCTTTAAAAAGTTCAATCATCTCATTAAAGTCTGGTATCAGTTTATTCAGCATCCCAATAATTTCAGTTGTTAATTGATTATTAATGTCCAGGCGAACACCACCTGGTACAACCATGCCACGCAGGAACCGGTGACCGGTAAGTGCTTCGTTAACCCGCATGATATCTTCTTTCATTCGTGCACCCGCCATAATTCCAACAGCAAAACCCATACCGGCACACAGGTTACCAATATCCCCAACGTGGTTATACAGTCGCTCCAATTCACCCACCAATGCTCTTAAATACTGAGCCCTTGGCGGAACGATAACTCCGGCAATGCTTTCAATAGCATGACAATAGGATAAGGAGTGGGCAACTGTGCAGATACCTGAGATACGTTCTACCCGATAAAAAGCTCTTTCTATGGGTGTCCCTTCAATGGCTTTCTCGATACCACGGTGCAGGAAGAATAACTTGGCATCCAATCGGATAATATCCTCACCTGCCTGGCTAAAACGGAAGTGGCCGGGTTCAATAATACCTGCGTGGATTGGACCTACAGGAACCTCAAACACTCCCTCCCCTTCTACCGTGGCCATATTAAAATCTTTCTTCGCCGTGGGTATAGGGGTCTTACTATGGAAGTCTTTTCGAAGGGGGAAGATTCCCGTTTGCCAGTTTTCATGCAGCACCAGTGGCCTCAAATCAGGGTGACCAATGGGCTTAAGGCCAAACATGTCATAAATCTCACGTTCATACCAGGCTGCGGCTGAAATCTTAGGGGTTATAGAAGGAAACTCCAATTCCTCGTTTTCAGACAAGACAGCTTTTATAATCTGCATCTTTTTACCTACTGAGAACAAGCAGTAGATCGCAAAATTACCATTTAATTCACGCTCGTCATTGGCAAACATGGACATGAGGCCATGCTGTCCGTCGGCATACAGCTCGTAGGCAGTTTCTCTTAATGCGGCAGCAGGTATGGTCCTATAATTGTTCATGTCCCTAACCTCCTATTACAATGTATACTGCCTGGGTTAAGATTTCGCTAATGGACGGTGGCAGATATAAACCACCAACTACAATTAAGCAGATGGAAAAACCAATTGCGGTAATGGTAGAAGACGAAACCTTGGACCCTTTGATGTCTTCAGGGGCATTACCGAAAGTCATTTTTAAGCAGTAGTGCATCAAACCAGCAAAGATTCCGGCCAGTAACAATAGAGTTAAACCACCTAAGAGCCACATCTTACTATCAAATATGGACATTACAAGGGTGAACTTACTAATAAAGATGTTCAAGGGAGGTGTCCCTGTAATAGCCAATATGCCAATGACAAACATGGTTGCGACGGCAGGCATAACCCTGGCAACTCCTTGTATTTGCTTAATGTGTTTAGTTTTATATTCCTGGCTGATGACTCCGGCTAGGTAAAACAAAGAAGACTTTGCAATGGCATGGTTTATGATGTGTAAGAGTGCAGCATAAACTGCCAGTTGGGTCCCGATACCGAAACCGATGGCAATAATCCCCATGTGCTCTACTGAAGAATAGGCAAGCAATCTCTTAACATCATGTTGTACCAATACAAAAGGGATCGCAATCAGGATAGAAAGAATACCTAGTCCAATCATTACAGTTTGAATAAATTCAGTACCAATGGTTCCTTTGATAATAATTACGTTACGCATTAGTGCGTAAAAAGCACAACTCAAAAGCGCACCGGATAATAGACCACTGACAGGGGATGGGGCCTGGCTGTGAGCGTCTGGCAGCCAGGTATGCATGGGAGCCAGACCAGCCTTCGTACCGTAACCTATCAAGATGAAAACAAAGGCTAATTTAACAATGTCAGGATTAAGGGTGCCACTGATGTTTTTCAAATAGAGCCAGTTTAGGGCATGGGTCTCGCCAACTGCATTTACCTGGGCGTAATAAAGAAACATGGTTCCTAACAAGGCCAAACAAATACCCACTGTGCAAATCATTACATATTTCCAGGCAGCCTCCAGTGCAGATCGATTGAAATAGAAGGCCACCAGCAGCGCAGAAGCCAGGGTTGTACCTTCAACTGCAACCCACATCAGGCCAAGGTTTCCTACAATTAGAACGCTAACCATAGCGAATGTAAATAGATTAAGCAGTGCATAGTACCGGGGAATCATCTTCTCGGCAACCTGCCCCTCTTTAACTTCCTTTTCCATATAAGACAAGGAAAACAATGTAGCAGTAAAGGTAAGTAGTGCTACAACAAAAAGAAGTACTGAACTTAGGTAGTCCACATACAGAAACTCACTACTAAATACTTTAATTTCAGTAATCCTGTAGATAATGGCCAATATGATGCCACTGGTTAAGGTGCTACCTAGCAGATTAGTATAACGAATTAAAGTAAGGTTCTTTTGTAGCAGTGTAATTAACCCTGTAATGATCGGCAGTGCTAACGCCCCTAAAATTAATTCATACATCGATATCACCCCTTCAGTTCATTTAATATACTGGTGTCTGTGGTCTCAAAGGAGTGTTTTAGCCTATGCGTGAGAATGACTAACACAAGCACAGCAACCAATATATCAAAAAAGATTCCCAACTCAATGATCAGGGGTAAACCGTTGGTAATCGATAAACCCAGTAGATATAAGCCGTTCTCCATGGTAATTAATCCAACAACCTGCATAATGGCCTGGCGTCGAGCCATTATCAACAGTAGGCCGATAACAGTTAAGGAGATTGCAGCTCCCAGCGTGTCTCCAGACACATTGGGTAATTCTTTACTTACAAAACCATAGGAAGCAATAATGGATAGAATCGCCATTAGGAAGGAAAAGTTAAAGTTAGCAATTTCCCTTTCATGCTTCAGTTGTGACGCAACTTTCCACAAGGCATAAGCGATTAAACCCACTTTAATCACTGCCGTAAGAATGGCAGCTATATACATATGGATTTCCCCAGTCTTAAGTCCAATTATCAAACAAGCCAGAGCCACAATCACCGATTGAAACCCTAAGATACCGATAGCAGTCCGCAAAGAGGATACCCTAGTTAAAAGGACTGCACCGGCTAAGAGCAGGACTGTTAATAATGTCATTTTATTCCCTCCTTGCTACATGGCGATGATCGCCAGTAGTGATAAGCAGCCAGTTGCCATCAAGAAACCAGGTATTCTAAACAGACGCATCTTGTTGGTGCTGGTTTCAATGGCAGCCAGTACAACAGCAATTACCAACACCTTAATGATCATCCAAACAACAGGTGGCACAAGATCTGCAGGGTTCCAAGGAATGAAGAGGTTGACCAGCAGCAGGATTGTTACCAGTTGCTTAATGGCAGAACCCCAAAAGATTAAACCAACAGAGCGACCGGAGTACTCTAAAACCATACCTTCATGTACCATTGTTAATTCAAGGTGTGTATCCGGGTTATCCACTGGGATACGTCCGGTTTCGGCTACTGTAAGAATCAAAAATGCAATGGCTGCCAGGATGGCGGAGAAGGAAATATCGGAATTAGCAGTTGCAGTGGCCATTTGAGATAATCCAGTACCATTAGCACGAATGGCTACCGTGAATAATGTAAGCATCATCACCGGCTCAACAAGAACATTGATAAACATTTCTCGGGAACCACCCATACCTCCAAAGGAACTGCCTGCATCCAGGGAGGCTAGGGCTAGGAAGAACCTACCCAGTCCCAGCAAGTAAACCAGGACGAAGATATTGTCATAGTGGAAACCCCTATCAAACATAAGGGTCGGTACCAGGGCAGCTGCACCCAGTGCGGTGGCAAAGTAGATATAAGGTGCTATATGAAAAATCCAGGAAACGGTTGGAGAAATAACGTTATCCTTGTTGAAGAACTTTGCCAGGTCGTAGTAAACCTGAAAGTAGCCAGGACCCCTTCTGCTTTGCATTTTTCCCTTTGTGTTTTTGATAACACCGGCTACCAAAGGAGCCAGCAGTGCCAGTACGATAACCTGTAATATCATAAATAATACTGACATGCTTACCACCTCACTCCCAGCATAAGAATTAGTACCGTAACTCCAAGTACATAACCCATATAAAGTTGTAAATTACCAGAATGAATCGGTCTGATAAAATTGGCTGTTAATAAAATCCATTTTTTGATGGGTTGATAAAGCCACTGGTTAATTAAATAAGTGACTTCTATTTTTAACTCCATCTTAACCCCATGGTATGGATTTAGTAATTTATTGGCAGTAACATTTGATTTAGGACGAACTAACCCTTTAAAGGCTCGACGAATCGGTTGGGCAAAACCGGTAGCAGTATATTCCATTCGTGCATTGGGAACGATACCACAGGTCCAGGTTTCACCCTCAACATTTTTAGGTACGCCTTTGAAGTTGTAGGCTATTACAGCGGCGATTACACCAACCAGCAACATACCGACGATAACCGGCATGGCAATTACCCCATTAGCCTGTTGGATGTTAAAAGCCACAGAATGCCACTGCGGAATGAATAGGTTGCTAACATCAAGTCCGGAATACTGGGATAGCACACCCTGTAAAATGCTTAGCATCCATTGGGGCCAAACACCCAGCCCCATACACATAAGGGACAAAAACCCCATACCTGTTAACATTGAACCAGTTACTTCTGTTGCCTGTTCTGCATGTTTACTACGGGGCTTGGCCAGGAAAGTCACACCAAAGGCCTTTACAAAACAGGTCGCTGCCAGTGCACCGGTTAATCCCAGCAAGGCAATTAGAATAATAGAACCCAACTGAGGAATTATCCCTGTTAGTGCGTGGGGTAGATAGAAAAGTGACTGGAAGGTTAACCATTCACTTACGAAACCATTCAGTGGAGGTAAGGCTGAAATTGCAGCAGCACCAATTAGGAAGAAAACTGCTGTGTAGGGCATTTTTTTAATTAGTCCACCTAGATGTTCTATGTCTTTGGTATAAGTGGCATAAAGTACGGAGCCAGAACCAAGAAACAGCAAGGATTTAAATACTGCGTGGTTAAATACGTGATAAAGTCCTGCCACAAAAGCAAGACCGGCCAATGCAGGTTGGTTGTTACTCATGAAGACCATACCAGCGCCAATACCAAGCAGGATAATACCGATGTTTTCTACCGAGTGATAAGCCAGCAGGCGCTTTAGGTCGTGTTGCATCAAGGCATATAAAACTCCCAGGATAGAGGAAATAATGGCCAAGAAAAGTATCAGTTCACCCCACCAGGCAGGACCAACACCTAAAAACTCTAGGAAAAATCGGCACATACCATAAATTGCAGTTTTAATCATAATACCGGACATTAGTGCCGATACATGGCTGGGTGCGGCTGGGTGTGCTTCTGGTAACCAAATGTGCAGGGGAATCACACCTGCCTTGGTACCAAAACCAATTAAGGCACAAATAAAAACTATGTTACGCATCGAATCAGTTAAAGCAGTACCTCTTAGCAACTGGAAGTCCAAACTGTGAACCGCCACGGCTAATATGAGAAATGCAGTTGTAATAAAGACAGTTCCTATCGTGGTCATCAAGATGTACTTATATGCCGCACGAGTATTCGCTGTCTTGTCATATTCATGGTTAACCAAGAAAAAAGAAACTACGGTCATTAGCTCCCAGGCAATTAGGAAGTAGGCAACCTGACTAACGGTTAACACCAGAACCATGGATAAGATAAACCCGTTATAAAGTGCTGCCATCAATCCTAAACGCTGCTTGTAATACTCCTTGCTGTAGCCAATAGCATAAATACTGGTTGCTGTGCCAACAACACCTAAGGCCAGGAGAAAAAATGCGGATAAATAATCAATCCTAATGATCAAAGATCCAATCGGTAGGCCTGTGGAATAGGAGAAGGTCGTCCCACCGTAAATGAATATCTCTACTGAACAAACCACAATCGCTAAACAACCTAACAATGATAAACCGTGAGATAAAATGTTCGTAACCTTTGGACTGCTGTTTGTTAAGCACGGTAGTAAAATACCTGCGGCAAACAGCATTAGCATGGCTAGATAGATATAGATATTGTCTATCACGAAATTCACCGCCTTAGTGGATTGGTTTGTACTAAAGGTGCTTTGGATAAGCACTAAGATAAGCACTAATAGGAAATTGCTTGGTAATTATTTCACTAGCCAACCAACACCTCCTTCTAATATTAATTTGCTGCCTTCATGGGCTGCTTGATTATTTAAGAATATTTTGCAAATTCTATGCCTACTTTAAAAGTATTTTAAATTATACTTGTCATAGGGTAAACCCGCGGATTTGTTGACAATATTAGTTCTTACCTTGGTATTATTTATCTGTTATCTTCGCTGAGAACTATAAATAGCGTATACGTTATCGTGATAGGTATGAAAAATTTGCAGGTTTTTGCCAAAAAAATTCCCTGTCCCACCATTAATTATTCAAACCTCAATGATGTGTACAGGGGTGTATTTTTTAACTTTAAATTCTATGACTTGCCGTGCAGCTGGCACTTTTCAACATTTTTCCGCATTCTTTCAAGTCGGTAGTAAAGGGCCCGTACAGAAATCCCCAAATGATGGGCTGCTTTTGTTTTGTTTCCATTATACATTTTCAAGGCTTCCTCAATGAGATCATCTATGTGCTCATCAAGATTAATGGGTTCCAGAGGCAAAGCTTTGGTTTCCTTTTTTCCCCCTACATCCTTAGGAATGAGATTACTAAGATGTTCTAACTTTAATTCTTCATCATCAAACATAAAGGAAACCCATTCCATGGCATTGCGAAGTTCTCGTACATTACCAGGCCACTGATAGGACAATAGAGAACTAGCAGCCGCCTCACTAATTCTGCTAAACTTCTTTCCTCTACGTTTTGAAAAATCCTTTATGAACATTAGGGCCAGTGGTAGAATGTCGTCCTTTCTTTCACGAAGGGGGGGAATAAAAATCCCTCCTACTTTAAGCCTATAGTATAAATCTTTTCGAAACATACCTTCATCAATTTGTTTCTCAAAATCGAGGTTAGCTGTACCAATAATCCTTACATCTGTTTTAATCTTTTTTAATCCACCGACACGATAGAAACTTTTTTCCTCCAAAACCCGCAGAAGCTTAGCTTGCAGCTCCAACGGAAGTTCGATAATTTCATCTAAGAATAGGGTGCCGCCAGCAGCAATATCAAATTTCCCTTTTTGCCCCTTTGCCACACCTCCAGTAAAAGAACCGCCCTCGTAACCAAATAATTCGCTTTCAAATAAAGTTGGGGAAATGGCAGCACAGTTTATATCCACAAAGGGACCTGGGTTTTCCATATTGCCATAATGGATAATCTTAGCAATAACCTCTTTCCCCACTCCGGTTTCACCTTGAATTAATACCGGGACAGTTCGGTCCGTATGGTATTGCTGTGCATGCTTCACCAAATTTTTCATTTCATCAGAAAAAACCCCAATTTTTTCGATACCTGCCTGTTTGGCAACCAGTTGCTTTAGTTGAGTTAATTGATATTCAGCGTCCTTTGTTGCCTCTTTTAACTTTTCATCAAAGTGTTCCGTAAGTACTTTATTCTCATAAAGAAGACTTTGGTGCTCCTCAACACGCTCCAGGATAGACATTAGTTCTTCAAAATTGATTGGTTTAGTCAAATAATCGTAAGCTCCCGCCCTTAAAGCGGAAATAGCTAAAGATACGTCAACAAAACCTGTATAAAGTACGAGATCTGCCTTTGGTTCCACATCTAAGGACTTAATAGCCTCAATTAACTCAATACCGGACATACCGGACATTTTTATATCAGATAAAACCATCTGAAAGCGACTTTCTTTGTACACTTCTAGAGCCTCTTCACCGGAATCACATTCTACTATGGTGTGACCCTGGAGAGCTAAGTAGTTGGCTAAAAAGGATCTGCTTTCCCGCTCGTCATCCACAAGTAATATTTTCACAACTTCTCGCCTCCATGATGATTAACAACTAGGAAAGGTAATTTGAATGATGGCCCCGCCAGTTGGGTTATTATCAACTGAAATGGTTCCGTTACTTGATAGAACGATAGAGTGAACGATGGACATGCCAAGGCCCATTGAATTACTCGCATCCTTAGTACTAAAAAATGGTTCAAAGATTCTCTGTGCTATCTCCGGGTCAATGCCTGGACCATTATCACTAACAGTTAGGTGAACTTTGCGGTCTTCTACCCAAGTGTTAATTACTATTTCTTTTTGTTCCCATTCACAGGGTTCTAAGGCTTGGACAGCATTCATTAGTAAGTTTAAAACCACTTCCTCGAAACGTACAGAGCAACCACAGACAGGCGAATCCGCTTTTAGATTTTTAGTTACTTTAATACGCCTTGATAAGATCTGGTTATTTACCAGGGACAGAGAATTCTCTACTACATTATTCATATCACAGGGTTTATAGTCAAAACTCTGGCTATATTTAAGGAATGAACGCAAGTGGTTGACAATGGAATCAATACGGTCAACCTGTCGCGATATATTTATTACACTTTTTATAATCTCCTCGATAGGTACCTCATTCATATTTTTAAATAAATATAGGATGGTCTCAGCCAAAACCTTAATAGCATTTAAGGGCTGGTTTATTTCATGGGCAATTCCTCCACCAATAACGGCAAGTGTGGCTACCCTGGAAGCCCTCTCAGTGGCTTTCCTAGCCTCGGCAATTTTAAATTCTGCCTCTTTTTGAGCAGTTATATCTCTTCCTACAGACTGGTATTCAATAATTTCGCCCTGATCATTTAGGATGGCACGGTTCACCCACTGAGCCCAATGTATACTGCGTTGATTACCCACAAACCTGGGCTCTGTAATGGCAACAGGGTTCTCTGGGGTCAAAGAGAAAATTTTTTTACGTATTTCCTCACGGTCATCTGAACGAATGAAGGACATAAAATCCTGCCCAATGATTTCTTCAACGGGACGTCCTACAAATTTAGCAAAGGAACCATTAACAAAAGTCAAGGTGCCATCAGGTTTAAAGCGCCTTATTAGTTCCACTTGATCTTCCACAATTGCCCTATATCTGGCTTCACTTCTTTTTAAACGTTCCTCGACTTGTTTTTGGTTTGTTATGTCCCTACCAACAGATTGATACTCAACGATTTGTCCGTTCTCGTCAAAGATAGCCCTATTTGTCCACTGCTGCCAAACAACTTCTCCAGTGGGCCTGATAAAGCGGCGCTCAGCTATAGCTACTGGGTCATCTACGTTAAGGGAGAATATCTGCTTGCGGACAGTTTCTCGATCCTCTACCGGAAATAAGTTCATAAAATTTTGGCCCAGCAATTCGTCCATGGATTTACCATAGTATTTGCAGAAAGCACTATTAACAAAGGTTAGCGTACCATCAGGACGAAACCGCCTAATAAATTCCACCTGATCTTCTACCACTGCCTGGTAACGGGCAACACTTTCCTTTAAATCTAGTTCAGTCTGCCTATATTTAGTAATGTCTCTGGCAATGCCTTGCAGACTATTGCCAGGTAGAATACTAATTGTTAGTTCACACAAAAACGTAGAGTTATCTTTTCGCCGGCACCATAATTCCTCAATAATTTTGTTACTATGCTTAACGTTAGAGAGAAGTTCCTTCCCCTTACTCAGGCTCTCTGGTGCAATTAAATCAATGAATTTTTTAGTGATAATTTCTCCCTTTGTATAGCCAAACATTGAACATATCCAAGCATTTATATTTACCAGACGGTATTCGTAATCCGTTACAAAGATCCCTACAGCAGCTTGATCGACTAATATGCGGCATAATTCTTGGCATTGACGCGAAGAATCACTAGGGTTAATTCTGATTTTCCTTCTAAACTGTCTAGGCATTTAACTAACTCCTTAGCTACAAAATATGAATATTAAATTCATATATTAGGTATATGGATATAAATACCTCTTAGGAATTAGAAAAAATTGAGCTTATAACCTGGTTCATTGATGATAATTAAAAAATATATTGATTTTTAAAATTTTATAATATTTAATAAATGCAAGTTATTTGTAGGGATTAATTTTCATAGGGGAGTAGAATGATAAATGTTTATATTAGCAATTAATGGCAGCCCACGTAAAAATGGACGAATTAGCAAAATAATTAATGAAATCCTAGCAGGAGCAACAACTAATAATCACGTGTGTAAAATTATTTACCTCATAGATCTCGATATTAAGGATTGCACGGGTTGTATGAACTGTCAATTAAAGGGTGCCTGTATTATGAATGACGACATTAAAACTGTAGAAGAAGATATTAAGAGAGCAGATTTAATTATCTGGGGCAGTCCTACTCATTGGGCAAATATCTCTGGCTTACTGTTAAGAACCTTTGAAAGGTTATTTGGCTTTTTTATAGAAGAAAGGCCCAGGGGAATTCCGCAAAAAAGACAAGCTCATGGGAAAAAGGCCATTCTAGTAACCACTTGTAGTACACCCTTTCCATTTAATTGGATATTTAGTCAATCAAGATCTTCTATAAACAGAATGCGTGAAATTTGTAAGTATAGTGGTCAAGAAGTTATAAAGACTTTAGTATTACCGGGTACATTAGGAATGAAAGAAATACCAGAAACCTTTTTAGCGGTGGCAAGAAAAGTAGGAAGAAAAATATAATAGACAAAACAATATCAGTGTAATTTGCCAGACAACATTTAGCTACTGTTCATCAACAATGTGAACTATTTTATTTTCAACCTGATTTTTTATAAAAAGCAGCATAGCTTTATATGCTTGATCAGATGAATCCTTATTATAGTTTGGAGATGACGGGTTAGCAAAACCATGTTGTCCATATAATTGTTTGATACAAACATTATCTTTATGATTAATATTCTGAACTAAATCCGATACGTTAAATGACTTTTCTTGATTCGGAAAGAAAAGCAATACAGGACACTTTGGATTTATTTCAAGATAGTCCCTTATACGGGACCCGTAAAAACCAATTACTGCGTTACATAGGCCTGCCTCATTACTACAAAGCCATGCAATAGTAGCTCCTACACTGTATCCTACAACAACGACTCTATTATATTGACGTCGTAAATTAAGAATAAAAGTGTTGATTTGTTTAAATGCTTTTTCAAAACCAACACTATTTAAAAAATTATTATAGGCATCATTCTCCTGGGTGTAATCAAAAACAGTTTCTCCAATCAACATATTTGGAGCAAAAACATCCATATGGTGCTTGGAAAATTGCAGGCAGACTTCCTCTATATGTTGATTTAGGCCATATATTTCATGTAGTACAACTACTGCTGTGTCATTATTATTTGTATAGTTAATCATATCTGGACACCCTCATAAATTCTAAATTCTACTTAATTATTTTTTTTAAAACCCAACCGGAGGCATCAACAAAGTTTATCTCTGAACTGGGCCAAACTCTTGCCATACTCCAGCTCTTTAGAATATATAATCGGTTAAAATTTGTTAATAATAATTTTAACTCGATTTACCGGAGGAGGATATATCTTTTGGAAGAGTTTATTAAGGTAACTTGGAAAACAATTGTAATATTTTTTATGTTAATCATCCTATCAAGAATTATTGGAAAAAAGCTTCTATCCCAATTAACCTTTTTTGATTTTGTGATTGGCATTTTAATAGGAACTATAACTGGTACCTTTGTTACTACCGAAATTAAGGGTTTATGGGTATTATTGAGCCCTGTTTATCTTACACTTCTAGTTGTAGCAATAGCATTCCTAACTGTAAAGAGTTTACCAGCTCGTAAACTCTTAGAGGGTGAGCCCGTGGTTGTGATTCAAAATGGTAAGATATTAGAGCACAACATGCTTAAACTACGATACCATCTGGACGATCTAGAAATGCAATTGCGTGAGAAAGATATCTTTGACATTACAGAAGTTGAATTTGCTGTTTTGGAGCCTCATGGTTATCTAAGTGTGCAAAAAAAGTCACAATATCTACCTGTAACTATGAAAGATTTGGGGAAACCCACCTCTTATAAAGGTATGGCCACGGAAATTATAAAAGATGGAGAAGTTCTGGAGCAAAATCTAAAACAAAACAACCTAAATTTTGGATGGCTTTACAACAACCTAAGCCAACGGGGGATACGGGATATTTCTACTGTGACTTATGCAAGTTTGCAGTCAGATGGCACCCTGTATACTGATATTCGAGAGGATAACTTAGATTATATACAGAAGGTAGAGGACTCGTATTAAACTAAGGTGATATTATATCATAGTTTACTAGGTTCAAATCTACCTGTAGAAAAAATAAGTTATAGACACCTCACTGATTTGTAGACCAGGTGATCTTTGGTAAAATCATGTTGGGTTTCCCTTTTGTTGAGCTCCATTTTAGTGTAAAATTTATTAATAAGAACAAAATATACTAAAATAAGAGGGTTCTAAGATTATGAGAGAAAAAGCAATGTCTGTTTTAAAACAATACAACAAAAGTGAAGCTCTTATCCGCCACGGTATCGCAGTGGAAGCGGTAATGCGCTATTTTGCTGTGGAAGCTGGAGAAGATGAAGAGTATTGGGGTGCTGTTGGTCTTCTGCATGATGTGGATTATGAAATGTATCCAGAACAACACTGCAAAAAAGCACCTGAATTATTGAAAGCAGCAGGTTACGATGATGCATTCATACATGCAGTCATTAGTCATGGACACGGCTTAGTGGTAGATGCAGAACCAACATTGTACATGGAAAAGGTGCTTTTTACGATAGATGAGTTGACAGGGCTAATTGGGGCTGCTGCTTTAATGCGTCCCTCAAAATCAGTAATGGATATAGAAGTCAAAAGCGTAAAAAAGAAATTCAAAGATAAACATTTTGCAGCCGGCGTAAATCGAGATGTTATTCTTCAAGGCTGTAAAAATCTTAATATGGAACTTGATGATGTTATTAACAAATGCATACTTGGTATGCGTACAATGGCGGCTGAAATTGGATTATAAAATGGTGCAAAACTGGGCATGAAAATGCTCAGTTTTCTTTCATAATCAAGAACATTGCAGTAAGCAATATATCTAACTTTGTCAGAAATTTTAGGAAATTTCGTAGTATAGATTTACTTTTTACCACATTGCATTATACGCAGAAAAAGTGAGGTAATACTTGGTCAAAACGGAGGAGTTTTTTATGTTAGCAGAGTTTAGAATTATTAATGATCCCTTACGTCCCAGTGTTTGTACTAATCTTTGTTCGGTTTGTTATCGTGATCGAAAAAGTGCAAGTAAAGCAATCGGCTGCTGTTCTTATGAACCAGAACTTTGTCTATTTGATTTAGTATTTTTGTATCTTCATTACTCTGATATTTATGAGTTTGTATTAAACAAAGGTCAGCTAATAAAAGGATATAACGGAATTATGGTGGAGATGAAGACAGGGTTGAACCATTGTCCCTTCATAAGTAAAACAGGTTGTGTTTTACCAAGGGATGCCATGACACCCCTGTGCCGGTTATTTATCTGCCGGGAAGCTGCTAGCTTTGCACCGGCCATGTTTGAAGAAAAATTTGATGATTACTTTTTGAGCAACGAATTTAACTTAAATAACTTACTAAATAGTAAACTCATTTATGATAATAACTTTTCAAAGTTCAAACTTAACAAGTTTATAGAGGAGTCTGCCCCAACCATAAACACCATGATTGCAGGCATTAAAATAATTAACCCGTCGATAGATACTTTCCAAAAAGAAATTAATATTGAGGACTTTGGTAAAATTCTGTAGTATTTATCCAAACCCACATATATCTCCTCTGGAATCTTGATCAGAATAGTGACCATATCCTCAAATTGTCCGTCCAACAAGTTGTTTTTGTTGCACCTGAAATTGCGCTCCTTTCAAGGAGCGTTTTTTAATTACCAAAGCTTTAACAAAATTAATATTTCTGCTAAAACTTTGGTTATTATACATTAATTTTGCAAACAATAACCTCAAATTTATGAGGAGGTATACTTAAATGTGCCCTAAAGTAGTTCCAGAACCATTCCGTATTAAGATGGTTGAGCCTATTAGAATGATTTCCCGGGAAGAAAGACAAGCAGCCCTAGAGCGTGCCGGGTATAACCTATTTTTACTAAACAGCGATGAAGTTTATATTGACCTGTTGACAGACAGCGGCACTGGTGCCATGAGTGATAACCAATGGGCAGGTCTTATGCTGGGTGACGAAGCATATTCAGGTAGTAAAAACTATCATAACCTAAGAAATGCTGTAGAAGATATCTTTGGTTATAAGTACACCATTCCTACACACCAGGGTCGGGGTGCTGAGCAGGTGTTGTTCCCCATCATCATCAAAAAACCAGGTGATACCTTCATTAGCAACATGCACTTTGATACCACCAAAGGCCATGTAGAAATGGCTGGTGGCCGGGCAATAAACTGTGTCATTGAAGATGCCTTTGATACTGAGAAGTATCACCCCTTTAAAGGTAATTTTGATCTTGATCGTCTGGAAAGCCTCATTAAGGAAAAGGGTCCTGAGAATGTCGCAGCAGTAATTATCACCATCACCTGTAACAGTTGCGGTGGGCAGCCTGTATCCATAGAAAACATTCGCCAAACCAGTGAAATTGCTAAAAAATATGGCATACGAGTATTTATGGACGCTGCCAGAGCCTATGAAAACGCTTACTTTATCAAGCAACGGGAAGAAGGCTATGCTGATAAGTCCATTAAAGAAATAGCCAAAGAAATGTTTAGTTATACAGATGGCTTTACCATGAGTGCTAAGAAAGATGCCATTGTAAATATAGGCGGTGTCCTGGCCTTCAAGGATGATGAAGATTTATTCAATGCCTGTCGCGCCAGATGTGTACCAATGGAGGGTTTCGCCACCTATGGCGGTCTAGCTGGTCGCGATATGGAGGCCTTAGCCCGTGGCTTATACGAAGGTATGGATGAAAGCTACTTAGAGTATCGCATCGGCCAGGTTGCTTATTTGGGTGATAAATTAAAGGAAGGTGGTATTCCTTTCCAATCACCTACTGGTGGACATGCTGTGTTTGTAGATGCCAAAAAACTAGTACCTCATATTCCTTATTATCAATTCCCGGCCCAAGCCCTGGCCAATGAATTGTACCTGGAATCTGGAGTCCGTTCGGTGGAAATTGGCTCCTTCCTACTGGGTAGAGATCCCGATACCAAGGAAAACCTGGAATCTCCCATGGAGTTACTGCGCTTAACCATTCCGCGCCGAACCTATACCTATAGCCATATGGATGCGATCGCAGAAGGTTTGATCAGAGTTAAGGATAAGGTAAAATCCTTAAAAGGTTTGGAATTTACTTACGAACCACCTGTACTGCGCCACTTCCTGGCCAGGTTAAAACCTGTACAGTAGTGCACCTTAACACCGGCAGGGAGTTCATGCCCTGCTGGTGTTCTCCTATATAATCACCATACTACCTGTATTCTTACACAAAAGGAGGTTTCTCCTATGGCTCAAGAACGTGAAGCCTGGTCGAGTAAAACCGGATTTATCTTAGCCAGTGTCGGTGCAGCAATGGGTCTGGGCTCCATTTGGATGTTTCCCTATCGGATTGGTGCCTTTGGGGGCGCTGCCTTTTTAGTGCCCTACTTGATTTTCACCTTTGCATTAGGGGTAACCGGACTGATGGGCGAATTTGCCTTTGGTCGTAGTCGGCAATCCGGAGCCATTAGCGCCTTTGAAAATGTTTATAAGGAAAAAGGAAAAGGTTATGGAGCCACCCTGGGAATCCTCCCCGTATTGGGTGTAACCGGGGTTTTTATTTTCTATTTAATTGTGTGCGGCTGGATTATTCGCTATTTCGTACTAGCCTTGACAGGAGCCTTTGGCACAATTGATCCCGGCGCTTACTTCGGTTCCTTTGCAGGTCAGGCTCCGAGTATTCTCTGGCACTTTATTGCTCTGGCCCTCACCATGGTCATCATTATGAAAGGGATATCCGGTGGTATTGAAAAAGCTAACAAAATAATGATGCCCGGACTCTTCATTATTTTAGTTATTCTTCTTATACGGGTCCTTACCTTACCCGGTGCTGAGAAAGGTGTTGCTTTCCTAACCGTACCCGATTGGTCAAAGCTGGCAGACCCCATTACCTGGGTGATGGCACTGGGTCAGTCCTTCTTTACTGTGGCCCTGGGTGGTGCAGCCATGCTAGTATATGGTAGTTATCTAAGGGAGAGTGAGGATATACCCTCCTCTGCCATCTATACTGCCATATTTACCACCATCGCTTCGTTGTTGGCTGCCTTTGTGGTAATTCCCTCGGCCTTTGCCTTTAATTTGGACCCCCAAGCCGGTCCACCCCTACTGTTCATTGTGCTGCCCCACGTCTTTGCAGCCATGCCAGGCGGCTATATTTTTGGGTTAATGTTTTTTGCAGCCGTAGTCTTTGCAGCCATATCCTCGGCAGTAAACCTGATGGAGGTGCCAGTGGAAGCCCTTCAAGATCGCTTTAAGCTAAGTAGGAAGAAGGCTTCTCTTATCGTGGCCATAGGAGGTTTCATCATAGGCCTACCACTGGATCTAAACATGAATTTATTCGGTATGTTTGCCGATACTGTTTCCATTTACCTAGTACCCCTTGGTGCTGCCATAGCTGCCTTTGTCTTTTTCTGGGTCTATGGTGCCGACAAAGCTCGAGCCCAGGTAAACAAAGGTGCTGAAAAACCATTAGGACAATGGTGGGAGTTTTGGGCAAAATATGTCTATACCGGTGTGACGATCTTTGTCCTGGTTATGGGAGTTTTAGTGGGCGGCTTTTAATTTAAACCTAAAGGTCTATAGTCTCTTTGAGGGGAGGTGAGAAGGTGGCCACTAAAAAAACAACTACCACTCCAGCAACCGAGCAAGCTAATACGGAAGAAAAGCTGTCGGTAGGCCTTGAGTCTAGCAGATATAGCAAGCAAGAACAACAAAGAATGTCTGATGGTATGGTGCCATAATATCAAAAGCCAGGGATCCTAAGTCCTTGGCTTATTGCACACTCCTAAAAGAACAAAAGCGTAACAACCATAGTTAATGGTGGTTACGCTTTTGATGTTTAATTAATTTAACGTCTCATACTTCTTAGCCTCTGTACCCGATCCTCAATAGGTGGGTGAGTACTGAACATACGTGCTAGGGACGCTCCGGACAGTGGATTAGTAATAAATAAATGGGAAGTTGCAGGGCTTACATTCATAGGCACTCTGTGGGCTGCCGATTCTAGTTTTAAGAGGGCGTTGGCTAATCCATCCGGTGAACCGGCAATTTGTGCTCCAGTGGCATCGGCCGAATATTCACGGGAACGGGAAATGGCCATCTGGATGATCATGGCTGCGATAGGAAAGATAATAGCCATGATGAGACCTCCTACCATACCGCCACCTTCTTCTTCATCATCGCTGCGACCCATACCAAATATAGCACCCCATTGCAGAGCATTACCCATCATACTAATGGCTCCGGCAAGGGCAGCAGCAATGGTACCTATCAATATGTCACGGTTTTTAATATGAGCCAACTCGTGTGCCAATACACCTTCTAACTCCTGGGGATTCATTAAACGTAAGATCCCTTCAGTTACTGCCACGGCTGCATTGGCGGGGTTACGTCCAGTGGCAAAGGCATTAGGCTGATCAGAGGGTTGAATGTAAATCTTGGGCATCGGCAGTCCTGCCCGCTTGCTTAACCGGCGTATCATTGCATAAAGTTCTGGTGCTTCTGCTTCAGAAACGGGATATGATCCAGTCATTTTGATGGCCATTTTGTCACTATAGAAGTAGCCAAAGAAATTCATGGCCATGGCAATGAGAAAGAACATCATAGCTCCACTACTGCCACCAAAGGCATTTCCCATCATGACCATTAAAATAGTTAATGCTCCCATTAAGAGCCCAGCTTTTAAAGTATTCATCTTATTCCTCCCCCCACTTCAATCATATTATTACAGTCAAAAGGCATATCTAGAAGAAGTCATCTCCGCCAAAATCTCCAAGGTCACCCAGGCCAAAATCAAAACCTTCTTCGTCACCACCCATATCAGCTTCCTCTGCTCCAGATGCTTCAGGTTCATCTGCACCAAATAATTCTCCTAACAGAGCACCACCAAGCATCCCGGCTACCATACCACCCATAAAACCTCCGAAGGCTCCACCTAAACCGGGGCGATGCTGACTGTGTTGTTGCTGATGGTAACTAGGAGCAATGCGAGGTCCATGTACTGATACCTGACTCAGTTCTTCCTCTAGAAAATTTTTAATGTTATTTGCCACTTCCTGTACTGAACCACTGGCCAACAATTCCGCTGAAAGGGTCAATTCCGTATGATGCTTCTGGCCACTGCGCATATAGCCCCCAGCCATCTCCAATTCAAGAAAAAGTTTAAGGCTGTTCTGATCGATAAAGAACTTTAGTTCCAGTTCTTTTAACTGCTCTGCAAATTGACCACTGGGATAATAATCAAATTCCTGGCCATATTGCTCAATTTTGCCGGAACCAATTTTCTCTTTAAATCCTAGGGCATGCAGTCCATCAAAGACCAGAGCCATGTTACGACTGGGTAGCACCACTAGTGGATCAGCATCACCAGTATCCACCGCCTGGGCAATATCCATTTTAGTAACCAATGAATAGGACACAGAACCCTTAGAAATAGGATAGTGTAAAGGAATAAGGTGTTCAAAGGGAATCTCTCTGTTATCCCTTGCTTCTATGCGAAAATCATGGGCCACTCGAATGGTTTCCACTACCCGAGATATTTCTTTACCCCGAATATTTAGTTTCATCACAACATCTACATCTAGGGTATGAATGTTCTGAGCCACATTACCTCCCAGCACTACCATTTTACCTTTAACTAATTCACCAACCCTACACTTTTCATTGTCAAGAACTAGGTTGACCTTTGCTGCCCCCACTCCGAAACTGGCCATAAGTTTTTTGAACATTAGAAACGGATTCACTCTCCTTTATAGAATTTCTTATAGATAGGGCGCCACCTCACTTAGGTATAAAAGCAGCGTCTGCATGAGAGCCATGCTTCTCATTAAGACCTGCCGAGTGGCAACCACCGTTTGACCCGATTCCATATCAGTAACTAAAGGTTGCAGCTCTGCCATTTGATTCTCAAGTTGTTTAAATTGTTCTTTGAGAAATCGGAAATCCAAACTAGGTGGTTGGCCAATAACTACTCTTGTTTGCAGGATACCTGACAAGTTACCTATTCTCTCTTTTATCTCATCCAAGGTTAAGCGCTGGTTTTTCATACTCCCAATGAGCTTTAACAGTAACAAAGAATCTTCAGTATAATAGCGGTAACCAGACTCTGATCTTTCAGGTTTTAAAAGTCCTAAGTTAGTATAATAATCAATGGTCCGCCGGCTAACACCTGCCAATTCAGCCAGTTCACCAATCTTAAACTTCTTCAACTCCCCAAGTTTATCACCTCACCATTATTATACAAGATTACCAACGAACTGTACAGTTATACGTTTTGGTCGTTCGAAATCATATCCTGTTGATTAAGGGCTGTCCCGAACCAATAAAGCAAAACAGCCTGTGAATAATAACTCACTGGCTGTTGTGTCTTAATAGTTTCAAAATAGCCCGGCCATTTAACGGTGCCAGACATAAAATCTATTTAAGTATTGAAATAATTACTCCTCAAGTATAATTCGATGTTCAACTAGAGCCATTTCTTTTATTCTAGCCTTTACAGTCTTTCTTTGACTAAATATATTTTCTAAAAACAAACCTTCGTCAGTTGGTACAATCTTATCTACCGATTCCAGCAATAGTATCTCACAGCCATCTTTATCTATCAAATAAACATTAGCTTCACACACAGCAATCACCTCTTTGAGCTTTTACGATCTCGATGGCGTCATCAATGTAATGGGGCAGTGGTTTGGTTTCAACCCCAGCCACTGTTAAATTACATCTGTTTAAGGGAATCAGCACCTTTTTCGCTGGACTCTCTGCTATTGCTTTGGCCATAAGGGGTGTCAGTTCTCCTAATAATGAATTTGCGCATACTATTGCAACTGGTCCCACAATAAAGTCGACCCTAGAAACGTTATAAACAATAGCATTCTCCCCTGTTGCTCCTTCATTGGCACCGGATTTTAGCATTAATGAAGTTGCCAAAGAGTTGGTTCCTAAGGCGACAATCTCAATGCTATCTTCAAAGGCTTGCCTCAATTTACTAACAACAGCTTTGCCGATTCCTCCACCCTGTCCATCTATTACTGCAATTCGCATGTGATTCCTCCAATCATTATACTTACAAAGTTATTATACTAAAAAAAGCTGTACTATGATTGGATTTACTTTCGGATTATTTTGCTGAACCACAAATGGGACAATTCTGAAGGGATAGGGGTTCTTCCAAACCACAACTGTCAAGTAACTGTGCATTGGCTAAAATTTCTTCTGTGGCTCCATCTGCGGCAATTTCGCCTTCCTTGACGACAATAATCCTATTACAGGTTTCCAATACCATGTCCAAATCGTGACTAGTGATGATCTTTGTATGTTCAAAGCCCTTTAATAATTCAATTAGTCTTCGCCTAGATTTAGGATCCAAAGCCGCCGTTGGCTCATCCATAATCAATACATCTGGCTGCATGGCTAAAACGGCAGCAATTGCCGCAGACCTCTTTTCACCTCCGGAGAGCTTCATTGGTGACCTATCTCTTAAATGGGGGATGCCCACCATTTCTAAGGCTTTATTTACCCTACTTTCAACTTCCCCTTCGGACAGTTTATAATTTCTTGGTCCAAAGGCCACATCATCATAAACTGTTGTCATAAACAATTGATCATCAGGATCTTGAAACACCAAACCTAATCTCTGACGAATCATCGGTAAAGTCCTTCTGGTGACTCGAACATCACCCACCAGAACCTCACCACCATTAGGAAAGAGGATACCCAGCAGCAAGTGGAGTAGAGTAGATTTCCCAGCTCCATTTGCACCAATTATCCCCACAGCTTCACCGTGGTGGATGGTAAAGGACATGCTCTTTATTGCTTCGTAGCCATCGGGATAGGAAAAATGCAAATCCCTAACCTCAAGTTTATGATGACTCATCTATTCATCACCCCGTCAATAGTGAACCTAACAGCATTGGAAGGTTATAAAATCTCGCGATAATAAAAAACAGACACCATACTAACAAATAGGCAAAATCACTTAACCCTACCTTTTCAATAGATCCTGTGTTATATTCACCGGTAAAGCCCCTCAAGCTCATGGCCTGATAGACCCTTTGTGCCCTCTCAAAGGTCCTAAGAATTAGTTGCCCCGCAAAGGAACCCCAAACACTTCGGCGAACTCCCTTTTGTCCCGGTGCCCTTAAGGAATAAGCCCTTTGCATCCTGGCAACCTCTTCTAACAGGACAGAGATATAGCGATAGGTTAGTAGTAACTGTAAAACAAAAATCTTAGGTATTTTGAGCTGTCGCAAGGCTGCAGCAAGCCGATCCATACCCGTGGTAGCAATCAGTAAAATGCTAACTACCACTGTTAACCCACTCTTTATGAAGATAGTTAAAAAGGTAACCCAACCCCTGGAAATATGAATACCACCAAGTGCTATTGTTTGATGATCAAACAAGGGATTTAAAATACCAATCCCCAGAATGAAAGGGGTAACAAGTAAGATCCTTTTCAGTATCGGAACAACTGGCAGTTCTGCCAGGGTAAAAATAAGCACAGGATAAAAAACAAAGGGTAACAAAGCGCTAATTTCATATCTGCCAAATGACACAACCACAGTCAAATAAACAACTGTGGTTAATAGTTTAATCAATGGATGAATCCTGTGGATAGGGGTTTCCTTCTGTGCCAGTTCATCCAGCAGCCTAAGATCATATAATGAATTGATTGTTTTCAACATAAAAATCAAATCCTATTTTAAAAAAATAAAGCTTTTAGGCAGTAATTTTTCTCTTTTTACTTTTAATCCTATTGATAACCAAACCTGTGAATCCTGCCAAGACAAGGGTCAGTATGCCACCTATTATACCAGAAACACTGGTTCCCGCATCAATGGCCGGCCATGCATTATTAGTTTGGCCAACTGATTCTTCTTTCGATACCTTAAAACTATACTCTGGCAAAAAAGCTGTTTTGCTTTGTAATTCTGATAACCTTTGATAAATTCCCCCGGTGGTCTCCAATTCCGTTGCACCTGCAGTTTTCTCTATGGACCACTCCAAGCCATCAGGATTTCCAGAGGCAAACCAGGAAAGTGCACCACCTACGACAACTACCGCTATTAAGAGGGTGGTAAGAACTTGTTTTATGGATATATTGCCAAGGGCTTCTCCAAGGGCAGCCTTTTCTAAGATCTCAGGTCTAGTCTGCCATATAAAGCTAATAACTGCTGCTGTTACCAGTCCCTCTACTACCCCTATGGCAAGGTGTATTGGCTGCATCAGTGTAAGGAATGTTCCAATAGGCAATTCAGTCTTACCTGATAAAAGAGTCTCCAGTACAACACTAAGGGCTCCCAATTGGAGACCAAGCACTGCAGAAATTATTGAGGCGGCAAAAATTTTCTTAGCTGTAACCTCCTTACGGGTAAACCATTGATACAAAGGGTATGCCATAAAGCAAGTATAAAAGCCAAGATTAAATACGTTACTGCCATAAGCAAGCAAACCACCATCGCCAAAGAAAAGCGCCTGAATCAACAGGATGGAAGCCATTGTCAAGAAGCCGGCATAAGGACCCAATAATATGGCAAGCAACAATCCTCCTCCAAGGTGGCCACTGGAACCAGTCCCAGGTATTGCAAAATTAATCATCTGTGCTGCAAAAACAAATGCTCCCATTACACCCATTAAGGGTATTTTCTTTTCATCCATGTCGTGCTGGATTTTCTTAATAGAGTAAGCTGCAACCCCACCAGAGGCAACCAGCATAGTACCACCTACAATAGGTGAAAGCAAGGCATCAGCCATGTGCATAATATCAACTCCTTGTAAAAAATAAAATGACCCATAAAGGGTAGTTTAAAACTTAGTCCCTTCATGGGTCTGATTGTCAATCAGATTCTAACACTGCTATAATTAAGTTTAAATTTTAAGTTAATAATAAACATTGCGAAACCTTCATGGTTTCAATATATAATTAACTATATCAAAGCCTGTTCGTTTTGTCAATCTTTAAAATTTAACACATTTCATTGAAGTTTGCAACTATTTGCCCTATGCACCTACTAATAGAGCTGTTGCTTTTAGCAAGGAACTTCTTTTTACTTAAAGATCCTTTCGCTCAAAATGGTAGATAGCAAAGCCCAAGCAGACCACTATATAGAAACAGGTATATACCAGCATGGCGTTGCTCGGTGGTACTGCTACACCGAAGGGACCCACAGAAAGGGAAGATAGTGGGTTCAGATCAGTACCAGTGACCACTGTTAACAGTTTACGGTAAAGGGCGTCACTGGGCATCACTAGACTGGTGGCAATGCCTAAATTGACTAAATCAGCTTTGTTAATAATACTGCCGATCTGTTCTAAAAAACCTCCCACCATACTCAGACCAAAAAGTACAATAGAGATAATACCAGCAGTCAGAGTTCTTAAAAGGGTGCTGAATAACAAGGCTATAACCAGCAATACCAAGGGCTGCAGGGAGAAGATTAGCCCTCCAAAGATGACCTTACCAAGAGTCAAAAAGCTCAAGGCACTGGGGTTATAGTATTGGTTTAGAGCCAGCAACCCCCCATATAGTACCAATGCATAGGCAGTTAGCATGGAACCATAACCCAAAAACTTGCCGAGGATAATCTCTTTTCGTTCAATGGGTTTGGAAACAATGGCATGCAACAGGCCGCTTTCGATCTCCGAAGAAACGGAGCCTACACTGGCCAATAGGGTTAACAAAGCCAGCAACAAGGAGCCAAAGTATAAACCTACCCCCAATAGTTGAAAACCAACCATCTGCTGCATTACTAATTGCGGACCCCGAACTGCATTTATGCGCTGCATTTCCTGGGCGGTGAAGTTAAGGGCCGTTCCATAAAGCAAAAAGAAGACCAACGAAAGCAAGATAGTTACCAAAAAGACTTTTTTTCGCGAACCTTCCCAAAAGGTTAAACGGGCGATGGTTAACACTTAGGTTACCTTCCTTCCTTAGGGTTCTGCTGTACTACTTCCAGAAAAAGTTTTTCCAAGGAATCTGTCATAGGCGTTACTTGATAAATAGCCACCCCGGTTTGTACCAAGCCATTTACTAGTTCTGGAATCTCCTGCTGAGACGTACCAGCAAAGACCAGTTCCTGACCACCTGCCACTGCTTGGCTTGATTGATGTGAAATCAGTTGCCAACCAGCACAGTAGGCAGCGTTTTTTTCCAGCCCAATTTCTCCCTTGGTAACTACCTTAACCCGGTAAGTGGCTGTGATCTCCCGCCAATCTCCTTGAAAAATCAGGTTACCCTCTTTAATAATGGCAATTTGATCGCACACTGTTTCCAATTCACTTAAGAGATGGCTGTTTAAAAAGATGGTTTTTCCCTGCTTCCTCAGGTTAACCAGCAAATCTCGAACGACTTTTCTACCAATGGGATCCAAGGCGGAGGTTGGCTCATCCAAAAAAAGCAACTCAGGATCTGGTAATAAGGCACAACCTAGGCCAATGCGTTGCTGCATACCCTTGCTATAACTGCCCACCCTTTTATGGGCATGCTGGGTCAACCCCACCATATCCAATACCACTGGAATGCGCTGGTCAGACTGGTGGGCATTCAGACCAAACAGTGAAGCGTGAAAGCGAAGTAAATCCCGACCGCTTAACCAATCATGATAACTAAAATTCTCCGGCAAAAAGCCTACATGCCGACGTACCGCTATTTCGGACAAAGGGCGTCCTAACAACTTAGCTTCGCCGGAGGTGGGCTTTAATAACCCTACTAACATTTTGACCAAGGTGCTTTTACCAGCACCATTTGGTCCCAATAAACCAAAAATAGACCCTTGGGGAACTGCCAGAGAGATATCTCGGCAGCCCCCTTGGCCCGAATAGGTCTTGGTTAATTGAAAGGTTTCTATGGCTAACAAAAGTGATCCCCCGTTCTAGCTTTACTTCATAGAACTGGCAATTTCAATGGCGGTATCCCGCTCCAGCATACCAGTTAACCCATAGATGACACCTTGATCCACCCAGATCAAGTGACTATAGCCGTGCTTAGTCTGGCTAAAAATAGCCTCTTTTCCAGCTATGCTTATTTTCTCAGCTCCCTCAGTTTCCGGCAGTACCAATGTATTTTGCCAATCTTCAATACTGGCCAGTTGGGTTCTCAGGTCCTCTGGCAAGATAGGTAAAGCCAACAGGGCCGACCTTAAATCATTGGCATCCACGCCAGCCGGAACTGTTATTTCTGGGGTATTAAACTGGGTAATAACAATACTACGCCCTTCATTCTGAGTGTATTTTAGTTGAACACCTGCCGGCATCTGTATCTTAAAGGCCTGTCCCTTCAAACCTTCCGGTAACAGGGTAGAAGAACCCAGGCCCTTTATAAGTGAATTGGTCTGTTCTACATCCAGCCTAAATTCTGCCAAACCTTCTTGCTGCACATCCACCTGTCCAGCTAGGGCATAGCCATCCGGCAAAAAAGAAGGTTGCTTTAAATTAAAAGGTACTTGTGCTTGGGCTTCAGCCATAGATACATTAGTTTGAACCGGCTGCTTGAGCACTTCTACTTTACCAAATTGCTGTAAATCCACTTCCCCCAGTTGAGTCTCAAGGGACTTTGCCATCTGTTCCAAATCACTTGGTGTTATTTTAACCGTTTCAATCTTTTGCACTCGGAATACCGAAAGAAAATCAGCCACAGCCTGTTTTACCGGTGTAAAGGTCAGTGCACCAGTTAAAATTAGAGCCGAGGCAGCAACTGCCGTCCATCTTTTCCATCCTTGGTTCATCCAAAAACCGCTCCTTACATTTTCATTTTGGTGTTTGTCAGCCCCAATATAACCTTTCATAATAACTGTGTCTGGAATACTCTGATTAGTCTTATCTTGATAGTTAGTTAGGCAAGCATCAGACCAATCAGCCAGTTGGTTTAATTCTACTACGGTCTTTGTACATTGGGAGCACTCGGTCAAATGCTTCTTTAATGAAGCTGATTCCTCAATTGAAAGCTCATCATCTAGGTAAGACTGCCAGGCTCCTTGATCAGGACATTTCACTCAGTAGTCACCCCCTAATTAGTTGAAGAAAGCCGCTGGTAGGTTTTTTTAAATCGTTCCCTGGCCCGAGACAATAGGGTACCCACTGAGCCCTTACTGACATCTACAGTGGAGGCAATTTCTTCATAGTTGTAACCAGAGAATTTCATCAGCAAAATCATGCGATCCCGGGGCTGTAACTGGGCTAATGCCTGGCGTACTAACTGAAGTTCTTCCTCATCTACCACCAACTGTTCTGCCGAGGGTGTTGTCATGGAAAAACTAGCATATGTCATTCCTTGACCAACATTTTCCTCCCGTCTTCGCCTATTACCCTCGCTTCTTAAGTGATTATAACAAAGGTTGTTGGTAACCTTTGCCAACCAACCAGGCGGATTTTCAATTTCCATAAGGTTTTGACGATGCAGCTTTAAAAAGGCCTCTTGGGCCACATCTTCGGCTGCCCCCATATCCCCCAGCAAAAAAGCTGCCTGACGGACTAATTTGGGGTACATATCCTCATATAGTTTTTGCAACAGTTTTTCCATCTGATCACCACAAATGGTTACAGCTCCCCAGTTAAGAGCCGGTGAATTAACACTGATAGTGCCACCCCCCTTATCCATTGCGCAACAGGTTTCCTCATTTATGGTTCCATACTATAGACACAATGGCAGGCTAAAAGCTGACACCCTTTTGCTAGGTTTCTCAAAATAAAATTTTTCATACTACCTCTTAGGAAGAAAAAGACAATTTTTTTAAGTATTCTAACTTTTTTAAGACAATTCCCAACTGTTCATGATATAGTTATTTCTAAATTATATCCTTTGTTACAAGGATTGTGATGATGATGAAACCTTTTTTTAAATGGTTTATATCCTTTAGTCCGCGAAAAAGGTTATTTCTCATTGTGTTGCTGGCCTTAATTCCCGTTTTAGCCATCTTTTTGATAGAGTTCAACGAGAACTATCAATTAGCCAATGACAAGGCCTATCAGGATGCTAGGTTGGTGGCAGATTCAATTGCTCAGGATCAAGAGAAATTGATTATAGAAAGCAGACAGTTTTTACAATTATTGGCCCGCTTTCCAGAAGTTAGGGAACAAGACATTACTGCCTGCAATGAGCTATTTAGCCAATTATTAAAGGATTATCCCTTTTACGAGAATATCGCCCTAGCCAACTCCAAGGGTGACATCATTGCCAGTGCTGTGCACGATAACAATACCAATGTGTCCCGAAAAACTTTTTATGAGTTTATTTTAAAAACAAGGGACTTTTCCATCGGAGATTATCTGTTTGGCTATATTACAAAAATAGGAACTATTCATTTTCTTTACCCAGTCTTTGATAGGAACGGTCAAATTAAATCTATCTTGATGCTTCCGTTGGATTTACGATGGCTTGGCGATCATTTAGGAAGAAGCCGCTTACCCACTGGTTCAATTATAATGCTCCTGGACCGTAACGGAACTATCCTTGCACGCTATCCTGATGGTCAAAGTTGGTTGGGGAAAAAATTACCAGCCCACGCAACTTTGTGGGTAATTTTGAATAAACAGGCAAGTGGTACTATCAGTGGTACTGGCATTGACGGTATCAAAAAGCTCTATGCCTTACAACCCTTAAAGAACCTAGCCGGTGGCAAGGTGTATGTCGCTGTGGGCATTCCCGAACAGGTAGCCTTTGCTGAATTAAAAAAGGCAACTGCCTTTAATATGTTTAAATTATCTATGATAGTCCTATTCTTCTTTTTAATTTTGAAAGGAAGCAACTATTTTATCTTCAATCAATTAAATCCAATCATTTCAGCTGCTACTCAGCTTTCTCAAGGCAATCTGTCCGCCAGAACTGGATTAAGCTATGCAGGGGAGATAGGTCACCTAGCCCATGTCTTTGATGATATGGCTGCTGCCGTAGAAACGGAAAGAAAGAGACTTTATGCATTCTTTGACGAATTGCCCGGTACTGTATGGGTACAGTCTCCTGATTGTAAGATAACCTATGCTAATAAAATATTTCTACAAAATTTTAATGACCCTATAAATAAACCCTGCTATGAAATTTTTTATGGTAACAATGAACCCTGCCAATGGTGCCCCACGGTCAATGTTTTTAGCACCGCAAAACCCTATCATTGGGAACAAACTATTTATGACCAAACTATGGATATATATGAAAGACTCTTGATCGATACAGATGGTTCCCCTCTAGTTATAAAAATTGCTTTGGATATTACTGAGAAAAAGAAAATGGAGCAAGAAATGGCCCGGTTGGATCGGTTAAACCTAGTAGGGGAAATGGCGGGCAGTATTGCCCACGAAATTAGAAACCCATTGACTACCGTTCGGGGTTTTTTACAGATGCTCGGAAGAAAAGAAGAATGCCTCCGGCTGCATGACTACTTTAATATAATGATCAACGAATTGGACAGGGCCAATTCCATCATTACAGAATATCTTTCCTTGTCTAGAAAAACAGGTACAGATAGACAAACTTCAAATTTAGATAACATAATCAAAGACTTGCAGCCGTTAATCATGGCGGATGCCCATGAGCTGGGTATGCATGTAACTGTACAGTTGGGAGATACTCCAGATGTATTGGTAAATAAGAAGGAGATGAATCAACTGCTGCTAAATCTGGTCCGTAATGGCCTGGAAACTATGGAAGTTGGTAAAACTCTTAAAATTCGAACCTTTACGGAGGATCAACAGGTAGTATTGGAGGTACAAGACCAAGGAAAGGGGATAGATCCTGCTGTCCTTGATAAGTTAGGAACACCCTTTCTAACCACCAAAGAACATGGGACAGGCTTAGGTTTGGCTGTTTGTTACGGTATTGCCAATCGGAATGAAGCAAAAATTAGCGTGAGTACTAGTCCTACTGGTACTACCTTCTATGTAATATTTTCTACCCTTAGCAAAGGGGTATCACATTCATAGAAGAAGCAAGGGATTCCCCTTGCTTCTTTATTTCTTGTTTATTTCTTCCATTGCCACCGAAAGCATCAGTTTGATTCGGTTTAGTTGATTCACTTCACTGGCGCCCGGGTCAAAGTCGATGGGAGCAATATTGGCAGCAGGATAAGCCCTGCGCAGTTCCTTGATCATGCCTTTACCTGTGATATGGTTGGGTAGGCAGGCGAAGGGCTGTAGGCAAACTACGTTATATACGCCACTTTTGATCAATTCCACCATCTCGCCGGTTAAAAACCAGCCTTCGCCAGTTTGATTGCATAATGACAAGTGTTTGGCTGCATATCGGGCAATTTCTTGAATTGATTTAGGTGCTTCAAATCTTTTGCTAGTCTGTAGAGCCTTTTTCATATCAGTTCGATAGGATTCTATAACTTTTATCGAAAACATGCCCGAAAGCATTTTTCTTAGCGTACCGGACATCAGCTGATATTTGATTTTATTGTCGAAGGAACAGTATAAGAAGAAATCAATTAGGTCCGGTACCACTGCCTCGGCACCCTCTGCCTCTAACAATTCCACAATATTGTTGTTGGCAGTGGGGTGGAATTTAACTAATATTTCTCCTACTACACCAACTCTGGGCTTCACCCAATCCTCATGGATTGGTAGGTTATCAAAATCCTTTACAATCTGGTAAATATTTTTCTTAAATTCTTTTCTTCCTCCATCCTTGAGGGCTTGTTGACACTTAGCTACCCATTGCAGATATAGTCTATTAGCAGAACCAGGTACCTTTTCATAGGGACGCACCCGGTAGAGCACCCTCATCAAAAGATCACCATAAACCAACCCCATCATCAAATTATTAAAGATCGGTAAGGTAACTTTAAAGCCGGGGTTTTTCTCCAAACCTGAAGAAAGGGAAATAACCGGCACCTGTGCCATGCCTGCATCCCTTAATGCCTTGCGAATAATGGCAATATAGTTTGTGGCCCGGCAACCGCCGCCAGTTTGAGACATAATGACCGAGGTATGATTTAAGTCGTACTTACCAGATCTTAATGCCTTCATTAACTGACCAACCACAATAATAGTGGGATAACAGGCATCGTTATGTACATAACGTAAGCCTTCATCAATGGCTGACTTATCCACGGAGGGAAGAATTTCGATCTGATATCCTTCTTTTTCAAAGCCAACTTTTAAAAATTGGAAATGAATGGGCGACATCTGAGGTGCTAAAATGGTATGGGTTTGCTTCATTTCCTCGGTAAAGATCGCCCTACTGGGGTATGTAAATAACCTTTTCGGTGTAAAATTTCTTTTATCCCTTTCTTTGATGGCTGCAATTAGGGATCGTACACGGATTCTAGCAGCTCCTAGGTTGTTTATTTCATCAATCTTGAGCACAGTATAAATCTTACCGTAGGCGGCTAAAATTTCTTGTACCTGATCGGTGGTTACAGCATCTAAGCCACAGCCAAAGGAATTTAGTTGAATTAATTCTAAGTTTTTCTGTCTGGCTACATAGGTGGCAGCGGCATACATCCTGGAATGATAGACCCATTGATCCACTACCCGTAAAGGTCTTTCAATCTTTGCCAAATGCCGAATGGCATCTTCAGTTATCACAGCAAAACCATAGGACTTTAACATTTCTGGTATACCATGATTAATTTCCGGGTCAATATGGTAGGGTCTGCCCGCTAGGACAATGCCCTTAATGCCATGTTCTTCAATATATACAAGGGTTTCTTCACCTTTTTTTCTTATCTCTTCTTTATAGTTAGCCAATTCTGCATAGGCAATTTTGACAGCTCTGGTTATTTCATGCTTACTAATACCCTCCTGTGCCAATTCTTCCACTAATCTTTTAACCATTCTATTAGGCATATCAATAGGCAAAAAAGGATGGTAAAAAATAATATCGTTATTTTTTAGAATGCCCATATTGGCATTAATGGTTTCCGGGTAAGAGGTAACAATGGGACAATTATATTTATTATCAGCCCCTTGATCCTCTGGAATGTTATAAGGTATGCAGGGATAAAAAATTTTTTTAACCCCTTTGTTAACCAAATCTACAATATGTCCATGCACCAGTTTAGCTGGGTAACAGACTGATTCTGAGGGTATGGTTTCCATGCCTAATTCATATATTCTTTTGTTGGAGCGTCCAGAAATAACCACTCGATAACCCAGTTGACTAAAAAAGGTAAACCAGAAGGGATAGTCTTCGTACATATTTAGTACCCTAGGCAGTCCAATGGTCCCTCTGGTGGCTTCCTGTTCAGATAAGGGTTTGAAATGGAATACCCGTTTATATTTATAATCATAGAGGTTGGGGATGTCATTATTGCTTTTTTCTTTCCCAGCACCCTTCTCACAACGGTTGCCAGAATAAAACTCCTGACCATTGGAAAAATGTTTAATTGTTATCAAGCAATGGTTACCGCATAGAGAACAACGCCTCAGAGAAGTTTCTGTTGTAAAGTCATGCAGGGCTTCGCCCTGGAGCAAGCAGGTTTGATAGCCAGTTTCATAGCGTTCTCTGGCAATTAAGGCCGCACCAAAGGCCCCCATGATGCCGGCAATATCTGGACGCACTACCTCTCGATTTGTAATTTTCTCTAGGGCACGTAGAACTGTATCGTTGTAGAAGGTTCCTCCCTGTACAACAATTTTATCTCCCAGATCCTCGGCACTTCTTAATCTGATCACCTTAAATAAGGCATTCTTAATTACTGAAAGGGAAATTCCCGCTGAGATATCGCTTATCTCTGCCCCTTCCTTTTGGGCTTGTTTAACTTTAGAGTTCATAAATACTGTACAGCGGGTCCCCAAATCCACTGGGTTGGTGGACTTAATGCCCAGTTTGGCAAACTCTTTCACATCCATATTTAGTGAGTTTGCAAAGGTTTCAATAAAGGATCCACATCCCGAAGAACAGGCTTCATTTAACATAATGGAGTCAATGGCACCATCATGGATGACTAAACTTTTCATATCCTGTCCGCCAATGTCCAGCACGAAATTGACCCCAGGTAAGAAAAAATCAGCTGCCTTATAGTGGGCTACGGTCTCAATTTCCCCAATATCTACTTTTAGCGCTGCTTTGATTAAATGCTCGCCATAGCCAGTAACTGCAGAATTTATAATGATCGTATTTTCATTAAGCTTACTATATAAATGTTTTAAGGCTTCAATAGTTGATTCTAAGGGGTTGCCATTATTACTACCGTAGTGAGAGTAGAGCAGACTTCCATCTTCACTAATCAATGCTACCTTTGTAGTGGTGGACCCAGCATCAATGCCTAGATAGGCATTTCCTTGATAGCACTCTAAGTCTACTCTTTTGACCCGGTGTTGGGCATGTCTTTCCGTAAATTCTTGATACTCTTGCTTATTGGCAAATAATGGTTCTAGCTTTTCACTGTCTTCCGGGTTCATCTTCCAAATGATGGGGGCCTTCTCTTGTATACATTCGAAGGGTAGTGGTTCTACTTCTCTGGAGGATAATGCTGCCCCCAGTGCCACAAAAAAGTGTGAGTTATTGGGGAATATAATATTGTTTTTTTCTAATTTTAGAGTTTCAACAAATCTTTTTCTTAACTCTGACATAAAATGCAATGGACCACCCAAAAAGGCAACATTACCACGAATGGGCCTACCCTGGGCCAAACCACCAATGGTTTGATTGACAACTGCCTGTAGGATAGATGCTGCAATGTCTTCCTTGGCTGCCCCTTCATTTAATAGAGGTTGTATATCTGTTTTGGCGAATACACCGCATCTTGAAGCAATGGGATAAATACTTTTATGTTTTTTTGCCAGTTCATTTAATCCTGAAGCATCTGTCTGCAGTAAAGCTGCCATTTGATCAATAAACGCCCCGGTACCACCGGCACAGGTTCCATTCATTCTTTGCTCGATGGATTCGCCAAAATAGGTAACTTTAGCGTCCTCACCACCCAGTTCGATGGCTGAATCAGTATTGGGTATGACATTTTTTATGGCATGGGCACAGGCAATGACCTCTTGAATAAAGGGTACTTCTAACTTTTTAGAAAAGTTAAAACCACCGGAACCTGTAATCATAACGGTTAATAAGTTTCTTTGCAAGATGGACCTGGCATCTTCAAACAAAGAAGCAACGGTATTTTTTATATCAGAAAAATGCCGTAAATATTTTTTATAGACAATATTATTGTTCTTGTCCAAAATAACCATCTTTACGGTAGTAGAGCCAATATCGAGGCCAACATTTAAAACTCTACTCATTTTCTATTCCTCCAAAGCTCATCATATTGTAAGCAATATAAAATGGTTATTACCCTTCTATTAGAACATATTAGGTGCCTTTGTACTTTAGCCCACTCTACTATGATCCTATCAAAAAAAACTTAAATATTCTAGTTTTTGTACCTTTTTTTGTAATTAAAAGCTTAATTATAAATCCAAAATGAAAGAATGTCTTCTTAAATTAATAGCAACTTCGTAAAATCTGCCCTATTTAAGAAGGATCATAATTTTATCAGTCTTGATTTTTTGATATACTTTGTAATAATTATATTCACTGGAACTATCTAGGAGGTAATGAATTTTTGCTAATGATATCTATTTCAAAGGAATTAAAGGATGTATGTCCGAATTTGACTCTTGGATGTATACAAGCAACTGTAAAATTAAAAGAAAATGACCAAGCGTTGTCTGCCGAAATTGATAAACTATGTAACCAAATTAATCAAAACACCGCATTAGAACAAGTAGCTCAGATGCCAAATATTATTGATGCAAGAGAAACCTATAAGAAATTGGGTAAAAGCCCCAGTCGCTATAGAGTTTCTTCTGAAGCTTTAATGCGTCGTGTATTGCAGGGAAAAGGCCTTTATCAAATCAATAACATTGTAGATATTAATAATTTTGTTTCTTTAAAATCCCATTATTCCGTAGGCACCTATGATCTAGACCAGGTACAATCCCCTATTGTTTTCACCATAGGAAAAGAGGGACAGACATACAAAGGCATTGGCAAGGAATTTATCAATATCGCAAACCTGCCAATTTTCGCTGATTCCAAGGGTCCCTTCGGTAGCCCTACCAGTGATTCGGAACGAGCTATGATCACAATGGATACCGCAAAAATCCTCATGAATATTATTTCCTTTAGTGGAACAAACAAACTCCCGGAATACCTGGCTTTAGCCAAAGAACTATTGCAAACCTACGCAGATGGAACTGAAATAGATATTAAGATTGTTCAATAATAAATTGCCTCGGCAGAGGTATTTATAGCCATAGCAGCCTCTTCTTTCCCTTTACAAACACGTTGCAAATTGATGATAAAATGATGATATAGGATAAAAAATATAAAGCGTATAAGGAAACATATCATGCTAGAAAAGATTTTATTAACGAGGGATGCCTTTGAAAGACTGATCCATGACATTGTGTATATTGAAGAGGAAAAAACCAGCCTTCTGGAGTATTTTCCGACAGCATCTCCGGAGAGGGAAAATTATTACTCCTTTATAGAAAACTATATTATACAAGTGGATGCACTAATTAGGCGGGTTCAGGTGTCAAGCAGCTCTGACAACCTCCTACCTATTGTTATTGTAAATAGTAAAGTACACCTTTGTTGTTTTGACGATAATTCTTCAAAGATAGTCCGGCTTGTGCTACCCCAGTATAATACAGAGGAACATGATATTTCTTTCCTTTCACCCTTTGGCATGGCTTTAGTATTAAAAGAGGTAGGTAGCGAAATAACCTATCCTACAACACAGGGTCTCCTTCGCTACCGCATTGACTCCATTATTCTATAGTTCAAAATTACCAGCGGCCTCCGGTTGATAAAGGATCTCTTTTACTCTTAGACGCACAATACCATCCGGAACCGGCCAGTCAAGTATATCACCTACTTGGTAACCAAGAATTGCTGTCCCTACCGGTGCTAACACAGATATTTTATCTTCCAGTACATCAGCTTCCTCGGGATATACCAATGTATAGGTCATCTCTTCGCCGGTACTTAAATCCTCTAATAGTACCTTTGAGTTCATGGTAATGACACTCGGAGGAACTTCCTGGGAAGATACTAAGAGGGCACGTTCCAATTCCCGCTCTAGACCACTTAGATATTCCTTACCCATGTTCCAACGTACTTCTTTTTCCTTAGCTATGAGTTTTTGTAATCTTTCCTTGTCTACATTGGTCATATAAATTTTCCTCACGCTTTCCATAGTCGTTCCCTCCCATAAATAAATTATTAGAAAAATTTGGCTAACGATGGCGCAGGCCTTGGTTTCGCTTTTGCAGATTGGAAAGTTATAAATTTTCCGATATGCAAATAAAATATACGGCGACTTTCTCCGAGGAGATAGCCGCCTTATCTTGTACATTATGGAATAGTTACCTATATTATACATGTTATAAATAAATAATTAAAGAGGTTAGCCAGATAAACTATTAAACTTGTCCCTTATAAAATAGGCGAAAGCAATCTACTCAGTGACTCCACAAATTTCGAAGTGACGGGACGACACCTATATGTTGCTATGGTCATTTCACTGCACTTTTCGATGTCCTCTAAAAAAACATTCTGTAGTTTCATGGCCGTTACTGTATCAAAAATAAAAGCATTAACCTCAAAATTCAGCTTGAAACTTCGGATATCGGTATTAGCCGAACCCACCGAAGCGATCTTTCCATCTACCACAATGGTTTTAGCATGAAGAAAACCATCCCCATAAATATAACACTTAACCCCACTCTCTAACAAATCGCCAATATAAGAGCGACTTGCCCAATAGGGTAAGAGGTGGTCTGGTCTTCCGGGAATCATGATTCGTACATCAATGCCAGATAAGGCAGCCATTCGTAATGCAGTTAACATACTATCATCTGGCACAAAATAGGGAGTTTGCAAGTAGATAAATTCATTGGCCTCATAAATCATTTTCAAATAACCATTTCTTATGGGTTCCAGGTTGTTAACAGGACCGCTGGAAACAATCTGCATTCCCACATTTCCCTGGCCATCTACCGTAGGAAAATACCGTCTTTCATAGTTTATGGGACACTTTGCAGACAAGTTCCAATCTAAAAAAAAGTTGGCTTGCATAATTTGCACTGCACTGCCACTCACCTTTAGGTGGGTATCTCGCCAAAAACCAAGTTGGGGGTCCAAGCCCAAATATTCATTACCAATATTAAAGCCGCCAATATAACCAGTATGGCCGTCAATCACAACCAGTTTTCGGTGATTTCGGTAATTCAACCTGATATTAACATAGGGAATGAAAGAGGGGAAAAAGGAGGCCACCTCTCCGCCGGCCTCTAATAAAGGGCGCCAGATTTTTTTGGACATACCAACAAAACCAATGGCATCGTACAGAAAACGCACCTGCACCCCTTCCCGGGCTCTTTGGGCCAAAACCTGTACCAGGTGTTGACTTAATTCGTCATTTCTCACAATATAATACAACAAGTGAATATGATCCTTAGCCTCTTTGATAGACTTAATCAGTGAAGTGAACTTGCTCTTGCCGTCGGTAAAGATTTCCACTTCATTATCCTGGGTAAAGGGAGAGTTATTGCTGGTCAGATTCATATAGATCATATCCTGATAGTCCACCATTGCGGGATCGTGATACCGCACCGCCCCCCCCTTTAGGAGATGTTTTTGGTGATTGACCATCTGCTCGACCATTGTTTTCTCTTCTTTTCTAAATCTGTAGATTTTCCTCTTACTTAAGTTTTGCCCTAACATAATATACAGGACAAAGCCCAAGATCGGTAAAAAAAGCAAGACAATTAGCCATGCCCAGGTAGCTGTAACATTTCTTCTTTCCAAGAAGATAATAGTGCCAGCCAAAAAAATATTAATAATGGACAACATGGTATAGAAATGCTCGAAAATCTCCATTTGTGCCCCCAGCATACCTTGATAATCTTTAGAATCTATTCTACCCAATGGTTCAATGCAGAGCAAATGAAATATCATTATAGTTTGACAAAAAAGGCAAAAAAAATTGGAGTGCGATAAGCAGGCGCGACTCCCACAAAACTATATATAAAAAATGAAACACTTTGTATCAAAATAGAACGGTTTATTTCGACTTCGCAACAATTATACTTGGAAAACTAGTCTTTCAGTATTATGCCTTTATATTAAGCAATTAATATGCCAATTCATTTGGAACCTAAAAAACCTCAGCTAAGAGGAGGGTTTTTTAGGAGTAATGTGACGCACTCATCACCTATAATATACCCCCCTTCCCTTATTTTTGATATTGTTTCACAGGATTATTAAATAAAAAAGCAAGTGCTTTACGAGCACCTGCTTTTTGTATTGCTTTAAACTAACCCATAAGCTTTATTAATATCTAGTATAAACATTATCCCCATTCCAGGTTCATCAATTTTCAGAGCATCTCTAATTGAAAGAACAATAGCATCTGTAAGGTTTTTCTCAGATAATATCATGACGATTTCCTTTTCCGGTTCTATTACCATAGAAAATAGCATGTTGGTTTCATGAATTCCAGAACCTCTGGCATTAATTATAGTGCCTCCCTTAGAACCGGCTGAAACCGCTGCATCAATCACTTGTTCTGCCTTACCTCTATCTACAACTGTGAAAATAGCATTATACATAGTATCTTCCACACCTCTACTTTCGGTATTTTTTTCATATATACAATTTCTAACTCCTAATAGGTTCGAAACAGAAGTTGAAAAAACTATGCCGTGATTATGTTTTTCAAATTTAAATTTTTTATTTAGTGCTTTAAATGCTTCGTGGGAAGAATTTGAGTCGGTAATCATAAAAACTATTTCTTTCCTGGTATCATTAAGACCTAAAAGCTCCAATATATGACTCTTAATGGTTCCTTTGCCTAAAAAAACTGTACATCCTGATATTCCGTTTTCTTTAGCAGTTTTAATTACTTTACTTCCCAACCCATAATTTACGATTACACAAAGTAGCTCATATCTTTTTTTATTATATACATTTTCCATTAGCTTCTAATCCTCCTTTTTTAGCTTTAATTTGAAAAATTAAACCTAAAACTTGTAAAGCAATTATTGGAGTTAAAGCTACCATGGCAATTATTCCAAATCCATCAATTAATACGTTAGCTCCCTCAATGGCTTCTGCGGCACCATGGGCAAAAGCTAGTATAAAGGTTGCAGTCATAGGACCAGAAGCAACTCCTCCGGAATCAAAGGCTATACCAACGAATAATCTCGGTACAAGGTAAGACAATACAAGAGATATTAGGTATCCGGGTAAAAGAAAATGCCATAATTGTATTTCTGGCACAACTATTCTTAACATAGACAAGGCCACTGCAAATGCAACTCCAATAGAGAGCGAAAAAACCACTATTTTCCTTTTAATATGGCCACTGGTCACCGTTTCTATCTGATTAGTTAGCACATATACAGCCGGTTCAGCCAAGATGACAACTAACCCGAGAATAAACCCGACAAGGATAATCGTCCAGTTATTATCAAGGGAAGCAAGACTATATCCTACTACGCTTCCAACTTCCATAAATCCTGCATTTACACCTGTTAAAAATGTTACCAATCCAATAAAGGAATATAAAAGACCTTTAAGGATCTTTCTATAGGCTTTCTTAGAAAGCTTAAACGAAATCTTATTAAAAATAATAAATATCAATAACAACGGGAATAAAGCTAAAAAAACTTCAAACATCATAGTCGGTGCTTTTTCCATAAAAGGTTTTAGAATGGCTGTTGAGCTTGACTTGACATTATCAAGACCTCCAGAAATTTTATCAGTTTTTGAAATAATGCTCATAATGATTACTGATAAAATGGCTCCCGCAGATGCTATTGCTACTAAACCGAAACTATCTTCTTCAGATGCCTTTCCATTTTTTTTCAACGAAGATACCCCTAATGCCAGGGCTAATATAAAGGGAACAGTCATTGCCCCAGTAGTAGCTCCCGAAGCATCAAAGGATATTGCTAAAAACTCAGAAGATGTAAATAAAGCAAATAAAAAAATAATTAAATAAGTTACAGTTAACATTTTACGTAATGATTTATTATAAACTATTCTTAATAAACCAGCGGATAACATTACTGCAATTCCTATGGAAACAATAACTACAATAGCAAACTTAGATATAACCCCTGATGTCACATTACTAACTTGCCCAGCAAGAATATGCAAATCGGGTTCAGCAATTGATATAAAAAAGCCTAACAGTAAGCCCGAAATACCTATAATCCACAGTTTATTGCTTTTAACAAGGGTTCCTCCCATTAAATTACCTATCGGAGTTACTCCTATATCTACACCAAACAAAAATATTGAGAGTCCTACTACTATTAATATGGCACCAATTAGGAATTTAAATATTAGATATGTTTCCAGAGGAATAATTGTAAAATTCATTATTAATACTATTATTGTGATTGGAAGTACAGCAAATAAAGTTTCTTTAAATTTTTCAATAAGAATGCCCAAATATGATTCCCTGCCTTTCATTATGTTAATTGTCATCTGCAATGCACTACACATTGTATTTCGCTATAATTAATTGTAACATAATTCCCTAACACATCCAACAACTTTATATACATATAAGATTGTTAGTTAAAACAAACCAGCATTACTAATTAAGATAAAGAACTATCCTTATTTTTCAATGACATTAACCAAGAAAGTCCTTTCAACTGGTCCCCGTATAACTCAGGATACCCAATCATAACCTCTCTTCGTCTAACCCTTTAAAACAATAGGCATACATCATCCTTTGTTTCTTCTATAATTAAGAAATTTTTCTAGTGCCAGTTTTATATAAATTAATTTAATTTTCCGTTTTTCCTGATTTTTTTCCTAAAACCGTTGACATATTTCTGTTTTGGTTATAATAATCTATAGTAGATAAGAAATATTCCTATTTAAGAAGGTGACGTCTTGCAGGAACTACAACCATTGATACAACAGCTAAAGGAAAAAGGTATCAAGGTAACCCCCCAAAGGCAGGCCATTCTCAGCAGCTTTTTGGGCACAACGAACAAACATCGGAGTGCTGAAGACATACATTTGGAAATTGTTAAAAGCTTTCCAACTATTAGCCTTGATACGGTTTACAGAAATCTTGGCATGCTGCGGGACTTGGGTATTTTAAGAGAATTGAATTTAGGCGAGCGAAGGGTACATTATGAATTAACCAGTCACTCCCATCATCACCACTTAATTTGCACTCGCTGTGGGGATGCCCAGGAGATTCAATATTGTCCATTACAATTCTTAGAACAGGACAAAGTAAATAAATTTAAAATACAGAGTCATTCCTTTGAAATCTTCGGATTATGTGAGAAGTGTACAAAGTAAAGGAGGTTTATCGTGAGAAGAATCCTATTGAGCTTGCTGGCATTTGTATTGGTGGCAGGCGTAATCATTGGCTGCGATGCAAATGATAAAAAGCAACAAAATCCTGCAAGTGATACCCTGAAAGTATACACCAGTATCTACCCTCTTTATGATTTTGCCAAGCGAGTGGGCGGTGATAAAGTGACGGTGGAAAACATTGTCCCTCCGGGGTCAGAACCCCATGATTGGGAACCCAGTCCCCAGGACCTTGCTAAACTGACCAAAGCAGACATCATCATCCTTAGTGGCACCGGTGTAGAACACTGGGGCGATAAAATAATTAATACTCTAGATAGTAAAAAGTTGACCGTAATCCATGCTGGTAAAAGCATTAAATTAATAGAAGGAAGTACTTCCCATACCGATTCCCAGAAACATCATCAGGCCGGCGACCCCCACGTTTGGCTTGACCCATTAAATGCCAAAATAATGGTAGAGGAAATTTTTACTGGTCTAGCTAAGATTGATACCGAGAATAAATCATATTATCAAACCAACGCAATCCAATTTCAACAGGAGTTGGATAAACTACACTTAGAATATCAAGATAACTTAGGCAAGGCCAAGACCAAAGAATTTATTACCTCCCACGCCGCCTTCGGCTACTTGGCCCAGCGCTATGGTTTGATAGAGATTCCAGCCCGTGGGCTTTCAGCGGAAACCGAACCTAGCCCCGCTGATATGGCTGCCATTATAGAACTGGCCCGAAAAAAGAACATTGATACCATCTTTTTCGAAACCCTGGTTAACCCCAAAGTCTCAGAAACCCTGGCCAGCGAGTTAAAGGCAGACACACTGGTGCTGAATCCCCTGGAGGGGTTGTCGGAAGAAGAATTGGCAGCCGGTGAAAATTACCTTTCTGTTATGAGACAAAACCTTAAGAATCTAAAAATTGCTCTGGGAGCTGAATAAAATGAGTAAGGAAGATATCATTAAAATTGAAGGCTTAAATTTTACCTATGGTTGCCATCTTATTTTAAATAACATTAATCTTAGTATTGCCGCCGGAGATGTGGTGGCCATTACTGGGCCTAACGGTTCCGGTAAATCCACCCTCTTAAAGCTGGTGCTAGGTCAGCTAAAACCCACTTCCGGTTCCATCAAACTCTTTGGTACCGAAGCCCATAAAGTAAAGGAACGCTATCGCATTGGTTATTTAGCCCAAAAGGCCACCAGTTTTAACAGTCAATTTCCGGCTACCGCCCGGGAAGTAATACGATCTGGAAGGGTTCCTCGGCGGGGTCTGTTCCACCCCTTGCTAAAACCAGACCAACTTCTGGTTGATCAGGTTCTGGAACAGGTTGGTATGCTAGAGTTCGCAGACCACCCGGTGGGTACCCTTTCTGGTGGGCAACAGCAAAGAATTTTACTGGCTAGGGCATTGGTCTCTCAACCTGATCTCTTAATTCTGGATGAACCCAACACCGGCGTAGATAGCCAAGCACTTGATTCTATGTACCGGTTGTTAAAGGAACTAAGTCTTCAGCAAGATATGACCATGCTAATTGTATCCCATGAGTTAGAGGGTTTAGCATCCCTGATCACTCATCAGGTTTGCCTGGATAAACACATCTGCAGTTGTTCATGTCATAAGTATAACGATCCAGGGAATCAACTGGAACACTGCAGTCGACGTATTAATAGGCAACCTGCCAATACAAAGGAGCCGTGTTATGGAAATCTTACAATATGAGTTCATGCAGCGAGCACTGTTGGCTGGTATATTAGTAGGCCTCATCTGTCCCGCGGTTGGTTTATTCATAGCCCTGCGAAGAATGTCTATGATATCCGATGCGTTATCCCATGTTTGCCTTTCTGGTGTGGCGGCAGGTATGACGCTAGGAATTCACCCGGTGTTAAGTGCTGCCCTCTTCGCCGCTGGGGGTGGGCTATTACTTGAGAGACTGCGTAAGGTTTATCGTGGCTATTCAGAAATTTCCATTGCCATTCTTCTTTCGGCTGGAGTAGCTATCGGTGCTATCATTTTAGATTTAGGCAAGGGTTATAGCGCCAATTTTATGAGTTACCTTTTTGGCAGTATTGTAGCTATCAGTGCCAATGACTTAAAAATTATTTCTTTGCTGGGCATCACCATTCTACTTTTAATAAATATGTTAAAAAAGGAGTTATTTGCTATTTCCTTTGATGAGGAGCATGCTAGGGTTAGTGGTATCCCGGTGGATAGCATCAGTATTTGTTTTACCATCATGACCGCTGTCACCATTGCCCTATCTATCCGAGTGGTGGGCATCCTCTTAGTGTCCTCCTTAATGGTATTGCCCGTTGCTACAGCTATGCGTCTGGCCAACAGTTTCCGGGGTGCCATGATGTTGTCAATTTTATTCGGAGAAACCGCCATTCTCATCGGTATCTTAGCCTCCTTTTACTTGAATCTGGCACCCGGAGGTGCCATTGTCATGACTTCAGTCATCCTATTGGTTGGAACACTAACATATCAGCAGCTTAGTCGTAAATTGGCCATCCACAAAGGAGTTGTTTCACAGTAAAAAACAAGGGTAAGGTTAACCCTTGTTTTTTTATCAGAACAGGCTTCCTAAGCCTTAATAGTCTTGTAAAAAATAGAAACCTTAACCAATCTGGTTAAGGTCTCTGAAAGTTAATCCCTGCAGACTTCAAGGATCGTTATAATCCTAACCAGTATTAAATAATCTAAAACATTATGAGTATTCTTTTATAAAAAAAAGTCTCTGCCTAGGCAGAGAAATTCATTGCGTAGATTATGTGAGTTTTATTTTTTCCTTATCTTAATAGTTTATTCCTTGATAAAATACTTTATTGGTGCTCTTTTGAACAGTTATTAAGTATTAATAAACACGTTATCCACAGAGTTATCCACTTTTATCGTAGTTATCCACAATTATCACAGGTGTTTTTGGGGTAAATGTGGATAGTTGTTAATAACGGTCAATGGCACCTTCTACAATTTTTTGATTATCGAACAAACGCATTAACCTCCTGATATCCTGTTCGTAACGGATTAAGTTTTCAATTTCTTTTAAAAGTTCTTCCAGATCTTCCTTCGTAAATAGAGGTAATAACCTGTTTAACTCCTTTGGATCCATATCGGGGGAGAGCATCTTTCTCACTTCCTCGTATTTTAGGTGTATGACAAAATATTCAAAGCTAATAAGAAAAGTTACAGATCCGAACAAGTTCTTCCTTTCACTTGATATCTAAAAAAAAATGACCGGTTATACCGGCCATTTTTTTTTAGATATAGGTAACCCCAACACTATTGTCCGGAGGAGGTTTTACAGTCTTGCGATCCTTAGAATACCTGGGAACTTGCTTATGTTTTCCATTATCCCTGGACTTTAATCTGCGGCTCACAGCAACCCCTCCTTTTTATATTGAACTCATCTTTATTGTTCTCCTTTTGATCGTATTCATTCTTGCTAAAACTTTTCAGATTTACACTTTTAAGCAAAATAAAATATTGATTGACAAAATCAAATATATGGCATAAAATCTACATTAGTCAATTTAATAGCAATTCTTCTTATCCAGAGAGGCTGAGGGACTGGCCCTGAGACGCCCGGCAACCTTCTTATTTTATCTAAGAAAGGTGCTAATTCCTGCAGAAGAACAATCTTCTGAAAGATAAGGAGGGGGCATAAGCATATTATGGCCTCTTCTGGTCTGACCAGAAGAGGCCTCATTAATTTAGACGGAGCTATACTAGATCAAGCAATCTAAGGAAGGTTGATATACTTGATAGAAATTAAAGACCTAACCAAGGTTTATCATTCCAATGCTGGAGATGTTAAAGCCCTAGACAGTGTAAGTTTAAGAGTTCGTAAAGGCGAAATATACGGTATCATAGGTTTTAGTGGAGCAGGTAAGAGCACATTGATCCGTTGCGTAAATATGCTGGAAAAACCCACATCAGGTAGTATTAAAGTAAATAGTCAGGAAATGACCGAATTAAGTGAAACACAGCTAAGATCCAGCCGCCAAAAAATCGGCATGATTTTTCAGCATTTTAATCTATTATCCTCACGTACTGTATTTGAAAACATCGCTTTCCCTCTGGAGATTAGTGGTGTAAACAATCAGGAAATCCAGGCTAAGGTTACGAAGTTGTTAGATCTAGTGGGACTAGCCGATAAAGCTAACGCTTACCCTAGCCAGTTATCCGGTGGTCAAAAACAAAGGGTAGGCATCGCCCGGGCCTTGGCCAATGACCCCATTGTACTACTGTGCGATGAAGCTACCTCTGCCCTAGACCCTGCCACCACCAGCTCTATATTAGAGTTGTTAAAAGATATAAACCGCCAATTGGATCTAACCATTTTGATGATTACACACGAAATGAAAGTAATCTCTGAAATATGCGATTCTGTAGCAGTAATTGAAAAGGGGAAAATTATTGAAGAAGGTTTAGTCATTGATGTTTTCACCCAACCCCAACACCCCACTACGCGTCGCTTTGTCCAAACAATCATTAATACAGATGTCCCGGAAAAAATTAAGCAGCGTCTGCTTCAAAAGGATGAGGGTCAAATTATCAGGATTTCTTTTATTGGAGACTCTACGGATGAACCTGTGATTTCAACTTTAGCTAAGCAATATGATGTGGATGTAAACATTCTTTATGGCAACATTGACCAGATCCAAGATACTCCCTTTGGCATGTTAATTATTGAATGTCTAGGGCCCAAAGTCAACTGCGAAAAGGCAGTGGAATATTTACGAAGACAAGGCTTAAGAATCGAGGTGTTAAAGAATGTCCAATGAAATTCTCTCCCACCTAGCCAACCTATCCCCAGAGTTAATCAAGGCCACTTGGGAAACTCTTTATATGACAATGGTATCTGTTATACTGGCTTCGGTATTAGGTATTCCCTTAGGAATAATTTTAGTCATTACTGATAAGGGCCATATTAAAGAGAATTTGTTGCTGAACCGGGTTTTGGGATCAATTGTGAACATCTTTCGTTCCTATCCCTTCATTATCTTACTACTGGCACTGGTCCCCTTTACTCGTTTTGTTGTAGGCACTACTATTGGAACCACTGCGGCCATTGTCCCCCTCACCGTTGCCTCAGCTCCCTTTGTGGCCAGAATGGTGGAAACTTCTTTAAAGGAAGTAAACTGGGGTGTGATAGAGGCTTCTCTGGCAATGGGTGCCAATACCTGGCAGATTATTCGTAAGGTACTATTGCCCGAGGCCCTACCCGGTATTATTTTAGGTACGACCATTACAGCCATCGCCGTGGTAGGTTACTCCGCAATGGCTGGTGTCGTGGGAGGAGGTGGCCTAGGGGACCTGGCGGTACGTTACGGCTATATGCGTTTTGATTCAGTGATAATGGTAACCACCGTGGTCATTCTAATCGTTATGGTGCAAATAATGCAAACCCTTGGCAATATACTTGCCGAAAAATTTAACAAAAACTAAGGAGGAGTTTCCATGAAAAAGAAATTAGCTTTACTGGTTACCTGCTTGCTGTCCTTAAGCCTAGTGTTAGTTGGCTGCGGTGGCGAAAAAAAGGAACAACAGGATACTGCCGGTAGTAACGCCAGCAATGAAGCTAAGGTTTTAAAGGTTGGTGCTACCCCAGTACCCCATGCAGAAATTTTAAAAATTGTTAAACCCATCTTAGAAAAAGACGGTATTCAACTAGAAATCGTAGAGTTTAACGATTATGTACAACCCAACCTAGCCCTCAATGACAAGCAGTTGGATGCCAACTACTTCCAGCACCTACCCTATTTAGAAGAATTCAATAAGCAAAAGGGTCTGGAGCTGAGCTATACTGCCAAAATTCACTTTGAGCCAATGGGTCTTTTCTCCAAGAAACTAAAAGCTGTCAGTGAGTTTAAAGAAGGCGACAAAATTGGTATTCCCAACGACCCCACCAACGGTGGTAGAGCCCTAGCAGTTTTAGAGAAAGCTGGTCTGCTGAAGCTTAAAGAAGGAGTTGGTATCACTGCCACAGTGCGGGATATCGTAGAGAAGAAAGTAGAAGTTGTTGAATTGGAAGCTGCTCAACTGCCCCGCTCCGTCGATGACCTGGCTGGTGCTGTGATCAACGGTAACTTTGCTGTACAAGCCAACTTTGTTCCCACCGACGCCCTGGTGGCTGAAGATGCTCAATCTGAAGCTGCCGATACCTTCGGTAATATTTTAGCCATCCGTAAGGGTGACGAAAACCGTGAAGAGATCAAAAAACTGACCGAAGCACTTAAGAGTGCTGAAGTTAAGAAATTCATCGAAGATAATTACAAAGGTGCCGTTGTAGCTACATTTTAACCCATAAAAAAGAGGGCTCCCGAGAGGGGGCCCTCTTTTTTATGGGTATTCCTTTGGGGTCCAGTTGTTATCCTTTAGCCTTTCGTCTGTTTTATGGGATACGTGCCTTGGGCCGTGGCTTTTAACCTTCCTCCCTGAGGAAGGTGGCAGCGTAGCTGCCGGAAGGAGCTCACCATCGAAGTATGCTTACTCTCCCGTCACTAACGTGACATCCCCTCAAAGAGGGAACTTAACTCTAATAACTAACAGCTAACAACTAACAGCTAATGGCTAATGGCTATAACCTACGGATGGGACATTTCTTTATACAGCTTGTTTATGGAGCTGCTTTCGATGCGAGAAATAAAGGATCGAGAAATGGCCAACTGCTGTCCCACCTCCCGTTGGGTATATTCCTTGCCACCCTCTAAGCCATATCTCAATTTGATCACGGCCTGTTCTCTGGGGGATAGCTTTTTTAGTGCCTTTTCCAGCCTCTCCACTTCTAGATTTGTTTCCACCCTCTCATCCACTGGGATCTCGTCGTTCATTAGGGTATCCTGCAATTCTAAAAGGCCACCATCTTTATCGTAATCCAGGGGTTCTGAAATAGAGATAGTATTTCTGATTGTCTTCTGCTTACGTAATACCATCAGCATTTCATTTTGAATACAAACCCCTGCATAGGTTGAAAATTTTCTAGACTTATTTACGTCAAAGGTATCTACACCTTTAATTAAACCTATTACCCCAATCTGGAAAAGATCCTGTTTATCAACTCCGTTGTCTTTCATTTTATTGGCTATTTTAGCAACTAACCTTAGATTCCTTTCAATAAGCACAGTTTTAGCTAATTTATCTCCTTTAGCTAACCTCAATAACCATTCCCTCTCTTCCTCAGGGGATAAAGGATCGGGCAAACTGCCAGATGAAATATAGGAAACCAAAAACGCAATACCATTCAAAACCGAAAGGGCTATTAAGGTAATGATACCTGCGGTCAATCAGCATCCCTCCGTAACAAAAATAGTTATCTACTTTATGCTACGAGGGAAACTCTCAAAAAGTGCTTGTATAAATAAAAAAAGTAGTTAGAAAGTTCTGGCGAAGGATTTTTTAATGAATTCATGGAACAGAATATAAATTATGTCGAATAGAGGAGGTTTTTATGAAGAGAATATAGTCATATGTTGTTACCATTAATGCTCAACTCTTTTACATAGGGCATATTTAGCAAAGTTCTAATAGGAATATGCACTGTTTTTCACTTGATTGTTAATTTTTCTTTAAGTCTTTCAAATTTTTAACATTATTATATTGTATATGGTATACTCTTTCATGGACAAGGATTAAAAATTATCTCCTTGGGGGGGACTGTATGTTTTTTAAGAAAAAAGATATTTTCTTTGAGACCTTTCAAGCCATTGCAAAAAATATCACCTTAGCTGCTGAGGAATTTTGCACAGAATTACACAAACCAGGAAGTGAAAAAAAAGGGTTAACAGATATTCAAGATATGGAAAAAAAAGGTGATCGCTACACCCATTCCATATATAAGGAACTGAATAAAACCTTTATAACTCCTCTGGAACGTGAAGACATCATGAATCTGGCAGTTAAAATGGATGATATCTTGGATGGCATAGAAGCAACGTATATTCGTATGGATATCTATGACATTAAAGATATTAACATCTTTATTAAGCGAAACACGGAAATTATCTTGGAACAATGCAAGGAAGTTGAACTAGCTATTGATAAACTAGTTACCAAAAAGTTTTTGGACATTCGCGCCCACGCTGTACGAATTAATGAACTGGAGAATGAGGCAGACGATCTTTTTAACAACAGCTTACGAGAACTGGTTTCCTCCTGCACCGATGCCATTGAATTTGTTAAGTACAAGCAGATTTACGAGATGCTAGAAGAAGTTACCGATGCCTGTGAAGACGTGGCAAACATTCTTGAGAGCATTCTCATGCGAAATTCCTAATAAGGAAGGCGGAATATGGACCAACAGATTGTCATTATTGCGGTTGTAATTTTAGCTTTAAGCTTTGACTTTATTAATGGGTTCCACGACACTGCAAACGCCATCGCTACATCTATTTCCACCAAAGCAATAAAACCTAGAGTTGCTATAGTTTTAGCTGCTTGTATGAATTTACTAGGAGCCCTTACTTTTACCGGTGTTGCAAAAACTGTAGGTGGCAGTGTAGCCAACCCCGCTAATCTTGAAAATGGGGTTTATGTGGTAGCCGCTGCCTTAATAGCAGCGATTATTTGGAACTTGCTAACCTGGTATTATGGTATTCCCAGCAGTTCCTCTCACGCTTTGATTGGTTCATTAGCAGGTGCGGTTATTGCATCAGCTGGATTTAGTGCAGTTAATCTATCGGGTTTCTTAACCATCATTGAAGCTCTTATTTTATCTCCCTTACTTGCTTTTACCGTTGGCTATATCATTATGACGATTATCCGCATTATATTCGCTAATGTTTCACCCCATAAAATGAATTCCAAGTTTCGGTTTCTACAGATTTTTACAGCAGCTTTTCAAGCTTTCAGTCACGGTACCAACGACGCTCAGAAAACAATGGGTATAATCACCTTTGCCTTGGTGGCAGGAGGCTTCCAGGAGAGCCTAGATGTAGCTCTCTGGGTAAAAATATCTGCCGCAATGGCAATGGCACTGGGAACTTCCGTGGGCGGTTGGCGTATCATTAAAACCGTTGGTTCAAAGATTATTAAATTAGAGCCAGCCAGTGGTTTTGCTGCTGACCTAACCTCTGCTTTAGTTATTACTGGTGCTACCCTGATTAAACTTCCTGTCTCCACCACTCACGTTATTAGTTCGTCCATTATGGGTGTTGGTTCAGCTAAAAGGTTTTCCTCTGTAAAATGGGGTACTGCAGTAACAATGGTATCAGCTTGGATCATCACCTTACCCGTTACAATGGTACTGGCCGCAATATCTTTTGTAATTGTACGAGCATTGTTTCTGTAATAGAAAAACCGCCTAGGGATTTAACCCTAGACGGTTTTTATGTTTATCGAAAGTATTTTATCTTGCTAGACATTCTTTTTAATTCCTGACCCACTACCCAAAACATACAGTTCTCTTGAGAAGGTGTAAAATGATCCCCGGTTTGCTCAAAATTTACCGCATAGCAACCACCAGCACAGGTTCTGGTGCAGCCTTTGCAGTGACGGGGCATCCTACTTATAGCGTTTTGGAAAGGCTGTAATTTTTTCATATTAACATGGGTCCTAACATTCCCTACAACATATTTTCCTGTTTCATCCGTTAGTCCCAACAGTTTCGAACAGGGGCTGAGATCCCCATTGGGGGCCACGGCCAGTGAAGTACTACCGGCACGACAGCCCCACCCCACAGGTTCATGCTCATCCTTTTCAAATTCCTCGATATATAGTGGTACACCTTTACCTTTGTAATGATGGTAATCCTCTAATATTTTTACCATATTTAAACCATACTTTTCTATCTGATCCCTACTCCATTGGCTAGCACCCTGGGCCGGAGCAATTATGAGCTGCTTAAAGCCAAGTTCCACAATGGCCTTAAAATCTTCTTGCATCGTATCAATAGCTTCTGGGCTGACGGTCATTCTGGCACCAAGCCAGGGTTGGTACTGACAAACTAAGGGAATTAAAGAGGCGATCTTTTGCCAGGTACCCTCTCCACTGCGAGTCCTCCTATAGCGATCGTGGGTTTTTTGTCCACCATCCATACTAATAAGAATATTGATTTTGTGATGTGCAAAAAATTCAAGGATTTTTTTGTTTAGTAAAGTTCCGTTGGTGGTTACCGCCCAGGTAATTTCTAGATTTCGCTGACCAGCCTGCTCCAAAGCATAGGGAACTAGCTGCTGTATCAGATCAAATTCTAGCAAGGGCTCGCCGCCGATAAGGGTAATCACCACATTAGGGAAAATTGCTCTGTCCAATAAAAGATCAACTGATGCCTGAGCTGTTTGCAGGCTCATTCTTTCATGGGGGCTTTTGCAATGTACAAAGCAGTAATCACAGGTAAGATTGCAATTGAAAGTTAGATTCAGTTCAATTGCTGCTAAGCCCAATTTGGCAGTATTTAGCTCCTGTTCCGCCCTAGCGGCCAATTGGACCGCTACCTCCTCTTGTAAATTAAATTTACTTTGCAGCTCCTGGGCTAATGCCAAATGGGAGTAGCCGGGATAGTTCCCGGCATACTCTTTAATAAAGTTGGCAATCCTATTTAACCACTCTGCTTGCATGCTCATGTTTATTCCTTTTTCTCTTTTTTGGCTGCCTGTGGAGCTATGCCGATAAAGGCCTGACCAGGGCAGGTAAAGCCACCTGGTGCGGTGCACTGGGAACCAAAGGGATAGGCACAGGGCTGCTGGAATGGTACATAGCAGGGCTGGGTAAATCGGAAACCACAGGGTTGAAAATAGAACCGGAAGCCGCAAGGTTGATAGAATTGAAAGCCACAGGGTTGATTAAAGAAATAGGTGCAACCTGGTGTAAAGAAATAGGTGCAGCCTCCCTGGGGTTGGCTTGGTGAATAAATACCGGGGCAAGCAAATGTATAGGCGCAGTAATCCGGTGGCAGGCAATAATACTGGTTTTGGCAAATAAAGCCGGAAACCGCAGTGCAACTAATACGCGATTCTTCTTCTTTACGCATTTGGTTAGCTATAAAATCCATGTTTTCTTCATTAAGAGTGTGATTCATATTTTCCCAAATTACCTGAATAGCACTATAGGGAATGGTACCCATCCCCTCTTCTGATTCCATACGGATAAACCGGTCGTTGGCCTCAACCAGTGTACCAGATACTTTCCTTCCGTTAACTAGTTCAACAACCAGATGTTTGCCCAGATTGGCCTGAAGTTGGTCTAACACTTCACTTCACTCCTTATTTGGATATTGTTTCCTTTATAAGGTATGAAGATATGCTTCTATTGGTGACTACCCAACTCATAGAGATACATTTCCTACAAATGCGACAGCGGGGACGGTTCTCACTGTCGCAAAAATAAAAAAATGCGACAACGAGGAACCGTCCCCCTTGTCGCAAAAAGGAAAAATGCGACAGTGAAGAACCGTCCCCACTTGTCGCATTTTTCCTTAGGTTAACTTTTCTATTCGAACAGCACAGACCTTTAACTCTGGTACTTTGGAAATGGGGTCATGGGCAGAGTTGGTTAACTGATTTATTGGTACTTGGGGGTAGTGGAAGGAGGTAAACACTAAGCCAGGTGCTGTTACCTCTGTTATTCTTACCACTAGTTCCACCGACCCACGGCGGGAGATCACTCTGACCCAATCGCCATCCATAAGGCCCAATTTTTCTGCATCCACGGGGTTTACTTCGAGATACTCATTGGGATAATGCCGATCCAGGGTTCCGGTACGCAAGGTCATGGTACCGGTATGATATTGGTAGAGTCTTCTACCTGTGCTTAACACCAACGGGTATTCTTCATCTGGTATTTCTGCCGCTGGCACATAAACAACTGGGTGGAACTTACCACGACCCCGGGGAAAACTTAATTGGTGCAAAATTGGGGTACCTGGATGCTCCTCGGTAGGGCAGGGCCATTGTAGACTCTGCAGTTCCAGACGCTCGTAGGAAATACCACCATAGGTAGGTGTCAGGGCAGCCATTTCTGCCATTATCTCCGCTGGAGAATTATATTGCATGGGATAACCCATAGCCTGGGCCAACAAACATATAATTTGCCAATCAGCTTTGGCCTGACCTATGGGTGCAATGGCCTGACGCACCCGCTGCACCCTGCGTTCAGTATTGGTAAAGGTACCATCCTTTTCAGCAAAACTTGCGGCTGGCAAGACAACGTCGGCCAACTGAGCTGTTTCTGTCAGGAAAATATCCTGTACCACCAAAAAATCTAATTTTTGCAAGTCTGCCATGATTTGATTTGCGTTGGCATCGGACAATACAGGGTTTTCTCCCATTATATACATGCCCTTAATGTTACCTGAACCTGCTGCCTTAAAAATTTCACCCACGGTAAGCCCTGGGTTGGCAGACAAATCCGATACGTCCCAGGCCTGGGCAAACTTGGCTCTAACTGCGTTATCATCTACTTTTTGATAACCAGTTAACACATTGGGCAGAGCTCCCATGTCGCAGGCACCCTGTACGTTATTTTGTCCCCGGAGGGGATTAACTCCACTGTGTTCTTTGCCAAGCTGACCACAAAGCATAGCTAGATTGGCCACCGCTAAAACATTATGGGTACCACTGGTGTGTTGGGTTAAACCCATAGTATATAAAATGGTAGCATTTTGGGCCTGGGCATAGCTGCGGGCCGCCGCCTTAAGTACCTCTACAGGCACTCCGGTGATTTCTGCCACGTAAGCTGGAGAATATTTTTCTACCATTTCTTTAAGGATTCCGAAGTCTTCGGTACGCTGCTCAACAAACTCTTTATGCCAAAGATCCTCTGCAATGATTATATGGGCCAAACCATTCAGCAGGGCCACATCGGTACCTGGTTTTAGCTGTAAATGCTGGTGGGCTAATTTGGCTACTTCAGTTTGGCGAGGATCTATCACCACCAGGGTGGCACCCTGCTGAACTGCCTTTTTGATCTGCAGACCAATGATCGGGTGGGACTCGGTGGTATTAGTGCCAATGGCTAAGATACAGTCAGCCCCTGCAATTTCTTTAATACTGTTGGTCATTGCACCGCTGCCCAAGGATGCCGCCAGACCGGCGACAGTGGGAGCATGTCAGAGACGGGCACAGTGATCTATATTGTTAGTCCCTATTACCGCCCTGGTTAGTTTTTGCAGTAGGTAATTCTCTTCGTTAGTACACCGGGCAGAACTCAATACGGCCAGGGCATCTGGACTATGGTTTTGCTTGATGGCCGTTAATTTTTCTGCCACTAGGTCTATGGCTTCTGACCAGCTGGCTTCTTCAAATTGACCATTTCTTTTTATTAATGGTGTGGTTAAACGATGGGGGTGGTGAATAAAGCCATAAGCAAAGCGACCTTTTACACACAAAGCCCTGCCGTTTACATCACCTTCACAGGAGGTTACACCAACCACTTGGCCTTCCTTGACATTTAGTTCCAAACTGCAGCCGGTGCCGCAGTAAGGGCAAACGGTTTTTACTTTTTTTACTTCCCAGGTTCGGGACCTTGTGCGTAAACCCTTTTCCTGTAAGGCTCCTACCGGGCAGACAGCCACACAGTTGCCACAAAATACACAGCCTGATTGGGCCAAGGGCAAATCCAAAGGGGTAGAGATCTTTGTATGAATACCCCTGTGGGCAAAATCCAAAACATTTTGCCCCTGCACTTCACTGCACATACGAACACATTTACCACACAGGATGCATTTATTCATATCTCGAACAATAAAGGGGTTATCCTGTTCTATTTCATAGTCATGGCTCTGCCCGTGAAAACCAGGTCCCGTAACACCATAGCGAAAGGCATAGTCTTGTAAGCGACACTCACCTGCTTTACCACAGGTCAGGCAATCCTGGGGATGATTGGCTAATAATAATTCCAAAATGGCTCGCCGAGCCTCCACCACAGCAGTTGATTCGGTTTCGATAACCATGCCTTCTTTAACGGCGGTGGCGCAGGCTACCTGCAGTTTACCGGCGATTTCCACCACACAAATACGACAAGAAGCTGCCCTAGTTAATTCCGGGTCGTGGCAAAAGGTCGGGATAAAAATTCCCAGTTGCTCTGCTGCTTCTAAAATGGTAGTACCCGCGGGGACAGCCACAGGCTGGTTATTAATCGTTAGATTAACTTTAGACAACTGTTTCACTCTCCTTTTGCCGTAATTAACATTTCAGTACAGCACCAAACTTACATTTTTGCAGACAATTACCACACTTAACACAGCGTTTTTCATCAATAACATGGGTTTGCTTTTTGCCACCGCTAATAGCTCCGGTGGGACAAGCCCGAGCACAACTACCACAGCCGATACATTTGTTTGCATCAATGGAGTATACCAGCAGCTTGGAGCATGCACCAGCTGGACAACGTTTATCGTAAATATGGGCTTCGTATTCGTGGCGAAAATAGCGCAGGGTACTGAGCACAGGATATGGTGCACTTTGTCCTAAACCGCATAGGGAGGTACTACAAATGATCTTAGCTAGACGCTCCAAATCCTCCAAATCCCTTGGCTGGCCTTGCCCTTCACAGATCCGGGTAAGAATTTCCAACATACGCAGGGTACCTTCCCGGCAGGGTGTGCATTTACCACAAGATTCTTTTTGAGTAAAATTCAGAAAAAATCTGGCCACATCCACCATGCAGGTGGTGTCATCCAACACCACCAATCCTCCAGAACCCATCATGGATCCAACCTGCCCTAAGGAATCATAATCTACCGGCAGGTCTAAGTGTTCCGCAGGGATACATCCACCCGAAGGACCACCTGATTGTACTGCTTTAAAGGCCCGCTGATTTGGGATACCTCCGCCAATATCAAAAATGATCTGACGCAGAGTAGTACCCATGGGCACTTCTACCAAACCAGTGTTCACAACCTTTCCGGTTAAGGAGAATATTTTGGTACCTTTGCTTTTTTCAGTACCAATGGAAGCATACCATTGGGCTCCCTTTTCAATAATGATAGGTACATTGGCAAAGGTTTCGACATTATTTATTACAGTGGGTTTTTGCCACAGGCCCTTTTCTGTGGAGCGGTCTGCTTTAAAACGCGGCATACCCCGATTTCCTTCAACGGAAGCCATTAGTGCCGTACCTTCGCCACAGACAAAGGCACCCGCGCCGGCTTTTATCTTAATGTGGAAATTAAAATTAGATCCAAAAATGTTATTTCCTAAATAGCCAGCCTCTTCGGCCTGTTCTATGGCCAATTTTAATCGACGTATTGCCATAGGGTATTCAGCTCGCACATATATATAGCCTTCATCAGAACCAGTGGCATAACCACAGATAGCCATACCTTCCAGCACTTGATGAGGATTTCCCTCCAGCAAACTACGATCCATAAAGGCACCTGGATCCCCTTCATCGGCATTGCAGATAACGTATCTTTTATCTGTGATTTTAGCATGCAGGGCTGCATCCCACTTTCTACCGGTGGGAAACCCAGCACCGCCGCGGCCCCGCAGGCCTGATTTCTTTACTTCATCTACCACCTGCCGGGGTACCATCTGTTGAAGAACCTTCATAAGTGACTGATAACCTGCCTGGGATAAATAATCTTCAATCTTTTCCGGGTTGATATGACCACATTTTGCCAATACAACCTTTTGCTGACGAGCATAAAAGGGTATCTGATCATAGGTTGTTAGTCGCTGGTTGTCTTGGGGATTGACATAAAGTAGTCGTTCCACCACCTGACCCCTCGAGAGAGAGTCAACAATTTCTGACACATCCCCCTCAGTAACCCGGGTATAGAAAATTTTGGCTGGTTCAACGCTAACCACAGGTCCTTGTTCGCAAAAGCCATGGCAGCCCACTGGCTTGACCAAGATTTGCTCTTCTAAGCCCCTTTGCTGCACCTCTGAAACTAGCTTTTCCAGTACCCTTTGGGAACCGGAGGAGGTACAACCACCAGCACAAACACAAACAATTTTTTTCATGGTAATCCTCCGTCCTATGGATACTGTTTTAAAACTTCCAGAGCTTTGGCTGGGGTAAGACGCCCGTGGGTATCTTCATTAACCATCATAGCCGGAGCCAAACCACAGGCTCCTAAACAGGCCACTGTTTCCAAAGTATAGCGCAAATCTTCGGTGGTTCCTTCACCCTTCAAGCCCAGAGCCTCGCGGATACTCTCTAGCACAGAATTTGCTCCTCGGACATGACAGGCAGTACCAGTGCATACCCGAATTATATTTCTCCCACGTGGCTTTAAATGAAATTGTGCATAAAAAGTGGCAACACCAAAAACCTTACTAAAGGGAAGGTTTAATGCATTGGCAACCTGCTCCATCACTTCCCCCGGCAGATAACCATATATCTCCTGAGCCTCTTGCAGCAGGGGGATCAAAGCACCAGCAACACCCCGGTAGCGTGCAATGGCTGCCTGTAGAGCCCTCTGTTTTGGATCCTCTCTGTCACAAAAATTTCCGCAGCAACAAGCAGACAATTTTACACCCCCTCAGTCATTTTTATAGACTTTCTATCAGAGGAAAGTGAGCGAAGCTCCTGGTCATTCTACTATCAGCAACTTACTTACTCCCCTAACCCTCTGAATTAAATCAAAAACACCCCACGTTGTGGAGCGCTTACTGGTTAGTTGTTTATTTGCTTATTTTATAACATTTTTCGCAGGAGTACTAGCAGGCAGGTAAAAATATCAGCCATTAGCTGTTTACTAATAGCTAATGGCTAAAAATTAACGAGTAGTGACATTAACTGCTCCCCATATATTTCTCCCGGCCTCTATGTAAAGCTGCCTGATAAACTTCCTTAACCGGTATATTCATTCTATTGGCTAAGGAACGACAATCTTCATATTCAGGTTTAAGGTTTAACACTGGCTGACCAACATCAAGTCGAGCCAACTTCACCTTAACTGAACCATAGCAGGTATCAACTTCTTTAATCTCTCTGAACAATTTTTTCCTATTTTGATAACTAACTCTTACACCTAAAGATGATGTTTCATGCAAAATGATTCCTGTAAGGGAATCAACAGACTCGGGTCGGCAAATTGCAGTCAGTTTAACACCTGCCCGACCTTTTTTCATAACAATGGGTGTGTAAAAAACATCCAGAGCACCTTCAGCTAAGAGTTTCTCCAACACAAAGGGATGAAATTCAGGGTTCATATCATCAATATTTGTCTCCAAAACAGCTAAATGATCTTGCAAATAATTCGAACCTCTGCCAACTATCACCCTTAATAAATTTTCTCTGTGAACATCACCACCATAACCTATGGAACTTAAAACCAATTCAGGTTCTGCTGCTATATCAGTAACTATTGTCTTGGCAATGGCCGCCCCCAGTGGTGATACGATCCCCGTAAAATTCTTGCCAGTACTAATCGGTAAGCCCTTTAACAATTCTAAAGACTCTGGTAAAGGGATGGGACTAAGGGCATCTAAGTTTTTTGTCAAACCTGTTTTAAAGGAAATAGGGGATATAAGAATTTTCTTTGGCGATATTTTCTGGATACAAGTAAGAGCACCGATAGTTTTTAATAACTTATCTAAAGCGTCCTCTATTCTGACCTCAATCAAAGGCATAGCAAAAATCTTGGACTTTGCCTCTGCTAAAGAGGTAAAAATATTGATTGCCTTTTCCTTCAGGTGATTCATTAAACTAGTCTCTTCTATCATATCCACAATTTCAAAAAGTGTCAGTTCCTGTGGCTGTTGACAATGCTGTATAAAAATCCGATTTGTTGTAAAAGCTTCTCCCTCCAGGTGGCTTTGAATGGTACAAGCGCCAAGACCCAGGCAGTTCAGTTGTTTTTCTAAGCTTATCTTATTATCAATCTGAAGCAATGCCGCAAGAAGCATATCCTCGGTAAAGCCGGATATACAATCAAAATAAATTATTTGAATAAAAACCACCTCTATTCCATTAATTTACCCATAAATTATATGATGTTCATGGTAATGTCGGTGATCCCCACCATACTAGCCTTCATGATGACGGTGCCCATGGTGTGTGTGATCATGTTGGTGGTTTTTTTCTCCCACGATCACTCGCAAGAGATTTGGTATATGCAGTTCTGCGGTACCCGCACCGTAACCCACTTGCGTAGGAATCATGACAGGTAAATCAGAGAAATCCTGACATAGCGTAGAAATAATAGCCGCTCCTGTAGGAGTAACCAATTCTCTATTCACTCCACCGTTATAGATGGGAATGCCCTTTAATAGTTCTAACGACGCAGGAGCAGGTACCGGGATATACCCGTGCATACATTGGGTCCAGCCACCCCCAATATTTAGAGGAGATGCAAATACCCTGGTAATATTCATTTTATGCAAGCCAACCACAGCACCCACTATATCAACAATGGCATCCACCGCCCCTACTTCATGGAAGTGGATCTTTTCGGGGTTTACACCGTGAATTTTGCCTTCAGCTTCGGCCAACCGGCCGAATATTTGCAACACTGTTTCTTTAATAGGTTCCTCCAGGCCACTTTCTTGAACGATTTTGCGAATATCACCTAGATGCCTATGTGGGTGATGTTCATCTGTCGACACGGAAAATTTAGTTGCGGAAACCCCTTTTTTAACCACTTTCTCAGATTTGATTTGGAAATTAGTCAGATTTAGTTTGGCAAGTTCTTGCTCCAACTCAGCAAAGGGTAACCCAGCATCCAGCAAAGCACCAATAATCATATCTCCACTAATTCCCGAAAAACAATCAAAGTAAATAATTGACAACTTTTATTCCCCCATCCGATTTATCATAGCGGCAGCATAACCAGCGCCAAAACCATTATCAATATTTACCACGGTAACTCCTGAGGAGCAGCTATTAAGCATAGCCAGTAGAGCTGCCAGACCGTTAAAGCTGGCACCATACCCTACACTGGTGGGCACGGCAATAACTGGCTTATCAACAAGGCCTCCGATGACACTGGCCAAAGCCCCCTCCATGCCAGCCACCACCACAATCACCTTGGCAGCATCTAATTTATCTCGATTCATCAACAATCTGTGTATACCCGCTACCCCTGCATCATACAGTCGGTCGACTCTTGCCCCCATTAGATCTGCGGTAATAGCTGCTTCCTCCGCCACAGGCAAGTCTGAAGTGCCCGCACAGGCCACTAACACATTACCTATTCTTTTTTGCTCCCCTCTGGTAACTGTGATCAACCTAGCAATACTATCATATTTAGCATCAGGAACCACCCTTTGGACAGCCTGGTACATCTCTAGAGAAGCCCTGGTACCCAGGATATTACTTGCTGACCGGGCAGCTAAAGTCTCCATAATTTTTTGTACCTGCTCTACGGTTTTACCAGCACAATAGACTACTTCTGGGAAACCCCTGCGGAGACTCCTATGGTGGTCTACTTTGACAAACCCCAAATCTTCATAGGGAAGGTTCTTTAGTGTTGCCAGTGCGTTATCAATGGAAAGAGTACCCTCTCTTACCTGGCTAAGGATGTGCTTTATTTCATGTTGATCCATTATTCACTCTCCTTTATTGCTTCATTCATGCTTCCCGAGCGCAAACCCATCATATCTACGGTTACATAGGTCAAGCCTAGTTTTTTAAGGTAGGTTGTGACCTGGTCAGACAGATCCATTAAATCTAAAAGCTTGTCCTTTGGCACTTCAATTCTCGCCAAATCTCTATGAAGGCGCAGCCGACAGGGGAAAAGACCTAAACTCTTCAAATGGGCCTCACCTTTTTTTATGATTGTCAATTTTTCTTTCGTTATGGTTTCCCCATAGGGGATTCTAGATGCCAAACAGGCAATTGCCGGGGCTTCCCATGTAGCTATTCCCTTTTTACGGGCTAGCTCCCTGATTTCTATCTTTGTAAAACCAACCTCCTGCAGAGGGCTTTTCACCCCAAGTTCTTTAACAGCTTTAGCACCAGGACGATAATCTGCAAGATCATCAACATTGGCCCCATCTAAAACAATATCAAATCCCCTGGTTTGGGCTATTCCCTTTAAGGCACTAAAACGCAAATGTTTACAATAATAACACCTTTCAGGAGAGTTTTCAACAAACCGAGCATCTTCCATTTCGGTACTTTGGATGATTAGATGTTCTACAGCAAACTCCTTGGCTAACTCCTTTGCTCGTTGTAATTCAGCTTCAGTAAATGTATCTGAAACTGCTGTCACAGCCAGAACGCCAGAAGGAATTTCTTCCGAGGCTATTTTAAGCAGGAGAGTACTGTCTATCCCTCCAGAAAATGCAATCAATACCCTTTGGTAATTTTTTAATATTTCCCTGAGGAGAACTTCTTTTTGATCTAATACTTTCATAAGACCCCACCTAGCTAATAATTTAAAATTAAAATTACTCTTATAAACTATTATAGACGGTTACAGTTTCCCCGTATCTATGAAAATCACACTTTATCAAGCCAAGTGGATTATTACTTTTTCCCCTTAAGTAGGCGATGATTACATACAATTAACACCCCACTGACAATAAATAAAGCACCAATAAACTGAACTAAGGTATAAGATTCTCCAATAAAGAGGGCAAATACGCCGGAGAAAACTAAAACTAAATGTAGAAAATTGGCAGCTATACTAGGGCCTAGGGATATAACTCCACAATTCCAACACAAAAATGCCAGAACTGAAGGAAAGAAACCAATATATAATATTGAAAGCCACATGCCAGGTGTTAATTGTGTGTAATGAAAAGGACGCTGTATGCTTTCCCAAAGAAAAAAGGGTAATAGTATAATAACACCCAGAAACAATGTGCTGAGGAAGGTAGCTTGTTGAGGTAATTGTCCACCGTACTTCTTCATTAACATTGAATAAATAGACCAACACACTACTGCCAATATTACCAACAAGTCTCCTTTATTTAACTGTAAATTGATAATATAGTTTAATGACCCCTGGGAGACCACCCAGATAACACCCAAAAAGGATATAATTATACCGATATATTGTAGTTTATATAATCGTTCATGTAAGAAGAAAACCGATAAAATTACAATTAACAAAGGTGCTATTGAGTTAATTAATGAGGCATTTATTGATGTAGTCCACTGCAAAGCAACATATAGTAAAGAATTAAAGCCTGCTATACCTGTTATAGAAAAAAGAACAATAATTCTCCAATTCTTCAGCATCAACTCTTTGTGTTGTTTCCACTCAGCCCAGGCAAAGGGTAGAAACAATAAAAACCCTAATACTAGACGCATAGTGGATAAATGAAAAGGTGGTAAAGTTTGTACTAAGTTTCTGCCAATTACAAAATTGCCTCCCCAGAACATGGTGGAAAATATCAATAATAAGTAAGATTTACTTCGCACATAGTCAAAGGCCTTATGGAAAATCTTTAAAAATTCCAAACTCCTTCACCCCTTAACCACTATTAAAAGAAACCCCCCTTGAAAAACAGTGGTGAACGAAGTATTCATCCTATTCTCCAAAGGGGTTTCTATCCATTTGTAAAACTTATTATTACTCTTTATCTATATAATTTGCTAGATCTATCTCGTCATAGCCAGGTATTTTAATAGTTTCGTACTGCTCCGGCGGTGCATCCAATGGGCAGGTGGCATCGATACCCATTTTATCAGAAATACCATCCTTGGTGGAAGGGTCCAGTTTAGAGCCGAGGGAACCGGAAACCAACATACTGTCCTGAGCCATCTGACATCTGGTGGCAATAGCCCACTCCACCTCTTCCATATCAAAAATGTCTACATCTGTGTCTACCACAACAACGTGTTTGATTTCCTGCATGCTGGCAAAGGCTGCAAACATTGCGTTTTTCGCTTCACCTTCATGTTTCTTATCAATTGATATCACAGCATGGTAACGACAGACACCACCAAAGGTTAAATGAACATCTTTTACAGTGGGCACAGTTTGTTTGATCATCTCATATAATGTAGCTTCCCTTGCTAAGCCACCCAATAAAAGATGTTCTTTGGTTGCCGGCAAAATTGTATGATAAATTGGATTATCCCGATGGCAGATGGCGGTTATTTCAATTACCGGTTTTTCACTGGCGGGGCCATAGTATTTGGGGAACTCCCCAAAGGGGCCTTCCACTTTCCTTACCTTGGGCAGCAGTTTGCCTTCTAGCACAATTTCAGCTTCGGCTGGCACCTCAAGATCAACTGTTTGGCATTTTACCAGCCTTTGCTCACCACCTTTAAGGGCATTGGCAATTTCCAGTTCATCTACCCCCAGAGGTACAATGGTTTGGGAAGCTAACAATAGAATGGGGTCAACACCAATGACAATGGCTACGTCAAGGGGTTGATTCTTTTTCTCTGCTTTCATGTAACAGTGCCATAGGTGTCTGGGAAGTATTAGAACTCCCATTTCATTTTTGGAAAATATCTGCAACCTATGAATGGAAACATTTCTTTTGCCTGTCTCGGGGTCTTTGCAAATTAAGAGACCGGCGGTGATATATTGCCCGGCATCCTTCAGGTGATGAATAGGAATAGGGAACTTCAATAGGTCAACATCATTAATATTGATATTTTCCATAACCGGTGCGTCTTCCTTGGGTACAACCCGGCAAGGGAGCGGTTGTTTTTGATATTCACTAATTTTTTGGGCAATACCACCCTTATTTGTATCTAGGGCCTTGGCAAATAAATCCCTGTCATAGGCAAGTCCGGAAACTACTGGAATATCATAGCCCTTTGGCTGCTTAAATTTAACCGCTGATTTTCCGTCAAGCTTTTTGATTAAAGCAGGCATCTCAAATTTAAGATTGACCTCTTTAGATATGGTTTTTAGTTTGCCTTCACTTTCCAAAAAAGCTAACCAGTCACGTAATGAAGCTGCCAGTTTTACCACCCCTTTAACAATTGTCTAAAGTTGTTCAAAATAGTCAAACAGCGTTTTTGATTCTCACAATAAAAATTGCAACTAGGTTTAGAATGCATCCTGTAGGATTTCTCTAATTTGTTTTTCACTGGCTTTACGTACATTGAACTTGAGCATTCCACTCTTTAATGCATCCCTTGCGACATCATCCAACTTTTCTTCTGTTGCCCCAGCATCACGAAGTTTACTTGGCAGACCGCACAGTTCAACTAGTTTTGCCACTGCCTTAGGTGCTTCATAGGCATCTTCATAAATATCCTTGCCGCAGAGTATTACACCCATAGCCTCGGCAACTCTAGCATATTTTTCTGGAGCAGCCGGAACATTAAATTTCATGACATAGGATAACATAATTGCATTTGCTACACCATGGGGAATGTGGAAATGGCCTCCTAGTGGACTGGCAATGGCATGGGACAAACCTAAATTGGTATTATTAAAGGCTGCTCCTGCCAGTAATTGAGCCTTAAGCATTTCTGTACGAGCTTCTAAATTGCTACCATTGGTAGTAGCTTGGGGTAGATACTTATAAATAATACGAATGGCTTCCAAAGCCAAAACATCACAAATGGGCTGGTTGGCTAAAGAAGTAAATGCCTCAATGGCATGGGTCAATGCATCCAGCCCTGTGGCAGCCGTCATCGTAGGGGGTAATAGCAAAGTTAACTCTGGGTCTAAGAGGGCTAAATCTGGAGCTAAATATGGACTGCCAATGGTAAATTTAAGATCCTGGTCTAGCTCTGATAATACAGCAAAAATTGTTACTTCACTGCCGGTTCCGGCTGTGGTGGGAATGGCAATAAGTGGAATACCTTTGTTCTTAACTTTGTTGAGCCCTGCATAATCCAGTAGTTTTCTGCCATTGGCCAATAGCACTCTGGTACCCTTTGCGGCATCGATGGAACTGCCGCCACCAACTGCTACCAGCAGATCAACTCCCTCTTGTTTGGCTAGATCGCTAATACCGGCAATTGTTTTTGTACTGGGATCAGATTCTACCTGATCAAATACAACATAGTTTAATTGAGCTTGTTCTAAAACTTTAGTAATCTTTTCTAAAATACCAGCTTTGGCAATACCAGGGTCGGTAACAACCATAACTTTACTGGCCTGAAAGGCAGTAATCCTTTCGGAAAGCTTTTGCAAACTTCCAACACCAAATTCAATTTCTGTGGGTAATTTAAAGTTAAAATTGGTAGATAGCATTAAAACCTGCCTCCTATTTGATTAGAATTGTAAAATATTATCCAATTCTTCGTCGGGAATATCAAATACAACACCTTTGGGGCCAAGTTCTTCGATTTGCATATATTCGGGGATTCGATTGGCTGTCGCTGTAAAACCAGCCCTTTGGTTAAAGTCTAATTCAACTTGTAGTATTTTCTTGCCCCAATCCCAAAACTCTTCCACACTAACATCTAAATCATAATAAGCCTTGATTATTTCCAGTAGGGCAGCCAGTGTTTCAGAATCATTAAAGGTTGCGTAGCTGCAGAATCTGCACAAACCTGTATTGTCCAAGGCTGTGGCCTTAATATGATATTCCTTGGCTAAGTGCACTTGTTCCTCTGGCTTGGCCTTAATAAAGGTGGTACAACTGGGTCCCGCAGTATGGTCAGCACCCATTGGGGTAACTGCATAAATAGCCCCCATCCCCTTAATACCCCTTGGATCGTAAGCAGCCATGGCCTGGCCCTTAACAGCAGGAACTCTATTAATACCAAACACCTGGCCCGTTACCTTGGCCCCCTGCCCAATAATTTTCCCTAAAAGTCCTCCCTGGGAAATACTCTGGATTGCTTCCTTTGCCGCAGGAAAATCTCCGTAGGGAATAATTTTCGCATCCATGGCTATACCTAGGGAGGCACCAACCTCAATGGAATCTAGACCATAGTCATCACACAAGCGGTTTAGGTAAGCGATTTCATCCAGATTGCCGATGGCCAGGTTAGAGCCCAAAAGACAAATAGACTCATATTCAAAACCACCGGTAATTTCCTGACCATCTTTGTCAACATACACATTGGAACAGCGAATGACACAACCGGGTGTACAAGCGTGGCCCACTTTACCACCTCTTTTGGTTTGTAGTTCTGTCATCGCCTCACCACTAATTTCATTGGCCTCCCCAAAGGTACCAGAGGAGAAGTTTCTAGTAGGTAAAGAACCAAAACTATTAATGGTATTCACCAGAACTGCTGTTCCATACTTGGGCAATGCACTACCGGAAACAGGGTTCTTAATAAGACCCTGGGCAAATTTTTTACTTGCACTCTTTGCCAATTCCTTGTTCAATGGTTGGACATATCCAGCATCGCCTACATCAATAACGATGGCCTTGATTTTTTTGGCACCCATGACAGTCCCTACGCCACCTCTACCAAATTGGCGGGTCGGAACTCCTTCCTTATCAGTGGCTGCAATATTGGCAGCCAGCATTTTCTGTTCACCTGCTTGCCCAATGACAAAAACACAAGCCTTTTCACCATGAATATAATGAAGTTTTTGACATGTATCATAACAACCCAAACCCACTAATTCATCTGCAGGCAGTAACTGAGCGCCTTCCTTATCAACTTTCAAATATTGCCATTGATTATCTCGGGGAACTCCTTCTATAATTATGGCTTTAACACCTAATTTTCCCAGGTAAAGCCCGCCGGGACCGCCGGCACTACTTTCCTTGATGCCTCCGGTCAAGGGACTCTTGGTTCCCACCGAGGTTCTGCTAGAACTGGCAACCGAAGTGCCTGCAAACAAACCAGTGGCAAACACTAGCTTATTTTTGGGACCCAGAGGGTCACAGGTTGGCTCTACTTCTGCAGCTATTATCGCGTCCACCAGTCCCCGTGCCCCTAGCAAGTGATATGATTTGGGAAGTTCCTCTTGGTTTACATTCCTATTACTTACATCAATTCTATAAACAGTCATCCAATCAACTCCCATTTAGAAAGCTTTTAGAAGAATAATCTCGGTACATACAAGACTAAGTCAGGCAAATAAGTGACAATCGCCAACACCAGTATAGCTACGGCAATAAAGGGCATAACCCCTTTGGATAACTTCTCAACGGTAATTTTGTTAATAGAGGATACCACAAACAACACGACTCCCAGGGGTGGGGTAATCAGACCAATTACTAGGTTTAAGCAGACAACTAAGCCAAAGTGAATTGGGTCTATGCCCAGTTGTGTAATAATCGGTAATAATACTGGTACTAGAATAATAATTGCCGCAAAGGTTTCCATCACAGCCCCTACAAAAAGTAGGAAAATATTGATAATAAGTAAGATCACTAGCGGGTTGTCTGATATCGCCAGGATCCCTTTGGCAATGGTTTGAGGAATTTGTTCGATGGCCAGTGTCCAACCAAAGATATTGGCTGTTGCAACAATTAGCATAATTGAAGCAGTTACCACCCCGGTATCCAGGAATACCTTCGGTAAATGCTTTAATTTAAGCTCCTTGTAGACAAATACACCTACCAGAAAAGCAATCAGAGAAGCAAAGGCAGCAGCTTCGGTGGGGGTAAATACCCCGCTAATGATACCACCCATCATGATTACCGGCACCAACAGAGCTGGCCCAGCAGATATTGTTGCCTTGACAATCTCATTAAAGGGAACCATTTTATCTTTTACGGGGTAGTTTCTTTTCCGAGCATAGTAGAAAGAAAGAGCAGAAAATCCCAAAGCCAACATGATTCCCGGAACAACACCAGCCAAGAATAATTGACCAATGGAAGCACCTGCAGCAACACCATAAACAATCATAGTAGTACTAGGGGGAATAATAGGACCCATGATGGAGGAGGCTGCGGTAAGGGAGGTAGCGAATTCTTTATCATAACCGTCCTCTTCCATGGCTGGTACAAGGATCTTACTCATGGCAGAAGCTTCAGCATTGGCAGAACCCATCAAAGCCGCAAGAATCATACTGGCAAAGACATTGACATAGGCCAAACCGCCCTTTAAGTGACCCACTAGGGCTCTGGCTAAATTAATTAATTTTGTTGTAATACCACCGTAGTTCATAAGCTCTCCAGCCAGCATAAAAAAGGGAATGGCCATAAGGCTAAAGTTGTCGGCCGCCACAAACATCCTTTGAGGTATGTTGATTAAAAAAGAAAAATTACCTGTGGAAAGAATATGGGTTAATCCAGTTAAACCCAGAACAAAAGCAATGGGTATCCCGAGGGCCAAAAAAACAATGAAAGCCAGTGCTATAACCATTATGCTTTACCTCCCCCATTCATTGCTGTTGAAATATTTTGAAATACATTACCTAAACAATGTAGGCACATGATGCTAAAGCTAATGGGAACGGCTAAGTAGTTATACATCATAGGTAACCTCAATGCTGGTGATACCTGTGTTATGACAGCTGGCGAAAAGGATTGTTTAAAACCATATACGGCGGCAGTTACTAAAAACCCTAAAACAATGACTTGTGAAATAATCACCACGGTTACTTTCAAAAGACCTGGTAATCTTTCCACCAATATATCAATACTAGCTAATTGTGCCTTCCTAAAGGCCACACTGCCCCCCAAGAAAGTTATCCAGATCAAAAGGTATCTAGCAAGTTCTTCCGCCCAAAAAAAGGAAAATCCAAGAAAATAACGACAAATAACTTGTAAAACAATAACTAGAGTCATCACAAGTACTGCAGTCATCACCACATAGGAGGCCAGTTTATTAACGAATTCGCTAACCTTTTGCATTGCTTCACCTCTTTCATTAGCCTAGAGAAATTTGCCCCGGTTTCCAGCCGGGGCAAATTTTGATTTGTTTAATTAATCAATTATTTACTCTCAGCCTTGATTGCTTCTACCTTATCTACAAACTGCTTAACCAGTGGATCCTTGGAAGTATATTTCTCATAGACAGATTTAGTTGCTTCAGCGAAGGGGGTAACGTCTTTGATTTCAGTAATATTAACACCTGCTCCCTTAAGGTTTGCTATACTCTCCTCATCGGCTTTTTTAATGAATTCATGGTTTTCATCAATTACTTCCCAGGCAACTCTTTGCATAATCTCCTGATCTTCTGGGGAAAGACTGTTCCACTTATCCATATTTATTATGTTAACAGTGGGGAAGGGGAAAATGCTGGCCAGAGAAACATTTTTCGCTACTTCGTAGGATTTCTCTGCCCAAATAGCAGCTAGGTCCATTTCGATACCATCAATAACGCCGGTCTGCAGACCACTGTAGATTTCACCATAGGCCATAGGGGTTGGGTTGGTACCAAGGGTATTAAAGATATCTAACATTAAGGGACTTTCAACAATTCTTAATTTTAGACCTTTTAGATCTGCTGGTGTTTCAACAGGCTTTTTAATGGTTACAAAGTGTCTAAAACCTGCATCATAAAAAGCTAAGCCTTTGACGTTGATATTTTTCAGTGCATCCAACAATGCTTTAGACTCGTCTGACTTCACAGCTTTATTTAAAGTTTCATAGTCCCCCATAAGGAATGGTAACTGGAGTCCATCAAGGACAGGTGTAAAGCCACTAAAAACAGCAGAAGAGATAAAACCCATATCCAGTGAACCGTTTTGAATTTGTTCCAACATATCTCTGTCACCGCCCAATTGGCGGGCAGGATAAATTTCAATTTTAATTCTACCATTGGTTTCTTTTTCTACTTTTTCTTTAAAAGATTCTGCTGCGACATTATATGGGTGAGTTACTTGAGTTACGTGACCCAGTTTAAAGGTAACAGGTTCACTGCTATCACCAGTTGTGGCATCCTTCTCTGTACCACCGCCACCACAACCAACAACCGCTAGCATTAAGCTAATCATTAACACAGTTAATAGTAAAAATTTCTTTTTCATCATAAAGTACCTCCTTGTAATTGCTTCTAAATTTTGAGGCTATTCTCCCAAAGTAGAAAATCTTTGTTTAATTTGACACCCCCTCAAATTCGTTCGTGATTACCGAACGATGTTTTAATAATCATTCAAAAAAAGAGTTTCTTAGAAATTTTATTTAATTTTAAATCCTAGGGTGCTTGAGATTTTTAGAGACGTTTCCTTTACTGGTTCAACTAACTCTTTGATTCTTTCATAGGTCATCCTAGTGGTGGGCCCTGAAACACTAATGGCTGCTACTGCCTCACCGTTATAATTGAGGATCGGGGCTGCCACACAGCGGAGACCTGATTCAATTTCCTCATCATCCAAACTATACCCCTGAAGCCGAATCCTTTGCAGTTGTTCCTTTAGTTGTTCTAAGGTAGTGATGGTATTTGGCGTGAAACTTGTTAATTTAATATTATTTAATATTCCCTTTAGCTCACTGTCGGGTAAATAAGCTAAAATGGACTTACCAACACCTGTACAATGCATTAGAGCCCTCTTGCCGATTTGCGAATACATACGTATTGCTTGGGGTCCCTCGACCTTATCAATATAAACATACTCGTTATCCGTTTTAACCACCAAGTGGACAGTTTCCTGGTATTCATCAACTAGTTGCTTCAAAAAAGGTTTTGCCTGGGCCCTTAGGTTTATCCTCTCACGAACTTTTTCTCCAAATTCAAGCAACCTCAGGCCCAACTTATATTTTCCATTCTCCTTATCCTGTATTACCAAACCCCTATTTTCTAAAGTATGTAATAAACCAAAGGTTGTACTTTTATGAAGATCCATTCTATTACCTATTTCTGTTACTCCTAATGGCTCTGGTGATTTTTCCAATACTTCTAAAATCAAAATTGCCCTATCAACTGATTGAACTATATTCGTCTTCTTTTGCAGTTTCACCACCCCGAATCCGTTCTTTTACAAACACCATTGCGTCCTTTAATGCCGTACATCGTTTTCAGAATAACTTATTAGATTTCAAATTTTTATAATATTCTTTTTCTACAAATTTCTGTTTTTTCCTTCTTTTAAAACTAATATTATTTTATTTTTTACAAAATTAAGAGAGACTCAAACTCGGTAGAGTTTGGGTCTCTCTTAATTCTACATATCTATTCTTATTCACCCCAGCGGTGAATTAAATTATGTTCTATCCCAAGATGATCAAGAATGCGGGCAGTGGTATGTTGAACAATATCTTCAATGGTTTGGGGTTTATGATAGAAGGCAGGTGAAGGAGGCATAATGGTAACACCTAGGCGTGCCAACTTCAACATGTTTTCCAAATGAATGGGGCTTAAGGGTGTTTCCCTAGTGACAAGAATCAATCTTCGACTCTCTTTAATGGTTACGTCTGCGGCTCTGCTAATAAGATTATCCGCATAACCATTAGCCACTGAGGATAAGGTTTTCATACTGCAGGGTACAATAACCATACCTTGATGAATAAAGGATCCACTGGAAACTGCGGCGGCCTGGTCATGCTCCTCATATATACATGTTGCCAACGTGGCTATCTTCTCAATCGATTGCTTTGTTTCTAATTCAATAGTTCGCCTGCCCCAATTACTAATAATTAAGTGCGTTTCCACCCCCAGTGTACGGAGCAGTTCTAACATCTGAATACCATATATAGCACCAGTTGCACCAGTGATTCCAACAACTATTCTCATCGAATACTCCTTTTATTAGAATAATTATTATTTTGCCTTAGTCCGATGCTCAAATCAAAGAATAAGGGGAAGTTATGATAAATTAGTAAGGCATATATCCCATAGTCTTTGATATGAGTAAAGAAGTTTCTTTGATCGGTTGGACAAGATCTTGGATTCTTTCGTATGTCATCCTGGTAGTTGGTCCAGCAATACTAATAGCAGCTATTGCCTCACCTCGATGATTTAGAATTGGTGCAGCCACACATCTAAGTCCCATTTCAATTTCTTCATCATCTATACTATAACCCTTTTGCCTAATTTCTTCTAAGTGTTTACTAAGTTTATCAAAGTTGGAGATTGTATTCGGTGTGAAGGATTCTAACTCAATTCCAGTCATTATCTTTTCTTGTTCATTTGTAGGGAGAAAGGCTAATATTGCTTTGCCTACCCCTGAGCAATGCATTAATGCTCTTTTACCTATTTGTGAATACATTCTAATTGCCTGGGGTCCGTCCACTTTATCGATATAAACATAATCATTCTCAACCTTCACTACCAAATGCACCGTTTCTTTAAATTCTTCTACCAATTTTTTTAAGAATGGGCGGGCTTGATGCCGTAAGTTCATTCTTTGCTGGACTTGCTCCCCTAGTTCCAGCAATCTTAATCCCAACTTATACTTTCCACTCTCAGGTTCCTGATAAACTAAATTCTTTCTTTCTAATGTACTAAGAAGACCAAAGGTAGTACTTTTGTGAAGATCTAACCTGTGACTTATTTCTGTAACTCCTAAAGGTTCTGATGATTTCTCTAGAACTTCCAGAATAGATATTGCTCTATCAACTGACTGGATAATATTAGTTTTTTTCAATTGTATTACCCCCAGATTTACAGCATATTATGTTCTGTATTATAGCACATTGTTCAGGATCTTTCATATTTATTTCTAGATACTTTTATTATAAGTAAACAAAAAGAATGAACAAAACCTTGTCCATACTTCTTTAATAACTTTATGCTATTTATCTAGGTAATTTTTCATTCCCCTTTTATAATTAAAACGGAAAAATAATATCATAAGACGTCAACTGCTGGTACTAATCCACAGTTTTCTTGTTTAATATAGAAAGGCTGTTGCATTAAGAACTTAAGTTTAAATTGCAACAGCCTTTGATACATATCTACCTATATTGTTATATTCTTACTCCCCGCTGACGCAACCATTTAGGCATTAATTCCTCATCAACCCGCTTGCTTACCTCTGGGGCCTTTCTTCTTAAAAATTCAGCTAGAGGTTCACTAACATTAATGCCACCCATAGCACCATCAAAAACAAGAACCTTTTTAGTACCAGTAACCTTATAAGCAAACTCCATAGCAGCCTTGGTATCTTCGGCAACCATTGCATGCTGCATATAGGTCAGGTTTTGTGGATCACGGTTAAAGAGTTCTGCTTGCTCTTGGCCAACTACAATGGTTGGAATGTGCTCACTAAAGAAAGCACTGGGGTAGCCAGTCCAAGCATAGTTTTGTACGCACATCTTAATGGCCTTGTTTATCCGTGGGATATCATTCAGTAGCGGCATGCCACGTTTGCCATAAAATGCCTCGGTATACCAAGTATAGGCTGGCAAAGCGGTATCAAGATCATACAGGTCTGTATTAGCCCCAGCAAAGTTGGCGTAGATAACCCCTGCGGAGAACACATAAACCACCGGGCAAGGGAAATCCAGGGCTGCAATGCACTCATCAATTTCACCAAAGAGAGTCATCATCTTTCCATAGTAACGTAAACCACTTTGGGTAATGCGATCATTTAAGGCATATAGGTCATTGTCCGAATCCACGTTAATGATACCGTTCGGTGCAACCTCTAGAAAAGAAGCAAAGGCAAATTTACTTTGTACAAAGGGAGAATCAAAAATTGCACGGGCTGTAAAGTTAGCAGCCCTGGGTCCCAAGTTCTGGTGATAAGTTGAGCGGGTCTCAATACGTGCATAGGCCATACCAAAGGGTTTTACAGCCCGGTCCACTTGTCGATGAAAATGAACTTCCCTTACGTCACTATTATGAGCATGGACAACCCAGTCGGCATCGTAGATTTTCCGAATACCATACAGTGTGCCTACTTCAGTTTCAATGGCAATTCCTTCGTCAACCGGAGCTACCCCGATGGCTTTACCATTAAAGTGAACATCCAAGCCATAACGTTTGATATATTCTTCTGTCTCACGGAAACGTAGTCCTACACCAGCTCGCAAGCGGATATTTTTACAGCCTGTACGGGCTTCAATAACATCCTTAATGGTTTTTAACATCTCTGCGTAGGGATCACCGCCTAACAGAGTAAATCCGTGGTGGGCAGCTAAGATATTCACAGAGTGTTCTGGCTTAATCTTGCTCATATCAACGTTTCTTAGACTTTCTTCAGTAGCCCTGCGAATAGCAGCAACCCCTTCGGAGCAAGGAAAGATTACTTCTGGTAGGTCAGGAAATAGTTCTTTTAGCCCTACCGATGTCATACCCGGTAGTTCAGCCACCCTTGTCTTTACTAACGAAGGGTCAATACCATATTGGGACACCCTTGGTGGTATAGGCATAATGGGGGCACGCATTAGGAATCACTCCTTCCTTGCAGTGGCGCATCTGCCACTCGATCTAAAATTTTAATATCTTCGTCAAAATAAAAGCCCCTGCTAGCATATTTATTTTTAACTTCTTCTGGAATATCCCAAACTGTCACAGTCCGACCATACCACTGCCAACCACCCTTAGGAGGTTCAGGCTTTATTCCTGCCGCTTCTAAAAGCCTCAAAATTGGTTGAATACATTCGACTTTACAGCCAGTGCGAACACCAGTTAAGAAAGATACTTCTTCAGGTGAATTTGCTCCTTGCAAGATAGCTGCTGCAACTTCTTCAGCCCTAGTAGCCGTACAGTAACAAACTATTTGTTCAGGATTAAACTTTGCTTTGCGGCATAATTGCTCAATTTTATCATAATCAACTGCACTTACATCTACCTTAATGGCAATGGGTTGTTCTCTTTTAACCATAGTAATGGCATAGTCAGGGCAGCGCTGCTCACAGTTGCCACAGCCACGGCAACGATCATCTTCGATCACTGCCTTACGGTTTTCCATTTTAATGGCCAAAACTGGACAAATTCTTTCACAGGTTTTGCAACCACGACACTTTTCTTTATCTACCACAGCCAATAGATTTACAACCTTCACAGCCTATGCACCTCTTTTCTTAGCTAACTGGTATGCAACGTCAATAATCATATCTTCCTGACCGCCAACCATTTTCCTTTTCCCAAGTTCCACCAGAATATCCCTTGGATCTAGATTGAATTTTTCAGCTGCTCTGTAGGCATGGAGTAGGAAGCTGCCATAAACACCAGCATAACCTAACATAAAGGGTGCATTACGAACAACTTGGGGACGGTGCATAATGGGTTCAACTAGACCCTCTGCTACGTCCATAATTTTATAGAAATCTACGCCAGTGTGGCAAGCCTTTTTCTCTAGAACACCAACTAGGGCTTCAATCTGACAGTTACCAGCCCCAGCACCAAGACCCCGGCAGGTACCATCTATATAGGTAGCACCTGCATCAATAGCAGCCAGTGAATTGGCCGTGGCTAAAGTCAGGTTATTGTGAGCGTGAAAACCTACTGGCACACCAACAGCATTAACCACAGCATTCACGCGGGCCTTGACATCCTCGGGCAACATTGCACCGGCTGAGTCAGCAACATAAATGACATCTGCCCCGTAGGATTCAAACAATTTTGCTTGTTCCACTACTTTCTCTGGCTGAACCATATGGGAAAGCATTAAAAAACCAAAGACTTTTAGTCCCATTTTTTTAGCCATGGGAATATGCTGCTGGGCTACATCAGCTTCTGTAACGTGGGTTGCCACCCGCACTGCCCTAGCACCATTTTCTACTGCCATTTCCAAATCCTCTTGGGTTCCAATCCCTGGGATTAACAAAACAGTTAGAGTTGCATTTTTAATGACACTGCTGGCAGCCTGCAGCATCTCCTTTTCACTAATTAAGGATTTTCCATAGTTAATTGATGAGCCTGCTAGCCCATCACCATGGGATACTTCGATAAATTCTACACCAGCCTGATCCAATCCGGCAGCAATGGTGGCAATTTGCTCAGCTGTATATTGGTGACTAATGGCATGGCTACCATCCCGTAGGGTTGTATCTATTAAGTGGATATGTTTTGATTGACTCATGCTACCACTTCCTTGTTTAAGATTTTTGCTGCAATTTTTTCAGCAACAGCCACAGCAGCGGAGGTGATGATATCTAAATTACCAGAGTAGGTAGGCAGAAAATCGCCAGCTCCTTCAACTTCCACAATAGTAGTCACTTTGTTGCCATCAATGATGGGAGGAACCCGCAGACGATAACCAGGAACATAAGCCTGAATTTCCTTAACCATTGCATCTACTGCTTCTGTAATGGCTTTTTCATCGGGATTTTCCACTTCCGTATAGATTGTATTTGACATCATCAGTGCTGGATCCGCAGGATTAAGTACAATAATGGCTTTGCTCTCCTTGGCACCTCCCACAACCCTTAATGCCTTAGATGTTGTTTGGGTGAACTCATCTATGTTTTGTCTAGTACCTGGGCCGGCGCTCTTACTGGAGATGCAGGCTACAATTTCCGCGTAATTTACTCCCACAGCCTTATTAATAGCATACACAATAGGAACTGTAGCTTGTCCCCCACAGGTAACCATGTTTAAATTAGTTTCCGCCTGTACCTTGTCTAGGTTTGCCGGTGGCACAACGTAGGGCCCAACGGCAGCTGGTGTAAGATCAATGGCAATTTTACCTGCTTCCTTTAGCTGTGGTGCATGCATTAGGTGGGGTTTTGCACCTGTAGCATCAAAAACAATCTTAATATCTTTCTCTGCCAAAACCGCATTTACTCCATCGATGGAGGCCTTAACCCCTAGATTACGTGCTCTTTTAATCCCTTCAGATTCTACAACCCCTGTCATTAGGGACATCTCCAAATTTTTACTGCGAAATATTTTGTACATTAGGTCAGTACCGATGTTACCTGGTCCGATAACAGCTACTTTTACTTTCTCCATAGTCTCAACTCCCTTTAGATGTTTGATGTTATATAAACTTAAGATTTAATGAACCTAAAGTATGGAAGGACACGGTGAATACATCACCGACAGAGGCTTCCACAGCCGCGGTTAATGCACCGGAAAGAATAATTTCCCCTGGTTCCAGGGCAATATCAAAGGCGCCTAACTTATTGGCTAACCAAGCAACTGCAGCAGCAGGATTGCCCCAAACAGCTGCCCCAGCACCGCTATTTAGCATCTCACCATTCTTTTCCAAAATCATACCCACATGACGCAAGTCAACTTGCTCAATGGGAACCATCCGACTACCTAAGACGAATAAGGAACTAGATGCATTATCTGCGATGGTATCGGCTAGTTTGATTTTCCAGTCACGAACGCGGCTATCTACAATTTCAATAGACGGCAGGATACCAGCGGTGGCACGGTATACATCAGCAATGGTTACTCCGGGTCCCTTTAATCTTTCCTTAAGAACAAAGGCAAGTTCTCCTTCAATCTTTGGTGCAATCAGCTTATCCCTGCGGCACGGTTCCCCTTCCATGAGCAGCATGTCATCGAACAGGTGACCATAATCTGGCTCATTGACCCCCAGCAATTGCTGCATAGCTTTGCTGGTAAGTCCTATCTTTTTGCCGACAATCTTGTGTCCTTCTCCCAAACGCATGGCTACCTGTTCCAGTTGGATCTGGTATGCATCCTCAATTTTTAGTTCAGGATATGTAGCTGTAAGTGCATCAATGGGGGTTTGTGTTCTTTCAGCCTTTAGTAGTTCAGATGCTATGTTTTTGTGATTCATACGTATGCCCTCCTTTATTTATCTTATCGTGCCACCGCTGTCTGATGGCTGCGGCAATATACTCAGCCAACTCTGGCTTTGTTAAACCCATTTGCAGGCCTTCGATTAATCTTCCACTGCCCAGTTTTGCTTCTTCATGGGGACCTGGCAAAGCAATCATATTAGCAATACCAGACTGGCCCACTGCAATACGCACACCCTCTTTGTGGTGTCTGTGGTAATCCGGTTTAAATTTGAGAATCCAAGGTGTGGCAGCCTCAGGGTCAATACGTTTGATAGCCTCTATACTAAAATCTTTATCCTCTGCACCCACCCCTCCGGTGGTAATAACTAGACCAAATCCCTGTTCCAAAGCAGCTTCAATATAGGCAGCGGCCATTTTATCATCATCCTCTAAAATGCCGCCAAATTTCACCTTAAAACCAGCCTCTTCCAAGACCTTCATGATATAGGGTGAATTGGTATCCTCTATCTTGCCACTTATCACTTCACTGCCAGAAGCAAAAACTATTGCCCGTTTGGCAACTGCCTTACTAATATCATCTACCATACGTTTTGATTCCTTAAGAACTTTTAGTGCTTCTTGATCCCCTAGGGCAATTAAGCCCAGTACCCCTTCAGAATGGACCGTAGCTGTAGGTTCCAGCTTAACACCTGGTAAGGCACCTAAACGGTTTAAAATTTCTTTTTCTTTGCCGGCAATTGCTTCTGCCTCGACCTGCCTTTTTAATATGTCGAAGGCGATTAGGCCGGGGCGCACATCAACCACCATGATGTCATCCTTGTTCATCCCCAGGGCCTCTGCCGTTATGACGGCTACCTGTCCAAGATTAATCTCTGTTAGGTCTATACCTTCAATCCAAAAAGTCGTCTTTTCAAGGAGATCCCATTTCACAGAACCAGCCTCCTTTACATGGAAGTAACATCTAAACTAAAGTCAAGCATTGGTGCATCTATTATGCCTCGCCCAACATCAACGATATCTGCTCCAGTGGAGATAAGTTTTGGTAACTCATCCAATGTTGCACCACCGCCAAAGGCTAATTTAACTTTGCTTCGCCAGCCTTCCCTTGCAGCAGTATCAAGAATGTTTTTTAAATCTCCGACATTCCCTGTATCCACCATTAAAATCCCAGCACCAGCCAAATAGGCCTCTTGGGCCTCCTGGACAATAGGTTGTCTTTCTCCCTTTATTTGTACAGATACTTCCCTATCTTCAATAAACTGCTTAGCCCGCCTTACAGCAGGACCGACACCACCAAACATTCGAACATAGTTTTTATCAAGATATATAAAAGGATTGTCTGTGATGCGACCCCCGGCACCGCCGGTGGCAATGGCTTGTCGCAAAGAAGGTCTTATTGGAGGAGTCACCTTCTTCCAGGCACCACAGACAATTTTAATTTTACCTTCGCTTCTTCTTATAAACTCTGCCGCTGTGGATGCAACACCGGAAGGTTTTCCAATGACCCCCAGTAGCATTTCTTCAGCTCGAACTACTTCTTCTGCTTCTCCACGCCCGCGAAAAACAACCTTTCCCTTAGATATTAAAGTTCCTTCATTGGCAAGAAAATCAACGTCAACGGAAAGTTTATTTAGCAACTCTCTTAATTCATTTGCCCCTGAGAAAATACCCTCTTGGTTTGCAGTTATTACAAATTGAAATACTTGGTTTTTTAAAGGTTCAAATAAGAAATCCCTAAGTTCCATTCGACTCACCCCTAGCACTTGATCTACAACCTAAAGACTGAGAAATTTCCCTGGCTGTTTTAGTTAGCATTTTTTTCGTATTCTCAAACTGGTCGCCGTGAAAAAGTGACGCTGTACTAGAAATACTGATAGCTGAACAAACCTTACCGTAATAATCAAATATTGGTGCTGCTATGCAACATAGACTATCCATAATCTCTTCGATATCATAAGCAAAACCTTGTGTCCGTATCTTTTTCAGTTCATTCATCAACACTGTAAAATCTGTGATCGTATTTTGGGTATAAGATTTGAGTCCTTTCTCCTTTACAATATTTTTTACTTCAGCGTCGGTAAGATATGCCATCATAACCTTACCAACCCCAGTACAGTGGGCTGGTAAACGCATTCCTACTTCTGAAACAATCCTTAAATTTTTGGTAGATTCGCGTTTATCGATGTATAGAACTTCCCCTTTATCCAGCACAACGAGGTGAACAGTCTCGCCAATTCTATTAACTAACTGTTGTAGGTATGGCGCAGCAACTGATCTTACATCCCAGGAATTAGCCACAATACTACCAATTTCAAAAAGACGCATGCCTAATTTATAATTGCCAGTAAATGGGCACTGCTCTATATATCCAAAATCTCTTAATGTCGATAACAAACCATGCACTGTACTTTTAGCATTACCTGACTTACTTGCAATTTTAGCCAGGGGTAAGCCCTCTTGACTGGAAGTTAGTATATCGATAATAGTTAAAGCTTTAGCAATTGAACGAATTTGAGAGGTTTGTTTTTTCCCTTGCACAATTTCCATTTATCTACCTCCCCAATTATTAATATACGATAATGCCGAATGCCGTTCTGCTAAATTAGAATTTCTCTATTGCTATGTCAAATTCCTTCTCGACATTACAAAATAGCGTTCGTCATTGTCGCATCTTTCGTCATTTATTTATTTTTTATCTAAACAAGTTTGACGGTATCAAAAAAGTCCTACCCTAAGAAACATCACCCTCCCTTCGGCATATGCTGTAATCGGAGGTGTTTTTGATGGATAAATTTCCAACCTTTCAGCAACCTTTGTTTCATGTGCCTTCCCAGCGGCCTTGCATCTCCCTGGGTGGTTGTGTAGGTAGTAAATTGGTTTCCGCAAGGTTCGATAATGGTATGGTCCTTTCCATCCGGTTGGCTGAATTGGTTCCCAATGAACCAATTAGTTGTTCCAGATGTGGCAGTCCAGCTAAGCCAGATCAGAGGGGTGTCTGCAAGAAGTGTCGCACCGCCCTTTGTCCCTCCTGCGGGAAATGTAAATGCCTATAAAAATAGACTCCCTTAAGATGGGAGTTTATTTTATATAATAAATTTGCTCAAAATGGGAATCACTTACTATAGATATTCTGTAAGGAGGGCACCTATGAGCGAATACCTTGGAAGTAGAGAAGCTAAGCAGGAAATGCTAAAAACTATCATTAAGGATCTCCACAATGGCAAGGATTTTAACCAGGTAAAAGCAAATTTTCAAAACTTAATTAAAGATATTGATGCCAGTGAAATAGCCAATATGGAACAAGCCCTAATTAGAGAAGGGATGAATCCCGAGGAAATTACCAAACTCTGTGATGTACATGCTGCGGTATTTCGGGATGCCCTAGAGCAAAATGAAAAACCACAATTAATTCCTGGCCATCCCCTGTATACTTTGAAACATGAGAATGAGGAAATCAATAAGACCTTAGAGGAAATGGATAGCTACTTCCGAAATGATCAGTTGGATACCCTAAAGGATCGCCTATCATTCTTCCGGGAAAATTTGGACAAGCATTATTCCAAAAAAGAAAATATCATCTTCCCCTACCTTGAGAGACACAACATCACTGGACCACCTTCAGTAATGTGGTCGGTAGATGATGAAATCAGGGATATGGTTAAATTGGTTTTGAGTAGGATCAAGGATGGTGATACCGAAGCCATCAAAACCTCCTATGAAACCATGAAGAATAAAATTTCTGAAATGATCTTTAAAGAAGAAAATATCCTAACCCCCATGTTGTTGGAAACTTTAACAGAGGAAGAATGGGCAGAAATCAAACAGCAGGATGAAGAGTTTGGTGTAGTCTTTTCCAAACCCCACGGAGACTTCTGGCAACCCAAGGCGGACCTAGTAAAACCTGTGGCCAACCAACTTTACGGTGACGCCATGCCTGTTGATACCGGCTTCTTAACCCTTAAAGAAATTAATACCATCCTTACTAATGTGCCTATCGATATTACCTTTGTGGATAAGGATGATACGGTCAGGTATTTTTCCCAGGGCCGGGAACGCATCTTTGTAAGAACTAAATCCATCATTGGACGCAAGGTTCAAAATTGCCACCCGCCTGATAGTGTTCATATGGTTGAAAAAATCCTGTCAGACTTTAAGAATGGAAAACACAGTACCGCAGAGTTTTGGCTAGAATTGGGTGGGAAATTTATTCATATTCGTTATTTTGCACTCAGGGATGAGCAGGGTGAATATCTGGGCACTATGGAGGTAAGCCAAGATGTAACCGGTATCCGTGCTTTAAAGGGTGAACGGCGCTTATTACAATATGAGGATTAGATGGGTGAAATTACCTTAACATAATTCGAGCCATTCATCTTTACAAGTGTTCAAATATTCAATATAATCAAAACAAGGGGAGCGCTTAAGGTTTAGCAGTAAGAACTGGCACGGTTTTAGAGTTTCACAAGGTTCCATGTGAAGTAAGCTGTGGTCTGAACGTTTTGCTTGTTAAGTCCGGTTGTAGTTCCCTATTTCGTATCTAGTTCGGAAAAGTAGTTCCATTGGTAAGATTTTAGAAGATTGTTTAAAAAAGGTTGTGTGTTTTTTAGATCGGTGGCGTTCCCCAAAGGAAACCCGGGATATTTTCCTGGGTTTCCTTTTTTGCACACCCCCAATGGACAGGTGTGCAATATACATAATATAATAAAGGTAATTTGAAATTTTTGTCGAAAAATAGTACTTGTTCAAATACAGCAAAGGGGCATCTTATGACTAATCAACGTAAATTTAGGGATCTAGCTATTACCCTAGTCGTTATTCAGTTAGGCTATATCCTTGCCTTTGTTTGGCTTTTATTTTTAAAGGATCATGCTATTCTAGAACGCTATCTCGGTTTTAATATACCCCATTATAAAAACTTAGAACTGATGACATTGATAATTACCATTTCCACATTAACTATTTTTATATATTCACTTTTGCACTATTTTAAGGCTAGTTATCTGGAACAAGAATATGCACAGGAAAAATTAAAAAATGAATTGTCCCAAAATACAATTCACCTGCTGCGTTGTCATCGCCACGATTTTTTAAATCATTTGCAAGTAATTTTGGGCTATATCCAATTAAACAAAACTACAAAGGCCGAGGAATATATTAAAAACATTAATCAGGAACTCTCAGATATTCGTATAATCAGCAATATTCAGTTGCCAGAAGTAGCGGTTTTACTTTATACAAAAAAGGCAGAAGCCAACCAAAGTAACATCAAATTAAATTTTGATTTTGAAACAGATTTATCTGAAATAGCCATAAAACAAACCGATTTAGTTCGTATAGTATCTAATTTAATCGACAACGCCTTTTATGAGTTAAAAAAATTGACTAACTCAGTTGAAAAAATCGTAGAAGTATCATTTAATTATTTTGATAATCATCTAGTTATTGAGGTGTTTAACACCAGTACCTATATAGAAGATACTGATATTATCTTTACCTACGGTTACACTACCAAAGGAGAGTTAGGATCTGGTATAGGATTATACAATGTAAAAGAACTTGTTGAAAAGTATCATGGCCGTATCACAGTGGAAAGTGACAACGAAAGCGGCACAACCTTTATCATAACCATTTAGGAGGATACAAGGTGACAGACATCTTCTTCGCAGAAATACCTTGGTCTTTACGTTATACCTTTATGGTACTGCAAGCCTTTTCAGTATTTCTGTTTGTTTTATATTTTTCGGAAATTAAATTTTCTATGAAACTTCTCTTGGCCCTGGTGTTGACAAAAATAGTTATCAAAGACTTGTATCAGAGTAACTTTGTGATGGATTTCATGGGTGCTGTCTTTATCAATTTAGTTGTTAACATTATTCTGGTTTTTGCTTTTACAAAGGTGCTTAATTACAAGGTGATTATTTCAACTGTTTTGACCTCCATAGTATTGCTAATTACTATTCCCAGTGTAACAATTTTTCTGGTAGACAACTATCCCACAACCCATCCCCATCTTATTTGGTTCTTTGCCCGAATGCCCCAGGTTATAATACTTAACTTTATTGTACTTTGGGCCCATAAAACCAAATTTATGAGTCACTAGAAAGGCAAAAAAGAGTGTCTACCCCTGAGGTAAACACTCTCCTATTTATATACTGTTTTCCTCAATCTCTTCCAACAACTTAACTACGGTGGTTGGCAGTTTCAATAGGTCAATCACCCTTTGCCATGTTTGCCGCTGACAATCCTCTTTTTGCCAGGATGATTCCTGATGCACCTGATAACCATATTCTATGACTGCATCTTCCTCCAGTGAGAAATAGACCTGCTCTGGCTTATCCTTCATTATTTCAGACAAAGTCCCCAGGCTTATATCCAAGATAAAGGCTTGTCCGTCCAAATACATTTCGATCCATTGGTGGGGGTACTCCCTACCCTCCAAAGTAATGACTCCCTTTTGGATAAACACATCATAGTCCCGCAACAAAAGTAACCCATACAGCATGGAACATGCCTTCTGGGCAAAAACCTCCTCCTCACATTGTTCCTCTGCAAGCACACTTTGTACAGCGGCTGCAGTATCTAAAATCTCTTTTACATGATCCAATTGACAAAACATAATTCTCTCTCCTTTATTCAAATAGTCCAACGTGCTGCATTATATTTTATTTAAAGATTCCCGGGCATAATAGAGATGGCAAAATATTAGCGGGAGACATTCTACATGCTAAAATCCTACATTTCTAGAGCTGATGGTACATTAGAAGAAATTATAGATATCGAGATTGGCTCCTGGATCAGTCTGGTGAATCCCCAGGAGGAAGAAATTGCTCAGGTTCTCACCCTATTAAACATTGAACATGAAATTATTCCAGACGCCTTAGATGAAGCCGAAACACCAAGAATCGAGCGTGAAGATCATTATATCTGGATTATTGTGGATATCCCAGTGGAAGTACACCAGCAAAGAAATTCCCTATTATATGATACCATTCCCCTGACCATTATTGTAACTGAGAATTACTTTGTAACCATTACTTTGCGGGAAAACAATATCATCGAAGAATTTGTGCAAAAAAAGGTCCGGGGACTTTATACCTTTAAGAAAACTCGCTTTGTTTTGCAAATCCTTTATGTCATAGCCACCTACTATCTAAAATATTTAAGACAAATTAACCAGAAAACAAATAAAATTGAAGAAGCACTCCATGAGTCCCTGCGCAATCAGGAATTATATTCCCTATTAAGTTTGAGTAAAAGCCTGGTTTATTTTACGACGTCATTAAAGGCCAATGAAAAGGTAATGGAAAAGATGTTACGAAGCAATTATCTTAAAATGTACGAGGATGATCAAGAGATCCTAGAAGATGCCATCATTGAAAATAAACAAGCCATCGAAATGGCCCATATTTATAGCAATATTTTGAGTGGTATGATGGACGCCTTTGCCTCTGTAATTTCAAATAATGTAAACATCGTCATGAAATTTTTAACTTCCATTACAATTATCCTGGCAGTACCTACTATGATAGCCAGTTTTTACGGTATGAACGTTTACTTGCCCATGCAAGATGTTCCCCAGGCCTTTTCCACCATTATAGTTTTTTGTCTAACACTCTCCATCATTATCGGACTGATTTTTATTAGAAAAAAATATATATGATACTTTTGAAACTCTAAAAACTTCATATTATATCCAGTTAAGTAAGACTTTTTAACCTTCTATTCCGTATACTTTTGGTCTGCCAGGGAATTATTTTATTGGGAGGTGAAAAAATATGGGTAAAGTTACAACTGCCTTAGCAATTAAATTTGTTATGACCTTTTTGGCTTCATGGGTTGCAGTCTCTTTAATAGCAGGTAATAGCTGGACTTGGGCATTGTTAATAGCGGTTATTGGAACTGCTGTTAATTACGTACTTGGTGATAAATTTATCCTTCCCAATTACGGAAATATAGTTGCAGCTGTTTCTGATGGTATTTTATCTTTAGGCTTACTTTGGCTTGTGGATCTTATATCTGTAGATCTTCGTTTGAACAGTACTGCTTATATTACCTTTGCCTTATTAGTGATGGTGGGAGAATACTTCTTTCATAATTATTTGATCAGTACTGGGAAAGTCGAAGAAAAAGATACAAAGGTATAGCATTATTAGAATGGATGGTTAAGCCATCCTTTTTCATATTCTGAATAATAGCAGGACATATTAAAACAAATGAAGTAAAACTCAGGAAGGATGATAGTATTGTTTTTACATGATAAGAAGTTATTACAAATGGTCAGGGTAGAGAAACCAAATCCAACTTATGCTGCAATGATGTCAGAACAGTTGGGCGGTCCCCAGGGGGAACTTAAGGCTGCAATGCAGTACATATCCCAGAGTTTTCGAATCAAGGATCCAGAAATTAAAGACTTGTTTATGGATATCGCCGCAGAAGAACTCAGCCATATGGAAATGGTGGCAACTACAATAAATTTATTAAATGGTCACGATGTTGCTGGTGATACTGTTCAATCCGGACATATTGAGGGACAGGTGCTTTCAGGTCTCTCCCCTATGCTGGTAAATGCTTCGGGATTTCCCTGGACAGCGGCCTACGTCAATGTTACCGGAGATCTTGCAGCAGACCTACTCTCCAATATCGCAGCTGAACAAAGGGCCAAGGTAGTATATGAATATTTGCATCGTCAGATTAACGATAAATATGTCCGTGAAACCATTGACTTCCTCTTAAACCGTGAAGAAGCTCACAACACTTTATTTCGTCAAGCTTTAAACAAGATTCAAAACACTGGTTCAAATAGGGACTGGGGAGTAGATCAAGATGCACGCTTATACTTTGATCTATCAAATCCCGGTACTAACTCCTTTAGTGTGTCAAACCCCAATCCTCCAGCATTTCAGAGCCCTAACGGAGGACATTAAAACAGTTTTTTCCATAAACCTCCTACCGATTTAGTTAGGAGGTTTAATAATTGCTAAATAAATGTTGTTAGAATAATCAATATATATTATGCTACAACCAATTAGTCACTTGCTGAAAACAATATCAGTAAGGGGGGATAAAATGGTTTCTGGATGGCAAACCCCTAAAGATTTTATTTATCAAATACTGTACGGCCTCAATCTGTTTAACGGAATTTCTCCTGACCATTTACAAGCCATTAGTAATGATTGCACATTAAAGGTCCTACGAGTTCAAGACCCTATGATTTACCAATGGGAAATACTGAAAAACTTTTTTATAGTCGCTTCTGGTGAATTAGAGGTTTATACCACCGATGAAAATGGAGACAAAATAATTCTAGATCGTCTTTTTACCGGAGACTACTATGGTGATATCTGTTTACTTACCGGTGAACCATCGCCCGTAAATATCAGTGCACTTAGAAAAAGTCAGGTTATAATCTTTGACGATGCGGCCTTTCATAGGCTAATTCAATTGCTTCCAAAACTAAATAGTAAAATAATTAAAACCCTATCTACCCAACTACAGAAGGTAAACCTTGAGAATACTGCCACCAAAAATAAGCAACTGGCCCTTGCTACCTTTATACTGGAATCTAGGAGTTATTTAAATAAGTTAGTTGGTCAAAGTAAATTTTCTAAGATGCTTAGGCACAAAATTGACGATTTAGCCAAACATAGTGAGCCTTTGCTGATTACAGGGGAAAAGGGAACAGGTAAGCTTTTGGTGGCCAATTTAATCCATAAACGAAGCAGCAGAAAGGATTTACCCTTTATCGTGGTGGATTGCGAGGAACTATCCCAGGATAAAGAGGGTAACAAGCTGCTAGGTCCTTTGTTAAAAACTGGCGCCCTGCCTGAACAGTTTAGTTACCTTGAGCTTGCCCAGAGGGGTACTCTTTATTTAAATGATATCGAGTTGCTGTCCAAGGGAGCTTTACTTAGACTGCTGGAATATGTCAACCGCTCCAGGGAAGTCAGAGTCATCATGACATCCACAGTTAATAACCCCAGTCATTATCTCGAAAAGCGATTTCCTGGTATCACCTGTTACTCGTTATTTCGTAACAAACTTTACCTGGAACCCCTGCGAAATCGTAAAAGGGACATTCCCGAGTTATTGAAGCACTTTGTTGGGTTGAAATGTAGCAAGTATAAAAAAGGGATGATGACTCTCTCTCCAGATGCCGTTGAGAAGTTGCTCTCCCATGATTATCAACAGTCCAACATTCAAGAACTGGAGGAAATCATTGACCGGGCAGTAATATTGACAGATGGCAAGGTCATTGAAGCAGACAGTATCATTCTGGGAGAAGTAACCCGCAGTCTCGCAGGCTATAATCTCTTTAACTTATCGGTATTTAAAGGGCTAATTGATCAAAAAATATGGCCCCAAAGGGCCCAAATGATAGTAACCATATTGTTCTTAGTTATCCTGCTGTTTAGCTTTTTAGAAGGTAATGAAAATTCCTGGGTTAGTCTATTAACCTGGCAGGTTATGGGACCAATTATAATTATGTCTTCCCACGTGCTGGCTAGAGTGTCTTGTTCAATCTGCCCCTTTTCCCAGTTGGCCTCAGTGGCACAGCATATAAAATGTTTTGAGAAACAAATACCACCTTTTTTGACTCGGTATTATTACGTTACGATAATTTTCTTGTTTAGTATAATATTTTGGTATGAAGAGTACTTTTGCATTAAAGAATCTCCCTATCTCACTGGTTGGCTACTGGTAACTATCGCGGCTGCAGCAGTTACCTGCGGTTTTCTTTTTAAGGGTCATGTTTGGTGCCGTTACATGTGTCCCCTAGGGGCAATATTTGCCCTTTGTTCAACCCTTTCTCTGGTTGAACTGCGTACTAAAACTGACATTTGCCAAAACAATTGCCAAACCTATAACTGTTATAAAGGCAGTAGCCGGACTGGCTGCCCCATGCTGCAGCATGCCATGTATATTGACAGCAATATTAACTGCAAGCTCTGCTTCAAATGCGTCACTAACTGCCCCAATGATTCCATCAAGTTTAGTCTCAGACCACCGGGCAGGGAGATCTTGAAGTTGTCTAATGTCCATGGAGGTTTTGCGGTTTTGGTGATCTTCTTCGGCCTTATGTTGATCCCTCCATTAACCCTGACAAGTATCAAGGCCCATTACCCTCTCCGGTGGGAACTGTTGTTTAACCTTTTTTACTGGCTTTTATTTGCCCTATTACTGACACTAGCCGTGCCTTTAATAAAACCTCATCTTTCAAAAAAATACTTTACCCCTTACCTGCGAATGTCCTTAGGCTTCGTACCATTAATTTCAACAGCCCATATTTCCTACCAGTTAGGGGCTAAATTTTATGAACTTAAGACAATTTCCATGCAACTGGTAGGTAACGGCAATCAGCACCTATTCGCCACCAATGCCTTAACTTTTCTACAGACCTTTCTAATGATTTTTGGACTGCTGCTGACATTGTACTATCTCTATAAAATCCTCCCACAAATAAGGCATCAAGGTGTTAGCTATATAACCTTGGCCATTGCCCTAGGGTACTTTACTCTTTTAATTTATTTTCTATAAAAAAATTCAAAAAATGACTTGCCATAATTATTCATATATCATACATTGTTTGTAATAAATTTCACAATCTTGAAAATAAAAAGAAATAGGGAGGTGTTTTCATGAGTCAAATAATTTGTCCCATATTGCAATCAAGGTTAACTAGTAACAATATTTTTAAAGTCAACCAGCCAATTAAAGAAAATTTGTATCCCGTTTATATTTCAAGGTATCTTGCTACTGCATCACTTGCTCCTGCTAAATCTACTATTAAGCTTCCACAAAATACATCTGAATTGTTCTTGCACAAAATTAATTAATGTGCCTCTTCCTAGGATCTTGAGTTTCTATTTCGTAGGATAGGAATTCTTTTATCTTTTCTAGGACCGCCGTGGGCTGTTCCTCTGTCAGGAAATGTCCTGCCCCCGGCAGTCGCAGTGATGGCTGATGGTTTGGCAACAGGCGTTCCAAATCTTTGATAAGTTTTGGCGAGAAGGAGGGATCCTTCATACCCCAGATGATCTGGGTGGGTACTCGCCAGCCATGCAAACTGTGGCCGGTTTTGAACAGCATGTGATAAACAGGGTCCGATTTAAGAATTGGAATTTGCCTTACAGTGCTAAGCTGGGCCCCTCGTTCCGCCTTACGCTGGTAAGGCGCTCGAAAACCCCGACGGGCCTCCTTTGTAAATAGACGACGATTCGAAAAAGCCAAGGGCATAACCACCCTCTGAAGAAAATTAAAACCCTGCACCAGTAGTTCCCCCAGCCCAGGAATACGTAAGGGCCAGAGGACTAAGTAGGACCAGGGAGGTAAATACCTTTGATCACCCCAAACCGCTGGTACCGAACCACTGGTGTTTAAAATGATCAGGCGCTTAACCAGCTGCTTGTGCTCTGCAGCCCAGGCGAGGCCAATAATACCTCCGATATCATGGAGTACCAGGGTAATCTCAGTCAGTCCTATTTTTTCTACAAAAAGTGCTAGGCGTTGCACCTGGGCTTGAAGACTATAGTCCTCCCCTGCAGGTTTATCGGACCAGCCAAAGCCCAAAAAATCTGGTGCAATACAACGGTATGCCAAACTCAAGTCGGGAATAAAATGCCGATAGAGATAACACCAAGTAGGATTGCCATGCAGCATCAAAAGTACCTCGCCGTCCCCCTCATCCAAATAGTGCATGTTATACCCTTCTATTTCTAGATACTTTGAGTTAAATTTATAGCCCCCGTTTTGCAACAACTCTCCCCCCGATAATCTATAAGCAAATTAACCATTTAACAATAAAATTGAAATAATGGACTGAACTTTGCCAGGAACTAGCAAGACCTGGGTATTCTGGCCCGGGCCTTTTTAAGACTTTTTACTTATTTAAAATTATAGCTTTAAATTGTTAAAATGAATATATTTAATCTTCTTTAATAACTGCGTTAAAACAATCATAGGCATTATATTTGATAGGGGTGAAAAAATGGATACTAGTTTTGCAAAATGGGTTCATCAGTATATACATGTTGTTTTTCAGCATGCTCAAAAGGAGTTGCGTTATCACAAGGAGTACCAAAAAGATCAGTCAAAACAACTGAAAGGACGCCGTCTCTGGGGTCGGTTATCAAAATTTGAAAATCACGTATCGTATATGAAACAAATAAACAGTGAAAGCTGGTCTTCTCTGCATTCAAACGCTAAAGAAGAAATTTCTGACCATCTGCATGCCCTAGGGGAATTATCAGCAAAGCAAGTGACCGTCACAGAATTATATAATGATTTTCCGGATTTGCGATTTGCCTTTGGCAAAGCAGTAGCTCCCTCTTCCCGTCCTAACTGGACCCAAGAACGTCAACGGATATATCAACTAGCTGAAGAAAAAGGACTAGACAAAGAAAAGATCGAAACGGGTTTGAAATATCTCGATACCTATGATCCAAAGAAAGAGTTAAAAAACATTGAGGGAATCGTTGTAAACATGTATGAGCGTCTACACCTTGATTGGCTTCGCAGAACAGGGGCGTTGATGGGCTCTAGGTTTGCCGAACTGGTTGCTTCCTTCAACTTAGTATCTACACCTACTCCAGACTCTTCTTTATTACCCTCCTTGCCAGCAGAAATTTCAAAAAAATTAACAATAATTAACCAAGTGGAAACTGAAATCTGGTTATCTTTAAAAAGTAAAGAAGGCAAGACAATCCTTCAAGAAAAAATTCGGTTATTGAAGGAACAGACGGAAGAGGATATTCATTCTTTTACAATTCCCCGACTTGACTTGATCGCTTCTCTTAGGAAGGAAAATCCCCAAGACCCTTCCCTTGGCAATTTAGCAATTGAAATAGCCGACCTCGCTCGCAGGCAATTACAAGCACAGGCATTAGCAGATACACTAAATTGGGCACTTGACCTTGAGGGAAAAGTGCTTAAGGAATGGATAAAGGCTGCTCAAGCTGCAACATGTTATGAAACCAAATATCAATGGCCACAGCCTGTTCCAATTGACACCCTGTTAGCTTCCCCACAACGCTATGAAGGGCAAGATGTTGTTATCGAAGGGTTAGTAAAGGAAGTAAAGATAGAGCATAAGGGGAAAGAAAGAAAGGTTATATCAACCGCCTTGGTAGCTGGAGATACCAGTAATATAACTGTCAGTTTACCCTTTATTAAATTAGACTCCGGTGGCTTAGTCCCCGGTGCCTGGTGCCGACTAGCTGGCACTTGGAAAGGTTCTTCGAAGGACGCTTTAGGTGAACCTGCCTTGGAAATAGATAGAATCCCCTATACAAAACTGGGTAAAGAAAGTTTCAGGGACTGGTTAACCAATCAGATAGCACCCATATTTTTACGAATCCCCCATGAAATTGCTGGGACGTGGAGTTGGCAAAAGGGTTCAAATGGTGCAGCAAATCCATTAAAATACGGTGTCTGGTGCAGGCACGAAAGGAGTTCAAAACGTGGGAGACGATAACTATGAAATTATTAGAGAAGCTTATGAACAAGCTGTTGAAGAATATAATAAAGCTTTAGGTGCTGAAATTACAGCGGAGATTGCCATGTGGGGTAACGGTGCAGCCACCGTGGCTGCAGGCGCAGCAGCTACACTTTGTTGGGCTGGCTTAGAAGCACCAAGTTTGGGTTTAGCAACAGGCGTTTGTGTAGCAGCTACCGCTGCAGCCGTAGCTGAAGGAGTCCAAACTTCGGGGGCTATTATACAGGAGGAACTGGCTGAGGAAGCCAGAGAAGATGCTGAGTGGTACATGGAATGGTTGGAAGAAATCTATTGTTTTTATTTGGAACACGGTAGCTTCCATGCTGATTTAGGGGAACCACCGGAGATACCAGAAATCACTATACCAGAACCAGATGAAATGGAGTATCCCCTTGAGGATTGTTGTGAATAGGAGTTAAAAATGTCAAGTTATTCCTTTTTACTTAATTTACGAAGCGAAACATTAAACCCCAAAATTCTAAAACCTCTCTCACCTAAGGGTTTTTTAGTTTCACCCAAGTATGCAACGGGTCGGGTTCGAGAAAACATCGAGGAGTTTAATAATTCAGGAGCAATGATCCTAGCTGATAACGGAAATTTCTCTTTCATTGATGATATTACCACTAATTTTGATGCCCGCTCTGATGCATTTATCGATAAGGTAGTCAAAGAAGAAAAAAGATTGGGTCATAAAGTACGGCCTGGGGACTTAAGTGATAGCTTATTGAACGAATGTACCAGCTTAGCCCTTGAGGTACAAAAGACTGCAAACAAGATCTCTCTTGCTAACAAAGATCCATTGGAATTTACTCCAAGTCACCTTATTGGCGCAGAGGATCTAACGGTAGCTGCTTTATTGAAACTAAACATTGAACCGCACTATCTGAATCTGGACCGAAATTTTTTTAAAAATTTAAATACTGGCGTAACCAGTCAGGCCATGAGGCATATGGAGAAACTCCCGGCAGAGTTATCAAAAAATTATTATCCAGTAGCCTCCGCCATGTCTTATGATACGGCCTATGATGCAGGTGAGGTATTTGCTAAAGCAGGCATACCAAAAGTTGCAATGGGCTTTGGAGCATATCTTAGTGATCGTAGAGTAACCGATTATGTAGATATTGCAGGCATTAGGACAGAATTTCAAGATCGATTACCCAATAGCTATATTCGTTCTGGAATCATTGCCAAGGGATTTTGGGATGGCTATACCAGTTTCTTAGGCAAACCCCCTGAAGCATTTCATTTTTTAGGACTGGGAGTACCGATCATGCTAGGGATAATGTCACTTTTTACTTGGGAAACACCTACCATTACCTTTGACGCAACCAGTCCAATAAAGGATGCTTTCTCAGGAACAATGTATATATCTCATCCAAGTTTTTTGAAAGTTAAAAATTATCGTCTAAGTACTAAATTGGCCAATGGGTTTATTGAAAAGTGGGATTGTCCCTGCCCATTTTGCCAAGATTTTATCAAAAAATACCCCTTCGACTATGACAAAGGAACTGCCTGGTTCCAGGAAAATCAGCGAGAAGTTAAGGATGATGATTTGGAAGAAGAAAGTCCCCTTGCCAAAGCATACCCCTTATTTGCCAAACTAGATAATCACAGCATGGGAAAAGAAATCAGACTTGCAAGGATTGGCCATAATCACTGGATGTTAAACGAAATGATGGAGGAATTAAGCAGTCATTCAATTGACTTCTCAGGTCTAAAAAAATACATGGGTAAAATTGTGGAGAACTATCAAAAGACAGCACTTTCTGCTAACTACGCCCAGGCAATCCAGTTCCTATACCAAATTGCTACAACTAATGAGAACGACTAATACTCCAACTAGAGAGATTAAAATTAAGTTTGCCCGGTTAATTAAAAATTACCGGGTTATTTTTATTTAAAGCTTGCTGTAGCTATCAAGCTAATTTCCAAAGTAATTTAAAGTATATTTAGGCTGTCTTCTAGACTTGCACTTAATATAAAAGCAAAAAAGATCAAGTCAAAACAGCAGACTTGATCAATAAAAATTTTTAACTACCAGCTTTCAGTTTTTCTCAGCAAAATTAATTTTAATATCAAGGATTTCCGATTGTGTACCAATGCGCACAGGTGGACCCCAGATGCCATAGCCCGATGAAACTATTACTTGCAGATTATCCTTAGCTAGGTAACCATAATCAACTTCATATATCCTTTTTGTTATCAGTTGATTAGGAAAGAATTGTCCCCTGTGGGTATGCCCAGAAAGTTGCAAATCAACCCCATTATCCTTTGCTTCGTCTAAAGCCACTGGCTGATGATCCAGTAATATAATAGGTTTTTCCTTATTTACATTCTGTAAAATAGCCTGCAAACTTTTTCGTTCTCTAGAAGCATCTTCCCGTCCAACTATATATATTCCAGCCACTTCAATAACTTCATCCCTTAGTATTTTTATATTTGCTTTCTTAAAGATTGCTAGACTTTCAGCGAGGTTGCCGCTGTAGTATTCATGGTTTCCCAGTACACCGTATATGCCATATTTTGCTTTGATGCCCTTTAAGGTCTCTTGCTCCTTCTTCAAAGAATTTATATCTTTATCATCAAAGATATCTCCTACAAAAAATACCATATCAGGGTTTAAGGCATTGATATCTTGAACCATTTTTGCAATATAGTCGTTGCTCTTTTGTTTGTCGATATGGATATCAGAGAGCATGACTACCCGCAGGTCATCTGCCTGCTTGGGTATGACAAGATCATAGGGCTCCACTTTTATATTCTTAGCCTGTAGGGAGCCGTAGAAAATTGTTAAAAAGATTAATAAGTAGCAGCCAAGGATAAAGGGTTTATATTTAATAAGAAGGCCCAGTACGGCTACAAAGGTAGCAAAATAGAAGAAAACGATCCAATAATTACCGATCTTTTCAAAGATACCTACGGGGCTTATACGTCCTATTAGGGGGGTAAGGGCGATAATAATAAAGATTGGCCAATAAGCCAATTTATTAATTTTTAATAAATCATATAGTTGTCTTCCAATTAGTAAGTTCAAGAATGTATAAATAATTAATATGACAAAAAACCAAACTCTCATGACATACCCCTTTGTTGTTAGTGCTGTAATCTCTTCATAGAATTATGGGCCATATTATCCATGTGATTAAATATATCCCATGATAAACATACAGTCAAATGGGTGGTTTTTCCTTGGCAAAAATAAAAACACCACTTTGTCACTTATAGAAGCGGTGTTTAGAATTCGGACTAACTTAAACTAGATTTTGCTTTTTTCTTATTAGTTTCTCTTTTACCCCAAGGCTTAAACACAGAAATAAAGGCTGCGATAATTAGGATAATAGCTTGTAAAGAACCAAAATATTTGTTCATTGTTAAATAATATAAATACGTATCATTTTGGAGTGCTAATAAGCGATCAACTTTAGAGATAGCCTCCATCCCATTAACCCAGGGGCCAAGGAAGAAGGTTCCAAATAAAATAGCTGCTATATTGATAATATATTTAACTATAATCCAATTGAATTTGAAGAATCCCCAGTTAGTTAGCAACGAAAATAAAATACCTGTCATTAAACACCCAATGGCGGAAGGTATAATGATGTAGTCATCAATCAATTTTATTGATGCGTGAACTGCCCATAGTTCATCACCGTCTATAATATGTCCCCTGACAAAGGTAAGAAGTATCATCGATGCCGCCGCACCAATCCACAGACAGGCAAAAAAGATGTGAAAACCCTTTAACCAGGACCTACCTGTGGAACCTAATGTTTTCATATATTCACCTCCTTCCTTTATTGTATATTTGAATAACATATTTAGAATTATTCCCACTTATTTCTACTAAACCTTTATATATCCTTCTATATAGTAAACTGTTCTATGAACGATGTTATTGTTTTTATCAAGTACCACAGAGAAAACTGACGTAAATGGAAAGCGCTTTCGTCGCAATTATTTTTAGTAAAGAAAGCTGAAATTAGTCTGAAACCAGTTTTTCAGACTAATTTCAGTTAGGGCTTGTATGATATGGTCCATGAGGAGAATACACCGATTGGAGGTGTTAGATTGTCACAATATCAGAACGTATTTCAACGGTATGAGGAAAAGTATTTAATGGATGAGCATCAATATCAAGCTCTAATTAAATTTTTGCAAGGCAGGATGACTTCAAATATGTATGGGCGCCATACCATCTCTTAGGCCCCTGACTTACAAGACTTACGGAGGAATTGAAATGAGGAATACTAAATTTAAGTTATGGTTTGATGCAGCAATGATGATAACTTTATGTTTACTATATAATACCCATTCAACTGGTTTAGCATTTCATGAAATAGCCGGACTTGTGTTAGGTGGAGCAGTAATCCTTCACCTTTTTTTCAACAAGGATTGGGTCATTGGGATCAGCAAAAAAATATTCTCAAAGAACCTGAACTGGAAAACCAGGTTTTCCTATTCATTAAACCTTATCCTTTTGATTGATATGTTTTTTATCATCTTAAGTGGATTATTAATATCTAAGATTGTTACTCCGGATTTTTCGGGTATTTACTTCTGTAAATTGGATGCCGATTCATATCTTTTCATCCACTTTGGGACTAGTAATAGTTGGCGTGCATATTGGGTTACATTGGAACTGGATTAAGCAAATGGGAAGCCGTGTTCCTCACTTGGCGAATCTGTTTTCCTTTAATATGCCCGCTCTAAAATTGGTATCAATTATTATACTGATTGTTGGGACATTTGTTTTATTTGGCCAAGTATCCAAAATGGTCTCTATTACACCAGCAATGTTCAGTAATAATGCTATAAGGTATGAACAGGGCAAGCAGCATTTTGAAAGGCCTGAGGATTCTCGGCAAATTTTTGAAGGTAACCAAACGAGTCAAAATGAACAATACCAAAATGTTAGAAAAGGAAAAGGATTTCATAGGCGTGAGGAAATATCTTCCTTTTCACAGCTGGCGGGGAATATCTCCAACCTTCTTCTCTATTCTTCTGCTTTAGGTTCTATAGCGTTTTATACCTATTTAGTAGCTAGGAGACCGAAAAAACTACTGTAATGGTTGGTTATTACAAATATTCTTCATAAATATGTGATCTATAGATTTATGAATTTCGATGCAAGAACATCAGTCCGGATATATAAGGTGTTGCGTAAATTTGTCATAATTATACATAATTTATTAAGAGCGGACACTGTCCGCTCTTTAGGGTTTAGCATTATGTTAAATTATTCTTCCTTGGCAACGCCTGGAGTATGGTCTTTACCAGCTAGGGTTATATAAGAGGTACCTATGTAAAGGTACTCAATTTTACCTTCTCTAGCCAATTCTGCCACAGCCTTATCCACTTCTTTCTTTTTAACACCTATTTTTTCTGCAACTACACGGGGTTTTTCTTTGCTTACGCCTGCGAGATAAGCTAAAATTTTCTCTTTAACTTCTTCCATTGTTTACACTGCCCTTTCCTACCGTATGATTGAGTAAAAAATATTGAGATGCCGTCGCCTTACGACGACGGCCTAAAAACTATACTGCTGTTTAAGAGTCTACTTACCACTTGAACTGAGTGGTACTTCTGAAAGTAGTCTGAGCCAAAGTAAAGTCGTCAATATGCTTGTCAGTAAACTGCAGACCAGAAACTTCGAAGAACTTCTCCCAGCTAATACGATCAATCCACTCAGCCATACGCTCGCCGGGTTGAGCATTCTCAGCGTATACTTCAACTAAATGTTTAACTGCCTCAACAACTTCTGGCCAGCGCGGGGGATTGTTGGGCAAGAAAGGAATAGCTAGACGAGAGAATCTGGGACCGATACGGCTGTTGGAAATCTTACCACCAACCCAGATCGACACGGCATCATTCTTAGCGTCGATGATTTGTACAGACGGACACATGGTGTAGCAGTTACCGCAATACATGCAACGCTCAGCTTTAATGTCGATGGATTTCAATTTGGGGTTCGGACGGATAGCTGCGGTGGGGCAGCTAGCAGTCAGGGTAGGAATTTCGCACAGTTTGCTGATGTTTTCATGGTCAATCTTGGGAACAGTTCTGTGAATACCCAGAATAGCGATGTCAGAGCAGTGTACAGCACCACACATATTCAAGCAGCAAGCCAGTGCAATTCTCATCTTAGCAGGCAGCTTCATGGTGGTGAAGTACTCGAACAGCTCATCCATCACTGCTTTTACGATACCAGATGCATCGGTAGCAGGGGTATGGCAGTGTACCCAACCTTGGGTGTGTACAATGTTGGTAATGGAGTTACCAGTACCACCCACAGGAATACCCACTTCTTTCAGATCGGCAATCAAGGCATCAATTTTGGTTTCATCGCTTAGCAGGAACTCAATATTGTGACGGCTAGTGAATCTTAAGAAACCATCGCAATATTTGTCAGCCAAGTCGCAGATTTCGCGAATGAAGTATATACTAATCAGACGCGGAGAACCAGCACGTACAGTGTATAGCTTGGCTCCTGTTTCAGATACGTGTACTAAAACGCCAGGCTTTACGATTTCGTGGTACTGCCATTTACCATAGTTTTCTTTGATAATTGGTGGTAACATCTCTTTATAAAGCGGCGGTCCGATGTCGGTTCTTGCTTGTGCCAAAACAATTCACCTCTCCAATTTCATTAATTTATGCAGCATGGGCTTGCATATTATTCAACTTAGTCCTGAACAGTTTCTTCAGGCCACCAGAAAAAGAAGGGATTAGCACGTGGAGCAGATACCATTTGTGGAATAGGCTCTCTGCCAATACCTCGCAGAAAATTACGCATACCCAGACGCAGGATAAGCTCACCAATGCGCTCACGGGTCTTACCGTTTTCATCCCACCATTCCCAGCAGGCTTCAAAGAATTCTTTAATTTCATCATAGGGTGGCTCAACTTTCATAAAGGGAACGATTACCCAACCCATCATAGCCCCTTGAAGCATGGGAGCTTTACCGCCTACTAAGATAGTAGCACCACGATCATCTCCAGGTCGCAATGCTTTGCACATTTTGTTGATGCAGTGCATGCAACGGGTGCAGTTAGAGTTATCAATGGTCAGTTCGTTACCATCCCAAGACATGCATTTAGTGGGGCACTTAGAAATAACCACGCCATCAATATCAAAACCATCAGCAACATATTTACGAACAGCCTCCTGGTTGATCTTGATATCGTCTCTCCAGGTGCCCTGCACAGAGAAGTCAGAACGAGCAATAGACGCTACGCAGTCGTTGGGGCAACCAGAAATCTTAATTTTGGATTTATAAGGCCACATTGGACGATGCAGATAATCCTGATACTCATTGGTAAAGGAATGGCACATATCAGTAGCATCAATTAACGCAAATTCACAGCGGGCAGGACCAGCACAGCAACTGGGAGTCCGTAGGTTGGAACCGGAACCTCCTAAATCCATGGGATGCTCTTCGAAGTTTGATACTTCGTCAAAGATTGTTTGAATGTGTTCGGTTTTGGTACCTAGCAGAACCATGTCACCAGTGGCACCGTGTAGATTTGTCAAGCCAGAGCCATACTTTTCCCATACATCACATACTTGACGCAGAGCTTTGGTGTTGTAATACCAACCAGAAGGATGGTTGATCCGTAGGGTGTGGAACTGCTCAATATTTGGGAACTTCTCTGGTACGTCTGAGTAACGACCGATTACACCTCCACCATAACCCATAACACCTACCAGACCACCGTGCTTCCAGTGGGCTTTCTTTTCTTCATAGGAAAGCTCTAACTGGCCCAGTAAATCTTGGGCAGAAATATTGTTTGCGGCGGCTCTTTTCATTTCTTTTACAAAACTGGGCCAGGGGCCTTTCTCAAGCTCGTCCAAGAGTGGAGTCTTCTTGGTTTCGGTCATTAAGTACACCTCCATTTTTTATAAAAAGGATAGTTAAAAATCTATCCTAAAATTATTGGCAAAGTCGGTTACAGCTTCAAATACAGTTCATGTATTAACACATAAAACTAGCTAATGAGGAAAAACTAAATCTTTTAAAAGAGATACTTCAGTTTCACTAATTACACGTGTTCGAGCTTTCCCCTGGCAATGGAAATGTCACGAAATTTTCTCCTTATAAAGAGATTGTTCATGGTTTTTAGAATATTGATTACACTTTCTGTTACACTTAAAGTATAATTGAACCGTCAGTTTCACCTCAACACAGAAAAAGTTCATGTGTGTTAATACAGAACAGGTTGATAACATTGAAAAAATACAGTATGATTGAACAATTCATCAAAGAAAGCTCCATTCTGTAAGGGAGTTGGCAGGAAAACTTCAATGCAGTACACTTCTGATGTAAGACGCTTAAAAAAGAGCATAATATCTTTCATCCATTTGATAATTGCCACCTTAAAGATATAATAATTTTGGGGGGGATGAGCCCACTCCTCTTAGGCTGCATCCACCCCCCACTATCCCCTTCACAAAATATATTTTAAATGAATCGTCTGATGCATCTCAACACAGAAAAAGTTCATGTGTGTTAATACAAAACCGGGTGATAACATTGAATAAATACAATATGATCGAACAATTCATCAAAGATCTTGTCGAGCGTGAAAAAATAAAAACCGGTCAAAAACTCCCTTCTGTAAGGGAGTTGGCAGGAAAGCTTCAATGCAGCACACTAACTGTTGTAAGGGCGTTGAAAGAACTGGAACACCAGCATATTATCTATTCTGTTCCCAAGAGTGGATATTATCTAGTTTCCAAAGACGGCAGTCAACAAAAGGATCCAGGGAATATCATTGACTTCTCTACTGTTTTACCTGATATAGATTTAATCCCTTACGAAGAGTTTCAACATTGCCAGGACCGAGCAATGAAAATGTATAAGGAAGACCTATCATCTTATGGAAATGCCCAGGGATTACCTTCCCTAATACAAACGATGACCAAGCAATTACAGGATTATCAAGTATTTTGTAAGCCCTCGGCCGTAGCAATTACTGCTGGCTCACAACAGGCATTAGATATTTTAGTAAAATTAGATTTTCCAAACGGTAAAAGTACTGTTTTGATTGAAAATCCGACATATGAACCGATTATTAAAAATCTTGAAATGAATAAAATAAGAACAATCGGTATAGAAAAAACTTTTAACGGAATTGATTTAAATAGATTAGAGCAACTTTTTAAAGAAGAACCTATAAAGTTTTTTTATACTATACCCAGATTCCACAATCCACTTGGAAACAGTTACTCTAATAACGTAAAAAAGTCCATTCTTAAATTGGCCCAAAAATATGATGTTTATATAGTTGAAGACGATTATCTTGTTGATTTAGATACAAACAAAAAAAACGTTCCGATATTTTCATTTGACGACACCGACAGAGTAATTTTTTTAAAAACATTTTCAAAAGTTCTTTTGCCCGGCTTAAGAATAGCCGCAATTGTCTTGCCCGCAGAATTAGTAGCATCATTTTTAAAATTTAAGCAATGGTCCGATATTTACACGTCAATCCTTCCCCAGGGGGCATTAGACATTTATATCAAAAATGGCATATTTGAAAGATCAAAATTATTATTGCAAAGAACATATAAGGAACGCATGCAGTACCTTAAACATATCTGCAGTAAATTTGACCCTGAAATCTTAAAAGTGAATGTTCCCCCCACAGGATTCTTTTTATCTATGGAGACACAAAAAAGAATTAATTTTAATCACATAATCCCTGTGATGGCAAAAAAAGGGGTTATTATTAAAGATACCCGTGAGAATTTCATAGAAAAAAGCAGGGAAATTAATATATTGAAAATTAGCGTTTCCAGAACGGATAAGAAGAAAATCCACGATGGCCTACTTCACATTTATGACTATTTCGCCCAACAAAAGATTTCCTTCTAATCGCTTTGCTAGAAAATAAAAAGAGGGTGACCCAAAGGTCTAAAATAAAGTGGACCCTATGTCAAGGACAGTTTAAAAAAGAGAATTAGGCTGCTAAAAGCTGGTTCCTGTATTGTACAGGGGCCAGCTTTTTTAATCCCCATTGATATCTATGGTTGTTATAGTAATTGATATAGTGGTCAATTAGTTTTTCTACTTCTTGAAACGTATTACAGGTTCGATAATCAATTTCATCCTTCATGTGACCAAAGAAGGATTCTTGTGGAGCGTTGTCCCAACAGTTGCCACGCCTAGACATAGATTGGCCTAAACCATATTTCTTGAGAAGCCTCTGGAACGTTGGACTGGTATAATGGCATCCTTGATCGGAATGAACAAATGCGTCCTAAGATTCCATCTTCATTATAGGACCTAATCCATCTGTAAGCAGCCTGCTCATATCGCTTTACTCCAATAATATCAATATCGAATCCAGCATCCGTAAATATAGCTCGAGGCAACTTACCCTTCAAGTATTGGTCAATGAACAAACGTTTAAAATCATTGGTGTATGTGATGGAACGTTCAGAAACCTTAGCAACATAGGGGTTTGTCTCCAGTTTTTTGATGTCATCGGATGAAAATATAATTTTGCTCACTTTATCCTTCCTCCTGTTGCTATGATTGTACAAAAAAAGAACCCTATGGGTAAAACACTTTTTTCAAGTGTTCATTCCATTGGGTCCATTTTACTCCAACTTGGTGCCCTATCATTGGTCATATGCTTACTAAAACCAGTCCCAATAAATAATGTAAGTGCCCCCCCCACTAAAGAAGTTGCAATTTCTAATATTTCTGTTTCTTTTAACCTAATATCTTCTTCTATGTCCACCATTTACACCCCCGGTTTAGAGCACTATTAAAAGTTCCACAAATTCAAAAAACATTAGTAAGTTATCCAGAGAAGGGCTTTTGGATAAGTCACGTTCTGTAATACCTAAATCTTGACTAGCTTCAGCAATGTTTAAATACCTGCTTCGGTATTCCCAATTTTTAAATACCAAGATAATCAATATATTGTTCTATAGTACATGTTTGTCGTCTACCTATATAAGCACGACTTCCAATTACACATTCTTTTGAAAATTATTGGCTTGGAATCAAGGCTTTCAAATATATTCTTTCTAACAATTAACTATACTGGTTATTAACTGAATATGTTACAAGTTGCTTAATTATACTCTTATATCTATATTGTTATTAGTTTGAATGTGGGCAGACTCGTTTACAGCTGAGAATCTCCAATCAGATGCTCCATTAAGGGATAGTTCAAATATTTTTTGAATAATACACATCTTCATATGAATTAAACATGTGATTATCCCCTAATTTTTGATTAAACTCTTGAAATACACCTTTATTGAAATTTTTCTTTGATGGTATTAAATCTCGATACAAATATTTCTTCCATCCAGGCATAATTTCACCTCACCAATAAAGTTACATAATAACAATTTTTCCACCAATTCTTTTTGTTCTATTTTTAAATTCTTCATTCCTTCGGGTAATTTGTCGAAATTGTTTTAAGAATGAAGAATTTAGTTCGGCACAAAAAATCAGTTTGCAAAACGCTTTATTTTTCTGTCCATCTATTTGTTCGTCGCTGAGATTTGAAGTGCATTAAATTCTCGAGCAGACAATAATTTAGAAATGAGTTAGATCGACCTGGTTGATTAAGCAATCAGATTTGTCAAACAAGTCTAATTAACAACATTCACTAACAGTGCAAGGAGGATAATCCTTGAAAAGGAGCCCCAAACCCCTGGAGTTAGATATATTAAGGATTTTTTGTTTTGGGTTATGCTTTGTTCCTTTGGAAATTTTGCTTACCGATAAGATTAAACCCGCAAAACTTATATTACAAGTGCCAGTAAAATCGTACCTTTAGAGCATACTATCTTACCGTTATTAATCCGTAGTAGCTATAAAATGCGACGGGTAGATAATTCCCTGAATGGACTATTTGAAATCGAAAGGATTTCGTTTTTTCTTGTCCACGAATCTACTCTATAAGAATTCCTGCTCCGATGTAGTAATAGGAAGAACTTCGATCTAATGTAAGCTCGTTATTAGACTCTAGAATAAATTTTTCCCAAACCACATGATCAATACCATTGGTGGTTAAATCTAAAAGTTTAAATGTAGAATGGTCTAGGTTATATAGTGAATCTAAAAGTTTGAATGTATTATCCTCATATTTGATAAGCATGTAATGCAGTGCGGGAGTCAGATGCCCTATGCTGCACATAATAATTGCATATTTATTACCACCTGACTTAACTTTATCAATTAAATTTATATTTTCAGTGGCTATGTTAAGACTTTTTGCCATTGGCATAAGTGGGCTATTTGGTAACATACAAAAATAGGAATATGAATTCCAACTGTTACTTAATTCATTGGAGATTTTTTCTGGACTTGAATAAAGCTCAGGAATACCTATATTGTTTGGACCAATCTGTATATTTTTATGAATATTTGCAACAAAAGTTCTATCATTTATATTTTGAGCTTTTTTTGTTTCCCATAGATAATAAGCAATGGAGTGTGCACCGCAGCTATTACTCTCTATAGTTTGAGAAATGTATGGTTTCACAAAAACATCGATCTCCTTTCATATATCACGCACATTGGTAATAAATTCATAATTTATACATACTTCTCGCCCTAGAAAAATTTACAAAATACTTAAATATAGCATTTTAATTATTATGCTTTAATTATAAGATATTGCTGAACATTTCATTAATAAAACGTATACTACTAACTCTTAAGAAAAAATGCCCCAACCTCTATTTTATCGTAAAGGTTTGGGCACTAATTAGGGTTTATTTGGTAAACTACTGTCATTTGTTATGAGATCTACATCTCTTTTATTCAAACCGACAACATCTCAATAATTTTATTCGACTTTACTACACAGTCACAAAATTACACAGGTTCCCAGGCCTAACTTTAAAAGGTATCTTAAAGATATTTATATAGTTTTTAGCTAATAAATTATTTTAAGCTAATAAATTTGGACCTTTTCTAAGCCAACCAATTTACCCCAAATTTTTTGAACCATAACTTGTCCAAATAAAAATGGAACCATAAGATGTCCAAAGCGGACAAATTATGGTTCCATTTACAATTACGGCTATATTTCTTATAAAATAAATGGAGCGGGTGAAGGGAATCGAACCCTCGTAATCGGCTTGGAAGGCCGACGCTCTACCATTGAGCTACACCCGCATTGCTTATTGTACATTATTTCATTTCATTGGAACGAATATTATTATATCAAATCTTAACTTTTTGTCAACATTTAAAGTAAAGTTTTTATTTTCTAACATTTTTAACTCCAGGCCCAAATTACAGCCTGGAGTTATTTGTTTTCTATGGATAAAAGTAATCAATAAAGAAAATTTCTATATCAATGTCTTCATCCTGTACGTCTATGAGTCCCACAGAGGGCCTGTTTCTGCCCCTTGGCTGTACCGGACTGCCTGGATTCATGACAATAATATTGTCCACCACTCGAAAGTCAGAAACGTGAGTGTGCCCGTAAATAGCCACCTTTGCCCCCAGTTCCTTTGCCCTTTCAATAATTGACTGGGTCCCATACTTTACACCATGGCGGTGACCGTGGGTGATAAAAATTTTTAGGCCATTTATATTAAGGATATCCTCCAAGGGTCCATCACCTGCATAATCGCAGTTCCCCCGGACACCCCTGGCAGGCACCTTCAGGGTATAGGCCAGCTTATCACAATCGCGATAGTAATCGCCGGCGTGGAGAATAAGATCTACCTCACCCAAATGTTTACTAATATGATAAATGGCATCCAACTGCCCATGGGTGTCCGATACAACCAAAATACGCAAATCTTAGCCCTCCTGATTAGTATAAAGGCGGTACAGTAGCTCCATTGCCTTTTTTAATGCTTTCCCTCGGTGACTAATGGAGTTCTTATTTTCCAAATCCAATTCTGCAAAGGTTTGTTTGTGTTCTGGTACATAAAACAGTGGATCGTAGCCAAAACCACCCACACCCTTTAATTCCCCTAAGATCAACCCTTCGCAGGTACCATCTGTTGTGTGGATTGTGCCATCCGGTTGGGCAATGGCAATGACACATCGAAACCTAGCCGTCCGTTTCTCCTGAGGAACATCCCGTAGTAGTAGTAATAACTTGTCGTTGTTAGCAGCATCGTTCTTAGGTTCGCCGGCAAAGCGAGCCGAGTGTACCCCAGGTGCACCGTCCAACGCATCCACCTCTAAACCGGAATCATCTGCCAGGGATAATTCCCCTGTGAATGCAGCAGCAGCTCGAGCCTTTTTCACAGCGTTGTCGGTAAAGGTCTCGCCATCTTCCTCTACCTCACTAAAGCCAGGGTATTCCCCAATAGGTATTACTTGAAAGCCAAGGGGCTTTAACATTTCATCCAGTTCTTTTACTTTTCCTTGATTATTAGTTGCTAAGACTAGCTTCAAAAACGACACCTACCCTATCTTGGCAGCGATATCACCCAGTACTTGTCGCTGAATATCATTTAATCTTTGGATACCAGCGGTAGCTAAATCCAACAGTTGGTTCATTTCTTCTCTGGAAAAGGTAGCTTCCTCGCCAGTACCTTGAATTTCAACAAAACGACCTGCACCAGTCATGACTATATTCATATCCACTTCTGCTGCGGAGTCCTCTGCGTAGCACAAATCTATCACAGGAATACCATTAACTATTCCTACACTGGTGGCAGCAATAAAATCTTGCACAGGTATATTCTTTAGCATACCCTGTTCCACTAATTTGTTCAAGGCAAAAATCATAGCCACATAGGCCCCGGTAATAGATGCTGTACGGGTACCCCCATCGGCCTGAATAACATCACAATCCAGGGTAAGGGTTCGCTCTCCTAAAGCTTCCAAATCCACCACCGAGCGAAGGGCACGGCCAATTAGTCGCTGTATTTCCATGGTCCTACCACCCAATTTCCCCCTGGCTGCCTCCCTAATGGTACGGGTACCTGTGGCCCGGGGAATCATGGAATATTCGGCAGTTACCCAGCCCTTACCCTGCCCCTTTAAAAATGGCGGGACCCTTTCTTCCACCGTGGCGGTACAAATAACTCGAGTATCTCCTACTTCGATTAAAACAGAGCCTTCGGCATATTTGTTATAATTGGGTTGCATATTCACCGGTCGTATTTGATTATGTTTTCTTCCATCAACTCTATCCAATTTTTTGCCTCCTTATATAATTGCTTTAGAACGACTACGAGCCCTTCGGATAAGATGGAATTGGTCCGGTGGTGTAGCAGGGCTATTCCCTTCGTCCACAGGACCTACTAAACCCACCAAATCGTATAGTTCATCAATGGGATCCCAGAAGAATTCTTTAACCAGTCGGAAGTTAATAATCTCACTTGTTCTCTTTACATGCAGCCGAGGACCCGTGCAAGGAAATATGAGATTTTCCCCCACCTTAATATTTGTCTCATCATGATAGTAAATACAGAAATCCTTATCAATAATTTCTTTTACTCTCATTTCCAGTAGATCTAGATCTATTGGGGGAATCTCATCAAATTCCAAGATAAACCCATGCTTTATGTCGTTGTGAACCTTTGGACTTTTAATACCAAATTCATGCTCCAATACCAACCCTGTTATATCCTCGGCAGTGTGGGCCATTTTTCGATAAATTAATGATTCATAGACAATATCTACGATTTCCTGGGGTTCGGGTCCAAAGATATTTGGTCTAGTTACAATTACTTCTTCACCTATGCCAATCAGTATTTGGGCATTTCTTTTCAGCATCGGATATATTAAATCAAAATGTTCTATAATAACCCTACGCTCATTTTTGATGGCTTCTTTTATCGCTTCCACGATGGTCCAAGGCTGAGTAAAGGCCATTTCAAACCGTACATCCAAATGGTAGGTTCGATTACGAAAATGTTTTCTTTCAAAATCATCCAGAAGTGGCAATGGGCGTACATTGATTCCATCATCATCATTGGTCAACTCCAGCCCTGGAAACATCCCTCTAATAAGTAAGGACTTGCCTGCTCCGGCATCACCCACAAAACCAATCAAGTGATCCCCTGGGCTGAGGTAGCGGTGAGCTAAACTGCCGCCCAAAGCCAGCAAGCGGTAGCGTCCCCTGGGTGCAAAATAGACCGCATGCATTAAGTACTCATGAATAATGGATACTGGCAATGTTCCCCCCCCTTTAAATCTCTATGGTTGCTCCTTCCCTGGCCAGCTCCGTGATCTGTCCGAAACCCTCCTCCGCCTGTCTTTGTAGTTCGGAGAGAACATATTCGGGGTAAAAGTGGGTAATCATTAATCGCTTGGCACCGGCTGCAGCAGCCAGTTGCCCGGCCTGACGTGCTGTCAGGTGGTTCTCTTTTAAATAATCAGTATCTTTATCTAAGCCACTGGCCTCACAGAGAAGAAGGTCCGCTTCGGTTGTTAGTTTAATTAAATCTTCATTATAGGCAGTATCCCCTGAGTAAACAAGTTTCTTACTTCCTTCAAAGGATATACTGTAGACTGGCAAGTTATGTTTACCCGCTACGAAGTTTATCTTTAAACCTGCAAGGGTTATTTTTTTGGGTTCAGGTATTTCATCGATGATCTGAACTTCAAAGGCCTTGGTAAAACCTTTTATTCTTGTAAAATCCTCCGTCGGACCTGTAGGCATGTATAAGGGTACTGTCCGATTTATACGCCCCTCCCGGTTGGCCGACTCGATGGCATGTCTCAGGCAGTAGATATCCATAATATGATCCGGGTGTAGGTGGCTCAGAAGCACACCATCGAGTTCTTCGATGTTAATATGCTGCAGCATTTTACTAAGTACTCCATTACCTGCATCAATAAGCAAATTTCGCCCCATATCCTGTAATAAATAGCCTGAGCAGGCACCACTGACCCGAGGGTAAGGCGCCCAACAGCCTAGAACGGTAAGTTTCAAATTTGGTGACACCTCGCAGTTTTAACATATAGTCGTTTTCTTAGTCTTTGTCGAAAGGCTTGTTCGCTGTTCCTTAGCTGGCCATGGGCCTTGGGCCGTGAGCCATTTGCTATTAGCTTTTTGCGCCTTTAGTGTTGTGGTAATACCTTAAGGGTAGTACATGTATGGCTAGTGCTTAGGCCCTTGACTCCCATGGCTCATGGCCCAAGGCCAGCAAATAGAACTGTTACCAAAGGAAACCAAAAACCTATTGGCTAACAGCTAAAAGCTAACGGCTAACGACTAATAGCAAAGGCTATACACCCAATGGCTCCGTTGTACTGGGGGTGCTTGGGTACTATAACCGGTACTTTCATTTCTCTCTCCAGTATCTTAACCAGTGCTTGGTTATGGGCAACCCCACCGGTGAAAACTATGGTGTCAGTCAGGAGCTTTGTTAGCATAGGTTTAATTCTTTTGAAAATGGTGTAATTAACCCCTGCTCCTAGGTGAGCAATGGGATGCCCCTCCACCACCTTACCGATTAACTCGGTTTCGCCGAAAATAGCACAGGTTGAATTTAAATTCACCGGGTTCTCGGAATAGTTGGCTAGCTCCTCCATCTTGATATCCAGCACTGCTGCCATGTTTTCCAGATAACGGCCGGTACTGGCAGCACATTTATCGTTAGTTTGAAAATCCATCATCTTGCCCCGGGAAACGAGAACCACCTTACTATCTTGACCTCCTAGATCAAGCAGGGTAAATTCCTGAAGTCCGGTTTGGTGAATAGCACCCAGCACATGGGCTTTTATCTCTGGAACTATTTCTGCACCCTTTAGGTTAATGGTCTGTCGGCCATAGCCGGTGGCCACAATTTGCTCTGGTATCCCTAAGCCCAGGGCCTCAAAGTTTACCTGTAATTCTCCATCCACGCTTTTGCCATGTTCCCGATAAAAAGACACTGTATCAAATCTATAAAAATTAAAGTTTCCATCCTCTTCCTGGAGGGCTACTTTCACATTTCGACTTCCTAAATCAATACCACAAATCAAGTTATCACCTCAGCATATCCAAGAAGGCATCTAGCCGCATACGAGTGCGAGCATCCAATTTATTAGGTTTATCCCCTTCCAGTGTTAGGATGGGGTATTTCAACTTCTTCCTAACGATTAAGTCTTCGATCTGTCGATAGCAAAAACTCTGGGCATAGTGAATAACCCCATCTACCTGTCTTTTTTCCAATTCCCTACTAATATCCTCTAACCGATAGAAAATTCCATAGGGGTAACTGTAAAGCCTGTATTGCTCTACAATATCATCGATGGCAAAGGGCATAGAAAACTGCCTCTGCACCTCGTTGAATACCACTCTGGCTCCCCGCTCTTCCACGTAGTCATACAAATCATCCATAATGGGAGGTACCCCAATATAGGCCAGTCTTACCTTAGCATTGATAGGATCTTTGGCAGGCAACTCTGATAGAAACTGATCCACCCGGTGGCCAAAATCCTCTGGATCTCCTTCCAAATCACTACAACAAACTTGGAACAAATGGTTTTCCCAGCCCCGAACCCGATCTCCCTGCCAGGTTAATCGATCTAGTTCATGAACCTTGCTTCGAACGGCATCCATTCTCTTCTTAGCTTGATAAACCTTTTCCCAGGTGGTGCCCAAGGCTGCCATTAGTTTCTCAATTTGCATCTTCAACAAGTCATAATCACGATCAAAGGGAAAAGCAAAGGGGATTACGTTTACCCCAGCCATTTCAAGGGTTTCCATTAGGGCGTGGGTATTACTGCAATCTCCCTGGGTTACGGCTATAATCGTTTGAATATCTTCATTCTGCATGGTGGTAGAATAAAGACCTTTAATCCAGGCACAAAGGTTACGGGGGTAACCTGCCACCTCTGCCTCTTCCACCAATGACTGTGGATTTTCATGGGTAACAAATATATTATTAAGATCCACCGGTATTAAACCGGCGGCATAAACCACCTCAGCTGGAATGGTGGTGGTCATACCTACCTTCCGCACTACTAAATAACCCCCTTAGCCCTGAGCAGGGCAAGGGAACGGCTCATCTCATTGTAGACGATCATCAAACCTTCATCTACACCCATTCCCGGCTTGGCTAGCATTTGATCCGGTTGAGTAGCTATGCCAATATGGACACAAACCTGTGCTGAACGGTCGGTCTCATTACAAGTACCTCCCAGGTAAGCTCCAATACCCCGCTCCTTGGCATATAATATGGCCTCAATGGTATTATTAATGCCACCTAGGTCCGGTGTTTTGATCTGCACCATATGTCCTGCCTTGGCATCCACAAACTCCTGGATGTCTTCCAGGGTATTGCACCATTCATCAGCCACAATTTCTACATTAATCTGCCTCTGCTCTAATATCTGTCGTAACTCTGCCAGTGCTTGGATTTGCACAGGCTTACTGCCACGATCCATTGGCCCCTCGATGCGCAGTTTCAAGGGAGAAGCAGCTAACTCCAACTGTGCTAAGTAGTCCGCCATGCGGTCGGGATTTTCCTGAAAAGCCTGTCCAATGGTACCATAAACATCGATATGTAAAATAGGATTATAGTCCTCCCCTGCCAACTTGTGGGCACGTTCCCTTAGCCATTCGACATAAGCTAACAATTTCTCGCCATTGCGACCAAGTTTTTCTTCTACGTTATTGATTAAACCATGGGGCAGAACTGCCGCTCTTTTAATAATAATTTTGTCTGCATTGTCATACCGTTCATCACCAGTTTGGCAAAAAATTGGTATGCTAGTCCCGTTCAACTTGCAATTGTATTCCCTGGCCACTACCTCAGCCATTGTGCATTGGGCTACCTTGGCAGCGGCATCCAATAATGCCTGGGTTATTCCATAACGAAGGGCAGTATGATAGCGGCTACCATCGGTACGCGTTAGCTGATCAAACTCCTCTGCCAATATCCGAAAGCCTGTAACATCTCGTCCAATCAGTCTAGGGAAGATTTCCTGCTCCAGTACAGGTATAAAGTCACTGGCTAAAAATAAAGGATCTCTTCCACCAGCCCCAGAATATTGTACAGCAGCACAATCACCATAGGCAACTGCGCCATTTTCTAAAAGCAACATCACTGAAATGGCCTCTCCTCGCTGGCGAACCTTTGAAAAACCAGGAGTAACAGGCTCACCTAAGTAGGCAAAACCATCGTGATCTCGTCCCATCTTGATGGCCTTTTGATCATCAAAGTAAAAACCAGTTAAGCCCGACGAAGCAACTGCTTTGGTTATTTTCATAGTTTCTTTCCTCCGTATTAGTTTTGCTGTCTTACCTCGCCTTACCCACTAGCATACCCTTACCAATGGCATAGATATCGTCAATGACCATTTGGAAGCTGGGTTCCCTACCCTCGAGCTTCCCTCTGGTAGCAATTTTTCCCCGGTGCATATCCTTGATAGCTTCATCAAAGGGTAAGTTACCAAAGTCCAGCAAGCGCACCGCACCAAAGCTATCCCTTGCCGGCAACAGCTTACCCGCATTGAACCGACTGGGAGCAAAGGGCACATCGATCAGTTCTGCTTGGAAACCCCGTACTGTACCCACAGCAATATCTCCCTGGCCAAAATCTAAGAGTTTCTCTAAAATAGCCCTTGTCTCAGCTTTAATTAGTTCCTTTTCATTATTAAGGTCCTGAGAGTCCATTAAGGGCTGATCCTTTAACATATTTAAAACCTGCTTGGTGGCTTTAATACCCGAAGCATTTGCTTCTTTAGTGGGAATGCCCATTGCTTCATGGGGTGTTTTAACGATGACTTTAGTAGCCTTGGCCAAGGCAGCGGTGGCCGCACCCCAACTAATTACCCCAAAGGCTTTGCTTTCATCCTGAGGGAAACCACCCATCCATTGGTGGAAAACCGTTGTAATGACTGTATCTTGATAACCAAACCGAGAGAGATATTCATCAGCCAATTCCTCCAAAGAGCGGATGGCTGCCACATCCTGGATCAAGTTACCGCACTGACCATAGCCAAGGGTTAAACTCTTCACACCCTGTTCCGCAGCCAGTAGTGCTTCTATAATGGCAACACTGTGGGAAATACTAGGTGGTACCAACGTGCCAGTTAGGGGACCAAAGGGCTCACGATTGATGGATATTCCTCTCTCTTCATAATATCCCACCAATCTATCAGCATACTGCCAATCCCGAATTGAACGCTCCAGCGGAACTTCCTTAGCATAAGGAATATTGTAGGAGATACCGCCTCCTTCATAGGCTGTAAAACCTCCTGCCAAAGAAATCTCTGTTAGTAATCGAGCGTCGGGAGTGCCGTGTCGAACCTGTACCGGAGAATTTAACGCTTCGACAACTTGGCGACAGGCCAGTACTCCATGGTTGACAGCCGGAAAACCATTTAACATTGAACGTCCTACCGAACGGCTTTCATCGATACCAGCCTGGGCCTCGTTATAGCGATTCTGCCTGGTATAACTATCAATGGTAGTAGGTAGTAAGTCAGCTTCCCCTTCTGTTTCAAGATAGCGTAAAAGCTCAATATGCTCATTCACCAATGCAACGCCAGCCCTGGGCTGGGCTAAGGTAATGCCTTCTTTTTTAGCTGCTGCCAATTTCTCCGCAAAACGGCGGCTGGCGGGAATTTGGGATTGATAGGCAATGGCCTCTTCTAAGTCAACCTCTTGCCCTGTGGGCCAACTGTTCAGTACTTCCTTACGAATTTCCAAGAATTTATCCCAATCCAACTTCTTATTGGTTATTTGCAAGAATCTCACACTCCTTTTAGCCTTTAGCCTTTAGCTTTTAGCTTTTAGCTTTTAGCTTTTTGACTCTAGCGTATGTTTTCTAAAATACTATTTATAGCAAGGTTTTCAGACTTGGGACTTGGGAATTTAACTTAGGTTTTTGACTATTGCCTTTAACTAATGGCTAACAGCTAATAGCTAGACCCAAAAGACCTATCCCTTAAGCTCAGCCATATACTTCTTGGCCAATCTTAGGGCTGGGGTGGGTTTTACTTCGGCCAGAAGACCCACGGCGGCCAAGATGTATTCTTTATCCAACATTAACTTTGGCTTCTTCGGTCTAAGAATTGTTGGTTCAGCCTCCTTGTAAAGGGCACCCTCCAAGATCTCTCTGGGGTTGGGGTGCTGTACGATGACTCCACCTGTGCCAATCAAATAGGGTATCTCTGTCAAATCCTTACCATGTTGGATATACATTGCCCCCATTGGTGTCCAGGCCTGTTCCAGCATCCCGGCATGCCTTGCCATGGCCAGATCTGTGGCCAACCTGGCCATTGCGGTATCAATTTTCCATTGTTCTTCATTGTCCGGTAACAGCTCTACACGGTCATGGACTTGCTGGATATAGTCTACTACTTCATTTTCGGACAGGCCCGCTGCAGCAGCCAGTCGACGAGCCCCTACAGATTCCAGGAGTGAACTGGCACTGACCCGCATACCTAAATCTCCTTCTACAGTTCGCTTAGTAAAAGGTTCTGGTAAACCTTTATAGGTAACCCCAGAACGGGTGGGATGCCCATCAGCCACCGAGTGAATGTCTGTGGTGGCGCCACCAATATCAACGATCAGTAATTCTCCCAAGCCAGCTTCGTCTTCAGTTCCGGTGGCCAATAATTTTGCAGCGTTCAAAACCGCAGCTGGTGTGGGCATTAGAACTCCCTGAATATAGCTTTCAGCCTTACGTAGACCCTTTGCTTCAACAATTTTTTCTAAAAAAGTGGCCCTAATGGCTTCACGGGCTGGTTCTACATTTAGTTTATTTAATTCTGGCAAAACATTGGCTGTTATTCTAACATCCTTACCGGCTGCCAATAAAACCTCCCGTACTTCTTCTGCAGCAGATTTATTGCCGGCCACAACGATGGTAGCAACACTATGGGCTTTGGCTAGCATATTGGCATTATGAAGAATTGTTTCCTTGTTACCTCCATCGGTACCACCAGCTAATAGGATAATATCCGGACGATGACTATCTATTTGTTCAATCTCATTCATAGTTAATTGATGGGCGTAGACCCCCAATATCCTTGCACCTGCACCCAAGGCCGCCTGTCTTGCGGCCTCCACCGTCAGTTCCTTGACCAGCCCAATGGCCACCATACGTAATCCACCAGCGGCACTGCTACAGGCTAAACGATACTGAAATTCGGGCAATTCACCTGCAAAATAAGGTTTTATTTCCTCAAGGGCTATATTGAGACCCTCTAGAATGTTGGTCTCCACAGTGGTTAGTCCTTTGGCTGTGGCCATAACCTCGGCTGTCTCTACATTTACTGCCGTAACCTTTGTATAGGTACTTCCAAAGTCAATTAATAGGGCCAGCTCCATACCGTACCCCCTTAACATTTTTGGTTCAAGCCAAAATCCTTTACTAAATCATCAATGGCTTCCTGGGGCATGGTTCCTGGGGGATAGGCTCGGTCAAAACCCATGCCGAGGAATTTCTTCTCCACTTCTTGCCAATCTTGTTTGCCAACCACCAGGTTGCCTCCTACATATAGTCTGATGTTGCCGATACCTGCTTCTATGGTTTTCTCCCTGAGACCCCGGCAGTCAATTTCGCCGTGGCCATAGAGCGAAGAAACTAGAATTGCATCCGCATTGGTTTCCACTGCAGCATTGATGAATTCTTCCTGGGACGCCATGACACCAATATTCACTACTTTAAAACCAGCTTCCGTGAAAGCGTATTCAAGAATTCGATTTCCTACTGCGTGTACGTCTGCCCCAATTACGCCTAGAATTAAAGTTAATTGTTTTTTCTCCTCAACCAAAACTGCAGACCCCCTAAATTAACAGTACGATAATATATACAGATTTTTCATAGTTTCTCCCATATTAGAAATTCTTCCTCCTATTTTAAGGATTAATTTCTACTAATTTTTTATGCATGCTAAAAGCAAAAAAGGAACTCAGTGATTGCAACTGAGTTCCTTTTTTGCTTTTATTCTCCATAGAAATATGCAGTGATACCCTTTACGATAGCATTTGCAGCTTTATCCCTAAATTCTACGGCACCCAACAAAACTTCTTCCTCCGGATTGGATACGAAGGCAGTTTCAATCAGAATACTTGGCATCATGCTGGTACGCAGTACCGCAAAGTTTGACTGTAAAACACCAATATTACGTCTACCCAAGGCTTCCACCAACTCACTTTGAATATCCTGTGCCAATCGATTACGATCGTCCTTTTGTTCATACAGACTGGGTATGGTATTAGGTGCATAATAATATGTAGAAGTTCCACCAACGGCTCGGTTGGTGTTGGCATTACTGTGGATACTAACAAAAATATCGGCACTTTGCTCATTGGCCAAGCGGGTTCTTTCGTAAAGATCCACATATTGATCATCGGCACGGCTAAAAATGACACTGGCACCTTGCTTTCTTAAAAGTTCAGCAACCCTTAAGGTAATATCGAGGTTTACATCCTTTTCTTTTAAGCCCCCTTGACCAGAGGCTCCTTGGTCCTTGCCACCGTGCCCGGCATCCAAGAATATAGTCTTACCAGCTAAGCCATCACTGTAAGAGATTTTACTAATATCCAAGGTTAAGGACTTTTTATCCTCAGCCAGACTCACCTTTACTTTGGCCCGTTCTTTTAGGTCTAGGACCAGACGGGAATAATAGGGATCTTCATTATAACCAGTTCTGATTTGGTTCACCAATTCTGTATCGGCAGAGATAGTTGAAGGCTTACCATTCAAGGAAACATCATTTAAATTAACCACGTAACGATAGGGATCGGATAATGTAAAGGTATTATAATTTATGTTTTTATCACTAATTATCTTGATATAGGTATGGTCTTCTTTTTCATCCACCTGCACATCTAACAGTTTTGCTCCCGGTACATGCTGCTGGTCCTTTGTCTCAGATTTTACAGTATTATCTTTTACAGTATCATCCTTGGTTTCACTACTATCAACTGTCGCGAAGCTAGGTAACCAGGCATAACCCCCGGTATTGGGTTGGGTTGGTTGCGGTTGAGGTGGTTCCGGCTGTGCTGGTTCTGGTTGATTCACCACAGACACCAACCAACCTGCCACCCAGGCTGTGGATCCATTACTCTGCTGTACCTGTACCCACTGACCTGAACGACTGATCACTGGTAACCTAATACCTCTACTTACTTGCCCGGCTACATTGTGACTGGTTCCTGGACCACTACGCAAATTCAAATTGTCTGCATTGATTATCGCCACTTGATTACTGCTAGCAGTTTTATCAGTAGAAGGAGGCTCCACTTGTGAAGTAGGTGCAGGGTTTGAGGTAACTGTTTTATTCTGAATTGCAACTAACCAACTGGCTACCCAACCAGTTGTAGTTGTACCTTGTATTTTGTACCAATCACCACTCTGCCCCAATAGGGTTAAACGGTCCCCTTTTTTCATTGTTCCTACAATGCTGTTCGTTGTTCCTGGACCGCTACGAACATTAAGAGTATCACCTGTCACCACAGCAATCTTTGTACTAGTCTGGCCCGTGGTTGGAGTACTACCGTTTGTAGTATTGTCAATAGGACTTGTAGTTTTTAAACTAACTAACCACCCTGCGGCCCAGGCCTCCTTCCCCCCAGCCTGTACTTTATACCAATCCCCACTTTTAGCTAGAACAGTTAATTGATTTCCCTTGGTGACCTGTCCTACTAAAGCGGTATTAGTTCCCGGGCCGCTTCTTAAATTAAGCTTGTCTACGTTAACTATAGCCATCTGAGCCGCGTCGGCTGGCTTTGTTCCCCCAAGGGGATTAAAAAACAGGGTTAAACCAAGCCCCAGCCAAAGGGCACAGCGGTAAAATCTATTTATTTTCAATCTAATCATATCTACCTTCCTTTAGGAAAATTACATATTAACACCATAGGCTTTTCTATTTATGGAAAATTATATAGCATAGATCATTTTCTATTTATTTGACGAATAACCTCTTATTTTTGTTACAGGACTTACGGTAATTTAAGGAATTATTAGTTAAAATTGTGCATTGCTAAATATTTAACAGTAGGTATAAGGGTAGGAAATCAGGTAAAAAATTTAGATTAACGAATATTTGTCTGGAGGGTTTCTATGATTAAAATCATTACTTCAATTGGACTATTGCTTGCACTCATGTTCATACAACCCAGTGTGTGTGCTGCCAATGTATGCGAAACAAGTCAAAATATTTGCCCTGTTAATGAAGATATTGACCGTATACTGATCCCTACTAACCCTCCGATGCGTGGCGATGATGTAAAAACGCTACAGAAAGAATTGCAGTCTTTAAACTATTACAAAGGACCAATAAATGGTGTATATGACTCCCTAACCCAAAATGCCCTGCGTAATTTTCAGCAGGGACACGATTTAAACAATGACGGAGTAGTAAATTGGGATACTTGGCATTGTTTAGCTCTAAAGCTGGAGCAACCAGTGACCAAAGCAGAAAAAATTCTACCCCCTACCGGTAAAATTGCAATTATTGTGGATACAACCACCCGTAAACTTACCGTACTATCAGATGGCAAGCCCTTTAAGCAGTTTAATATTGCCTGCGGCAAACCTAAAACTCCTTCACCGGTGGGTAACTGGCAGGTGGTTCATAAGGCTACTAATTGGGGTACTGGCTTTGGCACCCGCTGGTTGGGATTAAATGTTCCCTGGGGGAAATTTGGTATTCATGGTACTAACAAACCATTTTCCATTGGCAGCTATGCTAGCCATGGCTGTATTCGTATGCACAATTCCAGTGTAGAGCAGCTTTACCCCTGGATTCCTCAGGGTACACCAGTGTACTTAATCGGTAGTCCCTTTGGTGTTCCAGGTCAGGGACATCGCAAATTGGTACGCGGGGACAGGGGTGCGGATGTATATGAAGTGCAGCGTACATTAAAAAGACTAGGTTATTATGAAATGCAGCTAGATGGGATTTTTGGCTACGGTCTAGAAGCAGCCATTAAAAAATATCGCAAAGCAAATAATCTACGGATGGATAATTGTGTAGATAGTAATATGTATAAATCCCTAGGATTATAAAAGAACCCGGTGTACTTACACCGGGTTCTTTTACTATTAACCCTTAAGGCTGCTGGCAAGGACTATTAAAATTAACCAATTTCCCCAAGCTGCTGCATTCCTTCACCGGTATCTTTTCTAAACTGGATAACACAGGGTTGCCAGTTTAATTCCTTAAGCAGACGTGCATAATCTTCCACTGTAACTTCTTCCCAGGTTTTATTTAAGAGTGTTAAGAATACCGCCTCCATGACATTGGTACCAAAGGTACGTCCCTGAATTTCTGGAGTGGTGGTTATCAACATACCAGCTCCCCGATCCATCAGTTCTTCTACATCTTCCCGGGTAGTGGTATTGGTTAAAATAACTTGTCCATTTAGTTTCTCAGGCAGGTGTTTACGGATAAAATGATAATCTCCTGCTATTACTTGGGCCTGATCATAGTATTTGCCATATTTGTTATTAGTCTTCTGTTGTTTATCCTGTCTCTGGCCAGTGGGATATAACAGCTTAAATGGTAGCCTTGAAATAATAGGCATTAGTTTTGCAGCAATTTGATATAATTTGTCCAAACGATAAATGGGAATGGGAATACCCAGAGCAAATATTAAGTCACCGATGGTTAGTTGACAGCCACTATCAGTCAATGCCTCTGCCATACCAAAGCGATCCATAGCGCTAACTAATAATACCTTTGTATCTTTTCTGATTATTCCCCATTCTCTCATGTATGCCACAGTTTGACGCTCTAGGGTGTTCTTTAAGCCGCTACCGTCCACAACTGGAGTTTTATTAACTGTTTCCAATAGGCGTAGGCCATCCTGTAAAACGTAGCGATCTTTTCCAGCGTATAGATAAACATCAATACCACCTAAACCAATGGCGTCCACCTTGCCGTCCAACTCCCGTAGGATGGAGATGGCTTTATCCATATTTCCATCAGTTCCTACCCTGCTAATTTCAAACTGCTCACCTAAAAGTTCAATCTGGGCCATATGATTTCTCTTAGAAGACCCTAAACTAACACTAACAACCTTCTTCAATGTAGTCCCTCCAGAAACATATCTTACCATTATTTTAACCAAATAAAGGTAAAACCTTACACAAACTTTATCTTTGTTCCAACAGTGCCAAGCATTTTGCAATCTTGCCAATGATTTCCCTAATAAAAACCCAGGGCCACATAGCCATTTTCAAATACTAACAGCCATCGACTGATGGCTGTTAGTATCTTCTCTTCCATTTGTATTTACCCTTGTTATTGCTTCTTGTGAGGGTAAAATCATGTTTTTCCAACAGTTCCAACGTCTCATCATAACTATCAACATAATCTGACTGGAAAGTTGCTAATTGTGCATCAGTAAAGGTGCTGTTGGCAGAACCCTCCTTGGGTGCCATCACTTCTACCAGATCTTTAACTTGTCTTTCCATTTCAGAACACCTCCATTTATTGAGAAGGATTAGAGCGAACCGCCGTGTTCCTTTAATACTTGGAAAGCCCGGTCACCCAGTTCATCAGTTGTCACTACAGTGACTAAAAAAGCTTTACCACCGGCAACACCATAATTTTCTGCAGCAATACCGGAGTTGGATGGATCAGCCCCCATTAACACTCTGCTATCGTTATTTTCAAGGCGACTGGTATTAGCGGAAAAAATGGTTAAACCTGTTAAGGTCTCAGCATTTAACCCGTTATTTATTGCGGCATCATTACTAACCCCATAGCGAGAAATTCGGTCTAGGGATACCTCATTAATTCCCATTTGCTTCAATTCCTGCACAGCAGCTTCTGCTTTGGTACTGGAAGGAAAATAAGCAAGGATTGAACGCATACCCTGGGGTAATGTCATATTTTAAAAACCCCCTTTTTATTGATTCTTTTTATTCTTCCCTTTGTCCATTTAAATAAAAATAAAATTATTGTTAAAACTTTATTTTTTTTCAAAAAACAATGATACTTAAAACAGTCTAAGCTGTTCACCTCAGGACAAAGTATGATAAACTGAAGAAAAATATTTCGGGAGTGGATAAAATGAGTGATACAAACACACAGTTTCCAACACCAGAACAATATATACTTGTGGCTCTTATTGATATTTGCCGGGGTTTAAGGGTAAATGTACCAGTGGATCTGGATAAAAAAACTCAAAGTAATGTGCTGAAAGATGTCTTGTCCTCAGCCATTAGTTATTCAGAAAAGCAGGAGAGCATGCAAGTAATTAGTGAAGAATTATTTCGCTGCGCCAAAGAAGGTTGTACCTTGCATGATCAAATGAAAATCCTACCTTCACAAAGTCCCGATGTGATAAATGCTAAAATGGTGGCTGCGGCATATCTCTTAAAGCTGGCGAATAAAGAACAAAATGTTATCTAGAGGAATAGCCTTCCGGCTTTAAGATAGTTTGATAAGGGCCTTGGGCTTTTGTGCATGTTCTGCTTAAGTGTCTTTAGCTCATGTCCCAAGGCACAGGGTCCATGACCAACTGTGTGACTGATAGTCATGGGCGGTTAAGCGGTTATTAATGTAAAATAAAAGGGCCACCAGCATGAATGATTACTGGTGGCTTCCTGTTTGTATTATAACTAATTAATGACTAACCGTTAAATTCTTGTACGTAGATTTTGCCATACTTACTACCACTGACAACACCAATTCCTACCTTGGTGTATTCAGGTTTTAAGATGTTAGCCCTGTGACCAGGAGAATTCATTAAATTGGTGTGTGCGGTATTCACATCTGCTGCACCGGCTAAGTTTTCGCCGGCATAGTGATAAACCACACCGCTATTTTTCATCATATCAAAGGGAGAACCATAGGTGGGTGAAGTATGGGAAAAATAGTTATTGTCAACCATATCTTTGGCTTTGGTCCGAGCAATTTGGGTCAATGCCGCATCCATGGTCAGCGGCTTTAGCCCCGCAGCAGCACGTTCTTTGTTAATCAGATTTAACATAGCTTGTTCTTCGGAGGCAACTACACCACTGCCAGGTGTTTGATTAGATCCTGTGTTTGATCCTGTGTTAGCCCCAGTATTGTACGAGGGTTTTGTATAATTATATTGGTTGTAATTAGGTTGGCTGTAATTATAACTTGGTTTGTTGTAAGTGGGCTGACTAGTGGTAGGTTGTTTATAGCTGTAATTATAGCCTTGATAACTGGTGTTGTAGACCTTGTAGTTCGGACTACTACTCTGGGTATTGTTATAACTTACATAGGCTTCTGCAGAGCCAGCGCCAGGAGCTGCTACTGCAAGAACAAACGCAACTACACCTAAAATCATACTAGAAAACAATTTGATTGACTTTTTCATGAATATCCCCTTTCGCTTTATAAATTATTACTATATTAAGTGGACTCTATTATAGTAACTTGAAGGTATGCTACCTGACAAATTACTGTATTCCAGTTCATTCCGTATAATAACAAAATAACCTGGACTTGAAAAACCATCTTGTCCAATTCGTTAAATAACTGACAGATGGCTAATACAGGAATGCGACAGCGGGGACGGTTCTCACTGTCGCAAAAACAAAAAAATGCGACAGCGAGAACCGTCCCCGCTGTCGCATTTTTTTATTAGATTTAGAAAACCACAGCCACTTCGTCTCTGTCGATAGCTCGGCGCATTTCTCGAATTCGCTCTCTGAGGGACGGGTTACTATGGCTGGCATCATCAATTTGACGCAGTAAATCGATCAATCTTCGAATGATGGAGACAATATCACCTTCCTGCAGACTAGTGTTCTCCAACAGGAAATCCAATCCTTGTCCGGTATACCAGGCATGAGCAACAAAGCCGGGTGTGTTGGACCAAACTGCAAACTGAGGTGGTACACCGGCATTAAGTAGTTCTTCGACAATTTCCTGGACAGGCGTCGGATCATAGGGAGGAGCAGGCACGAATTCACGACGACCTGGTATATAATCAATACCTGCCAATATACCTGCCACTACCTCTGCGGGCAAATCCTCCAGTAAGCCCGAAAAGGCCAATTCTGTTACTAAAATCTCCTGCACATGCAGTTCCAGGGCAAAATTGCCCCGGGGATAGAACTCCCTCTCCTTAATATAACCTAGACTTTCTAAAATACTTTTAACAGAATGATATTCATTGATATATTTGTTTGCTTGCTGTTTAATGACATTCAATTGGCCCACCAGACCAGCACGTTGGTACCCTAAAGCATCCACCTGATCTCTGGCATCAACACAGATCTCATGTAAACAACGTTGGGTTTTTTGATTGCTTAGAATTTTTTTTATTTCATAAAGTCTTTCTTGGGAGCCTGGCCGATTTTTATATCTTGATGAGCTCAGTCTTTTCTGTTCCCGAATCAATTTACGACGTTGCAAAGGGCAAGTGGCGTCTTCCCTAAATTCACAGAAATATCCCTTTGCTTCCTCTACCTGACGGTCAATATCACTTAGCAGAACTTTTATTTCTCGCTCAGATCGTCTCTCTTGATAGGCGGAAAAATTTTGGGTTAAGAACTGGTCGATTTCTTGGTCGTTTTTCCATTTTAATAAACTAAGCACGGTATTAGGAGAGATCGTTAGACGACCATAAACTGATTCAACCTCCGCTTCATCAAAGAAGCCTGTCTGATCTGGAAATTTGTCATCTATACGAATGTATACATGACCCACCCGGTCAAAACCCCGGCGTCCAGCCCGGCCCGCCATTTGAAAAAATTCGCGGTTCATTAGTGTGCGAAATTCTTTACCGTCCCATTTACGGCAGGAATGAAACAACGTCGTGGCTGCAGGAAAATTCACCCCTGCAGCAAAGGTTTCGGTACAGAATAAAACCCAAAGAAGACGATTCTCATAGAGCCTTTCCACCAGGTTTTTTAAAATTGGTGAGAGCCCTGCATGATGATAGCCAATTCCTTGTTGTAAAAGTTTACGAAGAACCTTCCTATGTCCTCTTTGAAATATCTCAGGATGATCCTTTTCTGTATCTGTAATGGCTTGTAAAACTTGATTTTTTTCGTCAGGGAATAAGAAGTCCCATTCTCGTCCAACTTCCGATGCCAATTCTTCGGTACGTGCCCGACCAAAAACGAAATATAACGCAGGCAAGTTATCCTGCACTGACTCAATGGCGATGGAAGGGTTTTCTGCTTCGGTTCGCTCCACGTTTCTTCCACCTCCCATTTCCTGTGTCTTCATTTTCTATTCTGGCTAGCTCCCTAGCCAACTCCCGGGCAGCCCTTTCTGCTTTGCGCTCTTGGGACCGCTTGCGAACTGCTTCTTCAATATATTCTCTGGCTTCATCTTCATCTAGAATTACTCCCTCTGAATTAAGCCAATTTATGGACAATGGTACAGCACGGTTGGTTTCTACCACAACCTCCACCGATTCCCCCCGGACTTCACTCATCCAATCTGAAATTTCCTGTAGATTTGGTACCGTAGCCGATAGACCCAGGAACTTGACGTGGGGCGGAGCAAAAATGATACTTTCCTCCCAAGCCGTTCCTCTGTCTGGATCGTCTAAATAATGAATTTCGTCAAAGACCACACAGGCCACATCAGACAAGCCTTCTGGTTCAGAGAAGCAACGGTTACGAAAGATTTCTGTGGTCATAATCAAAAGGGGTGCATAGGGATTAATTGAGATGTCACCAGTAACCAACCCCACCTGATCCTGACCAAAAACATTGCGGAAATCCACAAACTTTTGATTACTCAAAGCCTTTAAAGGTGATGTATAAACCGCTGATTTACCCTTTGCCATAACCGCTTCGATTAAACGTTCGGCAATCACCGTCTTGCCTGTTCCGGTGGGGGCAGCCACCAGCACATTGCGTCCCGCCAGAGCTGCCTGAACGGCTTGTTCCTGGAATGGATCCAAAGAAACTGGTCCCGCTGGAGGGGGTGGTGTTACCGCCCTACGAGGCCGTTTTTTACCCAATGGTGCTTTCTCTTTACGAATGGTTGTGGACTGGGCAGCTTCTTTCTTCTGTTGTTTTGCCGCCAGAGACCATTCATGTTCAATACCGGCAAATCTTTCTTTGATGGCTTGAATATCACCCCGGCGAACAAGAATACCCATGCGGCCATTTTCTGCTTCAATCTCGCCCACAGGATTAATATAACCCTCCCGCACCAGCCTACGAACCCGCTCCGGTGTAGTATCAAGTAAATCTGCCGCTTCCAAAGTGGTTAACTTAGTGGCTCTTTTGACAACTTTATGTAAATCTGGACGGTATTTAATGGACTTAACCTCGTCCCGCCAGAGTCGAGTATTATTACCCAGGCGGAAAGAACCTAGTTCCTCCAACTCACATAGGTTCAAAATATCTTCTTCACCTAATCTCAAACGGTCTGCTGCTTCTGGCATTGTCATGGATCGAGCAGCCAGCCAAGTCAGAGGTGGGGTATCTTGACCTTCGTTGGCATCCAAATGGACACCAGTTATTCTTTTTAATTCCTGGACAATCACCTTAGGATTGTGGGGATAAGGTGATGTCCATAGACCTACTCCATTAATATGAATCCGATAAGCTCCGTCTGCCTGGATCATATTGGTGGCAACTTCCCGTTGCTCAGGTAACTCAAGAATCTGCCCTAGGGTAAAGAAGGGCTGCTGCTGATAAATACCACGAAGTTTTTCTTTTAAACCCTTCCCTATCTCACGACGGGCCAATTCAGCCTCTCCCTCAGGGGTTGCAGCAGTGGTAATTCTTTCATTTGGTAAAATAATAAAGGGGGATATTTCCCGGCCAGCCCTGAGGGAAGCCACCAGAGTACCATGGATACGAAACTTTCGAATGAAATCTTCTAGGGTTAGTGGGCCAGTTCGTGTAACATAATTAGCAGTGTCTGCCCAAGCCGCTGGACTATCTGCCGCTGCATAATGACCACTGAGTAATCTTATGACAGGATACCTTACCTTCGGTAGCAACTCTCCTCCCAAAGCTTCTATCAGTTCTTCCCTAGTCAGGGCATCTCCATTGGAAAAAATATCCTTGAGTTTTTTCTCCTGAAAACTTTGTTTTTCTTTAAGCAGTTTTAGCTCTCGATAACGTCTTTCTAGCTCTGCTTGACCTAATGTTGTATCCCTAAGGGTAAATGTACCATCAGGTAATTCAACAACCTGGTCCATGTTGCGGAGTGAGGGTAAATCTTCATCACCAACTTCAAGTTTAATCTGCATTAAGTTTCTTGGTTGTCCGTCTCTTAATAGTCTTAATACCCTTCCCCTGGTATCGTCGCCCAAAAGAGCTGCTAATTTTCGTTGGCGAACGGCCACCAATTGAGGACTATAACTCCAATCCCCCTCCCCTGCGGTAGCTAATTCTTGTTGCGGTACTTCATTTCTTGCCACCCACACCGCTTCGGCTTCTTCACCCTTGCCTCTTAGTCTGGCAACTTTTAAATGATGATTTGCCACCAAAGACTGCAATGCAGCGAGAAGAAGCTGGGGTTTTAACTTTAACTTAAGCACTAAATCCAACAGAGGTATCGGTTTATCCTCGGGTAGCTCTTGAAGGATAGAGGTTTTAAGCTGTTCCTTGTCTTTTACAACCATTCAGAACACTCCCCGGTATCATCGTTAACATTTTTTTCTGCACATAAACTTTATCATAGCCTGAGGTTTTAGCCAATGTTCTCATGCCTATGATACCCACTACTATTATAAAAAAAAACCCCGGGGCCTTATTTCCGGAGTTAATTTTTCAATTCACAAGAACATTGATATTGATTCCGGCCCTTTTTCTTAGCTAGGTACAGGGCATCATCAGTCTTTTTAATCAGACTTTCCTGAGTATCATCCTCTGTCCATTCAGCAACACCAATACTGGTTGTTGTATGAAATGGCTGCTCCTGGTCATCAACAAAGAAGCATATCGTTTCAATGGTTTTGCGAAGTCTTTCGGCCACAATAGATGCCTCAGTTAACCCGGTTTCTGGTAATATGATGGCAATTTCTTCACCACCATAGCGACAGGCAATATCTTCTTCTCTGATGGATATCAAAATTACCTCTGCTACTTTTTTCAACACCATATCACCATTTTGGTGACCGTACATGTCATTAACCTTTTTAAAATGGTCTAAATCCAACATAAGTAGGCTAAGTAGTTTCCTATTCCGCCGGGCCCGACTTATTTCACTTTCTAAACGAATTTTTAAATATTCCCGGTTAAATAACGCAGTTAATTGATCCATGTACAAGGGTCTACTCAAGGTTTTAGAGCATTGATAGAGAATTACACCGCCTAGCATCACAATAATACCAAAACTGACCATAATAATGTTTTTTACGTACCAAATTGATTGGTCAAAATAATCCCCAGCAATATCAACTCCCAACAACCCGATAAACTGATTTTGAGCATCGTATAATGGTTGATAACCAGTTATTACACTACCCCATTTGCTTTGATTGGGAGGACCATAGGTAGGAATCTTCTCTTCATAGGCTTTATCTCTAATAGGACCACCAACATCATAACGATCTCGATTTCGATAGGTACTCTCATCATCACTGGTCAGGACATAAAAATATTCCATTGGTGTACCCGGTGGCTGACGAAATACCTTCTCCTCCTCCGGATTGACAAAATATCTTATTTGATTGCCCTTTAACTTGGTTTCAACATATATAGACTTAATATCATTATACTTTAACAGAGGTCTGACCTTTCTTTTAAATTCAAGGGCTTGAATATGGTTACGAGAACTGAGTATATCTAAAATCATCATATCTCGGACAAGTTTTTGATCAACCTCCACAAGATTAGCCGCCATCTGAGCCGTAAATTGGGCCCGTAAGCCTAGGTCTTTGACCAAGATATTATAGCATGCTTGGTAGGTCGCATAGGCCAATGTGGCCATAGCAATTGTCATAGCTAAAAACGATACTAAAAAGATTTTATGAGGTGATGTAAATTTCAACTTAACACCTTCTTCAAACCATATATATCTTTTATTTGCATAATATTTAAACACTACACTGTTAATTCCTCTTCCCTTTTTATAAAAAAAATACAAACTCTGGTTGTCCCTGAGTTTGTATGATTTCAGATATTACAGTATAAAAAATTCTCCTTCAGCTTAAAAGATAACTTTAGCAAAAGTCTTGTTCAGAAGACATTTTTATTTTAATCCACCACTAATCATAGAGGTATGCCAAACATTCCATTCTGGTTTTTTACTCCGAATGTAGTCCGCCACTTCTTCTGCTGTCACCCCACCTGGACGCATAATCATTCCCATTACTGTCCCGTTATGGGCCACTAATACTCCAAGGGCTTTCATCTCCGAGGCCCATTGTCTCCACTGGGCTAAATAAGGTTTAGGCATAACCACCTGATTTGCTTGGGCACTGATACTGGCCCCTCGGCCCATCATTTCCCAATCTTCTGTTAATATACCTCTGGTTACTAATTCCACTGCCTGTCTCACCATTGGTTCCTTTTGAAAGTTTTTACTGGCTAAATCATTACGGTTGTGAAAGAGAATTGTATCAACGGTCCCACCAGGATCTGCAATTACCAATTTCAGTGGGGGTGCTTGACCTAAATACTTTTTTGCTTCACCTGTTAATTGATTAAAAATGGTGATTCCCGGGTACATCTGTCCATCACTAGGTTCGATTGCTGTGGCAATTTTAGCAATGATGCTCGGTTCCAGTTCACTGCCAAAGGCCCTAGCCGTAGCAAGGCAAGTGGCAGCAATATCTGCTGTACTACTCCCCATACCTTTACTTTCAGGTAGCAAAGAATTTCTTTTGATGGACACCAGAGAATGCTTTTTCCCTAGGTATTCTAAGGTCATCTTAAATGCACGACAGGATTTATCCAGCTCTCCATGATAGTCTCCGTTTTCACTAAGCTCAACTACAACTTCACTCCAAAGATCAATGGGACAAGTAATAAGATAAGATTCACCTTTTATAGTGCCCTGTACCAACTCGCCACAGGTTCCTGGAGCAGCAGCTGACCCGCGAAAAACCATAGAATTTTTGCTTTCCAACTTGTTGGGATAAACATTACCACCCACGTTCAATCATCTCCCTAAAGCTCCGTAGGTGCCACCTGTCATGCCACCTAATTATGTCAACTTTTTATTCCGGGGTACCTAAATCTTGTCCATCTTTTAAAAAATTACCTTTGTTAATTTTATCACTAATATGATCACATACAATAGAATATTGATAATGTCTTTAATTTATCTTTAATTTCCCAACCCTATTTCCTTACTTTGGTTTACGCGATCCAAAACAACCTCTGCAATTCTCCTATCTACCCCTAAGTGGGGTGCCAATTGAAAGGTAATATGGGGGAATAGCTTTTTTTGTTCTTGTAATCTTTCTGGTAGATCCTGTTGGATATGGCTTCCCACTGTTAATAGCAAGGGTACAACTATGATCTCCCTCACCCCTTGTCGATTCATTTCCTTTACCATTTGAGACAAGGTTGGTTCACCAAACTGCAGAAAACAAGTCTCTACTATAGCATCTATTCCTTCGGCCTTAACCAGCTGGGTTATACCGAAAATCTCCTGGTTTGCTTCTGGAAATCGACTCCCATGTCCTAATATAAGCACGCCCTTTTGCATGCCAGTCCCCCTTAGTCTTTAGCATTTTGCCATAAGATTTAGCTAAATGGCTAACAGAAAAATTATAGTATAAGAGTCCCAGTAATACAAGGATAAACAATTTTCTATAAAAATTTACGAAAACAAAAATTGCGGGTATAATAATGGCATTGTTTAGATTTTCGGAAAGGATGACCAAAACTTGACCCATTTAGCAGTAGACCCCATCTTTTTTGCTTGGGGACCCATCACAATTCGTTGGTATGGGGTTTTAATGATGATAGCAGTATTGCTTGGTACTTGGCTAGCGATTCGTGAGGCTCAACGGGTAGGGGTTAAAGAAGATGATATCCTTGATATGGTATTAATCTGTGCACCCCTCTCCTGGCTGGGTGCTAGGCTGTATTATGTTATTTTTGAATGGGACTACTACGGACAAAACCTCAGTGAAATCCTCAAAATATGGCACGGTGGTTTAGCTATCCACGGTGGGCTAATCACTGCTATCATTACAGGTTACCTTTTTACCCGGATACGTGGCTTGCACTTTTGGCAAATTGCAGATATTGTTGCTCCCAGTTTTCCGCTGGGACAAGCCATCGGCCGCTGGGGTAACTTTTTTAACCAGGAGGCCTACGGCTACCCCACAGATCTACCCTGGGCTATGTACATTGACGGAGCCTACCGACATCCCACTTTTTTATACGAATCCCTCTGGAACCTGCTGGTTTTTATCATTTTAATATTCCGACGAAAAAAGACCACTGCCTACGGACAATTGTTTATGATCTATCTTGGCCTGTATTCCGTAGGCCGCTTCTTTATCGAAGCTCTACGAACAGATAGTTTAATGTTTGGCCCTCTAAGGGCCGCCCAGATGGTCAGCCTAATTTTTCTACTAGTGGCAGTTATCGGCTATATCTACCTCGGAAAATATCCGAGAAAAGGGAAACGCAAAACTCCTTAATGAAAGGGTTTTGCGTTTCCTTTTGAAGAAGTTTGTTTAATCTTCACCTTTGTAAATAAAATACCGGCTGAGAGAAGTAACAGGAATGGCTAAAATTTGCACTAATTCGCTAGAGACAAGACCAGACTTTTTTTCATTATTCATTATGTATTGTTTTGTAACACATCTCTACTAAGCCACATAGCATGATGATAGATCTTGAGATAAGTTAGTCACACCTAACTATATGGTTGAGAAAGAATCTGCATTATTCTTTTCTTTGTCCAATTGTTAGCCAGAGCTAATTTAGTTAATCACATCTAACAACAATGTTAGGAGGAATTAACCATGAACAATACCCCTCCCAATTTTTCTGAGCCAAATATTATTTGTCTTCATGATTTACCTATTGGTAAAGAAGCCATTGTTAACTCTATTCTTGCAGACGGCTTGATCCGTCGTAGAATGATGGATCTAGGGTTAGTTCCTGGAACGACGGTGGCAGCCCTTCGGGTTAGCCCTTCGGGTGATCCGAGAGCTTATAAGATTCGAGGAGCAGTTATTGCATTCCGTCAGGAGGAGGGTTCAAAAATTTTGGTCCATATTAAGGAGGAGTAACAATGGGATTAACTTATCAATCCTGTGGTACCAGCATAAAAAAAGATTTGCGTGAAGCCAAAGCTAGGTTTCAATACGAAATAGCTCTAGCTGGCAATCCAAACACGGGCAAAACCACCCTTTTTAACAGACTAACTGGGTTAAAACAGCATACGGGCAATTGGCCTGGTAAAACTGTATTGCGGTCTGAAGGAAAATTTCTACACGATGGCCTAAAGTATAATTTAATTGATTTGCCTGGTATCTACTCCCTGTTAGCTAATTCACCTGAGGAACAAGTGGCAAGAGAATATCTATGTTTTGGTAAACCGGACGCCACTGTAATTGTACTGGATGCTACCTGTTTAGAGCGAAATATGAACTTGGCTTTACAAATTCTTGAAATCACTTCCAATGTGGTGGTCTGTGTAAATTTGATAGATGAAGCAAAACGAAAAAACATTTATGTCAACATTGATATGTTGTCCTCCGAATTAGGAGTCCCTGTAGTTCCTACGATCGCCCGGGACGGTATTGGAATACCACAACTATTAGATGTAATGTCTAAAATTGTCAGGGGTATGATTGTGCCTACACCCTATATCGTTCAATATACTCCCTTAATTGAAGAAAGCATCAAAAAACTTGAGCCTGCTATTATTGATCTAGTTGGTCAAGAATTCAATACCCGCTGGCTGGCACTTCGTTTGCTAGAACAGGACCAAACCGTGATTAATACCTTATATAACTGGGTGCTTCAAAAAGACTCTTTACCAGGGGAAGGAGCTATTCTTCATGAACCAATTGCCTTTGTCTAAGAAGCTGGAACAAATCTTACAAGAAGTTAATTCCTTAAACCCAAAAAGGTCATTAAACATCTCAGATACTGTTGTTAGCCAGATTTATTGTCAAGCTGAAATAATCTGTCAACGTGTAGTTTCCCAGGCCAAAAACAGCGGTGTAGATTGGGATCAAAAATTGGATGATGTGCTAACCTCTCGGACCTGGGGCTTTCCTTCTATGCTTTTATTGTTATGTCTTATTTTTTGGCTCACGGTAACCGGGGCAAATTATCCATCGGAAGTTATTGCTTCGATGCTTTTCTGGGGTCAGACTAAATTAACTATTTTATGCAACTATCTAGGTGCACCTAGCTGGGTTAATGGACTCTTTGTAGAGGGTGTCTATCGATGTATGGCTTGGGTTATTGCAGTTATTCTTCCCCCCATGGCCATCTTTTTTCCCTGTTTTACTTTCCTGGAGGATACTGGCTACTTACCTCGTATTGCTTTTAATTTAGATCGTTTTTTTAAAATGGCTGGAGCCCATGGAAAGCAAGCACTGACCATGAGTATGGGATTTGGTTGTAATGCTGCGGGCATTATTGCCTGCAGAATTATTGAATCTCCCCGGGAACGGTTAATTGCTATATTAACCAATAATTTTGTTCCCTGCAACGGCCGTTTTCCAACCTTAATCGCCCTAGCCAGTCTACTGGTTTTGGGCACTCATACCTCATTCGGTGCCACATCCATTGTAGTAGGTGTAGTGTTGTTAGGAATATTTATGACCCTACTGGTATCCTGGGGGCTGTCCCGCACCCTTTTAAAGGGAGTTCCTTCGACCTTTACTCTGGAACTACCTCCCTACCGTAAACCTCAACTGGGTCGGATTATTATCCGCTCCATCTTTGATCGAACTTTATTTGTACTGGGAAGGGCGGTTGCTGTAGCTGCCCCAGCTGGAGCCATTACCTGGCTACTGGCAAATATCAATGTGGGGGAATCTAGTATCCTTACCCACGGTGCCAATTTCCTAAATCCCTTTGGCCAACTCATTGGCTTGGACGGTTATATTTTAGCAGCTTTTGTTCTTGGCATAACTGCCAATGAAATTGTTCTGCCTATTCTTATTATGAGTTATATGGCTACAGGTTCTATGATTGAATTAAACAGTCTTTCAGCTTTACATCAATTGTTTGTGGTTGAACACGGTTGGACCTGGCTCACTGTGATTTGCATGATGCTCTTCTCATTATTGCACTATCCCTGTAGCACAACAATCTGGACCATCTGGCGTGAATCTGGCAGTATTAAATGGACTGTACTGGCCACCATCATCCCTCTTTCCATTGCTTGCACAGTATGTTTTTCAGTTGCTCAGTTGGCTAGGTTACTGAGTTAGGTTTAATAAGTTCCACTGCTGAATTCTTTAAAATTGTCTAACCAGGAAGGATGTTGTTCGGTAAATTTAACAAAGTTAACTATAGCCGTTAAGGTGGGTAAGGAAAGGTAGTGCTCCATTGCCTCAGCCTCCGCGGCAACATCGCACTGGGATCCAATTAAGCGTAAAAATTCTCGTATGATCCTATTTCGTTCCACTAAAAAATGACCTAATTCTTTGCCTTTGTTTGTAAGGACAATGTCCTTGTAGGGACGATAATGAATGTATTGGCTTTCATTTAGCTTCTGCAAGGCCCTAGTGACGGAAGGCAAGCTGACAGTAAGGCAGGCTGCAATATCTGTAACCCGTACTGCTTGACCATTTTGACTAAGACGGTAAATTTCTTCCAGATAATCTTCCAAGCTGGGAGACAACATAAAAACACCCCCTCTTTTTAAAATATAGAAGCAAAAGAGAATTATACCTTTCTTTTTACTTTTTTTGATCAAAGATTACCTCAATCAACCCAACATGATATGGCAGTATTATCAACACTTTAATAATTCCTACGTTTAAAAACAGGTGCTTTACATCAATTTGCTGGAAAATGGTTAAAAATTAAGGCCCGGTGCTTACGCTAAGCATCAGGCCTTAATTTTTATTACACATATTCCTGTTCCATTTTCTTCACAATGACTTTCCCCGCTGAGACCTCTATTAACTGGGTCTCTAGCCTTTCCACTTCAGTTAAGGGTAGCCGAGCCACAATCATAGCCCTATCCGTAACAGCTATCTGCAAAATCTTAGCACTTGACTGTTCAATCACCTTTTTAATTAAGCCAAACAAAGGCATCTCAAATTCTACCTGTAAACGCTGGCACAATATTCTTGTTACCACACCTGCCTCAGCAATTCCCTGACTGGCAGATTGGGTATAGGCTCTGACTAAACCACCGGCCCCAAGTAAAGTACCTCCATAATAACGGGTAACCACAACCACTACCCGATATAATTCTGCTCCCTTTAGCACACTCAAAACTGGTTTTCCTGCGGTTCCGCTTGGTTCCCCATCGTCACTGCATTTCTCAGCCTGGTCGGAAAGGCGATATGCATATACATTATGGGTAGCCTCCCGATGTACCTTGCTCACACTACGAATAAATTCATTTGCTTCTTCTTCAGCCTGTATTGACTGAACATGGGCAATGAACCTTGATTTTTTAATAACCGTTTCCACAGTTGCTTCTTGGCCAACAGTTTTATAACTAAACAATCCTTACACTTCTTTCTACTTAGACGATTTTAATATAATTATTACCTGTTAGATAACAAAGAAGAATCACCATGTTATTGACAGTGATTCTTCTGCTGTTAACACAATATAACAGGTTGTTAGTTTTATTTCTGGATGATACTTTCATTTCTCGATAGAGGCTGATCGTAGATAGCATGACCAGTTTCCAGGGGCTTTTGCTCAACCAGCAATTTTACTTTTTTGTATTGCTGCAATTCCGTCAGAGTGTTTACCAGTGAATTTACTGTAATAAACTCTCCGGTGGAACCCTGTAAATTGACAAAGGACTGATTAAAGTTAAGGATCAAGGTGTCTCCTTCGGCTTTGTAGCCGATAAGTTCAGTTCCCTGGGGAAGAACTGCTGCATATTTATCCGGTTTTTTAAGCTCGTTGACTAGAGCAACTACCATGTCACTGGGTTTATCAATTTCCCGTTCCACTGGTACTAAAGCATCAGCATTGTCATTGGCAAAATATAAGGTAACTTTTACTTTTTCCTTTGCCGGAGCTTGGGATTGGGTCCCGATTTGATTTTGAGGCTGCTGGTCCTTTGTATTACTAGCGCAACCCGTGAAGATCAAAGACAGGATGAGCATCAAATAAAAAACAGTTCTCTTCATATGTTTGCCTCCCTACTAAATAGTTTGCAAATCAGTCAAAGTTTAACATACTGTTCATAAAAATACCAGTAAAAAGATCTATACTGACCTCTTTTATAGATATGACGATGGGCCCTCAGTTTTGTCACATGAACTTAATGTTTTTAACAGGTACCCCCTAATTTATAATAGTCTATCTCGTATTATAAAACAAAGAGAACACCAGTTATTGGAGGCGCCCCAATAATGGTTCACTGAAAAGGACCGTTGAAAGGAGAATCGTTTTGAAAAAGATTACTAAATTTACAGCTACTTTACTTACTATTTGTATGTGTTCAACACTATTATCTGGGGCCGCGTGGGCTGACAATGGAAAAAAGGGAAATAAAGTACCACCTGGCTTACAAAAGAAGCTCGTGCAATACACCTACACCTCCAATTTTAAAGATGTGAAGAACCACTGGGCCCAGTGTGAAATTGAAGAACTACAATTAAAGGGAATTATGAAGGGTTATGAGGATAATAACTTTAAACCTCAGCAATCTGTATCAAAAAACGAAGCAATAGCCATTATTATGAGAGTGGTAGACCATAAAGAAACTAATACTGACAAAGCAGAATTAATTAAGAAACTCTTCCCCAGTTGGATGGGTGTGGCTCCGCTGCAAGCCTACGATGCTGGTATCCTTGCAGATTGGGAATTATCTAAATGGATTGGCAATAAACCAGCCACTCGCATAGAAGTAGCCATGTGGTTAAGCCGCGCTTCCGGTGATGAGAATGTCTCTCTTAATGAGCTACTTGCCTTTGCTAAGGATGCTAACCAACTAAACAAAGACGAATTATATTATGCCGCTGCCATGTATAACAAAGGCATTATGAAAGGTACCCCCGATGGCTACCTAAATCCCTTTAAGCCCATTTCCAGAGGTGAGTTCGCGGTTATGGTCAGTCGTTTTATTGACGTCTCTGATCTAGACGATGTCACTGATGAAGAAGAACAAACTAAGGACTACATTGATAAGTTAACCCCTGCCCATAATGCTAAGATTGATGTTGATACCAAAGAGTTCACCATTAACTTTGAAGAAGATATGGACTATGCAGATGGCAAAGACCTCGAGGATTTAGCTGATGCAGTGAACATTTATGAGTATAGTAATGGTAGATGGGTTGATGCTGATCTAGAATACGCCGTTGTCTTCACCAAAAATGAGGACGAACTGGTGGTTAAATTGGATGACAATGAGGAACTTGATGCCAACACTAGGTATTGTATTACCTTTAATAGCGGTATTCTTGTAGAAGCTGATGAAGATGACAATACCTTCGATGGAATTAAAAAAGGAGAATGGTCCTTTATCTCCGAGGCTGTTGAATTAGATGTAGATGAGGTATCAGCATCCAATGATACCACAGTTGTTATTAAATTTAACCAGACAATTAATAAGGGTACTGATTTCTCCACCAATGGTGACGGAATTCATGTAATGGATGGGAATACCGAACTGGATATTGATGCTGCCAGTATCAGCGGCAGTAAGTTAACCCTTACCCTGGACAATGATGACAGCTTAGAAGATGGTGAAGAATACACTGTCTGGTTTGAAGAAGATATCGTTAAGGGCTTCGAAATTGAGGAAGATGACGCCATAGAATTTACTTTTGAAGATTAAACTGACAAAGGCACCCTGTGGGGTGCCTTTTCGTTTCGACTGGCCATGGTTCATGGCACACTCTTACCAAGGTTCTCTTATAACTGAAGGCTGGTGGCTGAAAACTAAATTTACCATAAAAAAGCCCCGGATCACCACATCCAGGGCTTTTCCTATTTACTTTAATATTCTGTTGGCACCGCGATACTTGGGAGACCAGTATTTATCGGACAAAGAATCGATACGAATACCGCGGGAGGAAGATGCATGAATAAATTGACTGTTCCCTATATAAATACCAGAATGGTTAATCCCATACCCACCAGTATTAAAGAACACTAGATCACCAGGACGTAAATTACCTTTACTAATGGCCATACCTGCATTATATTGACCTGCAGCGGTATGAACTAAATCAAAACCGAAGTTTTTAAAGACATAACGTACATAACCCGAGCAATCAAAGCCTGCAGGGCTTTCTCCACCAGAACGGTATCCTACACCGATATACTGCTTGGCATAATCCAAAACAGCTATGGCACGGTCTACAACACCCCTAGAAGAAGTCTGGGATTCTTCTGTGCGAGGTCTCACTGCTTGATTAGTTGATGGATCAGGGACCTCTAAGACCTGACCAATTTGTAAATTATCACTACTCAATTTATTCAGTTGTTTAACGTTCTCCACCGATGTTCCGTTACGATTAGCTATGGTCCACAAGGTATCACCCTTTTGTACAGTCACCTGGGCTGCATCTGCAGCACCAGTCCAGACCACTGTGGCCAGGCACACAGAGGCGGCCAGAACTACCATCTTTTTAAGCAACGACAATGATGTTATCCCCACTTTCTACGCCTACGGAGTTAGCTGACGGATTCGGGTAGAAAGTTCACCCGCTACCAAAGGTAGTTCACCCCACTAGAACGGTTCCCCCGTTTTCAATGAAATTAGGCGTTTTTCATATTTTATTAACAAATTCGGCGAATGTTTCCAGTTTCCTGCCAAAAGTTAATACTTTTTTGTCAAAATGACTGATTGAGTCTTAAGTCCCGCCTACTGTTCACCACTATTTTCATATTTTACCTTAAGAATGGAAATAATGTTTTTGAGCATTTATATTATTCATTAACTTTAATCAGGTGAACACTTTATGACTTTAACCCATGCCACCTGGAATTGTGCCAAGGTCATGCTATCCTTAACCTTACCTTTTCAGGTCATTATAAAAACAGATAGGCCACGCAATACCCATGATTTTTGCAATCAACAAGCCATTGAAATATTAAAGAAAGACGGCTTGAACAGTGAAGGACGATTGTTGCAATCCCATTTGGAGATATTAAACAGAGGATCCCAATGGAGTGATCAGGGCTTTAAAAATATTAGTCATTATTACATTCATGCCAAGAATACTGGGCTCTGGCATGGACCTGATGCTCCGACAGAATGTCAGTATTACTTTGAACGTGCTATTAGATATTGGCGATCCGGCTGCCCGGAAAAATCTATTTTTTATTTAGGTGCTGCCTGCCATATTTTGCAGGACTTGTGTGTGCCCCATCATGCCTGTGGTCTGGTACTTAGTGGTCATAAATTTTTTGAAGATTGGTCCCGGGAAAACTACCACGACTTTGTGGTTAGGTTAGAAGGCATTTATCACGTTTCAACCCATGCCTGTGGCTGGGTAAAGGAAAATGCCAGGATCTCCTCCCATTACCTACCCGAATTAGTTCAGCACAAGGGAAAAGTGCCAGTTGAAAGGGTTGCAGGGATTTTGCTGCAACGGGCTCAACGGGTCACCGCAGGATTTCTTGAATTTTATTTTCAAAGTATAAAAAAATCCTCACCTAGTTAAGGTGAGGATTTTGAGAAAAATACTATATTTTAATAAACCCTAAGCCATTTAGAATAATGATTACAATGGCTATGGGGGAAACATAGCGGATGGCAGAAAGGTAAAAACTTATGGTTGATCTATTATTTAGACTTCCAGAATTCGTGACTTCATCAAATACCGCCCTCCTAGTAAGTTTCCAGCCTGCAAAAATAGCAATGAACAAACCAGTAATAGGCATCATCAAATTATCAGTTAGATAGCCATAAAAATTAAATAAGTTCATGTTAAATATCTTTACATCGGCCAACAGACTATTGGAAAGGGTCGCCGTACCCCCAACCGTTGCCATGAGTAATCCTGTAAATATAGTTGCTGTTATTCTAGACCAACCTCTTTCTTCTGTTAGGTAAGCCACAGGGGAATTATAAAGAGAAATCATTGCGCCCATAGCAGCGATGGAGGCCAGAACAAAGAAAACAATTAAAAATAGCTGACCAAAGGGCATGGAGTTAAAAACCATTGGAATAGTAATAAAAAGTAAAGAAGGTCCCATAGCAGGACTAAATCCGAAGGCAAAAACTGCCGGAAAAATTGCCATGCCTGCCAGCACGGAAACAAGTGTATCTGCCAAAACAACCTTTATCCCAGTCCCTATCAAATTTTCACTTTTTCCAATATAGCTACCATAGGTGGTCATAACACCTAACCCAACAGAAAGCTTAAAAAAAGCTAAACCCATGGCTGCTAAAATAGTTACCTCGGTAATTTTCGAAAAATCAGGTCGAAATAAAAAAACTATCCCTTCGGCAGCACCAGGCAGAGTTAGGGCTCGTACTACACAAATAATTAATAAAATAAAGAGAATGGGTAATAGCGTCTTGGTTATTCGTTCGATACCATTTTTAACTCCGGCTAAAATGATAGCCCCAGTAACAAACAGCACAATCCACTGCCAGATTAAGGGCGGCCAAACACTGGTAATAAATCCTGAAAAGATCTGTTCGGCGATTTTAGGATCACCAGTTACAATATTTCCGTTAAGGGCTTTAAAAATGTAAGCAAAAACCCAACCGGCCACTGAGGTATAGTAAAACATTATAAAGAAAGCGCAAATCACACCAGACAATCCCGTTAGAAACCAGGGAGTGCCTGGTGTTAATTTTTTAAAAGCCCCTACACTTGTTGCGTTAGCCCTTCGGCCAATAATAAATTCCGAAATCATAACGGGTAAGCCAATAAAACAAACACAAGCAAGATAAATTAGAATAAAAGCGGCTCCACCATTTTCACCCGCAATATAAGGAAATTTCCAAATATTACCAAGTCCTACTGCAGAGCCTAGGGTTGCAGCTATGACACCTAATGTAGTTCCAAAACCTTCTCTTCCAGATAACTGTGCTTTATCATTTTCAGCTTGTACCATACATTGTCCTTCCTCAAATGCCGATTAGTTTTTTCTTTACTACTCCGCTTTCAATATTTTAATATATCCATTTAAGTTGTACTAGGTTTATTAAATATTTCAGATAATTGTAGATTTGCCTCTTTATCCACCATTTCCCAGTGAAACATTTTCGTAAGTGCTACGTCTTAGACTATGAAATATTTATATGACTTTTTATTATAGGAGAATGAAATGAAGAAAATCGCCTTGATGTTTTTAATTGTAGCTCAAATTATCTTAATGACTGGTTGTTCCCTTCAAAATACCGAAGTTAAGCCGGTAAAACAAGTGACGAAGGAGGCTACCTTTGTTCCTACACCCAATACTCATATATTACAAACCATAGAAAAAAACATCTTCGGGGATAAGACTCTAGAAAAAATTATTTTGTATGTTGAGGAGACCCCAGAGGGTATGCCTAAGTCTTGGTCCTTAGTAATAGAAGGCGTTGAAAAAATCAAGCTTTTCCATGAGGATGGCCTATTCTCCTTTGCAAAGATAGCATTTGCAGATATTGATAATGACCAAAGGGAAGAAATCCTTTTTTACCGTCAGTCCAGTGGTAGTGCCGGGGCTACAGGACTGAATGTATATAAAATATCCGAGAGAAAATTACAGCAGATATTTGCCAATAATAATGAGTTTGAGCCTAGTGCTCAAAGATTTGTGGTTAAGTACATGGATGATTTTTATGTGAAGTTTGAAGATAAGGAAACGGGCCTTAAATCTGTCATTGAATTAGACCCTGATCAGTACAGCGGTATGGAAAATATGTTACCTAACATTGCTACTTGGGTTGATCCTATAGTAGATTATAGCCTGGTAGATTATAATGATGACGGTAACAAGGAAATAATTACCATTCAAAGGGTTATTGGCATATCCCATGCCGACACCATTGGGTTACTAAAAACCACCTATAAAATGGATCAGGGTCAATATAAAGCAACCACACAAACCCTTTGTGACTCTAGAGATAAGCCCTTGGCTGAGGTAAAATTAAAGGGTTAATTCTGAGCCATGTTCTTTTAACCATTTTCGATGAACCTTGTAATCGGAACAAATACGCTCTACCAGGGTCCAAAACTTTTTGGAATGATTCATCTCTACTAGGTGGCATATTTCGTGGGCCACTATGTAATCGATAACTGGTAGAGGTGCCATGACCAGTCTATAATTAAAATTCAAATTTCTCTTACTGGAACAACTTCCCCAGCGGGTTTTTTGATCTTTAATAAACACCTGATTATATTTAATGCCTAACTTCTTTGCGGCTATTTCTAGTCTTTGCAAAATAATTTTCCGAGCTTGATACCTTAGCCAATTCTCCAGAATTTGGGCAACTTTATCTTGCTGATCCTGAGGTAGCAAAACAATTATTTTATCTTTGACCAATTCTACCTCCGGTCGACCCTGTTGAAAAACCATAACCAAACGATAGGAGTTGCCTAAGAAGCTTACAGCCTGCCTTACTTCCAGGCTGTTTCCCTTTTTCTGTTGAATCCTTTGGGACATTAAAGAAAGTTTTTGTAATATCCATTCTTCCTTGTCCCGGAGAAGTGACTCAATATACTCCAAGGGATAACGAGCAGGAACCACAACCTCTAATCCTCGTTCTAAAGTAATTTTCAAGTTGACGTTCTTTGCCCGATTACTCTCCCGCAGCAGGTAGAATATTTTTTGATTCCCCAGTTTTATGGCTAACTTTTGGGATAAGCCTGAAGTAGGTGGTTTTGTTTTATCAATTTTGGTTTTCACTTAATACCCCCACCTTTAAATTGATATGTCTTATTATTCTTCAAACCTTAATATTAACCTTTTAACAACTATGACAAAATACTATAAAGAAATTGTCTTACATATAAAACAAAACCCTGTGCCGCCTAACACAGGGTTTGTTGCTGACTCTAATAAAATATTACCTTTCTACAGAATTGTGATTACCGCTGCTAGACCACATTTCTGAAGGTGGGGTTAATATTAGTGCCTCATCATGCCAAGTACAAGATACCTCATCGGTCAAAGCCATGGCAATGTTCTTTAGATGCTCACTAATTCTCAGGTAGGCATTGATGACATCCATATGGATAAAACTGGTGTTTTCGGTCTCTTGAGCTCCTCTCTGCATCCGGGCAATATGGGTCATCCTAAGACGAAACTCCAGATCAACAATGTCCTCTTCCTGCAGTGCCCTAGCCTTTTCAGCCAGCTGACAGCTATTGGTAGCAAAGCATGTATTCACTAGATGTAGTAATTCTAGAATTTTATCATGCATGGTTCGAATATCTTTGTGTCCTTCCTCGGAAAAATCCAAGTTATTTAAATATTTGCTCGCCGCCTTGGACATTAAATTCTTCTCAATAATATCTCCAATATATTCATAATCCCGAACAATATGAACCAGCCCCATTGTTTTATTGAACTCATCCTTAGAAAGCTGCTGACGCAACAAATGTGTTAGGTATTTATTGCTGGCTGTGGATAGGACGTCGATATGATGTTCCTTCTGATGTAATTTTTCAGCCAGATCTTGATCAAAGTTTCTAAGAAGTGGGTAAATATCCTTCATCATATCAGTTACATGATCTGATATGTGCATAATTTCTTTAGTAGCCATACCAATGGCCAGTTCAGGACTGCCAAATAGACTCTCATCCAGATACTTGGGTTTAACTTCCGCTCCAGCTTCTTTCTTATCAGGAACAATATATTCCAAAAACTTTGCAAACTGGGAAATAAAGGGTACAAATAATACTGCAATGGCAATATTAAAAAAGGTATGAACGTTTGCTACCTGAAAGCCTGCATTGGCTGTAATCTTTGTCATTAATACTGCAAGCGGGGAAACAAAGGGCATAAATAGCAATACACCTATCACCTTAAACAACAGGTGGGCTGTTGCAACCCGCTGAGATTCTCTCGAAGAACCTAGGCTGGATAGAATAGCTGTAAAGGCCGTTCCTATGTTTGCACCAAATAGCATATAAATGGCAGGCTCTAAAGTGATCATATGTTGCATAGCCAGCAACATAATAATACCAATTGTTGCTGCGCTACTGTGAACCAAAAAGGTAAATACCGCAGCCAAAGCCATAGCCAACATTGGCCTATCGCTCATCTGTAATAGTAACTTTTCAAAGGCTGGGTCGTTTCTTAAGGGATACATAGTATCCGACATTATTTTAAGACCCAAAAATAGTAAACCAAAGCCAATTAATACCTGACCAATGCGCTTATGCTTATGTTTCTTAGAAAAGAAAATAATGGTGGCACCAATTCCAACGATGGGCAAAGAGATCTCTGTTGCCTTAAGAGCAATTAATTGGGCTGTTACAGTGGTTCCAATATCTGAACCTAAGATAACGGCTAAAGTTTGCCTTAAACTAATAATAGAGGCACTGGTTAGACTTACCAAGATAACTGTGGTTGCCGTACTACTTTGAAATAAAATTGTAACCAGAGACCCTAATCCCATGGCAATAATTCTATTTTTAGTTAAACTGGTTAAGGCTTCCCGGAGTTTTTTCCCAGCAATTTTTTGCAAACCCTCACTGAGAACATACATACCATATAATAACAGACCCATTCCACCGACCATACTTAATAGAGCTGATTGCCAGGACATATACCTCCCACCTTTCTATATCAACTTGAAAAAAAAATCACAAATTTAAGGCGCAAATAAATCGCTTTTTGTAAAAAGCTATGAGTTCTTAATATAAAATTAATAATATTTTAATTCATTGACCAATTAGTGTCAAACTACGAAATAATATTACAGAAAATATTTCCTGTTAAAAAAACAATGACCTGGGGTTTACCCTAGTCATTGTTTTTTCCAATTAGTCTAAATAAACTGTCTGGGTGTAATCATCCCATTGGACATGGTAACCAAGGGTTTCTCCAATAAATCTAATGGGTACCATTGTACGACCATAAATGACCACTGGGGGTACATCTAAATAGATAATCTCTCCATTAATGTAGGCATCATAAGCTCCCATATACATAATTAATACGTTTTGCCCATCTGTCGCTGTTATTTCTCCCAGATGCGGATTCCATTGGACCGAAACCCCTGAGGCCTCAAATATTGCTCGCATGGGAACAAAAACCCTGTTCTCATACATAACCGGGGGAACATCGGTAAACAAATAATCGCCCCTGATTACAATATCTATATAGTCATAACCTGCCTGTGCTGGAACTATGAAAGTTGTTATTAATAATGCTAGCATACAAAAAGTAAGCAAATATTTATTCTTAATTTTCATCCTCTGCCCTCCTTTGCTACTAAGATATTCAGCAAAGGGTCAGAAAAGTATCTCTTCTTTGACAAAAAATAATATTTTACATGGTTTTCTTACTGATTCCTTTGGATATTACTTGCCATTGATTACTTCTTATCTCAAGGTCAGAACCTGTGGCCCCCCCAGAGATAATTAACCTTAGTGCCTGATCAACGGGTATATCCACGATGGTCACAGTTTCCTTGGGAACCCAGTACATATCTCCTGCTACCTGTAAAGTTTGAGGAAAATAAACCCCCAACAGTTCCCTGCCAGTCGTATCTTTTAATGGTGATTCCTTTACAGTCAAAAAGCCTAACCTATGTGTAGTTTCGTTAAGTTTTACCAGGGCAACAGTATCAAATTTCTTACTGTCACCTGCAAGGGATTTTAAGGCATCCTTCAGGGTATTATAAATATTCTTAACCCCAGGCATACTACAGATAAAACCCTCGATGAGAGCTAATATTTTTTTCGATATCCACCAGTTAGCAACCATACCTAGTAATGTAACCATTAAAATCACAAAGACAAAATCAATCCCCGGCAAATCCCGCCCCACCAAAGGGTAAAGGATGGCACTACCCACCCCAGAAATTTTGTCATAAATAAAGGCTAAAATATAAAAGGTTCCAAGGAGCGGTAATAACACCAATAATCCTTTTACAAAATAGATTGAGATTTTTCGCATGGACACAACACCTGAACTTTCGTTAAATATAGCAAATGGTTACTTTCTATATATGTATTAGTAAACCCTTTTATTTACTATAAAAAAAGTTCAATAGCCCCTCGAATACAAAGATGTCGTTTGTTGAACTATGCAACAAACGACACCTTTTTACTATTTGACTTTTAATAAACGCAAGCTATTTAAGGTTACAATTATAGTTGCCCCCATATCAGCAAATATAGCTATCCATAGTGTTAGCTGACCTGGGACCACTAACAGTAAAGCCATTGCTTTAATAGCTAAAGAAAAGGTAATATTTTGCTTAATTATAGCCATAGCCTTCCTACTTAAATTAATAGTATAGGGCAATTTACTTAAATCGTCAGACATTAAAGCAATATCTGCTGTTTCTAAGGCTGTATCTGTACCAGCGCCACCCATTGCCACACCAACTGTTGAAGCTGCTAGGGCTGGTGCGTCATTTACGCCATCCCCCACCATCGCGACACTTTCATGATTTGCCCGTAATTTTTTAATGAAATTCAATTTATCTTCTGGCAGTAATTCTGCTTTAATTTCTGTGACTCCCACTTCTTTGCCAATGGCCTCTGCCGTCCGTTGATTATCACCTGTAAGCATCACTGTTTTTTTAATTCCAACTTGATGAAGCTTACAGATAACTTCTTTTGAAGATTCTCTGATCTCATCAGCCACTGCGATTAACAAAAGAATTTCCTTTTCTGTTCCTAAAAGCATTACGGTTTTTCCTTCTTTTTGCATACCTGTAATGTTTTCTTTTATCCTAGGTTCAATTTGGGGATGCAATTCTTCAAATAAATTCGGACTTCCTATATAATACATTTTATTATTTACTATTGCTTTTACACCTTTACCTGTAATAGATTGGAATGCTTCGACTGACACATCATTAAATTTCAATCCATTTTCTACTGCATTTCTCATAATGGCTGAAGCCAATGGATGCTGTGATGCTTTCTCAATGGCTGCTGTTATAGTCATTAATTCTTTTTCATTACCGCCATATGTTATAACATCTGTCACCACGGGAACACCCATAGTCAATGTACCCGTTTTGTCAAAGGCAATAACTTTTAAGGCTCCTGTCTCTTCTAAATGGATGCCCCCTTTAATTAACACACCGTTTCTGGCTGCATTGCCAATGGCAGTAACTACTGCAACTGGTGTTGAAATAACCAAGGCACAAGGACAACCAACCACTAGGACCGCCAACCCCTGATAAATCCACTTAGCCCAATCTCCTCCAAACAGTAACGGGGGAACAACAGCAATTATGCAAGCTAGGACGATAATAGCTGGTGTGTAATACTGGGCAAATCTATCAACAAAGGCCTGGGAAGGTGCTTTTTCAGCTTGAGCTTCTTCCACTAAATGAATTATTTTGGCGAGAGTTGTATCCTCCACTCTTTTAGTTACTCTTACCTCTAATAACCCTTCTTTATTAAGTGTTCCAGCAAAAACCTCATCACCAATTGTTTTTACTACTGGTATACTTTCTCCTGTAATAGCTGCTTGGTTGATCGTAGATGTCCCTTTGCATACTTTTCCATCCATGGCCAATTTCTGCCCGGGCTTGACCACCATAATGTCGTTCACCTGAATATCTTCAACATGAACCATTATTTCTTCTGTCCCACGACGAATTAAGGCTTCCTTGGGAGCAATATTAATTAGGGATTCAATAGATTGACGAGCTTTATCTATTGAGTAACGCTCTAAAGCTTCACTGACAGCAAATAAAATTACTACAGTAGCTCCTTCTCCCCATTCACCAATCACAGCAGCCCCCAAGATAGCTACAGTCATTAGCGTGTGCATATCAAAATATAGCTTATATAAGTTTTTTAAGCCTTTTATAAATAGAGAATAACCGCCAACTAAGATAGCTACAGCATAACCAATAGTCGGGAATAGATGATCTTGCCCGTACTGCCTGCTGAAAAACCAACTGACAATAAGTAATATTGCTGAGATATAAACTTTATAGTTCTCTTTCTGTTTCCAAAAGGGTTCCCTTTCTACCATCTTTTCTTTTTCATTACGAACCTTCAAGTTTTCAAAGGACCCTGCCTTTTCCAGTGCTTCAATGGTTGTAGTACCATAGACAGTTAATTTAGAGGCACCAAAGTTTACTTTTGCATCTGTAACACCATCCAGGTGTTTTACGTTCGTTTCGAACTTTTTTGCACAGCTGGCTCAGGAAAATCCTTGGATGCGATAAGTTTTAATCATCTGTTGCTCAGGCATTGACTTTCACCTCTTTTTTATGTTCTAGGGCAATAATAATTAATTGTTTAATATGTTCATCATCCAGCGAATAAAACGCCATTTTCCCTTCTTTCCGATACTTCACAACTCCTTGCTTATGAAGAGTTCGCAAATGGTGGGATGCTGTGGCAACCGATGATCCAATGATATTTGCAAGGTCACACACACATAACTCACCATTTAGACTAAGGGAATAAGCAATTTTTGCCCTATTGTCATCGGCAAGGGCTTTAAATAATTGGGCAATGCTAGATATATCTTCTTTCTCTAACTCCCCTTTAATACTATTTACCTTTTCCTCGTTAAAACAATAAATCTCACAGGTATCAAGCTTACTCATGACTACTCCTTTTCTATCATTCAAACATTTATTTGAATATATTATACCATACCACCCGCATCATTCAAGTATACATTTGAATGATGCGGCTATGTATTTTTGGAAAACATTTAGCGAATGTCGTCTACCTTATTTGCCTTGTCTAATTAATAAATGATAAAATAAATCTATCTAGACAAGGTAAAGGAGATAGGTTATGCATAAAGATAACATTACTTGTATTCAACGTGCCCGCTTCTTTTTTGATTTCTATGAAAAAAGAGAGTGGCTACCAGATGAGGAGCCACCTCTTAAGAATATCATCAAGACTAAAGAAATCTCCCCCCAAGCAGTGCGCAAATTAGGGGAATTTTTAGGTAACCGAATAGATCGAATTGCTTCTATGATGGATCTATTAATGACTGCTCACAATGATTGGGCGGTTACCGGAAAAAAGGACTTAATTATTATGGAAACACAATCTTTAGATTTTAACGATGCCATTAAATTATTAAAAGACCATGGCTTTAGTGATGACGAATATATCCTAAAAGTTGAGTATGACAGAAAATGGGGTATGCTGTAAGCTAAATAGACATTGTAATTTAGTTTACATAGCATTTATAATGGGATAAAGCCATTTGGGGTGATTACTTTGGCTAAACTATTATTTTGCTTAAGCCTATGTTTATTCTTAATGGGTTGTTCCCCTAATCACATCCTATTCCCTGACTCAGACAAACCAATTACCCAACCACTACCGTCAAAGAAATTTACATCTGAGTCTCTAACATTTCAGTATCCTGGTTACCTCTATGAGAAGAATCTTTCCAATGGCAGTGTATTATTTACAGCTACCAACCTCAACCCTGAAGAAAGCTTAAATAATTTATCCTATTACGATCTTCAGGAGCTTGTTATCATTAATGTGGTTAAAAAAATACAGACTCAGAAAATGGACACTGATGAATTTATTAAATCCAGCATCAATGAGATTAAACAATTGGGCAAAGTTGAATTCATCACCAGGGACAAAATTTTAAAGGATGGCATATTTGTACTGGAATATATCCTTGCGTCTCCTCAGATCGAACTACACCTAAAACAATACTTCTATTGTTATGAAGGTGATAGTTATGTGGTAACCATCAGTACCCCCGCAAAAAACTGGAGTAAAATTAACGAAGTTACAGATACCTTAGAAAAATCTCTTTCTTTTGCCTAAGAGCGGCTGAGTTTACTAGTCTCACAGATCACACAACCTTGGCTCTTCTTTCATTTAAGATATTATCCTTGAAAATAAAAAGTCTCTGGTTATTTAATTAACCAGAGACTTTTTGATATGTGTTTATTTTAAACCTACGCTTGCCCAGTAGCTGCCAAATACTATTACAGACAGAATGTAACCTAAGGGTACGTTAACTAGTACACCAGTGGTGAAGGCAGCAAATGGTTTCCAACCTACGGAAGTTAATTCTTTAAAGCGGGTGGTTAAACCGATGGCAAAGAAGCAGAAAATAAAGGCCCAGGTTCTTAAAGTTTTCAAAGGCTTTATTACACTATCTGTCATTGCTTTAGCAGAATCAGCATCTATAGAAGTGAGAACTAAAGTTACCAAAGCAGATGCTACAAAGAAACCGAAAACGAATTTAGGGAAGCGGTACCAAATCTCTTTTGCATCTGGCTTGGTTCCGTCTTCTCTCTTCTCCCACTTGGTAATGGAAATCAGAGCCAGTAGGAAACACCAGATACCAACGAACATATCGCGACCAACAACCTTCATCAATGTAAAGGTAGCAATGGCTTGTTCGTTAATAGCAGCTGCTGCGGCAATACCAGCAGCATCAGCAAACTCAGAAGTACCAATCCAGGCACCGGCAGGACCGGCAGGGATACCAAAGACTTTAATGAAGATAGGTAGCGCATAAATCATAATAATAGCCCAAACAACTACCAGTGAGATAGCTACAGAAACGTGTTGCTTATCAGCCTTTACTGCACCACCGATAGCAATGGAAGCAGACACACCGCAAATGGAACCACCAGCACCAAGGGTTGCGGCAAACCTTCTGTCTAGACCAAATAGGCGAGTACCAGCCATATAAATCGTTACAAAGGTAGTTACCGCAATCAAAGTAGCCTGTCCAAAGGCCATTGGCCCAGCTTGAACAATTAATGTGAAGGGTAGTGTGGCACCCAGCAGCACTATACCCAGCTTAACGTAGAACTCAGTCTTAAGAGCACCTTCGAGCCATTGGGGAATAGGTAAAGTATTGCTAATAATCATCCCTAAACCCAGAGCCAGTAAGGGGGCTTCAATGTTATATTTTTGTGCTAAATCCCAACCACCAATAATGGAAATGATAACACTACTAATAAAAACAAATGTAAAACCAGGGATAAAACTGCTAATTTTATGACCCATAACTTTTAAGGAAATACTAAACAAACCTAAGAATACAATAAATAAGGCCATATAAGAACCTATCTTTTCACTAAAATGAGTGGAAACCTTACTAAATTCAGACCATTCTGGAACACTCACCGCAATCCCCTTAATGGAACTACCTGCGTTCCAGAGCAAGATTGCTACTATGGTTAGTGCTAATCCTAGCCATACAGCCCACCAGTCTTCTTTCTTATAAAGATCAGACCAACCTCCAGTAGGTTTAGTATCTGCCATGTTTATGCCTCCTTGGTAATGTGACTGTTAACAGTTTTTTCTAGGCTTGTATTAAAAATTGACCCAGCGCTAGGTTTATTTTTAAGCCTAAAATTAATTTACATTATGTAGCTACAATTAAATAACTAAGAAAAAACTGTCACTTGTTATACTTTTAACTTGCAAGCTAATTACTTTATAGCACTGTTCCGACAAACATTTTGTCGCCAACACGACATATTTAGAATGCGAAATATGACTATACTTTTTTGTCGCAAACACATTATTTATATATATTGACTAATTTAACTAATAAATTGGTGTATTTAAGTATTAGCATTTTGTTTATGCTGTGTATTTTTTGGTTGCATTGATTCACTTATATGACACATTTTGTTCATTTTTTTGAGCATAAATGAACTTGTTTGAACTTACTGTCATAAAAGTAAAACAATTTAAATATTTTATTAGCCAGATATATATTGATAGTAACCTTATTAACACTATTAAATATTAATGGACATAACTATTAATGAAGTTTATAATGTAAACTATCAAGGGATAAAGGGGTATAGTTACCTTGAATAAGAGAGAAAAGATATTACAGTTTGACATGCTGGTTCATGAGTTAGTACAAAACAACGGTTGTCAGCTAAAAGATTTATTAAAAGACCTAATCACCCCAACCCAATATTTTTTGCTTAAACTAATGGCTTTACAAAATACTTGCAAGGCAGCTGATATTGCTCATGTATTAGATATTTCTCCTTCTGCTGCCACCACTATATTAGATAGGCTATATAAGAATGGTTGGATTGAGAAAAATAGATCAGAAAAGGATCGTCGTATAGTATGGCTCACACTAACTGACAATGGCAGAAAGATACTTTCGGAAATTGAGGTTAAGAGAATTCAACTTTTGGTAAAGCAGTTTGAGAGTTTAAGGGAGGATGAATTGGATACAGTCTGTGAAATCTTTAAAAAATTACTAAAAAAGGAATAAATATGCCAAAGGAACCAAGGGTAAACACTTTTATTAAAAGGAGGCTAGCTAATGAGCTTCGTTGAAAGTTTTCTAAATATATTATTTATATACTTAATCTTAAGGGGTGTAATTAATATATTTAACCTTATTCAGGTTAGGAAAAGAGTTCAACAACAACTTGAAAATAACCCTGAACAAAAAACAGTCCAGAAAGTACCCGCTGTTGAGGAAAAGGTAGAATTGGTTACTGATAGTATCTGCGGCTGTACTCTACCGAAATCAAAGGCATATATTCTGGCTAAGGAAAATGAAAAACATTACTTTTGCAGTTGGACTTGTAGAGAAAAATATATTGCTATAGAGAATAAAACTGCCTAGTTTGTTTTCGAGAACAAACAGGATTTATCTAACAAATAAGACATTTAATACCCTTAACCAATATAACAACACCCTACAGTTCATTATACTGTAGGGTGTTGTTATATTGGTGCCGAAGGCGGGAGTCGAACCCGCACGGTTGTTACACCGCTGGATTTTGAGTCCAGTGCGTCTGCCAGTTCCGCCACTTCGGCAATTGATAATGTTATGGCGTGCCCGAAGGGACTCGAACCCCTAACCTCCTGATCCGTAGTCAGGTGCTCTATCCAATTGAGCCACGGGCACATTTTGGAGCGGGTGATGGGAATCGAACCCACGTAGCTAGCTTGGAAGGCTAGAGCTTTACCATTAAGCTACACCCGCATTAATAACTTTGTTGGTTGCGGGAGCAGGACTTGAACCTGCGACCTTCGGGTTATGAGCCCGACGAGCTACCAGCTGCTCTACCCCGCGACAATAAATATGGTGACCCCTACGGGATTCGAACCCGTGTTACCGCCGTGAAAGGGCGGTGTCTTAGGCCGCTTGACCAAGGGGCCATTTATTGGTGATCCATCCCGCGACTTCAGGTGCTCTACCAAGCTGAATCGTATGTTCACTGGTCAGCACCAGCGACATTTGTTATCTTACCATAGTTTTTTTGTTCTTTTCAACCTAAAAATTATAGTTTTTATGTTAATATTGTCCACGGATACCTTAAAAGATCTTTACGTTCTTGTCTTCATGGTCTTATTATTTAATCTTATATTGGCTGGCAACTTATTATCTTGCTTCATATTCATAATCAGAGCAAAAGCTATTGTAGCATAGGCCACAAAGCTCCTAAAATACTCTCCTAGTGCAGCATTACCAAAGAAGTTTTGACCAGCTTGAGGCGAAACAATAAATAATGAGTGAAACAAGAAGATTCCCATTAATACATGCCTAACCTTAGCTTTTTTAATTGTTGCGCCACCGGCAAGTATAGCAGCCGCAGAAAATATATCAGAATTTAAGTGAGCGGTATAAACGTTTAGCATGCCTATATTCTGCAAATAAATAATTTGACCGAAACAGGCAATTACAGTAGAAATAATCACTGCCTTAATGCGAATTCTGTCTACATCTATGCCAAGTGAGTATGCTTTCTCCATATCCTCCCCAACAACCTTAATCTGTTGACCTAATCTTGTATTCATAAAATAGAAGATGATAAAGCAAAAAAATAATACCAGCGAAATCATGAATACGGGAACCTTAATATTAGCAATTTCAATAACAAATAAATTATCTAGAATATTCCTAAAGGGTTGCAAATCCACCATATTTCTAATACCAATACCCCTTGAAAGGATAATCTCTGAGTTGTTGGGTTTTATGATAGTCCCATAACCAACCAGAAACACAAGTTGGTAGATTGCTGTACCGAGAAAACCAGCAATAATGGTGGTTATCATCTCTTTTCCCTTCACTTTATTTAATCCATACCCGATGATGTAACCTAGTATGACAGATAATAATAGTGCCATTAAGGTTGCACCCAGTAAGCCTCCTACATCTCCAATTTGCCAGTCAATGACTAATAGCAATCCAACTTGGGCACAGATTGCTCCTATTGTGATTGCAAAATTAAGCCCCATACCCGCAGCAATAGGAACTAATAGAGCTAAAACTAGTATCCCGTCACGGATAAATCTAGTTATAACTTCGTTTATTACAAAAGTGATCGACATACCTGAAAGGTGCCAACTAACCAAAAAGAGGAGAATAAATACAAGTGGGACGAAGTTAATTCTGAGCATTTCTAACTCTCCCCCCTTCATAAAGTAACGCATATAAAATAATTCCATTTGTAACTATCATTCTAAAAATTTCTGACACCTCGGGTATTAGTAATTGGTTTGTAATAGGGCCTGAAACCACATAGATAGATTGAAATAAATAGGTACCAACAATAACTTGCATAAGGGATGCTCCCTTACCCGTACTTCCACCAATCAAAATAATAACTTTCCTTCAAAAAAAACAGCTATCCTATCAGCTATTCTCTTTAACTCTGCTAATTCACTAGAAGCAACTACTACTGTGGTTCCTAAATCTTGATTTATTTTTAGAATCTCTTGTAAGATTAACTCCTTGGCACCAATATCAATGCCACGAGTGGGCTCTGATATAAATAGTAACTTTGGCTCTAGGGCTAAGGCCCTTGCTAAACAAACTTTTTGTTGGTTACCCCCACTTAGATGTTTTACACTTTGTCCTATACACTTACAGCGAATATCCAGGTCTTTAATGCTTTGTTCTACATACTGTGAAGCGTGTTTTTTATTAACAAAGCTAAGAGCTTTCCAGATTCCAGACTTAAGAAATTTATTTTTCCTTTGTAAAGCTGTAAAAATAATATTATTTAGAATAGATTGATGCATCAATAAGCCAGATTGGCGACGCTCATCAGGAACTAAAAAGATACCGTTAGCAATAACACCCTCCGTTTTTGATAAATCCAAAGTTGTACCTTCAAAACAAGCCTGCCCAGTTGAGGGGAAAAGTCCCATCACTCCATTGCCTAAAGCTAACTTCCCATGACCGGAAAGGCCTGCTAAACCGAGGATTTCTCCTTGGTAAATATCTAAATTAACATTACTAACGCTTTCCCCAGGCATATTCACAGAAAAGTTGTCTAAGCGCAAAATAGTAGTTTGAGACTTGGTTCTCTTTTGCCGCTTTACTTCTACAACTTCCTTACCAACCATGCTTTGGGCGATATCATTAATATTAAATTGGTCTCTTTTGTATTTGGCCACCACCTTGCCGTCACGAAGTATAGTAACTTTATGGCAAATAGATACAATCTCCTCTATTCTATGAGATACAAAAAGTATAGCTATGCCCTTTTGTGATAGCTTCTCTAATAAACACATCATTTTATTTGCATCGTCTTTACCCAGCGCAGCGGTTGGTTCATCCAAAATAAGTACCTTCAAATTCTCTTTGCAATATTCACATAAGAACTCAACCAATTGTTTGATGTTAACAGAAAGGTCTTTCACTTTGATTCTAGGATTAATGGATAAACCCAACTCTTCTTTGAAAACCCTATTTACTTCATCTTCGTTCTCTTTCTTATTTATATAAGCTAAGTTATTGCCAAATAATTTAGCTGTGATAGGGTTTACAATTTCTCTTGTAAGTTTTATATTCTCCGCAACAGTCATACCGGGTAGCAAGACAAATTCCTGGTGTACCATTCCAATCCCGTACCTTACGGCATCACACGCATTAACGATGTCTACTTTTTCGCCATTAACTTTAATCTCACCAGAATACCCTCCGGTGTCCCTAACGTTTTTGCTGCCAAATAAAATATTTAATAGAGTGCTTTTACCTGCCCCGTTTTCACCTACCAGGCCGTGAATTTCCCCTGCCTCGAGCTCTAGATTTACAAAATTCAAAGCTTGATTATTGCCAAAAATTTTCGATATATTGCATAGCTTTAACATGTTTGAATAACCCCTTGTTGGCTTATTTCTTTAAATATCAACAGGAAAAAATCAGGCACAGGAGTACCTGTACCTGATCTATTTACTTATCTAATAAATAATTGAATCCATAATGATTAAATAGTAGTTATCCAATTCAGGCTTCATCTTGTTAAATTGAACTTCAACACCTGCAACTTCTTTTGCTATTGGCTTTAGTTGATCTACACCAGGTTTATCTATTTTGCCTTCAATCATTCCTTTGGCCACTTCAACGGAGAATTCAGGGAAAAATACACCAACGGGCACTGGCCAAGTTGATAATCTACCTGTTACACCCGCTTGAGCACTGTGGTGCATCTAATGATTCGATACCGGCAGCAGAAAAAAATCTACCAAGAAAATATGTCCCCTTATAAAATCCAGCTACGCTTCGCACATACTAATACCTGTCCTTATTTTGACTTAGCAGATATTTTAATAGCTGATACTACCTTCGATACAGGAATACCACCTGCAGCTATGCTTAGTTCCTTTGGTATAAAGGCACAATAAACTCCTACCACTTTAGTTCCCCGATCCTTTAGATCCCGGGCTATTTTAAGACTTTCTACTTCCAGTTTCCCAGCTTATAACCCCCTATCGTTCGAGCAATTCAGACAATTTTGCTAAGAACCTTCTTCGATAAAATATTATATTTATCCTATGTTAAATAACTAAATTATTGTTATAAATATCCAACAACTTATAACCACAATTTATATTAAAGATAAATAAAGTTTTAAATTGCAAATTAAATCTAATAATAACCAGGAATAACCCTGATTTAGATTAGTATTGTTAAGTCCTGAATTAAGTATCAAATAAGGGTTATAGATTGGTGAAAATTTTTTGAAATAAATCTAGATATCTAATTATTTATTTTTGAGGATTTTGATGGGTCATAGATTAGAGGAAATTAATAATCCATAACCATAAGTTATGCTTTGTATTACACATATAAGTAAGAGTGATTGGATTTTTAAGGCAATTACTATTATAATTTTTTTGGTTGATGCCCGTATTTTATCTACAATAAGAGGGTGTAAATTTGACAAAATTTGACCAATTGATTGACAGAAAGGGAACATACTCTTTGAAGTGGGATGGTTTGAAGGAGCGTTATGGTTTAACAGACCCTGATTTATTACCTTTCTGGGTGGCAGATATGGATTTTAAGTCACCAGACTGTGTTACAGATGCCCTAATAAAACGGGCAACCCACGGCATTTTTGGATATACCGGTGGTTACCAAGACCGTTACTATGCCGCTTTGCAGCGCTGGTACGATAAACGTCACGATTTCCTAACAAAAGTGGATTGGTTTGTGGCTAGTGATACTATTGTGGCTAGTCTTAACAGAATAGTAAGGAATTTTACACAACCGGGAGAAAAAGTTATTGTTCAACCACCGGTATACCCTCCCTTCTATGATGCAGTAACTAATAGCAATAGAGAACTGATCTTAAATCCTCTGATCAAGCAAGACAAGCAATATATGATGGATTACGAAGGTTTGGAAAAATCTATTGATAAAAAAACGAAACTACTCATCCTTTGTAGTCCCCATAACCCGGTGGGCAGGGTATGGTCAAAGGAAGAACTACAAAGGCTAGTAAATATTTGTGTACACAATGGGGTACTGATCATTTCGGATGAGGCACATTCAGATATTGTCTACAATGGCCACAAACATACAATTTTTGCTAAGCTATCCGAATTAGCCCAGGAAAACTGCATTGTATGCACTTCTCCCCACAAGACATTTAATCTAGCTGGTTTGCAGGTTTCCAATTTGATTATCTCTAACCCCGAACTAAGAGAAAAATATAAGATAGCCCTACAGAAGGATGGCATTAACAAGCCCAACATATTTGCCACCGTGGGGGTGATCTCCGCCTATGAGCAAGGGGCAGATTGGTTAGTCCTTTTACTAAGGCAACTAGAGGATAATCTTAATTTTTTACAAGAATATCTTAAACTGCACCTCCCCGAGATTAAATTTAATAGACCTGAAGGTACTTATCTGGCCTGGTTGGATTTTAGTAATTATAACTTCCCTCCGGAAGAGTTAAAAAGAATCTTGTTTTATAAAGGAAAAATTATTCTAAATCCGGGGGTGCACTTTGGCAAAGGATATGAGAATTTTTTCCGTTTAAATTATGCTTGTCCACTACCATTGCTGAAAGAAGGTTTGTTAAGGCTTACCAATGCCTTTAAAAAATAAGATAAAAGGATGGCTGTGTAAATGAAAAAACTGTTATTGTGTGTGGTTTCCTTTCTTCTTCTATTCTCACTAACTGGTTGCGGAGGATCAGAGGAACCTAAAAAGGAAACTATAGCCAAGGCTGAACAAAAAACGATTACTGTTGGTACTTCCGCTTCCTACTACCCCTGGGCCTTCCAAAAAGATGATAAACTACAAGGCTTTGAGATTGATGTTTGGAATGAGATTGCCAAAAGAAATAATTATAAGCTAGATTTTAAACTTTCCAAATTTAGTGGTTTAGTTGGTATGCTGGACGCCAAACAAATTGATACCATTGCTCACCAAATGTCTATTACCCCTGAAAGATTAGACAAATATGCTTTCTCCGAACCCTACGCCTACAGTTATTATGACTTTGCAATAAAAAATGATAGCCAGCTCAAAACTCTGGAAGACCTAAAAGGTCAAAAGGTTGGCTGTTGGTTAGGTGGTAACGGTGAAAAGACTCTTCGTAAGTTAAATCAGGATAATAAATTAAACCTTGATATTGTAACCTACGATGGAGCACCCATAGAAAAAGAGGTGGAGTTGGGTAGACTTGCAGCTGCTTGGCAGGGAGAAATCAAAACCTTGTCCACCATTAAAGATAACAACTTACAGTTAAAAATGATGGGCCTAAAACCTATTTACGAAACAAACGCTTACCCCTTTGTAAAAGGTGAAGCAGGGGAAAAATTAGCAGCAGAAATAACCTCCACTATTAAAGCTATGCATGAAGATGGCACCCTCAAAAATATATCCGAAAAATGGTTTGTCCTAGATACCACAGTAAAACCACAATAATTATATTGAGGTGTTAGCTTGAATAAGTTCTTTGACTTGCAATTCTCCTTAAACTTATTACCCATTATGTTTAAGTATATAGAGGTGACTTTAGCCCTGTCGCTGGCCAGTATAGCGGCGGGGCTAATTCTTGCCTTTATTATCACGTTAATTATTAATGCCAGAGTCCCTATAATGTATCGAATTTTAAAAATCTATGTGTCTTTTTTTCGGGGCACTCCCCTATTGGCCCAGCTTTTCCTAGTATACTTTGGGTTGGTCCAAGCATTCCCTTCGCTATCTAACTTGTCTTCCTTTAACGCTGCTTTCATTGTCATGTCATTAAATTCTGCGGCCTATATGTCAGAATCATTACGGGGCGCCATTTCTTCTGTTGATAAGGGACAAATGGAGGCGGCCTTATCCTTAGGTATGTCTTATTTGCAGGCAATGCGAAGAATTATCCTCCCACAAGCCTTCCGAGTGGCCCTACCAGCTTTATCAAATAGTTTTATCAATATTATCAAAGATAGTTCCCTAGCTTTTACCATCGGTGTTAAAGAAATCACTGCTTCGGCTCAGTTGGAAGCAGCCTCTAGCTTTCGTTATTTTGAAGCATTTGTGGATATTTTGCTTATTTATTGGTTGATCACGTCTATTTTAGGCTTCTTTCAGAAAAAGTTGGAGAAAAAAATGAATAGAGGTATCGCCTTGTAGTTTTTAGCCAATGTTCTGTCGGACTCATTTCGGACTCTAAGGGTGATTAACGGTTATTAAGGCTACCTAAAATACATCTTGCTTCGCCTCCACAAAAATAAAAACCCGTGGTGCCAATTTGAACTGCCCTCTGTCAAGTAGACAGCGGAAAAAATAAAAATCTCGACACCAATCATTTGTCTATGGTTGGTGTCATTTTGTGCCTAGTGAACCATATCAACTAGAAATGATTGGTAAAAATCGGCGTTTGCCAATAAAGTTGTCGTCAAACCTCTAAAAAATATATCAATTAGGCAGAGTAATTATCTTCTGATTTAGATTTATCCACACGCTCGGGATTGAGCCAAACGGTGTCTTCAAGAGTCCAGTCTCTGGTTGAGCGAGACCATCTTTCAGGATGTTTTTGCCTAGCTTCTTCATACACCGTAAGCGTCTAGTAAGTCGGTGTATAGAAACTTCCCTAATTCAGTGGGATAATTCTCTAAATTAGAGTTTATAGAGTTTTTCGAGTTCACTAGAAAAACTCCAAGGAGGTTTAGAGTTGGATACCCGGGAAGTGACCAACCAGTATCGATTAAATAAGTGGATTGATATTGTCCGAGAATGCCGCAGTAGTGGACAAACTGTCTCTGCATGGTGTGCTAATAATGGCATTAGTCCAGCGAGTTACTATTATTGGCTAAAACGTATTCGCACGGCTGCCTGCGAATCCCTTCCATCAATCTGTTCCCAAAACAACTCAATCGTGCCACTAAACATTTCAGGCCCCACAACTGATACCGATCCCACAGACCAAAAATCATCGTCAGATATTATAATGCGTTTTGGTGCTGTAACACTGGAGATTAGCAACAATGCATCCGCAATATTGATCGAAAACACCCTGAGGGCACTGCAAAATGTTCGGTGATATTTCAAAAGCAGAGAAAATCTATATCGCTTGTGGTTATACCGACATGCGAAAGTCCATTGATGGTCTTGCTGCCGTTGTCCAACAGAACTTTCAGTTGAACCCTTTTCAGAACAGTTTATTTCTATTTTGTGGTCGGCGTCGCGATCGGATGAAAGCACTTTATTGGGAGGGAGATGGATTCGTTCTTCTTTACAAACGACTGGAAAGTGGAAGTTTTCAACGGCCAATGAATGCTGAGGCCGTTCGCGCCATTACATATCAGGAATTTCGATGACTTCTAGAAGGGCTTTCCATAGACCAACCTAAGGCGGTGAAAAAGCTCAATATTATGTCCTGCCTTTAACGTCAAAAACCCCGTGAATATGCGTAATTACTGGGATTTTTGGCTTTTTTCTGCTATAATAGATACAGTAGAGAACAGTGAAGGAACTGTATTTTATGAACGCAGCAGAGTAGGTAAAAATACTCGAAAAACGCATATGCGAACTGGAGCTAGAAAACAAACGGCTCCACGATTCCGTTGAATATCTGACCCGCAAGCTCTTCGGCAGAAGTACCGAGAAGACATCGTCCCTTTCCTTGGGGCAGATGTCTCTTTTTGATGAAGCAGAAATCCAAGCTGATCCGATGGCGCCGGAACCTGACCTTAAGGAGGTACAAGGTTACCGAAAAAAGAAATTTAAAGGTCAGCGGATGGAACTATTGAATGATATTCCTCACGTCAAACGTCTCTGTACCCTTGATGAACGAGACCGCTTTTGCGAAGTATGCAACACCGCCCTTGTATCTGTAGGTGAAGAATTCATCCGTACTGAAATTGAGTTCATTCCCGCAAAAGTTAGGGTCATCGATTATTACCGCGAAACATTCGAGTGCCGTACTTGTCGCAAGAATGGGGAACCCTACATGGAGAAATCACCAATGCCTTATCCGGTGATTCAGCATTCCATGGCTTCTCCTTCCACTGTGGCCTGGGTCATGCATCAAAAGTTCGTCAACGCCCTTCCACTTTACCGTCAGGAAAAGGAGTGGCGGACAATGGGTGTAAATCTAAGTCGTGCTACTATGGCCAATTGGATTTTGGCTGCCTCCCGCGACTGGTTGATGCCATTGATAGATCTAATGCATCAGAAGCTCTTGCAAGAAAAACATCTGCATTCTGATGAGACGACCGTCCAGGTTATGAATGAAGAGGGACGGAAAAATACTACCGATTCCTACATGTGGGTATACAGCACCGGCCAGCATTGCAAACACCCTATCCGAATTTTCGAGTATCAACCTGGCAGGAGTGGAAAATACCCTCAGGAATTTCTAAAAGGGTTTAAAGGATACCTTCACTCAGATGCATACTCTGGGTACAAAAAGATTCCAGAAATCATAAGGTGCCTCTGTTGGACGCATCTTCGAAGGAACTTCGTAGATGCCCTTCCAAAGGATATACATAGCCCGGAAGCAACCCTTCCAAGCCAGAGCATTATATTCTGTAACAAACTCTTCGAGATTGAAAAGACTCTCGAAAACCTTTCGAGCGAACAACGTAAATCTGAGCGTCTAAAACTGGAAAAGCCCGTTTTAGATGCTTTTTGGGCGTGGATAGATTCACCAGAGGTAAAATACTACCAAAATCTAAACTGAGTGAGGCTTTGGCTTATGCTCTGAACCATAAGAAAGAGTTAATGAACTATCTTGAGGATGGCAACTGCTCAATTTCCAACAACCTCGCCGAAAATTGTATCCGCCCCTTTGGACGCAAAAATTGGCTGTTCAGCGGAAGCCCAAAAGGAGCTTCAGCAAGTGCCACCGTTTACAGCATCATCGAAAGTGCTAAGGCAAATGGTCTTAATCCGTATAAATATCTGTATTTCATCTTCAGCGAATTACCGGGGGTACAGTTCGGCCAGCATCCGGAATTCCTTGAAGATTACCTTCCGTGGAGTCTAGTAGTTCAGAAAACCTGCCGATAGAGCAAAAACTCAGTTTACACGAGTTTTTGCTCTTTTTCTATCCACTATGTTATTTGACGCTTACTTTGCTTCGCCTCCACAATAATTTAAACCCGTGAGGCCAATTGTATCAAGGCATCACGGGTTTAGATTATACTGGTGCGGCCTGACATGAATCGAATCCGGACTTGTCATAGCTGTATCAGGTGCTATTCAAAGGGTATTGCGAGTTTTCAGTCTTGATCACCATATAAAGGTTGGAAGACAAAGCAAAAACAAAAGAGGACAACAAAAACTATGTTAATTACCAAGTCCACTTTGTCTCCTAGAAGATAATATGTTCTAATAGAAATGGCCGCTGAAGCTCCCATTAATAAAAATGCCCACTCATTTTTTTTATTATATAAAGAAAGGCCCCAATAAGAAAGGGTATACAAGAGATATAGTCCTGTTCTACCAAAATAATCATCCTATATTAGTTATTTGATAATGTTATTTTCTAACACAAGCTTTCTTTAAACACTAACCCAAATTAGTACCTAAAGTTAATGCTAACGCATTATAGCTCTCCTATATCTAACTTATGCTGAACAAGTGCAAAGCACAACTTGATAGTCATTATTCTGCGTAATGTCTCTACATCACCGTTATAACACAATACCTTTAATAAAGATGGATAACTTTATAAAACATAAAATGCTCTTTCTTATTTTTTGAGCTTATTAAAGTAAGATATTGTGCCCAAGGCATTGTAAGTTCCGCTAATTGTTTTAAACATTTATTTTTAATTTTGAAAAAATTTCAGTTAGATATTTATAAGTAGCTATTCTAACACCCTCAGGTGCATCTTTAATTGGGTAATTAACTAAGACGGGGGATTTATGCATTTTTCCGTTCCTAATTTTCTGAACCCATTCCCTATTAAACTCTCCGGCAAACCCACCAAGCTTTGAATTGTTATTATAATGTTTAATATAACCCCAATCATTATGTACATTTGTAAGATCGTCTTTATTTTCAGTGATTAGGTATACTAATGAAGCACATTCAAGTTTCTCTAAACTTTTAATTGAACCTCGACTATATTTAAGATCAGTAAAATCAATGTTTTGAGAATCTAAAATTACTTTGATAGAGTCAGCCAAAAATGTTTCTATACCTTTAATGTAGTTTATACACATAAAAGATACTTCTATATCTGATTTTATATTGGCCTCTTTCATAACTTGATAGAGAGATTCCGCAGAGTAAAAGTATGACCTCACACGATATGGAACTTCTTTGTAATCTTTAGTATTTGAGTTCTCTAATTTTTCAATAAAGGTACATAATTTTTCACCATACTGGGGGTTAATTTGCTTTATAATTCTTTCAAAATTTTCTTTACCATTCTCTAAATTTAGACAATATCTTTGGTTAATTTGTTCTATTAAAAGGTTATAGTACTGTGCAAATCCCTTATAATCAGTAAAAAATCTATACTCCCTCATGTCATCTCGATATACATGATCTGTATATTTAGTTAACATTGGTATTACATGAATATCTCTAACCCCTAGCATACCGATGGAAGAATCCATTTGCACCATTGTATCGTCCTTTTGAAATCCAACTACACGTTCCTTCCTATCGGCCAATTCCTCAGAGTAATGCCAAATATATCGATAAAGACTATGTGGCAAGGAATCTAAATAGTTATACATTAACAAATACCATGAATTTATACCATTTTCTAATTCATGAAAACTTGGAATTCCATAACCAAATAGTCCATTTAAATTATAAAAAAGTTTTACTAGTTTTGTAACCCAAGTTGAAGGACAACTTTCTAAAGCATTATAATGCAGGCTAACCCCATTATTATATTTAAACCAATCATAACTTAAGCAATCGAACATACCATTACTTAACAACCTAAGAGCCAATTCATCTATTTGAATATCATTTCGTTTTAGCAAACAAACTAAATATTCATATAATTCATCAAACTTGATATATTTTTGATCACCACCCGGGTATGTATTACAGCAAATATAAATAAGACTAACAGAAGCAAAATAAACGACATCTAGATCATCAGTTTCTTTTGAGGCTTCAATACATATCTTCATGTAGTCATCAATCTGGTTAAATAATTCTTTTTTTATTTGTTCATCAGATTGACCTTTATAAAAAATTTCAACACCATCATGCTCAAACATATCATAGAACAATCCTGTCTCCTTTAACTCAAGGCACAGGTTAAAATAATTTACTTCTCCATTTTCAACAAACTCACCCATATTACTCCCCCTATAATTAATACAAACTGAAATTCTGAGATAAAAAATATTGCCTTATCAAAAAACATTTAGCCAAATGATACATAAGATTTATCAATCGTTTCGATTTTACTAACATTATTGTTCTTAAGGTTGTATATATAGTGATACGGGAATTAAATACCAGTCAGTTCTAATTACTATAAAGACATAAGATAAAATCTCTGAATATTTTTTTATTAAAATATTCCTTCCACTCAATTATACATTCATCGTCAGAACTTACAAATAATTAATTTTCCAAACAAATTCATCTGTTTTACTGGGATAGGTAATATTGGGTTGGGTTGTTTGATTTTGATAATCTGCAGATAAGCGACTTCTTTTGAAAGACTTATTTTAAAGCATGCTGGTAAAAAAATAGTGCATAACTGGTATGGACAAATTGAGGTAAAACTGCTTCTTTTCAATAACCGAAATAATTAGTAGTGCTAACATAAAAGTTGACCACTTTGAATTTGCCCCATTTTTTAGAAATATTTTTTGGTGGTAAACTATTAAGCCGCTTCAAACCGGTTTCTGTAATCAACAGGACTTAAATAACCTAGCTTTTTCTTAATCCGTTCATTATTGTAATAGTTTAAATACTCTTGTAATGATTCAATGAAGTCCTCCTTGGACAAAAAGAAATTGTTGTATAGCAATTCTGACTTTAGATGGCCAAAGAAATTCTCCATGACAGCATTATCAAGACAGTTACCTTTACCATACTTTGATGAATACCTTTATCGAGCAACATCTTACGATATTGTGGCATCTGGTAGTGCCAGCCTTGGTCAGAGTGCAAGATAATCCCCGTATTATCAGGAAGACCATTTAAAGCGTCTTCCAACATAGTTGTCACCATCTGCATGACAGGTCGTTCATAAATGGAATAACTGATAATTTCACCGTTGAACAGGTCAAGAATAGGCGATAGATATATTTTATGACCATGGATTTTGAACTCTGTAACATCGGTGACCCACTTATGACTGGGGCGATCGGCCTGGAAGTTGCGTTCGAGCAGATTAGGAGCAATTTTTCCGACGGAGCCTTTATAGGAACGATACTTTTTTATCCGAACGTTTGACATTAGTTCCATTTCCTTCATAAGCCGATACACGGTCTTATGGTTGATGTTTAATCCTTCACTATGTAGAGCTGCTGTAATTCTTCGATAGCCATATCTGCCTTTATGCTTAGCATAAATGGCTTGAATACGTTTTTTAGCAATTTTATACTTGTCCATGCTGTTATGTTTTAATTGGTAGTAAAATGTTTATTTGGAAATACCTGTAATTTTGCACAAATGAGTTATTTTGAATTGGTGCCTTAGCCCATAGACAGCTACTGCCTTAACTGCTTTAGATGCGTTTTTTATTCCTGGACTAAGGCTCTCAACTTTTTTAAATAGGCATTCTCTACTTTAATCTCACCCCCTTCTCGTGTTGCTTTATATACCAGGAGTATAATAAAAAGCCCAGGCTTGTCCCCCCTGCAGACCCAGTGACTTAAACATGGGGGCAATCCAAAGGCCAAATATACCTAAAGCCATAGCTACAGTAAAAACCTGTATTGTCTCACGTTGCTTTAAAGCTTTATCTTTCAAACCCTGCAAGTATTTGATGGGGTCCGCACGCTGTTGTTCAATCCTTCTAAGTTTTTTCAAATGAATATGTCCATTGAGTTTTTCATAGATACGTTCTGCTACATTTGCTACCTCAGAAGAGACTGCAACTGCAGCAATACCAAGGCCTAATGAACCAGTGACTAATAGCACCTTTCCTATCTCTACCATATCTAACCCTCCACAGAACTCCAAAGTTTATCCGTGACAATATTAATAATCATTGATAAAAAGCAGAGAAGAACAAGAAAATCACCAGTGCTATCCGTTATATATTTCATAGCATCCGGGACTAAACGGGTAGATAATAGCACTTGTTGGACTGGTTACTAATATTTGGATTTATCCCAGGACTGTTATTCTGGCTGTCAGTCGGTTGGTTCCCTTGTTGGGTTGAGGAATTCTCACCGTTTGGTGCAGACGAAATAGGTGTTTGCACCCCCTTGGAGACTTCAGAAAGCAGGATAAAACCTCCGGTTAGGGGTCTTGTAAATTCGTAACTCTCCCTTTCCTTCACCTTAAGCATGACATACTTAGCTATAGGAGCCTGTTCGGCGGCATTGGTCACTACGCCTTGAAATATGCTAGCAGTATGTACCGGCTTTAATCCTTCATCAAGTAAGGTCATTACCCGGGCTTTTTCAGCTAATATGGATGATGGACTATTGGGTCCTGCTGTCCACATTACATTTACTATTGAGTTTGCTCTTATCTGTCCTGCCAAAGCCTGTTCCGGTTTTTCAATTCTAACCGTTACAAATGCCTCCCCTGGCTGTAAAAGAATATCTGTATTAGCCAGCTTATCCGAGCGAATTTGTTCCCCGGGGATAAGATCAGTTACAGCTACTTTCCCCTCAATTTCCTGTAGAGTTTTTATTGCATAAGGATCGGTAGCTAGTTTTAGCTTATCCTGCATTTCGATCATACCTGGTCCTATGATGGAATATTGGGGGACCTTTTGCATTACCACAGGGACTTTTACCTTTTCTTGATGGGTGTCCACCCATGTTTGCAACTGCCCTATGGATCCTACCGTTACCCCTATGCCCACCAAGGCAACAAATATGGTTTTAAGTGGGATCTTCTTTAGTACTGCAGTATTAATTTAAAATCACCTCCAGAGGGTTTTGGAATTTCGTTATAAAAAAATAGCACTGCCGCAGAGGGCAGTGCTGGGTTCATTTGATAAAGGTATTTGAAAAACAATGCCTAATATTTTGTATTATTTTTAGGGACAAGGAGATTTTAATTATGTACCATAACCACGTTTCTGAAACAGTTAGTAACCTTAAATCCATTATAATTTCTTTTGCTGTTTTTCTATACGTCAATTTTTTTGGTCTTATTCTACAGGATTTGGCTGAAATATATTATTCAGTATTGATAAATCTGAATCCACAATTGAATTTACCTGCACCTGATTTTTATCGAAGTATTTTTCATGGTTCACTTCTAGAACTGCTGTCCATTCCTTCCGATTTATTACAACTGCTGTTAAATTTATGGAACTTATCAAATGCAACTATGTCTCAATCATGGTCTAGGGATATTAATATATTAATTTCATTATTAAGTTTCCTGAATTTTATATTATCCTTTTTTCTAAAGAATAGATATGCATCAATAGCCCTTTCTATTTCTCTATGTATGGCTAATACTACTGTTATTCTACCCTTACTCAAATATTTAATGTCTCTTTTTACAGATTTGATCAATATTTCCGTGTCTAATTTTACCTATTAATAATATTTTTAAAACCATATAACACCAAACCAATTGGTAACGTTATTACAAGAATTAACAAATATGTTAACGAAATAAATATTGTCATAAAACTAATCCCCGGGGAAAGGCTATTTACTAATCCTGTTCTTACAACCATAAATGTAACTAAAGTTAAAAACAAATGTACTATTACTATACAAAATAGCACTTTAGTTTTTTTCATATACAACAAGTAGATGCCTGTTAGGATTAATACCCCAGAAAAAATTGATGGGTAATAAAAATTATTGTTTTGGTTAATCGTTAATAGGGTCGATTTGTATAATGAAAAACCACCCATAATAATTACGCTTACTGCAAAAGCATAAATAAAGCACTTCAACACTTCGTACCTCAATACAATATCTCTCCTTTGGGAAAACCATTCAGTCAAAGTAACGGCTACCTGCGTGGTTCCTCACAAGCTATCACCGTAATTGACAAGTCCTAAGCACTTAGGCAGAAAAAAAGCCCAACCTAAAGGGTGGACATGACTTTCATAATTTTGTTCCCACTTCTTTTTACATTAGAACAAAAAGAAAATAGTTACCTACCAAGGGTTTTCATCTGAATCAAGGAATTCTTCTATTTGTTTTTTGATATTGGAAAAGTCTCTTAAAAGCTGTGACATCGACTTTAGCTAAGCAGTTGGCCTTAACATAGGATGGCTTTAAAAGTCCTGCAGCAGCCCAATGAAAAATCGGTACTTGCCATTTGTCGTACCGATCATCAAAGCTTTCTTATAGAAGATCCTGTGATTGCTGCAGTATAACTTGTCCATCTTCTATGTCAATAATCACAACTGGTCGGGTTTTAGTTTCACCTGTTGCTGGATAATATACCTTAAACCAATAAATATCACCAATCTGAACTATGGTTACTTCTTAAATTCCTCAAATCGGGTTTAAACGGTTATTGAACAAATATATTTAGCGTTTTTACCGTTTCTTTACCGGCTTCATCAGTGGCCTTTACATAAACTGTCCTGTATTTCGGGCTCATCGGAAATGTGATCGTTACCGTGTTGCCTGTAAAAATGGTGTAAGTTGTTCCATCTAAAGAGTAGGCCCGAGTTATATTTGCTGGAGCAGATATATTATCCGAAACAGAAACCATCAAGGTAGCTTGACGGGAAGCATTAGTTATTGTAGCACCCCCCTGCCAAGAACACTCTAAATCCGGTGCAAGGTTATCCCCGGTGTTGGTTGCTGCAATGGCAGCCCATTCTGCGGCGGATTTACCGTTAAATAAAGTTTGAGTAACTGCTGTGTTAGCTTTATCCCTAGCTTCTTTAGCTATGGTAGCTGCAGACTTATTCTCGGTAGCATCCCAGACTCTGACAGCAGCAGTGGAAGCATTTGTATTGGCATTATTAGCTATATCGTAGGTTTTGGTTAGGCCCTTTGTACTGTCATTTAATATGTTGTAGTTATTCAATGACCTAGTTGCTGCATTACTAGCATTGGTGTTGGCAGATGTGGCTTGTGTAACGGCACTAGCTGTATCGGTTTTAATTTTGTTCAACCCATAGGTGGTGCTCTGAAGCTCATTTATTGCCGTTTGAGTCCTGGTTGAAGCAGTATCCGCACTAGCTTTAGCGTTGTTGGCCGCTGTAATCGCATTGCTGGCATTAGTATTAGCTGCGGTTGCCTGAGTAACAGCAGAAGCAGTATCGGTTTTAATTTTGTTCAACCCATACGTTGTGCCCTGGAGTTCATTAACTGCTGTGGTAGCTTTACTGGCTGCGGTCGTAGCCTGCGTATTTGCTGAAGTTGCCTGGGTGTTAGCGGAGGTAGCCTGTGTAACGGCACTCGCAGTATCGGTTTTGATCTTACTTAACCCGTAGGTGGTATTCTGTAACTCGTTAACTGCGGTGATAGCCTGCGTTTTGGCTGCATCAGCAGAAGTTTTAGCCCCATCAGCAGAGGTTTTAGCGACGGATGCATTTGTATTAGCAGAGTATGCTAGGTCATATGTTGCTGATAAAGATTTACCATTTCCATCTACTCCATTTGTTACAACCCCTGATGCCCAAGCTGCTTGCCAATATGCTGCATCCGCTGCGTCCTTTGCTTGGGTAACAGTTAATTGATCTGCAATATCGGCACTAAGAGTTATACTTCCCGAAAATCTAAAATAATTTCCGCGACCAGTGTTTGCAATTATTTGTATTGATGTTACTGGAGATATACAAGAATAATTAAACGTTCGGGGAAAATAGACAACTGTACCGATATTATCGTCAGAACAATCACCAATCTGACCAATATAAATTCCATTAGCATACACATACATATAATCAATATCTGCCGATTCCCTATCCACAGTAGAAACTGTTATATGAAATTCTTTTATATTACAACCATCTGGTGCATTATAAGTATATATAGGTAAATCTTCCCAATATGTAGATACATAATAATTTGAATCTATTGTTTCAGATCCTACGGGTATCACAACGGCTTCGGAGTCGTTAACCTTTGCAAAAAATATAAACAAAAGGACAGAAAATAATAATACCGTGTTTCTTATGATTTTTACCATAATCATATCTCCTCCATTTATTTTAAGAATTTAACCTAGGGGTATACTGAAAAAGTTGAAAGCCTCCGCTGTTTGCGGAAGCCTTGTCAACTTATAACCTATCTGACCAGTCACGATGATAAGATATGAAATACTCATTATAGTACAAATCCTTATAGTTCATATTACTCGATCCAACATCCTTTGTATCAAATCCAGATGCCACTGGCCAGAAATTACTATTGATGACATTTGTATCTGAGTTTGGAAAGTATATAGAATGTCTTTTGGTCGATTGAGTAATAAGACCATATAGTTGATCTGTTGGAAGCATTGAAAATCCCCTGTGTATTGCTGATATTACAGGTATGCCATAGCTGCTTCCATAGTAAGAGCTATTATCTCCCTTATAACTACCGTTGTCCCACATAAATTTTTCATATCCCATGGCAGACTTTGCAATACCTAGAAGATTTTCATCTGGTATAAACATAAATTCGTACAAGTTAGACACAAATGAAGCTTCACGGGAATCAGTAAAAAAGTGACTAAAATTCTCGTTATCTAGCCCAGTAGAATTTGCCTCATTTAATATAAAGGTAACTGTTCTTCGTTGATTATAAACCGTAACAATGGAGTTCTTGGGTATCTCTACGGAAGTGATACCTGTATCAACTACATCATAACTTGGGTCACTAATCTCAGGCTCATTGTAATAGTGAACCCCATTTTTCTGGTAGGTATTATTATGTTCTTGCATATAATTCTTTAAGTAACTAACAGTTGGTAAATAAAATTTTAGATTATTGTCGGTAGTAGAACTAAATACGCAATCATAAGGAGAGTTATTAACCCCCTCAATTTTGACATCATAGGTAAAAGTATATGTGTTGCCAGAAATATTACAGCCTACGTATGAAACAGTGTGGTTAAATTTAGGTACCGGAACATCATCATCCGTAATGAAATAGCCCGGCAGGTAGTTTTTTTCTAAGTACCCAATATCAGGATCTTCTTGGGAGATAAAATCATATATTGGAATAAATATCGGTTCTTTCTCAATTATTGGTAATCTGTCCTTATGCCAACCAACAATGCTTGGATCATCTAAAACAGGGCTAGGTCGATCATCCCAACTTTGCTCGTATTGATCAAGATTTGTGTAATTGTAGTTATATCCAACTATGACAGGTCCTGTCTGATCCCACTCCCATGTTGATGAATTGTTGGATAACATAGCTCCATCGGGATAAAATCTCTCTAACTGGGTATACGTACCTTGCCACTCATATGTCCCATCAATTAGAAGAGGATTGTCGTCATCATCCCTTAAAGTAGGAAAATCGGGTGATACAGATTCTACCCAACTTTTCATTGTATTAATGGCGGTCGTTTCATACTCTGGCTTGTCAATTTCCTTACATATAACCTGCCAACCATCCTCGGTGTATTTTACTAATCCTTTCATTCGCCACCAGTTATCCACCTTACCAGCAGAATGAAAAACCTCAAACCTATATTGCGAATTAGCATTAAATACAACTGGATCGTTAAGATTATAGTCTAATCCATACCAATCATCTAGCCACCCATAGTTAGGCTTTAGATCTTTTGGCAATCGTGGATCTAAATTCTCTTTAATAGAGGTAGATATCCAAGCATTCGACCAACCATCATGCCAACCATCATCCCATTTTCCCTTCCGTTCAAATAATTCAGTTTGAGTTTTATCGTTTAACTTTATATATCTAGTTTCGTTTGCTTGAAATGTTATTTCTTTATTAAATCCTATAGAGGAACTTCTACCAGTATTTATATTTACTTCAACCTGAGCCTTTACTGAAAATGGATTAGGGTTGGTAACGCTGGCCACTATTAACCAGCGTTTTGGATCATCTGTGGGAACAATCTGGGCTAATTTACTACCAGGCCATGTAACCTGAGAGGTGGTTATATTTCTTACTTCCGCTGTCTCAGCATAATATTGAGAGTCAAATTTATGTCCTATTGGCATATTTGGTGCAAAAACCTTATCTACATTTACAGGTGCAAGCTTTGTAACCTGTTCGAAATCTTCCTTTGTTACATATTCATAACTGTCAACTACTTCTTTTTCTGTTGTCTCATATCTACCAGAGTTTATAAAAGCATAGCCTGTTTCCTTATTATCAGCAGGGTTACATTCTATTAATATCCAAGATCCATCAATATCCTTCCAATACCCATAAACTTGTGTGTTATCAACTAGAGTGGCCCATTGCTTTTCCTCTTCATCACCAGAAGCTGTTGAAGTAAATATAAAAAGCAATATAAAGATAATAAAAAGGAGTATTATCCTAGGTTGCTTCATTCTTTTAAACCCCCTTTAACGAATAATGCGGGTCCTTACTTGGTATTTTTCTTTGTCTTTAATAAACCGTACTTTTTTTACCTCTGGGATGAAGGTTGTTTCTGTAACTGTTTTGTACACCGGAAACATTTTTGTTACAACTGGATGGTAGTACAATGGTTGATTGATACTCCCTGGTGGAGGTGGCTCAAGGGGACCGTCTGATACTGTGGTGGATACCTCCTTTATATTGTCAGAGTATGTAGTCTCAGTCTGTCCCTCAAATAATTGATTTTCAAACTTTTCTCCTTCCAGCCATTTTAAATTTATAACAGCTATTAATTTTCCCTTACCTGAACTGGCATTAAAGCTCCACTCTTTTTCTTCTACTCCGTTAGGGGAAAACTGCCGCAAGGGGTTGTCCCCGATCCGTTTCACATTCCCCAAGCTGTCTTTGTAGTAAAGGCCAAGTTCAGCATAACCAGAGACATCAAAAGAGGAACTATAAGTGACTTTAACTTTGTAGCTTTGACCTTCTTTTATTGTTCCAGAGACTGGGGAACCCGAAGAGTTATATAGTTGGACTGATGTTACTGCCAGGTTAGCTGGTTGAGTATTGTCATTTTCATCTACTGGTGCTAGAGGAACCTCGACTTTGTTAAGAATGTATTCTTCTTCTGGTTTAGATAAGGGGCCACTGTCGGTAGTAACCTGTAAAAATTCGTTTACTTGGCTACCAGAGGCCATATCAATATTCGCAGTAAGGATTAACTTAAAAGGCTTAGGTGGTACTTGAAAGCTAAAATTAAAACGATCTTCACTAAGACCGTCTAGGGAGACAGGATATGTGTTGTGAAAATCTGGTTTACTCGCTCCTTCCTGCCAGGTATATACTCTTAACTTTGTATATTCCGAAATTGTTGGCCAACTTGAGAGGTTTTTAATGCCTATACTGCCTGTTACCGTTTTTCCAGGAACTATGCCACCTGAAAGCTGCGGCTTGTTTTCGGTAAATTGCAAGTCATGTTTACTCTTAGGGGTGCCATACCAGGTTATAACAATCGGCAAAGACCATAAATAGGCTTCGGTTGCCTCAGCATAGTTCGCGGCACTCTCCCACGTAGGGGTGTAGTAATTTTTAACATTAAAGCCAGTGTTGTTAGTTATTAAGTCGATAGCTTTTTTATTTCCCCCACTCATATTACCCATTGGTCCAAGATCAAATTGCCACTGGGTTGTTACGCTATAGTCACTATTCATCACAGTCTGAGTAGGCATCGTATTACAGTTATCAGCTTCAAATCCTAAATAATAATTATAATAATTTTGGTAGTTATTAAGATTCTTAATTACTTTAGTGAAACCGTGTGTTTGGTTATCACTGAGTGCATTCATATATGTTTTCATGTCGCTGTCACTAAGCGTCATGGCAACAGCACGTACTTTATAATACTGGCTGAATGTAGATGATGGAACCGGTGCCGCAAAGGTAAAGGGAGAGCTATGGTAATTGCCCCCAAGAGTTACTTTGGCAATCCCTTGACCAAAATCGGCATAAAACTGACCATCGACTTTCCATGTGGCAGAATAGCCAGATCCGATGTAAGTACATATTACTTTTTCCTGGGTGGCTTCAGCACTGGGTACGAACTGAGTCAAATTAAGGAAAAAAGAAAAAATGAGAAGTAAACTTATACTCCTCATTAACAACCTATTAATTTTTCTCATTATATTAATACCCCCTATAGAGTGGGTTATCAAATTGAATAACCTGGACATTGTCTTCTATCCAAATGTATTTTATTTTACGAATATCATCTAGGTGTTCTGCTACAGGGTTATTACTAAGGTATAAAGGGTACCACATCTTTCGTACCTCGGTAGAAGGTGGTGCAAAGGAATTTATTCCCCAATATGTGTCGTCCTTTGTTGAGTTATCGTGTTGAATTAACCGTACACCTACACCACCTGGTGCTACACCATCGTCATTAATCTGCGATACGAAAATACCTTTTTCGGTCACTTCCATGTTAGTGATGGTATCATTGTTAATTTTAAAAGATTGTGAATCTAAATCTGATATGTTTTTCTTTACCAAACTTTCCACAAAAGTAAAACCTAAAGCTTTGGCATTTTCCGTTCCCTTATCAGTCAAATCAATAACTGGCTTTTGAGGAACAGTCGGTGCCTCAGTTCCGGGTGGATATACCAGCACAGCTTGATTCTTGCTATCAAAACCCACCGTGTAACCAAAACCCTCTGCTACCCATCGGGCTGGCAGGTAGGTTCTGCCATTCTTTACTACAGGGGCTACGTCCATTTCTTTTGACTGGTTATTGACCACAATGGTCTTATTATCAGCCGCCAAGGTAATTGAGGTATCATCAAAGGTTAATCCAATTGCCCCATTGATGTAGGCAATCTTTGTATCGTTTACCCCACATGCCTTAGCTAGATAACGAACTGGAACCATTGTTCTGCCCGAAGCAGGATCAATATAGGTTTTTGCATCCATTTGTTGGGTTTCCCCGTTCACTGAATAATAGGCTGCCCCAACAACAAATGTCGCTTTGTTTTGGGCCTGTATTGCTTGAGCAGACGGTTTAATCAGTTTTAGTTCCGGCTGTACCGGGGACATTACCAGGGCCGTAGTCAACGCTCCAATAGCTAATTTTTTAAGCATCCTATCACTCCTTTCCTTAAAACCTAATTCCACGCATATTTTATCCTTTGTTTTGTTGTTTTAAGTTATTAAAGGTTTCAGCATCAACTAAATAAGCAACCGGTTTTGATCGTTGAATAATGAGAATGGGTATTTTGGTTTCAACTACTTCTGAAATTACTTCTTTAAAATTTTTTCTAATCTCAGAAACATTAAGTAGTTTTGGCTCCATTGTAATTCACCTCTATATTGTACATTTATATGTACCTTTAATTGTATTATACAATAAATTGGTAATAATTACAATATATTAGAGGTGATTTTTTTAAATATTTTTACTATTGAGCTAAAACAGTATTTTTATAAGACTAATATGTTTGCTTTTGTTCATTAAAGACAAAATCCAGGGAATCCCCGGCTTATAGCTCTAAGATATATCGTATCTACTTCCACTCCCATCAACCGAGATTTTTTATTACTTCGGCTTCTCTATGAGATTATGATTTTTGTAAAGACAGTTGCTCCCATTGAACATTAAAGACTTTGTCTTCTTGGGCTAATATGTTTACTTTCATTCCTAATTTTAAACAGGTTGTAAGGTCTACTTCTATGTTTCCTTTCCCATCGGGATTGCTAAGCAGGGTGGTTCCCTCTTGGATAATTGTATTTTTATCTGTTGTATAGGTGATTGCTTTATCTTTGGTCTTGATTGTGATTTGATTTGGCTTAACATCTAATACGTCACCTTGATATTTCATTATTTCTAATTCTTGCTTTTTGTTGGACACAACCGTAGATTCTTCTTTTGTTTGAACAGATTCAGTATTTTTGTAATACTTAACCCCCACCCCGATACCAACAGATATTACTAAGACTAATGAGATTGCAATAATCTTTTTTCTCACTTTTTACATTCCCCCTCAAAAATAAAAGACACACGCAATTGTGTGCCTACTTTCCCCTTTTAAAAATAATAATGTCATAAAGTTGGGTGTCATCATTCCACCATGTATTTACCCAGATCCTTTGGTTATTAACAACAAATTCATTCTTTTCGTCATAATCATTTTGTTGACGTTTTTTAACTAAGATTGACTGCGTTTTTTGAACTATCTCAGGGTTGTTTGGATATAATCCCCACATAACGGCATAGGATTTCAGAATATCTTCCTCTGTAGCATATTCAAAAACACCAATAGAGAGTTCAGAAATGTCTTCTTTATCATTGTCACCCGTGCTAATAATAAAATTGTCTCTCCTTGAACCATATTTCCAATGGTTGTATTTACTGTCCATACTATCCACATAATACGTCATTTCCGCACCCAGGTATTTTTCAACCCGATACACAATCTCTGGCTTTAACTGTACTCCATTGGAGAATACCCTTACCATCTCTGTATCCGCATCCCAATCAACTTGATAACCAAAAGCCTCAGCCACAAACCGTGCGGGTAGGTAAGTTCGACCTTCTTTAATAATCGGTACTACATCCATTTTTGCAGTAGCTTTACCGTCAACAGTTAACTGGTTATCACCGATCTTTAATCCTAGGGATTTAACATCTTTAATGAGAACTACGTTTGAACCGTCATAGGAGATATTTTCGTTTTCTACCCCTAGGGAGTTACCCAAGAATCTCACTGGTACATAAGTCCTGCTTTTATCAATAAAGGTTGCTGCGTCCATTTCTGTTTTAGTGTCATTGACTTTGTAGTATTTTTGACCTTGTGCTGACAAATCCTATCACCACGGGATCTTAATTCTTTTAACTCCTTTGAAGCTAATCCTAGACAGACCGCCATACGCCCTAATGGTTATCCCGTTTTAAGCTTCTTTTTAAGTTTGTTACTGTCTTGGATGCCATCCACTTCATCGGAGTCAGGAGATTCATCAGCACCCAAAGCCTCTACCATTTGACCCTTTAGCATGCGCTTTTTGCTATCCACCTTGCTCTCGGCGGTGTGGGCCGGAATAATTTCGAAGTGAATAGAAACATCAAAGGGAAAGCTTATTTCCCCAGGGTCAAAAATATTTCTGCCAATGGGAGGTAATTGTTCTGGTGTATCTACAAAGAATACAAAAGATTGAAGATGCCTATCAACATTTCCATTACTTACAACAATATGATCTAATTTTTCATCTAAGACAGCACCATCTGTAAAGGCAGCCGCCATAGCCGGTGTTAGTACCCCTCCATCCCTTTCAGGAAGAGGCGGTGGTAGTACTCCAATCCGATCTGCCACTTTGCGGATGGTAAAATCCAGATCATTAAAAGTGGCTCTGCTTAACCCATATTGACGAATATTTAGATAACGTTCTTGCTCAGCGTTTTCAGCCACCAGTTTAATCGAATCGGGAATTTGCATGGGACGGATAGAGAGAAGCGTTTTTAATGCAGTATCCCGTGCCACCATCAGGAAGTCTTGTAAATCAGAAATATGTTGTTTTAATGATAACTCAAACAATATAAACCGCCTTCTAATGCGTGCCCCACGGGATTGTGCAGCTCTAGCCGATCTGGCATGCCTAATAGCCTCATCTCTGCACTTTAAATCCAGTGGATTTTGTCCCAGGCATCCCTTTAGATCACCTTCGTCGATAGCTAATTCTTGCCAGAGGAGCAATAGCTGCCCTCGGCCGGTAAAGCCGGATAAAATTTCACTTAGAAACCCTACAGTGGCAGTTTTTCTCTCAGCCGAAAAAAAACGCCATAAGCGTGGTGGTATACGATACATGGCAAAGGCCCTGCCGGATTTCGTAAAAATAATATTTTTATAGAATGCAGCAATGGGGAATTGTGGCATGTCGTTTCCTCCTGAAATACCTTTAAAAATAAAAAACCGGTGGGTTTATATCTCACCGGTTCACTCAAGGTCTAATGCCTGATTATTTTAAGCAAATTAAAAATATTCATCAGACCGCCATTGATATTCCACGCTGCCAGGGCTGGACTAGGTGGAATTATTAATAGAGTCAATAATGTAACTAGAATTAAGAATTTCCTTTTAAATCTCACCACCCCCTATTTGGCCAAAAATGCTTTTCACCTAATTTCAGCTTGCACTATTAATCTCCCCGGGCTGTATTCGTCATATTTTTAATCCTCGGAAAGTGGAAATAGAAAATATACTCTTGAACGATGCTTCATTACATTAATGTGTTTACGCTTTGATTTTGGCTTATTCTGCTTTTTTCTGCGACCCATAACCCCTCCCCCTTTTCTTATATTGCATTCTGTAAAATAAAAAACCGTCTTAGATAGACGGGATGTAACTATATCTGTGGCTTGGCAACAAAGTTTTTATTCTCCCGGGTCTGTTCATCTTTGGATCTTTTGCTTTGTATATAATCCCGAATTCGGAACCAATACTGCTTATCATAATAATTAATTTTTAGCACCCCCTTCCCTGACTTGTCTAAGTTACTCTTTCTGGTAAAACTTTAGCCATTTTATAAAAACTTGTCTTTTTCATCCCTGTCCTACGCATGGCTTCTACGGCGGTAATTTTCTTATTTCTCCATTGCTGGTAAACATCCATAAAATTTGGAGGTGGTTCACATTTTGGCCTACCCATGTGTTTGCCCTTGGCCCTTGCCACTGCTTGACCTTCCATTTGTCGCTGATAACGCTTTTTAATTTCTTGCTCAGCCACATATGAAAGCAGTGCAAGGAACATATCTTCCATTAGTTTTCCAATATCGCCCATTTCCCGGTGAATATTATGATGGGAATGAGCCACCGTTCCGATTGTTGAGAGCCACTATGAACTGAACCCCAATAGTTGGACACCATGATATAATCATTTTGTAGACGAAAGGAGTCCAAAGATGGGGATAAAGGGCCGTAAACTAAAACAGTATTCAGGGGATTTTAAGGTTAGTGCTGTTGAAGAAGTGCTTATCAATCATATGGGTCTACGAGAGACAGCTCGAAAATATGGTGTAACCCATAAGATGATTCAAACTTGGATGCGTTTGTATCTTGAAAAAGGTAAGAAGTCGCTTTACAGAGATATATCTAAACATAATGACCAGCTAGTTAGTGAAATTCCACCTCCACAAGACTCAGATCCTAAAGATATAGCTATATTAAGAAAATCAAAGAATTCCAAGGTTGACGAGTCTTCATTGCCTGATGAAGTCAAAAGAGAACTCAACAGGCTAAGAATGGAGAACGAATATCTAAAAAAGTTAAACGCCTTAGTCCGGAAAAAGGAAAAGTCACAGCCAAAGATAAAGCTCAAATAGTACACGAGCTAAGGCATAAATACAAAGTTACTGAGCTTATTAAAATAGCAGATATTCCAAGAAGCACTTATTATTATTGCACGAAAAACCAATGTAAACCGGATAAGTATGCAACGGTTCGGCCGTTAATAGTGCAGATCTTCAATGAAAATAAGGGTCGTTACGGTCACCGTAGAATAACTGCTGAGTTAAAAAAGAAAGGTATAACTATCAACCATAAAACTGTACTCAAGCTAATGAATGAATTAAATCTGCATTGTTTCGTACGAATAAAAAAATACAACTCGTACCGAGGTAATGTCGGAAAAGTTGCCCCCAACCTATTAAACCGAGAATTTGAAGCAACAAAACCCAATGAAAAGTGGGTTACCGATGTTACAGAGTTTCATCTCTATGGCCAGAAGCTATATCTATCCCCCATATTAGATCTCTATAATGGGGAAATTATCAGCTATGATATTTCTTACCATCCACGATTTCATCAAGTTATGACGATGTTAAACCGGGCTTTTGAAAGAATTCCCGATGGTACTGAACTAATCCTACACTCGGATCAAGGATGGCAATATCGCATGGCAGCTTACCAAGAAGCCTTAAAGAAAAAAGGAATCCGCCAGAGCATGTCACGCAAGGCTACCTGCCTAGATAATGCCGTAATGGAAAACTTCTTTGGCCACCTTAAATCTGAGTTACTTTATAACCAGGAATTTAATTCTGTAGAACACTTTGTCCAGGAACTCCATGCGTACCTAGACTACTATAATTCCAAAAGAATAAAGAAAAAACTTAATTACATGAGTCCGATAGAATACAGATTGCAGAAAACGGCTTAATGATGATGATTTTCCTTGGGAACTTGTTTTGTGTATAGAAGACTTATCCTCCAATTAAGGGGCCTCTTTTGGCATACTTAAATAACTGGAACAGTCAGTAAACCTGTTTGAGTTTAAACATAAATCTGTCTAACTTTTGGGGTACAGTTCAAACGGTGGCTCTATCTCGTCATATTATTCATCCCGGTACTTTTGACTATTAAAAAGTGCTTCATTTTCCAGCACGATTATATCGGCTTTTAATTCCCGTGTAATATACTTCCATTCTTTTATGATGCCATCATAATTTCTACCTAGTCGGTCCAAGGCATCAAAGTAAATAACATCCCCTTCCCGGATAATTTTTTTCATAGACTGATACTCCGGCCGGTCAAAGTTTTTCCCAGTGGCTTTGTCTACTGTATATTTCGATAAGATAAGGCCACTATCACGGAGAAATAAGGCCAGTAAAACGGTGCAAGAAGGCCACCATCACGAAACGACAAGGCCACTATATATTGACGGAAGAATCTCGCCTATAATGAAAAGTGCACACTTTGAGTGTGACAACGTTATAGGAGGTATGATAATTATGATTAATTATCGAGAGATCTTGAGACTGCGAAGCTTAGACTACAGCCAACGTCAAATTGCAGCTAGCGTGCGCAGCTCTCGAGACACGGTTAGCCAAGTCTTTAGGCTAGCGACAATTCACGGTCTTTCTTGGCCATTGCCAGATGAAATGTCCAATCAGATGATTTATGAGATGTTTTTTCCGGCACAGCTTGATTCAAACGCCAAGCGAATTCCCGATTACGCACAGATGCATAAGGAATTGGCAAAACCAGGTGTTACTTTAACACTGTTGTGGGCTGAGTATTGCGAAAAGTGTTATTCAGAAGATGCAACACACTACCAATACACTCAGTTTTGTGATAACTATCGACGGTGGGCTCGGGCCACAAAAGCCACTATGAGGATTAAGCGGAAGCCAGGTGATGCTTTTGAGGTGGATTGGGCCGGAAACAACATGTCAATCTATGATAAAGTAACCGGTGAACAAAGCGAGGCTTATATATTTGTTGGTGTATTGCCCTGTAGTTGCTACGCTTATGTTGAAGCTTTTCCAAGTATGGTTACCGAAAACTGGATCACCGCCCATGTTCATGCATACAACTATTTTGGTGGTGTTACACGGATTGTTATTCCCGATAATTTAAAGACCGGGGTGATTAAAAACACCCGTTTCGAGACTGTTTTAAACCGAAGTTACAATGAAATGGCGGCGCATTATGATACCGCGATTATACCTACCCGAGTGGAACGACCGAAGGATAAACCCAATGTCGAAGGCACCGTGAATCACACAGCTACGTGGATTTGTGCGGCTTTGAGAAATGAAAAATTCTTTACCATTCAAGAATTAAACGATGCCATCTTCCTTAAACTGGAGGAATTCAACGCAAAACCATTCCAGAAAAGAGAGGGAAGCAGACTGTCGGCGTTTTTGGATGAAGAGAAACCATTTCTAAAGCCTCTGCCTGCTTCCCCGTATGAACTCGCAGTATGGTCCACTGCCGTAGTTCAATCTGATTATCTCATAACAGACGGAAAAAACAAATATTCCGTTCCCTTCGATTTAATCGGCGAAGAGGTCAATATTCGTCTAACGAGTCGCACCGTAGAGGCATTCTTTAATGGATCCAGGGTGGCTTCCTTTCCTCGTGAAGCAGTCCGGCATCGCGAACCCATTGTCAAAGTGGAGCATATGCCAGACAATCATAAGAAATATCTGATGTACAATGAAACAGCGTTTTTGGAATGGTCTGCGAGTATCGGTTCAAGTACACTTCTCACAGTCAAACAGTTTTTAGCCGCAGGCTCCGTTGTGGAGCAGGGATTTAAAGCCTGTGCTAGTCTAACAAGGCTGGCTGATCGTTATGGACATGCACGCCTTGAAAGAGCTTGCTCTCGTGCATTGGCCTATACTCCCGCACCTAGCATTAAAATCATCAACACTATACTTAGAACCGGTCAAGATAAAGTAGATCAACAATCATCGCCAAACGAAACCAACCCGGGAAGCCGTTATGGCTTTACTAGAGGGGCGGCCTACTTTGGAGGTGAGAAGAATGATTAATCAATCTACAGTCGAAACCCTTCGCCAAATGCGAATGGGAGCGATGGCCCAATCCCTGGAAGAACAACTATTGGATCATGAAACGTATGTAAAACTATCTTTTGAAGAACGTCTTGCCCTATTAGTTGACGCCGAGTGGAGTAAGCGGCAGGCCAACAAGTTGAATCGTTACATCAGAAGTGCTCAATTCTCCAATCCCGAAGCTTCTATTGAAGGCATTGAGTACCATCCTGATCGCAAGCTCGATAAGGTACAGATGCTGCGCTTGTCCACCTGTTCTTACATTGACCAAGGACATCATCTAATTTTAGAAGGAGCCTCCGGTAACGGAAAGACATGGATTGCTTGCGCCCTAGGAATTGCTGCCTGTCGAAAATTCAAAAGTGTGCGTTACATTCGAATGCCAGAGTTACTGACCGAGTTGAATGTGGCAAAAGGACTAGGGACTTTCCGAAAGGTGATCAAATCTTACCAAAAGCCCGATTTGCTTATTGTTGACGAATGGCTCATTCGTTGTCTCACCCAGCAAGAATCCTACGACCTCTTAGAGATCATTGAAGCTAGGATTCACCGTGGTTCTCTGATTCTCTGCGCTCAATATGCTCCTAAAGGCTGGTATGAACGCATCAGCCCGTCCAATGAGGGACCGATCTCCGAAGCAATCATTGACCGTATCATTCATAATGCTTTTGAGATCATTATTGATGGACAAGTCTCTATGCGCGAAAGACATGGTTTGAAAGCAACGGCCCCTAAGATGCCGAATCAAACATAGTAATTTGATTAACTAACGCTGTGTAAAGAGGGTGGCCTTGACGACCGTGATAGTGGCCTTCACTTACCGTCAAGGTGGCCCTCTTTGCCCGTGAAGGTGGTCTTATTTGATCGGAATACACATCTACAAAGACGAACCTTTCCTCTATTCCAAGTTCCTGCATTTTTAAAATCTGTCTGGTATTATCTTGCTCTTGGGTACTTACCCGACAATATCCTATTTTCAACTTACCACTCCCCGTTCGTAAAGTACCTTAGAAATTGACGGACGTGTATAAAACAAAAAGATACCCTTAACGAACATTATTAAGTAATTCTTGAGAGTGTTCGTTAAGGGTATCCTTTGTGTCCATATCCATGACCCGATGAAAGAATACAACATGACGATAAACAGAATTTAAGTTCTCTGTCGTAATATCCTGTAAGAAATCTTTTATAAATATTTCCCGAAGGTATTTTCCAGGTGTTATTCCCTTATAAAAAGCCAAAAAACCCGGATGACCGGGCATTTGAATTCGGGATTTACTATATACTTTTATGAATTCTTATTTTATGTTAATTCCAATATTCCAGGTAATAATAGCTAGAACTATTGATAGAAGAAAAATAAAATATTTATAAAGGTTTGATTCAAACATTATACCTTTAAACAAGTCATACTTACTATCTATAACATCACCTATAATTTTTTTCTTTTCTGTTTCATTTATTCCATCAATAAGATTAATGAAATGTTTGAAGGACTTTTCTTGCAATTCTTTTTCCCTATTTGCAGTCGATAAAATAAAGTTCATAGTGATTAGAGATATAAATCCAAACAGAAAGAAAAATACTGCTAAGACCTTCATATTACCCCGCGCTGAGTATGTGATAGCTCCAACAATTAATGCCCCAATTACAGTTAACAGGCTTTTGCTAACATTTTCGGAGACTAAGGCGATTTGTTTACTTAATGTTTCTGATGTATCTCTAACATATTTCTCCAATTCCTTTTTCTTATCAAAAAAGGCTTTAATTTTATCCTTAATATAGCTATCATAATTTGCATCATACGACGAAAAAAGCTCAGGCAGTATATTTACAAATTCACTTTCAGAAGTTTCCGGGGATAAATAAATAGACATTACGTTTCTAGTAATTAAAAGCTTATCCTGAGTTTGACTTTCATAAATACTATCATATAACTTAAATATAATTTTACTATATTTCGGTTCAAAGTTAATAAATTCTTTGTCTGCGAAAGATATTGTAACATTCTTATAACCATGTATGGAGAAAGTATTTACTGTTGAGACATTTGCAATGAAGTGAAGACTTATCAAAAAGAGAAAATGATTTAGCCGTTTAATAATAAGATAAGGATCTTGACAAGAAACATCCGAAAAATAAAGATGATTGGGTAAAATATTACCCCATCTATTACCCATATTGCAATAAAGCCTTTGTAGTTCATACCTTTGCTGAATAGAATTGGCTATCGTCTCTGAATCAATAGACAAACTTTCTAAATAGCCATTAATAACACCATCAAAACTTCCACCAATAAAGGTTAAATAATTATTTGATATGACATCTATTTCCCATAAAGGGACTAAAATAACATGAGGTCTATTACTAATTATGATATGCTTTTCTAGTCCTTCATAGGAAATATTTTTAGCTAGTGCGTTTGGATTAATATATAAAACAAGGTCAACATTACACTGTTGATATTTTTGATACACATAGCGCTTCTTTTCGAGACTTATTGATAATTGAACCTTTTGAGATTCATTGTCCTTAACCCAATCATGAAAAGCTTCTAGATCCTCATTAGTATAAGAACCGGAAATAGAGATAGCATCTATATTCCTAATAGTAATATTAATACAATTCCCAAAAACAGCGATATTCTTAGTAAGATTAACCTCATCCAATGCTTTTAGTTCATATTCCGGATCAAACAAATAAAATCTTTCAGGTTCTTCATAAAAGGAATCTAGAGAAAAATTAAAAATAGAAATAATATTTTCAATTGCTTCCTTTAGATCCTTCATCAATGTTTCACCTCCAACCCGGAATAATTGTCACATGCATTTTAACATTTTATATTTACATTTTTTATTACAATATCTTTTCCTGGGCCAAATTCTGAATCCCTTACTTCAACTCTGGTTTCGAAGTGTTCCTGTGGTATATTTATATATATGTTTTCCAAGGTATTTATCTTCACAATCTTAAACCCTTTTTCAATTTTTGGAGTTATTACCCCTCTGAGAGAAATATCTCCGATCCCACGCTCCAAAACAGTTCTTTCTAGTCCTTCAACAGCATTCTCAAGCGATTCAGGCTCTTGGTAATAAGGAGATAGAATTTGACGGGCTGCTTCATCTACTGTAAATTCCTCACCATTTTCTAACTTAGTTCCAAAACTCTGGATAATTGTATGTTTATCTTTTAACTGAAGTTCGGGCACTACTCTTAAATATTGTTTTACACCCTCCATGAGTTTTTCAGATTTATGTTCATCAGTCAGCAAAAATTGAGCCAATAAGAAATCCCTATAAAAAAACAAAGAGAAATCAGTTACTTGCTTATCTAGAACAATTAATCCTGGTTTCGTTTTCCATTCATCATCAGTGATTGCATCAGTATTTCGAATAACAGCAAACTTATGTAATTTACTTTTTTTTGACGGTACGGGTAACGCTGTGCCTTTTAAAATAAACACAAATGTTCCTACATCATTCCGTTCATATGTTATGGAATCATTCTTATCCAGTTTAATAATTGCTAATAGATCTTCCGTATTATTATTATACAAGACAACTACAATACATCCTATAGATGCAGTGGTCGGTGTCACAGAAAACAAAATATCCGCAATTCTTTGGGAATTACTAACAAAATTCCTGTCAGGATCTTGAATCATTTCATTAACAAGTACTTGAACATTAGTATTTCTTTGTTCAAAACAAGCCATTTTACTTTCATTATTTGTGATAGACGTACGAATATGATTCTCAATAAAGTCTCTTACTTTAGCTTCCAATGAAGCAACATCAATGTCACTTTGGCTTTTTTCCGCAGCGACGGAATTTTGCCTGTCAATGACATGAACTATTACTTTCTTTATCGTGATGTTATCACAATCTCTTATATTCATATACCTACAACCACCTTTAACATTCTTACAAAGGTGGATTCAACGTCTCAAGATAAAATCCTTTTTCAGATAGTTCGGAATTGTGGTTATTTGATAAATATTATTGGGATGGGTAAGGAGGGCTCTTAGGTATTCTCATTTCCATTGCACCTAAATAGTACATTCTTAAAAAATAAAATCCCGGGCAGTAACCCGGGAAAGTTTTCAAATATGTTATTCTTAAAAACCTTTATAATCTACCAGACGGAAAGGCAAAACGGCTTACCAACATTTCTTCTACCTTATAAAACTTGATGTTTAGAACCAATGTTTAGTCTGACGTTTGGTCTGACACTTAGGGAATATTAGGGCTATTTCGGGCCATCTTTTAATAAAAATTTGCTCCACTCCTGAAATACAAAAAACCTGCAAACCTAGATATTCCAAGGGTTGCAGGTTTTTTTATTAAACCTTTATTGGTGCGCCTGACAGGAATCGAACCTGTGCACCCGGCTCCGGAGGCCGGCGCTCTATCCCCTGAGCTACAGGCGCATAAACAATTACGCTTTTATATTATAACAACTATAAGTTTTTTTGCAAGTGCAAATGATTATCAGCAACAACTTTTAAATAATATCATAACTTTACGGTTTGTTCAAGATCATGTTATAAATTCATTAAAACTACCCATAAACAGCGCATAAAACACTGATAGGAGACATTACAACACTGTGCCAAAGATACATATAAAATCAAAGTTACCCGCTGCAATTAGCAACGGGTATGCTGTTAGATTAAAAACCTGCCTGTTTAATGACTTCTTTTAGTACCTGTGCAGAATTCCTTAAGGCTGCTTCCTCTTCCTCTGTCATACTTATGGTAAGTACCTTTTCCCGCCCGAAACCACTTACAATTGAAGGCAAACTGAGACAGCAATCTTGAATTCCATAGACATCATTTACCATCCCCGATACCGTTAAGATTGAATTTTCATCCCTTAAAATTGTTTCACAAATCCTTTTAATGGATACCGCTATGGCATAATAAGTGGCCCCCTTTCGTTGAATAATCTCATAGGCTGCGGTACTCACCCGCCTAGCTATTTCATTCCTACAGATAGGCTTCAAACCCCGTAGCTTAGAAAATTGCTCTAATGGGATTCCTGCCACATCAGCTGTACTCCATATGGGTACTTCCGAATCTCCATGCTCACCGACAATATAAGCATGAACATTTCTCGGATCCACATTACAATAATCTGCCACTTCTGCCCTAAATCTTGAGGTATCTAAAACTGTACCTGAGCCAAATATTTGGTTAAAAGGTAGACCAGATATTTTTAAGGCTACATAGGTTAAAACATCAACCGGATTAGCCACAATTAAATAAATGGCGTTAGGACAATATTTTAATAGCTGAGGCAAACTTTCCTTTAAGATATTGACATTCTTGTGTACTAAATCCAATCGAGTTTCACCAGGTTTTTGATTAGCTCCGGCTGTAAATACAATAATATTTGAATCCTGACAATCTTCAAAAGAACCTGCATATACATTCGTCGGCTTAATAAAGGCAGCAGCATCCCCTAGATCCATTGCCTCTCCCTCTGCCTTTGCTCGATTGATATCAACCAACACAAGGTCACTGGCAAGCCCACTGGACATGATAGAAAATGCTGCAGATGACCCTACAAGCCCAGCACCAATGATTGCTATTTTAGCTCCCTTACTTAATTTCACCATTATTCACCTCTGGATAAATTCTTATTACGTGTAGTTTAGTATCTCCAGTAAGTAAATACCTATGTCCCTTTTATTTTCCAAATTTTGTGGATAGACGTAATCTTGGAAAACATGTACAATAGTTTGTAACAAATTTAACTAGGCCGAATCTCCGATATTCCGGAGTACGGGGGATAAAATCTATGGGGTGAATCCGCAATTTTTATGGAGGTGTTTAAAAATGCGGTAGGGTGCCCTCAACCCGAACCCGTCAACTAACCTCGAAGGCCAAAGGAGGGCAAAAAGTACATATGAAGTTTTCTGACCGCTTTAAACGGGGCCTTGTAGCTATAGGCCTATTAGCTTTGCTCATGCCATCCACAGCCTTAGCTTATCAGTATACAGTAGTACCTGGTGACTCTCTTAATTCGATTAGTGAAAAAGTAGGCATTAGCGTTGACCAAATCAAGTCTGCCAATGGTCTTTCCAGCGATATCCTTGACCCTGGATATGTTCTCTCCATACCAAGTGATAAGACCTCAGTCGTTGCCCCTAGCTCTCCGGCAAAACCTACTGGGACGAGCTATACTGTAAAAGCTGGTGACAGTCTTTATGCCATTGCCCAAAAATTTGGTATAAGCTTAGCCTCGTTAATGCAGGCCAATGGCCTTAGTAATTCTCTTATACACCCTGGGTATCAACTTTCTATTCCCGGGGCAAATACCAGGAGTAACACACCTCTGGCTGCTACCGTAAGTCGCAGTGCTCAAAGGCCAGTTATTTCCTACACTGATCAAGATCTGGATCTATTAGCGCGTCTTGTCACTGCTGAAGCAGGAGGAGAGCCACTGGAAGCCCAGATCGGCGTAGCAGCAGTTGTTATAAACAGAGTGCAAAGTTCAATTTTTCCCAATACTATTCGCGACGTAATCTATGCCCCAAACCAATTCTCTCCAGTTAGAAACAATTGGATAAATAAACCTGCCACATCTAATGCCATAAAGGCTGCTCAAGCTGCATTACAGGGTAGTGATCCTACTAACGGTGCATTGTATTTCTTTGATCGCTCAGCCACCAATTCCTTCCTTCTTTCCCTACCTGTATCTGCTAATTATGGCAAAATGGTTTATGCAATGGCTAAATAGTAGCAATTAAAATACTAAAATGAATAGAATTACAACACGCACTGACTCTGCCAGTGCGTGTTTATTTCTGCATAAAGTGAATATTTTTATATGTTTCCGCATTTTCCATAGGTAATGTAAGAGCTGCTTCTAAGGGCAAATGATCTGAGGCCAGCGTTTGAAAAACCTTTACTGATAAAACGCTCCATTCAGAAGACACAAAAATGTAATCGATTTGTTCCTTTGGATCTTGAGAAGGATAGGTTTTTTTCAGCCCCTCCATCCCAGAAGCATCTCTTAGAACAGTGGTAAGTAAAAGGTACTCTTCAGATGTAGGATCATTATTAAAATCCCCCACTAAAATATGGGGATATGGACATTTTTGAATGATATCTAAAATCTCCCTCACCTGATCTAACCGCTCTTCGCGATTTAAACCTAGGTGAGTACAAAAAATGCATATCTTTCTATGTTTTAAATTAATAATTGCTTCTAGCAAACCCCTTTGTTCCCCTTTACAAGGCAACATATACTGCCTGTACATGAGAACTGGCCAATGAGAAAGAATGGCATTTCCGTACTGGGCAACCCCCCAGTTTAAATTGGGTCCATAAACCCAGTGTTTCCTTAATAGTTGCCCCAGTACCTTTGCCTGATGCATAAAATGGCTGCGCGGCATATGTTTATCCACTTCTTGCAAACCGATCAGCTGTCCTCCTGTATAAGCCAAGGTTTTGGCAATTCGGTGAATATCAACTGTTCCATTCACCCCCTGGGCATGACGTATATTATAGCTAACGACCAAGATTTGAAACAACCTAATGTCACCTCCATTAGCTAAGAAAATGACCGTATTTTATCACTTTTCGATTGAAATTTAATATATCACTTAAATAGCTCATCATTCCTCGTACGTTTAAATCAGGTGGTATATTTGCCGCTTTATTGGCCAGTTTTTTTAATCCCTTATCAATTCCCTTCAATAAGAAACCTTCTTGGGCTGCTAAGGGACTTATTAGCTGATTATCATCACCAATTAATCCTCTATCCGGGAGCAACATTAAGTTCCGATAAAGCATAAACTGGGCTACCTGTTCCCATGCTTTAGATGGGAAACCGACTACGGTAATGTTTCCATCATCCCAAGTTATATCCATTGTAATTAGACATATTTCTAGAGCCTTGTTAATGATCAAATTCCATTCTAAGTGGTACTCCACTTCCTCCCCCATTGCACGACGTTCAGCATATCGCGCCATTTCTTTTTTAATGGCGGGTACCACTAAAAAAACGGTATCCGCCAACGTTCCTATAATCTCCGGATAAATAATAGCTCCACCCATAGCCCTCCCCCATAATGACGGGTTCTTAATTATCAATCATCTAATTAGAATATGCTATGCGTACAGATGTCTGTATGCTACTTTTTGTCTGTGTAACATATCTTTCGCTGCTGTTCTCAGAAAACAGACATTCTCTTCTACTGAACTTTCTTCCTAAATAAAAAAGTTGGAAACTATTTTCCAACTTAATAATCGTATTATGCTCCATTTGCTTTTCTTAAAGCCGCATAAAATTTGTAGCAGCAGCCAATCTTAATTTTATTTTCACCTTCACCAATTCTAATCAATTGGACCTTACCATTTACAATTTTGATTTTACCTATTAACTTTGACATTACAACACCCCCGGTAATCATTGCTTGAGAAAATTATAACAATCTTATTTTAGGGGTGCAACCTCACAGGCCTAAGTTCTAATTGCAAAACAGTTCATTTAATTCTAAATCAGAATTATTTTACTTCCCTTATTGTTTGCTTTTTTTGTACTAATTTTATCTCTTTACTAATAAGTATTAACAAAGTGGACAAGGAGGTAACTTTAGATGAAAGTTGACAAGGAAATACTTCTTTGCGTCATAAAGGATTTCTCCTGGAAGAATTTCAAAAAATGCATCTTAACTAAAAGGGTAGATGAACATTCCTTAGAGGTGCAAATTGAACTGGCTAAAAAGGCCTGGTTAATTGCTCAAAATCAGTTGGAATGGGCTGACAGAGATATGCTGGAAGCAGCCATTCTTCAAACCACCGCCTGTGAAAGAAAATATATGGCTCTATTAAAGAAGGCCAGATCTGAGCAATACCAAACTTGGGATACAAAAGAATTAACCCCTGTGGTAGCTGGCAATTGCTAGCTACCACAGGGGTTATATTTTATAAAATAGCGAATTAGAATTTGGTTAAATATTCTTCAAGTTCCCAAGGACTTACTTGCATTCTATAGCGATCCCATTCAATGGTTTTTGCTTCCATGTAACGCTCATAAATATGGGGTCCCAGTGCCTCCTTAATGACTTCATCCTCTGACAAGGACTGTACAGCTTCGAAGAGACTAGCTGGCAAATTGCTGATACCTAACTCCTGGCGCTCAGCTAAAGTCATTTCATAAATATTTCGATCACAGGGTGAGGGTGGTGCCATACCTTTTTTAATTCCATCCAAACCAGCCCTCAAGCACACAGCCAAAGCCAGATAGGGGTTGCATGATGGGTCTGGGCTACGTAGTTCAATACGAGTCGACATACCTCTTTTAGCCGGAATACGAATTAAAGGACTGCGATTTTGAGCAGACCAAGCCACATAAACCGGAGCCTCGTAGCCAGAAACCAGTCGCTTGTAAGAGTTTACCGTAGGGTTAATAATAGCTGTAATTGCATCTATATGATTCATTAACCCAGCAATATAGTTCATACTAATTTCACTCATACCAGTGGGGGTTGATGGATCATAGAAGGCATTTTTGCCATCCTTGGTTATTAGAGATTGGTTCAAGTGCATACCTGATCCAGCCATACCAAAGACTGGCTTCGGCATAAAGGTAGCATGAAGTCCATGACGCTGGGCAACAGTTCGTACAGCCAACTTAAAGGTAACAATTTTATCAGCTACATCTAGCGCATCAGAATACTTAAAATCAATCTCATGCTGGCCAGGAGCTACTTCGTGGTGAGAAGCTTCAATTTCAAATCCCATTTGCTCTAGTGTTATAACCATATCACGACGGGCATCCTCTCCCAGGTCAATGGGAGTCATATCGAAATACCCCGCTCTATCATGGGTTTTGGTGGTGGGGCGTCCCTCACTATCTACATGGAAAAGGAAAAATTCAGCCTCAGGCCCTACATTCATGGAATAGCCCATTTCCTCAGCCTCAGCAATGGCCCTACGTAAAGCATAACGCGGGTCACCAATAAAGGGTGTACCATCTGGATTATAAATGTCACAAATTAACCGGGCTACCGCACCATCCCTTGGTTTCCAGGGGAAAACCACGAAAGAGTTGGGATCTGGACGAAGATACATATCCGATTCTTCAATACGTACAAATCCCTCAATAGATGACCCATCAAACATCAACTCACCAGCTAGGGCTTTATCAAGTTGCTCCACTGTAATAGCTACGTTTTTTAATACACCAAAGATATCAGTAAACTGTAAACGAATAAATTTAACATTTAAATCTTTGCATAACTGTCTGACATCATCGTTGGTCAATTTGGCCACACTAACACACCTTTCTCCATATCTTACAAGGAATTAGTAGACTAAAAAAACAGAAAAAACCTACATACAGGTAAAAAAGTTTATTACCCGTCGTAGGCCTCATTGCCAATTTCCTTGCACATTTGTGCTTTTCAATTACCTAAATTATAAACGATAAGCTTAGAAATATCCACATCTAATAGAGAGAAAATATATTATTGGGAAGAAGTAAATTAAATTAATTTGTAAAGGGTAAGCCCAAACAAGATAGGTTCTTGTCTGGGCTTACTTACTAAACAAAATTAGCCAAGAATACTTTCTACTTCATCGGCATCGGCATCCATAATGTACTTGATGCCGCTTACTTGAGCTGCTTCGGGAGTTATAGCAACCAAGTCATCACGGGTGATATAGTCTAGACTAAATTTACGTGCACCGCACATAAACTGGCGCAGACCCTGAGATAAACGCTCGAAGTAGGAGTAAACGCCAATAGCACCCACTGGTAGATCGTTATAGCGATCACCCAATTTCTCTTTTAGTACGGCAGCGTTAATGAATACCTGCTCAAGGTTTTCACCATATTTCTTGTATTCATTAGGAACTTTACCTGATTTAAGCATTTCACCAATGTTCTTACCAACCATAGCTGCAGTTAGTGGAGAACGTGCCATAGCAATGGCTTTAACGTGAGGAGCACTCATTGCAAAACCTTTGAACATATGGTCTTCTAAAGTTAGACCACCTGCAATGGCAATAGGTGGCACATATTCACCTTTAGCAGCCAATTTATCACAGTACTTAGTTAACAAAGATTGAATATAAACGGTGGGTAGACCCCATTCGTTCATCATCCGCCAAGGGCTCATACCAGTACCACCGCCGGCACCATCCACAGTCAATAGATCAAGTTTGGCAATAGATGCAAATTTGACAGCCCGGGCTAAGTCAGCAGGACGGTAAGCACCTGTTTTTAAGAATACATATTTTGCACCAGCAGCACGTAGTTCTTCTACACGCTTAACGAAGCTTTCTTCGCTAACCATACCAACACGGGAGTGACGTTCAAACTCTTTAAAGGCCCCAGCCTTATAATTTTCCTGTACCTTTGGATCCTCGGGATTAGGCAGTACAATGTAGCCACGACTCTTTAATTGCAGGGCCCGTTCTAAGGTGTTTAATTTAACCTCGCCACCAATATCCTTAGCACCTTGCCCCCATTTAATCTCAACTGCTTCAACACCCAGTTTATCTAAAGCATATTCCTGAACACCAAGCATGGTATCTTCAACATTGGCCTGAACAGCAATGAAACCAGCACCTTGGGACCAGTTTTGGAAATCTTTAATTCTTCTGGATAGGTTAGGAGAATGTACAACTCGACCATTTTTGATCTCTACATTGGGGTCCATGGCACATACGTTTTCACCGATGGCAATACCTGCACCAGAAATAGCACATCCAGCAGCCAGATGATCCCAGTTATCTGAAGCGATATTGGTGGAACCCATGGCAGCAACTATGATAGGAGTAGTAAGTTTCAAATCTTTATTAGCACCTAAAAAGGTTTCCAAATTAACAGCAGGGAAAATTGCCTTATCAGAATCTGCCTCAATCCCTTTAGCGCCTACGGCAGTACCCATAATGTTAAAATGGGAGTAATCAACGGGATAATCTTTTTGGGATGCAGAGGTTACCTTACCGAAAGGTTGAGGGTATAGACTTTCCTTACCACGTACAGCAGATTTGCCAATCTCACAGAAACCGGGGCAACCGTCTAAACAAGTGGTGCACATACCACTAAAGGGGCAGTAGCTATCTGGAGTACGCAGTTTAGTCAGGGTTGCAGAAGTAGCATTCGTTCCTTTACTATAAGTCATCAACATTTACCTCCAAATTTTAGTTTATTAGATTAAATTAAAGCCTGTCTTTGACCGTCGATCCGCGAAACAAAAGGCGTCCCAACCAGACCCTTATATTTCTAAAGGTCCAGTTGGGACGCCTTTGCCCCTTAGCTATTTACTTTATAATAGTACTATAACTGCAAGACATTCTTTAGTCAATGAATGTATTTTAGATATATTGTATACATTTGGAAAGTCCTGAGATCCTTATTTGCTAAGGGAGTTAATAACCAATTGGGCAACCTTAGTTAATGAACAGCAGCGATCCATACTCACCTTTTGCATGTAACGATGAGCCAACTGTTCATTAAAACCTTTTTTCTCATAGAGCAATCGCTTAGCCTGTTCAACTAACCGCTGTTCCTCCAGCTTCTTCTTCAACTTCTTATTTTCTTCCTCAATACGAACCAATTTCTTAAAGGTTGCCAAAGCCACCTCCAAAGTAGGTATTATATTAAAATCCTCAATTGGTTTGATTAAAAAACCAAGAATTGAAGACACCTTTGCTTCTTCAAGTATTTCCCTATTGGTCCGAGAAGTAATTAACACAACTGGAGCTAGGTGATGTTCATCAATGATCCTGGCTATTTCCAATCCCCTACTACCAGGAAGTTCCCCCTCCATCAGCACAATATCTGGTTGATGCTGAAAGGCTGCCTGTAGTGTACTCCTGCCCTCTTCGGTCTCTGCGATCACCAGATAACCATGCTGCTGGAGTACGTCTTTAAGACTTTTTCGAAAATCCGGGTCTGGATCTGCCAGCAGCACTCGTCTACCAAACATGTTTACACCCCAATTTGTATATCAACCTTTCCACCTATGACGGACATACATATAAGATTAGGCAGAATATTTTTCCTGTAACACACCTGCTCTGCCAAAGGATAAAAAAAATCCCTAGATAACGACCTTTGTCACTATTCCCGCAAAAAAACTGCTAATTAATAATTGGTTAAGTATTTCTCTATCTCCCAAGGATGCAGATGGTTATGAAAATCATCCCATTCAAGTTTCTTATACTCCAAATAGCGTTCAAAAATCACTTCACCAAGTACTCTTTTGATAAACTCATCCCGCTCTAGAGCTTCTAAGGCTTCTCCAAGATTTCGAGGTACTCTGTGAGCTACAGTATCTTCATCCAATGATATGGGCAAAGGCAGGTTTTGCTCTATCCCTGTTAAACCCGTTTGCATTATCAGATACAGGGCTAAGTATGGATTACAGGTTGCATCGGGACTTCTCAGGACAATTCTAGTATCATTACCTCTCTGTCCCGGTACGCGAATCATGGAATTGCGGTTGCTCTCTGACCATCCTTTCAAAACGCGGTCTAAATTAGCATAACCCAGTCGTTTGTAGGAATTCACCAAAGGATTGATCACAGCCGTAATAGCAGAGGCGTGGTTGCTTATTCCTGCTATAAAGCCACCTGCCAGAGAACTTAAACCAAAGGAACCTGAAATATTAGCTAAAGCATTTATTCCTTCCTGCCACAGGCAAAGATTCAAGGCCATGCCAGAACCATTATGAGTGTGCAAAGGTTTTGGCATAAAGGATGCGTGCAATCCATGACGTTGGGCAATGGTCCGTACAACAAATTTGAAAGTGGCAATTTTATCTGCCATATATAGGGGAAATTCTTCCCGTAACACTATTTCATGTTGACCTGGAGCACTCTCATGATGGCTGGCAACGATTTGGAATCCCATTTCTTCCAGGGTTAGCACCATATCGCGGCGGGCATTTTCACCCAAATCTACAGGTGTTAGATCACAAAGTCCTGCGTTATCATGGGTACAATGGGTAGGATGACCCTTCTGATCCGTTTGAAAAAGGAAAAATTCAATTTCTGCTCCCACGGTTAGTTCAAGGTTATTATTTTGCAACCTTGTTAGAGAATCTCTTAATTTGCTTCTTACACATCCGGGATAGGGATTTCCATCAGCATCAACAATATCGCAAATAAGTCTCGCCACTGCCCCCTCCCGGGGACGCCAAGGAAAAACTTGAAAGGTTGTAGGATCTGGTTTTAGAAAAATATCCTTTTGGCGAACACCATATTTCCCTTCAATAACCGCACTATCTAAACTAATTTTGGACTGTAAAGCTCTATCAAGTTCTTCCACTGTTACAGCAACATTTTTAAAAGAACCTTGAATATCCGTAAATTGCAATCTAACAAATTTAACGTGATATTCTTGTGCCCTATCTATTACTTCCTGAACTGTTAAAGGCTGCATCTTTTCTTTTGTCCTCCTTGGGGCAATCTTTTATAAATTGTAAAAACAGATAATAAACTGGCCGTGTCTAACCTTTTATTGGTAACCTAATTAAAGTATAAGGATATAGAACATGAAAAGCAATCTTTTGAAAATCTATAGAATAACTGATTTAACCTTATCTTTGCTTTTAAATTTTCCAATAATAAATCATTATAATTTATTTGTTTAATTTTATCATTATCTGATAAATATATTGTAAAAAACAAAAAAACAGGTATCCCCTGACAGAAATACCTCAGAACATTATATAAAAACAACCTTTGTTGTAATGCTTATCAGATAAATAATTCATCCTCTTTCCCATATTCATCAAAATACTCGTTACACGGTTCCTCTCCGCGTAAAATACGAAGGGCTCCAAGGGCCAGAGATTCTAGCTCATTTTCTCCTGGGATGACAATAACTGGTGCGATAAAAACTACGCGTTTTGTAATCATGTCAATCATCATTTTAGAATATGCAATACCGCCGGTCAGAATAATGCCATCAATTTTACCGTCAATGGTAGGAGATAATTCTCCAATTCCCTTGGCAACTTGGTAGGCTAGGGCTTCATAGAGAAACTTTGCCCTATCGTTGCCTTGTGCAATCATAGTTTCAATTTCTCTACAGTCATGGGTTCCTAGGTGGGCTTTTAAGCCTCCCATACCCCGCAGCTTTTTTATTAAATCCTTTTTGCTGTATTCTCCACTGTAACACATATCAACAATATATAGAAGCGGAACACTGCCAGAACGCTCAGGTGAAAAGGGACCTGCATCGTCTGTAATAACATCAACAATTTTTCCTCGTTCGTGAGCACTGATAGAAATTCCTCCACCTAAATGTCCCACAATGAAATTCATATCCTCATATTTTTTGCCCTGGCTTTGTGCTACCTTTCTAGCAGTCGCTTTGCTATTTAAAACATGACAAAAACTTTTTCTTACAATTTCGGGAATTCCCGTCACCTTTGCCACAGGCTTAAGCTCATCAGATGATACCGCATCGTAGATATAGGCAGGAATTTCATTTGGTCGTGCCATTGCCCATGCCAGAAGTGCGCCCAAGTTTGAAGCATGGTTGACGATAGGTCCCTGGATAATCCTTCTCTTCATGGCCTCATTTACATAATACCCCCCTGCCTTTACCGGTGGCAGTTGTCCGCCACGGCCAACCACTGCAGAGAGATTGTAAAGACTGAAGTTGTGCCTTGCCAGTGCCTCTACAATCAGTTCCTTTCTCATTTCAAACTGATCCTTTAAGCCCTTGCATTTTTCTAAATCCTCATTACTGTGGTTAATCGATTCCATAAATAATTCTTTATCATTTTTATAAACGGCAAGTTTCGTCGATGTTGACCCAGGATTAATTGCTAAAATATAATAATCCATAAATCCTCTCCCTTCCCAATATTATAGGTATCCAAAAATCCTCCCAAGGCATCTCCCTGACAAGGTCTTTAGCTGTGGATGCTTATAATAGGGATGCCAATACAATAGAATGCAATCCCAATTTTGGAGATTGACTTTAAAATATATCTTATTGAAAACTCTGTAGCCTTGGACATTCCTTACTAATTTCCTTTACATACTTTAAATATTGACCCAACTTTATCCTTTAAATCAAAATATCCTGTATCCATTAATATTATTGGATTAACTTTTAGAGCATTGGGTCTACGGTTTTCCAGGCAATCTTCATTGGCGTATACAGCAACGATCTCACCAAGAAACATTGTAAAGTCAAATATAGGTATAGTCTGGATTACCTTACAGAGGTAACTTACTGGGCACTCTTTTATCATTGGTGCATGGCCTGCTTCATCATAAAAGGACTCAAAGACTTCTGACTTATCTACCTTGTTACCAGAAACAGTTCCACAATAATCCGTTTTTTCAACGCTCTTAGCAGAAGGAATGTTAACGCTAAAAAAACCATTCTCTAGTACGCCTTTAGTTGTACAATGAGAGTTTTTTAATGAAATATAAAGTACTGGTTTTTGGCTGACAACCCCGTATGCGCCAATGGTTGCATAGTTTGGCTTTCCATTAACAGTTGCTCCTGCTAGAACTGTGATATACGGTCCAAAAGGAATGTTTGCTATCTTCTTTTTCAGCATAGTTATTCTCCTATCTATTTTTCTTTTTTGTTAGCAACATTGAAGATTATAGGATATAACCAAGTAAATCTATAGACTTTTTCTCTCCTTAAAGTTATCATATAGATAGAGTATGCCCCTTACGAGGGGCATACTCTATCTTATTTTTAATTATATTTATCATTTTTAAGAAGGTTTCTATATATATTTAGTTCCTTCACAGTGGACAAGAATTTTTGGTTTAGCTTTTCTTTTTCTTCTATATCCATCATTTCATTTAACTTGCCACTTAAAAAAGCCAGCTCACATTCTAGTCGGCTAACATTATTAGCCAAATCTCGATAATCAATACCACTGGCACTTCTAGACTTTTCTTCCTTCTCTTTTGTCAGAAAGTAATCATAGTCCCCATCATAACAGCGGAGTTTTTGGTGATCGATGACAACTATTCTGTTGGCGATTCGTTGGATAAAGTACCGGTCGTGGGAAACAAAAATTACTGCCCCTGCAAATTCTCCAAGCACTTCTTCGATCTTTTCCTTAGATGCGATATCCATATAATTAGTGGGTTCATCTAAAACAAGTAAAGTGGCACCTGACAATATTAGCTTGGCAAAGGCAACTCTGCCCTTTTCCCCCATACTTAAGTTTTCTATTTTTTTATAAACATCTTCGCCTCTAAAAAGCAAACAAGCAAGAAGCAGTCTGGCTTCTTCAATGGTACTCCCTACAGACAAAACCTCTTCCAGGATGGTAGACTGATTACTCAAATTGTCCAGTTCCTGAGCAAAATAGCCAATTTTGAGTGATGGGTTAATTTTAACTCCACCGCTAAAATCTTGGTCTAAGCCACATATTATTTTTAAAAGAGTCGTTTTTCCTACACCATTCTGTCCAATGAGAGCAATTTTATCTTTACGCCCTATGTTGAAAGAAATATTTTCAAAGATTACCTTTGTGCCATAAGCCTTGCCTAGGTTTTTTCCCTGCACAAGGAAGGGTGGAAACTTCTTACCGATGATACTCTTGTTAATTACCTCAAATGCTGGTGATACTGTGTTTCTGGGTTTATCAACTTTGTTCTTTTCGATCCTTTCAAGTTCACGTTCCTTTGCCTTTAAGACGCTGGCATGTTTTTTGGCCTTAGCTCGATAAAAATCGTTTTGGCCTGCGGCTTGATGGGCACTTTTATACCAGTTTTCCCGCTCATGGATCATCTGTTTCAAATGCTGAATCTTGGCCTGTTGTTTTTCATATTCTCTAACCATGCTGGTACGTTCTATCTCTTGTTGCGTTCTATAGGCAGAGTAATTTCCTTCATAAGCTCTTAATTCCCCGTCGCCCAATTCCCAAATACTTCCAACTGCTCGGTCTAGAAAGAAGCGGTCATGAGAGATTATCAACATGGGCTTGCTTAAATTCCGGACAAACTCCTCCAGCCACAAGTAGCTTTTCATATCAATATGGTTCGTGGGTTCATCAAGAATTAGAAAATCAAAATCACTGACCAATGCCTTGCATAGGGCCAGTTTTGTTTTTTCCCCGCCACTTAGACTTACCGCTCTCTGTCTCCATTTTTCCTCATCTAAACCAACCCTATTGAGAGCTCTTTTTACTACTGTAGCCCTATCCCCCATATGGTCCTGCCGAAAAGTTGAGGCCAATCCATCAATCTCATCGTATACAGAAACCATTGGTTTAAAAATGGGGTGCTGCTCAATATATAAAACCCTGGCATTGGACGATGATCGTCTGATGTTACCCATATCGCACACTTCATACCCCGCCAATATCCTAGCCAGTGTTGTTTTTCCGCTACCATTTACTCCTACCAAGCCAATTTTGTCCTGACTGTTGATTTTGCCACTAATATTCTCAAAAATTGTTTTACCGTTATAGCTTTTACTAAGACCGTAGAAACTTAAGCTCATCCAATCATCTCCTTTTCCAAAATCAAAGAGATAATAGCCTAAAAAACAAAACTGCAGTAAACACCCAAGTGTCCACTGCAGTAAAGCATACAAATAAAGCTATAAGCACACATAGCCTTAAATTTAGTATCCAACTTATCTTGTGAGTGTTTTTAAACTATCATCTCTTAGAGTGCACACTAATCCCTTTGAATCGGTAAACACCTTAAGAAATTATTAAAATTGATTAGTTTAAAAACACTTTCTTCATTTCACACCTCATAAATTTTCTTGCTAATAATTATAGCATAGGTAAACAATTTCGAAAAGAGTAACCAAGTATTCCAGTCTGTAAAACCTAACTGATTGAACAATAACATGCCAACAATCCCATAATTGACCTTATCTTTCGTTGGATTTCCACTATCCCCCTGTCATACAATATTAAATCACTCAATATCTATAAATGTGTAGAAGTGTCACAACGGCGTGACTCCTCTCTTGAGCGTCAAAAACCGCTTCAGACATCCTCTGTGGTGGTGCATTTTAAACTATGAAGTTAGCAAATTTTACAAGGGGGTAAGGTAGATGGGTAAAGGTAAGATCAAAAAGGTCTTTCCCGGGGGAAATACCTCCCAAGGTTTCTATTCTTATTACCACTATATGATTGCACCAAACGCCACCCGAATCTTTTGTATCAAAGGCGGCCCAGGGGTAGGCAAGTCAACATTTATGAAGTACATCAGTGAGAAAATGGTGGATCTGGGTTATGATGTGGAACAACACTGCTGTTCCTCGGATAACAACTCCCTAGATGGAGTGGTAATTCCCGCCATTGGTGTAGCTCTGCTGGATGGCACCGCCCCTCATGTTGTTGATCCTAAAAACCCTGGGGCAGTGGACGAAATCATCCATCTAGGTGACTATTGGAATGAAGATAAGTTAAGACAAAATAAAGAACTTATTTTAAAAGCCAATGCCCGGGTTGGACGTCTCTTTAAGATTGCCTACAACCAATTAAATGAAGCAAAGGCTATCAAGGCTGAACTAGATAGCTACTATGCCGAAGCCATGAACATGGGTGGCGTTAACAGTATTATTCACAACATTGCCGAGAGTATACTGGGGGATATAATTAGAGACCATAAACTACAGTTTGAGAAGGAGGCCGACGATAGACATCTTTTCGCAACCGCTTTTACTCCAAAGGGGCAGGCTCATTTCCTTGAAACCATACTAGATGGAGTTACAAAATTATACTTTATTACAGGGGAAGCCAGTGCCATCGGTTCTCATGTAATTGGCACCATTGCCCAAGCAATGCATATACATGGACTGAATACCGAAGTTTATCACTGTGCCTTTGAGCCCACTGCTGTGGATTTAGTAGTTATCCCTAACTTAAAGTTAGCTATCTTGAAGGAAATCCCGGGTATTGATATAAAATTACAAGGAGTTCCCGGATTAGATAAAGTTATTATTAAAGACCTAAACCAGTTTCTTGATCAGTCTGTGTTAGCGGTATATGAGGAAGAGATTAAATCTGCCAGGGATCGTTTTGGTTTAGCAATCCAGCGAGCTACCAGCTATATCGCTGCCGCCAAGGCAGAACACGATGTTATGGAGGAGTACTACATCCCAGCAATGGATTTTAACGCCATTAATGCTAAGAGAGAGCTAATTTTAAAAAGAATTTTAAAATATGCAGAGGAGTTTAAATAATATAAAAGGAAGGCACCTATTAATGGTGTCCTTCCTTTTAAAATTATAATCTATTGACCGACATTACCTTGGTTACGGTCTGGCCTGGGTCCTTTTGGTCCACCCATATGACCTCCCCTGCCAGGCCCACCCATACCGGTAAACTGGGCACCTGTATCTGTAATATTGGTAGAGACCCCGGAAAGGGTGACACTGACGACCTTAGAGCCAGCAGAAAGACTTCCGTCTGTGTACAATCCGTCAATATTCTTCCCACCTGAGCTACCACCAGAGTAAAGTGTATAGGTCTTGCCCTGCTCCAATTTAGGTGAGCTGATCACAATGGACTGATATTCGTTGGCAGGAGCAAAGCTTAAGATGGTTTTGCCGTTCTCATCCTGTAAACTTACTAAAGTACCTGCTTTTTGAATAGAGGAATAGGCTACAAGCAAGGAGTTCTGTTTGGAATTGTCGGAAAAGTTCTGGGCCATACCTGAACTACCTGCAGCCACTAATGTTCCGCCAGTAATTTCTGCCACACTGTCATAGTCTAAGGCACCGTTGCCCTGGCCAGTAGGACCATTAACCAGTACCGTACCACCGTCTACATACAGTGAACCGTTGGTATCGAGGCCATCTCCAGCAGCATTGACCACTACATTGCCATTCGTGATTCGAATATAAGCACTGTCGTTATCACCAGAACTAGTTGCAGTAAAGTTGTTCTCTCTGGGTCTGCCAAGGGCAAACCGGTCATTGTCGCCCGCAGCATTGATGCCGTCATCTTTAGCAGTTACATGGATATTCCCACCGTTCACCGTGATATTAGTTCCTTCCATACCTTCATAACTCTGAGAAATATCAATGGTACCACCGTCCACCACCAGAGAGGTATCGGCATGGATGCCATCATCACCAGATATCAGGGTCAACGTGCCTGTCTTTATGACTACATTCCCATTGGAATGAACCGCATCGTCCGAAGAATCAATATTTATTTTTCCACCGGTTACATAGATAGCTGTTCCAGCCTTAAAACCTTTTGCGCTGTCATTTTCGTTATCTACACTGTCCTCGGTAGTTTTAATCGTAGTTGGTTTACCCCCATCACCCCAACTCGGCTGCTCATTGACCTTACTGTCAGTGTTGGCGTTGGCACTGCCACCCCCTGTTTTGGTGTTTACTGTACCATTAGTTATTTGAACTACCGTCTCTGCTTGGATGCCATCCTGACCCGCGGTAATATTCAATGTACCGCCATCGATGGAAACCCAACCTTTTTGGGCATCCTCGGTATTGTTAGACTGGATACCATCTCCTTGGCTCGCATTAATTACAAGGGCACCGTCGTGGATTGCCACCGCATCACGGCCACGTAAGCCATCATTGACCGCAGTAACCGTAATGGTCCCACCTGCAATGACCAAATCATCCTTAGAGGTAATGCCATTTTTATAGTTGGCAGTGACTGTCAGCTCGCCTTTACCATTTATGGTCAGATCGCTTTTGCTAAAAATCGCCGCATTGGGCTCATCCACACCGTTAGCTAGGTTATAGGTGGCGCCGTCAGTCACTGTGTTCTTCTTACCATCTGCCAGTGTCAAAAAAACTTTATCTGCCTGCTTCACATAGATAGCTGCACTGTTCGAGCTGGTAATGGACACGCCATCCAGCACAAGCTGTACTTTGTCGGATTCAGCAGCATTCACAACGATTTGGCCATTGGCCAAAGTACCAGACAATACGTAAATACCCGCAGCAGTGATGGTCAAGGTACCACCCGAAGCTGTGGCACCCGGGCCTGAGGCAGTGATTGACGAACCATTTAAGGAAATCTTAGTGGCAGATTGTTCATCCCAGGTTCCTGACAAGTCACGTTCACTGTAGCCGGGGTCGATGGGGGACAGCTCCGCAGCACTGGCAGTGCTGAGGGGTAAATTAGCTGACGAGCCCTCCTGACAGCCACTGAGTACGGAAGCAAACAGCATACCCGCAGTCAATAGTGTGATCAATTTATGGGATCTATAGCTCATAATATTCTCCTCCTTATAGTTCTACCTTACTGGTGGGTACCCGCCCACAAGAGATATTTAAATTGCCGTTACGGCAGCGAATCTCATCAAGAAATTCCTTCTCCTTAAATTGGTCTGCCAATACAATGTGATATTGTAGCTCATATAGACTTCCCATATTGGTGGTCCTTACCTTGATCAACTCAGCAGACTTCGTATATTTTTGTAACAGATCATCGAAGATGCCGGAGTAGTCGAGGTTTTCTGGAATCGTAACTTTCAGTTCCTTTTCAGTTTTCTGCTGCTCCCCAAAGCCCGTGCTGGACAAAAGAACCGTCATGGCGCCGATAATAATTAGGAACAGTAAAGCAATACCGAGATAACCCATGCCGGTAGCAAGGCCCACAGCCATAGCCAGGAATATACTGCTAATCTCCTGGGCGCTACCTGGTACAGAGCGGAACCGTACCAAACTAAAAGCCCCCATCACAGCTACACCAGTACCGATATTGCCATTCACCAGCATAATCACCATTTGGACCATTGCCGGCAGCAGCACCAGAGTCACCACAAAGTTTTTATTATAAACGTTTCGGTACATATAAATGTAGGCCACGCCAACACCAAGAACGAGAGAGGATAGCGTACAAAGCAGCAGTCCCTCAAGTGTTATGGAGTTAGCAGCATTGGTTGACAGAATACTTTCAAGCACTTTGCGTTCCCCCTATACCAATTGAATGTATCAAATATTTTTTATAACAGTTGCCGTATTTAGAATAGGATGTAGGAAAGATCCCTAGCTCCGATAGGCCCCGGCTAAGCCAAATAGGCATAGCTCCCGGGATCTTTATCTCCATCAGGTGCTGTCCTGCTTCCAGTAACGGACTTCCCCAAACCCCCTTAGCAAGATCCAAAACATTTTCCCGCCAGCGAATGTTGGTATCAAAAGTAATGCGTAGGTCTGGATTTTCGCTGCTACACATGGCAATACGGTCATAAGCAAGATATATCTTGGGATTAATGGGTTGGTAAAAATCCAAGAAGCAGTCAATTTCCTTGAGAATTTGACTGGGTTTTTGCAACTTACTACGCCGTAGCAAATATTGTTCCGCTTCCCATAGTGTTATGGACACCCGTCGTTTGTAAACGATACCTTTATACTTCTTTTTTAATTCAATAAATACGGTATCTTCCTTCTTTGGTACGCCGTAGCTGCGAAGACGAATCTTTTCTTTGTAAACGGGTTTTTCAATGGATGCACGGATCAGTCTAAAATCTGGGGTATCGAAGTAAATATTACAGATGGTATGGCGCCCATACTCATTTGAAGTCATCTTGCCATGCAAAAATTTAATTAGAGCTTGATATTGTCGCTCATCCATTAAATACTTTTTCTCATACCGTTGAAATACGTTCTGATATTGTGCCAATCTGATACCTCCAATCGGTGTATTCTCCTCATGGACCATATCATACATGCTCTAACTGAAATTAGTCTGAAAAACTGGTTTCAGACTAATTTCAGCTTTCTTTATTAAAATAATTGCAATGGAAATCTACCCATTTTATAATAAGGAACGACAAGGTGGGGATCTATATGCGTGTATTAATAGTGGAAGATGAAGTGCGACTGGCAGAGGCTCTGGGGCACATTATAGCTGAACAAAGGCACTCCCCGGATATTGTATATAATGGAGAAGACGGGCTGCAATACGCATTAAGCGGTCAATATGATGTGATTGTACTGGATGTAATGCTACCAAAGCGCAGTGGCTTCGAAGTAGTTAAGGAGTTAAGAAATCATAAGAATGCCACACCTGTTCTGTTGCTTACCGCAAAGGACGAAATAACTGATAAAGTCACTGGGCTAGATTGTGGCGCTGATGATTACATGACAAAACCCTTTGCACCAGAAGAACTGCTAGCCCGTATCCGAGCCCTTTCCAGAAGAAAAGGTGATGTACTTTTAGAAGAGATAACTTTTGCAGATCTGATACTAAACCTATCTACCTATAATTTGACCCGGGGGGCAAAATCGGTGCATTTGGGCTTTAAAGAATTTGAAATCCTGAAAATACTAATGGCAAACCCTAAAATTGTGATTCCAAAAGAAGATTTACTTACTAAGGTTTGGGGTGTGGAGTCCCGCGCAGAGGATAACAACGTGGAAGCCTACATTTCTTTCCTGCGTAAAAAATTCTTTTTTCTTGGGTCCAAGGTAAGTATCGGCACCATTCGGAAAGTGGGTTATCGGTTAGAAGTAGATGTCCTATGATTAAAAAACTGCGTAGGAAATTTATCCTAATCAATATGACTCTGGTCAGTTTGGTGCTACTCATCGTCTTCGCCGCTATATTCTTTTCAAGCTATCAGAGGCTGCAATCTGAAAGTCACGAAGCCTTATATCATGCCCTTGAGCAAAGAAATGATCTACCCCCACCAAAACCTGAAATTGGTAGATTGTCTCACGGAAGAAAGCCCTTTCCATTTACGCCAGTTTTCTCTGTGGTACTTGATAAAAACAATAACATCGTTCATACAACAGAACAAAATATGTCCATATCCGATGTTGACCTGGCAAAAGCGGTGGAAGAAGCAATGACTTCCGAGTACCCCGAAGGTATTCTGCACGACCTAGATCTACGCTTTCTCCGAAGAGATATACTTGATGGGACAAAAATTGCCTTTGCTGATAGAAGCAACGAGATTAACTCCATGCAAAGTCTTTTTCTCATATCTTTGATTGTAGGTACAGGGGGCCTGATCGCCTTCTTTATCATCAGTTTGTACCTGTCCAGTTGGGCACTACGCCCGGTGGAAAAGGCATGGGAACAGCAACGACAGTTTGTGGCAGATGCCTCTCATGAACTAAGGATGCCTCTGACAGTTATTCTTGCTAATATTGGCATTCTACTGGCCCATCGTCAAGACACCATCGCCCAGCAATCCAAATGGGTGGAAAATACTCAAGTTGAAGCCACCCGAATGAAAAAGCTGGTGGATGATCTGTTGTTTTTAGCAAAATCTGGTGCCTCTCAGGTTCCCCTAAAGTTTTTAGAACTGAATTTAAGTGATACGGTATGGGGCTGCTTATTGCCCATTGAAGCAGTGGCATTCGAGCAGGGTGTCACCATCAATACCAACATTGAACCAGATATTACTATCAAAGGTGACGGGAATCAGCTTAAGCAATTAGTTACCATCCTGCTGGATAACGCCTGTAAATATGCTGGTGAAAAAGGTATCGTTACAGTAACGCTGGTACAAGAGCAAAGAAAAGTGTGTCTAAAAGTAAATAATACGGGCACCCCCATCCCTCCTAGTGATTTGCCTCAAATTTTTGAACGTTTCTACCGAGCGGACAAGTCTCGGGCACGGGAGTTGGGTGGCTACGGTTTGGGCCTGTCCATTGCCAAAAGCATCGCAGAAAATCACCATGCCAAAATCACAGCTGAAAGTACAATAAATCAAGGAACAACTTTCACTGTACTTTTTAAACAACTACCATAGCCGCTTGAATAAAATAAGAATTAACAGTGGACAAGGTGAAAAGTAACGAGGATGTCTAGGTCTACTAAGACTCAAGTCACCCTCGTTATTTTGTTTAAACTCTATCTCATCATTACATCCCTTTTTTCGAGACACCAGTTTTCTTAGCCTCATTTTTAACAGCCTTAGCCACAACGGTAGCTACTTTGTCGTTAAACACAGAAGGAATTATATATTCTGCACTTAATTGTTCCTCGGGGATGATACTGGCCAGGGCATAGGCCGCAGCCACACACATTTCATCATTGATTTTGGTAGCATGGCAATCCAGTGCTCCTCTAAAAATTCCTGGAAAAGCCAGGGCATTATTAACCTGGTTGGGATAATCTGATCGACCAGTGGCAATTACCCCTGCAATATCAAATATCTTTTCAGGTTCTATTTCGGGCTCCGGGTTTGCCAGTGCAAAAACAATAGGTTTCTCAGCCATCCGCAAAATATCTTCTCGTTTAAGGAGACCAGGGGCGGATACCCCTATGAACACGTCTGCTCCGACTATTACTTCATTAAGACTGCCTTTAACACACCTTTCATTGGTGTTTTGGGCTAGCCATGATTTTGTAGGCTCACTGGGTAAATTATCTCTACTAATAGCCCCCTTGCGATCACAGACAATTAGATTACTTACTCCTGCATTTAATAATATTTTAGCAATGGCAGCTCCCGCAGCACCGGCACCACTTAATACAACCTTTATATTATCAAGCCTTTTACCAACCACTTTTAGTGCATTAATCAAGCCAGCCAGTGCGACAATGGCTGTCCCATGCTGGTCATCATGGAAAACCGGAATATCTAGCAGTTGTGTTAGTTTTTCCTCAATTTCAAAGCATTTGGGTGCTGCAATATCCTCCAGATTAATACCGCCAAAGCCAGGGGCCAGTGCCAGCACAGTAGCAATGATTTCCTCAGACTCGTGCACAGCCAGGCAAATGGGAATGGCATCTACATTACCGAATTGTTTAAACAGCGCAGCCTTACCCTCCATTACCGGAAGTGCAGGTTCCGGTCCAAGGTTTCCTAAACCTAGAATAGCTGACCCGTCTGTTACAATGGCAACAGAATTACCTTTCATTGTAAGTTTATAGGCTAGTTCTGGTTTATCCGAAATAGCCTTGGAAATTGAAGCCACACCCGGTGTATAAACCATAGCTAGATCTTCACGGTTTTGAATGGGTCTTTTGGGAGTTACCTCAATTTTACCTCCTAAATGTCTGGTGAATACCCTATCTGCAATATGAATGATTTTTACCTCACTCATACCTTTTAAGGTACTAATTAAATCATCCAGATGGCTCTTATCTCTTATTTGAATCATCAATTCCCTGGTTACATGGGTCGGTGTTGCGAAGATTAAATCAATGGCACCCAGACTTCCCCCTTCTTGACCAATCACAGTTAACACCTTTGCCAGTGTTCCAGGGCGGTTTGGAAGTTCCAGCCTCATGGTAATGTTTAATGACACGGCCATATTTTCGCCCCCATTTTTTGCTTGTTACTATTTATAAACCTAAGTATGCTCTTTTAAAATGGCACCTACTCCTCTATCCACGAATTCATGTACTTCCAGTTCACTGATATCCTCCGCAGCCATAACCTGTGCTGAAGCATTTTAAAAACGCATATTTATCCGTAATAGATGCTTATATCTCGGAAACAAAAAGCCGATAACTCTCCCTAAGGAGATTTATCAGCTTTTTGTTTCCACATTTTTTAATTTCTTTTAATTAACTAGTTTATTCTTCGGCTTTCTTTGACTTCCTTTGGACCAGTATGGCTGCATCGGGGCAAACCATCTGACAGATACCACAGCCATTGCACTCATCACTGCTCTCCACAGCAGGAGTACTATATACACCCAGCTTTTTAGCCCAGGAAAGACTTTTCTTGGGGCATTTCTGAATGCACAAACCACAGCCCTTACACAGACCGAGGAAAATAGTCCAGCTACTTTTGGTTAATTCCTGGGTATGAGCTCTGAATTCCATGATTTCCCCCCCTATTTAATCAGCTCAATGCCGCGATCAATGGCCTTATAATTCATCTCACGCAGTTGAGGATTCTGTTCAAATTTATAACCTAATTTCTTCTCAATGGCAGACTTGGCACCTTCCACAGGAATAACTCCGGTGGCACCAATTACAGCACCCATGATCAGAATGTTAAATACGCGGGGGTGTAATTCATTTTGAGAAATTTCTAAGGCAGGAATGGCTAATACCTTCTTAGCTTCGCCTTCCTTAGGTAAATCATTTTCTACGCCTTGGATACTGGCATCATAGACAAAAACGGTATTGCTATCCACGTATTGTTTACAACGGCGTACAGCACGGTCACTTAGGGCAACCAGGATATCGGCCTTGTCAAACTTTGGAGCACCAATGGCTTTATCATCGATCTGTAGAAAGGCAATGGATACACCGCCCCGCTGCTCAACACCAAAGTTAGGAATATAGAGTGCTTCACGCCCCTCTGCATTGGCAGCATCAGCAAGAATTCCTGCCACAGATTGAACACCCTGGCCACCTTCACCGGCCAAGCAAATTTTTACAGCCTTAGCCATTCTGCTGAGCCTCCTTTTTAGCCTCAAAGGGGTTTTTCTTTTCTCCAACTTTGTAGTATTTAGGCATTTCTTTTTCTATAAATTCCCATGTCTTCTCGGCATTGGTCCGCCAGTTGGTGGGACAACCAGCCAATGCTTCCACAAAGGAGAAGCCTCTGCCATCCATTTGGTTCTGCAGTGCTTTCTTGATGTAGTTCTTTAACTGCTTCAGATTGGCAGTGGTACCACGGGCAACATAGGCACCTTCTCCAGTGATAGCTGCTAACATTTCCGGACCTTGGGTCGGCATACCAGTGGCTTCAGGATCCCGACCATATGGAGCAGTTTCTACCTTTTGCCCAGGCATGGTACAAGGAGACATCTGACCACCGGTCATAGCATACACGGTGTTATTGGCTAGAAGTACAGTTACTTTTTCATTACGGGCAGCAGCGTTAACAATACCACCAATACCAATGGCATAACCGCCACCATCACCCATATAGGCAACACAGATGAGGTCAGGGTTAGCACGCTTAATTCCAGTCATTACCGGGGTGGTACGACCATGGTGGGTTTGTACGCTGTCACAATTAAAGAAATCCCAGGATAGCAAGGAACATCCAATGTCACAGCCGAATACGACTCTATCTTGTATTCCCAGTTCATCAATGGCTTCGCCAAGGCACTTTAATACCAGACCATGGCCGCAACCGGGACAAAATTTATGGGGTTTTGATTCTGGACGCCAGCTTTTCGGCATGGCAGGTTGTAGAGACACAGACATGTTGAAACCTCCCTCCTTAGTTTTAAAATCTAAAGTACCTCTTTTGCTCTGGCTACAATTTGTTCTGTGGTGATACCTACACCAGGACGGAAGAGGGGCACTATTTCGGCAGTTGCACCATAAATAGCATCTTTAACCAATTTAGCTAACTGTCCCTGGGCTGACTCAGCAATCAGTAATTTTTTAGTCTTGTCAGCCACTGCTCTCAGTTGCTCAGCGGGGAAGGGGCGGAGGGTTATGGGACGGAAAAATCCTACCTTATAGCCCGCTTCTCTTAATTCTTTTACTGCGTCGCTTACACCACGGAAAACAACACCATGAGCAATGATGACCAAGTCAGCATCTTCTACATTTTCTTGGGCATACTCGATGACCTCAGGAGCCATTTTCTGGTAATCGGCAAAGTGCTGTTGTAAAACATCAAAGAGTTCTTCCTCTGTATTAAAGGTGTTACGATAAAGACCGGGTTCGCGATCTACGCCGATGGTACCTGATTTACCAACATATTTTTCAGAGGGTACTCTTACATAACCCCGTTCTTCGGGATCATAAAGGGTTACAGATTCACGAAGTTTGGCTTGATAACCGTCGCCTAGCACAAAGGTTGGGAAACGATATTTCCAGGCAGTATTAAAGGCCTTCAAGACATAATCAAATAGTTCTTGGTGATTACTGGGTGAGTAAACGATACGGATGCCCTCACCATTACCACCCTGGGTTGTCATAGTAACTTCCTGTTGAGAATAAATAACTGTGGCAGTAGACGGGCCACCGCGCTGCTGTACAATGGATACGGTTGGTAGTCTCATCATTTCAGCCATAGACATCGGTTCCTGCATCAGGGTATTACCAGGGCCAGCAGTAGCAGTAAAGGCTTTAAGACCTGCCAATACACCACCTATTGTGGTAAAACCGGCAGACAACTCATCTTCAGTTTGTAGGAATTTGCGACCAAATTTGGGCATTTGACGGGTCCAATAGTGCATGATTTCGTTTTGAGGAGTAATGGGATAGCCGTACATAATATCGGCACCTGCAGCTAAGCAAGCCCAGGCAATTACCTCGTTACCCGTCATAAACGCCCGTTTTTCTCCGATAATGGGTTTTTCGGACATAAGATTTACTACACCTCCTGTTTAAGTAAAGCTTTTATTGAACTACTCATTACAGCAAATTAATTCTCAAACATTTTAAAATGTATGAATTTGCTTTGTAATTTACCTCTTAGTCTTATGCTAGTAAATAAGTAGTAAAATATGCCTTTCTATATATTTCTGAATATTCCTTTTTTTAAATTGAATAATTTTTTAAACCTTTACTGATAAAACCTCCCTGGTAGAATTTTTTATTAGCAAAATAAAGCCTCTTTGGACCCATACGGCCCTTAGAGGCTTTTGTGAAAAAACATACACCCAAAAAAAAAATTTAAATTGTAGCCCTTCATAAAAAGGAAGTACAGCACTTGAGTTCAATATCATGGGACCTATTTGCGGGTGTAATAACAATACCCAGCGTTTCAGTCCTACATGAAGACCAGTGACTGGACCTATGAGATAGACATCACTATAAACCTGTAACTTTTCTACAATTCTTTTATAACCAAATCCTCCAGGGGTAGCCTCGGCCTTGGCGCAGGATTTTGATCCGGATATCCTAATGGGATTAATGCTATTACCTGATACCGATTATCTAGATTTATAGCTTTTTTTATCTTATCTTGATCAAATAACATTATCCAACAGGTTGCTAAACCTAAATCCACTGCCCTTAGGGTGATATGATCAATGGCAATGGCAGCATTCAACCCTAAATAGGCCTTCATAGCCACTTCATCTTGAGTTCTTTGGCTTGATAAATCAGTGGCTTTAACATCTTCTAGCGGTGTCCCTAAGAAAGCGCCTGCTTCCTTTAATTCATTAACCCGTTTACCGTAATGTTCAAAGACTTGGTTGTCTACACAACAAACAAGCACCACTGGAGCTTTGGACACAAAGTTCATAGGTGTTCCTTCGTTCAATCGCATTCTCGCCTCATCACTCTTTACCACCACAAATCGCGTAGGCTGTAAATTTGATCCCGATGGTGCCAACCTAGCAGCTTCGATAATTTCCTGTACGTAGCTATCCGGTATCGGATCCGGTTTAAACTTTCTAATACTCCTTCTAGCTTTCATGGCAGCAATAACTTCCATTTTCCCACCTCTTTATCGAATTTTATATAACATAACTATTTTTTCTCCTCTTCTCCCACCTTATAAAAAATAATAAATATCTTTATCCAGGTCTAACGAACAAAAAAAATCCCTCCAGGCATCCAGGAGGGATTTTTCATTATTTAAACTATAGACCATAGGCCTGAGCTAAAATTTGAATAGGGTGCAGAACAGCCTTTTTAGTTAGATGATCAATTTGCAACTGACACATACCACATTCCGTGATGGTCTGTTCGGGAGCTAATTCCTCCACCGCTCTGATTATATTTTGACCAATCTCTTGACTGATTGGGTATTTTTCTTTTTTAAAACCGTAACTCCCTGAAAGACCACAACATCCGGCATCGAGATCTGTTACTTTTAGTTCCGGGATTAGCTGCAGTATTCCCTGAGATGGAACGCCAATGCCAGCCGCTTTTAAGTGACAAGGTTGATGATAACCCAGGTTTAAAGGCATATTTTTAAAGTTTGTTTTAAACTCCCCTTGTTCAATCAGTTGATCTAAATATTCAAAGGCATCAAGAACACAATATTTGCTAGTATCCAGATCAAAAAGTTCCTGATATTCACGGTTTAGGGTTAGGTTGCAGCTTGGGCAGGTGGTAATTATCTGATAGCCTTCTGCTGCATATTTCCTTAATTTCTCGATATTTCTTTCCGCATAGCCCTTTGCTGTCTCCAGAAAACCATTGGCAATAATAGGCAATCCACAGCAGTCAAATTGATCCACTAAAACTTCAACATTGTGATGGTTCAACACCTTTACCAAGTCTAGGCCAACCTCTGGGGTGTTATAATTAACATAACAACCTGGATAGTAGAGCACCTTTCTTTTGCTATTTTTCAATTTTTTTGCTTTATATAATTGTAAAAAAGTTTTTTGGGCAAAATGGGGTAACGTCATCTCCGCACTTACCCCCATTACTTTTTCCCCTAGTAGGCGTAAAAACTTTATACTTCCTAAAAAATTTACCAGAGAAGGGGACAAGCGAGACATTTTACCCATTAGTTCTACCCTTGACAATAGCTTGTCCCTTAGGGGAACCTGGTGTAGCGAAACATATTCTCCTTTGGCTTTGCAGTTCATGACCGAAATATTGACTCCTGAAGGACAAACCACATCGCAAGTTTTACAGTTGCTGCAATAACCAATGGAAGGATGTACAGTGGCCGGCTCTTCTAACCTAAAACGCTCCAAGTCCGGTCCATTCTGTTTAGGTCCAGCAAATTTTTCTGTAACTCTGGCAACCGGACAGTGACTGACACAAATTGAGCATTTAATACAGTTGTCCAGAGCAACTCGATCTCCCTGCGTCAAAGCATTACACCTCCCCCGCCAATTTTCCAGCCTTATATCCCGTGGTCAAAGCAACACCGTTACCGCATTTTTCTACAGGAACATTACAACCAGCCACATTGGAGCCAACAACCATAACATTCTCTAGCACCACTTCACCCCATCCATTGACAGGTTGTAACCTGTCATTGACTTCGATACCAAATTTGTTAAAGGGGTGCCCTTCCTTTGATAAAAATTGGCTACTTGATCTTTTACCTTCATAGGTTTTAACCGGAAGATTAAAAATAGGTTCTATTACTTCCCCGGGCTCGGCCTCTAGCCCACCACCCAGAAAAGAACCAGTCCCAAGAATAATGTTTTTGCTTATTATTTTAAGCTGCTTACCGGAACCAGTTGCCATGACCTCGGTACAACGTCCGTCCCTGTGAATTACCTCGGTAACCGTACATCCCAGGATAATTTCTACCCCACGTCTTCTTAGGTGATGCAGCAGAGCTTGCTGCAGTCTTTGCCCTGGTAGGGAGGGAGGAATGTTGGCTACCTCATAAACTGACACCCCAAGATTCTCCATAAGGGTTGGTCTAACCTTAGAATCCCATCTTTCCCCCAGCACTGGCGGCATGAGAATAACCATATCCTCCTGCAAATGTGGCTTAATGTAGGAAACCAGCCTTTGCAGGATATCTTGCTTCTCCAGAAGGTAAGCCAAGTTATTGGGTGTAAGTTCAGCAGCATCCAGATCCAACATAAGGGTTGTAATATGGCAGTCCCCGTGTAAATTCATATTTTTCTTCAGATTCTCTGCCAACACATCTGGATAAAAGTCCTTGAGAGCTTGGAAGCCTATAATCAATATATTTTTTACTCTAGCTAAGTTCTCTACTGCCATCCCTGCTGGAGCTAAATAGGTCGGTCGGAGAGTACCTAAAGCGGTGGGCAACTGCCAATTACCTGTATCGCATCTCCTATAATAGATATCACTCTTAGTACAAAGCTGTTCAAAAAAGTCCAAACTTTCTACTAAGACATCTGCAACCTTAGCATAGGGATGATCGGGCCTATTCGAAATCAGTTGGGCAATTTCATCTATCGGCCTTTGGCAAAATTCATCCGGTTGATCTATACTGTAGCCCCAAAGGTCAATACAGCCTGAGGATAATCCCAAAGCCCCCATGCCCTTTGCTACCACCAATATTTTTTTACCATAATCCGCAGCCTTGGCAGCAGCTATAAGACCAGAGAGACCCGCTCCAATAACCAAGACATCTACGTTTTTTTTCATCATTTCATTCTCTCCATGCCAAATAATGTTGAATAAATTGCCGTAGAAAGTTGGGCTTCTCTCATTTGCTGTCCCCACATAACGGGCCGAATACCCATCCAACGTTTTTGTAAAAACTTAGTTAAAAAATCCTTGTGATTTTTGGTAAAATCATACCCATTTAAGGCACCCAATGTCCGATAGCTGCAAAAGGTTCCCTGACAGGTACCCATACCAAGTCTCGTTTTTCTTCTAATATCGCTTAAAGTAAAGCTATCCCCGTCCCTTGCAACAAAATCTATCTCAGCAAGGCTTACCGCTTCACACTCACAAAATACTTTACGCTTATCAGGATTCTTTTCTGCTTCCTCTACAACAATGCCATAGTGATCCCCCAACCGATCCGCAGCCTTCTTGGCACCTGCCACCCCAAAGACTCTTTTGCCCCGTTCTAACAGTTCCTGGGAAGTTGGTTTAGTAAGAGATTCCTCAGCGGTAAGGCAAGGCGCCTGCACCCCTAGCTTTTGTGCTGCCATATCCACAACCTTTTCTGCCATTAATCTAAAGGTTGTAAATTTCCCGCCAACAATACTGACCATGCCAGAAACTCCATCTAGCTTTTGGTGATCCAGCAAGGCAAAGTTTCTGGTAACAGCCCTACCAACAGCAGTTTTCTCCCCTTGATATAAAGGACGTACACCAGCAAAGGCCCTAATCATTCGATAGTTCTGCAAATCTGGTATCATTTCACTACCAATTTTAATTAAATCTAGCACTTCCTGCTGTCCTGGTTTAGTACAAGAAGCTTCATCCACGGTAATGGATGTGGTACCAAGAATGGTAATGGTACCATGGGGAACAAAAATATCTCCATCACCCGGGGGACGTAAACGATTGACCACCTGGTTGGTCAGTCGGTGGTTATAGGCCACTAAAGTACCCTTATCTTTAATTACATTTAACTCAATACCTGCCATGGCGGCCACTTCCCCAGCCCAGGCTCCGGCTGCGTTAATCACAAGTTGGCATTCTATAAATTTTTTCTCTCCAGTGAGCTGATTAGTTACTTCTACCCCAAAAATTTCACCATTAGTCTGTTGAATTCCAGTTAGCTTATGATATGTTAATAGGTTCCCGCCGTATTGTCGGGCGGAGTGAATATTACTCCAAAGAACTCGAAAACCATCCACCGCACAATCTGGTACTCGAAAGGCTCTAACTATGTTTGGTGATAATACTGGATAACCTGTGCGTAACTCTTTAATACTGATTTCTTCTGTATCAATACCAGTTTCGGAGCAGGCACTAAGCCACTTATCAGTATAGTCAGGATCGTCCTCTCTTAATTGGATAAACAATCCACCAGTAAGCTCCACACAGTTTGCTGCTATTTTGCGTAAAATCTTATTTTCTTCAATACATTCACGGGCAGCTTCTTTATCTTTAACGGCATACCGGGCACCGCTGTGCAAAAGCCCATGAAATCGGGAGCTGGTACCATGAGCAAGGTCACCCTGTTCCACCAGTAGGCCGGAAATACCCCTGAGAGCCAGATCCCGTAATATGCCCGTTCCCGTAGCACCACCACCAATTACAACTACTTGAGCTTTATCCCTCGCCATACCCTTACCTCCGTTTATTTCCACATTAAGTTAGTTAGAAAAAATCGGCTGACGCCAAGTTCTTGGTAAGCCTAATTCTTCTTATACTTTCATCAATAAACAAAGTGTTAAAAAACCGCACAACATCAGGATTATCTTCCTGATACTGTGCGGCTTCTCCCATTCTCAAGCCAATATCAAATTTAACTTAATCACTTAACATTATACAATATATTCTAACTCTTTACCAGTTCAACAACTTAATCTTCAGTAGCCCAATCCATAGAACGACCAACTGCTTTTTTCCAACCATTGTAGAGTTTATTTCTTTGCTGGTCTGCCATGACACTGGCAAAGCTGCGATCAAGCTTCCAACGTTTTGCCAATTCTTCTTTACTCTCCCAAAAACCCACAGCTAAGCCTGCTAGATAAGCTGCTCCTAGGGCAGTGGTTTCAATAACCTTTGGTCTCTCAACTGGAACATCTAGAATATCAGCCTGAAATTGCATTAATAAGTTATTTGCCACAGCCCCACCATCAACTTTTAAAGCCTGTAATTTAATATTGGAATCTGCCTCCATAGCCCCCAACACATCCTTGGTCTGGTAAGCTAAGGAATCTAAAGCCGCACGAATAATATGTTCCTTTGTGGTTCCTCTGGTCAAGCCCACAATGGCTCCTCGGGCACGCATATCCCAGTAAGGTGCCCCTAGACCGGCAAAGGCAGGAACTAGGTATACTCCATCTGTATCATCTACTTTACTGGCGAAGTATTCAGAATCTGGAGCAGACTCCAGTATCTTCAGGCCATCCCTTAACCACTGAATGGCAGCACCAGCTATGAAGATACTTCCTTCTAGAGCATAGGTAACTTTGCCATCTAAGCCCCAAGCTATGGTGGTTAGTAGACCATTCTTGGAATCATAAAGCTCGTCTCCAGTATTCATAAGCATAAAGCAACCAGTGCCGTAGGTATTCTTGGCCATACCAGGTTCGTAACATGCCTGTCCAAAAAGAGCAGCCTGTTGGTCTCCCGCTACCCCAGCAATGGGTACGGAATAACCCAAAAATTGATCCTGCTGAGTATAACCATACACCTCACTGGAGGCTTTTACCATGGGGAGCATATTTGCAGGAACATTCAAAATCTCCAGTAGTTCTTCATCCCAACGGAGTTCACGAATATTGTACATCAGTGTCCGTGAGGCATTGGAGTAATCAGTAACGTGAACTTTTCCACCGGTCAATTTCCAAATTAGCCAGGTATCCATTGTCCCAAAAAGTAGTTCACCCTTGTCAGCCAATTCCCTTGCTCCAGGTACCTGATCTAATATCCATTTGACCTTGGTTCCAGAGAAATAGGCATCCACTACCAACCCGGTTTTCTTTCTAAATGTCTCTTCCAGTCCCTTTGCCTTTATCTGATCACAGATCTCTGTTGTCCGGCGGCATTGCCATACAATGGCGTTGTGAATGGGTTTACCAGTATGCTTATTCCAAACCACTGTAGTTTCCCTTTGGTTAGTAATACCGATAGAGGCAATTTCTTCGGGGTTAATCCCAGTCTTAGCAATGACTTCTGCAATAACCCCATACTGAGTGCTCCATATTTCCTCGGCGTTATGTTCCACCCAGCCTGCCTTAGGATAGATTTGTGTAAATTCCTTTTGTGCAACACCTACGATATTACTATCCCGGTCAAATAAAATGGCCCGGCAACTGGTTGTACCCTGATCTAAGGCCAGTACATATTTTTTTACCATCTTGCATCTCTCCTTACATTATTATTTAGTTGAAAAACTAATCAGTTAACCTAAAAAGAATGTTGCATAGAATACTGCCCCTAACACACCACCAATAATTGGACCAACTACGGGAATCCAGGCATAGCCCCAATCAGAGTGTCCTTTACCTGCAATGGGTAGTACCGCATGGGCAATACGGGGACCCAGGTCCCTGGCGGGGTTAATGGCATAGCCGGTGGGACCCCCTAAGGAAAGACCAATGGCTAAAATCAAAAGTCCAACAACAAAAGGGTTCATACCATCGGCAAATTTATTTGCACCAATGGCTAAGATGCCTAATACCAGAATAAATGTACCAATTACTTCACTTAACAAGTTTCCTACTGTATTACGAATGCCAGGGCCGGTGCAAAAGATACCTAATTTGGCTGCTTGATCAGGGGTTTCTTGCCAATGGGGTAAATAGTGTAGCCACACAATAACAGAACCCAAAAAAGCACCAATAAATTGTGCCAGAATATAGGTAGGTACATCAGACCAAGGAAAATTTCCAATGGTAGCTAGAGCTATGGTTAATGCTGGGTTTAAATGGGCCCCGCTAAAGCCTCCCACAGCATAGGCTGCAATGGCTACAGCTAATCCCCAACCCGCCGTAATAACAATCCAACCGCTATTTTCTGCCTTTGATTTTTTTAATAAAACACCTGCGACAACACCATTACCTAATATGATCAAAATCATCGTACCAATTATTTCAGCTAAAAAAGGGGTCACAGCATATCTTCCTTTCTTCAATTGAATGATCTTTTATAGGGTCACTAAATAAATGTACCAAATCTTGTTCACAGAGTTAACCGGTTATACTTCCCAGAGAAGAATTATATTTCTATCTGAGTAGTTCACCCCCTTTAAAAATAAAATAACGGCCCTTCAGAACATTTTAATTTAAATGTTCCTTTAGGCCGTCTCCCTCTCTCCTGGCTGGGTTAGAGAAAAATAAAAACCCCATAAATAGCTATTAGAAAACTAGCTATCCACGAGGGTCTTCTCCAGAACTCTACCCAAATATCAAGTTGTAAAATCGGGTTAACATAATATTGTATTTATTATTAATTATAAAGATTCACATAAATCTGTCAAGAAAAATATTAATTTTTAGACATTTCGATTTCCCTGTTTATAGATTTTAGTCTAGGATCCATCTTTTATAATTCCCAGAGAGCTCTCCGGCTGGTTGATATAAAATCGATACCCTTTGCAAATACTTCTTTAACGTCTTCCTCGGTTTTTAATAAACCACCACCAAGAATGGGCAAACCCAATGACTTTTTAAGTTCCTCAATAACATAGGCAGGAACGGTTGCTGGTAATACTTCCACTGCACTGGGCTGTACATTTTTGGCAATACGAATACCAGTTTTTAATGATGTAGAATCTACCAGAAATATTCTTTGAATTACCGAGATTCCCTCTTCATGGGCAGATTTAACTAAATTAGATTTAGTAGTTACAATTCCCGTAACTCCCATCCTTTTGAGGAGCCTAATGCCAGCCCAATCCTTACCAACCCCTTCGATTAGATCGATATGTACCAACAATCCTTTTCCCGCTTTATTAATCTTACTAGAAATATTAGGTAGTATGTTTATTTCCCCACCCAACAGAAAAATAGTTTTTATTTTCGGATGTTTAACAGCTTCTTCTAGATCCTCAATTCTTGTCAAGGCAGCACCAATTTTTCTATCAAACAGTATTTTTTGTTGAAAACCCATCTAATACCCTCCGACTTTAAGATCTGATTTAGATATTAGTAATATCGTCTCCATAACAACTGCAATATATTTGTGTGATGTTTAACAAGCCTTGGTGAGTACGCTCTGATTGTAACAATCAAAATGCGTATCTCATAGATACAGTAATTCGAGTAGAATAAAACTCAAATGATTTCAATATAAATAAATGTATAATAGCAATAGCCAGGCTTATTAAAGAAATCTTTTATTGTAAAAATAATTATCTATACTTTTTAGAAAAAATAATTTTTATTTCGTTTGCAAAAGGATTTCTAGGGCATGTGTCGAATTATGTCATCTAAACTTTTTTCAAAGTTATTTATTATGTGGCATTTGTCACAATCTATTTTATAAAGATCTATTAAAAATTAATGGAGGTCTCAATGATACAGGTTAATAATTTTCGTGAAGTTGTAAAACTTAGAAAAACATGTGGCAGACAGGATTTTATATCCTGTGACAATTGTACTTGCCCCCTAAAAGCAAAGGGTACTCTGGGAATGACTGTCTGTGAGTTAGTCTCATCGCATATTACTAGTGAACCAAAATCCGTAGATATTGTCTGCAGTTGCCCGGTGGAAGATGATCCGTTGGGTATTAAAGATTTTTTTGAACACTGTGAAAAGGGCTATATACGCCCCACTTCACGTCAACTGGATTATATGAAACATCAGCAAGAGAAATGTACCAATTGTCCTGCTAACACACGGTATAAGATGCATCACCCTAAATTTAATATTGAAATATCCCCTCACCTATGTACTACCCTGAAGTCCACAGCCCAAACAATAAGAGATGCCGCTAAAGGAAGTTCCTGCTGCATCATCCCTAGGGGTCCAAAACGATCTACCAAGGCTTTCTCATTGGGAAAATCCATGGTGTAATATAGAACCGAGGATAGGGTAGACCATCCTCGGTTTTATTACTCTTTGGCTCCAAATTTGATTGCCATTGATTCCTTCAGACATCTCTGTTCGTTCTCTAGTAATATGCTTTCTAAGCCAATACTATCTAATATCTCATTTATCAATTCTTTATTCATCCTCTTCCCCCTTTCAAGTAGTTACCCAATTAGTCTATGCACCAACCTGCAAAAAAATTACTACTATTTTCATTTTTTATTTATTAAATAAAAACTTATGTTATCTTGCAAAACCTTTTATTTTTGATGTATAATACAATCAGCTCGAAAAATGCTTGGATATACGGTGAACTTTCTCTATTGCCACTGGCTGAGGGGAATTTTTTGAAAACTGTTATTCCCTAGCACGGGCAATTATTTGAGGAGGTTTTTCCATGTACCAAGACAAAACTTTAACCTGTAAAGATTGTGGCGTTGATTTTGCTTTTACTGCTTCTGAGCAAGAATTCTACGCAGAAAAGGGTTTCACCAACGAACCCGGTCGTTGCCCTGAGTGCCGTGCCGCCCGTAAGGCTCAAAACAATAGAGGTAACGGTGGTTTTAACCGTAGAGAGCGTCAAATGTTTGATACAATTTGTTCTGCTTGTGGAAAAGAAACCCAAGTTCCTTTCCAACCCCGTGGTGATAAACCCGTATACTGCCGTGATTGCTTCAGACCCCGCAACAACTGGTAGTATAAACTAACAATTGATACCTAAGCCGTATAGCTTTTGCTATACGGCTTTTTTATTTGGGCTTCTACTACCCTACTACCTTCCCAGAATTTGTAGTTGATTTAATTTTTTTAAAAGTCCAAAGGGCTATTGAAAAAATTCTAATACAAAGGTTTATATAATTATTCTAATGCAATTTTAGTTAATCTGTTTTTAACATCATCTGTATACAATTTATTCATTTCTACTGCATCGTTATAGGAATCCCACATAGCAAATACGTAAATTGAAGGAAAAAAAAGTAACCATTGGTAGTCTAGCACTTTGTTAACTCTTTCAAATTCCCCGATTAGGGTGTATATGATTGCATGGTTTATTTTTGAAAAAATTATGATTGCAACCATCCAGCCAAACAAAATTATACCCTTTAAAGCTTTGGAGGTATAAAGATGCCCAAATCCTGTAAGTAAAGCTGACCATATAAGTGATGACCATGGGTTGTATCGACTTAAATAGTTAACTCCATATGGTGATAAATTAAAAAATTTAATATAATGCCTTTTCTGTTTTTTCTCTAAAAAAGATAAAGTATTATACTCCACACAAGTCTTGTAAGCATCAAAAATTGCAAAGCAAAAAACTACGCCATAAAAAATAGCCCAATTTAATTGTATTACCTCTTTGGCTTTTTGAAATTCACCAACAAAAGTGTACAGTATTCCAAGATTTATTTTAGCTTTAAAGTTTAATAGCATCTCCCAGGACATCAAAGTTAATCCCTTAAAGTAATTACCTAAACATAAATGTCCCAGGCCTGGTAAGGCAGCAGACCACCAAGCACTGAGCCACGGACTCTTATTATGTTGAACTGCAACATTTATTGTTGACATGCCCATTCGATGAATTCTAATTTGTTTTCTATTACCCAAATAATAACCCCCCAGTTAGGTAAAAATATAGTAACCGAAGGAAAATTTGTTTATTCACAGGGAGCTATAAAATGTACTGGATGTATGGACTTTTTAAACCAGATCTAATTTTAGAACTGGGAATAAAAGAACTCAAAGAAAAAGGTTTCCGCGGAGAAAGATTAAAACTTATTACCCTCGACCCATGTCTACCCTCAAGACAAAGATTATTAGACTCCATGTATCAAAATGATGGGTTAAGTCTAATTGACGGAATTGCAATTTTTTCTTCCATTGGAATGTTATTTGGTGTTATCTATGGCTCCCTTATGACAATTGGATCCATAGCAATGGGTCTTATTGCTCTAATTATTGGTGGTCTCATAGGATATATAGTAGACAAACGAATAAATAAAAAAAGAAAAGTTAAGTACGGAAACCCTTCGGGAGAAGTTATTATATCCGTGCTATGTGAAAATGAGCAGCAGGGAGATATGGTCAAAAATATATATAAGGAGTACAGGGCAGTTGCAATAGGTTTTAGTCCAGAATACATAAAATAATTATATCTGGAGAAACCTAACTTTATTAGTAAAATGAGGTTATAAATTCTTTGGGGTGTATCTCCAGTATTGGCAACAACAAGGGCTTGCTTCTGGCTTCCCTTGTAGAAGGCCTATGACTTTAGGTATAATATATTAAAAATAAAAAAGTAAGCTATATACAAAAGAAGATATGTAATCTATACACATATATTTAAGAAGGGATGCGATTGTCAAGAAAAAACTGAGCCAATCGCCAGAAAATAGATGAGCCACTAACTGAACTGTACAGGTTTGATTCATGCATTAGTTTAAGTACTGTTTTATGGTTGATAATTATGCCTTTCTTCCTTACCTCTGCAGTTATTCGACCGTAACCGTAACGGCCCTTATTTTCATTAAAAGTCTGAGGTATTCCTTACCTTTTTCAAGATACAAACACATCCAGGTTTGAATCATCTTCTGGGTTACATCATATTTTCATGCTGTCTTTCGTAGATCCATATGATTGATAAGCACTTCTCAACAGCACTAACCTTAAAATCCCCCTGAATAGTGTTTTAGTTTTCGGCCTTTTATCCCCTTCTCTGAACCCCTTTCATCTACTAAATGATTATCACTGTGTCCAACAATTGGGGTGCACTTTCGTATAAGGGCTCACTTTTATTGTAGCATTTATAGAAGGGTCTACTCTGTACCTCCCTATGAAAATGTAAAACTTCAGTCAATTAGTTTAAAACTCTTCTTGCAATTTTTCCTTTAGCTATAGTACTCTCGTTGATCCTATTGGGCAGCCAATCGCATCAAATATACTCCGAAATTTATAACATAATAAGTCGATTGAATATTACAGTTTTTTAAGAGTTTCAATGTAATTGATTAGCAGACGGATATATCAGAAGGTAACATTTCTCGATTTAGAAAAAGATCACAAACAAGGAGATGACATTATGAGCGAAAAGAAAGCTTTTCAATCAAGTATTCATTATTATTCTCCAAGGCTTCTAAAAAAACTAAAGGATATTCTATCCGTGCCGGTGACGGTGGTAGAAGCACCTTCCGGCTACGGCAAGACTACGGCGGTGAAGGATTTTCTCATGAACAACCTACCCGGTGGTGCACACCTGTATTGGTGGAGCGCAGCGGAGGATGCTCCCGAAATCTCCTGGGATAGGCTATGTCGGGAGCTTGGGCGTATCGACCCGGAAACTGGAAAGCAGCTGCTCTCCGCCGGTTTTCCCAAGTTGCTATCTGCCTGGGAAATTGCTCAGATAATCAGCAGTCTCCACTGCGATACGCAATCAGTGTTGGTACTGGACGATTTTCAGTTTTTGCAAAAGGAGCTTCCCCGGACCGTTTTGTCAGCATTACTTTCATATGCCGGACCGGGATTACATGTCGTCATCATCACTCAAACGTCCCGCCCTTTTCTCCTTTCCTTTTTTGAGCAAGCGGGTGTCCATCACATCCAAACAAATGACCTGCGTTTGGGCCTAGAAGATGTGCGGCGTTATTGCCGGCTTTGCGGTATTGCCGTGTCAGAAGTTGAAGCCAGACAGCTTTATGATTACACCGAGGGCTGGATAGTGGCACTTTATCTCACCGCACTGCAGATGCAGAGAGGAGAAGGTCTTTCTCCGGGCTTGAGCGTGCTCCAGCTTATGGAAAACATCGTATGGGAAAACATGAGCAGCCAGGGGAAAAATCTTTTTTTTCATATGGCACCCTTTTCCGGTACAACCATTGAGCAAATCAGCTTTTTGCTTCAGACAGACCCCCTGCCGGAAAATATATTTCAATTGCTGGAAGAAACACCATTTGTCCGCTATGAGGGTGACGAGCGGCGTTATGTGCCTCACGCCTTATTGCGGGAAATGCTGCTTAGAAGGCTCCAAGCAGCGGATACCCAGACAAATATCAACTGTTATGGCAGGGCTGGTAGATGGTACGCAAGTAATGGAGATACAGTGCACGCTCTTTCCTGTTTCTTTAAAGTGAAGGATTATGAGGCAATCCTATCCCTGCCGTTGAACGGACTGACCCTGGCACGTATCGACGGCATACCCTTTACACAGTTGGCAAATAAACTTTTGGACCATTGTCCTATGGAAATCAAATGTAAATATCCCATATCGCTGCTGCGCATTGCTTATGCATTCATTGGCGCAGATAAGCGAGAACAGGCAAGCATACTGATGCAGGAGATTAAGGACATTATAGGTGAAATAGCGGACGAAACCGAGCAAAAGACCCTGCTGGGCGAATGGCTGCTGGTTTCCGCCTACATGGAGTTTCCCGATATTGAAAAGATGGAACCCATACTCCAAAAAGCGGCTGAAATGATCGGCGGCAGATGCCGGACACTTACTGCTGTAGAGCCCTTCGCCTTTGGATTGCCGCTGATGATATTTTTCCATAAAAGGCCTGGCCGATTGGACCAGGAAATACAGGCCCTTTCCAACGTGGTACAACTGTTTTATGTCCTCACAGGCGTCAAAAGCGGTGCCGATGAGCTGCTAAAGGCCGAGTCGGCTCTCTACCAAGGATGTCTTTCCGAGGCTGAGATACTTTGCCACAAGGCTGCCTATTTGGCTGAAGGAAGCGGTCAGTGGTCAGTGAGGACAGGAACGGTTAATTTGATGGCGCAGTTGGCAGTAAAACGCGGTAGAAATAACGACTTATCTCAATACATCAAAAAACTGGAGCAAACAGTGGGGAAGGATGCTATATGCCCGATTGTTATGCAATTGCTGCAGACGGATTTTTATATGTGGCTGGGCCTGATTGAATTGATTCCAAAATGGATTCGGGATGGTAGAGCAGCCTTCCCCGATGGGCCATCATGGGTCAGGATTTATTTGAGCTATTACCACCTTGGTATCCTTTTACAGGAGAAAGAATATGTACGTCTGCTGGGAACGGCGGAGGCAGCCATTGTCGAATGCAAGGAGTTGGGCTATCTTATGGTGGAGCAGTACATGTACCTTATTGCGGCGGTGGGCTATTTCAAAACAGGACGGCAAAAAGAGGCTTTTTCCTATGTACGGGAAGCTCTTGCCAGTTCCGTACCCGACGGAATCTATCTCCCTTTCATGGAATTCAAATGGATGCTGGGGGATTTGGTCGAGAAAGCTTTCTCTGAGCTGGGCAAGAAGATGCCTGAGGAAATTACGACAAATGGACAGGTGATCGGTGATAACTGGAAACTCCTGATACGTCTCAGCTCAGAAAGCGAAACGCTGCCCTACGGCCTGACGGAACGGGAGATGGAGGTGGCCACACTTGCTGCCAAAGGTATGAGCAACAGAGAAATCGCATCAACCCTGTTTATCACAGAAGCTACCGTCAAATTCCACCTACATACCGTATTTTCCAAGCTGGGCATCGACCGCCGAAGCAAGCTGGCGGGGATTCTTGAATAAAGATAGTAAAAAACTATACTTTCGATTGGGGCGGAAAATAAAATTCGTTTTTATTATATCAATAAAGCAGGTTTTTTTTTGCAAAATACATAAGGGGGTGCTTTGATGGGATACATTCATGCTGTTACGCCTTTGGAGGGCTATAGGCTGCTGATACAGCTTAATACCGGAAGCAGCATCACAGTGGATTTATCGGCCAAATTAATGACCGCCCGCTTTGCGGAGCTTTCCGATGAAGAGGTATTTAACAATGTTAAAACCGACAGAGAAATCGTCATATGGGGTGATGGTATTTTAAAAATACCGTTGTTTGAGCTGATTGACGTTGCCGTGGGTGTATTTAGGAGGGACCTTTATTAGTATTTTAAAATCCAATAAGACTGCACTGCTACTAATAATTGTTTCGTATATTGTATATGGTTTTGTTTTTATAATCCCATTCTTGCATCTTGACCTTAAGACAAAGATTATATGCTGTTCTGCTTTGTATATAACAAGTCATGTAATATTTTGGGCAGGTACTGCAATTATTGGAAAGAGTATTTTACGCAGCCATATTCTTGTGAATCTGCTAAATCGGTTGAAAATATTAAAGTCCAATAATTTTTAGGGGAATATTGAATATGATTAAGGTCACACTTAAAAAAATCATATCAAAAAGTGGGTTTAAGGAATTTATAACAAACACTGAAAAAATATTGGGATCGCCTATCTGTATCAAGGACACCAGGGGAAAATTCCTGTTTGGAAGCAGCGACAGCCTACCATATGAATATGCCGTGAAATGTAATGACTCTATAGTCGGCAGTATTTGTGGAGAAAAAAGAGTTTATATTATAGCTGACCTGCTTTCATTCTGGATTACTATAGAGTATGAAAAAAAGGCTCTTGGCCAAGAGTTGCTGGAAAAGTATAGGGAGGTAAATTTCTATTTTAATGTAACTGAACAGTTAGCTAGCAATCCAGAACCTCTAGAAGTTGCTCGATTTTTAATTGAGGAATCCAAAAGGCTTATTAAGTACGGAGATATATCAATAATTCTTATCGAAGATGAAGGTAAAAAAGTATTATCCTCATCTCAAAATGAAGATTATTCATTGGAAGTAGCAAAGACTTGCCGCTTAATTATTGATAGTACTTTAAACAACAACAAAGGAGAAGTTATTAATAATTTCCCATCAGACAAAAGATATATTGAAGAAAAGATTAAGGTTAATTCTCTAATGTGTGCTCCTTTAGCCATAAAAGACAAAGTATTAGGTGTAATCATTGTAAGCAGCAGGGAGTCAGCAGACTATTCTGCAGGTGACTTAAAGCTGTTATCCACCCTGGCCTATCAGATAGCTGCAGCCATTGAAAATGCCAGGTTATTTGCTAAATTAAAAGAAACCATAGAGGATTTGAAGGATAAACAGGATGAACTCAGCAAATCAATAAAAACCAGAATGGAGTTTGGAAATATATTTATTTCCGTAGTTCTTATGGTTAGCTTATATACACTTCTGATTACTTTATTGAACAACACTGATGTTGGAGCTAAAGAGATGTATGCTATCAGTCGGGCAATTGAGATTGCCTTCGTATTAACCAATGTCTGGCTGGTATTTCGAAGCAAACTTCCTCTAGAGAGCTTTGGTATAACAACAAAAAATACAAAAAAATCAATAATTGAATCACTTATTATTAGTGCAGTGTTAATGGCTGCTTTAGCCGGATTAAAGGTATACCTTGTAAATAATCTGCCCTCATTTCAAGGTGAACCTGTAATGTCCTGGAGATATGTTGGATGGGATTACCTTACATATATTATAGTTGCACCTCTGCAGGAATTTTTATGCAGGGGTATACTGCAAAACTCCATTCAAAGATTCCTGGTAGGCCCTCTGAACTGGTTGTGGGCAATAGTATTGACATCCTCATTATTTGGAGTATTCCATATTCATGAGTCCATAGAACTTGGGATAGCAGCTATCCTAGGCGGGCTGCTTTGGGGATGGATGTTTGTAAGGCATAAGACTTTAGTCGGCGTCAGTATAAATCACTTTTTAATTGGTAACTGGTTGGGTGTTCTTGGACTTTGGAACATCATAACTCATACTTAATATTTAAGGGGAAATCTGTAATGTATACTTTGACTCAAAGGATTAAATGGTCTTTTGTCAGAATTTTGTATTATATAACGCTTGCATTGGCAGCTTTAACAGGTGGAATAGCTACATATTTACTCGCTCCCATTCCATCCTATTATTTCTTTGGTGATTTTGCATTCTGGAGACATATTAAATATTTTTACCCATTGAATAAACAGATGTACCGCATTATATACTTCTGGTTATCGGACCACAAATATAGAAGTATGTTTTCTCAACCTCTGTCATCTCCTCCGATGAAGGGTCCTGACCGGACTAAATTAAAAATCTCACCGAAATGGGAACATGGTGAGTACGACTGCGCGGGGTGTGTAAAATGCTGTATTAAAATCAGCTGTCCAATGCTGGATAGTGACGAAAATAAATGTCTGGTTTATAACAGTCCGTACTGGAATTATTTCTCATGTGGTAGGTATCCCGTCTCCCAGGAACAAATAGATTACTATGACTGCTTTAAATGGCAAATGGAGGATAAATACCCGGCAGAATACCCCATTAAAAGAAGACATAATATTTAAATAATTCTATTTAAGGAGAGTGTATCATGGCTAAGATTTTAATTGTTGATGATGAACCCCATATAAGAATACTCCTGGAGCAAACATTGGAGGAACTGGAAGACGAAGGGGTTGAATTATTGGTTGAGGAGAATGGCGAAGACGCTCTCAAAGTAATAAAAGATGAATTACCCGAGTTAATTCTTCTTGATGTCATGATGCCTAAGATGAACGGGTTTCAAGTATGTGACATAGTAAAAAAACAACTGTCCATAGATTCATATATTGTACTCTTAACTGCAAAGGGCCAGGAATTTGATAAGCAAAAGGGCAATGAAGTGGGCGCTGATATTTATATGACCAAACCTTTTGACCCGGACGAAATAGTTGAAAAAGCAAGAGAAGTTCTGGGGCTATAGATGATTCATAGCATGAGAGGTGGTTATTAACAGTGCTTAATGGAATTGTATATACTGATAAAGAGCTATGCCAGGCATGTTCAGCATGCCTCAGAGTATGTAGAACCAAGTCAATAAAAGTGCAGGATGGAAAATCGGAGATCATTAAAGAGAGCTGTATAGCTTGTGGAGCCTGTGTTAAAATTTGCAGCAAAAACGCCAAGAAATACAGAACGAGTATTGAAAATGCTGAGCAAATAAAATCACAGCGAGTAACGGCTATAATATTAGCACCTTCCTATGTTATATTAGCCCATAAGAAATATCATTGTACACCGGAACAGTTTTGCAGCGCTTTAAAAAAACTTGGTTTTGCGCTGGTATATGAGTCAAGCTTTGGTGCTGATGTAGTTACAAAAGTTTGTATTAACTACATTGCTGAACAACTAAATAAAAAAGGAAGAGAAAATGCACATCTTATAACCAGCCCCTGCCCAGCCATTATGAACTTTGTTGAGAAACATACACCGGCACTTATAGAAAACTTTATACCTGTTTTAAGCCCTATGGCTGCCCAAGCTGTAATAGTCAAACACTGGCATAATGAAGATCTGGCAATCATTGGTGCTGCTCCATGTACAGCAAAGAAATCGGAATTACTAGATGAACAGCTATCCTTATTTGATGAAGAACTGACTTTTGAAGAACTGATTAATTTAATAGATAAAAATAATATCATACCCTCAGAATTGCAAGATGAAAAATTTGACGGCATCCAATCCTTTTACGGTGCAGGCTTTCCTGTTTCAGGAGGCCTGACAAATGCAATGAAATTGTTTTTAAAGGACAAGGAATTTGACCCAATCAGTAAGGACTATCTGATAATTGAAGGGGAAGACAGAAGTGTAAGTTTCCTGGAAAATATGGCCCGAAAAAAAACCGAAAATACAAACATAAGCGGATACCCTTTATTGACGGATATATTGTACTGTGAAGGCTGTACTGTAGGCAAAGCCATGGGAGTTGAATGTGATTTTTGGGAAGCCAGGAGTATTATTTCAGATTATACACAGAGAAGATTTAAGAGCTCTAATAGTGAAATAGGGCAAAGGAATTATTCTATTACTGAAAAAAATACAAAAGAAGCTCCTAAATTTAGAGAATGGCTTCATATTGTTGACAATCTGATAAAGGAAAATGTTTTTATCAGACAATGGCAAAATAACCACTATGAGAGAAAAGAGCCGGGTGAAGATGAAATAAAGTATATTCTGGAACAGGACGGAAAGCATACAATTGAAGATGAACTCAACTGCGGCGCATGTGGTTATGACAACTGCAGGAGCAGGGCTAAAGCTGTATACAACGGGGAAAATGAAGCCGGAGGCTGCATTGTTCATATAAAGTACGAGGCCAAAATATCCGTAGAAGAAAATAAACGTCTTCAGGAATTAGACAGGATGAAATCGGACTTTTTATCTACTGTTTCTCACGAATTAAGAACTCCTCTTACATCAGTTTTGGGCTTCTCCAAGATCATAAAGAAAAAGCTGGATGAAGTTGTCTTCCCGCAGATCGATGTAAGCGACAAGAAGAACAATAGAACTGTCAGGCAGGTTGGAGATAATGTGGATGTTATCATATCCGAAAGCAAAAGGCTAACAAATCTTATCAATGACGTGCTGGACCTTTCAAAAATGGAAGCGGGCAAAATAGATTGGAAAATGGAGCTTCTCTCTATAGAAGAAGTAATTGACAGGGCAACTGCCGCTACTTCTTCCCTCTTTGAAAAAAATAACCTTGAATTAATAAAAGATGTTGAAAATGACCTACCTCAGATAATGGGTGATAAGGATAGACTAATTCAGACAGTAATTAATCTTATATCCAATGCAGTTAAATTTACCGACATCGGTTCGGTAACCTGCAGGGTTAAAAGACTTGATAAACAATTGGTAATAAGTGTAATAGACACGGGTATAGGTATTGCTCCAGAAGACTTGGAAAAGGTATTTGAAAAATTCAAACAGGTTGGAGATACCCTGACTGATAAACCGAAGGGTACAGGCCTTGGACTATCGATATGCAAGCAAATTGTGGAGCAGCATGGTGGAAAGATATCGGTAGAAAGCGAAATAAACAAAGGTAGCAATTTTTCATTTTCAATACCACTGCCCTTTAAGAAAGCTACCGCAAATAAGTTAAATGTAAATACTTTGATTAAAGAGATGAGAGACCGAGTATTACCCTTGGTTCCAGGCTTTAATAAAAACAAGGAAAATATTTTAGTAGTTGATGACGATGTTAATATAAGATCTCTTTTAAGACAGGAACTTGAAGCTGCCGGCTATTCCATTAGAGAAGCGAGGGATGGTATTGAAGCAATAGACGAAGTCAAGAAGAATATACCGGATTTAATAGTACTTGATGTTATGATGCCCCAAATGAATGGTTTTGATGTAGCTGCAGTATTAAAGAATAATCCGATAACCGTGAATATACCTATTATAATACTCTCAATAATAGAAGACAAGGAAAGAGGTTATCATATTGGAGTGGACAGATATCTTACAAAGCCTATAAATTTTGAAGAATTGTTAAGGGAAATACAAGTACTTATATATCAGGGCAATTCAAAGAAAAAGGTGCTTGTAGTAGACGAAAATGAGTCGACCCTGAAGACATTGATTGAGGCCCTTGAAACAAGAGGATATACAGTAGTAGGGGCCGTGGATAGGGAAGAATGTATAAAAAAGGCCATAACGGAAAAGCCGGATATCATCGTACTGGATACCATATTGAATGAGGGATATAAAAACGTAGTTGGTTCACTGCGCCTTGAAAAAGGTTTGGAAAACGTACTGTTTCTCTTTGCAGGGAAATAGGTACTGAACAGGATTTGGAAATATTCATTTGTCCGCTATACCTTAGATTGGCTGATACTCTCTGAACATTTGAGAGACGAAAACACGGCTCTGCTGTCGACACTATGAACAGACGCACATTCGCATAACATAGAAATTAAAATTGAATAAAGGTGAAAGATTACTATCTAGATTATAGTAATCTTTTTTATTGAGGCATTCTTAGTTTATATACACTCCCTAAAAAAGACGACTCTAAAATTCCCAAGCGATTTTAAGCCCATCCTAGCCACCACCTGGGGAGTGTACAGATTTTTGTGGAATTGGATTGTTTCCTTGTAGAATTGGATAGGCTTATAATGGCTCTTACCGTCGGGAGGATAGGGCAATGCTGAGGAGCAACCTGAGCACCAGCAGATATACGTTTTCCCACTGACTGCTCCTTGCTTAACGAAGCAAGGGAGAAGCTTGATGACATTATCGACATTATACACAAGGCTCTTGGCAAACCAGGTAAGAGACCGCGTACTTATAAGCTTTGAGAAATAGGTTTATCTTTCCCAAGGTAATTTATATTTTGAAGATGTTGTTAAAGGCACTATTGAATAACTTAAATTTAAAGCATCAAGACCTTCTTTGTACCATTTATCTTTACTAAAAGAGGCTTCCACCAAAAATAGCTTCTTTATTGTCTGTTTATCCGATACTCTTACAACATATAAATTATTACCTATGTAAGATGCTTGAATTTTATATTGACTAGCCGATATTAAACTGTCACCATTAGAATTCTCATCATTAATGAAGCCAATATAAATATCCTTTAAACCTTCAACCTCACCAGATTTGAGATTAAGATATAAATCTTTTAAATGAAACTTGGCTAATATCAATGTAATTAAGACGATTAGTATTATAAAAGCCGTCCTTTTGTTAGGGTAAGACAAATTCATTTTAAACATTGCAACCACCTCTAAAAATCTCCCCAAAACAATACATTTCTTCGTCATATATATTCATTCTCACTCTACATTTTCAGCATAATTATCTGATTCAGCAGTTCCTTCTTGCTTATTAATTGCATCACATATTCTTTTCAGACCTTCAGCCAAGACAGATCTGGGGCAAGCAAGATTTAATCTGATAAAGCAGTCTGAATTCTGTACGAACATATTCCCGCCCTCTAACAAAACACCTGCCTTATAGGCAAAAAACATTGGAAGGTTCTCGTCTTTGCTAAAATAAGCACTTACATTTACCCATGCAAGGTACGTTGCTTCTGAAATTTCTAAAACAGCCTTTGGCAAATTCTCTGCTAGATAATCTCTGGTAAAAACAAAATTGTCATCCAGATAAACCCTCAGTTCTTCTAACCAGGGTTCTCCCTTTTCATATGCAGCTTGGGCACCTGCAACACTTAAGGGATTGTCAAAATTGTAATGTCTTGCCAGCCAAGTTTTTCTTAATTTTTCATTCGGTATAATAACATTTGAAAGCATCAGCCCAGCCATATTAAATGTTTTGCTCGGAGCCATGCAAGTAACTATTTTTTCATACTCAGGGAATACTTTGGCTAACGGAATATGATTTTTACCCAACCTCAAAAGATCACAATGGATCTCATCTGAGATAATCCACAGGTTGTTTCTGATACATATATCGCCTAACCTACTAAGTTCATCTTCGGTCCAAACCCGGCCGGTAGGATTGTGTGGATTACACAGAATGAAAAGGGTTGTTTTTTCGTCAGCCGCTTTACGTTCAAAATCATCGAAATCAATACTGTAACAACCGTTATTATCTATTAGGTCTGAACATACACTCTCCCGATGATTAAAATCTGCCGCATATTTGAAATATGCATAGGACGGGGTTAAAAAAATAACTTTTTCATCTGGTTTACAGATATACTCAACAAGTTCATATAGGGCAGGTATAATACCATTAGACATTACCATGTGTTTTCGTTCAAAACTCCAACCATATCTCCTAATGCACCAATTCACAAAAGCATGATAATAGCTATCAGAAAAAATACGGGTATAGCCGAATATTCTTTTGTCCAGCCGCTCTTTGATTGCGTCAATGATTACCTGTGGTGTTGCAAACTCCATATCAGCAACCCACATTCTAATAAATTCCTCATCTGCGTAAGGAAATGTCATAGAATCATCTGCGTGGAAGATATATTGGCGAAAACCATCTGTATTCATTGCATTAGTATTTCTTCTGTCAATAATCTCGTCAAACTTGTACATAATCTCAACTTCCTTTTTGTTTTTTGTGCAGCTGCATTTAATTACACTAATTTTACTTGTAGAATCGTCCAGCATCAAAGCAGTACAAGTTTCTTTAAAATAGACATTTTTTGCTGTTTTTCTATTTAAAGTAGAAAATTTACAATAATAAAGTTATAATAAATTAATTATTATATTTAATTTCACATATTAACCAATTAGTCTATTTTAAATAAACTTTTCACGGAGGCTCTATGTCGGAAATTAATATTGAAATCGGAAAAAGAGTTAGGAACTTCCGCAAAATGAGAAAGATGACCATAGCAGAGCTGGCCCAGATTATTTCTAAAAGTAAAGCAACCGTATCCAAGTATGAAAAAGGAGAAATTGTGCTGGATATTGTTACATTATATGATATTGCCAACGCTCTCCAGGTGCATGTGGAACAACTTCTTTACTGCAGGCCGGAACGGACAGCCATATCTACTAAAGGAAAAAACCCGGCATTTTTCAACGGCATTTCCCAGTTTTACTCTTATGTTTTTGACGGACGATCAAACCAGCTTGTGCGATGTGTCTTTGATGTTTTATCAGAATCCGGAGAGTCAAGATATAAAATCATGATGTACATGAACTTTAAGGATTATGACAATTATCAAAACTGCGAAAATACCTATTGGGGATACATAGAGCATTATGACGCCCTGACGAATATATATATGAAAAACCAGGATACGCCCATGGAACAGGTAACCATTAGCATTTTAGCATCTTTTCTAGATTCAAATACAAAATGGGGTCTATTCTTTGGAATTTCTTCACGGCCTATGATGCCGATCGCAGTCAAAATGCTTTTTTTCCAAAAAGATATTAAAAGAAGATGAAACTCTTATCCATCAGCTTAAGGTTTCACGAGAAGATATCCGCCTACTGAAGCTTTATAATATGCTTTCGGTGACCTAATCCTCTTTAAAATAAAAAATAGCGGCCCGAAATGTGATTTCAAAGCCGCCGTTGAACCACTGAAGCAATTAAGCCACGCTACAAATTTTCACTTCACGTATATAAATATGATTTTTTCAAATCCGATTATTCTACCCTAAGTAAGTGCTTAACATAGATTTCATATTCCTGGATAGCAGATGTCATCGCAAAACTCTGCAATGGCTATGGGATAGGCCGCTGCCAGTTCTACAATGTGGTAAAAATCTCAGGCTACACTGTTGTGCATGAAATCAACTCCTAACCTTTTTACTGAAGCTATTAGCATTTCTTTACTGGAATCCAAATTTCACTTCTAAAGTTGGGAGAAGTCACATCCTTATGCTCATTCCATAATATCTCAGGTCCTTCTTCAGCCTGATATCCAACTGAAGGAAACCATTCCGAATAGATTCTTCCCCAAACGTCTTGTAACGTATTGGGAAAAGGGCCCACCGCTTCAAAGACAGCCCAGGTTAAGGCAGGAACATTAAGTTGGGCAAAGTCATCTGGAGCTTCCTCCGTTGTAGCCACACCTATATAATGATCAAGTTCCCCTTTTTCCTCCATTCGGCCTTCAGAAAAGTTAGTGGATGCACTAAGTAGCCCCAAAGGCTCTACATTAGAAAGGTTCTTGAGTTTCGTAATTATATCTTGATTTAAACTTTTCCACATAGCTGCAATCTCCGGATTAACTCCGTTAAAAATAATAGGCACTCGTTTCTTCATACCAACTATATGAAATGCTTCTTTTTCTACAATTCGATAGTTCAATTCGCTTCCTCCTTTGATTGATAACTGAAAGGTCATGGGCGGGTATGCCTTTAGAGATTGGCCATTATTCCTTGCTTCTGTGGGTTTTACCCCATGTAGACCTTGAAAAGCTCTTGCAAAGGAATCAGGCGAATTGTAGCCATACTTGATGGCAACATCAATTACTTTTAAGTCGCTATTCTTTAGCTCAAAGGCTGCCAGGGTGAGGCGCCTGCGTCGGATATATTCCGATAGCGGAACACCAGCCAGGAAAGAAAACATTCTTTTAAAATGATATTCTGAGCAGCAGGCAATTCTTGCCACTTCCTTAAAATCTATATCATTAGTCAAATTCTTTTCTATATAGGTTAATGCTGCATTCATTTGTTCAAGCATGCCCATTGTCATAACCTCCCCTCATCAATAGAATATCAGAAGCGTAATCGATTGATCCGACATTTCGTGCACAGATTTGTAGGGTTATTACACATAACGGCTTATTTATAATCTGCTCCTCGGGCAACATAATATCATGATACCCCGTGCAAAAAAATCAGGAGGTGATGCCCATGATACTAACCGAGAAGCCCAATAGACTAATCAATGAAAAAAGTCCTTATCTTCTGCAACATGCTCATAACCCCGTGGATTGGTTCTCCTGGGGTGAGGATGCCTTTGCCAAGGCCAAAAAAGAAGATAAGCCAATTTTTTTATCTGTTGGTTACTCCACTTGTCATTGGTGCCACGTTATGGAACGGGAATCCTTTGAATCTGAAGATGTGGCGGATGTTTTAAATCAATACTTCATTTCAATCAAGGTAGATCGGGAAGAACGACCGGATATTGACCAGATATATATGAATGTGTGCCAAGCACTTACTGGGTCTGGGGGCTGGCCCTTAACTATTATCATGACGCCAAACCAAAAACCCTTTTTTGCGGGAACCTACTTCCCTAAAACCTCTAACTATGGACGACCCGGTTTAATAGAAGTTTTAGAGCAAATCTCAGGCATGTGGCAAGGGGAACGCAGTCGTCTGCTGGAGATAGGAGATAAACTGACCAGCCATATGCAAGCCGAAGCTTCAACTGCTCCGGGTCAGTTGCCCGCTGATATCCTGGAGCAAACCTATCGCCTCTTTGAAAAAAATTATGATAAAAGTTACGGTGGTTTTGGCAATGCACCCAAATTTCCCACTCCCCATAACTTAATGTTTTTATTACGTTACTGGTACAAAACTGGCGAAGAAAAGGCCCTAGATATGGTGGCAGAAACATTAGATGCCATGCATCGAGGCGGTATTTATGATCATATTGGCTTTGGTTTTGCCCGCTACTCCACTGATAAAAAGTGGTTGGTGCCACATTTTGAGAAAATGCTTTATGACAACGCCCTGCTGGCCTTTGCCTTTATGGAAACCTACCAAATAACGAAGAACCCTCGCTTTGGAAGAATTGCCAAAGAGATCTTTACCTATATTCTCAGGGACATGACTTCACCAGAGGGGGGCTTTTATTCAGCAGAGGATGCTGATTCCGAGGGTGTGGAAGGAAAATTTTATGTTTGGCAGCCTGAAGAAGTTATTAAATTACTAGGTCCCGTGGACGGTGAACTTTTCTGTCGGTACTATGATATTACCACAAAGGGTAATTTTGAGGGTGCCAGTATACCAAATTTAATTAATCAGAACCCCCTGCAATTTGCCGAAGAACTAGACATTTCGCTAGAGGACCTAGTGGAAGGCTTAGAAAAATGTCGCAAGACCCTGTTTGAAGAACGGGAGAAAAGAATTCATCCATATAAGGATGATAAGATCCTAACTTCCTGGAATGGTTTAATGATTGCAGCCTTAGCTAAAGGTGCCCAGGTGTTCCAAAGTAATCTTTACCTAGAGGCTGCTGAAAAAGCAATGGACTTTATCTTTGCTAAACTTCAAAGGCCAAATGGTCGTCTACTGGCCCGTTACAGGGAAGGGGAAGCAGCCTATCAAGCTTATTTGGATGATTATGCCTTTATCATTTGGGCACTGTTAGAACTTTATCAGGCTAGCTTTGAGCCTAGGTATCTGCAAAATGCAGTCAACTTGACCGAAGCTATGCTTGACTTGTTTTACGATAATGAACATGGCGGTTTCTATTTTTATGGTAAAGACAGTGAGGAACTTTTCAGCCGTCCCAAGGATATTTACGACGGAGCCATTCCTTCGGGTAATTCAGTGGCCACAGTAAACCTCCTCAAACTGGCTAGGCTAACGGAGAGTTCGCGCTATGGAGAAATAGCAAAGCAACAGTTGCAGGTATTTGCCGGAGATCTAGAACGATATCCGGCCGGTTACTCTTTCTTCATGATGGGTGCTTATTTAGAGCAGGAGCCGCCTATGGAAATAGTTGTGGCGGGACCCAAAGAGGACCCCGTATTGAAGCAAATGGTGGGAACCTTGCAGCAAAGTTTTCTACCCAATGCTTCTTTAATGGTTCGTTACGATAATGATTTTGCAGCCAAATGGAGTGATTTATTACCCCTAATAAAAGACAAGAATCCTGTTACTGGTAAAACTGCTGCCTATGTCTGTAAGAATTTTTCCTGCCAAGCACCAGTTACAGAACTTACTGCGCTGCAGAATCTGCTAAAAAATAAAGGTTCCTAGACAAAAAAGTAGAATAACTCTGGTAGAAAATTGTCTGGGGGTCGTAAAATGGATAAGCAAAAATTAATCAAGATTCATCATGCACTGAACTGCCTAACTTTATTTCGGGAAATCACCGAGGATAAAGCAGTTCAGTGCTACAGCAGGCTAATCAGCTCTATGGTGCAGGGAGATACCCCCTTATCTGTGGACATATTGGCGGATTACCACAGACTCATAGGCTTTTTGCTGGAAGAAGCAGTAAACCCACAATTGCCCAAATTAGGTACTGCATGGCAAAATTATTTGTTAAACCGGATACTATTTAACAATAATTTATATGCCCGGAAATATGTTACTGAAGAAAGCATAAACTCGACTCTTAAGGAGGCTTTTTTACACGACCTTAAAAACTTACAGCTTCTTTGTCAAGAAGGTTTGCAGGTATTAGAAGAGCCCCTTAACCAGACACCTGGTGTATTTTTAGCCACGTCCGATCCCTTGCCTGATTCCCCAGGTGCTCATCCTCTGTCCGACCTGCTAATGGACATGAAACAAAAACTTTTGGTAGGTACTTGTTGGTCAGATTATCTAGCTGATTTTAATAATTTTTATCAGACAGCTGGCTTTGGCCAACTTGCCATTTATTGGGCCTTCCGTTGGGAACCGGGATCCATTGGGTTCCACTTGGCTGGGATTGAAAATCCTGACCCCATCAGGTTAAAGCAATTGATCGGCTATGAACGTCAGAGAAAACAAGTACTATCTAATACCGAACGGTTATTGCAGGGACAAAAGGCCCATAATTTAATTTTATATGGGGATAGAGGAACAGGAAAATCTTCTACTGTTAAGGCATTGTTACATAAATATGGGGCAATGGGTCTACGACTGGTACAAATATCCCGCAAAAATCTGAGTGGCCTGCAGTCTTTAAGTAGATTATTAATTAATTTTCCTCAAAAATTTATTATTTTTATCGATGACTTATCCTTTGAAGAATCAGAAACTGATTATAAGGAATTTAAGACTCAACTTGAGGGTAGTCTTGAACAACAACCCTCCAACATTTGTATCTATGTCACTTCTAACCAACGCAATTTAATAAAAGAATATTTTAGTGATCGACATACCAAGATGGTGGATGGAGAAGTACATACCGGAGATACCCAGCAGGAAAAGTTATCTCTGGCAGACCGCTTTGGTCTAAAAATTACTTTTATAGCACCGGACAAGGAAGTTTTTCTGGAGATTGTCCGTCAACTGGCAGTTCAAGAAAAAATAAATCTGGATCAGGCAACCTTAGAACGATTGGCACTGCAATGGGTACTCTGGAATAATGAACGTTCAGGCCGTACTGCCCGACAATTTATTGACCATATTAAGGATAGATATGACGACCTTGATATTTTCTAAATTAAAAAAGGGACTATTGCAACAACTAGTCATTCTTGTGTAGATAATTGGAAGGACACGGGGGTCGTCCCCTACAATCGGAATTGCACTTACGTAATATCAGTAAATTTGAATGTAAAAAGGGGGTAGCTCACTACAAAAGTAGTTTGCAACCCCTCTTTACTTTGCAACTTCTGATGAAAATACAGTAGCTAATGGATCATGTTTAAAAGTCTTGATGGCTTTCCTGTTCCAGCATTACGTTAATCATTGCATCCAATTCTTCATCGGTGATGCCTCTTTTGGCCTGCTCTTTGGTGACCCGAAGAAATGGAGCCAGTTCGCCATTTAATAATTTCTGCTGATCGAATACATTTAGCCGAGATAGAATTCTTTTAGGACCGATAACATCATCCCCAAGAAAATAATATACATTAATACCGGTAGCAAGGGAGATAGCTTGAACTATGGCAACCTGAGCAGTTTTCTTGGGATTAAACTGCTTTAGGCCCTCAATATCAGAGATCTCAAGCATAGTTCTACCAGCAAGTTCCTGAATTGACATCTTTCTTAGTTCGATCATTTCTTCAACCCGTGGAAAAATATTTTTTGCCAATGTTGTTCCTCCTGACCTGTTCTGTGGTTGCTATTTACTCTAAACCTTAAACATTTTTACCAAGTTTTGAAAATCATTACCCATCCGGGCCAAATCCTGAGAGGCGCTGGCTATTTCCTGAACAGTGGCACTGGCTTGCTCAGTTGCTGCGGCAAGGTTTTGTGCACTGGTACTGTTCTTTTCAGCTCCCTGGGCAATTTCTTTAATAATAACTACGGTTTGGTTTACCTGTTCTACTATTTCTTTTAGTGACTGCCCCGCAGAGTTGACCACCTGAGTACCTTGGTATACCTCCTGAACACCTAAATTCATATCCTTGACAGCCTGAACTGTCTCTTGCTGTATATGATTAATAATCAAACTAATTTCTTTAGCAGCTTGGGACGATTGTTCAGCTAATCTTCTTACTTCTTCAGCAACCACCGCAAAACCTCTGCCTTGATCTCCTGCCCTGGCTGCCTCAATGGCTGCATTAAGGGCCAGTAAATTAGTCTGATCTGCAATACCTGTAATGACCTCAGTAATCCTGCCAATCTCCTGGGATCGGTCCCCTAACTTAACAACTTGTTCAGAGCTCTTATCCACTTTCTGAACAATGGAGTTCATTTTATCCACTGCTTGATTCACTGCCTGATTACCCTTTTGAGCCGCCTTCTCAACTTCCTGAGAAACCTCCACTGCATTGTCTGCACAGGCGGCTTCCTGGGTTGCTATACTGGCCAAATCCGTGGTTGTACTGGTAATTTCCTCAACTGCAGCGCTTACTTCTTGGCTGGCTGCGGAAAGTTCCTGACTATGGGCTGCTAGACTAGTACTCTTCTCGACCACTTGCCTAGCCATTTCATGAAGATTATCCACCATTGTATTAAAGGCCTTGCCCAGCTGTGCCAATTCATCATTACCCATAACTTCTACCCTTTGGGTTAAATCACCCTGGGCAACAATGCTGGTATCCCGAAGCATCCGATTGATGGGTCTGGTAACCGCTCTGGAAGCTAATATACTAAACATGATACCCAGCAATATAGCAATTACACCAAAGATTTGGGCAATTTTTTTAGTTTCAACGCTTATTTGCATGGAGCGATCTTCTGAATTCTTACTTTCTTGTTTTTTATAGTTAACATAATCAGTTACTTCTTTCTTTAGTTGATCTGATAGGGGATCATAACGTTCTTCTTTCAACTGTTTTGCCTGTTCATTTTGCCCATTTTCTACCAAGGGGACAATCTCAGACATAAAAACCTGGCCCAACTGTTGGTTTAATTCATTTACTTTAGTAATTCTGTCTAAATTTACTTTTTGCCTCGTTAGTTTGATTAGCTCATTCTCTTTTGCCAGGGTATAATTTAATTTTTCCTCATACTTCTCTTTGTCCGCCACAACACCAGTTATTACATACTCCTTGGCTAGGCTGTTTTGTTCCTCAATAAACATGTCGATGTCTAATCCTTGCATAGTACGAACATTATGCTGCTGTAAACCATCAATTTCAATAGTAATTTGGTTAACTTTGTAAAGCATAGCCCCTGCTAACAAACCTGCAAGTAATAGAATAACGCAGTAACCCAGTACTATTTTCGTGGTTATCTTTAATTGCATTTTCTCCCCTCCCCGATCAATTAGTAAACTATTGACATAAATTTCATGACAAAACTATAACTAAGTCAATTATTTTTTTCAACCGTTATTGGGGGTTTTTTTACAATTATTTTTCTGCAATTAGTACTGGGTTAAAATTAAGGAAATCTGCACTGACTAGATGGAACTTTATACCCCAGGCTTCATCAGGTAGTCGATAGTTTTTTGCCCGGTCGTGCAGGTGTCCATAGACCACTCTGTTTACTTTAAATTCGCACAGTATATCAATAAATCCAGATCGCTCGTGAGTTTCGTTGGTCGGCATAAAGTGCATCATAACAATAATTTCCTCTGGACTACCTTGAATACTGCGCAGGGAATTTTCTAGTCGAATTAATTCCCTTTTATATATCTTCTCATCCTCTTCGGTAAACTGATGGCTGTTAGGACAGGTCCAACCCCTGGTACCACAAAGTACCGTTTCTCCCACCACCATGTGATCATTCTGAATTAATTTCACATTGTCAGGTACAAACTTTCGAGTTTTGGATATTCCCTGCCACCAGTAATCATGATTACCTGGTACAGCATAGATGGTTCCTGGTAGCATTCCCAGATAATCTACATCGTTGCGTGCTTCCTCTAAGCGTGTGGCCCAGGAAATATCCCCAGGCATTAAGACAATATCTTCTGGCTTTATCTTCATACACCAGTTTTCATAAACCTTCTGGTAATGCCGTTGCCATTCATGGTTAAAGATATCCATTGGTTTATTCAGTATTGCCTCATCCCAGTGCTGGGGATTTACTGGATTCCTAAAGGAAAGGTGCAAATCACTTATTCCAAAGAATTTCACAGCCACATCCCCTTCCCCTGTAATCTCATATATTAAATCGCCAGCTACTATCACCATTTTTTGGTACTTGAGGATATCTTATCGCTCAGGTTCTGGGATTGTCAACACGCTTATAAAGGAATTTGAAATTTATTCATAAACCAATCATCATTGTACTTTCTTCTTTTTAAATACCGTTCCCTCTGTTGTAATACATTGCTTTCTAGTACAACTTCGGAGACCAATTCTCCAATATCCTTCAGGTAGCTATACATTTTGATGACCTGCCCCACCCTTTGTGAATTAAAATGACTGAAGGCCATGCGAATACCATTATAGGCATATTCCTCCATGGTGATGGGATAGGGATGCTTACTACGGAACTGATGTTGGATAACCACCGCTGGGTCTACTTCGACCCTGTAGCCAAATAACCAGAGCTTCATAGAAAACTCTGCATCCTCAAAACCATAGGTTCGAAAACCTGTTTCAAAGCCTTCCACATCATTAAATACCTCTCTGGTTACTGCCACACAGCCACCTGGCGCTATGGGTACCTCTGTAATATCGCCGGTACTGGTTAACCATCGGGCTTCCAGTTTATCGTTCCAGGTCATGCCGTAACCAATGGCATAATTCTGATTCATATTAGCAATACCCGGTGAAATAGCACCAGAGCCCCGTTCTAAAAGGCCCTCAGATAATATCTCCAACCATTCTGGTTCCACCGTTATATGGGCATCACAAAATACTAGTATATCACCAGTAGATTGTTGAACACCTAAGTTTCTAGCATTGGCTGCTCCTATTCCTGTGGTATTAATTAGTTTTATACCTGAATAAAATTTGCTTTTATTTAAAAACGCACAACAACCATCGGTGGATCCATCATTAACTACAGTAATATCATAGGGAATCCTACTGGGTGTTGCCATTATGGACTCGATGGTTTGCCTGATTAGCTTTCCCTCATTCTTGCACGGTATAATAATCGAAACTTGGGCCATTATTTTCCCCCTTAATCCTTATTTTTATCATTCTATGAGACGGGGGACATAATTTAGTATTCTAAAAGATAGGTCAAAAAAGCACCTACCCATAAAGGCAGGTGCTTAGCAGTTACTTTTGAACTTTTAACATGCGCACCAAGGAGATGGCTGCATAGCCCCTACTAACCTTTTCATTGGGAGCATAATATCCCTGATTGTCATTCTGTAACCCCAGTCCGAGGCTTAGGGCTGCATAGCCCCTCAGTTGTGCTGGGACAAGCTGAGCATCCCGGGTTTGCAGGTTGTAAATTTGTGAAAGCTTAGCTGCTCCATCATAATCCAGTGTATTAATCATTAGTTTTGCCAGTTCCAATCTTGTCAGTTCCTTATCTAGATCAGTGGCTTCGTCCTGTTGAATAATTCCTAGGTTAACTGCATTGGTAATAAGGTGTTGCTTCTCCTCTTCTTTTTCCTGATTAGTCTTCAGCAGTTCATAGGGGACAGGCCTCTGCCAGCCTCTAGTGGCAACCAGCATTTCTAAAGCCTCAAACTTTGTAATATTGCGGTCTGGGTAAAACTTCCCATCGGTAGATGTAATAATTTTAGCCTTGGCCAGTTGCATAATGGCATCTACCCCGGGGTGACCACTGATATCCGTAAAATTACTGGTTTCTTTGGGTGTAATGGATTCACCATTGCTGTTTAGGTATTGACCAGTTTTAGCATCAAGCATATAAGAAGGTCGATCTTTTAACCGATATACCAAATTAACCTGGGCTTGATTATTTGCCCTGTTGGTATTGATATACTCCAGTCCCAGGCCGTCACCACTCAGGAAGGTTTCAGTGGCCTTGGTCTGGCCAATTTCCTGTGTCACCTCAGGGAATTTAACATTCCACCAGTCCATTCGGTAGCTGGTGATCTCCCCTGTGTTACCATCAACTTCGACATCGAAGCCGTTATTAGTAAAGGGAATGCCATTGGCAATACGGATATAGGAAAAATGATAATTCCTTGTAATACCCTTTTCCAAATAATCACTGTCTAAGCTATTCTCCAGCTTAATTTCGGAGAATCGCTTGGGCTGCTGTTTCTTGATAAAATCCTCTGCTTTTTGCCTGGCCTGCTCCTTATTAACCACCGGTTTGGTTGTCTTTCTTTCCTCAAAGCCCTTCTTCCAGATGTTATAATAAACAAGTTCACCAGTTACAGCATTAATTCCAGCACTGATACTTTGCAAATCTGTTGTATTATTTTCATTGTACCAGTGAAAATTCCATTGTTTTTGTTCCGGGTATTGATAATCTTGGGTTAATCTACTCTCTGTCAGCTTTAACTCAGCAGGCACCTTAACAATACTTTTAACCTTAGTCATTGCCTTTTCTGCACTGAGAAGATTTTTTATCTTATCAACTTCTGCCTGCTCTGCTGGCGACATCTCACTTCTACTGGACTTTGCCGCTTCAGCTTCTCCACCCATACCTTTATCATAGGCCCCATACAATTGGCCCTCAATGACCTTTCCTGTGAAGGCATCAACTATTAAACTGGCTCCCTTTTTTACCCGGTAGACCAATTTGACTGGCGTATCTTTGTCACCATTAGTCCAGGGACGATAATACACCAATTCGATATTATCGCCGATGACTTTTTCTGCCTCTTTGATTGAGATCTTTCCTGCGGCAGAAGGGAAACTTGTCTTATCATTCCAGTTCAGACCTAATCCCAACAGTTGACCAGTATCCCCATTTATCCGAATGTAGATATTATTTTCTGGATAGACAACGCCGTTAACCACTCGGTTAAAGTTATAATAGTATTCCACCGGACCCCTATCTCCAAAACCATAAAAGGGTTGGTCTTGATTGGGGACAAGCTTTGTTTGGGTAGCGTAACCCGGCACTAATTTTTCCATCCATTGCCGTGCAATCTTAGCCGATTCATCATAAGAGTAACGGGGTAAACCACTATATTTTTGGCCCGGGGGCAGCTCTTCCCAACGATCCATACCAAAGATTTCACCGTCTATGGCGTTAATGCGGACTGATATATTTCCCCTTGGCTCTGTATTGCGTGTCCAATTAAGATGCCATTCAGCCCTCTCTCCGTAGGTACTAAAGCCACTTTCAAACCGATCATATTCATTGGTAATATTAAAAGTCTCCTTAGCCTTGGCTATGGCCTTGTCCAATGAATATTTAGCCTTGGAAAGATCCCCCTCGACCTGGGCAGGTTTTTTGGCAATGACATCAGACCTAACATCTGCATAGGCCGCTGGGTTAAACATTAAGCCACTGACTAGCCAACCTGCCATAAGGGCACTGACTATTTTTTTTGCCAAGCAAATTCACTCCTCTTTTAAATCTTTATTATATAGACGTTTACCTACCCCAAGATGTAACCCACCATTTTAGAAAACACACCAAAAAATTCCCGGGCAAGCCCGGGAATTAAAAACACACTCTAGCTTATATGGCTTTTTCACCCTGTTCTCCAGTACGAATTCGAACAGCATTGGCAACAGGGAAAATAAATATTTTGCCATCACCAATTTCTCCACTACGGGCCATTTCACAGATAGCCTTTACGCAGTCATCAACTCGCAAATCATCAACAACAAGCTCAATCTTTACCTTTGGCAATAGATTAATACTATATTCAGCCCCCCGATAGACCTCTTTTCGTCCCTTTTGATAACCGCAGCCCATAACCTGGGAAACAGTCATACCATGAATGCCAAGTTTGTTAAGACCCTCTTTTACATCCTCCAACTTGCCTGGACGGACGATAGCTTCAATTTTAGTCATCATTACTTCCTCCCTTTGAAAAAGATTTACATTCCGCTAACTGCCATACCTAGATCGCAAAATAAATCTGGCCCTAGTCGTATGCCAAGGGCTATGAACTAGGCTAATCTAAAGCCGATGACTGATGGCTGACTGTTAAATTATTTTCCTTGGACCGTTGAAGAGCCATAGTTTTTATCTCTCGGGTAAGGGAACCCCCAAAGGTATCTGTATAAGCATAGGCAGTTTCACCATGGACACTACTATCCAGACCCATTACTTCATCATCCTCGGATACTCTTAGGCTGGTAAAGATACTGATAACTTTTAATATCAAAAAGGTAGCCAGAGCAGCAAAGACCACAGTAGCAGCCACCCCAATCACCTGAGTGCTTAGTTGGGCAGCATTACCATAAAATAAACCATCAGCTCCTGCTTCGTTAACAGACTTACTGGCAAATAAGCCTGTGGCTATGGCACCCCATGTCCCACCGACCCCATGGATACCAAAGGCATCTAGGGCATCGTCATAGCCCAGTTTTGTTTTGACCACTGCCACTGCAAAGTAGCACAGAGGGCCAACCACTAGACCAATAATAACAGCGGGCATAGGAGCTACAAAACCAGCGGCGGGGGTAATGGCCACTAGACCAGCCACTGCACCGGATACACAGCCCAAGACTGTTGGTTTACCATGATGGATCCATTCAGCCAGTACCCAGGAAAGACCGCCAGCAGCAGCAGCAATATGCGTTACTGCAAAGGCACTGGCAGCTAAACCATTGGCAGCTAGAGCACTACCAGCGTTAAAACCAAACCAACCAAACCAGAGTAAAGTAGCACCAAGAATGGTCATAGGTAGGTTGTGGGGAACCATTGGTTCACTACCGTAACCCTTTCTTTTGCCAATAACCAATGCCGCAACCAAACCAGCTACACCAGAACTAATATGAACAACAGTACCACCGGCAAAGTCTAAGGCACCTAATTGCATTAACCAGCCGCCACCCCAAACCCAATGACAGAGGGGAGAATAAACCACAGAGACCCAGATTATAATAAATGGCAAGAAAGCTTTGAAACTCATTCTTTCTGCAATGGAACCAGTAATAATAGCCACAGTAATGAGTGCAAACATCATTTGAAAGGCCATAAAAATAAAGTGAGGTATTGTGCCCCCGTTAGGTTCTTGCCCTACCCCTTGAAGCCAAAGGTAATCCAGACCACCAATAACACTGTTATTATCGGTACCAAAAGCTAAAGTATAACCATATAAAACCCAGATAACAGAAACAACACATAGTACAATAAAGCTCAGCATAATTGTACTCAGTACATTTTTCTTACGAACCATACCACCATAAAATAGTGCCAATCCAGGTGTCATAATCATCACCAATGCAGAACAGATAATGATAAAAGTTGTATCACCAGTGTCAATGGCAGGAGTTTCTCCAGCCCAGGCAATACCTGGTAGCAACATTAAAACGAACAGGGCCATAAATAAGGTTTTCATTCTGTTTGTCATTTTCTAAACCCTCCTAGTAAATTTTTTATCTGAAGTCTTTCCGGGGGTACCCTTCCAGACAAGACTTCTATGTAAAAGTGAAGGCGCCTGATCCAAGGGATTTTTAATATTCCCTGAATTTAGCGCCATCGCTTAATAAACACATCTTTGCGTTTCTTTATTATTTTTATCGATTATAGATTAGTTCTTCTTTCATATCCGGTGTGGCTGGGTATGCACCTAAATCTGTAGATAACCCTTCCATTCCCTTACTGATAGTACTTCCACTGTAAGCCGGAATACCGTGTTCCACGATATCCAGCCCTTCCATTTCCTCGTCAGCTGTAACTCTAATGCCAACCGTCTTTTTAATAATATAAAAGGTAGCATAGGTTAACCCAAAGGCCCAAAGGGATACTGCTAGAAGCCCTAACACTTGAACACTTAAAAGGTGTAAACCGTCACCGTAGAGTAAGCCGCCTTCTTGGGCAAATATTCCTACTGCCAGAACTCCAAAGGAACCGCAAACACCGTGTACCGCAATGGCTCCAACTGGATCATCGGCCTTTATTTTATCAAAGAAGGGAACTGCTAAAACCACTAGTATACCAGCAATGGACCCTATCACAACTGCACTAAAGGGACTAACAAAAGCAGTTCCAGCTGTTATGGCTACCAAACCTGCCAGAGTACCGTTGATAGTCATACTGGGATCTGGCTTGCCGTATTTAAACATAGTAAAAAGTGTTCCCATTGTGCCGCCGGCTGCTGCAGCTAAGTTTGTAGTCACGGCAATGCGGGCAATATTACTATCTAAACCGCTTAAAGCACTTCCTGGGTTAAACCCAAACCAGCCTACCCAGAGAATAAAGGCTCCCAAAGCAGCCAGATGCATATTGTGGGCTGGCAGGACATTTACTGAACCATCTATGTTGTACTTACCCCTGCGGGGTCCCAATACCATTACTGCAGCCAAAGCACTCCAACCACCCACAGCATGAACCGCTGCCGAACCAGCAAAGTCTTTCATTCCCAGTTGGGCCAACCATCCATCGGCAGACCAAATCCAGTGACCAGCCATCGGGTAGATAATGGCACAGGCTACAAAGGAGTAGATAATATATGGAGCAAATTTCATTCTTTCAGCCACTGCGCCAGAAACAATAGATGCTACAGCCACTGCAAAGACCGCTTGAAATAACCAGTAAGCATAAACAGGTATATTTAAACCTAAATAACTAAAGTCACCTTCTAGGAAAAAGCCACTGGTACCAATAATACCGGCTTTATCCAGCCCATACATAACGGCAAAGCCAACGGCCCAATAACCCAACATTCCCACGGTACAATCCATAAATACTTTCATAACAATATTTAAAGAATTCTTAGCCCGAATGAATCCCGCTTCCAAAAAAGCGAAACCTGCTTCCATAAAGAAAACTAATGCTGCACAAAGTAATACCCAAACTGTATCAATACCCATCGCTAAGGTCTGAACATCTAGCTCCATTGTTTTATTGGACCCCCTCGTCTTTTAAGAGCAAAAAAAGATGCCCTCTAGGATAAGATCTTAAAGCCTTATTCCAGAGGGCATCTTTGCCCTAAAACTTCTCTCCTATTGTAACAATTAAAGAGCTTCGTCGCCGGTTTCACCGGTACGAATTCTTATGGCATTTTCCACCGGGTATATAAAGATTTTGCCATCTCCAACTTCCCCGGTTTTGGCTGTCTGAACAATTAGATCCACTACTTCGTCAACCAGTGAATTCCGTAAAATTATTTCCAATTTAACTTTAGGTAATAGGTTAATGGTATACTCCTGACCCCGGTAAACATTGACCCTGCCCTTTTGCTTACCGCAACCCATGACCTGGGTAACTGTCATTCCTTTAACTCCATACTCAGCTAAAGCTTCCTTGACATCTTCCAGTTTACTAGGACGTATTATGGCTTCTATTTTTTTCATTGTTCACCCTCCTACGCAAGCATTTGTAACACGCAGGGAGTGACAATAAATAAGGCTCAATGTCCGTTAGTCCCGGTCATTGAGCCCTCATTGGCCTTTAGCTTGGGGTACGCCTTTGTTCCCCTGCTGTTAGATGTTATTATATTCTTAAGTATCGACTTTAGCAAGGGCAAATAGATTAATATTCTGTATACACATTTATTACCTACGACCCTTTCACAAAGCAATAATTTCGATATAGCTATGTCCCAGACCCTTCCCTAAGACTTAATACTGATGGCTAATATTAAATACCCATTTCACTGGCAGTTATTATTGCTTCAGCCACCGCTTTCACAGAAGTTCTTTTTTTCATAGAAGTATGTTGAATAGCCCTATGGGCTTGTTCCTCTGTATAACCCCTCTGCTTCATAAGAATTGCCTTTGCACGCTCCAGGTTCTTTCTGGTCTTTAAAGCATCTTGCAATTCATAAAGTTGCTGTTGTAACTGTGTATAACGCTTATATGAGGAAATAGCAGCTTCTATGGCAGCATAAACTTGATCCTCCAGGTAGGGGCGCATTAAGAAAGCCGAGGTCACATCCCTTGCTCTTTCTACAAGGCCTTTATTACCTTGGGAAACCATTAAAACAGTTGGAGCTAAGTTTTCTTCACTAATAATTTTGGCCACCTGCATACCATCCAACACTGGTAGGTAATCATCCAGCAAAACAACTTCTGGTGATGTGGATCGAACAGCTTTTAGCGCATCCATGCCGTTGGTTGCCTCTGCTATCACACGATAACCAAGGTGTACCAACAGTTGCTTTAATTGATGTAATTCTACGTTGTCGCCACAGGCCATTACAATCCTTCTGTCCATAGTTCATCTCCCAGTCACTTGTATACCCTCGGCACTCTGCTCCCTACCCAACAAACTACTTCATAATTGATGGTTCCTAACCATGCTGCTACTTCTTCAACGGGTAATGCTTCGTCACCAAAAATAATTACTTCATCATGTACGTCCACTCCAACAATCTGTCCTACATCAACCATGCACTGATCCATGCAAACCCTTCCAACTATTGGAGCCCTTTTACCCTTAATCAAAACCTGCCCCCTAGATGATAATAACCGTGGATAGCCATCGGCATAACCGATAGGCAGAGAAGCGATGATGGTTTCCCTTGCAACTGCATAGGTGCAGCCATAGCTAATTGTAGTTCCAGGTGTAACCTTCTTCAAATGGGCAACCCTTGCCTTCAATGTCATGGCCGGCCGCAGTAAAAGTTTAGTTTTACTAACCTCTGGGGAAGGATAAAGCCCATACATAATGATACCTGGACGCACAAGATCGAGATGAGTCTCTGGAAATTCAATAATGGCTGCACTGTTTGCACAATGCCTCACAGCAAAAGTGATGTTCTTTTTTTTCAAAGATCCTAGGGTTGACATAAATATTTTAAACTGCTGCTGAGTGTAACCTTTGTCAGGTTCATCTGCAACTGCAAAATGTGTATAAATGCCCTCTACATTGAGACCTGCTAAGTTGTATACAGAAGTAATTTCCTCCAAGCCAGCATCATCAGGGGTAAAACCAATACGACCCATGCCCGTATCTAATTTTATATGTACAGTGGCCTTAACCCCTCTATTATGAGCAATTTCAGATATTTTCTTGGCTAAGTCAGATCTAAAAACAGTTAAGGTGATGTCAAATTCCAGAGCATTGGTAATTTGATCTGGTGATATGTAACCCAGCAGTAGTATGGGCACCTTGAGTCCTGCTCTACGAAGTTCTTGGGCCTCTGATAATCTTGCCACGGCAAGTCTTGTAGCTCCTGCCTCAAGTGCCGCTCGGGCCACTGGTACAGCACCATGTCCATACCCATTCGCCTTAACCACTGCCATAATTTCTTTGTTAGGTCCTATAGCTTTTCGGACTTCTCTAATATTATGTCTAATGGCTTCCAAATTAATCTCTGCCCAAACAGGCTCTAACACAATAAACACCTGCCATTGATTCAAATTTCCTTTTCATTGTAGCATACACACAAAAAAATTGCTTGGATCTCCCAAGCAATTTTCTATTTCCTATATATTCTGAATTACCTCTGACAGTGGTGAGTATTCTAAGTTAAGGGCCTCGGCCACTGCCTTAAAGGTACACTTACCATCAAGCACATTAATGCCTTTAGCTAAAGCACCGTTGTCTTTAATAGCCTGTAGCCAACCCTTGTTTGCTAATTGCAAGGCATATGGTAATGTTACATTGGTGAGGGCGAAAGTAGAAGTCCTTGCAACAGCCCCTGGCATATTTGCTACTGAGTAATGAATAACCCCGTATCTTTCGTAAATTGGTTCACTGTGGGTAGTCACTCTATCACAAGTCTCAATGGACCCCCCTTGGTCAATAGCTACATCTACAATTACAGAACCTTGCTTCATGGTTTTTACCATGTCTTCGGTTACCAGCTTGGGTGCCTTGGCCCCAGGAATTAATACTGCTCCTACCAGCAAGTCAGCCTTTTTAACAGCCTCCGCAATATTATAGCTGTTGGACATTAACGTATGGATACGGCCACCAAATAAATCATCTAAATACCTGAAACGATCAACATTAACATCAAGAATGGTTACATTTGCACCCAAGCCCATGGCCATTTTTGCTGCATTGGTTCCAACAATACCAGCGCCAACAATAACAACTTCTGCAGCAGGAACGCCGGGAACGCCTCCGAGTAAAACACCTGCACCACCATAGGTCTTCTCTAAATATCTAGCACCGATTTGAATAGACATACGTCCAGCAACTTCAGACATGGGCTGCAGCAGGGGTAGGGCGCCGTTATCCAATTGAATGGTTTCATAGGCAATACCAACAACTTTTTTGTTTATCAGGGCCGCTGTAAGTTCTGGCTATGGGGCAAGGTGAAGATAAGTGAAAAGTACTTGCCCTTCTCTAAATAAACCATACTCTGAACTTAAAGGTTCTTTAACCTTCATAATCATATCAGCCTTATCAAAGACCTCTTTAGGAGTAGCAAGAATTTGGGCACCAGCTTCGATATACGTTTCGTCCCTGAAACCACTGCCTATCCCAGCCTGCTGTTCAATAACGACCTGATGTCCGTTATCAACCATAGCTTTTACCCCAGCAGGAGTAATGGCCACACGGTTCTCATTATTTTTTATTTCTTTCGGCACTCCTATTAGCATAGCAACAACCTCCTGATGATTTCTAGGCTAAATAATTTTAAACAAAAAATAAACTTAGCTTCAATTATAAATAAGGTCATAAAGAATTTTATGTACATAATACATAATACACAATTTTCAGAAAGATCTCCATATTTTTGACAATATTTTATGCTATTCTAGATTATTTTTCTTAAATTCATTTATAAAATCAAAGATGTTTGCATATAATACAAATGGTTTTTCCGGCCACTTAAAACTTAATATGATCCTTAATTTTTTATACCTGCCACCGACCGGGCAGGTTTTTTTAGCATAGCACGCCAGAAGGTGGACCGGGGGTAATCTGACCCAGGGTAATACCAGCTGTAAAAGACGGATTACCTGATGAAGCTTTTCCCTGGCGGGAAATACCCCTTGTCCCTGCAGTAGCCGCAGGTATTGCCGGTAGTTCTGCCCTGTACCCGTTGGTTAACATAGAATAAAAGGAGCAGGAAATCTCATAGAAATTATGCCTGCTCCTAATGTTAATTAAATCGCTCAACCTAGATGCTACCTATGACAAATATGCATAGATACAATGCAAATTATGCATTTGTATTATAAGTTGGTTCATGGTAGTCTTTAAATACATAAGAAATACATTAGTCAGTAAGCTGATAACTTAGTCACTAGGCCTCTGATAAAAAATGAAAGAAACGATGATTTAATATGAATACTACTTGGGAGGAAGTCAATGTCAAACATTGTTATTATTGGCGGTTCCTTTGGTGGGATTACAACCGCTATGCAACTAAAACGTTTACTTGGTCATAATCACACCATTACCGTGATTTCAGATAATGATAATTTTGTTTTCTTGCCTTCCCTACACTGGGTTGCACTTGGGTGGAGATCGGCTAAAGATATCACCGTAGACTTAAAAAAACTGTTACCGTCTAAGAAAATAAATTTTATGCATAGCCCCGCTAAGTTTATTGATACAGACAAGCAGAGTGTAATTACTGACAAAGGTATTGTTCCTTACGACTATCTAGTAATAGCAACAGGTCCACACCTGGACTTTAAAGCTATACCGGGCCTGGGCCCGGAAAAAGGTTATACCGAGTCAATTTTTACTCTTGGACATGCAGAAAAAGCTTACCTTTCATGGCAGAAGTATTTAGAAACAGGAGGCCCCATCGTAATTGGTGCCACCCAGGGTGTAAGCTGCTTTGGCCCGGCCTATGAACTTATACTTGATATAGACCATCAACTTAGAAAGCTGGGTAAGAGAAGCAAAACCTCGCTTAGTTTTGTTACTTCAGAGCCATATTTAAGTCATTTTGGCTTAGGTGGTGTTGGCAAATCTCGCCGAATGATGGAAGACGAGTTTGCAGAGCGGGATATAAAGGTAGTATGTAATGCTGTTATAGAAAAATTTCTGCCTGGCCGGGTAAAGCTAATGGATAAAACAGAACTACCTTATAATTTTGCCATGTTTGCCCCACCATTTAGAGGAGTAGATGTGGTAGTGGATTCCGCATTAGGAAACCCTAAAGGATGGTTAAGTGTGGATGAGTATTACCGCCACCGCAAATATCAAAACATTTACGGAGTCGGGGTAGCTTTGGAGCTTAACCCGCCAGAGAGTACCCCCATACCCACCGGCGTACCAAAGACTGGAAGTATGACTTGTGCTGTGGCAAAAATTGTTGCAAAAAATATAAAATGCGACATCAAAGGTGGCACAAAAGTTAGTCTGCCCTTTAATGAAGTGGGGGTTACTTGTTGTGTAGATATGGGTAATACAGCAGCCTTAATGGCTGCGAAGCCTGCCCTACCTCCAAGGCAAACAATATTTCTAAAGAAAAAATTTTGGGTTCGCTGGATGAAATTTGCTTTTGAACGTTACTTTATATCAAAGACAAAGGCAGGGGCAAGTTACCTGCCTTAAATAGATGCATTATGTTGTTTAGATTATTTACATAATTAATATTAATGGCAAGTTAATTTAAATAAAAACAATAAGGGGGGTAACTATGAGGGGTGTCATATAAAAAGCTAAATAACGTTCTCTGACTGATTACTTAGTAAAGGAGACATATTGATGACATTTACACCACTTAAATTTCAGTTGCCCATTGCAGCGGGCGGGATTGCCTTGATGGCTTATAATTTCCTACTATATGCTGTGCCCCATAAGAGTAAAATGGTAACAATATTAGATATGCCAATGGCTAATTTAACATTAGGGCAAACAGCACTATACTATCCTTTGATAGTTATTATGTTAGCAATGATTGCTATCAACCTATTATCTACCGGTGTTTTTTTAAAGGAGCTAGTGCAATGGCTTCTGACTAAAAATCAATTTAATGATTTTATGAATGGTCTACCGACAGCAGCTGTAGCTATTTTTATACCTATTGCTTCTCTGTCTATGACAGCAAATGTTATTTGGGGCCCGTTGGCTTTTTTTGTTCCTGGCATAGTAGATAACATGCAAGCAATGATGTTGCCTGCTTTAATTTTCTATGGCTTTCTTTGGCTAATGCTTTTTATGCTAGAATTTAAGCTGCTTAAAGTTTGGTTAACACAGTCACTGGATTCAACTAAACTACATTTTGTGTGGTTGCTTGATGTTTTTTCATTTGGCTTAGTTAATTTAACCGGTACTGGTATTGCCGCTATGGCAAGTGATAAGATGATCTCATCTATAGCAGCTTTTGCGTCACTTTTTGCTTTAACTGCAGGAATATTCCTATGTATTATTAAACTTGCTTATTTGTTCTACCTGCAGATTAAATCTAGCAGTTTACCACCAAAACCTGTACAGCCTAGTTTCTTTATTTTAATTCCAATTACTTGTTTATTTAGTTATAGCTTTTACAGACTTACACTTTATTTGAAAACATATTTCGCAATTAATGTAGATGTATTATCCTTCATCTTTATTAACTTCTCCTATGTCATAACAATAAGCTGGGGTATCTTTTGTTTATACTTACTTAATGATTACTTTAAAAACTATTTCTACAAAAGTGAGTTTGCTGCACCCCAATGGGCCATGATATGAGCCTTTGTTGGCTCCCAAGTTTTGGGGGTTAATGTTTACGGAATTTATTATCCAAGCTTCGTACTTACAGTTTTAAACTATGTAAGTATTATATTTGCATCAACTATCTTTATCATTATTACAAAAAAATTTTTTACAGCAGAACAAAAATATAAAAGTGTTATTTTAAGCCAGGGTTAACTGGTGAACTTATAAGGGAGGGTGATGTAAATGTTAAAAGTAGGAATTATCCGTTGTCAACAGACCGAGGATATGTGTCCTGGTAACACTGATTTTAAGGTTGCTAAAGAAGGTAAATTTGCCTTTGAAGAAACAGGACCTGTTGACGTTGTTGGTTTTGTAACTTGTGGTGGATGTCCAGGAAAAAGAGCAGTAGCAAGAGCAAAGTTGATGGTCGATAGAGGTGCAGAGGCAATAGCTTTTGCTTCCTGTATTACTAAGGGAAATCCAATAGGATTTCCTTGCCCGCACTATCCAAAAATAAAAGAGGCAATTTTAAAAAAAGTTGGGGAAAATATCAAGATAATAGAATGGACACATTAAATAATCAGGTGTATGGATTAAAACGATAAAAAGGATCGTTTATAATAGCGATCCTTTTTTGCGTCCTAGGATTACTAGAAAATGTATAGAAAATCTGATAAAATTATAAAAACATAGGGTTATTTAAAGGGGGAAAGTAGATGGCCCTCTGCCAGGTTTCGTTGGTAAATCCGGCATTATGAAGTAGCAAAAACATTTCCTTTGATCCGAGGAATCGAGCCTGGCTGTACATAGATGGCTTTCCCTTAGCTCTAAATTTCCTTAACATCGTCCAAGGGCTGCAGCGATTGAGAAAGGCTAAGATTAAATGTCCTTGTGGCCTTAAAACACGATAAATTTCTTTTATACTACACTGGCCGAAGGCAACAATCCAAGACATAGAGGAGCTAAGGAGGCTGTTATTCTCCGATTATTAAACATGCGGTCTAACGACTGCTGTGCAAGGTTAAGGCTTCCGCGCTTTTCTAACATGCGTTGCAGGAAAGTGATAAGATAAAACACGAGTAATCACGAGTAATATTGAGATTGTGTTCCAACTTATTGCTGCATTTAGCAGTGTTGAGAAGAAGGTTTTTATACTAATCTGAAACAAAAAAGCGGTAGCAATTGTCCCTGCAATCATAGATAAGTACAAAGGCTTTTTTAGTTTCAAAACAATAACAATAACGAAAAATGCTGCAAAGTAGCTTAACAATTTCCATAACATTCCCCCTGGGTTAACATAACTTGTCGAAGCATAACCTCTACTAAGTCGTTTTGCATCAGACATTTTTCAAATAACAATAGCATTTTCGTTGTTTCAACAATAATGTCTCGTTTGCTCACCAATTAATCAGTCAATGCTCCTGCCCTTCACTGTGATACAAAAATACCCCCATAAAGACACAGACAATCGCATTAAGCTCCTATCATCTGTGCCTATTAGATGGAGGCAGTGCGGCAACGCCACTTCATTAAATAGTCGGTTAGTAGCTTAAGGTCGCTGGTAGTAAGTGCTGTTTTTGCAATCTGACATGCTTGGCCTAGTGCAACATCCAGAACTACATTCTCGGTACCTGCACGCTGTCCAAATTCGTGGCTGGCACCATGAATCAGCGGCTCAATCGCAGTTCCTTTTCTGATATACAGGGCACCCACTCCTTTGGGAGCATAGAGCTTATGTCCGGCTATGGATAGAAAATCAACTCCAAGTTCGTCTACATGCGTAGGAATTTTGGCCACAGACTGAGCTGCATCAGTATGGAACAGGACTTTGTGCTTGCGACAAATCTTTGCAAGGTCTGCAATGGGTTGAATGGTTCCGGTTTCATTATTGGCATGCATCACGGTGACCAATATCGTTCGTTCTGTTAGTAACTCCTCCAAAGCCGTTGCATCCACCATTCCATATTCGTCCACAGGCAGGTAAGAAATTTGATAGCCAAGTCGCTCCAAATATTTACAGGGATTTAACACGGCAGGATGTTCAATCGGTGATGTGATGATATGGTCTCCTTTGTGTCGATAAGTATGGGCGACACCTTTGATCACCATATTGTTAGCTTCACTGCCACCGCTAGTAAAAACGATTTCTTGGGGATGACACTGCAAAAGATCGGCAACCTGTGCTCTTGCCTGTTCTATCGCTTGTTTGGAATACAGCCCTAGAGGATAGCAGCTAGATGGGTTTCCATACATTTCATAGATATAGGGAAGCATCGCTTCCGCAACGCTCTTATCAATAGGCGTTGTCGCATTGTAGTCCAAATATATCACCGAAAACCATCCTTTCGTTTTTTCCCAACAATTTGTATCGCAATATGATTATAGAGACGAAACTAAAACACGAAGGTGATTAATAAAAACAACGATGAGCTATCGTAATATAAAGGCTATCTTATCGTGTTTTTACTAGTCCTTTTTCCGTACAGAAATAGTAAAAAGATACTGGGCTAAGTATATAATCCTGGCCCAGTATCTTTTTTTGATCAAATAAGGTCACCAAACCTTTCTTTCCACCACTCCCAATATGCTTTGTCATCAAGCGGCGGCTCCTCTGCAGTTCTATCAACGTTTTTATCTATAGTGTACCTGTTTCGATTTCTGTCTTTGGTCAGTATTTCATAGGCTTCTGAAATAAATTTAAAGTTTTCGCTTATACTAGAATCACCGCCGTTTAGGTCCGGGTGATATTTTTTAGCTAATCGTCTATAAGCAGACCGAATATCCTCTATACCCGCTTCCTCTGAAACACCAAGTAACTTTCTAGCTCGTTTTTTTAATTCCAATGAATTCATTATCAAACCACCACGCTAATTTGACCCGGCCCTTCAACTACTTCTCCGATTTCTGCGACAGTTATGACATCTTCTTTACTTTGTAAGGCTTTAAGCAATTTATCTTTATTTTCTTGAGGAACTGCCATCAGCAGACCTCCCGAAGTCTGCGGGTCACATAAAATAAGTTTTATTTCCTTGGACAGTTTAGGGTCCCATTTAACCAGATCACGTAAATAACGATAATTATTATGCGTTCCCACTGCCACTGCCCCAGCTTGTACTAATTCTTCAGTTTCAGGAATGACAGGTACTTTAGAAGCAGTCACACGTGCCCTAGCCTTACTGGCAATGAGTATCTCCCGTAAGTGACCCAACAGCCCAAAACCAGTCACATCTGTGCAGGCATTTACTCCTACTTCCTGCATAACCTCAGCGGCTTGTTTGTTTAATGTAGTCATTTGTTTTATAACTCGTTCCGTTAGCTCATAATTAACCAGCTTACGGTCTATACCGGTTGTGATTACTCCAATACCTAACGGTTTAGTTAATATTAGGGCATCTCCTGGTTTAGCTCCTTTTTTGCTAATCATTCGGTTCGGATTAACAAAGCCGGTTACCACCAAGCCGTATTTTGGGGCATGATCAGTAATAGAGTGACCGCCGATAACGGCAATACCAGCTTCTGCAGCTTTGTCTGCACCACCCTTTAAAATTTCTCCCAGAATGCTTAGAGGCAGGGATTGGTTAGGATAGCCTACAATATTTAGGGCAAAAGCAGGTGTGGCCCCCATTGCATAAATGTCACTAATGGAATTGGCTGCAGCAATCATGCCAAATTGATAAGGGTCGTCCACTACTGGAGTGATATAATCCACCGTCTGAACCACAGCCAATTCATTGCTTATCTGATAGACAGCGGCATTATCCTCCCGTCCAGCAAGTACCTTGGGGTCAACCACCTTGGGCAATCCGGATAGAAGTTCCATTAGGTCCGACGGACCTATTTTACATGCTCAGCCGGAGCCAGGTGAATATGAAGTAAGATTAATGTTCACGATGTCAAAATTCCTTTCTTAGCAGGTAGCTATAGCAAAAGGGACACTTACTTAAACAGCGAATTTATCCTAATCCTTATTTGATGTCAGCAAGATATTTCTCTACTTCCATCGCAGCTATGGCACCATCTGCCACCGCTGTAACCACTTGACGCAACGACTTAACCCGAACATCTCCCGCGGCATACAGTCCCTTTACCCCAGTGGTCATCCGGTCATCGGTGATAATATACTCTCTGTCATCTACCCTAACCAAATCTTTCACCAGATCTGTGTTGCACGGGTACCCACGTAGATAAATACCCCATCCACCGGAATTTCCTTTGTTTCATCTGTTCGCACATCTTTAATCTGCACTGCTTCTACTCGGTCTTGACCAAGAACCCCTTCTACCGTGGAATGCCAGACGAATTCAATCTTGTCGTTCTCAAAGGCCCTGTTCTGGATTAATTTAGTGGCCCGGAGTTCGCCTCTACGGTGAATAACATAGACCTTAGCCGCAAACTTCGTTAAAAACAGCGCCTCTTCCACGGCTGCATCGCCGCCTCCTACTACTGCCACAACCCGGTCTCTAAAGAAAGCGCCGTCACAGGTAGCGCAGTAGGATACCCCTCGACCGTGGAATTAAATAAACTCATGTTTACAGCTTATCATTATATTTTGTATAATACAAATAAATTGTTTGCATTGGTTCTATGCATTTTTGTTATGGATGGTGATTTGTTGACTGCTATAATTTTGAACCACCTTTTGGTTTTCCATTCGGTGGCTAGACATTTAAGCTATTCCAAGGCTGGAGAAGAACTTAACCTAAGCCAACCAGCAGTGTCACGGCAAATTTCCTCCCTAGAAAAAGGATTGGGACTAGATTTATTTACCCAACGTGGTCGTCAGGTGGTGCTAACCGATGCTGGTCGGTCTCTCTATGATTATGCAGATCGCATCATGGGTCTGGCCCAGCAGGCAGGCCGAGCACTGACCCAGTACCACGATTTGGAGCGGGGGGAAGTCCGCCTGGGGGTGAGCCCAGTGGTTGGTTGCTACTTGCTGCCTTCAATTTTGAAAGAATTCTATAACCGTTTTCCTAACATTAAAGTTTCATTACAACTAGATTGTGGACAAAAGTTGATTAAGGGTATCGAGGAAGGGGAACTTGACCTAGCCTTGGCTGTGGGACCGTTGGCATGCGACAACATACATTTGGAGAGATATGCCCAGGATGACCTGGTTTTGGTTTGTCCCCCTGGTGCAGATTCCCCTATGCTTAAGGAAATCCTTATTAATTATCCATTGATTACTAGAGAAAAGCTCTCTTCTACTAGAGTTATTATAGAAGATCATCTAGCTAAGTACGCCATTAAAACTAAATCAATTATGGAGATTCCTGATACCGCAGTAATTAAGAAGCTGGTAATGACCGGGATTGGCGTTGCTTTTCTACCTGAACGGGCTGTGGAAACAGAATTAGTCTCAGGTACTCTACAGACCGTTAAAGGGGCGGCAACTGTTATAAACCGCTGGGTATATTTGGTGACGTCTAAAGATCAGCACTACTGCCCAACCCTTTTGGCCTTTATGAACTTTGTAAGAAAATATCAATAAAAATGGTTGAGTCACCCTAGCTACTTCAGTCATAACGGATGCAGAAAAAACTTTCTAATAAAAAACGAAATCCGGCACAGCAGTGCCGGACTTTTTCTGTGTTCATCTGAATGAAAATTTGGTTAACACTAGCTTAAAATAACTCCCCCTACTATATACCCTATATATTGAGAGTGTAAGTAGATTGGCAAGAAGTACACAGGATTTATTAAATATAGTGGAATGTTTGAAACAAAAGGTTGTTGCTATTGTAAGCCTTAAAGAAAATATTGATACAAATACTCCTCAAGGGAAATTTATACTGACTATTTTTGCTGCATTGGCAGAGCTTGAAAGAGAAAATACATTACAGCGACAGAGGTAAGGCATTGAAGCTTCTAAATTGAAAGGGAAACGTTTTGGTAGGCCGATTTATAGAAATACCAAAGGGCTTTTGCTATAAGATATTAAGTTAGCCCTGTTACCTCGGTCTAACAATGTTTTTCTATTTCTATAAAGGCAGCCGGCAAAGAATTTACGATATCTCCAGCCAAGGTGCTGGTTTGACTCAACTGTTGAGCTGCCATATCACCTGCGTAGCCATGTAGATAGGCTCCAGTGGCGGCGGCCTGGAAGGTAGTAAACCCTTGGGCCAGCAAACTTGCTATCACCCCGGTCAACACATCACCGCTACCACCAGTAGCCATACCAGGATTCCCGGTGGGATTTATTAGTATCTCTCCTTCTGGGGAAGCAATGATAGTTTTGGCGCCCTTCAGTAAAACAACTGCATGCCACCTTTTTGCTACTGTACTTGCCAGCTCTAACCGCTTTTCCTGCACCTCTGAGGTAGAAAACCCTGATAAACGAGCCATTTCACCAGGGTGTGGTGTCATAATAACCGGAACCTGTAATTTTTCCAATATAGTTGTTTTACCAGCTAAGGCATTTAAGGCATCAGCATCTAATACCACCGGTATGGTCAGCCGTGGCAGCAAATTAAGTACAAATTCTACTGTCTCTGGATGTGTCCCAATACCTGGGCCAAGGGCTAGAACATCTGCAAAGGCACAGGCCTCTAAGACTGGTTCTACTGCAGCAGTTGCCAGGGTTCCTGCCTCGGTTTCGGGCAAGCCTTTAGTCATTGCCTCATCAGAGCCTGCAGCCGCTAACGGCTGAATACTTTGCGGTACACCAAGGGTAACCAAGCCAACACCGCTCCTCAGAGCTCCTCGAACTGCCATTCGAGCAGCCCCACACATGTTTCTTGAACCAGCCACAATAAATACATGCCCATAGCTTCCCTTGTGGCTGTCCTGTTTTCTTGGTTTAAACCATTGGGAAATCAACTGTCTTGTAAGTAATTGCCTGGGTATATTTTTATTTTCTAGCAGTTCCTTTGGTAAGGAAATATCTACAACATGCAGTTTGCCGGCAATTGATGCGCCTGGTTCTAACACCAAGCCCAGTTTTGGCAGGCCAAAGGTTACTGTGTGATCTGCTCTAAGACAAGGTCCCTGGGCTTTGCCACTATCGGCCTCTAGGCCTGAGGGAATATCCACTGCCAGTACCATTACTTGGCTAGCGTTGATCAGGTTAATTACCCTAGCTACCTTTTCGTTTACTGTGCCATGAAATCCGGTTCCATACATAGCATCAATTAACACATCAGTATTAAGCAAAGCCACTTTAACAATATTAATACCATTGACCTGATTTACTGGATAAACAGGTTGTCCCAGCCTTTGCCATATAGTCAGGTTAACCTTTGCATCCCCCTGAAATTCCTCGGCATCTGCCATTAGTAAAACCTTAACCTTGGCCCCCAGGTTGAATAGATGCCTTGCAATCACGAGTCCGTCTCCACCATTATTCCCTTTTCCTACTAAAATAGTAAACACTTTTTCAGATACCTGGGGCAATAGCTTTTGAATCACTCTAATTACTTGTAACCCTGCATTTTCCATTAGAACAATGCCAGGTATACCATACTCTTGTATAGCCTTTCGGTCAATTTCTCTCATTTCTGCTGCTGTCGCTAAACGCACGGTTATCTATCCTTCCTTTTCTTTACCAACTGCCACCGCAAAGGCCACGGCCCTGCCGCGGTCATGGGAAATACTAACCAAAACCCGGTGTATCCCCTTTTTTTCTGCTATTTCCAGAGCTGGTCCGGAAAATTTAACCTCAGGTTTGCCTAGATAATTGGGTAAAATCTCAATATTGGTCCATCTCATTTCCCTAAGACCAGTCCCCAGGGCCTTTAAAATCGCTTCTTTTGCTGCAAAGCGACCAGCCAAGGAGTGTATTTTACCTTGGCAATGCTCTTGCTCCGCTGGTGTAAAAACTCGATCTAAAAACTGCTGACCAGAACGGCTGACGGCTAACTCAATTCTTTCAATTTCAATAATATCTGTACCGATCCCCTTCATCATACCACCTCCGGGGAATTTTCTTTATACCTCTCTACCTTTATTTCCACACGATCTATCACTGTTCCTTTAGAAAACGGTGGCATGCTTTAGCGTAATAAGCTAAATTTTGTAAATTCCCTAGCCTACAGTCAAACTCTTGATGAATATATACAGCGAGCCATGGCCGTGGGTGATGAGCTAAAGAACCCCAAAGCAGGACATGCACAAAAGCCCAAGGCCCATGGCTCATGGCCCATGCCCTTTCTCAAGGTTTTAAGACTGATGGCTGAAGGCAAATGAGGTTCCTCCTGTGGAAGAACCTCATTGACGTATTATTGATTTGATTGAAAACTCTCCTTTGGTGAATCTTCCTTAAATAAGTCCGTAGACAAATAACGTTCTCCTGTATCTGGCAATAAAACAACCACTATCTTACCCCTATTTTCCAGACGACGTGCCACTTCTAAGGCAGCATACATGGCTGCCCCCGCTGAGATCCCCACCAGAATTCCCTCTTCCCTGGCTAACCTCCGGGCAGTTTCCATTGCCTGGTCACCATCTACCTGAAACACCTCATCTACCATTTCTAGACTTAACACTTCTGGAATAAATCCTGCCCCAATGCCTTGAATGGGATGTGAACCTGGCTTGCCTCCTGATAGCACTGGGGATGCTGAGGGTTCCACTGCCACAGCTTGCAGGGAAGCCTTTTGGCCTTTAAGAAATCTGCTAATCCCGGTAATGGTACCGCCAGTCCCTACTCCGGCGACAAAAATATCAACTTTACCACTGGTATCCTCCCAAATTTCTGGACCAGTAGATTCCCTGTGAGCTGTTGGATTGGCGGGGTTGCCAAACTGTTGTAATATCTTTGCATTACTCATTGTTGCTGCCAATTCCTCGGCCTTGGCAATGGCGCCCTTCATGCCCTCAGAACCTGGGGTTAAGATAATTTCTGCTCCATAGGCCTTTAATAGGCTGCGCCTTTCTTGACTCATGGTTTCTGGCATGGTAAGTATTAGTTTCATTCCCATCGAAGCACAGGTCAGAGCTAAACCTACCCCTGTGTTCCCACTGGTTGGTTCAATTAAAACTGTATCTTTGTTGATAGCTCCACTCCCTAAGGCATCGGAAATCATCGCATAGGCGATTCTGTCTTTAACACTACCACCCGGATTAAAAAACTCTACCTTTGCTAGAACCTCAGCCTCTAAACCCTTTGTCATGTTATTTAACCTGACCAACGGCGTATGGCCAATGGTCTCTAAAATACTATTAAAAACCGGCATTTCAACCCCTCCGTTGCTTGTTTTTATACAAAACTATAAACCATAACATAATACAATCGGAACCAAATTATTCTTCATACCTTGGCATCCCTAATATAAAAAAAGGTATCTTTTTCTCTAGTTTATCTTAAACTTTGCCTCTTTGGTATATTTTCTCATTTATTTATTACAAACAAATCGCCACATGTAACAAGATAACAATATTATCCATATCATGGACTAAAGAAAGGACAATCTACGGCTGTGCTGCTAAAATTAACGGCATTCACCACTTCCTCGAAGGTTTGGTGGGATACTTTTAGAAATTTTCTATTTAACAAACATTTTTAGTCTATACCAAAATGCTTGGCGAACATATTAACCCATTAGCTGTAAGTAGTAATATGAAGAAGCGGAACGCATTTGAGAAATGCTAAGGAGAGCTACAATAATTAAAAAGTTAAATAAACTGTAACCAACCTAATGCAACTTCCATATAATGTTTAAAGTTTAAAATTTTACCGGGCCTTGCACTACTCTTAAGCCTAGTCTATATTTAGGGAGGAAATCTCATTGCGTTGGTTGCAGCGAATGTTATTTTTAAGTAAGTTACGTTGGAGTTTATGGTGGCATTGGAATAAGTGGAAAAACAGAAATATAAAAACCAAGTAGGAAATGGCAAAATCCACCTGTTAACTAGGTGGATTTGTTATTGCTTGGAGGTCATTTCCAAACTTAATAAGCAGGAATAGATTTAGTAGAGGGAGTATATAAATTTATGTTACGTTCATAAATAATGAATTGGAGAAAAAATATGTTTAGGGTTTTAATTGTTGAAGATGATATGGTCATTGCAAATGCAATAAATAAATGCTTGATCCAGTGGAATTATGAAACTGAAACCGTAGTTGATTTCAAAGAGGTTATTACCCAGTTTGTGCACTTTGAACCACATCTTGTGCTATTGGATATATCCTTACCCTTTTTCAATGGATATCATTGGTGTACTGAAATACGTAAAATATCAAAGGTCCCGATAATTTTTATATCTTCGATGTCCGACAATATGAATATCGTTATGGCTGTAAACATAGGTGGGGACGACTATATTGCCAAGCCCTTCGACCTCAATATCCTTGTGGCCAAGGTTCAGGCGCTTTTGAGAAGGACATATTCCTTTGGCGGAACTATGAACGTAATCGAACATAACGGTATGGTATTAAACTTGGGTGATGCAACCTTAGAATTTAATAGTGCTAAAATTGAACTGACAAAAAATGAGTTTAAAATTCTCCAAATTTTATTGGAGAACGTTGGAAAAGCCATTTCCCGTGAAGCCATCATGACTAGGCTGTGGGAAAGTGATAGCTATATAGACGATAATACTTTAACTGTTAATATTACTCGATTGAGAAAAAAGCTTTCGGATATGGGACTTAGTAATGTTGTTAAAACGAAAAAAGGACTCGGCTACTTGGTGGAATGATATGAAAGAGAATTCTTTTTTGTGGGTTGCGCTATGTTATCTTAGGAGTCGCAGTGAGGCCATCGGACTAGGTTTTATCTTTTACATAATCTTTCTCGCGGTTTTTTACTTGTATTCCTTGGAATTTGAAGCCCTTACTTATTCTTTCCTTTTATCTGCCTGGATAGCAACAATTTATATGGTTTATGATTTTAATAGATACTATCGAAAACATAACCAGCTAACCAATCTTGCCAAACAAATAAGAGCGAATCTACAAAGTATGCCCTCAACTACCGATTTACTTGAAGCTGATTACCAGGATATTTTGCTAGCAATCTATGCTGAGAAGACAAAAATGATTTCAAAAGCAGATAGCAAGCAAACGGAAATGATAGATTACTTTACCCTTTGGGCCCACCAAATAAAAACACCCATTGCAGCCATGAGATTGTTGGTTCAGTCCGAACCCAGGGAACATAAAGAATTACGAGCACAAATTTTTAAAATTGAGCAGTATGTCGAGATGGTTTTAGGGTACATTAAAATAGATAATTCATCGTCAGATTTAGTACTGGAGAAGTATAATCTTTTGGAACTTGTTAAGCAGGGTATCAGGAAATACGCACATCTATTTATTAAAAAGAATATCATTCTTGACTTACAAGAAAGGGATTGTATTGTACTAACCGATGAAAAGTGGTTGGTTTTTGTAATAGAACAAATACTTTCAAATGCACTAAAATATACAAATGGGGGTAAGATATCAATATACATAGTGGATGAGGAACGAAAGATGTTGGTGATTGAGGATACGGGAATCGGCATTGCCGAAGAGGATTTACCACGAGTGTTTGAAAGGGGCTTCACTGGGTACAACGGGCGGATGGATAAAAAGGCAACAGGTATCGGACTATACCTTTGCAAAAAAATCTTGGATAAACTGTCACATACCATAATCATTACTTCTAAGGTTAACGTTGGGACAAGAGTAGAGATTGATTTTACCCCTACAAAAACTATGTTTGAATAGACCTTACAAAACTGTAAGATTAGAAGAAGAAATGTAAGCCAAAGTTATGGCTGAGCATTTCTTTTTTTCTTATACTCGTGTTATAGCCAAGGTTAGATGAGGAGGAAATAATATGCCATTATTAGAAGTGAAAAACTTAAAGAAGATATACATGTCAAGGTTTGGTGGAAATCAGGTACAGGCCCTCAGTAATGTAACCTTTTCTGTGGAAAAGGGTGAATATGTAGCAATTATGGGGGAATCGGGTTCAGGGAAAACAACGCTACTTAATATTTTGGCAGCATTAGATAAACCCACCAGTGGTGAGGTCTTATTACAGGGTAAAAACATAGTAGCCATCAAAGAAAGTGAGATTACAGCCTTTCGGAGAGATAATTTGGGTTTTGTATTTCAAGATTTTAACTTATTGGATACTTTTTCAATCAAGGACAACATTTTTTTACCGCTGGTTTTGTCTAGAAGGCCCTATAAGGAAATGGAGAAGAGGTTGAACCCTATCGTTGCCAAGCTGGGTATAGAAGACATCTTGGGGAAATTCCCTTATGAGGTATCAGGTGGCCAAAAGCAAAGAGCGGCTGTAGCGAGGGCACTGATCACGTCACCTCACCTAATTTTGGCCGATGAGCCAACAGGAGCCCTTGATTCAAAAGCTACTGATCAGCTCTTGAAGATGTTTGCTAAGATAAATCAGGAAGGTCAAACCATACTGGTAGTAACCCATAGTATTAAGGCGGCAAGTCATGCTGGACGGGTGTTATTTATCAAGGATGGGGAGGTATTTCATCAGCTTTATAGAGGTGCTATGTCTAAGGAGGCGATGTTTGAAAAAATTTCCAATACCCTTACAGTGATCACCACTGGAGGTGGGGCAAATGAATAACCTATTTTCCTTAAGGCTAGCAATAATTAATATTAAAAAGAACAGTAAGACCTATTTACCCTTTATAATCACTTGTATTTGCACTATCATGATGTTTTATATTATGCATGCAATTTCTGTCAACGAGGGGTTAGAGGGTAAAAGTGGCTCTCAGAGTCTAAAAAGCATTCTTCGGCTTGGGACAATTATCATTGGAATTTTTTCGGCTATTTTTCTTTATTATACTAATAGTTTTTTGCTCAAGAGACGAAAAAAAGAAATTGGTTTGTATAATGTATTGGGCCTCGAGAAAAAGCATATTGCAAGGGTGTTGTTATTCGAAAGTATCATTACTTTCCTAATTAGCATAACGTTAGGTATTGTGGGTGGCGTTGTCTTAAACAAATTGATGTTTCTGGTACTCCTTAAGTTGCTTAATTTTGAGGTAGCCTTCGGTTTTTCTTTATCTGTACCTTCGATGCTAAGGACTTTAATTGTTTTTCTGGGCATTTTTTTAGTAATATTGTTATCAAATTTGTTGCAGATTAGAATGCTAAAGCCCATAGATCTACTGAAAGGCTCACAACATGGGGAAAGGGAGCCAAAAACAAAATGGGTTATGACGATTGTTGGTTTGATAGCCCTTGGCACCGGATATGGAATAGCACTGAGTGTTAAGTCACCCCTTGCAGCTTTGAATCAGTTTTTTATTGCTGTTATTTTAGTTATGATTGGAACCTATGCCCTTTTTACAGCAGGAAGTATTGCCCTTTTAAAACTTCTTCGGAAAAACAAAGGGTTTTACTATCAAACCAGACATTTCATTTCCATTTCAGGAATGTTATACAGAATGAAGCAAAATGCAGTGGGACTTGCCAATATCTGTATCCTTAGTACCGCAGTCCTTGTAACCTTTTCCACTACAGTTGCTTTATATGTAGGTGTAGAGGACGCTTTGAAGTCCCGCTTTCCCAGGGATATCGTTATGGTAGCCTCAGATATTACTTCCAGTGAAGCGCAAAAGTTAGAGAAGATTTTAGAGAGCGAAATAAAAAATAACAATTTGACCATAAGAGATAAGTTTAACTACTGGAATATTACTTTTGGTGCTCAGGTCAAAGAGGGTAGGTTCAGCTTAAAGAAGGAAGTTGGTTATAATTCCAACCTGAGTATGCTTACGGCAATTCCTGTTTCAGACTACAATCGCTTAGAAGGAAAGAATGTTTCCCTCTCCGATGATGAGGTGATCATTTTCTCTCCAACAAAGAAATATGGCAAAGATACGATTACTATTGATGAGAAAACCTTTAAGGTCAAGAAAGAACTTGATTCACCTGTCTTGGGAATGGCCAGTGAGACAGATATAGTAGATTCCTATTTGGTGTTTTTAAATGATATAAATCTTACTGAGAACAACGATAAAAGAAAGTATTTAGTTTGTTTCGACATTGAAAGTTCCGATCAAAATATCTTGCTGCTTTCTAAGCATCTAAATCAAAAATTCATGGATAACCAACTAACAGTCCAGATTGAAAGTCCTGTTAGCCACAGACAAGATTTCTATATGATCTATGGTGGATTATTCTTTATTGGAATTTTTCTAGGATCCTTATTTTTGATGGCTACAGTATTAATTATTTATTACAAGCAAATATCAGAAGGGTATGATGACAAGGAACGGTTTGAAATTATGCAAAAAGTGGGTATGACTAAAACTGAAATTAAGGGAACTATAAAAAGTCAAATTTTAACGGTGTTTTTTCTGCCCCTTGCTTCAACGGTGCTTCATATAACCTTTGCCTTCCCTATGATCACTAAGTTACTGGCAGTTCTAAATCTGAAGAATGTAGCATTGTTCCAGTTGTCAACTGTAATGACCATTTTAGTTTTTGCAGTAATCTATTCTGCTATCTATTCCTTAACTGCACGGGAATATTACAAAATCGTAGAATAATTATATACAGCAGGGGTTGGCAACTGCCCAAAATATAGTTCGTAAAAATATTAAATTAATGAAAAATATATAAGAAATCAAATGACCACATTGCGTGAAAGCCAATGTGGTCATTAACTCTTAACCGTGAATACTTATGCCATGTACATTCTCCGTTGCTTCCATAATAGCCTCAGCTAAAGTGGGATGAGCATGGATAGTGGCAGCTAAATTTTTGGCGGTAAGACCGTTCTTCACTGCCAAAGTAGCTTCAGCAATTAAATCTGAGGCATGGGGACCGATGATGTGTACACCTAGTACCACATCAGTTTTAGAGTTGGTTACAACCTTAACAAAGCCTTCTCCTTCACCCATACTTAGAGCCTTTCCGTTGGCCATAAAGTTAAATTTACCGGCTGTTACTGGGATACCTTTATCTTTAACTTGCTGCTCAGTCATCCCTACTGAAGCGATCTCTGGGCTTGTAAAAACACAGCTGGGAACAGCACTGTAATCCATGGTAGATTGTTTGCCCATGATGTTCTCGGCAACTACGATACCTTGAGCCGAAGCTACGTGAGCCAGTTGATATTTCATTACCACATCGCCAATGGCGTAGATACCCTTAATGTTGGTTTGCATTTTGTCATTGACTACGATCTGTCCTCTTTGACCTAATTCAACCCCGAGTTTTTCTAAACCAATATTTTTAATATTAAGAGTCCGGCCAATAGAAATCAGTGCTTTCTCTGCATTAATAATATCACCATTTTCTAACTCGGCTTGAATACCACTTTCTACCTCTTCTATTTTCTTAATGGTCACATTTGTTTTGATACTGTACTTTTTCTTCTTAAAGATGGTCTGCATACGGCGTGAGATATCTTTATCCTGAAGGGCTAAGATACTTGGTGCAGCTTCCACCATGGTAATCTCCGTTCCCAAACTGCCATAAATATGGGCAAATTCACAGCCGATGACACCGGCGCCAATAATCAGCATACTTTTAGGTACTTCTGTCAGTTGTAAGGCCTCATCACTGGTGATAACAGTGGTGCCATTGTAACCAAGTGATTTGATTAAAGCCGGGCTAGAGCCTGTAGCAATGACAATGTTTTCACAGTGAAGTTCCTGGTTCTCTCCATTGTTCTCCACTTCCACCACTCCGGGGGCTTTAATCTTGGCTGTGCCATTAAATAATTTCACTTTGTTCTTTTTAAATAGGAAGTTAATGCCGCCCACCAGTTTTTCTACTACGTCAGCCTTTCTAGCCTGTACTTTACCAAAGTCAATTACTGGTTTGCCTACTTCAATGCCGAACTCTGCGGCTTCTTCCACTGTTTTCAGCTTATCCACCGCAGCAATCAATGATTTGGTGGGAATGCAACCCCTGTTTAGGCAAGTACCACCCAGTTTATCCTTTTCTACCACAGCAACCTTACCACCCAGTTGGGCTATACGAATGGCAGCCACATAGCCACCGGGGCCGCCGCCAATCACCACTGCCTTATAAGTCATGCTCTTGCCTCCGTATTTAATTTATGATTATGCCTTTTCAATCTCTACAAAGACTTGATGTGCCCTAGCCGCTGTGCGATAGGCTAATAATGCTTCCGGAGTCATGGCTTCTACATCTTTAAAACGCTCATCTTGACCCTTTTTAGGTTTATACAGCTTTACTAAGTAAGGGGTCTTCATGTTGCCAGTGGCTTCAGCAATTAATTTTGCTGCACCGCTAACTTCCTTGGCGGTGAGGTAGCTAATCTCACCATCTTCACGAACCACAGGCACCACGGTGGTTTGGAACTTATATTCAGGGAACTTGGTTACCAGTACAAGGGATTTTTCGATATCCGCAGTATCAACCTCTCTGCCCAGAATCTTGCAATAAAGTTCCTTGGGACCTAAGACATTCATAATCATCACATCTGCTAGACCTTCAGCTAATACTTGCTCCAAAATGGTACTGTTTAGACCATTGGTGTCGATTTGAAGTTTCATATTGTTGGTTACCTTGATATATCTTAAAACTCCTAAGAATGCTTCTGCATCTTTGGGGTTACCACCTGAAATGTGAATACCATCTACCCATTCTTTGTGCAGGGTTCCTACACTAAAGAAACCATCCAGCTTGGTCCCTCCATGTAAGTAAGCCACACAAGCCCCAATGCCTTGGCGAATAATGCCCGCCTCAGTATCATGTAGGAGAGGGAACTCTACACCATCGGGACCACGAAAGATGGCTTTACGATTAGCTGCATAAAACTTTTGGAAAGCCTCTTTACCTTCGGCCTTCATATCTTGCTCTTCAAAGGTAATGCCCCTTTCATTCATCAGACCTTTAATGATTTTGCAACGGGTACAACCAGTGGCTGTATAAATAGTGAAACTCATTTGGCCAGCTCCTTCCATATGCTAAAAAACCATGATACTTTCTAGGTCTAACCCCACCATTACCTCACCATATTCAGGTAACCTTCCCTGGACAGGAGTTTTTTTAATTCATCAAAATTGCTGGGTTTAACCACGATCATCCAACCAGTATTGTAGGGATCTTCATTCACTTTTTGGGGTGCTTCTTCTAATTCCGTGTTTACCTCTACAATCTCGCCGCTTACAGGCATGTAAAGGGCGGAAACAGTCTTGGCGGATTCGGCTTGACCAAATTCATCGCCTTCGCTGTAGGTTTCTCCTGCATTGGGTAACTCTACAAAAATGATGTTACCTAGTTGGTCTTGGGCAAAATCCGTAATGCCTACTTTTACAAGGCCGTCTTCTTCCTTGGCCCAGGTATGCTCAGGGTAATAAAGGATATCCTCAATGAAATTCAATTCAGTAATTGCTTTAGTCATTCTCTATATCATCCCTTTTGCTGTTACTTATTTGTTCAAAATTTTTATACTTTCTGAGATAGTGTTAAAAAACCCAAGTATGTTCAACTCTTAGACATACTTGGGTTTTATCCCGATATTATAGTCTAGTGTGTGTTAACAATACCTCAGTTAGCTAAAACTAATTATTGTCTTCTACTTCATCACCTGCGGCTACGCACAATGCGGTATCGCCTTGGAAAGGAATAACGCCAGGTACCTTAACTTCTCTTTTGCAACCACTTGGCGCAGCCCCAGGTACACGGTATGTTTTCACTTCAATACGTTCGATAGGAACTTCTTGAGGACGGTCAAGTTGTGGAATCCACTCGTAGGGTACACGATAAGCCCGGTATATCATGTTAATTTTGAACTGTTTACCCCAATATGGACTGATATATTCCCATACAATTTCGTGATCTTCGGTAACTTCAATAAGTCGTCCCCCTGAGCCTTCTGTAATCAGGGTGTTTCCATTCGGCAAGCGTTGAGCTCCACTGATGAATGGACTATAGAAACGGCTAGCATCCACTGGAACAATGAAACCAGCCTCAGCCGGGGTATATTGCCATACAATTTCAAGGGTTGTTGGATCTATTTCTAGTACTCTTGAGTAATCACGAAGGGCATTCATTCTCCCAATGGGTGAACTTGGATTAGGTGCGCCATAGCCACCCCAACCACCATTATCAAAGATTAATATATTACCCTCGCCCGGAAGTCCACGGGGAATCATGTGAACATGGTGTTGACCGATGATCCAGCCAAGTTTTTTAAGCTCTTTAGTCGCGTTATAGTCAGGTCCAATTTTCCAAACTACTTTTCCGGTCTTTTTACTAATAATCGCTAAGATATTTGCTTCACGAGCATCCCAAATAATATTGTCTGGATGGAAACGCTCATCTCCTGCATCATACCATTTATTTGGTCCCAGGACAGACATTGAATTAATATGCATCCAGTCACCCATACCGCCACCAGCAGAACGCATGTTGGGATCACGGAATAAAACGTTTTTGGCTTCTTCACTAAACTCATACTCATCAAAGTGCTCATGACAGTTCCATTCCCAGATGATATTACCTTCCCAGTCAACTTCTATAATGCTATCATCAAGCAGAACCTTATCAGAGATTTTTGGATTTTTAACATTCTTATGGACAAGAATTAAGGTATTACCGCCATCAACCTTTGGCTCCATACCAGGTACATAGTACCCCACAGGGTTTCCTTCCCGCTGATAGTCGTGGTGTTGTCTAGCCATCCAGCGTGGTTCTTCACCTGGATCCTCGATATACTCATGTCTGTCAAATTTCCAGACGATATTTCCATCCCAATCCACTTGAACTAAGTCAACTAAATCTTGCATACCAAAAGCATTATTTCTTTCTCCACTTTGACCCATTACATATCCACCAGGCAGTATTTTATTCGGGAAGCCATGCAATCCCTTCCATAGTTGAAGTTCTGTCCCATTCATGTCAATCAACATAGCACCAAGTTCTCTTGCTGGGAAAATAGTGTAGCCACTCCAACATTTTTTTGGGTTATAAACTGTAACTCCTGTTGGATAAACACTTGGATAAGACATGTTTAAAAATCTCCCCTCTGTTTTAATTTTTAGGATTATACCTGGTACCTTCTATTACTAAATTTATCATGAAGATTAAAGCATCTCTGTAAATATAACTACAACGAGAAAAGAGAATTTGTGGATCTATGCCGCTTTCAAACAATACTGTTTATCAGATAAATAATTCATCCCTCTCCCCATAACTATCTACATACTCATTACACCGTTCTTCACCACGTAAAATACGAAGGGCACCGAGGGCCAGAGATTCTAGCTCATTTTCTCCCGGCACAACGATAACCGGTGCCATAAATTCTACCCGCTCAGTAATCATGTCTGTCAACATTTTTGAATAGGCGATACCGCCGGTTAATACGATATTGTCAATTTTACCGTCTATGGTAGGTGACAATTCGCCAATTCCCTTGGCCACCTGGTAGGCTTGGGCCTCATATAGCAGCTTTGCCTGTTCATTGCCTTGTTCAATCATCGCTTCAATTTGTCTACAGTCATGGGTGCCTAAGTGGGCTTTTAAGCCTCCCATGCCACGTAGTTTTTTAAGTAAATCCTTTTTGCTGTATTCGCCACTGAAACACAGGTCAACAATATATAGGATGGGCACACTGCCCGAGCGTTCCGGTGAAAAAGGACCTGCATCATCAGTGATGACATCAACAATTTTGCCTTTTTCGTGAGCACTGATGGAGATGCCTCCTCCTAAATGTGCCACGATAAAGTTCATCTCCTCATATCCTTTGCCCTGGCTTTGAGCTACCTTTCTGGCAGTGGCTTTGCTATTTAAAACATGACAAAAACTGTGTCTGACGATTTCAGGAATTCCAGTCACCTTTGCCACCGGCTTAAGTTCATCAGAGGATACAGCATCGTAGATATAGGCCGGAATTTCCTTTGGTTGTGCCATTGCCGCTGCCAGAAGTGCACCCAGGTTGGAAGCGTGGTTCACAATGGGCCCTTGGATAATCCTTCTCTTCATAGCCTGATTTACATAATAGCCCCCCGCTTTTACCGGTGGTAGTTGTCCACCCCTACCAACCACTGCCGAAAGTTTTTGTAGGTTGAAATTGTGCTTTTCCAGTGCCTTAAGAATCAATTCCTTTCTCATTTCAAACTGATTCTTTAAACTCTTACACTTTTCCAAATCCTCATTGCTATGGTTGATGGATTCCCCGAAAAGTACCTCTTCATTTTTATACACAGCGATTTTCGTAGAGGTTGACCCAGGATTGATTGCTAAAATATAGTAATCCATAATCCAGTCCTTTCCATTTATTATGAAGGTTCAGTTGCATTGGGCTTTTCCCTAAGACTTAAGATAATGCCCAGTGCAATTGACAGTGCAGCAGCCATCATCGTCTGGTATTCGGCAGGTAACATAAAGGTAATTGTATGGGCTGGTATCCAGAAAATTGGTATTGTTCTTAGGACTACAAAGGAGATAAACCCTTCCCAGTCCGTTGCCCTAGCAACGGCCTTGACATCCAGTTGCCCTGCACCTCTAGCTTTTAATTCAAGGTATTTGTCTGTCATTTTATGAAAGCCCATCATCACAGGACCAAATGTAATATTCATTACCGCACTAGTAAGCAATGCCTTTAGAAATAGGGATTCAGCTCCTGGCAAAACTCCCGCAGCCAAGGCGACTTTGACACCCCCACTGTAAATCTTGAGCATAAAAGCTAGAACTGCACCAATTAAGCCCCAAATTAAGGCCCTTGCCAGAATTTTGGGGGGCAGCAGCCAAAGACCGTTGCTGATTCTGGCAGCGATTAATTCACCCACTGTGGCCAGAAAAACAAATTTTACAAAGCCCATGCTAAAAGGATGCTCCGCCGAAAGTCCTCTAAAAATCTCCCTTGAAGCGGGGAAAATCAAAATCAAAGCAAAGCTCAGGAGTACAACAGCACAAAAGGCAGGAACTCCGGTACTTTTTCTATCTTGCTGTGTCAAACCCTTACACCAATGCCTTTCCAACTTCCAGGGCCTTCAAATTTATTTCCAGGAAGGCTGGCTTTACGTTTTCTGCCATGATTTTTTTCCAATTGATGTCTTCAAGCTTCATCAGCTTAATAATAGTTCCCAGCAAAAGCACATTCATTACCTTTGGATTGCCAAGCTTTTGTGCTTCTGCCATGGCATTAAAGGCACTTGTGGCTGCCTTCTGCTTAAGCTCCTCCAAAATCCCCTCTGGATATCTACATTTTCCCATTACCACTGGCATCGGATTCATCTGATAATTATTTACAACAATTTTACCTCCGGCTTTCAGGTAGCCCAGCCATCTCAGAGCTTCCATTAATTCGAAGGAAACCAGGATATCTGCCCCACCCTTTTCGATTACTGGGGATGAGACATTATCGCCAAACCTTATCTGTGAGGACACAGCGCCGCCCCGCTGGGACATGCCATGTATTTCGTTCATCTTTACATCGTAACCAGCTTCCATTAGTCCCTGAGTCAATAACTTGCTAGCTAAAATGGTTCCCTGACCCCCTACACCTACCAACATAATGCTCTTTGTCATCTTAGTTCTCCTCCTTGACAATGGCCCTCTTGGCACAAACCTGTGCGCAGACCTGACAACCTACACACTGGGTCCTATCAATAACTGCCTTCTTGATGTCTGGGTTTACTGACAATGCAGGGCACCCTGCCTTTGTGCATATCTTGCAGCCGATACACAGGTCGCTGTCAACCTTATACTTTGCTTTAAATGCTCCAGCAAACTGCTCCTGATCGAGGTTGCTCATTTTTTTCAACACACAAGGCCATTTTGTTATGATAACCGAAGGCTCGTCCAGGGAAAGAGCCCAATCTAATGTTTCCTTTACTTTGGCTAAATCATTGGGATTAATGACTGCTACATGCTTGGCACCCAAGGCTCGGACTACTGTTTCAATATCAATGATTGGTGCAGCACTGCCATTGGCATGCTTGCCGCTGCCAGGGTTTTCTTGGTGCCCTGTCATTCCTGTAATGCGGTTATCTAAGATGACATTTACGGTTTTGCTGTTATTATAGAGAACTTCAATTAGGGAGTTAATTCCCGTATGGAAGAAGGTAGAATCCCCTAAAACGGATACTACTCTTGTACTATCTCCCTTGAGATCAAAGGCCAGTTGGGCACCATGTCCTGCACTGAAGCTTGCTCCCATACAAATATTGAAATCCATGGCATTATATGGTTCGGCAAAGGCCAGGGTATAGCAGCCAATATCACCGGCCACCATGACGTTTTTCCGCTTGCCTAGTTCATAGAAGAAACCTCTATGAGGACATCCTGCACAAAGGGTAGGTGGTCTTTGGATAATCTTTGTTTCGTCATATTCTATTACCGGCAGTTCTGTGCCATAAACGGACTTACGAATTACATCTGGTGTTAGTTCACCATAGGGTGGGAAGGTATCCTTGCCATGACAGGAGAAGCCTAACATTTTTACTCTTTCTTCGATAATTGGATCATTTTCCTCAATAACATAAATTTTTTCCATGCCCTTGCAGAAGGTTTCAATTAATTGATCCGGCAGCGGATAGGTGAAGCCTAGTTTCAGATAACTTACTCCTTCCCCAAATACTTCCTTGGCAAAACAATAGGCGGTTCCAGAAGCGATAACACCAATTGACTTACCCTCGTTTTCAATCTTGTTGTAGGGTGACCTATTAGAATATGCTGCCAATACCTCTTCCCGTACCTCAACCCTTTTCCTCATTTCCCTGGCATTGGCTGGCACTGTAACATACTTCTTAACGTCCTTTACATATTCCTTATAAGGTGCCTCAATTGGCTCTGAGATTTCAACAATGCTCTTAGAGTGACAACCCCTTGTTGTCATACGAATCAATACCGGTGTGTCATTTGCTTCACTGATGGCAAAGGCCTCCTTGATCATGTCCTTTGCTTCCTGACTGTCGGAGGGTTCAAGCATCGGAATCTTTGCAGCCTTGGCATAGTTTCTATTGTCCTGTTCATTTTGGGACGAATGCTGCCCCGGCTCATCCGCTGTAATTACCACCATACCGGCATTTACACCTGTATAAGCAAAGGTAAACAAAGGATCAGACGCAACATTTAGCCCAACGTGTTTCATAGAGGCCATACTTCTAACACCTGCGATGGATGCTCCAATTGCAGCTTCCATGGCTACCTTTTCGTTGGGTGCCCACTCGGAGCGGACCTCTTTATATTGAATTATGTTTTCTAATATTTCTGTGCTTGGGGTACCCGGATAGGCTGCTGCAAACCGCACGCCCGCTTCGTAGGCTCCTCTGGCCAATGCTTCATTGCCTGATAGCAATTTTTTCATGATGTTTTGCTCCCCTTCCTAGTTGTTACGATACCAAGGATGCTAAAAGAATTGAATTCAATTTACCCTCAGCATTTTCTGCCCTAGAGGTCATGACAACCGGCTTTGTTCCCCCCAATATTACCCCTGCCATCTTGGCCCTAGCGGCATAGAGAAGTGTCTTTCCTACCATGTTGCCAGCTTCAATGTTTGGCATTACGAACAAATCCACATCACCGCTTATTTTACTGGCAATACCTTTATGCCCGGCTGCTTCTTTGCTTAATGCCACATCCATGGCCATTGGTCCCTCAATGATACATCTCGGCAGTTCGCCTTTTTGCACCGCCTCAACCAGAGCGGCTGCGTCCACCGTAGAAGGCATCTTTTCACTGACTAACTCATTGGCCGCCAGCACTGCCACCTTTGGTTCCTCGATGCCCATTTTATTCAGAGCATCCAGAGCGTTGGCGATAATTTGTTTTTTACTTTCCAGGTTCGGAAATGTGTTCATGCCACCGTCGGTATGAAAAGCTAGTTTGGCACAGGCAGGAATCTCAAAGGCTGCCAGATGACTTAGCAGTTTTCCGGTCTTCAAGCCTCTGTTTTCATCCAGTACTGCTTTTAAGAACACACTGCTATTCAAAAGTCCCTTCATTAAGACGTCTGCCCTACCTGTCCTGACAAGCTCAGCCGCCTTCAATGCTGCCTCTTTTTCATCCTTTTCTTCAATTACCGCAAAATCAAAATTTACTTCATTTATTTGTGCCAGTTCCCCTATCAGTTTCTTATCCCCAACCAGGATAAAATCCGCAATGCCTTTTTTATAGGCCTCTGCCACAGTTAAAATAACTTCTTCATCATGGGCAGCAGCAACTGCTATTATCTTTTTGGGCATATTAACTGCCTTTTTCCGCAATGCGTCAAATCCGCTGTAGTTCACAGTTTATCCTCCCCTCTAGGTTCCTTCTATGAACTAAAAGGTTGAACCACTAATAATTAATAAGAAGAAATCTTTTCTTATGTTTAACCATGACGATTACTAACAAGATCCTTTTAAGGTGATGAGGTTACTCCATTAAGTGGAGTAACCTCATTTAAGTTTTACAACCACCAACAAATTATTCTTAGTCTTATACTGCAGTGCTGATTTATTTAACAGTATATTTATTTTGCAAACGCATCACTTTATCAAGCTTTTCATCAACAAGAAGATCTGCTACTGCATAGGGTGGTTTGTTTTCTTTCTTGGAAATTTCAAGAATACAGCCTACTGTATCATAAATTAAGCTTGCATTCTTAAAAGCACGTTCTTTATTGAAACCATAGAATTCATCAGCCACTGCAATAAGTCCACCAGCATTCACTACATAATCCGGCGCAAAAAGAATACCCAGCTCGTGCAATTTATCCCCATGGCGAGGCTCAGCTAACTGATTATTTGCTGCTCCGCAAATAGCTTTACAAGTAAGTTGATTAATTGTTTTGTCGTTAATAATTGCACCTAAGGCATTTGGAGAGAAGATATCGCATTTTACACTAAAGATTTCATCAGGTTTAACGATTGTAACTTCTGGATGAGCTTCCTTTACTGCTATAATATTCTCTTCGAAAATATCTGTAGCAATTACTTTTGCACCTTCGCCCAGTAGATGTTGGGTAAGAACTTTACCAACCTTACCAAGGCCTTGAATAGCAACCGTTAAGTCCTTTAAGGAGTCAGTGCCAAAGGCTGCTTTGGCAGTTGCTTTCATCCCTTTATAGACACCAAAAGCAGTAATAATCCCAGAATTTCCACTACCACCAAACTCTTCTGGCAATCCGTTCACAAATTTAGTTTGTTTATTAGCAGAAACAAAGTCTAACCCGGTGGTTCCAACATCTGTCCCAGTCCAGAAACGCCCCTTCAGAGTTTCCACAAATGTTCCTAAAGCTTGGAAAAGTTCATCGGATTTATCTTTCTTGGCATCGCCAATGATAACAGTTTTACCACCACCACACATTACATTAGAAATAGCGCATTTATACGTCATACCACGGGAAAGACGTAGTACGTCTATGATTGCATCCTGTTCACTTTCATAATTCCACATTCGGCATCCGCCTAAAGCTGGTCCTAAAGTAGTATCATGTATACCAATAATTGCTTTTAGCCCGGTGGTCTTATCATAGTTAAAGATTAACTGTTCGTGGCCATATTTTTCCATTTGTTCAAAAATACTAAACACTTGATCATTTTCATTCTTTGACATCATTTTTGCCTCCTAAAAAATTTAAGCCTTCACTGTAGCTGCGGGTTTACGAATACTTGAATTATCTGATCGCCATATAGCAAAGCCTGTATACCCATAGGTAATTGAGAATAGTGGAACAAGCCAACACATAAAAGCATATGGTGCAAAATCATAAGCACTTACGCCAAGAATACCAAAGATATAAAAAGCATGAACGCTCCAAGGCACAAGGGGACTTGCAATACAACCACCATCTTCTACTGTCCGAGAAAGGACTCTCAAATGTAACCCTCTTTCTCTGAATACTGGGGCATAGGCACGTCCCGGAATGATCATCGTAACAGACTGGCTACCTGTCCCGATAAGCATGATATAACTAGCAAATAAAACTGCGATAATCAGTCGACCAACATTGGTAGCCCATTTTAGACTTGCATCTACAATGGTTTCCAATACCCTAGTTTTTTCTAAAACACCACCAAAGGAAACTGCAGCAATCAATAACATTACTGTGCTAGTAATACTATTGATTCCACCACGACTCAGCAAGGAATCTAATTGCTTTACCCCTGTTTGGCCTACATAACCATTAACTGCAGCATTACAAATGGCATTTATTGATTGTCCTTGAATTACGAATGCAACTATAGCACCAAGGACAACAGAGAGGGTAAGAAGTGGCACCGCAGGGACTCGACGATAAGCCAATACCATCAATACCAGAGGCGGAACCAATGTCCAGAGTGATAGATTGAAGGTGGAACCTAGCGTCTGTAGGATAGTTGCAATCCCACCCCCAAGGTCTCCTCCGCCTGTATGATTCATACCCATGATAGTGTAAATAATAGCTGTTAGAACAGCAGCAGGTAATGTTGTCCACATCATTGAACCAATATGGCTAAACAAATCAACTTCACAAACAGAGGAGGCAATATTTGTTGAACTAGATGCAGGAGACATTTTATCTCCAAAATAAGCTCCAGAAACAATCGCCCCAACAATTAACGGTAATGGGTAACCAAGTGCTTGACCAACACCCATTAAAGCAATACCAACTGTTCCTATGGTCCCAAATGATGTCCCAGTCATGGTAGAAGCAACCACGCACAATAAGAAAGTTGAAACAAGAAAACTAGATGGAGATATAAGTTTAAGACCCCAATAGATGATAGTTGGAATAGTCCCCCCAAGAATCCATACACCTACCAACATACCCACAACTATCAAAATAAAAATAGCAATATTAACCCGATACACAGACTCGAACATACCTTCTTGCAAAGTTTTCCATGAGTAACCAAAGTATTTGCCAAATAAACAAGCGATTACTGTTGCAATAATCAATGCAAGTACAGCAGGTAATTTTGCAATAACTGTGCCCCATAATATAAACATTACAGGGATTACAAATGCCATAGTGGCTTCAGACAAACTTGGTTTTCTTTCACTACCATCTGCCAATATGCTCAACCTCCATCTCAATATATCTACCAAAAATGAACAATAAACTCATAACCAATTATGCTTACGGATATTCAACAGCACCGCAGTGCCTTACGGTGACCTAAATAGCTACCTCTTGCATTATTAGGCACAAAAGTTAAAACTATCCCTCCTAACTGTGGTTTTGTGTAACTTTTCAACAAACACCAGATTCCATGCATGGTTTCCTCTTAGCTATTATGATAAGTAAATTACCTGATTAAGTCTGTTGTCATATTTACAAGTTAATTATTTTTTGAGATAATTTACTTTTTTAGAATACACATTAGCATTTACATTGTCCGATTTGACAAAACATAGTATACTTTTCATGTGCATTAGCTATATCAGAGGGGACATAATAACTATGAATACAAAATTAGAATTATTAGGCTCTCCGTGGATATACACAGACCAGCAAATTCAATGGGATAGTGTCTTGAGCAAAGGAAGAGTTAAGCAAGTTAAAAAAAAAGGTATTATTATAGATGAAGGTAAACTGATTGACTGCCTTTATTATTTAAAAAATGGACGGGTTAAAACCGTTGCAATTAGTCCTTCAGGACATCAGAAAATTGTCTGGTATATTGATTCAGGTTGTATTTTTGGCGAGACACCCTTTTTTAACCAGAAACCATGTGACTATAGTTTTGTTGCCCTTACTGATTGTGAAATCTATGTATTCCCTAAAGAAGTGGTATTACAAGAAATAATTGCGAAACACCCCGATCTTACCATATCTATTATCCAAATGTTATCAAGGAAAGTTCATATTTTATCAACACAAGTAGAAGATTTCACATTCAACAAACCAATCGTACGTGTGGCCAAACTAGTCTACCTGCTGCACCAAGGACATAATCTTACAGATAAAAAAGGTACCCCAATGATTCCCCTTACACAGGAAGACATAGGGGGTGTTTTAGGAATGCACCGGGTTACTGTAAACCAAGCACTAAAACGTTTAAAGGAATTACATGCATTAGAAGATCACACGCGTCATGTTATAGTAAAAGATCTAGATATATTGAAAGGAATATTTAGCAAAATAGACTAAGATAGGTTGTAGCTTCTTAAATGCTTAAAGGTACATGGAGTCAGGGCTGCAAATATTGCATTTTTTTATAAATAATGCAATATTTGCAGCCCTGATTCCGTATTATGAATTGGTAAGACCTATGCTGAAGAAAAAACACCCTGTTTGAGGACTTTGCTGAAGAATAGCTTGGACTGTACAAGGATGCTTTATAATATGGGAATTAATTTCAGTGGAGAACTATAACTGATTATCATATTTTCTTTCTGGTCAGTTGTTCACACATCACACGTAATAGGAACAGACTAAAATTCTAAGATCCTAACTAATAAAATTAACATCTTTTTCGTAAATTGCAAATACTCGTAAAATAATGTATTATTAGCTTATTATTTATCATAATTTGTCAAAAAATATAGAAACGGCAAACTTAACGAAAGTTAGGGACGCAAAGCCTTGGGTCTAAGCCTATTAATAGGTATGATTGCCAGGTTGCCTATACATATGGTGTTTTTACAGTGTAAAGGTAATTGTGTCTTGGTTTGCCCTTCAAATACAAATTTGATGGTTTTTTTTATGATATTACCAACCCCACACATCTCTTTATCCTGATTTTAGATCCAAATCCTGTTCTCAAAAGTTTTTCCATTCAGTTATCTATCGGGGTCAAACCTCCGCATAAAACAACGAACTAATCTTGCTCTAAATATAGATTTAGGTGTTTTGTAAAAATTAAAGGTCATATTCAATTTTTATCATAGCCAGTGACCAGCAGGGATCATGAAAGTTTATTTTGTAATAAAAATCAAAAGATCAGAGCAGAGGTTTCACAAAACCAACACCTATTAAATAAAGAAATAGAAAATGTACAGTCTCTTTCAGCTCAAATTAATGAAGTACTGGCTTTTATTAAACAGATAGCCGATGAAACTAAAATGCTAGGTCTGAATGCAGCAATTGAGGCAGCACGCTCAGGCGAAGCAGGTCGAGGTTTTGAAGTTGTAGCCCAAGAGATTAGAAAACTATCTGATGAATCTAAGCAAACAGTTATAAGAATACGAGATTTAACAACTAACATACAAAAGTCAGTTCATAAAACACTGGAATCTTCCAGCTCTACTTTAAGCACTACCGAACAACAAGCAGCTGCAGTTCAAGAGGTAAATGCAAGCGTTGAAGAAATAATGGCACTATCCGAGCAACTTAGTAAACTATCTAATGATGAATTATAAAAGGATGGTGTTTCAATAATGGCCAGAACTAAAGCTGTAATATTTGAGATTAGTAATATTAAGTACGGAATAGACATAATGTCCTCCCAAGAAATTATTAAGCTTCAAAAAATAACTCCTATTGCTGGCACATCTGGTGTTATTGAAGGGGTTATCAGTTTAAGAGAAAAGGTTATTCCCGTGGTAAGATTAGGACGGTATTTAGGTTTACCAGAAGGTGAATTTACTGAAGACACTAGAATAATTATTTCTGATGTCAGTAATCGTAAGTATGGCTTAATAGTTGATAACGTATGTGAAGTAGAGGATTTCCAGGATGATGAAATACAACAGGTAGAACTAAAGGTTGGAAGTAATCAATATATTAAAGGTATCGTTAAAAAAGGTGAAGAGTTATGGTTAATCTTAGACATTGACAAATTTAGTTTTTAGTTAAATGGTTATTAAACAAAGCCAAGCGGTCGGAAAGATCTCTTGGCTTTTAATTTTGAAGATACCTAGTTAGTACCAAGCACATTAGATTCAACAACTCCCCCTTTGTGTCTTTCAGAAAACTATATTAAGTTCTGATAATATGCTAGTTTGCCTTATTTTAGATAAAATACCTGCCCTGCCAAATATAAACTTATGTTACCCAAAATGATGTTATGTTCACTAATATAATTGTTTAGTCATGATATGGGCTAGTCCCCAATTATTAATTTTGAGTTCTTATAACCTCTTTTAAGTATTGTTCCAACTATGTCTAAAAAATTTAGTCTTGTATTGTAAAGGAGTTGTTTAATACCTGGGGCATCTGTTAGTTGCTTGCCATACAAAAACTTGCTGGAAAAATATTATTTTTATTTTCCCTCTACGGTATAATCAAATTAGTTGAATTACATGCAACAAAGGATGGTATACTAAGGTGTCTTGGGATCATACCAGAACGGTATATATGCACGTAATCAAATCAATGAAAAAAGAGGCCTCCCAAAAGTTGAACTTATGAGAAGCCTCTAAGTATCCATACCTCTACCAGGTATGGATTTGTGTTTTGACGGAAAATGTTACCCTTTTGTTACCCCACAGGGTTTCTAAAGGGCCCTGAACAGCTCAAACCCTTGGCATGAGCGGGATTCAGGCTTTTTCTTACATCATGCCGCCCATGCCACCCATACCGCCCATTCCGGCCATTGGGTTAGCGCCTTCCTTTTCAGGCTTATCAGCTACCAAAGTCTCGGTGGTCAGAACCATAGCTGCAATGGAAGCAGCGTTCTGTAAAGCAGAACGGGTCACTTTAGCTGGGTCGATAATACCCGCAGTAATCATATCAACATATTCTTCAGACATAGCATTGAAACCTTTGCCAGTGGTACGTACTTTTTCTACCACTACAGAGCCTTCCAGACCCGCATTGTTAGCAATTTGACGCAGGGGCTCTTCCAAAGCACGCTTAACGATATCTACACCAGTTTTAGCGTCACCATCCAGCTGAATGCTGTCTAAAGAGGAAATAACATTCACAAAGGCAGAGCCACCACCGGGAACAATACCTTCTTCAACAGCAGCACGGGTAGCGTTTAGAGCATCGTCGATGCGCAGCTTTTTCTCTTTCATTTCAACTTCAGTTGCAGCACCAACCTGAATTACAGCTACACCGCCAGCCAGCTTAGCCAGGCGCTCTTGCAGTTTTTCACGGTCAAATTCAGAAGTGGTTTCTTCGATTTGCTTCTTAATTTGAGCAATACGTCCTTCAATTTGAGCTTGCTCTCCAGCTCCGCCAACGATGATGGTTTCTTCTTTCTTAACACGAATTTGACGGGCAGTTCCAAGCATTTCTAGATCGGCTTTATCCAGTTTCAGACCAACTTCTTCGGTAATTACGGTACCACCGGTCAGAATAGCGATGTCTTCCAACATAGCCTTACGACGGTCACCAAAACCAGGAGCCTTTACGGCAACTACATTTAGAGTACCACGAAGTTTGTTCAGTACCAAAGTAGCCAGAGCTTCGCCTTCCAGATCTTCGCAAATCAACAGTACAGGCTTGTTGCCGGTTTGTACAACCTTTTCCAAAACAGGCAGAAGTTCTTGTACAGAGGAAACCTTTTTATCAGTGATTAAGATATAGGGATCAGTCAGGGCTGCTTCCATCTTATCAGTATCAGTGATCATGTAAGGAGAAATATAACCACGGTCGAAGTTCATACCTTCAACTACTTCTAAATTGGTACCGATACCTTGGGATTCTTCAACGGTGATAACACCATCTTTACCTACTTTTTCCATAGCTTCAGCAATCAGGTTACCGATAGAATCATCGTTGGCAGAAACGGTTGCAACTTGAGCAATAGCTTCTTTGCTTTCGATGGGCTTAGCCATTGCTTTAATTTCTTCAACAGCCTTTTCAACAGCCTTTTCGATACCACGTTTAATAATCATGGGGTTAGCACCGGCAGCTACGTTCTTGAGACCTTCACGTACCAGTGCTTGAGCTAAAACAGTAGCAGTGGTTGTGCCATCACCGGCAACATCATTGGTTTTAGTTGCTACTTCCTTGACTAATTGAGCTCCCATATTTTCAAAGTGGTCTTCCAGTTCAATTTCACGGGCGATAGTAACACCATCGTTGGTAATGGTAGGAGCACCAAATTTTTTCTCGATTACTACGTTACGACCTTTGGGGCCGAGGGTTACTTTAACAGCTTCGGCCAGAGCATTAACGCCTCTTTCTAGTGCTCTGCGAGCATCTTCGCGGAAGATAATTTCTTTTGCCAAGGTTTATAACCTCCTTAAGAATCTAAAATTACTGAGTAAGTACAAAGAAAAAATTATTCAATAACAGCCAGAATATCCATCTCACGCAGGATTAAATATTCTTCTTCTTCCAGTTTAATTTCATTGCCAGCATACTTGGAGAAAAACACCTTATCCCCTGCCTTTAAATCTAGGGCAGCACGCTGACCATTTTCCAGCAGACGACCAGGGCCTACAGCCACGATTTCACCCTGCTGGGGCTTCTCCTTTGCAGTATCAGGTAGTACAATACCACTTTTAGTTTTTTCTTCCTGGGGCAGTGCCTTAACTACTACCCTGTCACCTAATGGTTTAATCACAAAAAACCCCTCCTTGTAAAATATTAAGGTTTTTTAATTAACGGGTAAGCTCTTCTGTTAGCACTCATCAGTGTTGAGTGCTAACACCTAATAAATATAATATAGAACAAGAAATTTAAAAGCAAATACTCCGTCAAACAAATAAATCCAATTATGCTTGTATAATCCAGAATACGGATATTTTCCTTTTAATTTCTCCTTCTACATTACATTTACATAGGTTCTTGCCTATTACAACCCCTATTAGATATTGTTGCCATATACCAGGATATTTTATGCAATTTTTTTTACAAAATTTAGTTTTTTATGATTGTCCGCATTCTCCCCCACGACCAGTTAATATTTCTATTCCATGGGGTAACACCGGCAAAACAACCTCCAGACACTCCCGAACTCCTTTAACACTACCAGGTAAGTTTATTATTAAAGTTTTACCCCTAGTGCCACTAACAGCCCTTGAAAGCATAGCCTTTGGTGTTTTTTTCAAGCTCTCAGCTCGAATGGCTTCTGCTAGTCCAGGCACCTGCCTATCTATTACAGCAAGGGTAGCCTCTGGTGTATTGTCCCTAGGTCCCAACCCAGTTCCGCCAGTAGTGAGAATCAAATCCAAACCCTTTTCATCGGCAAATTCAATTAAGGTGTCTTTAATAACTTCTAGGTCATCAGGTACTATACGATATTGTTCAACAGATCCTAGCTCCTTGACCATATCTCTTATTGTGGCACCGCTGATATCTTCCCTTTGTCCCTGGGACCCCTTATCACTCATGGTTACGATCCCTATTTTGTACATTATATCTTCACCTCAGTTTTGATCTAATCTTCACACATTGGTAGCATTAAGGTACAATAAAGGTATAGAATTTTCCTTCACCTTCTAGGAGGTTATCAAATGGTCTGGCAAATAAACAAAACAACAACTAAAATTATCCGCGTTAAAGGTGACAAAATAATAACTACTGAAGACTCCCTTGTACGAGAAGTACCCATAACACTGTTTTTAAATGATCAAGAGTTTGTTACAATGGTATGTTCTCCCCAGGCAATTAAAGAATTGGCCGTTGGATTTCTCTGCTCGGAAGGACTATTACAGTCACCAAATGAAATAAAAGACCTACGAATTGATCAAGAAAACGGGGTAGTTTACCTGGATGCACCAGGTATAGAAACAGAGTCCAAGTTTTTAAAAAGAAACATCACAACCTGTTGCGGTCGTGGACGGCCTGTCTTTTACTTTGTCAATGATGCAAAAAGCATGAATAAGGTGTCTACCAATATATTGGTAACCCCAGGGCAAGTATGGGATTTATCTGATCGCTTAGAAGAGATGTCCCAACTTTTTAAAGAAACCGGGGGCGTTCATAACGCTGCTCTATGTAATCCCACAGAGGTTATTTATTTTTATGAAGACGTGGGACGTCATAATGCAGTGGATAAAATCTTTGGTAGATCCTTTTTAGATGGTATTACTTTAAATGATAAAATTCTTGTCTTTAGCGGTAGAGTCTCTTCAGAAATTGTTATTAAAATTGGTAAAATGGGATTACCAGTAATCATCTCCCGCTCAGCCCCCACAGATTTAGGCCTAGAAATGGCTGAAAAACTAGGTATTACTGTGGTGGGTTTTGCTAAAGGAGAACGCATGAATGTCTATACTTATCCAGAGCGGGTGTTGGGGTAGGTAGTCAAAACCTACCCCAGTTTTTTACTAATTCATGCAAACCAAGCTTAAACCGTATTCCTATTACTTTCTCAAAGGTCTAGGGGTTAACCGCTAATTGCTATTGGCTAATGGCTAACAGCTAATAGCTACTCCCCAAAACACTGGTTGAAAATCTCCTGACTAACCTTTCCCATCTTTCTGCGAAACTCTCCAAAACACTTGACCAGTTTACTTCCTTCAGGTGTCAGTGTGGCACCGCCACCTGAGTCTCCCCCCACTTGGGTTTGAACAAGCAAAAATCCCCAGTTTTTTTCTGCCTTTTTTATTTTGCCCCAGGCAGCACGGTAAGACATGCCCATACTTTTAGCTGCCTGGGATATGGACCCATAACGTTGCACATTCAAAAGAAGATAATAGAGCCCATCTCCAAAATCCGTCTCCCCCATTTTCAACCATACTTTACAACCTGGTTGAAAATGTTCTTCTAGAGGCTGATTCAGGTTTTCCGGGTCATTCTTCTTCATACTTCCTCCTAGATTCCTTGACGATACATAACACCGCCGCAATCCCGCAAATCATAGCCACCCAGGGCTTCTACCTGCTGTCTAAACTCTGTGGTTGCAATTACTTCTAGCAAACGTTTGATATATGGTGTTTCCCAATATTCACCTGGAATACAGAGGTCATAGCGTTCTTCCACCACCGGGACAAAATCTAGCTCCAATGCCTTGGCCGCTGCCAAGATACCCAGTGCGGCATCAGCAGCTCCACTGGCCACAGCCGCTGCAACGGCCATGTGAGTATATTCCTCCCGGGTGTAACCATAAATAGTATCCGGATCAATATTTAATTGCTTGAGGCGGTAATCCAACAATATCCTGGTACCCGCTCCTCGTTGCCGGTTAATAAAACGTATTCCTTCTCGACCTAAGTCTTCTAAACCTTGAATATTCAAGGGGTTACCCTTAGCCACCATTAGGCCTTGCTGACGGTAAACTAGATTGACCAGGACCACGGGGCGATCACCCAACAATCTCTGAATATAGCTCACATTATAACCACCTGTCTCCTCATCCAACAAATGGGTCCCGGAGCAATGGCATTCACCCCGTTTTAAGGCTGAAAGACCTCCTAAACTGCCAACATTGGCACTGGAAAGGCTGGCTTCCGGAAACCTTCTGCGCAGATGGTTAGCTAAAATGTCCAAGGTCATATCATGGCTTCCAATGACCACTGTAGTCTGGCGAACTTCCTCCAGAGGGCGCATCAGTTCGATCTTGACGGATTCCCCTGCCCGATACCCCTCCGAAAGACGGGGCACCCTTAACATACCATCCGCCCTCACAAGGGACATGATGACTCCTGCTCCCCTAGAGATGGGGGTGGCTATCAATTTCTCCCCCACCTGACCCATCTTTACCCTGATAAATTCCTCCACTCCCATTGGAGATGGCATTTTACGAGAAATGATGGCCTCCGCAGTGACTGGATTGGGCTGTACCGCACCTAACATTTTGAAGACAATGGGACGAACAAATAACTCCATAGCTAAATAGGCCGATACCGGATAACCCGGTACACCAATTACAGGTTTATCATTGATTTCACCTAGGATAACAGGTTTGCCTGGCTTAATGGCTGCACCATGGGTTAACAGTGTGCCCAGTTCACGTACTAACTCTGCGGTAAAATCTTCCCGCCCGGCCGAAGATCCGGCATTGATAACTACAATATCTGCCTTCGCCACTGCCGCAAGAATCGATTGTTTGAGTTTACCCCAATCATCAATAGTAATGGGCCAACGCAGGGGTTCACCGCCCCAGGTACGAACTAAAGAACCAAAAACTCGTGTATTATACTCAACAATATCACCTGGCTTTATATCGCCTCCCGGCTGAACTAATTCTGTTCCCGTAGGCAATAAAGCCACCTTAGGTTTGCGGTGAACTCTTATTTTACCAATCCCACCGGCCAAGATTCCCCCGATATCCATGGGCCGAATTTTATGGTTGGCGGGCAGTATCATCTCTGTGGCTACAACATCTTCCCCAATGGCCCGCACGTGTTGCCAGGGGGCTGCTGCAGAGGTAATTTCAAATACTTCTTCCTCCACAAAGTGAACATCCTCGATCATAATAACGGCATCACATCCGGCCGGGATAGGATCTCCGGTGTCCACCACCTGTGCCTTCTCCCCTAATCGAATGAGTTTAGGTGAAGCATCTGAGGCACCAAAGGTGACGGCGGAATCCACTGCAATGCCGTCCATAGCTGAAGCATTGTAGTGAGGTGAGGAATTAAAGGCAAAAATAGGTTCTGCGGTAACCCGTCCCAATGCTTCCTCAGTATTAATCTCCTCAGGCTCTAAGGGGACCAATGATCCCTTTTCCCTAAGGTGATTGAGCAACCCCTCTAGGGCCTCTTCCCACGGACGATCATCTAGGTATACATCACGTTTATTTCTCATCAGCTTAATCTCCTATTCTTCTATGCTAAAAAAGCCAAACATCAAGCAATTCGCCGGCCTCTACCCCTTCTTTAGTCAGGGGAATATGGGCCACGCCGTCGGCCTTCACCATTGTACTAATGAGACCGGATTTGCCTAGTACTGGATCTGCCACGATAGTGCCATTTTCCAGCCGCCTCAGACTAACCCTCTGAAAGTCTTCGCGCCCGGTGGCAGAGTGAATATTTCTAGTAATAGCAGCCCGCAAAGGGTAATTTCTGCTGCTATCTCTGGTAGTTGCTCCTTGGATTAAAGGTCTGGCTAATAAATCAAAAACAATCATGGCTGAGACAGGGTGACCGGGTAAGCCAAAAACAACCTTGTCGTCCACTACAGCTCCAATGGAAGGTTTACCAGGCTTAATGGCAATACCATGAAACAATAGCCCTGGGCTACCTAGGGTTTCAATGACCTTAGCTGTGACATCTCTGGCACCTACAGAGCTGCCACCGGAAATGAGCACCATCTCATTTTCCCTCAGAGCAGTTAACACTGCCCGTTGCAAAGAATCAAAATTATCTTCAATAACTCCGTATAGTGTAGGTCGTCCGCCTGCTTCTAAAACCTGTCCATATAGAGTATAGGAATTAATGTCTCTTACTTTTCCTAGACTGGTGGGTTGGTCTGGTGTGATTAGCTCATTACCCGTAGATAAAATGCCCACCTTGACTGGTTTTTGAACAACTACTTCCGTAACACCCACTGCTGCTAATATACCTAGATCCTGGGGGCGTAATCGATGCCCTGCGGTTAATACCACAGCACCTTTAGTCACATCTTCCCCCCGCCGTACCAGATTATCTCCTGGCGCTGCCGGCCTGGTAACACCAATAGTTCTCTCATCAAGCTCCTCTGTGTATTCCACCATGACCACTGCATCAGCTCCGGGAGGTAGCATGCCTCCAGTGGGAATGGACCAAGCTTGCCCAGACCCAATTGGTCCCATGGCCTCTTCACCCATCAATACCTCCCCGGTCACATCCACATAGGAGGGCAGGCTCTCAGAAGCCCCAAAGGTATCTCTGGCTCGTAGGGCATAGCCATCCATGGTAGAACGGTCAAACCCGGGAACATCTTCTTGAGCAGTAATGTCTTGCGCTAATATTCGATTTAAACTTTGCAGAAGTGTTACAGTTTCTTCGTTATGCCAAGCAGGCAAATGGGAGGCTACGGCTGTGCGAGCCTGCTGAACTGTTAGTACTTTAAATAATTCCAAAGTCATTCCTCCAAGTGTAAAAAGAGTGGCCCTTTACCTTGACTGCATTTAGAAACAACCTAATTCACAGGCCTTAATTTTTATTTTTAGCTCATCGCAGATATCTCCCACAAACTTCGGTGGTACATTATTATCATTGGCGATCCTTCTAGCAGCTGTACAGGAAATCTTGCCATCCTTTGCTACTTCTTTAACACTCTGTAAAACTTTTTCCTTTTGTTCGTTCATGTTAATCTCCCCTCTTATTGGAATGGAGTCTATTTGTGTTATTATTACAATGCAATGTCAAAATATCCTGCCTGTTCCAGCAAGTGTTATGTTGATTATTACATAACGGTGCCGTAATTTGTCAAAAAGGAGAGAGAAAATTGATCATTGGCCTTTCAAACATCGCCTTTGAATACAGGGGAACTATCCAAGACATTATTTGGTTATTTTATCCCGGTGCAGAGTTGGTGGCTGAAGATAGAGGGGATTTTTCCCTCCATTTGAACCTAGGTAATTTAGAAGAACTTTTTGCTGAGGCCCAACTGTTTGCCAAGGATGTATCCTTAGCCCAACGAGAAGAAGGTCAGCCAATTACACCGGAGGAAAGCCCAAATGAACTAAAACGCCTGGCTCGGATGGCCGTATATAAACTTTTGGTTTCCTATAGTAGAACCAACCCCTCCCCCTGGGGTATCATGACTGGCATTCGTCCCACTAAAGTGGTTCACCGCCTACTTGATTTTGGTTGGGACATAGAATTAGTAAAGAATTACTTGCAGAATAATTATGCCCTGAGGCAGGATAAAGCAAATCTAATCACCTCTGTCGCAGGGATCCAACGACCATTTCTCTTATCAAAGGAACAAACCAAAAAATTAATCGCAATCTATATTGGTATTCCTTTTTGCCCTTCTAGATGCCTTTACTGCTCCTTTCCATCCTATCCCATTAAACGTCACCGGGATATGGTGGACCCTTTCCTAAAGGCACTGCTAAAAGAAATACAAGTTATTGGAGAAGCTATAAAATCCCAGGGCTTACTTGTGCAAAGCATCTATCTGGGTGGTGGTACTCCTACCAGCCTAAATTATGATAAGTTTCAGCTTTTACTGCAGGCCATCCAGCAGTATCTAAAAACTAATCATACCCTGGAATTTACTGTGGAGGGAGGTCGTCCCGATACCTTAAATGACGACGTTTTTGCTCTGCTTGCCGATTCAGGAGTAAATCGACTGAGCATCAATCCCCAAAGCATGAACCAAAAAACCCTGGACATAATCGGCCGCGCCCATACCGTTGAGGATATTTATGACTCCTTTGAGTCAGCCAGAAAATATTCTTTTCCTACTTTAAATATGGATCTAATAATTGGATTGCCCGGAGAAACAGTTGAGGATGTTGCTCGAACCATGAACAGTGTACTAATGCTTAAACCGGAAAATATAACAGTCCATGCACTGGCACTTAAACGCGCTTCAATATTAAAACAGCGTTTGGCCGAATTTCCCCTGTTACAGGCCGAGGAGGCTGTAGCCATGTGGCAGGAAACTGCTAGGGGGGCAGCAGTCCTTGGTCAACAGCCTTATTATATGTACCGACAGAAACAAATGGTTGGTAATCTGGAAAACATCGGCTATGCCTTGCCCGGTCATGAATGTATATACAACATTCAAATGATCGAGGAACGTCAAACCATTATTGGTCTAGGGGTTGGTGCTGGTTCCAAGTGGGTGGACCCAGAAACCTTTACCCTGGTAAACGAATATAATGCCAAGGACCCCAGACAGTATGTGGAGCGGCTGGATCAATATATTGCTCGTAAGCTGCAGCATATCGGGGAATTAGCCAATGCCTAAAGTACTGAGTTCTGGCACTGGATAATTCGTTTTTCTGTAACAATATATTGAACAGGCTGATCATATTGGCCCATAAGCATTGCAAAATCTTGCCTAACTTGAAATTCATAGGCCAAGGCCAGTGCCACAGCATCCTTTCTAAGACGAGGTAGGAAACGGTCATAGTATCCTCCGCCATAACCCATCCGGTTACCTTGGTAATCAAATACTGCCCCCGGCACAATAACCAAATCAATCTCCCTGGGGTCCATAGGACGAACTTTATCTGGGGCAGGCTCCAAAATCCCATAAGAACCGCTGGTAAGGTCTTCCGGGTAATTCACAAGGAGAGATGATATCATGGAGCGGTCCTGGGTATTGACCACAGGAACCACAACCTGCTTTCCAGTACCTAGGGCATGTTTGATTAAACTGTCAGTCTTAACCTCATTGCGGAAGTCTAAGTAAACCATGATTGTCCTGGCAAGTTGGTAAAGATTACAGCAAAGCAACCTTTCTGTAATACTGTTACTTTTATCAACTACTTCCCCTTGACTGAGATTGCCACGGGCTTCTAATACCTGTTTTCTGATTCTATCTTTATCCATCATCATACCTCTTTATTAGCCATTAGCTTTTAGCTATTAGCTGTTGACTTTTGGGTTTTAGGCTAACGGGCTAAAGACTAATAGCTAATGGCTATCATTGGAAAAATCCTCCCTGAGGGAGGATTTTTATTTAAATTTGATATACCTTTTCACCTGGTACTACATTGACGCCATTTTCTTTTAATACGTTAATAGCTTCATCAACCTGCTCTACCCGGAAAACAATTAAAGCTGCACTGGAACTTTGAGTAACAAAGGCATATAGATACTCAATATTAATTTCTGCTTTTTCCAGGAGGCGTAAAGTTTGGCTTAAGCCACCGGGTTGATCAGTAACCTCCACTGCAATAACATCGGTGGAACTAACGGTAAACCCTTCAGCCTTTAGAACCTGATAGGCCAATTCAGGCTTGTTAACAATCAATCGAAGAATACCAAAATCCGTAGTGTCTGCAATGGAAAGGGCGCGAATATTAATATCATTCCTTCCCAACACTTCCGTCACATTGGCTAGCCGTCCCTTCTTATTTTCCAAGAAAATGGATACTTGCTGTACTCGCAAACTAATACCCCCTTCTTTCTAAAGTTTATAACTCCCTTTTATCGATAACTCTTTTGGCCTTACCTTCGCTTCTGGGTAAAGATTTTGGTTCTACCAGTCTTATCCTTGCAGAAATACCCAAAACACTTAATATCCGCTGCCGCAATCTTCTCTCCAGAACTTCCAGGGCTGCAACCTTATCAGAAAACATTTTTTGGGATAATTCTACTTGTATCTCCAGATCATCCATTCCAGCTTTGCGGTCTACTACTAGAAGATAGTGGGGCTCTGTCTCGCCGAATTCCAGCAATACACTCTCAATTTGTGATGGAAATACATTTACCCCTCTGATAATGAGCATATCGTCTGTTCGGCCAGTTATGCGCTCCATGCGCAGGTGGGTTCTGCCACAGGCACACTTTTCTGGGTGAAGGGCTGAAATATCTCTAGTGCGGTAACGGATGACGGGGAAACCTTCTTTGGTTAAAGTGGTAAATACTAGCTCACCCTTTTGTCCGTAGGGAACAGGTTGCTCGGTCTTAGGGTCAATAATTTCCGGGATAAAATGATCTTCAAAAATATGCAGTCCATTTTTACAAGAGCATTCTACACCAACTCCTGGTCCCAACACTTCACTCAAACCATAGATGTCATGGGCACTAATTCCTAGTTTTTCTTCTAACTGTATCCTCATATTATCAGACCAGGGTTCCGCACCAAAGATACCAGCTTTAAGCCGCAGGTTTTTCAGATCAACACCAGCCGCATGAATCTCCTCAGCCAAATACAGGGCATAGGAGGGTGTACAGGTTAAAATTGTTGTGCCAAAATCCTGCATGAGCATAATCTGACGTGCTGTATTGCCTCCTGAAATCGGCACAATGGTTGCCCCGAGACGTTCAGCACCATAATGAATTCCTAGACCGCCGGTGAAAAGACCATAGCCGTATGCGTTTTGCACCACATCTTCTTTGGTTCCACCAGCCACCGTAATACAACGGGCCACTAGGTCAGACCAAGTTTCTAGGTCCCTTTTGGTATAACCCACCACAATGGGTTTCCCCGTGGTTCCTGAAGAGGCATGCATCCGTACAATTTCACTACGGGGTACCGCAAACAAACCAAAGGGATAAGTGTCCCGCAAATCTTTTTTGGTAGTAAAGGGCAAGTTTTTTAGATCATCCAGAGAATTTATATCCCCAGGGGAAATTCCTTTTTCCTGGAAGGCCTGGCGGTAAAAAGGAACTGAAGTATAAACCCTTTGCACTAGGCTCTTAAGCCTCTTCAACTGAATATCTGCCAGTTGCTCCCTTGACATTGTTTCATGATATACATCCCAGTATAAGGACATATCATACACCTCCATTTTATCAAATTTTTATAAAACTTATTAAATAAATTCCAAAGAACCCTGAAAAAATAAAAAAACCCCATCCCAGAAGGGACGGAGATACATCCGCGGTACCACCCTAATTGGCCAAAGGCCCTACTTAAATAGATACGGGAACAAAATCTCCCCCGGTAAAGACACCACAAAAATAAAAAAACTCCAAATCCCCAAGGGACGGAGTATTCTTTCCGTGGTACCACCCTACTTGCCAATAGCCACTTTACCGGTACGGGATATGATCCGATACCTTTTCCCTTTTAACGGCGGGAAGTCCCGTCTGCACCTACTATTGTTTTCAGCACAGAAACTCCGGAGGGAACTTCAATCAACCATACCATAAAGAAGCTTTCAGTCTCGACTTCTTCTCCCTGTAAGGTTGGGCATGATTTACTTTTCTCCATCATCGACATTTCATATCAACTTAGCAATAAATTACCATAACCTCAGCAATGAGTCAATATATTTTTTTGTTCGGTTGGATTTGTTTAATATTCACAAGAAAAACCCTTATTTCATAAGTTATTAACAGACTTATCCACATTGTCCACAGGCTTTCTTCCACAGAACAGTGGATAAACCACTTTTTAGCCGTCAGCCCTCAGCTTTTTTGCCTGTTTTACTTAGGGGTCTTGCGCCAAGTCTTGTTTGCTCTTATGCATGTCGGAAAGTTTATATCTACCGGTTGCCAAAAAAGCCCAAGGCCCACGGCTCAAGGCCCATGGCCCAATAGCAAAAACTAAAAACTAACGACTGAGGGCTGAGGGCTATTTAATACCTCTCTTCGCCCAATGGTAAACCTGGAACAGCATTCAAGGTCAAGGGGGCAAAGTCACCCCTAAGGAATTTATAGTACCCGGCACAGGCTATCATGGCTGCATTGTCGGTGCAAAGGTTTAAGGGTGGAAAAAAAACTTGGCAACCTACAGAGGGTGCCCTCTCCTGAAGCAACTCCCGCAGTCCTTGGTTTGCTGCCACACCACCTGCTACCACCAGGGTTTTAACACCTGTTTGACGGGCTGCCTGGATGGTCTTGTCCACTAAAACTTCCACAACTGCCCTTTGAAAGCTGGCAGCTAGGTCAGCTTGGTTAATTTCCTCATTTAACATCTTGGCCCTATTTAAATAATTTAATACAGCCGATTTTAACCCGCTAAAGCTAAAATCGAAGCTTCCTTCTTCCAGATAGGCTCGGGGGAATCTGATTGCCTGAGGATTTCCCATTTTGGCCAGTTTATCAATAAGCGGCCCCCCTGGGTAGCCTAAACCCATAGAACGTGCTATTTTATCAAAGGCTTCCCCCGCTGCATCATCACGGGTACGTCCCAGAAGCTTATATTCACCACGATTGGGCAAATATACTAGATCAGAATGTCCACCGGATACAACAAGACAAAGTAAGGGAAATTGTAAATCCGGTTGGGCTAAAAAATTAGCCGCAATATGTCCCTCCAGATGATTCACACCGATTAATGGAATATCCAGGGAGTAGGCCATGGCCTTAGCCGCAGCCACCCCCACCAGCAATGCTCCTACCAGGCCAGGGCCATAGGTCACGGCCACAGCATCAAGATCCGCCAGGTTAATTCCTGCTTTATCTAGTGCCTCAATAATCACAGGATGAACATTCTCTAAATGTTTTCTTGATGCTACCTCGGGTACAACTCCGCCAAACTTTTTATGTATTTCAATCTGAGACGCTACAATATTGGAACGTAGATCAACCCCATCCACCAGCACCGCTGCAGAGGTCTCGTCACAGGATGTTTCAATACCCAAAATTGTTATACTCATATTTCCTCCATCTTCGTCAGCTTTTAACTTTTAACCTTTAGCCTTTAGCTGTTAGCTAGTTGTGTTTGTTGTTAGTGACAGGAGAGGCTGGATCACTGAGGATACTTTGCTGTCCAGGAGTCAGCCCCCTTAATTAGGCATGTTTTTACTCTTTACTACTGGTGTAACGATATGCATGTCTTTTAGCTATACTTACCCCTTTATACAAGCGTTTCTAATGGCTAAAAGCTAATAGCTAAAAGCCACTGGCTAATGGCTAGTCCGGGCCAAAGTCCGGCACTTTCACCAGATCGACCCACATAATAATTGCATCCTCGTTTGTATCAGTATAGTACTTTTTACGAACTCCTCTTTCCTTAAAACCTAATATTTCATATAACTTACGGGCCGTATAGTTGGAGGGCCTTACCTCCAAGGTCATACGCACGGCACCTCTCATTATTGCCTGGCGCATCATTTCCAATAATAAAGATTTCCCTAATTTTTTCCCTCGATAATCGGGACGAACAGCTATGTTTGTAATATGAGCTTCATCAAGAACAAGCCACATTCCCGCATAGGCAACCACTTTCTCTTCGTTTAAAGCTACCATATAGCAAGCAAAATTATTTTGCGTAATTTCATAGGTAAAGGATTGCTGAGACCAGGGTGTTGGAAAAGATACCTGCTCAATTTGCAGAACACCTGGAATATGCTCAAGTTTCATCTCTACCAGCCTAACCTCCATGACTTCACCTACTTCCCACATTTTGCCGCTAACTTTACCTCCGCTTCGGATAAACGGATATAGTCGGCCTTAAGTTCTAGGGGCTTAATCCCACCCCCGGATACCAACTCCAAATAACCTAGTTCAGCCACCGCCGCACCTCTGGGCAGTTGGGTAGATTGTGGGCTAAATTCTGCTCGGTCACCCATTAACTTTTTAATTTCTTCTTGATAGATGGGAACTGCATCCCCCATAAAGGTGATCTTCTCTGGCCATTTTTCTAATCTTTGTACTAACTCTGGAATACCAATGGCCAAAGGTCCTGATAAATTCTCGGGCCGTCCTGATTGTCCCCTAAAGATATTGGCATATACTTCGTTTTTACGGGCATTTAGTATCGGACAAACTATTTGATCCCTGGCTCCCAAAGGCAAAGCTAAAGCCTCCAAGGTGGATACCCCGATAACCGGTATTTGCCAAATCCAGGCAAGGGTTTTGGCCGTGGTCATACCAATTCTCAATCCAGTAAAGGAACCGGGACCGGAAGATACCGCTACCCCATTGACATCTCCAGGGTTTATTCCTGCTTCTTCAATAACAGCCTTAATCATGGGTAATAAATTGACTGAATGAGTTCGACGATTGTTAACCAAGTGTTCCGCCAGAATTCGTCCATCCTCTACTACCGCTACCCCAGCTACCGGTGTTGCTGCTTCAATTCCTAGAACATACAAGTTTCTTCAACTCCTCTACTAGCTGCTGATAACGCTTTCCCACAGGTTCAAAACAAATGTTACGAACCGACTCTGCATTGGACTCCCTAAATAAATTTATATTTAACAGTTCTCTTGGCAGAACCTCTTTTACCTTTTCGGCCCACTCTATCAGGCATACACCCTGCCCATAAAAATAATCCTCATAACCTAAATCCTCCATGTCCTCTGGGCCGCTAAGACGATAGACATCAAAATGATAAAGGGGGAGTCTTCCTTCATATTCGTTAATTAAGGTAAAGGTGGGGCTTGTTACGGCACCGCTAACGCCCAGACCCCTAGCCACGCCCTGAGAAAAGGCTGTCTTTCCTGCTCCAAGGTCACCATTAAGACATATTACATCTCCTGGAATTAACAATGTCGCCAACTTTTCTCCTAATTGTTTTGTTTCTTCTGGAGTACTGGTCTTAATTTCTGATAATTTCATTCTTTATTGTTCACCTTCATTACATCTAAAATGACTTATTTGCCTACATAAACTTTAAAGCATGTCCTATCTATTTTTTCCAATCAGGTTGAAGTATAAAAAATAAATTTAAATTTAAATTCACAGCAGACAAACTATGGTTATTATATATTAAAGCCCCCCCTCTGCAAAGATAAGGCTCCTAGCAGGACATACCCTTTTATATCAACATTCCTATGCCCTAGTATATTAAAAAAATAAAACTATGCAACTTTACGCATAGTTTTTAATACAAGTGTGTTCATAGGAACCCTCATGGGTATTTATATTATCCAACAAATTTTTCACTTCTTCAACATCAAAGGGTTTGCTCATACATTTCATAGCTCCCTTTTGCAAAGCAATGGTTGCAGTGTCTTCGGCACTATAGGCCGTCATCATAATCACTTCTGTCAGAGGAGCAATCTTTTTAATTTTTCCAAGCGCCTCTAAACCACCCATAACAGGCATCCTTACATCCATAAATACCAAATCAGGTTTGACCAAGCGAACTTGATCCACAGCCTCGACACCGTTTTGTGCAGTAAAAACCCTATGCCCTGATTCTTTTACCAATATTTCAAGTAGATAACGTACCCCTGCCTGATCATCTACTATCAAAACATCTAATTTAGGCTTCATTTTTCTACTCCTCCCGACATTTTGTGACATTATTCCATATTAGGTACATATTACCATTTTCACTAATGTTTCGACGGGAGTTGGATAAATCCTTCTTTAAAATAAATTTTTTATAGGAAATTTTTCCTATTACCCCATCACTAGGCAGCCATTTACAAAAACCTTTTCGACCTGATGATTTGGGTCGAATATTGGTCTGTCGATAATAATTATATCCGCATCTTTGCCCACTTCAAGGGACCCTACTTGAGCATCAATGTTCAATAATCTAGCTGCATTAATGGTTATGGCTTTCAGGGCTTCTTCTTCTGGCAGCCCCCCTTTGACAGCTAGACTTGTGGATAGACTAAGTAAATTGACAGGTACAACAGGGTGATCTGTCATAATGGCAAAGGGTATCCCCTTTTGATACATAGTCATGGCTGTTTCCAAACTTCTGTTCATCAATTCTACCTTTGCCCGGTTACTAATAATCGGTCCCACAACAGCCTTGACACCAGCTGCTGCTAACCAAGGAGCAATCAAATGTCCTTCCGTGCAGTGCTCTATTATCAATTCTATATTAAATTCTTTGGCGATACGAATAGCTGTCATAATGTCATCGGCCCGATGGGCATGAACTCGCAAAGGAATTTCTCCATTTAGAACCCGACCAACAGCTTCTAGCTTCAAATTGCGTTCCGGGGCTACTGCGTCATCCTTTGCCGCCTTGGCTATTTTTTCCAAGTAGGTTTTAGCTGCCACCAAGGTCTCCCGTAGTAGAGCTGCTGATGCCATCCGGGTAACAGGCATCTTATTTTTATTTCCGTACACTCGCTTGGGGTTTTCGCCCAGAGCACATTTTAGTCCAGCTGGAAACCGCAAAATCATCTCATCTACCACTGTACCTGCAGTTTTCATAATAACCATTTCGCCACCTATGATATTGGCACTACCAGGCCCAGTAACTATTGTGGTAACACCACCTGCCAATGCATCCTTAAAACCTAAGTCTGCAGGGTTTATTGCATCAATGGCCCTCAAATGGGGAGTTATAGGGTCTGCCGTTTCATTGGTGTCATCACCCTCTATACGATAAGTTTCTTCCATTATTCCTACATGGGTGTGTGCATCAATTAGGCCTGGCATGACATACTTTCCTGCAGCATCAATGATTTCCACTTGCTCAGGCAAGGCTACATCTTCTCCTACCTGCACAATTTTCCCTTCACTTACTAGGACAGTACCCTTTGATATAGCGGGACCGTTCATGGTATACACAGTTCCATTAATAATGGCCAGCATAAATCATACTTCACTCCTTAATTAGTTAGCTATCTTAGCTGCTTGCACAAATCTTTTAAACAATTCAAAAATACGTTCATCCTTATGCCACATACATTCTGGATGGCACTGGACTCCTAGAACAAATGAATTAGTTATACTCTCAATACCTTCCACAACGCCGTCCGTCGACCGGGCATTGACAACAAAGCCTTCTCCGAGGATGCCAACAGCTTGATGATGGTAGGAATTGACCACAATCCTTTCTCCCCAAATACCTGACAAGCGACTACCGGGAGAAATGTTGATGGTATGTGTACCATACCATTTAGGAGCCTGTTGACTATGTTTTACTGGACTTTGCATATTAGATTCGATATCTTGGAGGATAGTACCTCCCGCCGCTATATTGAGTACCTGAACACCTCGGCAAATGGCCAGCAGGGGCAAATCCTGAGCAAGGACTTGGCGTGTTAAGGTTAATTCAAATTTATCCCTTTCCGGGCATATCTCTCCCATATTAGGATGGGGCTCCTGGCCAAATTGTAGTGGGTCCACGTCAACACCACCGGATAAAATCAGCCCATCAATGGACTTTAGCAATGAACTTACATTACTCTCAGATAAAGTACAGGGTAAAATTATGGGCAAACCCCCAGCGGCCTCCACAGCATCAACGTAATACTGTGCTAAAAATGTCCTACCAGTTTGCTCATCATAAGAACTGGTAATGCCAATGACAGGAACCATTTCAAACCTCCTTCTTGTCATTAGCCTTTAGCCCTTAGCTTTTAGCTACAGATAACCTTTTAGTAATAGCTAATGGCTAATAGCTAATAAAAATACACCCCTTACTGGAGTGTATTAATTACTAGGTTAGATTTCCACTAGCCCAAGACTAATTTCAACAGCTTGATCCACCCTATTCATCAAATCCTCGTTTAAAGAAGATACCTTCTCAAATAGCCTGCTCTTATCAATGGTTCTAAGCTGTTCCAAAAGAACCACAGAATCCTTCTCCAGACCACTAACCTTGGCCTGTATTTCCACATGGGTAGGCAGCTTTGCCTTAGCGATTTGAGAAGTAATAGCTGCAATAATAGTAGTGGGACTATATTGATTCCCGATGTCATTTTGTAAAATTAATACCGGCCTAATGCCTCCCTGTTCAGATCCGACCACAGGGCTGAGGTCAGCATAAAAAACATCTCCCCGTCGGACTTGCATGAAAGTTTTATCCCTCCGCTTTGGCCAGCTCATAACCACTGGAAACATTTTCTATACGCTGGTACTCTATGGCCAGGGTCAGGTTTAATTTGGCCATTTCCAAATAACCCTTCTTCATTTGTTCTCTTAAAATACGTCGCTTACGCTCAGCAATATATAACTTCATTGCCTCCCGAATAAACTCACTGCGATTGACCCTTTCTTCCTCGACTATGTTGTCCACTTCCTCCAGCAGACTGTCGGGTAGGCTAATCATAATTCGTTTGACATGTGCTTGTGACACCTACCGGACCCCCTTGTTCTATACTATATGCTATATAATAAATATATACCCCAAAATAGCTAAATTATGTTAGGTCATTATCTGGAGCATCCTTAGCTGCGCTGGGTCCCCTATCTAAACAAATTTTCCCAGTACGCACCATCTCAACTATACCATGTCCCTGGAGCATACTACAAAGAGCATCAATTTTTTCTTCAGTACCAGTTAACTCAATGACCATTGTCTCCTTGTTTACATCAACCACATTGGCACGGAAGATATCGACAATATTAACAATATCAGCACGTAGGTTTGTGTCATGGGCCTTGACCTTAATCAAAGCCAGTTCTCTATTAATAGAATCAGAAACAGCCAATTCATGAATTTTAATAACATCCACTAGCTTACTAAGCTGTTTTACGACTTGATATAGGATATTTTCATCACCCTGAACAACTAGAGTAATCCTAGTTATATTAGGATCCTCGGTATAACCAGCAGCAATACTCTCAATATTGAACATCCGGCGACTGATAAGCCCAGAAATTCTTGCTAATACCCCAGGCTTGTTTAATACAAGAACAGCCAAACTATGTCTCATAAATAACTCTCCTTATCCCCGTGGCCACTATGCTTTATTTACAACTTGATAGAAGCCAAAGTTATTTTTTCTACATACATGTTATATATCCTTGTTGCAAATGTATGTAATTTATGGTAACTCTATTCAACAACCTTTGTGCCGCAGTTAGGGCAAAATTTACCTTCCTCCGGTAGTTGGGTATTACATTGGGGACACACTGGTGGTTTGGGCATCAATTTTTCTATTTGCTCCCTAAAGTTTTGAATATCTAGTTCAACTGCCTTAGTACTTTGGCACAGTCTTTCAATCTCCTCAGCTAATTCCTCTTCTCCCTTAAATTTACGGTAATAAAGTTCTCCAATAGCCTCAATGTTGTTTTCCATGATCTTTTCCAATTTATTAATTTCATAGCGCGTTTTAGTAACTTCCAGCAACTCTCCAGATTTCTTTGTGATTCCCTTGGCTTTTTCACCAATATCCTTGGCCTTTTCACTAATGTTTTTAATAAACTCCACCCTCACTCCCCCTTTTCTCTAGTTCTAAAACTACAGCACTTTCTTCACAGTTTGGAAACTGCGGGCAGTTAACACATTCCTTCCAAACCTTTTGAGGTAATTTCTCTTTATCTATTAAATGAAAGCCACACTTAGCGAAAAACTCTGGCTTATAGGTGAGGGAAAACACCCTTGGTAATTCCAGTTCTTTTGCTTCTAATAAAAATATCTCCACCAGAGCTTTTCCTAGCCCTTGACGTATATATTCCGGTGCCACTGCCAATGCCCTTATCTCTGCCAAATCACTCCAAAGAACATGGAGCGAACCTGCTGCTACAACTTTGTTATCAATTTCTACCACCGAGAATTCCCTTATCCCCTCGTAAAGGAATGTGCGTGCCCGGGCCAACATTTGCCCCTCAGATGCATAATGAGTAATTAATTTGTGTATATCTTCAACATCAGATATTTTTGCCTTTCTTATTAGCACTGTTATATCTCCTTAGTAAAAAATATATATCAAAATATATATAATATATTCGCTTTATTCCACAGATACCCTGCTATATTCAACAAATTACATATTTTTTTTAGGAATACTGTTAAAAAAATTGACATAAGGCAGGAACCTGCTGCCAAGTCTACACATAACATGAACCAGGAAGGAGGAAACCTTTATGTCTGTGGTTGTTGCTGACCCCAGCCCCTTTCACCATCATCTAGTGACAGGAAATACCACCTGTGATAATAAACATAGTCATAGTTTTTCAGGGGTGACAGGGCAAGAAATTATTTTACCGAATTGTTCTGATTTGGACCATGTTCACGAAATTTATATTACTCACTGCTCCTTTTTAAATATGCATAACCATCAAATTAAAGGGATCACCGGTCCCCCCGTGTGGGTTTCTGAAACCGAACATTATCATGATTTTTGCGGCTGCACACTCCCCTGTGCTGCAGATGGCCATACCCACAATTTCTCCGGTACATCTAAGATTACCTAAAAAATTGCTCCCTATATGCTAATAAAACCCTGTCGTTTATTTTAACGTCAGGGTTTAGTAATTTAATACCTGTATTTTTGAAAGAATTTGACCAACAAAGCCCCAGCAGCAAAGCCACCAATATGGGCAAGAAAGGCAACGGACTGTGCACCTTGGAAGGTTTGGTTAAAAATTTGTAAGAGAAACCAAAAACCCAAAAAGTATAGCGCTGGTATGTGAATGATTTGAATGAAAATGAATATGGGAATAAGTGTTAGAACCTTTGCATGGGGAAACAAAACGAAGTACCCCCCCAATACACCAGCAATGGCCCCACTGGCCCCAATAAGTGGTGAAGTTGAAGTGGGATCAGACAATACATGGGCCAGAGTTGCAATATAACCTGTGATTAGATAGAAAATCAAAAAGCGAAACTTTCCCATGCGATCTTCTACATTGTCACCAAAGATCCATAAGTACAGCATATTACCCAGAAAATGCATCCAACCACCATGCATAAACATTGCTGTAGTCATAAAAAATAGCTGGCTGACCAACCCATACTGAAATAAATCCGCCGGGGTAACACCAAAGGCAAAGATCAGATTTTCCATACTGGGCCCCAAAGACCGTTCAAATAACCAGACTAAGGTGTTAATTATAATAAGGGTTAGTGTAACCAGCGGAAATCTCCTGGAAGGGATATTATCCTTTAAAGGAATCACATTTGAAACCTCCAGCTTTTTAATTATTATATATCATTTTATGCTTAAAATTTCTGCAATGTCATCAAGACTAAAAACTATAACCCGCAGTATAACTGCGGGTCCTTATATATCTCTAAATAGAATAATAATTGCCTTTCAACAACTGCCTTAACAGTAAAACATATAGGCTAAGCTTGTTCTAATGCTTTGGGCATGGATTTAATGGGTTAAAATCCTTCATGTACTTGGGTTGTACTTCTCTCCACGACTCACCAATGGGTTGCAAGTACTGCTCACCTATCCTCTGAACCTCACGTTCAAAATCCCCTGCGTCACCTTCTCCTTCTACAAGGGTTTCCATCCTTTGATTGGCATCTTCAGAAAAAATTTTATAGGAGATTTTTCCGTTAGCTGTTTCTAATTTAGAAAAGGCCTTTAAGCGTTTACCATCCATATCTCCTACAAAAATTTTATGTACTTCTTCACCCGGTGTTTTATAAACGTAAAAATCTTGTTCCGGCAGACGCTGCATAGTATTCCCTCCGTCAATTTCAAATTTGTTATAACCTATCATACCGCCATTCTACTGGAGTCATTCTCTATAAATTTTTGTACTAGAGGGTAAATTCTATTTTCTTAATAGGACGAGACTCTAATTCTTCTTTTTTAGCTTCATAGCCAGGCCTACCAAGTAAGGCATAGGTGGCATTTTTGCCCTCCTCAACTCCAGGTTGATCAAAGGCATTAATATTAAGCAGTTCACCTGTAAAGGCCGTTTCAATTTCCAGCAACTGAATAAGTTGTCCAATTGTAAAAGCATTTATTTCTGGCAAGGAAATGGTAAAATTTAAGCGCTGGGCCTTCATTAGAGCATATTCTGTAGCCATTTGTTCTGCAGTAATTAACTCTGAAAGAGTATGTCCTCCTAGAAAAGCTATTCCCTGTATTTCTTCAAATACCTTGGGAATGTTAATTTCCTTACGGTATCTGCCAACTGTTAAAAAGGTAACAACTTTATCAAAGGGTCCTTCCGTATATAACTGTACCTGGGAGTGCTGATCGGTGGTTCCAAGGGCTTTAACGGGTGTTTGACCCACAAATACCTCTTCTCCTGTTAAGCTAGTACGCTTACCCAGACTTTCTGCCCAAAGCTGAGCATACCAATCGGCAAAGTACTTTAAAGAATCTGTATAGGGCATCATTACGGAAATATTTTTACCCCTACGCATCGCTAAGTACTGCAAAGCACCTAACATATAGGCTGGGTTTTGGTATACATTTGCCTCTCCACAAATTTCCTCCATAAAGGCTGCACCAGCTAATAATTCTTTAATATCAATGCCACATACGGCTGCCGCAAGCAAACCCACCGGGGAAAGTTCGGAAAAACGCCCTCCTACACCTCCGGGTATAATAAAGGTTTTAAAGCCTTCTTGGCGAGCAATTTTTATCAAATTTCCCTTCTCTGCATCTGTGGTGGCAATTACATGTTTTGCATATTGGTCACCAATTTTCTCCTGAAGCATCTGATAAACAATCATGAATTGTGCCATTGTCTCTGAAGTGCTGCCAGATTTGCTTATGACGTTAAAAACCGTTGTGGCAGGATCAATTATGTCCAAGAGATCATGGACCCGTTCTGGATCTACATTATCCAAAACATAGAATTTGGGACCTCCACGTTTTTCTACAGGCAGCTCATTATAATGCAAATGATTGAGGGCAGTGTGTACTGCCAATGGACCAAGGGCAGAACCTCCAATACCCAACACAATAAAATTTTCACACCAACTACGTATTCCTTGGGCCGTTTCCAGAATATCTCGAACCACTTCTTGCTGGTCCAGGGGAAGTTTTCTCCAGTCCATTGCCCCTGTGTTTCTCTTCACTGTCATACTCTGATGGGCTTTGGCAATTTTCACTGTCAGTGCATCAATATGTTCTTTACTAAACCCTTCTTCAGGGCCTATATAATCCTCCATCATGTTGTTAAAGTCAATTGTCAGTCTCATTTCATTTTGCCAGTGGGATTGCTGGTATCTTGTCATATCAAATCCTCCTCAGGAACACTTACTATATTTTACCATAATGTACTTCATAATTCCTTCTTACACATTATGTGGTTTACCCCTTTTTCTTTGCTATTATCTAAGGTTTTATGCATTTACTAATTTTTAAAAAACTAATAGGTTTATTTCCTTTGATTTTGGTTGTATTTGTAACATTAACATAGACTTTTACATAATGTGGTAATGAAAAGAACTCACCATCACAGATAGTTTGGAGGTATGTATATGTCTAAGGACAATAAAAAAATTGATCAAGCCAAGGCCCAAGCAGCACCTATGGGTCCCGTGGCTGGTCAGACTGGAATGGGTTACCCGGGCTTACCAGGAATGAACCCTCCTTTCCCTAACATGCCAGGAACTGCACCTGATTTTTGCCCTGGCATACCCTTCCCAGGTATGGTCCTAGCTCAAGCCTATATCCCTATTCAGCCCTGCGGCAGCCCTCAATTTGACCTTAGAAAAGCACTGGAAGTCGGTACCCTTTATCCGGACCTATATAGGCCCTACCCCTATCCCCATAAATAATTGGAGGTGTATACTTTGGATGCCAATGCTATCCCTCAACACCAACACCAACTCCTTATGCAAATAATGCAATTAGAGTTTGCTGCTGTTGAATTAAACCTTTTCTTAGACACTCACCCAGATTGCCAAGAAGCACTGACACAATTTAATCAAATTCATCAACAATTAATGCAGTGCAAACATGCCTATGAGCAGGTGTACGGCCCACTGATTAATTACGGCTTTTCAGCCAATGTGGGAAACTCCTGGCGATGGGTAGAAACCCCCTGGCCCTGGGAAATTAAATACTAACGGAAAGGATTTGTGAGTATGTGGCTATATGAAAAGAAGCTTGAAGTACCAGTTAGGGTTTGTGGCCCTAATCCCCGCCTTGCAAAATACGTTATTACTCAATATGGTGGACCCGAGGGAGAACTTTCTGCCTCACTTAGATATTTAAATATGCGTTATTCTATGCCCACAAATAAGGCCAAAGGGGTTTTAACCGATATCGGAACCGAGGAACTGGCCCATATGGAAATTGTAGCTACCCTGGTCTACAAGTTATTAGAGGGAGCCTCCATAGAACAAATAAAAGCAGCAGACCTTGGTGCCCATTATGCCGACCATGATAGGGCACTCTGGTGGGAAAATGCTGCAGGTGTTCCCTGGGTTGCCGCCTATGTTTCGGCTACTGGTGACCCAGTCGCTGATCTACATGAAAACCTAGCAGCTGAACAAAAGGCCAGGGCAGTATATGAAAATCTTATTCATTTATCAGACGACCCAGAAGTTACTAACGTCTTACGTTGGCTTCGTGAAAGAGAAGTTGTGCATTTCCAACGTTTTGGTGAAACCCTAATGGATGTTCAGGAGCATATGAGGCAAAAGAAATTTTACTAATTTTACGCTAGGTATGTAGAAATCCCAATAATAACCAGGATATCAACAAGTATATACTTTGGTTATGCAAAAAATAACTGCCTGGCTCTAAGCCAGACAGTTATTTTTTGCTAGGACACTAGGTTTATCTTCTCAAATAGCCTAAACTTAATCTAGAATTAATAAAACCTTCGTCTTCTCTACCCTCTGGATCAGCCGCATTATAACCCAGATATAGCTTTGTATCGCTATCATTTTCTTCTTGATTCGCCAGATAATTTTCTTGATATTTTTCAAACAAGTCCCTATGTGTAATTCCTTGAGACTCAGCCATTTTTTCAAAGGTCTCTTTGTCCTCCTGAGAAACATTAATACACATAGTTGATGTATTTTCCATGTAGAATACCTCCATATATTTTAGTTTAATTCCAATTATCACAAAAACATTGTAAGTATATTTTCTATCTAGTTCTAATTTGTATGCATACAACATTTAAAATTAAGACTTCAGTTTACTATTTTTCAATCAACCTGTGTTCACTACAATCCTTTAACTTTCTGTCTAAACTTCTTTTAACTGGTAAATACTACTTTCAAACTATTTAGTACAGGGGTAATGGGTCATCATGGACGCATATACAAATATTCACCAATTACACCACCTTATAGAAACCAAAACAGCTGCTAAATTACCCGGTCCTTACAAGGTGGGAGTAGACCTAGGAACTGCAGATATTGTTTTGGTTGTTATTGATAGTAAGGGAACTCCCGTGGCTGGAAGTATGCGCTGGGCTTCGGTAGTAAAGGACGGATTGGTAGTAGATTTTAGGGGAGCTACCACCATTGTTGAAGAATTAAAATCTGAAGTTGAAAAATTGCTGGGAGTTACCTTGGATAAAGGAGCAACAGCTATACCTCCCGGCACTTTAGGACGTAATGCTGCAGCTTGTGGACATGTGATTGCAGGTGCAGGGCTAGAACCAATATGTCAAGTTGATGAACCAGTGGCAGCTGCCAAAGCACTAAATATCGAACATGGCATTGTTGTGGATATCGGAGGCGGCACTACCGGAATTGCCGTGTTGAAAAATGGTAATTTGGTTTTTACCGCCGACGAACCCACAGGCGGTACCCATATTTCCTTGGTACTGGCTGGGGCCTACAGCATTCCCTTTGAAGAAGCTGAAATCCTGAAGCGTAACGAGAAGCAGCATCAAAAAATCATATCCGTAATCTTTCCAGTAATTGAAAAAATGGCAACGGTAGTAAAAAAAATGCTCATTGGGCATGAGGAATATAATAACTACCCAGTTTATGTGGTCGGAGGCACCGCTTATTTGCAAAACTTTGAAAGAGAGTTCAGCAAAGCCTTTGGCCGAGAGGTACACGTGCCCCCCCATCCTTTACTGGTTACACCATTAGGTATTGCCATGTTTGGTTAATTGTAAAAGATACTTTTACTCATAAAACAACGCCACAGTTCTACTGGTTAGCTCTAAGAGAACTGTGGCGTTGTTTTTACGGAGCATAAGCCATGAGCTAGGAGGCTATGGCTCAAAGCCCTCTCCCAAGGATTCTAAAGCTGATGACAACTAATAATTAAAGTACTGAACGAAGTATTCCCTCAAGTTCCTCCTGTGAGCCCTGGCGTGGATTGGTAAAGCCTATAAAATCCTTTTGAGCATTCTCAGCTAGTTTAGGGATATCTTCAACTTTAAATCCCCGCAAATCCTGAAGTTTCGAAGGTATTCCTAAGTCTTTATTAAATTGACGGATCTTATCAATTAATAATTGCGCATTATCCAGTCCAAGGACCCGTGCCATCTCTGCGTATTTCTCGATAACCACCGGCAGATTGTATTGCATGACCGCAGGTAATAATACGGCATTACATAAACCGTGAGGTAAGTCATAAAATCCTCCCAACTGGTGGGCCAGTGCATGTACATAACCTAGTCCTGCATTATTAAAGGCCATACCTGCTAAAAACTCAGCGTAAACCATGCCTTCCCTGGCCTTTAAGTTACTGCCATCATTATATGCGTCACACAAATTATTAAAAACAAGTTCAACGGCCTTTACCGCATTACAGTCAGTTACAGGTGTTGCGTTGGTAGACACATAGGCTTCTAGGGCATGGGTTAGTGCATCCATACCTGTAGCTGCAGTCAATCCAGGTGGAATCCCAGTCATTAATTCTGCATCATTTACGGCAATTACTGGTGTTGTATGCCAATCGTTAATAGTCATCTTACTATGTTTTTCTTCATCAGTAATAACGCAGAAACGAGTCACCTCACTGCCTGTCCCAGCCGTAGTATTGATTGCAATAAGCGGTGCAGAATCTTTTTTCAATTTGTTAAGCCCTTCATAATTTCGGATTTCTCCGCCATTAGTAGCCAAAAGTGCAATGGCTTTGGCACAATCATGGGGGGAGCCACCACCAAAGGAAATCAAAAAATCACAACCGTTATCTTGCAATAATTTTAGACCTGACTCTACCTGACTTACTGTAGGGTTCGGTGAAACATCTTTATAGATTATGTAAAAAATACCTTCATCCTCAAGTACTGAAAAGAGTTTATTAATTAACCCACTGTCAACCAGTCCTCTGTCCGTAACAATTAATGCTTTACGAAATGACATTGACCTAAAGTAATTCTTAATTTGCTCTAAACACCCTATCCCCAAAATACTGATCGGAGTCATGAAATATTCATTGACCTTTTTCAATGTAAAAACCCCCTCTATCTAAGCAACACCCTTCTAAATAAAATCCACAGTTATTATTGGTGTAAACCCAAAATTTTAGTCAAATAAACATATTCTGTTCTATGCATAAGCTCTGAACATTAGGAAAAGAATGTATTTGGAAAGGGTAAATATTCAAGTTAATGTCACTAATATTATTTTTATTTTCAGCACACACTGGGATCAGTTTGTCTGAATTAGTTACATATCCATTGGAAAGGGGGAGAAAATATTGAATGATGCCTTAGGTATGGTGGAGACTAAAGGTCTCGTGGCGGCCATTGAGGCTGCTGATGCAATGGTCAAAGCAGCAAACGTTACCCTAATCGGTTATGAAAAAATTGGTTCTGGTTTAGTAACCATTATGGTACGAGGTGATGTTGGTGCTATCACAGCAGCCACTGATGCCGGGGCAGCCGCGGCCAGAAATGTGGGGGAAATTGTCTCTGTTCATGTTATTCCACGTCCTCATAACGATGTTGAAAAAATTCTTCCTAAAGTTTAATAGCATAATTTTGGAGGTGCAATAAGATGCAAGACCAGTTGATAGAAAAGGTCATGGAAGAAATTAAAAAACGTACAGGTAATACACCTCAGGGAGCATCGGTGTCCGAGGGCCAAAGGGTATTTTCTAAACCCGGTATTACAGAGTTTGTTGGCACTAATGTTATCGGTGATACCATTGGTTTAGTCATCGCTAATGTTGATCCCGGTCTACATGAAAAAATGAACCTAGATCCCAAATACCGTTCTATCGGTATTCTCGGTGCCCGTACAGGTGCTGGTCCGCACATTATGGCCGCAGATGAAGCTGTCAAAGCCACCAACACAGAAATTATCTCCATTGAATTGCCCCGTGACACTAAGGGTGGTGCCGGACATGGTTCGTTGATCCTTTTTGGGGCAGAGGAAGTATCTGATGCACGCCGGGCCATTGAAGTTGCACTGGGTGAACTAGAACGTACCTTTGGTGATGTCTATGCCAATGATGCTGGCCACCTTGAACTACAGTATACGGCCCGTGCCAGCTTAGCTATTAACAAGGCCTTTGGTGCACCCCTTGGCAAGGCCTTTGGCCTGATCGTAGGAGCACCAGCAGCCATCGGAGTGGTTATGGCAGATGTAGCTGTGAAAACCGCCAGCGTGGAAATTGTAGGGTTTTCCAGTCCAGCCAAAGGAACCAGCTTCTCCAATGAAGTTATCTTAATGATCACAGGTGATTCTGGGGCAGTACGACAGTCAGTAATTTCAGCCAGAGAGGTTGGCAAAAAACTGTTAGAGGCGATGGCCGGTCCTGCTCCTTCGTCCACAACGCCATACATCTAAGCAACGGGGGGAACTAAAATGAAAAGACAAAAACGTTTTGAGGTATTGGCGAACCGTCCAGTAAACCAAGATGGTTTCGTAGTTGAATGGCCAGAAGTGGGCTTGGTGGCTATGGACAACCCCAATGACCCTAAACCCAGCATTAAGATCGAAAACGGTAGAGTTATTGAAATGGACGGCAAACCCCGGGATCAGTTCGATTTTATCGACCAGTATATCGCTGATTATGCCATTGACGTGACCATAGCAGAAAAAGCAATGGCTATGGAAAATACGGAAATTGCCAAGATGTTGGTTGATGTCAATGTTTCCCGCCAGGAAGTTGTCAAAATCGCTCGTGGTCTCACTGCCGCTAAAATTGTTGCTGTAATGAATGCCATGAATGTGGTTGAAATGATGATGGCCATGCAAAAAATGCGGGCCCGTAAAATCCCATCAAACCAATGCCATGTCACCAATACCCAGGATAACCCAGTATTAATTGCTGCGGATGCAGCTGAAGCTGCCCTAAGAGGTTTTGATGAAATGGAAACAACCGTTGCCGTTGTTCGATATGCTCCCTTCAACGCCTTAGCACTGCAGGTAGGCGCCCAAGTTGGCCGTGGTGGCATACTGATTCAGTGTGCACTGGAAGAAGCTACGGAATTACTACTAGGCATGCGAGGTATTACTGCTTACGCCGAAACCATCTCTGTCTACGGTACAGAAAACGTCTTTGTGGATGGTGATGATACTCCTTGGTCCAAGGCCTTCCTAGCCTCTTGTTATGCCTCCCGGGGATTAAAAATGCGCTTTACCTCAGGCACTGGTTCGGAAGTTCAAATGGGATATGCCGAAGGCAAGTCCATGCTCTACTTGGAAGTTCGCTGCATCATGCTGACCAAAGGTGCTGGTGTACAGGGACTCCAAAATGGCTCCGTAAGTTGTATCGGTTTACCCGCGGCCGTTCCATCTGGCATCCGCGCTGTGCTAGCTGAAAACCTTACTGCTGCTATGCTTGATTTAGAGGTAGCATCCAGTAACGATCAAACCTTTACCCACTCAGATATTCGCCGTACTGCCCGTACATTAATGCAATTTTTACCAGGTACTGACTTCATTTGCTCGGGATATAGTTCCAGTCCAAACTACGATAACATGTTCGCCGGTTCTAACTGGGATGTTGACGACTATGACGACTGGAATATTATGCAGCGGGATCTGATGGTAGACGGTGGCTTGCGTCCGGTTTCTGAGGAAGACGTAATCGCAATCCGTCACAAAGCAGGCAGAGCATTACAAGCAGTCTTTAAAGAACTTGGTTTTCCAACCATCACTGATGAGGAAATCGAAGCAGTTACCTATGCCCATGGTACCAAAGAGGTAATCAAGCGCAACGTAGTTGAGGATATTAAAGCCGCAGAAGATATGATGAAACGTGGCATAACTGGTTTAGATATTGTTAAAGCACTGGCCAAGAACGGCTTTACTGATATTGCAGAAAATGTATTAGGTACTCTAAAACAACGTATTTCCGGCGACTTCCTACATACTTCAGCTATTCTTGACAACAAATTTAATGTTATCAGTGCCGTTAACAATAAAAATGATTATCAAGGCCCTGGCACTGGCTATCGCCTCAGCAAAGAACGTTGGGAGGAAATTAAGAACATACGTCAGGCCATTAACCCAGCCGATATAGACGCGTGATTATAGAGAGGTGAGGTGAAGAAAAATGCAAATAAACGAACAGTTTATCCGCGAAATTGTGGAACAAGTTATCGCCAGTACTAGTTCTGGCACTAGCGTTAATAAGACGCCAACAAAACCACTCAAGGCAGCAGTTGGTGGCCGTACTATGACCCTTGTGGAAAAAGGCCAAGCCCGGTCAGGAACTAAATCCGATGAAGTTATCGTAGCCCTAGCCCCAGCCTTTGGTAAATATCAAAACAAAACGATTGTTAATATACCCCATAGTGACGTGTTACGAGAGATAATTGCCGGTATCGAAGAAGAAGGTATTAATCCAAGGATAGTGCGTATTGTAGGTACTTCTGATGTAGGTTTCCTCGCCTATCAAGCAGCAAAAATTTGCGGCTCTGGGGTTGCCATCGGCATTCAATCCAGAGGCACAGCCGTAATCCATCAAAAGGATCTACCACCTTTAAGCAACCTGGAACTTTTCTCCCAATCACCGCTCCTAGATTTGGAAGCGTACCGGGCAATTGGACGCAATGCGGCCAAATATGCTAAAGGTGAATCCCCCACACCGGTACCCACAAGAAACGACCAAATGGCAAGGCCTAAATATCAGGCAAAAGCTGCTGTACTTCATATTAAAGAAACAGAACATGTTGTTCCCGGCGCAAAGCCCGTGGAACTGGAAGTACAGTTTTAACTAGGTGGAGGTGACGAAAATGGCAGATAATAAAATGATCGAAAATATTGTTCGTGAAGTATTAAAGTCTATGAATCAAACAACTCAGACCACTGGTACAACCAGCCAGACTTGGTCCCAAGCTACGGCTGCTGGTCTATCCCCAGAACTTGATTATCCGCTGGCAACCAAGCGACCTGAACTGTTAAAAACCCCTACGGGGAAAAAACTTAACGAAATAACCTTAGAAAAAGTTCTTTCTGGCACTGTAAAACCCGAAGACGTACGGATTACCCCGGAGACACTTCGTCTGCAGGCAGAGATTGCTGACGGTGTCGGTAGAACGCAATTCGCCAATAACCTTCGTCGGGCCGCAGAACTGGTAGCCATTCCTGACGAACGCCTATTGGAAATCTATAACGCCCTGCGCCCATACCGTTCTACTAAGCAAGAACTGTTAGCAATTGCAGAAGAAATGGAATCCAAATTCAACGCAAAAATAAATGCCGCTTTGGTTAGGGAAGCTGCCGATGTTTATGAACGCCGGAAACGTCTTAAAGTGGAATAGGGTGGAAAACTCATGCCTATTATAGCTGGTGTGGATATCGGAAACTCCACCACTGAAGTATGCCTGGCCAAAATTGAAAAGGGAAAAATTACTGAGTATCTGGCCAGCAGTATAACAAAAACCACTGGCATCAAGGGGACTTTGGCCAATGTACCAGGAGTAATAACGGCCTTACGAGAGGCTATAGAAAAATCTCAAATTACACTGGAAGAATTGGATCATATAAGACTGGATGAAATACGTCTCAATGAGGCTACTCCTGTTATCGGCGATCTGGCTATGGAAACCATCACCGAGACCATTATTACAGAATCAACAATGATTGGACATAATCCAGCTACTCCCGGGGGCATTGGTCTAGGTGTTGGCATGACCGTTTCCTTCCATGAGCTTTCCGAGGTAACTCCGGGTGAAAAGGTTATCTGCATCATCCCTAAGGGTATTGATTTTGAAGACGCGGCTGAGGAAATAAATACCTCCCTGCTTAGGGGTGTGGATATTCAAGGAGCCGTGGCCCGTCAAGATGACGCTGTCCTCATTGTCAAAAGGCTGCAGAAGAAAATTCCGGTGGTCGATGAAGTAACCTTGATTGAAAAGGTTCCTTTGGGCATGCTGGCGGCAGTAGAGGTGGCAGAAGCAGGCCAAACCATTACTACCCTTTCTAATCCCTATGGCATTGCCACGGTGTTTAACCTAACTTCTGAAGAAACAAAAATGGTGGTACCTATTGCTCGGGCATTAATCGGTAATCGTTCGGCAGTAGTGGTCCGAACCCCGGAAGGTGATGTCAAAGCCCGCTCAATACCAGCAGGGCACATTAGCATCCAGGGTCAGAAGGGCAAGGTTGATGTGGATATAGAGTCAGGGGCAAGTGCCATCATGCAAACTGTGGAACAGGTACAGCCCATCATTGATGTACAGGGTGAAGCAGGAACCCATGTCAACGGCATGCTGGAGAGAGTGCGACAAGTGATGGCGGAACTTACCAACCAATCCCTTTCAGAGATGCGCATACAGGACATACTGGCAGTTGATACATTTGTACCCCAAAAGGTACAGGGTGGCCTAGCCGGTGAATTTGCCCTGGAAAATGCGGTGGCCCTGGCGGCCATGGTAAAAACTAGCAGATTACCAATGCAACAAATAGCCAATAAGCTGACAGAAGAATTGGGTATCCGTGTGGTTATCGCTGGTGTAGAAGCTAACATGGCTATTCATGGTGCTTTAACAACCCCTGGTACGGATACCCCCTTGGCTATCTTGGATATGGGCGGCGGTTCCACCGATGCGGCCATTATTACCAGAGAAAAACAGCCCATATCTATTCATTTGGCCGGTGCCGGAGATATGGTAACCATGTTGATTAACTCGGAGTTAGGCTTAAATGATTTTGACCTGGCCGAGGATATTAAGAAATATCCTCTGGCAAAGGTGGAAAGTTTATATCATGTTAGATTAGAAGACGGCACTGTAAAGTTTTACGACAATCACCTACCACCGCATATCTTTGCCCGGGTGGTTATTTTGAAGGAAGGCGACATGGTTCCTATTCCCTTTGACCATCCACTGGATAAAATACGTCATGTCAGACGGGAGTCAAAAAAGCGAGTTTTTGTTACTAATGCAATCCGTTCCCTTGCCCGTGTTGCTCCTACTAACAATATTCGGCACATCGAATTTGTTGTCTTAGTTGGAGGTTCCGCAATGGATTTTGAAGTAGCAGATATGGTAACTGATGCCCTCGCAGAATACGGAATTGTCTGTGGACGAGGCAACATACGCGGTATCGAAGGACCAAGGAATGCAGTTGCTACTGGTTTGGTGCTTTCATATCTCAATGATGAGGCGTGATAATCATGCAATTTGATAAAACCTTAACCAAGCCCAGCATCATTATTTGCACAGTTCCTTTCGAGGGCAGTGAAACTAAACTACGTGAAATCCAGGCTGGTATAGAGGAAGAGGGCGTCCCTTATTTGCTGCAAAAGAGTGAGCAAAGCGATAGGGTTGACCTTGCCTACCAAGGTGCTAATGCCTCGCAGCTTGGTGTAGGTATCGGTATCAGCCCCACGGGAATATGCATTCACTATCATAAGTTGCCAGAAGATCAGCCCCTGTTTTCTTTAGATGGTGATGGCACTCCAGAGGAATGGCGTTACTTTGGCTATAACGCTGCACGCTTAGTTAAAGGGCTTCCCTTCAAAGATATGCCAACTGAGGATCCTGCCCTTGATTTGGATACAGCTCAATTATACCAGCTTGTCCGTGAAATCGTGATTAAAGTAGAGCAGGAACTTGCCCGGGGCCATCAGGAGGTGAATGCATGATTAAAAATGCCTTAGGCCTAATAGAAGTGGTTGGTCTTGCCGCCGGCTTAATAGTTGCAGATGCTGCGGTAAAAGCAGCAAACGTTGAATTAATAGGTTACGAACTTACCAAAGGTGGCGGCATGACAGTTATCAAACTTCAGGGGGATGTGGGGGCCGTTAAAGCGGCTGTGGATGCAGGAGCGGCGGCTGTTTATCCCGATAAGGTTTATGCCACACGTGTTATCCCGCGACCAACCAACGACCTGGATAAAATCGTCAATACCAAGGAAACTGTTGGTAAAAAAGATACACCCCCTGAGCCAACCAATTTATCTGGGCCAGAGTTGAACGAAACCATAGAAGAAATTGAACCTACAGAGAGCCTGGTTAATGAAGAGCAAGTAATAGTAGGCAACGCTAAAGATATCTGCAACCTGTGTGGTGATCCAGCCTGCGGACGAAAAAAAGGAGAACCCAGGACCACTTGTATTCATTACCAAAAACACGACAAGGAGGATGACTAATATGCGTGGAGAGGCACTGGGATTGGTGGAAACCAAGGGACTAGTCAGCGCAATTGAGGCGGCTGATGCCATGGTTAAAGCCGCGAATGTCGCTTTGGTAGGTTATGAAAAAATCGGATCAGGGTTGGTCACAGTAATGGTGCGTGGAGATGTTGGTGCTGTCAAAGCTGCCACAGACAGCGGAGCTGCCGCAGCTCAGCGTGTGGGAGAATTGGTATCAGTTCATGTTATTCCCCGTCCCCATATCGACGTTGAAAGAATACTACCTAAGGGAGAATAATAATTGCATATTTTAGTCAGAGGGGTGAGATGATGGAACAACAAATGATTGAGCAGATTGTAACCCAGGTAGTGGCTAAAATGCTTAGCAAAGAGCAGACCCAACAGACGGCAGAAGGTATTCCCGTTGGTGTATCCAATCGCCATATCCACCTCTCTGCGGAACACATTGAAGCTTTGTTTGGTAAAGGACATGCCCTAACCCCATTAAAGAACTTAAAACAAGTTGGGGAATTTGCCGCCAAAGAAACTGTTACTCTGGTGGGACCCAAGGGTGTTATCCAAGGCGTACGAGTTTTGGGACCGGTACGAAAATTCACTCAGGTTGAAATATCCCGCACCGATGGTTTCAGCCTGGGAGTGGTGCCTCCCCTACGGGATTCTGGCAACCTGGAAAATACGCCGGGTATTGTTATAGTAGGTTCCCGTGGTGCAGTGACACTTACTAAAGGTGTCATCTGCGCTGCCCGCCACATTCATATGGGAGAAGAAGACGCCTGTAAGTTCCAGGTGGCTGACGGGGATCATGTTGCCGTAAAAATAAATGGCCCCCGGGGAGGCACCCTTGACAATGTGCTTGTGCGAGTTAAGCCAAACTTCCTGCTAGAACTTCATATAGATACGGATGAAGCAAATGCCGCAGGACTTAAAAATGGAGATACAGTCAGCCTTGATCTGAGGGTGAATTAGCATGGAACTTGATAAACTTGTGGAGATAATCACCACAGAGGTATTACGAAGGCTTAAACAACAAGCAGATACCAAGCAAACACTGCCTGCCGGACCACGCTTCAAAGCCATGGCTATTTTCACTGGTGGAACCATCGGTCTTTCTACAGGTTTAGAACAATTAAGAGACATTAAAGAACTGGGTACTGCACTTACTGTGGTTCTTTCAGAAGCAGCCGAGAAAATTGTGGGAATAAAGCGCATTCAAGAAGAGTTAGGCTGTGACATCAACCTAGTTACGGCCCAATCACCTTATCCAAAGGATCTTTTGCACCAGGCAGACATTGTAATTGTTCCGGTATTGACCCAAAATACCGCAGCAAAAATTGCTTATACCATCGCTGACACCATGGCCTCCTACCTTATTCTATCAGCCTTAATGCAAAATAAACCCATAATCGCTGCAATTGATGCTGCTGATCCAGATAATCGGCCCCAGGTAGCAATGGCAAAGGTCAATCCTGCCTTTAGAGAGGCTTTGCAGACCAATCTCATAAAGCTCGGAACCTACGGCATTCAACTCTCTAAGGTGGAAAACCTAGCAGCAGAAACAAAAAATATCTTAACCAAGGCTATGAACATGGTTATTCCTACAAGGCCTTCTATCAAGCAGATTCTTGATGCAGAAACTATTAGAAACCTTGTACTTAATGGAGACAATATCATTACTGTTCCCAAAGGTACCATTGTCACTCCCTTAGCACGAGACCTCGCCAGAGAGTTGCATACTGAAATAATTTATAGTTAATCAGATTTGCACAGGTTGTATGAAAGGAAGATTTTTATGTGGGTAGGGAAAGTAATCGGCACTTTGGTGGCAACACCTAAGGACACCAGTCTAACTGGCAGCAAACTTCTGATTGTTCAGCCCTTCACCTTTGTTCATCAAGTAAGGGAGCCAATTGTGGCAGTTGATACAATTGGTGCTGGAACTGGTGAGACTGTCCTTGTTGTCGAGGGAAGTTCCGCCCGCCTCGTCACTGGCAAACCAAATGCAGCGGTGGATGCAGCAATCGTGGGTATTATCGATAGCATGGAGATAAATAATGGATTAATCGAGGAGTAGTTTACCATGAAGGTGTATACGAAAACTGGAGATGAGGGAAAAACCAGCCTTCTCAGCAAACAACGAGTTTATAAGGATGATATTAGGGTAGAGGCCTATGGTACTGTGGATGAAGCCAATGCTGCCATGGGCTTAGCCAAATCCTTAACAGATAAAGAATGGGTGACCAGTGTCATTCATCCAGTCCAAGTAGAATTAATCCAGTTAAATGCAGATTTAGCTACCGAATCAGATGATAGTGCCAAGTATCGTATTACTTCTGATAATGTGCAGAAACTGGAGCAGATCATCGACTCACTGGAAGAGCGGCGTATCCCGGATAATCATTTTGTCACACCGGGCGGCACCACTGTCAGTGCCGCCTTGGATTTGGCAAGAACCGTCGTGCGCCGGGCTGAGCGGTGTGTTGTCAAGCTTAAGCGTCAAGAATTCGTTCCTTCACCCGTTGCTCTTTATCTAAATCGTCTATCTGACTTGTTATTTGTTTTGGCAAGGTGTGTAGAGCAAGAAGAGTTGGTTGTCAAGGTTACCAATAACATCGTCCAAGGGCTTAATAAAAGAAGTGATTTGAAAACCATGCTGACTTTAGACAAGGCCAAAAAAATAATCGAGGCTGCTGAAAAAAAGTCCCAGGAAATTGGCGTTCCGATGGTCATTGCAGTTGTTGACTGTGGTGGCAATCTGGTTGCTCAGCACCGAGAAGATAATGCTTTATTAGCAAGTATTTCGCTTTCTCTCAACAAGGCCTATACTGCAGTAGCATTAAAAATGCCTACAGACCAAGCTGCAGCACTCTCCCAGCCAGGGCAGCAGCTGTATGGGATCAACACCACTAACGAAGGACGCCTAGTGATTTTTGGTGGTGGTATACCTATCTATGAAAACGACCTCTTAATTGGCGGTATCGGAGTTAGCGGTGGCTCTGTTGATGAAGACATGACAGTAGCCCAGGCAGGTCTAGAAAGCCTATAGGAAGGAGGAAAGACTGTGGCAATTGACCAAAGCTTAATCTCTAGAATTACAGCTGAAGTATTAGCCAGAGTACAAGAACAACAAAGCAACTGTTCTACTAACGGCGGTATTTTTCAAACTATCGACGAGGCCACGGCCGCAGCTCGTTCAGCACAAAAACAACTTAGGAAGCTCTCCATAGAAAAGCGGGAAGAATTAATTAAAGCCATGCGGGAGGTAAGCATACAAAATGCTACCCTACTTGCCGAAATGGCTGTCAAAGAAAGTGGTATGGGAAACATTCGTGATAAAATCCTGAAAAACCAACTGGCAGCCACTAAAACTCCAGGAACTGAGGATCTCCGCACTGAGGCTTGGAGCGGGGATAAGGGATTAACACTGATCGAGATGTCTCCCTTTGGGGTAATCGGTTCCATTACCCCCACAACTAACCCTACAGAAACGATTATTAATAATGGTATTGGCATGATTGCTGCCGGCAATACGGTTGTTTTTAGCCCCCACCCCACAGCCAAAAACACCTCAATCACAGTAATCAATCTTCTCAATGAGGCGATTATTAAGGCCGGCGGCCCGGCTAATTTATTAACAGCCATTGCCAATCCAACAATTGAAGCAACCAATGCCATGTTAAAGCATCCTGATATCAATATGATTGTAGCCACTGGTGGTCCTGCAGTAGTGCGCTTGGCTATGTCTTCGGGCAAAAAAGCCATTGGTGCCGGAGCTGGCAATCCTCCGGTTGTCGTTGATGACACCGCTGATATCGAACAAGCCGCCAAGGATATAATTGCTGGTTCTTCCTTTGATAACAACCTGCCCTGTATTGCTGAAAAAGAAGTTATTACCCTAGGGTGTATAGCTGAAAAATTAATCACAAGTATGAAAAAATATGGAGCATATTTAATTTCTGGCCAAGATGTGGAGCGTCTGGTAAAGGTTATTTTAACAGAAAAAGAAACAGAAGCTGCGTCGGGATGCACCGTTAAGACCAAAAAATCCTATATGGTTAATAAGAATTTTGTAGGCAAAGATGCTACATATCTATTAAGCAAAATTGGCATCCAGGCACCTGACAATGTACGTTGCATTATTTGCGAAACTAGTGCTGACCACCCCTTTGTACTGGAAGAACTGATGATGCCGGTTCTCCCTATCGTTCAAGTAAGGGATCTTGATGAGGCCATAGAATTAGCAGTGAGTGTAGAGCATGGCAACCGTCATACAGCAGTCATGCATTCACGTAACATCGATAATCTATCCCGCTATGCCAAGGCCATTGAAACAACCATCTTTGTAAAAAATGCTCCGGCATATGCTGGTATTGGTGTAGGCGGCGAAGGCTATACAACCTTTACCATTGCCGGACCCACCGGTGAAGGACTGACCTCTGCACGCAGCTTTACTCGCCAGCGGCGTTGTGTTTTAGTAGATGCCTTGTCCATTGTGTAAGTAATGATGCTGCGGAGGAAGTAGGTGAAATTATGCGTGAAGAGATTATCGCCGCCGTTAAAGCAGCTGGAGTAGTTGGGGCAGGTGGTGCTGGTTTTCCAACCCATGTAAAAATAAATGCCAATGCTGAGATAGTCCTTGTTAACGGTGCGGAGTGTGAACCACTTCTTAGGGCTGACCAGCATTTAATGGGTAGTGAAAGCAAGAAATTGATTATCGGCATAAACGCAGTAATGCTTGCTACCGGAGCTAGCAAAGGCTATATTGCCTTGAAAAAAAAGTATGAAGTGGCTGTGGCCAACCTGCAAAAGACCTTAAAACAGCTGGATAGCCAAGGAATTGAACTCTTTTTTTTGCCAGATATGTATCCCGCAGGAGACGAACAGGTTCTTGTGCACGAAGTTACAGGTCGCATTGTACCCGAAGGGGGCATCCCACCTAATGTGGGCGTCGTAGTCTCCAATGTACAAACTCTAATTAATATTGCCCAGTCACTGGAAGGACAACCTGTAATTGAAAAATATGTCACTGTCACCGGGGCCGTTAATAATCCTGTGACAGTTAAAGTGCCCATTGGGATGTTAATTCGTGAAGTCATTGATCTAGCTGGTGGGACTGCCATTAAGGACTATGCCCTCATTGATGGCGGTCCCATGATGGGGAAACTAATTGACCCCGATGCCACCGTTAGAAAAACTACAGGCGGTATTATTGTGCTACCAGCGGGACATTCCTTAGTAGTCCAAAAAAAGCTGCCCTGGATTGTTATGGCCAACCGTGCCAAAGCTGTCTGCTGCAACTGTAGGGCTTGTACAGATGTTTGCCCCCGTCATCTACTGGGGCACGGTTTAGAGCCACATCGTATTATGCAGGCAATTGGCAGAGGACAAATAAATGAGTCTGAGGTACTTTCAAAGGCATTCCTGTGTTCTGAATGTGGTGCCTGTGACACCTACGGTTGTACCATGGGTCTATCCCCACGCCGCATTAACTCTGAACTAAAACGTCAATTTGCCAGTGCGGGCATTAAGAACCCCCATAATGCCAAGCCCGAAAGCTCTCATTCAAGACGAGAATACCGACGTATACCAACCAAAAGGTTACTCTACCGTCTAGGCTTGGAAAATTACGAGCATCAAGCTCCCTTAGAACTGGAGCCGGTTCTCAGTCATGAAGTTAGAATTTCATTGTCCCAGCATATCGGTGCCCCAGCCAAACCTATTGTGGATATTGGTCAGATGGTGAATAGGGGTGATCTGATAGCTATCGTACCAGAAGGGGCATTAGGTGCAAACCTACATGCCAGCATTTCGGGACAAATATTTAACGTGGACGGTTGGATTGGTATTCAAGCAATCTAAATCCGGGGGGAAAGTAAAATGAAACACGCCATAGGATTAATAGAAGTTAAAAATATTGCCAAAGGCATTTTGGTAGCTGATGCCATGTTAAAAGCAGCTAATGTTGAACTTATTATGGCTCACACTTTATGTCCAGGTAAGTATTATGTCATGGTCGGTGGTGACATCGGGGCCGTGCAAAATGCCATTCGCAGTGGACAAGCTGCTGGAGGATCGGAGAATATTGTGGATGATACAGTGCTACCCAATATTCATCCTGACGTATTCAAAGCTCTAACCGGTTGTACAGAGGTTAAACAGATTAAGTCCCTCGGTCTCATTGAGAGTTACTCCGTGGCAGCAGCGGTGCTTGCTGCTGATACTGCGGTAAAAGCTGCAGCGGTGGACATCCTTGAGGTACGCTTGGCCCGCGGTATGGGAGGAAAATCAATTGTTTCCCTAAGTGGAGAGGTTGGTGCTGTAACAGCGGCAGTTCGTGCTGGCAGTAATGCAATACAAGGTGGTGGTTTCATGGTGGATCAACTTGTCATTGCAGCACCCCATCCAGGTCTGCACAAGGTTCTATTCTAATTCTTTAAAAGATTAAAGGCCGACTATGCAGTAAAATTCTGCAAGGGTCGGTTTCTTACTTTTATCAATTTTTATTATCTGTTTTTCAAAAAATAAAACTTGATTTTTCCCCTTCGATACAGTATTACAGTATTATATATTAAAAATGCTACCGGAGGTTTGGCCTATATTATGAAAATTACTATTATCGGTGCCGGAAAAGTAGGTTTTGAGACGGCTAGTCGTTTATGCGAAGAAGGCCATGATGTTCTGGTGGTGGATAAGGATGAAAACAAGCTTTCAAAGGTAGATGAACAGCTTGATGTCATGATATTAAAAGGCAACGGAGCCACCGCCCAGGTCTTACGGGATCCTTATGTAGTTGATAGTGACTACTTGTTAGCTGTAACTAACAGCGATGAAGTTAATATTATTGCTGGTATGACTGGTAAAAAACTGGGTATTCCCAAGTGCATTGTCCGGGTACGGGATCCACATTATGCCTTGGATTCTTCCTTTTCTAGAGAAGATTTAGGGCTAGATTTAATTGTAAACCCGGAGTTTGCCGCGGCCCGAGAGATTGTCCGTATGTTGACAATGGCCTTACCTGTTCACACCGAACCCTTCGGTCAAGGCAAAATACAAATGGCCGATATTACTGTAGATGAAAAAATGAACCATCTTGTTAATAAACATATTAAGGATCTAGATATGCCTCCTTCCTGCTTAATTGTAGCTATTTCTCGTAGAGGGGATATGATCGTTCCTGGTGGTATGGACACAATATTACCAGGTGATAGCCTATATATATTAGGTTTACCCAGTAGTATTGACACTCTGGTATCCAAGGTTAAGAAACGCCGTCAGAAAAAAATGCATAGCGTATTGATCCTTGGTGGCGGACGCCTCGGTTATTACTTAGCAAATAAGTTATGTTCCATGGGTATGGCTGTAAAAATCGTCGAACAAGATTATAGCAGATGTCAAGAATTGGCGGAAAGGTTGCCAGAAGCCCTAATATTACATGGGGACGGTACTGATGTCGATTTACTAAGCAGAGAAGGAATTGAAGAAATAGACGGTTTTGTTGCCGTTACCGGTTTAGACGAGGAAAACCTATTGATTTCTTTGCTGGCTAAACAAATGGGCGCGAAAATGGTGGTTGCTAAAGTTAGCCGAGCAAGTTATGCACCCATTGTTGAAACCCTAGGTGTAGATGCCGCTGTAAGTCCTCGTTTAATTACTGCTTCAGAAATCGTCCGCTTTATCCAAGGTGGCAGGCTATTATCATTGGTTATGTTGTTGAATGGAAAGGCAGAGGTAGCAGAACTAATTGTTCCACCCAGTAGTCGTATAATTGGTAAACCCCTGGCCAAGTGTGGCTTGCCTAAAAATATAATAGTAGGAGCAATTTTAAGGGATGATCGGGCCATTATCCCCGAAGGAACAGAAAAGATTTTGGCTGATGATAGAATTGTCGTATTTGCAATGGGTCACACCTTAAACAATATAGAGAAATTGTTCGGTGTAGGAGGAAAATAGTTTTTTACCTATTTATATACTTTATGATTTATTCTACTTTGTGTTAAAACTTACCATACTTGTAAATAATAAGTAATAGTTATTTTGCTTTTATCATAAAATATAAACTGTTTGCAAATTAATATTTTTTTTGTTTTAATAATATAAGTTGTTAAGTTTTTGGCATTTAAGGAAGGAGAAGAACAGTGAAATTCCCCACCCTAACAATTGGTAAATTTACTCCAAAATACCCTATCATTCAAGGGGGTATGGCGGTTCGAGTTTCAACAGCCCCACTGGCAGGTGCTGTTGCAGAGGCTGGTGGTATAGGTGTCATTGGTGCCACTGGGATGGAAGAACAAGAACTTCGTGATGAAATTCGTGAGGCTCGTAGAATCGCTCCCAATGGAATCATAGGCATTAATATCATGTACGCTGCTAGAGAGTTTTCTAAAATAGTGCATACTGCCATTGAAGAAAAAATTGACATTATTTTTACTGGAGCAGGCTTTTCCAGGGACATCTTTGGGTGGGGTAAAGAATCCAATACACCCATAGTCTCCATTGTCTCTTCAGCTAAGGTTGCTAAGATGGCAGAAAAGCTAGGTGGTGCAGCAGTGGTGGCTGAAGGTACCGAAGCTGGAGGTCATTTGGGTACCAATCGATCCATTAAAGATATTTTGCCCGAAATAAGGGCAGCTGTTAAGATTCCGGTCATTGCAGCCGGTGGTATTGTAGATGGCAAAGGAATTGCAGAAATGATTCGAATGGGGGCCGATGGTGTTCAAATGGCTACCCGTTTTGTCATGAGTGTTGAATGTACCGTGGCTGAGGCTTTTAAAAAGCATTACCTAAAATCTACTCCAGAAGATGTGGTTGAAATCTTAAGCCCAGTTGGCCTACCTGGCAGGGCTTTAAAAAATAATTTTGTAGCACGGGTTTTTAATAATGATGCCCCCAAACCTGGAAAATGTGTAGCTTGTTTAAAGCATTGCTCTAAATCTTTCTGCATTATGCAAGCCCTAACAAACAGCCGTGATGGAAAAATTAATGATGGTCTAGTTTTCTGTGGTCAAAATGTTCACAAAATCAAGGATATTTTACCTGTTAAGGTTATTTTTGACCGATTAATCACTGAATTCAATAAAGCCTAGTAAAATAAAGAATTGATTGATTTTTCCTTTTATGGGGGGTATACTTAAATTACCTCTAAGTTTTACTGCGCTAACTTGGCTATCTCCTCCCGAAAAATGGATCGGTGTCAGGGTATCGGTAGTTCATATGGTTGGCCCCGGGAAACTTTAGGGAGTCTATTTATTCGGAGGAGATATTTGGTGTTTTCCGACAGAACTCTAACATGCCGTGATTGTGGCGCAGAATTTGTATTCTCTGCTCGTGAGCAAGAATTCTTTGCTGAAAAGGGATTCCAGAATGACCCTTCCCGTTGTCCTTCTTGCCGAGCAGCACGTAAGCAACGGATGCAAGGTAACGATGGTTATCGTCCTCAGCGTCAAATGTTTGAAGCTGTTTGTGACGAGTGTGGTTGTACTACTCAGGTACCTTTCCAACCCAGTGGTACCAAACCAGTGTATTGCCGTGATTGCTTTAACCGCGTAAGACAATAATCAGTTAATTAACCGAATGCCACAAGCATTCGGTTTTTTATTAAAAAAAATTAAACGCCCCATAGGCGTTTAATTGACTTTTATAAGGGCAGTTCCTCTTGTCTTATTTTTCTAGCAACTTCTCCACCTCTAATGGCCTCTTCATAATCGACCTCTTCTTCAAACTTTTCACCTATTAAGAATTCGATTGATACACCACAGGTATCTGCAATAAGATTTAGCGGTTCCCAGTCGGGGTAAAACTGGCCCTTTTCCAGTTTTTGAACCCATTTAGATGTTTCCCCAATCTTAAAGGCAAGCATTTTTTGGGTAAATTCTTGTCCACTTCTTGTTGCCCTGTGCTCCCGGGCTCTTTTCACTTTGAGGCCTAATTCCTTCGGGCTATACACTTTGCTGATGCCTCCTTTTCAAAAAATCCTATTAATATTATTTGTTTCTACTCCAGAGGTATGAGTGGTAAATTTTCTTATACCTTCAGAAAATTTTCACAAAAGTTTTTTCTGCCGTGAATTTCTGTGCTAATTTGAAATTAATTACCACTTATGGTTATTTAATACTGTTAATGTTACATAGGATATAATAAAAAACCAGTGAAGGAGGCATTTCTTTGCGTAGACATAAGACTATTACTATTAGTATCCCAGAAGACTTGATTGAATATTTGGATAAAAAAATTACTCAAATTAACAGAGACTCCTTTGAGGAAACAAACCGAAGCCAGTACATCCGTCTATTGATCAAAAAGGATATGGCTGCGGTAACGATTACTCAAGATAGATCAGTTCCTCAAGAAGGAGAAAATGACCTGGCTCTCTCTGACCTAGATTATTATCAGTCACTCTTAGATATTGGTGGCTATAAGAGATGATAATATAGAATAAGGGCAGGCCCCATGGCCTGCCCTTATTTTTACTGGATTTCCAGTGTTTCAATTTCTCCATCTTTCAGCTCTATTACTACGTCATCTCCTTCGTAGTCCTCCAGATCGTCTAAATCAACTTCTTCTCCATCATCATCTTCCAATTCTACATCATCAGCAAAATATAGTTTGTGTTTGCCGTTGTCTTGCTTAAGGTAGATATACCGAGAACTAACACTATAAAGTTCCCCTTCAACCTCAATGTCTTCATCATCGGTTATTTCTATCTTAATTACTTCATCATCATCAATAGTAAGCTTAACCTCTGAACCTATCAATACCTCTTCCAAGTCGATCTCATTACTATCTTTTTCTATTTCCACATCATTGGCGAGGTCGTAGGTTTTTGTACTACTTCCTTTGATTGTTATTTCATCTTCATTCAACTTTGTAATGGTTCCTTCATAGGAACTAGCCGATTCTTCATCTGTAATAATGATTGAGATAACATCATCACTATCATTGTCTATGACTAATTTAACATAATCCCTTTTGCTGATATCATCAAAGTCTCTACTCTTACTACCTTCGTAGACATCTACATTTTTAGATACATCATAGGTTTTCTCTTTGCCACTTGAATTTTCAATGGTAATACCCCAACTTCCAGTATCATCCACCTCAATTACTTCCCCTTTAACTATCTCAACATCTAATATATCTATTTTTGTAACATCATCACTGCTGTCCAACTTTAACTTAACATAATCACCCTTACGGATATCATCAAAATCTGCGTTATCTCCGTCCTCGTAAACGTCAACATCATCTTCTACATCATAGGTTTTAGTTTTTCCATCATACTTCTCAATGGTTATTTTCCAGTTGCCTGAGGTAACCAGTTTAGTGACTTCTCCTTCTAAGGCTGAGGAAGAAGATGATGAACCATCATTAAGCTTAATGGTGACTGCTTCATCCTTGCTATTTAGTTCAATTTCTACAAACTCTTCCTCTTCTACGTCTTCTAAATCCATAGAGTCGCCGTCTTTATCTTTAACTTTGTAACTGCTGGCTAAATCAAAGGTACGCTCATAGCCATCGCCATCTTCGATGGTGATACTTGAAGAATTGATTTTTATTACATCACCGAATATTTTTTTAGCTTCGTTTAAGGGTACAATACTAGAGACAATGTTTCCTAATTTGGTAATAGAAACTCTTTGACCCCTAGATAACTGGTAAAAAGTTGTACTTACATTACTTTTATTAATCTCTTCCTTGGTACCATCATCATAACGCACTGTAAAGTAATCCAAATACATATTGACTACATAACCCTTTTTACCATTATCCACAACTGCACTTAATATCTTAATTTCAGTAACACTACCATTGGTCACTGTAATTTCGACCCGTGTACCAATAGCCAAAGCTGCCATATCCTTGGTAGTACCATTTTGTGTTATCTTTACTGAACTAACCAATGGGTAAGAAGTTAATGACCCTGTATCAGGTTGGAAAGATAATAGCCATTGGCTACCACTGGTTAACCCCTTGATGGTTCCACTATATGTAGTGGTTACAGATACACTTCCACTGGTGCTAGCTTTAGTATTTGCCAAATACAGAACCTTACCGGTGGAACCTAAAGCTATTCTAATATTTTCATTTACTTTTAGAGAGTCTAACGATACTCGTTTTCCATCCCAGTAAAACAAGGTATCTTCTTCTAAATTAAGGGTCACAGATTGGCTGTTTCTCAAAACTGTGATTTTCTGACCAGCCGTATCTACTTTACTAATTTTTGCAATATAATACTTGCTAGGGTTAGGATTGATTTTTCCATTTTCAAACAAACGGGAAATAATCGCCGCCATTTCACCCCTTGTTACAGCGGCATTAGGATCAAAGGTATTATCTGGACGGCCAGACATGACTCCGTGCTTCACAGCTGCGGCCACAAAGGACTGTAGACTGGAATGAATCTGATCCTTGTCTTTAAATGTTAGCTTATAGCCATCTGCACTTAAATTTAAGGCATTAGCAAAAAGCACAGCTATCTCAGCCCGAGTTGCAGCATTCTTTGGCTGCATACTTGGTATGCCGGACTTTGAGATGTATTTTTTATCAGCTGCAAAGGCAATATTTTTCTTAGCCCATTCAGGAAAATTTGCTGGAAAATTGTAGTCACCGGCAGACATACTATAATCGTCGGCCTCCGTACGATACCCAAGGGCACGGTTTAAGAAAACAATGGCCTCTATCTGGGATACCGATGCTTTGGGGTCAAATATGCCTTGACCCCTACCACCTACCAGATCGGCGGCACTACATTCTGCCACAGACTGCTCCCACCACTTACCTGTAGTATCCTTATATAAGTGTGATGATACTGCCCAAGCTGAATTACCTACTAACATGGAAAAAATAAGGATCCCAATTACTAACAGGTACCTTTTCCCTTTCAAAATTATACCTCCTTGGTTGGGCCAGGCGGATGCCTATTGGGGGTAGGACAGGTATCCGACTGGACCAACATGTTTTATAGTAAAGACTCTATTACTTAACATTTCGTTACAAAAAACATAATTCCTGTACCAAAAATGGAAAATAAATGGCACTCCGTAAAAGAATGCCACACAGTTAAAACATTTTATTAATTGTCTGGTAAACATCCTGCCAGGAGGTACAACGCAAACCCTGCCATGGCCAATATCTATTATGATGGGCCTCAAACAATATAACCTGGACACCACCCTCATGTAGCTGATAGGCGTTGTGAATATTATCTTCGATCATCAATTTCACTCGAAGCTGCTGGCAAACTGCCAATTTATCATGGGAATTTAATAAATGTAGTTGTTTATAGGGTATATTGTGATCCTGCAGCCAGCTTTCAGTAATTTTCTGGTATCTCGGATTACGAGCTGTAATAATATGGACCTCCCAACCTTGCTTGACCAGATCCTGGATGCTTTCCCTGGCATAAGGAATTAGTGGGCTTTTAGAGATGATTTTCTGTTCTTCTTCATTCATTAACTTAACAAATTCTGCTTCGCTAATATTGTAAACTTTACATAGGTTATATTGGTAGATCTCTTCACCCCGTAAGTTTTTGCCACAAAACCTATTCATCGCCTCAACCAACAATTCAAGATTGTCAGCAATGGTTCCGTCCAGGTCAATCCCAATTTTCATAACTTCCCCCTAATTCTTTAATTTCTGTAGAAAAGTATAGCCAGAAACTTTCCCTTTCGTCAATCCACAGAAAGGTCTATAAAGAACTATTTGAGGTCATACTAACAATAAATAACAATGTGAGGTGTTCCAAATGACCATATCCCCCGGCCAACGAATTCTTTATGCTTTCTTTAACGACAGAGTAGCTGCCCGTAGTGCAGCAGAAGCACTTCAGGAAGCAGGCTTTGAACTTCCCTTTGTTGATAGGCTTGACCGCCATCCAGGTGAAGATTTTCTTTCTGCCTCTACACTTCACCCAGAGGGTTTTGGTGAGCAATTAGGTGAGGTAGACTTTAACCACGGTTTCTTCTTTACACTAAAAACTAAGGATGATCTTGTAAACAAGGCCATTGGCATTATTCAAAAACACGAAGGGTTTGTGTAAGTCAGTAGTTAGCTGGTAGCTTTTTGCTTTTGCTATCCTAAAGCTTATCATTTTAACGGTGCTAGGCACCTTATGTTACCATCTTTGGATAAGACTCCCCTGTCACAATTACGACAGGGGGAGTCTTACCCAAAGATCATTTAATTTTCTATCCAACTTTCTACTTTCTACTCATGACTAATTGCTATTAGCTAATGGCCATTTTAGTTAATTAATTACAATATTCCCTCACACTACCATTTCCCCTGCATACTATATATAAAATATAAAAACGCAAGGGGAGGTCTGTTTTATGACTAAAGACGCAAAGGAGTTAACAGAGTCCACTGACGAAGTTGTATCTTCTAGCTCTCTTTTTAATAATAGGCGCCCAGGTTTATTAACTGAATTTGAAGCCTTTACCCTGGGTCCTAACACCTGTGGAGCTACCTCAATACCACTTAATGCTGAACCTACCATTATCGCTTCATTAACAGATGAGGACGTACTTAGAATCGAGGATGAGTGTGATCGTGTATTTTTAACCTGTACAGTTGGCTGGGAAGCTATTGCCAATGCCAATGATGATCTCCGACAGAATAATAAAGTTGATGTATTATTCAAAATCTTTAGAGGGGATAATAACCATCGCAAACTGATTTTTAGCTGTTGTCAAAGTGCCAATGCAGAGGAGGAGAACCTCCAAACTACAACCTTTACCCACGTTGATTTACCCCTAGATAAAAATGGTCATAAAAACCCCTGCGAAGATGATCATCATTGCCACGATGACTCTATAGTACCTTATTTCGTAACTGCTCAAATTATTGATGGCGGTCAGGCTAATGTTATTGGACCCATTACCTTCACTGGTTCACAAATAGCACAAAACCCTAGATAGATTAAAACCGGGCGGTATATACCGTCCGGTTTTTTTACTCCTGCTTTAGCCAAACACATCTTAAAAAAAATATAGCGTTTTATACTTACCAAAGCGTTTTTCACAGTGGAGCTGAGGAAGGGACTTGAACCCTCGACCTATTGATTACGAATCAATTGCTCTACCAACTGAGCTACCCCAGCATGTTAATGTAAAATATGTTTTTAGCTTAATTCAATTGCTATAGTATCAAAGTCACACTTAGAATGCAAGTGGTATTGTATAAAACAAAACAGGACCTTGCATTGCAAGATCCTAGGCTTGGAGCTGCTAACCGGGATTGAACCGGTGACCTTATCCTTACCAAGGATACGCTCTACCTACTGAGCTATAGCAGCATGATGATGGTGGGCGATGACGGGATCGAACCGCCGACATCCTGCTTGTAAGGCAGGCGCTCTCCCAGCTGAGCTAATCGCCCATCGACAAGATTTATGTTAACAGAAATGAATAGGCAAGTCAACTACAAATTGTTTCTTCATAAAAAACAACTTTTCCAATCAGCCTCCAGCCTTAAGATCAACCTTTTAAGCTTGGGAGAAGGCAGTGGGCTATTGAGTATGGGTGGCCTTGGGCTTTTATACATGTTTGCTTAAGGATCTTTAGCTAATGTCTCACAGCCTAGGGCCCACTAGTATGTTTGTTTACTAAAACTGTCTATACTCACTATAAAGTGCTTTTGGAGGTACATTTGTTGACAACAGACATACTCTATTATCCCACCAAAACGGATATTGATAGGATTAAATTTTCAATTCAACGCTTTTTAAAGAATCAACATGGGAAATATCGCGATCAAATGTTGCATGACATTCGTTGTATTCTTGATAAATATAGAGTATCTAAAATTAATATAGACACATTTTCTGTCCACCGTACTTCAGCTTCAGGTTTGTCCTATATTCAAGGGCATCTTGAGACCAAGACCCAATATTGCCCTTATTGTAACCAAGACATCTATATTCCTAATAGTCCAGTAAGAATTCTTAGTGTTTTAGAGGGTACCATGGACAAGGTAACTTATGGTTGTATTTGTGGTTTTATTTTTTTCAAATTTGAAAAAAACGATAAAAATATGTAAAACAATGTTGACTTAATGTTATTATTTTGTTAATATATCAATTGTCAGTTAAACACGGGCGATTAGCTCAGCTGGGAGAGCGCCTGCCTTACAAGCAGGATGTCGGCGGTTCGATCCCGTCATCGCCCACCAATAATATATGGAGCTGTGGTGTAGTGGCCTAACATGCCTGCCTGTCACGCAGGAGAACGCGGGTTCGACTCCCGTCAGCTCCGCCACTTTATAATACCAATGCTAAGCATTGGTATTATTTGTATATTTCCGCTATTTTTTCCTGTTCTAAATTATAGAATTCCTGCACATTATTAAAAATAATAAATACTAAATTTTCATTCCAACAGCCTCCTCCTCTAAGAGCCGCCCTCTGCCTCCGGGGCGGCTGTTTTTTGGCATAAGTATTTATTGTTTTGGATGAAACCAATCCTTTCATGGAACAATAACATCAGGAGGGATAAACCATGATCATTGCTTCAGAAAAGCAGCGTCACGCTTGGTGGGTTTTTCCCACAGCAATTGCCTTTGGTTTAGGATTAGCAACCTTCATGGGAGCACCTATGGGGCGTCAGGTAGGAAAGGCTTTCTCCGTATGTAATCAATCAAAAGGAAGTTCTAAGCGCAACTAATAAAGTAAAGGCCCACTGTGGGCCTTTACTATTTTTTACTTTTTATTGGTATCGAATATCTTTTATGATTAATTTCCCCAACTCATTTTTTTGCAAAGTATAAATAATCTCTTCAAATTCTGTAAGATTATCTTTATCCCAGGCAGGCATCAGCACATGGATCCGGGCCTCCTCTGGAGATAAGGCAATTACATTTAATTCTTTATTATAAAGTAAGGGTATGGAGCCTTCGGAGAAAAAGCCAATATAGTGGTCATTTTGAGAACCTTCTTGCCAGAGTCTGTCTATAAAAGTTTCATCCCAGTAGCTACTAAGATGATCTATTAATTCTTCTTTATTTTTTATTTTGGGAGAAGGTGCAATTTGATGCTCAGCTAAAAATTCTTGGTTATTAAAATATTCCACCCGAAGCATCTGTCTGTCTGCGGCCAACAGTTGAGAAATAACTCCCTCTTCAGTCATTTCCTGACTATGAAAAAGAGAAATTAGATGTAAGCCTGGTTCCTCTTTTTTTTCTAAATTTAAGATTCTACAAATATCTTGAACCCCTAAATAAGTCTTACCTAAAGTTATCTGGGGTATAGTAGATAATTTGATTTTATTTTGGCCCAATATCATCTCCAGTTGTCCAAGATGGATCTGAACAAACCCCTTCCCTTTATATCCCACAATAACCCCATTTTGAATATTGGGTTCTAACCTATACCCAGCTTCCTCAAAAATTGGACGTAGTGGTAACATAATCTGCCCTTCCATTAGCATTGATTGACAACCATTAATTAGCCTGCCATCTACAGCCACGGGAGTTTCAGCATAGGCAGAATTAAACGGTAAATGCATGGCAATTAAAAACACCCAAAGAACAAGCCATTTCTTCAGCAAAAAAACCACCCCTTAAGTATATGATCTCTTACCATATTTATTCCCATTTATTACCATTTATTACCGTTTTTATTGTTATTTTGTGTCGTTAGTATTCAGGCGGAACGGCACTGGGACCTTTCCCTACGAATATATAAAATGAAAAACCAGCGACTATTTACCGTCGCTGGTTTTATATTGGATCTTTTCAATTTGCAAAAGCACTTCTTTCCATCCAAGGCCAGAACTAAATCCACCTAACCCTTTGTTTGCTGCCAACACCCTGTGACAGGGTACTACCAGCAGCCAAGGGTTGGCGCCCACTGCCCCTCCCACAGCCCTAGCACCACTCCGATAACCTAAGACTTGACCAATCTCACCATAACTCATAGTCGTCCCATAAGGTATATTTTTAACAACCTTTAAAACCTTCCCTTGAAAGGGTGTTAACCTATCCCAGTTAAGGGGCATATTAAATGTTACAGGTTTCCCTTCAAAATATTGGCTAACTGCTCTTTCAAGTTCCAGTTGGTAAGAATCCAAATCATCAATTAGCCTGAAAAGACTCGAATCCATTTTTAGATAATCACCTAGGGTCACAATGGCTTCATCTGTGTTGATATGGGGTAGAGTTAGTGCTTCCAGTTGGCCATTCTGCCAGGCCGCAGCGGCAATACCCCGAGAAACTTCAATTAGTTGAACTCGCATTCTAAGAGCCTCCGTTTTGTTGCAATTGTGCCTTTAGTTGAGAAGTAATAAAAATATATAAGCCTAGAATAATAATACAACCTCCGGCTAACTGCATAACAGTGGGAACTTCTTGAAAAATAAAGTAAGCTAAGATAGTCGCACCCACTGGTTCTCCCAAAATACTAACTGAGACCACAGCAGCCTTAACATATTTGAGAGCCCAATTAAACAGGGAATGACCAAAAATCGTTGGGAAAATGGCCAAACAAAGAAACCAAACCCAGGTCATGGTAGGGTATGGATAAAAGGATGACCCAAAAACAACATTCAGCAACAAAAGAACAAGGGTCGCAGCACCGTATACGATAAATGTGTAGGGCAGAAGTGCCATTCTAAAGCGCAAATGTCTACCAATGAGTACATAAACTGCCACAAAAAAGGCACCTGCAAAGGCTAAAACATCCCCTAAAAGGGCTTGTCCTCCCACTTGAAAATCATTGATGCCAATTAGTATACTCCCCCCCAGGGCCAGTGCTGCTCCCACTAAACCCTGTCGGCCTACTCGTTCCTTGTATAAAAAATAGCCGCCAGTAATAACAAAAAGCGGTTGCATCGTGACCAGCACAGTGGAGCTGGCTACAGATGTATAATTTAATGAACTTATCCAAACCGCAAAGTGTAGGGCCAAGAACACCCCTGATAAGCAGGCAAAAACGAAATCTTTTTTGTTAATTCGGCATAATTCTTTACGTCCTGAAAAATAAGTGGGTGCAGCAATAATTAGAACGGTAAATCCCAAGCGATATACCGCAATGATTAAGGGTGGGGCCTCGGCCAATTTTGTAAAAATGCTGGAAAAGCCTGCTGCCAAAACCCCAAGCATAATTACCAAGTAGGGATTTACTTTAGGCTTGTCTGTATGCACGGCTACACCTCCTTTACATAACATAGACTTTTCTGCAAAATCAGTCATATTCCTGCAGGTCATATAAATAAACAACCCCAGGTTTGCACCTGAGGTTATGTTATTCCCTACGTAATGCTTGGATAGGATCTAACTGGGATGCTTTGTTGGCTGGATAAAGACCAAAAAACACTCCAATCAAAGCCGAAAATAGGAAAGCAAAAAGAACAACCCATCCAGAAACCAACGGAGGTAGCTTTAGGACTAAGGCCACAACCAATGCACCTCCGTAGCCCAACAGAATACCAATCAGACCACCAACAGCACAGAGTACAATTGCTTCAATAAGAAATTGTAATAAGATGTCCTTCCTTTGGGCACCTAAGGCCATGCGTATGCCGATTTCCCTGGTTCTTTCGGTAACTGAGACCAACATGATGTTCATTACTCCGATACCTCCCACCAGTAGGGAGATCCCCGCAATACAGCTGATCACCAAACCAATTATACCTGTAACTTTACCTACGGTTTGCATCTCTTGCTCCATACTATATACCTCATAATGGTTCGGTGCATTATGCCGCCGCTCAAGTATCAGCTTGACCCGATCCATTGCCTGGTAGACCTCTTCTCTACTGGCAGCACTACCCATGAGTGAGCTAGCATACTCCCAGCGTGAGCCTCCGGGTGTAGCAGATATGGGTACATAGGCATAGTTATCCGGGTTCATGCCAGGGATGGTTGACTCTGCTTTTTTTATGACCCCAATAACCACTGAGGCACTTCCTTGCATCATCACCCGCTCTCCCACAGGGTTTTCCATAGCAAAGATTTCATTAGCCAACATTTCATCCAAAACCACAACTCTTTTACCTACGGCATCGTCCTCTTCACTAAAGAATCTGCCGTATAAAATCTCTAGGTTCCGAATCTGCTTATAATCTGCTGTAGTACCAATAATACGGGTAGTCTTTTTTCCTGTTTTACTCCTGACCTCACTCCGATCGTACTTTACAGGTGCCAAGTACTTAACTTCCGGTGCTAACTTCTTAATGACCGCTACATCTTGCCTGGTATATTCAACTGTTCTCACAGGCTCCCCTTCTCTATAGTTTGGGTATACCTGAAACAAGTTGGTACCAAAGCTTTCCATCTCATTCATAATCACCGCTTTACCAGCCTCACCTATGGCGATTACAGATATCACTGCAGCAATACCAACCACAATCCCTAGGGTGGTTAGAAATGACCGTAGTTTGTTATTGCGAAGGCCCTCCAGTCCGATTAAAATAAATTCCTTAAGGTTCATGATCCACCTCTTTTGCAGAGGAAATAGGGTTTGTTACCTCTTCATCACCTATTAATAGTCCATCTTTAAATCGTAGTATCCGTTTTGCATGTCTTGCTATGTCCGGCTCATGGGTAACTAATACAATGGTTGTTCCTTCCCGATGAAGTTCCTCAAAAATCCCCATGATTTCCTCACCAGTTTTGGTATCTAGGGCCCCAGTGGGTTCATCGGCCATAATTACCGATGGACGATTCACTATGGCCCTGGCAATGGCTACCCGTTGGTTTTGACCACCAGATAGTTCACTGGGGCGGTGCTGTAAACGCTCGGCTAAGCCAACCCTTTCCAGGGCGAGTATGGCCCTCTGACGTCGTTCATCCGGCTTAATACCCGCATAGAGCATCGGTAACTCAACATTCTTAAGGGCGGTAAGGGATGGTATTAAATTAAAGGCCTGGAACACAAAACCTAACTTTTGATTACGGAGTATGGCCAATTCATTTCTGTCTAGGGATGATACCTGACGTTCCTCCAACCAGTAGGTTCCCTCAGTAGGACTATCCAATAAACCCAACAGGTTCATAAAGGTTGATTTGCCCGATCCCGATGGTCCCATCACTGCCACAAATTCACCCTTCTGGATAGATAAGCTCACACCTTTAAGAGCTTCCACATCAACAGAACCAGTAGTGTACACTTTTCTTAAATTATTTACCTTTATCATTTTTTGCTCCTATAGAAACCCTTTGGCCTTCCCTAAGGGAGGGAGGAGGGCTTAGAACTATTTCTTCCTCTTCCTTTAGCCCACTGACAACAATGTCGTACAACTCATTGCCAGTTTTGGTTTTAACCCTTTGTTTTTTAACGACCCCATCCTTTACCACAAAGACATACTTTTCACCATTTTGACTGACCAAGGCTTCATAGGGCAAAGCAAGCAGTTTTTTTGCTTCCATTGTCACAATACTAACATCCACAGTAAATCCTGGTTTAAGGCCAGTTGTATCTCCCTTCACTTGAATTGTTACAGGCACAACTGTATTGCCGCTACTGACACTATTATTCTCCTGTATGGCCACCCCGGCCACCCGCGTGACTTCACCGGTAAATTCCTTGCCTGGCAGGGAAGTACAGGAGATAGTTACAGGTTGTCCCACCTTGAGGGTTCCGGCATCAATTTCATTGACATTAGTACTAACTTCTAGTTGGCTAGTACTACCAACTTCCAACAACAGCGTGCCCTCTAGGACACGGTTTCCCTTTTCTTTTCCCACAAAAAGTACTACCCCGTCCTCCTGCACAATAAAGTTAGCTAAATCCAATCGTTCTTTGGCCTGGGCTACTTCCTGTTGTCCTAATGCCACCTGAGCTTCCAGGGAAGCAATCTCCTTTGCCGTGGCACCCTGTTGTACCCGCAGAGAGTTTTCTTGGTAATCAGCCTCCGCCCTGGCAAAGGATACCCTAGCCTGTTCTAATTCCGTTACTGGCACAGCTCCTTGATTATGTAATTGCGTAATTCTATTTAGGTCACTTTGGGCTTTTTCATAGGCTACTTTACTATAGGCCAAGTTTAATTGATCATTATTGGCCTTGGCAGTGGCCAGTTGTGCTTCCAAACCCGCTAGCCTAGCTAATGACTGTTGGTATAGTCGTCCCAATTCTTGCGTATCAAGGCGCCCTAAAACATCCCCCTTTTTAACCTTGTCACCAACCTTAACAGAAAGCTCCATTAACGTACTGTCCACCGGTGTAAAAAACTCCTGTTTTTCAGCGGCCTGCACTTTCCCCGTCGCCATTACACTCTGTTCAATACTTTTCATTTCTACCTTAACTGTTTGTACCACAATATCCTTATTACTAAGGCTATTCAGTACCAACAGGCCAATAGCAGAAAGTAAAATAACAACTAAAAGCACCTTGACCCAACGGGGGCCCGATCTAATAAGTAATTGTATTTTTTTAGACCTACTTATCTCATCCTGCACAACTTCCAATAAACTTCCCTCCAAATATTTTTCTTTATTAGCTATGACGTACTAAACTAACTAATTATTTCGCATAATTTTCTATATACCGCAAAAAAATTACCCGGTTTTCATGGCCGGGTTAAATCTCTATATTCAATTATTGTAGAGGATTCTCTGCATTGCCCTCTCGGCCAGATCCTTTACTTGGACATAAACCATATCACTTACTTCGTAAACCTCAATTTCCTGGTAATCCTGCAGCAAAGCCTGCAAACCTGGCAGTGTCTCCCTAGCAGAACACCCAATTTGACCCAAGGATCGTGCGGCATGCCCCCTTACTTCTGGTTTTGGATGTGAGAGAAATTGCCTAAGTAGCGGTATAAATTCCTGTACCAATTCTGGTCGCTTGGAACCAACTCTGCCAAGTGTCCAGGCAATCCCCCGATGAAATATTTCCTCCTCAGAAGCATTTACCACAATGGGGATAAATTCTTGAAGTTCTTCTGGTTTTCTATATACAATTTCCCCTATGGCTTCTGGAGCACTCCAACTGGTGGTCCCAGACTCATCATTCATGGACCATAGCAACCTTCTAATAACCTCCCGCACAGCCTCTGGATTTTCTTGCTGCATGGCTTCGGTAATACAACCTAAACCTTCAATAGCCCGCCATCTCTCTAGACCATAGGGATGATATAGTAACCTAAACAAATATCTCATTATTCCTGGGTTTTCCAGTGCCCTGGCCACCAGTTCTGAATAGCGCAACTCCTTTAATAGCGTATTAACTTCTTCCCTTAAAATGGACATAATATCACCCCAGTAATTTTATTAGGGATGAAATCATTGTACCACTTGTTCCTTTTTTATTCATAAAATTATCCTTACATAAGGCTTACAGCTAGGTTTAAAAAAGGACTGATGCACTAACGTGCAACAGCCCTTTTTAAAAAAACTAAGCCATTGGGGTTCCCTGAACCAATCCATCCTCAGGTTCGTAACCATAGGCCCTTTCTTCACTGGTCTTTTTGGTTATCTGCCGGGCTATTTTCTCTGCTTCGGGACGATTAATAGACCCTCTACTTTTATTAGCCACGTAGAACCCTCCTTTTTATTAGGCTTGCTATTATTATCTCCCACAGTATCTGCCCATATTTAAGCTACTGCTTGGTTATTTTTTATTCTTTTGTAATATTTTTGTAATTAAACTGTGAGATCTTTACTGTAAAGTTTAAAGTGACAACTACCCTCCTCTGACCGGTCCTCAATGAGGACCCTTTTTTTGTTATCCAAATATTTGTCATAGCAACGCCATGTCTAAAGCCAATTATCTACACTCAACTTTATAAAAACCCTTTTCCATGTTATAATATTAATCGTGTTTTTCTGGATATTTAAAAGAGAGGTGACGAATGACCAGGAAAGTTATGAAGGAGGTATTACTATGCTCGACTTTTGGTTCACTGAACATCACACCGACAGCTATAAGGTGTCCTGGCGAGTGGAAAAAATTTTACATACAGAAAAATCTAGCTTTCAAGAAATTGCCGTGATAGAATCTCCCGAACTGGGACGAGCCCTGCTGTTAGATAACATTGTACAAACCACAACCAAGTTTGAGTTTATCTACCATGAAATGATTACTCACATTCCCCTTATGATCCACCCAGAACCTAAAAGTGTACTGATAATAGGTGGCGGTGACGGTGGTACGGTACGGGAAATTCTCAAACATCCTTCCGTAGAAACCATCGACCTAATTGAAATTGACGAAAGAGTCATTGAAGTAAGTAAAAGGTGGTTGCCAGAAATCAGCCATGCCCTAGGTTCTGAAAAAGTTAACATTAGGATTGTGGACGGACTAAAATATACCAAACAATGTGATGCCAGCTATGACATTATCATTGTCGACTGTACAGATCCCAGTGGTCCATCCATGAATTTGTTTGCAAAGGAATTTTATAAGGATATTTATAAAGCATTAAAGAGCGATGGGGTTTTTGTATCCCAAACTGGTTCGCCAAGCTTTAGCAGCCATTATCGACTGGCAGTTAAAAATATTATGGAAGTGTTCCCCTTAGCAAGACCTTACTTAACCTGTGAACCTACCTATATAGCAGGCTTCTGGAGTTTTACAGTTGGTTCGAAGAAATATCAATTGGATAATATTAATCCGCATCGGATGTTAAATATAAAAACAAATTATTATACCCCTGCAGTTCACAAGGCCGCCTTTGTATTACCCAAATACATCGAGAAAATAACTGAATAACGTGCGACAGCGGGGACGGTTCTCGCTGTCGCAAAAATTTCAAAAAAATGCGACAGCGAGAACCGTCCCCGCTGTCGCATTTTTGTTTTTTATGTTTTTATGCTTTGCCCAGGTATGCTTTTTTCACTTCTTCATTGGCTGCTAATTCTTTGCCGGGGCCTTGTAGTACGATATTACCTGTTTCCAAAACATAGCCATAGTCTGCAGCTTGTAAAGCTGCGGTGGCGTTTTGTTCAATTAATAGTATGGTCATACCATCACTATAGATATCCTTGATAATTCTAAAGACTTCCTTAACCAGCAGAGGTGCCAAGCCCAGGGAAGGCTCGTCCATCATTAATAGGGCTGGCCGAGACATCAGGGCCCTGCCAATGGCTAACATTTGCTGTTCCCCCCCGGAGAGTGTACCAGCTGCTTGCCATTCCCTTTCCTTCAAACGGGGAAACATTTCATAGATATTCTGGATATCCTTTTTAATGCCTTCTTTGTCGTTCCGGGAAAAAGCCCCCATGTTAATATTTTCCAAAACCGTAAGGTTAGCAAATATACGCCGGCCCTCCGGCACCAGGGTGATACCTTTTTTTACAATCTCTGCTGTCTTAGTTTTGGTTATATCTTCTCCCCGGAAGCTAATTCTCCCCTTAGCCACCGGTACTAGGTTACTAATTGCTCGTAAGGTGGTACTTTTACCGGCACCGTTAGCACCTACCAATGTGACAATTTTATTCTCTGGTACTTCCAGCGTAATGCCCTTCAGTGCATGTATACCACCGTAAAATACATGTAAATCCTCAATTTTAAGCACTCTCATCCACCGCCCCAAGATAAGCTTCGATAACCTGCTGATTATTTTGAATCTCTGTTGGTGTACCCTGGGCAATGGGTTCGCCATGATCCAGTACCACAATATGCTCACAAATGCCCATAACAACTTCCATATGGTGTTCAATCATTAAGACTGTAAGATTAAATTCATCCCGAATCTTCGCAATAAAATCCATCAATTCCAGAGATTCCTGGGGGTTCATACCAGCAGCAGGCTCATCCAGCAAAATCATCTTAGGTTGAGTAGCCATAGCCCTGGCAATCTCCAACCGCCGCTGCTTACCATAGGGAAGAGAAGTGGCCGGTTCGTGGGCCAGATCAGCCAGTTGAACCTGATCCAGTAGTTCCATGCACTCCTCAATATGCCTCTTGCGGGATCTGGTATACCTTGGTAGTGACAAAACAGCTTCCAGCCAGTTGGCCTTAAGCCGTACATGCTTACTTAGCAGCACATTCTCTAACACAGTCATACTGGAAAATAAACGGATATTTTGAAAGGTACGGGCAACACCTAACTCAGTAATTTTGTTTGGTTTAAGACCAGTGATATCGTGGCCATCAAATATTACCCGCCCCAAGGTAGGCTTGTACACACCGGTAATCATATTAAAAGCTGTTGTTTTTCCTGCCCCGTTGGGTCCTATTAGACCAACGATTTGTTTAGGCGCTACATTTAAAGCCAGGTTGGAAACAGCCCTTAACCCGCCAAACTGCATGGTAATATTTTCTGTAACTAGAATTGACTGGGTATTAGCCATTTGCTCCAACCCCCTTCTCTTTGTTGCGCTTACTTCCTATTTTGTTGAGAACCCAATCCCAGTTAAATTCTCTAGTTCCCATCAGACCCTGACGATAGAATAAAATCACAATGAGCAGCAGCAATGAGAAGATAACCATACGCATGCCTGAAATACCGGGAATTTCTAGTCCAAAAATGTTCATCGGTTGCTCCACAAAACGCAATACTTCCATCATCACAGTTACTACAACCCCGGCAATGACAGAGCCAGTTAGGCTCCCTAAACCACCCAAGACAATAATAAGTAAGATTTGGAAGGTAAATAAGAATCTAAACATCGTCGGGTCAATTGATGTAATTAAGTGACCCATAAGAGCCCCAGCTACACCAGCAAAAAAAGCACCAATGGTAAAGGACAGTAATTTATGTTTAAAGATATCAATACCCATTGCCTCGGCGGCAATTTCGTTATCACGGATAGCTTTAAAGGCATAGCCCCAACTACTATTAATCAATTGTTTTAAAATAAGAATAGTAATAATTGCAATGCCCCAGTAAAGATACATACTTTTAATAGAAGGAATATCCTTTAACCCCAAAGAGCCATTGGTAATAGTAATGGTATTTGTGACAACAATACGAATAATCTCCCCAAAACCTAGAGTAGCGATGGCTAAATAGTCATCCCGCAGACGCAAGGCAGGAAATCCAATTAAAAAACCAAAAAATGCGGCCACCAAACCTGCCACGAAAATTGCCGGTAGAACAGGCCAGTGTATATTAGCCAGAGCAGGGGTAATGGGCTCCATAAAATAAATCATTTCTTTACTTTCCGGTGACATGGTTAAAATAGCAGAAACGTAGGCTCCCACGCACATAAAACCTGCATGTCCCAAGGAAAACATGCCGGTAAACCCAAGTACCAGATTCATACTGGCACCTAATATAACAAAAATGGCAGCTAGATTAAGTACCCTAGCCTTAAAGTTATCTAAGTAACCCTCTGCAAAAAAGAGGAAAACACAACATAAGGCAATCAAGCCAATGGTTAAAAGTGTTTTTAAACCCTGTCGATTGTCCATGTCTACACCTTCTCCACTACATTTTCACCTAGAATGCCGGTGGGTTTGAATAACAAAATAAAGATTAATAAGACAAAGGCAAAGGCATCCCGATAGCCAGATAGTTCAGGCATCAAAGCCACTAAGAAAACTTCACCCATGCCAAGTATAAAGCCCCCCAGCATAGCCCCAGGGATGTTACCAATCCCCCCCATAACAGCCGCGATAAAGCATTTTAAGCCGGGGAAAACACCCATCAAAGGATCAATCTGAGGATATTGCAAGCTCCACATAATGCCACCCACAGCAGCTAAACCAGAACCAACCACAAAGGTTGTACTAATCACTCTATTCACATCAACAGCCATCAAACTAGCCGTCTCAAAATCCCTTGAAACAGCTCGCATGGCTGTACCTGTCTTGGTTTTATTGACCATATAAGTTACTGCCACCAAAAGGAGGATCGTTACCACAGGAATAATAATTGTCAAAGATAGAAACGATATTCCACCCATTTGAATATTCCAAACAATATCTTCTGGACGAGGGAAAGACTTAGGACGGGCTCCGATAATCACAATACCTAAGTTTTCTAACAAGAATGATACACCAATAGCAGAGATTAACACAGAAATTCTTGGAGCATTACGCAGCGGTCGATACGCTATTTTCTCAATACTGACTCCCAATAAAGCTGTAATAATAATAGCAATGGCAAAGGATGCCCACCAGGGCAAAGCAAAAATCACAATTCCATAAAAAGCCCCATAGGCTGCTACCATTAACAAATCAGCATGGGCAAAATTAATAAGACGAAGAATTCCATAAACCATTGTATAACCAATAGCAATCAGTGCATATAAGCTGCCCAAAGAAATGCCGTTTGCTAAATTTTGTAGTAATAGTTCTCCGGTCATGCTATAACCCCTTCCAAAAAAGCTCATAATGACTCTTTGGGTACATATTCCAAATTAGAAATAAGAATACCGACTCCCCACCTGCGGAGCAGGAGGGGAGTCGTGTAGCATAAATTTTCCCTTACTTATTTGGGATCAACTTTTCCTTCATATGCGAATTGGCCGTCTACCACTTTCTTGATGATAGCAGTCTTAGTGGCATCACCATTGGTATCAAGAGTAATTAAACCAGTGGCACCTTGGAAATCCTTAGTGGCAGCCAATGCATCACGGATAGCCTGAGGTTCAGCTGAGTTTGCCTTGGTAATGGCATCCAAAGCTAGAATGTAAGCATCAAAACCAAGTGCTCCAAAAGCGTTAACCTGCTTGTCAGGGTAAGCTTTAGCATATTCATCCATAAATTTCTGGGACATCTCAGTTACAGGCTGGCTAGAATCAAAGTGAGTACTGAAGTAAATGTCTTTAGTGGTTTTAACTTGATCCAGGAATTCTTGAGCTTCCCAGGTGTCGCCACCGAGAATTGGGCAAGTGATGCCCAGCTCACGAGCCTTTTGTACTAAAATACCAGATTCTAAGAAGTTACCTGGTGCAAAAATTACATCAGGATTCTTAGCCTTAATTGTGGTTAATTGAGAAGAAAAATCTTTGTCGCCGGTATTGTAGTTAACTTTAGCTACAATGGCATTCTCATCACCAACAAGTTGCTTAAAGGATTTTTCAAAGTAGTTATTTAAGCCTACAGAGTAGTCTTGTTGAACATCTTGTACAATGGCAGCAGTTTTGGCACCTAATTTTTCAACAGCATAGTTAGCCATTACAGTACCTTGGAAGGGGTCAATAAAGCAAACCCGGAAGTAATAATCATTACCCAGCGTAACTGCAGGGTTAGTTGGTGAACAACCGATTACAGGGATACCTGCATCCTTAGCAATAGGGCCACCAGCCATAGAAAGGGAACTACCATAACTACCAATGATTACATTTACTTTGTCCTTACTTACAAGTCTTTCTACAGCGTTAGCAGCTTCCTGTTTTTCACTCTTGTTATCTACTATAAATAAGTCTACTTTTTTACCTAAAACCTCTGGGAACAACTGATTAGCTAGCTTGATACCTTCAACAGTCATTTCGCCACCAGCTGCATTTGTACCAGTTAATGGCTCATAAACACCAATTTTTATTACATCGGATCCAGCATTCTCAGCAGCGTCCTGCTTCTCCGCACCGCCGCCACCACAACCTGCTAACACTAATGCTGCAACTAGCAGGAGGGAAATAACGGCAAAATACTTTTTCTTAAACATCCTCCAGAAAACCTCCCCCTAAAATGTTCGAGATCACATCCCTTGTCCCCTGAAAACGGATATATCTCCCTATAGGGTATACTATTATGTTTTTGTCCAATAATCAATTTGTTTTTTGTCCATAAGTAGACTTTTTTATCAATTTTTATTAACTTCTAACTATTTTTTACACTTTGCTAATTATTTTATGTACATATGTAGTTTGACAATGGACACTTTGTTTTTTAAAATGTGTTGATAATTTTAGTCTAGGTTAAACAAAAAAGCCCGGTGCTACCGGACTTTTAAGGTTATTTCCCTAAACCAAAAATTTTTCCAATCCCACTGGTAAACCCGGATCCTATCTTTTTCTTCCCTTTATCTTTCTTGCCAGGTTTATTATTATCCCTTGCCATTTTAACAACTGCCCATTTAGTGTCCTTTATCTCCTCGGTTAACCGCTCCAGTTTTTTACCGACAGATTCAAGTTTTTCAGTGGTTCCTTGATTAATTTCAGATAGCTGGGTCATATCTGGCATCATCTCTTTAATTTCATTTACTGCCTTAATGGTATCATCACTAACCTTTTGAGGCATTGATATTAAGGCGTCAACTACCTTTTCCATCTTAAAGGACATTTCCTTTAAAGTTTCCAGATGCTCAATAGCCATTGTGTTAAACTTTAAAGCATTTCTGTCTGCCTGTTCTTCCATGTGTTGTATAAATTTTTGCTCAAAATTATTTAAATAACTGGTCAAAGAGTTGATTAGTCCGGCAGCTGTTTCCTCTTCTATCTTTAATATAATCGCTTTACCTTGTTCAATATTTGTGTTATCTAATACCTGCTTATTGACGTTGCTTTTAACTAGGCTTAGTTTTTTCTTGTTTATATCCCTTTTACTTTCTTCACATGCATCTTCTTTTGCCGCAGCTATTTCTGCCTTTACTAACTGTTGCCCCCTGGACTCAGCTTCCATTGCATCTTTAATGGCCAATAATTCCTCTAGTCTTAATAAATAAGTCGGACCACCGGGACTTTTTCTATCCAACTCTACATGTTTAAATAATCCTTGGCTGAACCATTTACTTACCGTACTGATTGGTACCCCTAAGATTTCAGCTCCTTCAGAGAATGTAACTTTCTTTCCCAATATAAGGCACCCCTTCTTATGATTTGTCTTGCTAAATTATACCAGTTAATTTTTAACAATTGTAGCATTTTATTCCGACACTAAATCTAAGGGGATGCCATCATCTGCATTTTAAATACAGGTTCTTTATTCTAATTTCACATGTTTTACAAAAAATGAGATAAATCATCTATGATAAATAATAAAAACCGCCTAATGGCGGCTTTTATTTTCATTACATTTCAGTAACGGTGTATGCCTCGTTAGGGCAAGTAGCTACGCAGGTTTCGCAGCCCATGCACTCTTCAGCTTCGCCGGTAATATCAGCTTTGCCATCATCCAGCATACCAAGGATGCCAGCAGGACAAGCATCAGCGCAAGCACCGCATCCGTCACACTTATCTCTGTCGATAGATACAACGTACATAGTTTTTTGTTCCTCCCTTTTACTTTTTGATACCCAGTTAGTTAATGGGTTAATTTAATTATGCTCGAACCCTTGTCCAGTTTCAATATGTAAATTGATTTTTTTGATGTTTTTATCTAGATAATACCATGTTTTTTCATAAGGTATTAGGTTAGAAGGATTAGAGAATAATAAAAAAAACTAAATGAGGTGATATAACTTGGGTGGTATTTTGGACAAACTTCTAGGAAAACAGACACCTGAAACCAAGCCCCAGGTTGAAAAAGAAGGAAAAGTTAATAAAATGCATTGTCATCAATGTGAGTATGCCCCCCCCGGCGGTTGTACTCAGATAGGTGTTTGTGGTAAAGACCCTGCCATTGCCAGTCTCCAAGACACAATTATTTTAGGTCTCAAGGGCGTTGCCGCATATGCTGTACATGCAAGGGAATTAGGTTACGACGATCCAGATGTTAATGCCATTACCCACGAAGCCCTATTTTTAACCTTGACCAACTCTAACTTTCACTTACAGGATCATATTGATATGTGCCTAAGGGTTGGCACAGCCTGTGTTAAAGTAATGGATTTATTAGATCAAGCCCATACCTCAGAATTGGGTATCCCTAAACCAGTAAAGGTAACCAATAATAAGGTAGAGGGACATTGCATTTTGGTTACTGGACACGACCTACTGGCACTTAAGGAACTATTAAAGCAAACTGAAGGTAAGGGAATAAATATTTACACCCATTCAGAAATGTTGCCCGCCCATGGTTACCCCGAATTAAAGAAATTCAAGCATTTGAAGGGTAATGTGGGCAAGGCCTGGTATGACCAGAGAGAAGTATTTGAAAACTTTCCTGGTGCGATTTTGGCCACTACCAACTGTGTAATGCCCATACGTAACAAAACATACGGTGATCGGATGTTTACCTATTTAGTTGCAGGTGTGGAGGGAGCACAAAAAATTAAAGATAGGGATTTTACCCCTATTATCGAAAAAGCCCTTTCTCTACCCAAAGCTAATCAAGATTCCCAAGAAACCTTGTTAACCGGCTTCCATCATCAGAATGTACTACCTATGGCTCCACTGATTGTGGATGCAGTTAAGGCAGGAAAGATTCGTCGCTTCTTCGTGGTTGCAGGTTGTGATGCCCCCACCAAAGGCAGAGATTATTTCCGTGAGTTGGCTATGTCCATTCCCAAAGACTGTGTCATTATTACTACTTCCTGTGGTAAATTTAGGTTTAATGACATTGAATACGGCAATATCGAAGGAACCGATATTCCCCGTTACCTTGATTTAGGCCAATGCAATAACTCTGTTTCCTCTGTACACATTGCTCAAGCCCTGGCGGAAGCCTTTGATTGCACCGTTAATGATTTACCACTAAGCATAGTTTTATCCTGGTTTGAGCAAAAGGCAGTAGCTATTCTGCTGGGCCTATTAAGTCTAAATGTTCAGAACATCACCATTGGCCCTAAATTACCCGAATTCCTCAACCCCACAGTGGTTGAAGTATTGCAAAAGAACTTCGGACTAACCCTGATTAGCGGCGACCCCAAAGCTGACTTAGCCAGAATGTTAGGAGAAACAAAATAAATACTACTGGGGAGGTGGCCTAGTCACCTCCCCGTTATTTAGGTGCACAACTTGATAATATATAGACTAACGTGGTAAATTAACCCTTAGTGGATAATAATGTATAAGGAGTTATTATGGCAAAAAAAATTGAGTTAATTGCAACAGCCACCTTTGGGTTAGAGTCAGTGGTTGCTCACGAAGTAAAAAAACTTGGTTATGATGTGATGGTAGAGAACGGGCGAGTCACTTTTTTTGGTGACGAAATGGCCATTTGTCGGACAAATCTGTGGTTACGCTCAGCGGATAGAGTTTTGATAAAGATGGGAGAATTCAAAGCAACTTCCTTTGAAGAACTATTCCAACAAACAAAAGCCCTACCCTGGCCCGATTGGCTACCTGTAAATGCCAACTTCCCGGTGGAAGGGAAATCAATTAAATCTCAGCTACACAGTGTTCCTGATTGCCAAGCCATTGTAAAGAAGGCCATCGTAGAGAAGATGAAGCAAACCTATAAAAAAGACTGGTTTGATGAGACTGGTCCACGCTATAAAATTGAGGTAGCTTTACTAAAGGATATTGCCACCATCACCATTGACACCAGTGGGGTTGGCTTACATAAAAGGGGTTACCGCAAGTTATCAGCCCAAGCACCCTTGAAGGAAACCTTAGCTGCTGGTCTGCTCTCCATTGCCCGTTGGTATCCAGATCGTCCCTTACTAGACCCCTTCTGTGGTTCAGGCACCATTCCTATTGAAGCAGCACTGATAGGACACAACATTGCACCAGGCATTGGGAGAAACTTTGTGGCAGAAGAATGGCCCATCATACCCAAGGAGGTCTGGCAAACCGCACGTAAGGAGGCCCTGGAATCTGAAATTAGGGATGCTAAGCTCCGCATCTACGGTACAGATATAGATGATGAGGTCCTTAGCCTCGCACGCTACCACGCTAAGCAAGCTAATGTGGAAGATTCTATTCATTTTCAGCGGGTACCAGTGGCCAATGTCCGTACAAAACAAAAGTATGGTTCTGTTATTACCAACCCCCCCTATGGTCAGCGGTTAGGAGAAATAGCAGAAGTAAAAAAATTGACTGAAGAATTGGGTCGAAGCTATTCTTATTTAGAAAACTGGTCTTGTTTTGTGATCTCTGCCTTTGATCAGTTTGAGCAACACTTTGGTAAAAAGGCAGATAAAAAACGTAAGCTTTACAATGGCCGAGTAGAATGCAACTACTACCAATATCTTGGCCCACGGCCCCCTAGACCCAAGGCTAGTCTTTAGCCTTTAGCTTTTAGCTTTATGCTATAAGCCTTTAGTTTAAATGCTAATAGCAAATAACTAATGGCTAACAGCTAAGTGTGAGCAAAATCACTCCCGCTTCATGACCTCAATCACATCCTCCTTTTCTTGTTTTCGGTATGATTACATCAGAAAACAAACAACGGCTAAGCCGTTAACCAATAAAAAGGAGGATCTTAATTATGTTTTGCTATCAGTGTGAACAAACTCCCAAAGGCGGATGCTCTAAAATCGGCGTATGTGGAAAAGACGAAAATATAGCAAGCCTACAGGATACTATAATATTTGCCTTAAAGGGTGTGGCTGCCTATGCCACCCATGCTAAGGAACTTGGTTATACCGACCCTGAAGTAGATGCTATTACCCACGAGGCTTTATACTCTACCTTAACTAATGTTAACTTTAACCTACAAGAAACCATCAATATGGCTCTCAAAGTGGGTACTGCTACCGTTAAGGTTATGGATCTACTGGATAAAGCTCACCTGGATAACCTGGGTATACCTTCCCCGGTCACTGTTACTTCTGATAAGATTGAAGGCAAATGCATCTTAGTAACTGGCCATAACCTGTTGGCTTTAAAGGAACTTCTTAAACAAACAGAAGGCAAAGGTATTAATATTTATACTCACTCTGAAATGCTGCCTGCCCACGGTTACCCTGAGTTAAAGAAATTTGGTCACCTGAAAGGTAATGTGGGTAAAGCCTGGTACGATCAAAGAAAGGTATTTGAAGCATTTCCCGGTGCTATCCTGGCCACCACTAACTGCGTAATGCCCGTTCGTAAAGATGCAACCTATGGTGACCGCATGTTTTCCTTCGGTGTTACCGGTTTAGAGGGAGTCAAAAAAATTGAGGATATGGACTTCACCCCAGTGATCGATAAGGCCCTTTCTTTACCCGGCGCTCCAACTGATGGCCTATGGAAGAAAATTGTTGGTAAACTAAACGGTTCAGCCGAAGAAGTAAAAACCATGACCACCGGTTTCCACCACTTGAATGTATTACCTTTGGCCCCTCAAATTGTGGAAGCTGTCAAGGCTGGTAAAATTAAACGTTTCTTCGTTATTGCAGGCTGTGACTCCCCTACCAAGGGTAGAGATTACTATAGAGAATTGGCATTGGCCATACCTAAGGATTGTGTCCTCTTGACCACCTCCTGTGGTAAATTTAGATTCAATGACATTGATTTTGGCACCATTGAAGGCACTGCTATCCCTCGTTTCCTAGACTTAGGTCAATGCAACAACTCTGGTTCTGCCGTGAAAATCGCCCTAGCTTTGGCCGAAGCCTTTAACTGTGGTGTTAATGACCTACCCCTAACTATCGTTCTGTCCTGGTTTGAACAAAAGGCTGTGGCCATTCTGTTAGGTCTGTTCAGCTTGGGTGTTAATAACATGTATATAGGGCCCAAAGCTCCTGAATTCCTGACACCGGGAGTTGTGGAAGTTCTTCAAAAGACCTTTAATTTACAACTGATTAGCGGATATGCCCAAGCCGATCTAGCTAAGATGTTAGGCTAAATATTACCGTCTAGGTTATTGGTACCCTCCTTAAAGGTCCATGACCACCAGTCATAAACCACTGAATAATGCCTAGGGGCCATGGTCTCTTTAACAATACATGCACAAAAGCCCATGGCACATGGCACACGGCCCCTAAGCTGATGACGATGCAATAAAGAAGAGGCTGTTTACATTGGAACCACTCGGTTACCATGTAACAGCCCCTTCTTTTATTTATTATTCTACTTCGGTAAAAGCATCTTTACCTAAGCCGCATTCAGGGCATACCCAGTCGTCCGGTAAAGCCTCAAAGGCCGTTCCTGGTGCAATATCCCCCTCACCCTTAGCAGGGTCGTAAATATACCCACAAACACATTCATACTTAGACATTTGGTTCCTCCTTATTTCTCTAAATCTTGTGCTAATCTCTAGCTACTAATATTATTACCACTTTTTGGATAATACTTACATCCCGTAGGACATATCTCATACATATAGTCTCTTAATTCCAACAAATGTCGTTGTTCATTTTCAATTAAATGCATTAATATATTCTTAGCCTCTTTGCTAACACATCTTTTGAGAAATTCATGATATAACAACATACCGTCTTTTTTGGCTTCAATACCAATTTCAAAGGCCTCCCGGGGAGTAACCGCCTTAAATTCCTGGGTTTGATCATAGGGAAAGTTTAGCTCATCCCCAAGGGCGCATAAGTAACAATAGGTTTGCTCATCAAGATTAATTTCTCCCTTTTCAACTTCTGCCTGGGCTACTTTAATTAGAGCACGTCTCTCCTCATCTTCTTCCTCTGCCAAACGATGAAATACTTGTTTAGCAATATTATCCTCTGCCAATTCCTGCATTTTACGATAATAGCTAACACCCTTCTCACTGTTCTGAACAGCAAGATCAAAGATAGTTGACAAATTTAGGCAGTTGGTATTCATTTTACTTCACCGCCTGTTGCATACTTCCGTAGGTCTTGATCCTTTCACCAAAGGACTCCCCAAAGGCAATACATTCTTTGATCTCGTCACCTGTAGGATCCCAGCTTATCTTTTTACCTTCCTGAACAATTTCAAACCCACTCTCTTTAAGCCATCCCTCAATAATCTTTACTGATTCTCCACTCCAGCCATAGGAACCAAAGGCAGCAGCAATCTTCTCCTTAAATTTTAGGCCTTTAATCATTTCTAAAATAGCTGCCATGGAAGACAGAATCCCGTTATTTATGGTCGAACTACCCACAATAATTCCCTTAGAACGAAAGACTTCAGTAATTATGTCATTTTTATCATATTTAGCAGTATTAATTACCTTAGCAGGAACACCTACATTTTCTAACCCTGCTGCTATGGCCAGGGCCATTTTCTTGGTCGCCCCCCACATGGTGTCATATAATATTGTCACAGAACCCTCGTGGTAGTTATTGCACCATTGTTCATATTTCTCAACAATTTGTAGGGGGTTGTCCCGCCAAATAATACCATGGCTAGGGGCTATCATATCGATTGGCAGATTTAGACCCTTTAACTCTTTAATCTTGGCTTTAACCAGTTTATTAAAGGGTGTAATGATATTGGCATAATACTTTAATGCTTCGTAAAATAACTCACCTTGATCCACCTGATCATTATAATAATGGGGAGAGGCTAGATGCTGACCAAAGGGATCATTAGATATTAATAGATTAGCACCTTGAACGTAAGTCATCATGGTATCCGGCCAGTGAAGCATGGGTGCCTCAACAAAAATTAGTTTATACTGTCCTAATTCGATGCTATCGCCGGTTTTTACAACATTGAAGTTCCATTCCTTGTGAAAACTCTTTTTCATCATTTCTGAACCTTTTTTGGTGCAGTATATGGGGATATCCGGTCTTTTCTCTAATAAGTGCGCCAGACTTCCCGCATGGTCTACTTCACAGTGATTGATAACAATTAGATCAATCTTATCAATACCAACCCTTTTATCCAGCTCCCCCACAAATTCTTCATGATAGGGTGTCCATACAGTGTCAATTAGAGCTAATTTTTCATCTCTTATAATATAAGAATTATAAGAAGAACCCTTATGGGTGGAATACTCCTCCCCATGAAATCTTCTTAACTCCCAGTCTTTATAACCAACCCAGTAAATTTTGTCTTTAATTTGAAACATTCAAAACACCTCACTGTTATATTCCATTATTTCATTATGATTCCCAGGAAGTAAAAACTTATCAACCTAAAGGTTAAATTTTCTAAGCCCTAGAAACATTGAGTTAATTCAGTACTAGGTTTATAATTTATAATAACAAGTATAGTTTGCAGAATTATTACACATCTGTTATAAAAATCTAACATTTTGTTCTATGTCCGGAGAAAGACATCACTGCTGTGATGTATCTAACAGCTATTAGAGAACACCTCACTTACAATTTAATTGGAGGTGGTAAAAATGGAAAAAACCCGACCCCTGGAGACTGCCATGAATCATTCAACATTCGAAACCTTTCATTCTTACTTAACTAAAATGCGTGGGGGTAACTCTCCAGCCGTTAATAATCTAAAACTGACTAACCATATCTTTACGGCTATTGGTAGTTTTTTGGGAGTAGGCCTCATTGCTTGGCTAAATTCCTTCTATGATATTGCCCTCTTGTTTCCATCCCTGGGTGCCTCAGCTGTACTTCTCTTCGCAGCCTGTCAGGTTCCAATGGCCCAACCGAGAAATGTTATTGGCGGACATCTTGTATCAGCCACAGCTGGTGTACTAGTGTTCCAACTATGCAGTAATCAATGGTGGTCCATTGCATTGGCTGTTACCTTAGCTATCTTTGCCATGAATTTAACCCGTACATTGCACCCGCCAGGCGGAGCAACAGCATTCATAGCAGTATATACCGGCCAAAGTTTTAGCTACATATTCTCACCAGTTGGACTAGGGGCATTTCTTTTAGTAATCATTGCAGTCATTGTTAACAACTTTTCTGCAAACAGAAAATACCCGGAATATTGGTTTTAACCAATACTTCGGGTATTTCTTTTGGCTACTGCTGTTCGTTTAAATTGACCCTTACAATAAATTAAAATAGAGACTGCTCTAAAGAGCAGCCTCTTGCTATTAACCAGATCTATTTACTGTTTAGGCAGATTTGCTGACAGGCCAAGTTCTGCGCGTTTCTTTTCAATATGTTCTAGATAGATATCCGCTGCCTTCTCAGCATCTAATTCTATCATTACTTTACCAAGGCCCAATGTTTCGGTGGTTTCGGTAAGGGTCTTCACAACTACTTCACTTCCAGTAACAGAGGGAACCGGGGCCACGTGGACCAACCAACCCATTGCAACTGCAGTACAGGCATCAGCCACAGCCTTTTGTTCAAGATACTCTGGAGCACCTATCACAAGAGGAAGCGCATTGGTATCAACATCTAAAGCATCGGCCAATTCCATTGCAGTGTGAGTCATTTTACCAATGTCTACACAGGCTCCGTAGGAGAGGACTGGAGGAATACCCAGGGACTGACACACTTGTTTCAAACCGTTTCCAGCTTCATTGGCTGCCTCAGGCTTGCAAAGTCCTGTATATTCAAACACTGCCGATACACAACCACCGGAGAGTACCAGAACATCTCGTTCAATTAATGCTTTGGCCATCTTGAAGGCATTGCTACCACCCTGGCCATAACGAGCGGTGGTGCAACCCACTAGAGTGGCGATACCCCGGATATTACCGTTGGCAATTTGATCAATCAAAGGTTGCCAGCTTCCGCCTAGGGCTTGTTTTATGGATTCAGTAGAAAAGCCCACCATAGCATCGCTAACATGGGGTGGCACATAGACATCACGATTCTCTGCCTTACGTTTCTTAAAGAACTCAATAGCTCTCTCTAGGCACTCTTCAGCTTGCTTCTTCATTTGCTCAGGTTTGAAATCCAAGGCTTCAGTATCTGGGAAACGGATAACAGGATCGACACTCATGAGCTTGGTGCCAAACCGCTCGGCATACAGTGGCAGGGTGGGTACGGTGCAGTTATAGTCAAACATAAATAGATCCACACAGCCAGTGGCAAACAAGTATTCCTCAGATAACCATTCACCCTCTTGTCCAGTCAAGGCAGGCATATTATGGGAGCCGGAATAATTAATTAACTGCTGCCCCTCACAAACGTGTCCCATAATTTGCAATCCTGTGGCGCCGGCATCTTTGGCCCTTTGTTGCCATTTATCCGTAGAGGCCATATCAATTACAACGTGGGCCAGCAAAGGCATATGGCCGTTGGTGATAATATTAACTTTATCTGGGTCTAAGAGTCCCATATTGGTTTTTTGCTTGGTAATCTCCTGGGTTCCGATCAGTATTTCCTGAAGAATATCCAGTGCCCACAGTCCCTGGAACTCATTGGCTACACCTAGCCTTACACAGGTTAAAAGGAAATCCACAGGATCTGCCCCTAAGTTAGTCATACATTTGGTTTGTGCAAAACCAACCTCAGAAAAAGCACCTCCGGGGAAGAGTCCAAGCTTCCGCCACAATTCCTTACGGCGGGCCGGTGCAAAGGCTTCCACCAGTTTAGATTCTTCAAAGTTGGGACGGTGTAGTTCTTGAATAAAGAAATCCGCAAAATCCACGGCTAGCTCATCTATGGATTTATTAGTATCCATTCCTAGAAATTCTGCATATTTCTTAAGTTTTTCTGGTTCTCGAATGGTTAAGCCACTGTTGGGGTGCGTGCCCGCTGCTCTCAGTGTTCGGGCAGCCTGCATAGCATGATAACAGTTAGCTGAAGTTCCGATTGTTGTATGACGGTAAGTAAAGTTCCTAGACACCATGACATGGGCATCCACACCGCACACACCACGCTGGGCTTTTTTAGTAATTCGACAGGGGCCATTTGCACATAGCTGACAGGAGAGTCCTGGAGCACAGAAATTACACTGGGGCTGCTGTTCTTGAAAACGATCAAATACGTTGGTAAGTCCTTGATTATGCACAACCTGGTACATTTCCCGCATAGCAGGATCTACAATTACATTTAAGGGATAGCCCTCTTTGGATTGATCATCCTTCTTAATATGTTCCCTTTGCCACCTGTGGAGTTCTTCACCTTTGGGAGAGGGTTCAAACTTACGGTAGTTATAGGGCACCTCGGTTTTGTTGCGATCCTCGTGGGCACTTGGGTCATTTGTATCAGCTAGATGGGTAGGATCACTGTTATGAATTAGACTGTCATAATTCTCATTATTTTTATCAGACATGGTAACCCCCCTAAAATAGATATGATGTGATTATTCCCTATTTAGGGAGTATTATGCAATGTTAGAAACTTTATTCTCACTGTGCGACAGCGGGGACGGTTCTCGCTGTCGCAAACAAATTGGAACTGCTGTGGTAAAAAATGCGACAGCGAGAACCGTCCCCGCTGTCGCATAAAATATCTAAATAAAATAAAACCACAGTGGTTTCTCACTGTGGTTTCTTAAAAATTACTCTGGCGACGACCTACTCTCCCAGGAGCGCTAGCTCCAAGTACCATCGGCCCTGGAGGGCTTAACTGCTGTGTTCGGGATGGGAACAGGTGTACCCCCTCCGGTATCGCCACCAGAAACTTTATACTATTGGGTAATTCTTCAGGTCGGCCATAAGCCTTGGGCCTTGCGCCATGGGCTTTTTGGGGCTTTTCCTTTTTTACTAAACCTATGTGTTCTCTGAAAACTAAACAGCGTTGAAGTAACTGCGTCATTTATTTCTACCTTAGCTCACGGCACATGGCACATGGCACAAGGCTAATTCTTGGTCAAGAACTCGATCTATTAGTACCGGTCAGCTGAAAACATTACTGCTCTTACACTTCCGGCCTATCTACCATGTAGTCTTCATGGGATCTTATCTACTTGCGTAGTGGGAAACCTCATCTTGAAGGGGGCTTCGTGCTTAGATGCTTTCAGCACTTATCCCTTCCGGACTTAGATACCCAGCACTACCGTTGGCACGATAGCTGGTACACCAGCGGTCCGTCCATCCCGGTCCTCTCGTACTAGGGACAGCTCTTCTCAAGTTTCCTGCGCCTGCGACGGATAGGGACCGAACTGTCTCACGACGTTCTGAACCCAGCTCACGTACCGCTTTAATGGGCGAACAGCCCAACCCTTGGGACCTACTTCAGCCCCAGGATGCGATGAGCCGACATCGAGGTGCCAAACCTCCCCGTCGATGTGGACTCTTGGGGGAGATAAGCCTGTTATCCCCGGGGTAGCTTTTATCCGTTGAGCGACGGCCCTTCCACTCAGAACCGCCGGATCACTAAGCCCTACTTTCGTACCAGCTCGACTTGTTGGTCTCGCTGTCAAGCTCCCTTTTGCCTTTACACTCTAACGTGCGATTTCCTTCCGCACTGAGGGAACCTTTGGGCGCCTCCGTTACCTTTTGGGAGGCGACCGCCCCAGTCAAACTGCCCACCTGACACTGTCCTAAAACCAGCTTCATGGTCTATAGTTAGAATTTCAATATCTAAAGGGTGGTATCCCAACGTTGACTCCACCTACACTGGCGTGCAAGTTTCTCAGTCTCCCACCTATCCTGTACATCAAATACCAAAACCCAATGTCAAGCTACAGTAAAGCTCCACGGGGTCTTTCTGTCCTGTCGCAGGTAGACGGCATCTTCACCGTCATTACAATTTCACCGAGCCCCTCGTTGAGACAGTGCCCAAATCGTTACGCCTTTCGTGCGGGTCAGAACTTACCTGACAAGGAATTTCGCTACCTTAGGACCGTTATAGTTACGGCCGCCGTTTACTGGGGCTTCGGTTCTATGCTTCGATTGCTCTAACATTTCCCCTTAACCTTCCAGCACCGGGCAGGCGTCAGCCCCTATACGTCAGCTTTCGCTTTAGCAGGGACCTGTGTTTTTGGTAAACAGTCGCTTGGGCCTTTTCTCTGCGGCCTCTTCTCGCTCCAAACGTGTGTTTTTCACGATATCGAGGCACCCCTTCTCCCGAAGTTACGGGGTCATTTTGCCGAGTTCCTTAACGAGGGTTCTCTCGCGCGCCTTAGGATTCTCACCCCACCTACCTGTGTCGGTTTGCGGTACGGGCACCAGCTTACCTCGTTAGAAGTTTTTCTTGGCAGTTTGGGATCAGTTACTTCGCTACTTGTTTTCGCTCCCCATCACCTCTCAGGATATGTGTAAGGCGGATTTGCCTACCTTACTCCCTACGGGCTTGGACCAGCTTTTCCAGCCGCTGGCTTAACTTACCCTCCTGCGTCACTCCATCCTCAAACGGTATCTGGTGGTATCGGATTCTCAACCGATTGTCCATCGCCTACGCCTTGCGGCCTCGGCTTAGGTCCCGACTTACTCTGGGCGGACGAACCTTCCCCAGAAAACCTTAGGTTTTCGGCGGGCAGGATTCTCACCTGCCTTTTCGCTTACTTATACCGGCATTCTCACTTCTTACTACTCCACAGCTCCTTACGGTACTGCTTCAACGCTGTAAGAACGCTCCCCTACCAATGTATTACTACATTCCAAAGCTTCGGTGATATACTTAGCCCCGTTACATTTTCGGCGCAGGGTCACTTGACCAGTGAGCTATTACGCACTCTTTAAATGGTGGCTGCTTCTAAGCCAACATCCTGGTTGTCTTAGCAACCCCACATCCTTTTCCACTTAGTATATCTTTGGGACCTTAGCTGTTGGTCTGGGCTGTTTCCCTTTTGACTACGAATCTTAGCACCCGCAGTCTGACTCCCGGTTACAATATAGCGGCATTCGGAGTTTGATTGGGTTCGGTAACCCGTGAAGGCCCCTAGCCCATTCAGTGCTCTACCTCCGCTATTCTCACACCGAGGCTAGCCCTAAAGCTATTTCGGGGAGAACCAGCTATCTCCTGGTTCGATTGGCATTTCACCCCTACCCACACCTCATCCGCCTCCTTTTCAACGAAGGTCGGTTCGAGCCTCCACTTTATTTTACTAAAGCTTCACTCTGGACATGGGTAGATCACCAGGTTTCGGGTCTACTCCAACGTACATATCGCCCTATTAAGACTTGCTTTCGCTTCGGCTCCGGCTTTTCTGCCTTAACCTGCACGTTAGATGTAACTCGCCGGTCCGTTCTACAAAAAGTACGCCATTACACTTTTAATGTGCTCTGACAGCTTGTAAGCATACGGTTTCAGGTTCTATTTCACTCCCCTCCCGGGGTGCTTTTCACCTTTCCCTCACGGTACTGGTTCACTATCGGTCGCTATGGGTATTTAGCCTTGGGGGGTGGTCCCCCCTGATTCCCACGGGGTTTCTCGTGTCCCGCGGTACTTGGGATTCCCTCTGCAAGTTTCATCCTTTCGTCTACAGGTGTTTTACCTTCTGTGCAGCACCTTTCCAGGTGTCTTCGACTAGGACTATTCTTCACGTGATGAGGGTCCCGCAACCCCAGATTTCCGAAGAAATCTGGTTTAGGCTCGCCCCTGTTCGCTCGCCGCTACTTGGGGGTTCGATATTTCTTTCTTTTCCTCCGGGTACTTAGATGTTTCAGTTCCCCGGGTGCCCTCCTCTATGCCTATATATTCAGCATAGGGTGACGGAGGTTTACTCCGCCGGGTTGCCCCATTCGGGTATCCACGATTCAATGCCTGCTTGCGGCTCCTCGTGGCTTTTCGCAGCTTACCGCGCCCTTCTTCGGCCCTTAGCGCCAAGGCATCCACCGTATGCCCTTTCTTTCTTGACCAAATCTTACTTGCTTGTTTCGGCTCGGTTACTTTTGGTAACCTACTGAAATTGTTTTTATGTCGACGCTTTACTTGTTTCGCTGTTCAGTTTTCAAAGAACACTTCTCACCAGCCTTTAGGCTGGATTTATGATTTTAATGCATGAGAGTCTGAAAAACAACCGGAAGTTTCTGGTTGTTTTGGTCTCTCAAAACTAAACAGATTAGATGATGAATGTCCGACCTTAGATAATCAGCTGTTGCTGATTTCTCCTTAGAAAGGAGGTGATCCAGCCGCACCTTCCGATACGGCTACCTTGTTACGACTTCACCCCAATCATCGGCCCCACCTTCGACGGCTGCCTCCTTACGGTTAGCTCACCGGCTTCGGGTGTTGTCAACTTTCGTGGTGTGACGGGCGGTGTGTACAAGGCCCGGGAACGTATTCACCGCAGTATGCTGACCTGCGATTACTAGCGATTCCGACTTCATGTAGTCGAGTTGCAGACTACAATCCGAACTGGGACCGGCTTTCTCAGGTTTGCTCCACTTCACAGCTTCGCTTCCGTCTGTACCGGCCATTGTAGTACGTGTGTAGCCCAGGACATAAGGGGCATGATGATTTGACGTCATCCCCACCTTCCTCCGTTTTGTCAACGGCAGTCACATTAGAGTTCCCATCTTTACATGCTGGCAACTAATGTTAGGGGTTGCGCTCGTTGCGGGACTTAACCCAACATCTCACGACACGAGCTGACGACAACCATGCACCACCTGTCTCTCTGCTTAACCGAAGTCAAGAAAACGTATCTCTACGCCTTTCAGAGGATGTCAAGCCCTGGTAAGGTTCTTCGCGTTGCGTCGAATTAAACCACATACTCCACCGCTTGTGCGGGCCCCCGTCAATTCCTTTGAGTTTCAGTCTTGCGACCGTACTCCCCAGGCGGAGTGCTTATTGTGTTAACTGCGGCACTGCAGGGGTCGATACCCGCAACACCTAGCACTCATCGTTTACGGCGTGGACTACCAGGGTATCTAATCCTGTTCGCTCCCCACGCTTTCGCGCCTCAGTGTCAGTTACAGTCCAGAGAGCCGCCTTCGCCACTGGTATTCCTCCCAATATCTACGCATTTCACCGCTACACTGGGAATTCTGCTCCCCTCTCCTGCACTCAAGTCCACCAGTATCAGAGGCAATCACGGGGTTGAGCCCCGAACTTTCACCTCTAACTTAATGAACCACCTACGCGCCCTTTACGCCCAGTAAATCCGGACAACGCTCGCTCCCTACGTATTACCGCGGCTGCTGGCACGTAGTTAGCCGGAGCTTACTCTTCAGGTACCGTCACTGACTTCTTCCCTGAAAACAGAGGTTTACAACCCGAAGGCCTTCTTCCCTCACGCGGCGTTGCTCCGTCAGGCTTTCGCCCATTGCGGAAGATTCCCCACTGCTGCCTCCCGTAGGAGTCTGGGCCGTGTCTCAGTCCCAGTGTGGCCGATCGCCCTCTCAGGCCGGCTACCCATCGTCGCCTTGGTGGTCCTCTACACCACCAACTAGCTAATGGGACGCGGATCCATCTGATAGCGTATGCGCTTTCCTTGCAGAGTCATGCGACTCCGCAAGCGTATCCGGTATTAGCAGCCGTTTCCAGCTGTTATCCCGGTCTATCAGGCAGGTTATCCACGCGTTACTCACCCGTTCGCCACTAAAATTAGAAATCGCAAGCTTCATTCTAATCTCCGTTCGACTTGCATGTGTTAGGCACGCCGCCAGCGTTCGTCCTGAGCCAGGATCAAACTCTCCGTAAAATATTTTAAAAATATCTTAAAGAGTTTTGGCTCTTTACTTATCCTAGATTTACTCGCTAGCGTCATTTAATAACGCTTGACGAGGATGTTTTTTGTGGTCGTCTTAGTTTCGAGTGTCTTATCCCCGTTACGGGGTATCTCGACTTTTGACTTGACCTGTTTTTCATCCATCATCTTCTGTTTAGTTTTCAAAGACCATTTTGTTTTAACTTGTCCCGATCTTGCGACCGGAACTTTATCTTACCACTTTTAATACGTTAATTTCAAGTGGTAATTTTTGTCCATCACCTTGCGGCGACATTTATTATGTTAACACTAGTTAAACCTTAATGCAAGACCTTTTGACAATTTTTTTTTGGTATTGCGCCCCAATTTCAGGAGCGCATTACCAATCATACTAACCGCCCATGGCTTTTCAAGCTGAAGGCTGATGGCTGAAGACTATTTTCATTTTAACATATGATATCTTGCCCATTGTTTTGCAGATTATGCGTCCTTTATTTATCTTCTAAAATAATTGTCCATGTACGATAAGGTCCATGTACACCAATACTGAGGTCCATTTCTATGTCCGAGGTTCGACTGGGACCTGTGATGAAGTTTACGGCTGTGGGAAGTTTGTTATTGCCCTTTAATTCAACGAGATATCTAACCACATGACTCATGGTAGGAACTAAACTAGAACGTTTAAAAATACCTATATGTGTCGGTGGCAAAAGACTAACGCTCCTACCAGTTGTAGGTCCGCTAAATACTGCCATGGTACCCGTATAGGCAATGGCATAGTTGACCCAGGTAATTCCTACATCAGCCTGTGCTGCCTGTTCAATTAATTGTTCCCTACTATTGTCACCATTCCAGAAACGAACCTTGGCCTGCAATGCTTCCGGGGGCAAAATCCTTTTCAATTCCTCATGATCCCAGCAGATGACTTGTTTTGCATTTAATTCTGCCAACCATGTATTAACCTGACGACAAACTTCTTCAGGATTCTTGACTAGAACTACCCGACCACTTAAGGCTTCTAAATTATTTTTGAAGAGTTCCAATGCTTTATGTTTAATATCCTCATCTTCTCTCCAAAAAGCTGGTGGCCCAATTTCCTGTCTCTCTGGTCGCTCTGTCAAAGGAATATCTCGCCCCAAAGCCGTTGCTACCTGGGTTAAAAATTCTTGTTCACTGATACCTAACTGTGCCATCTTCGCCACCCCTGTTTTAATGATGTTTCTCTAGCCAACGTTCCCGAAATGTTTTATCGGCAGCGGCCGGAAAATATCTTGAATTGGTCCAGGCCGATAGAGGTGCCGGTCCCCGGCCAATATAACCATTATTGACAAAGGGCTTCTGGGCTATCTGTGCTGACTTCATAGCAATTCGGTAAGTACCGGGACTCTTGAAGGTTGTTTTCCAAACCTTAAAGGCTGCTCTTTCGGAGAAGGGGGGCAGCCCTGCCTGAACATAACGTTTACGTAGGGTCAATAATAAGTCATGAATCGGAATCATCACTGAACAGACCCTGCTACAGGCAGCACATAGGGTCGTTGCGTAGGCAAGTCCCAAGTATTCCTTATAATCTTTACCTAAAAAGGAGGAAATGACCGAGCCAATGGGCCCACCATAAACTGAGCCATAGGCATGTCCACCTACATGACGATAAACAGGACATACGTTAAAGCAGGCCCCACAACGAGTACAATGGAGAGCTTGTCTAAATTCATCATCTGCTAACATCCGGGATCGCCCATTATCTAATATTACTAGGTAAAAATGTTCCGGTCCATCTGACTCGCCTGGCTTGCGGGGCCCGTTATTAATACTGACATAACTGGTTAGCTTTTGCCCGGTGGCACTGCGGGGCAGTAGAGTCAGTACTACCTCTAAATCTTCAAAGGTGGGCAGTACTCTTTCCATGCCCATGATCACGATATGAACCTTGGGCAGTGAAGATACAAGACGAGCATTACCTTCATTTGTTACCAGAGATGTAGACCCCGTCTCGGCTATAGCAAAATTACAGCCCGTAATGCCAATATCAGCTTTAAGAAATTTCTCTCTCAGGACTCTACGTGAAAAGGCTGTTAAGGTAGGAGTATCATTGGCCAATTTTTCACCGGCTACTTCTGAAAACAGCTGGGCAATTTGCTCTCGACTTTTATGAATAGCAGGTACCACAATATGGGAGGGCGGTTCTTCAGCTAATTGTAGGATGTATTCCGCTAGGTCAGTCTCTACAACTTCGTGACCCTGTTCAATCAAAGTCTTGTTTAAATGGATTTCTTCTGTCACCATAGACTTAGATTTAACAACCAACTTACCTTCATGTTTTTTGATTATCTCACTGATAATTTGTCTAGCATCTTCAGCCCAAGGGGCAAAATAGACTGTGCCACCATTTTTTCTTACATTATCGGCTAGCTGTCCCAAGTAATAATCCAGATGATCAACAGTATGCTTACGTATATCTCGGCCCCGAGCCCGCCAATCATCCCAATTACCTAACTCTTTGCTGGCATTCTTTTTGTTTGTTTCAAGTCGATCTACGGCCTTTTGAACTGCCTTTCTCATGAATTCACTTTCTAGTGTTCGCCTGGCCCGATCCCGAAACGTATTACCTTCAATAAAATGGGTCATTGTCTCATCCCCTCGTCAAGAAGTTGTGCCAGGTGCAGCGTTCTAATTGGTGATCCTTCTTTTTTCAACCTACCTTCTATGTTCATCAGGCATCCCATATCAATGGCAGTAACAACATCTGCCCCAGTTTCCTTTATATGATGAACCTTTTCATCTACCATTGCTTCTGAAATCTCAGGTTGTTTTACCGAAAAGGTACCACCAAACCCACAGCAGGTTTCTGCATGAGGTAGCTCTAATAATTGCATGTCCTTCACATGGGCCAGTAGTTTTTTAGCATAGGGTGTTACCCCCAACAAGCGATTGCCGTGACAGGAAGCATGGTAGGTTACCTTGTGGGGAAACCTCGCCCCCACATCTGATATTTGCAGCACCTTGACCATAAACTCGGAAAACTCATAGGTTTTTTGGACTAGTTCCCTTGCCAATGGCAAATACTCGGGGTCCTTTTCAAAAATAATGGGATAGTACTCTCTGATGGCCGCCACACAAGAGCCCGATGGTGCCACAACATATTCACTATTTTTAAAGGCCTCCAGAAGAGTTTTGGCCACTTGCCGGGTTTCATCCCAGTAGCCAGTATTATAGGCTGGCTGACCACAACAAACTTGACTCTCCGGAAACTCCAACTGAACCCCCGATTTTTCTAAAACCCTCACCATTGCTTCACCAACCTGGGGGTAAAAACTATCAACAATACAGGTAACAAAAATGGATGCCTTCATACTAATCCTCCCAGTAGTAAGGTTGCATTTATTATTTACAATTTTTTTACTAATATTAATTTTTTGCCTCGACATAAAATTATTGACATGCCTAGCTATGGCCGATACAATCATAACAGACTGACCAGTCTGTTTGGAGAAGGAGGTCGTTTTTTGACTAAAGAAATAAAAAAGGACATCATTGCCGATGCGGCCTTATCCTGTTTCTTAGCATCGGGTTACGGTGCAACCTCTGTGGACGAAATAGCCAAGGCATCGGGTATGAGCAAAGGAGGCATCTACTGGCACTTTAAGAGTAAAGAAGATATTTTTCTCTACATCATCACACGTATGATAGATGAGTGGAACAATCATTACTTAGCCACACTAAAGGAAACCCGTACGGCATCGGACAAGCTGTCAAAATACGTAGAACATCGTATTAATGAGGTAGATGCACCTATCATTGCCTTAGTATTGGAATTTCTTCTGCAAAATAAGGATAAAGAAAATGTCATTAAAATGAATTGCGAAATTCATAAACCTACCAGTATTATCTACAACATTATCAAGGAAGCCATTGATAACGGCGAATTTAAACCCCTAGACCCTAATATCTTGACTCTATCCTTTTTAGCCATTTTTGATGGCATTGTTCTACAGATATTTATGCACAAGAATAAGCAATTACTAGAAAAAACCGTAAGAACTGCTTTAGACATTTTTCTTACAGGGGTACGGGCTAGTTAATTAACTAAATTAAATATCCGAAAGGAGTAAAAAATTTTGAAAAGAATCATAAGTACGGTTAGTCTACTACTAATACTCGCTGTTTTTATGACAGGCTGTGGTAAAGAAGCCCCTAAGGCCCAGGAGGAAAAGCTGGTCCCTGTGGAAACTACAAAAATCTCTACCAAAGACCTCAACCATACTCTGAATACGACTGGTGAAGTTATTGCCGGGGCAGATGTCAACGTCATGCCTAAGGTTTCCGGTCGTGTACAAAGGGTCATGGTCAATGTAGGTGATAAGGTACATAATGGCCAGGTACTACTCCAACTGGAGGGTAACGATGCCCAAAATGCCCTGTCTCAAGCAGAGGCTGGACTTGCATTGGCCCAAGCCAATTTGGAAAGAGCTCAGCAAGGGCTTAAGGATGCTCAAATAAATTTTGATAGAAATAAAGAACTTTATACTGCCCAGGCCATTTCTCAAGCACAATACGAGCAAGCTGAGAGTGGGTTAGTTACTGCCCAGACCAATGTCAAGGTATCTGAGGCCCAGGTAAAACAAGCCCAGGCAACCTTAAATACAACTCAGGATAACTATAACAATGCCACTGTAATCTCTCCCATTGACGGGGTAGTGGCTGCTGTAAATGTGGACCCCGGTGAAATGGTATCACCCCAAGTTTCACCGATTACTGTGGTCCAAATGGCGAGTACCAAAATTAAGGTCAACGTTTCCGAAAACGTTGTGGCTTCCATTAAAACCGGCACCAAGGTACCTGTAACCATTAACGCCTTAAACAACACCGTAACAGGTACAGTTCTCTCAGTGGCTCCCAAAGCTGACCCCGATACCCGAGCCTTTGCCGTGGAAATCCAACTTCCCAATGAAAAGGGCGATATTAAACCCGGCATGGTAGCTCGCTTGAATCTATCCACTGGTACTTCAAAGGCAGTTCTAGCTCTACCCATTGATGCAGTGTTAGAACGAGATGGCCAGTACTCCGTCTTTATTGTGGAAGATGGTAAGGCCAAAGAGGTTTCTGTCAAGGTAGGTGCTACCTCTGGAGAATTAACCGAAATTAAATCTGGTTTGAAAGAGGGGCAAACAGTAATCGTAACTGGCAACCGCTTGGTGGGCGAAGGACAGAAAGTGAAGGTGGTCAAGGAACTGGGAGGTGCTGCTAAGTGAAAATAGCAGATATATCTGTCGATCGCCCAGTGGCCATTTCCATGCTGATTATTGCCCTAGTTGTGCTAGGTCTCTTTTCCTTGCCTCGGCTAGCGGTAAACCTCTATCCTGATATGGAACTCCCTATTGCTGTAGTTTCTACCTCGTATGAAGGAGCAGCACCAGCAGAAGTAGAAGAATTAATCACCAAGCCCCTTGAATCAGCCGTAGCAACCACGGAAAACATCAAAGAAATTCGGTCCAATTCCCAAAATGGTTTCTCTCTAGTAATTGTCATATTTAACTGGGGTACCAATATGGACAATGCTACCATTGATTTACGGGAAAAGATTGATTTCGTAAGGGGTATGATGCCCGACGATGCCAGTTCCCCCCGGGTTATGAAACTAGATCCCAACCAAGCACCCATCATCTCCTTCTCATTAACTGGTGCAAATGGAGACCTAGTAAAACTTAAGAGAATTGCTGAAGATGATATTCAGCCTCGTCTGGAACGGATTAAGGGTGTTGGTTCCGTTTATATTAGCGGTGGTAAAACCAGAGAGATTAAAGTTATTTTAGACCCAGCTAAAATGGAAGCCTATGGCTTAAGCACTGGGCAAGTTATGCAGGCCATCGCTTCTGATAATATCAACGGTACTGCAGGCCGAGTTGACAAGGGCTCTAGCCAAACAACTCTCCGTGTAGTTGGTGAATATAAAAGCCTAGACCAACTGAAGCAAGTTCAAATCAATCTTGCCACTGGCAACTCCATTGCTTTAAAAGATCTTGCCACCATAGAAGATGGTTTTAAAGAAGAGGAACAGTTTACATTTACAGATGGTAAAACCTCTCTGGGCTTGAGCGTGTTGAAAGCCACCGGAGGCAATACCGTACAGGTAGCCAATGAAGTTATGGCAGAGGTTGAAGAGCTCAATAAAACACTGCCGGATGGCGTAAAGATTACAACTGTGGTTGATACATCTAAATTTATTAAGGACTCCATTAATAACGTTGTGGAGCACGGCTTACTGGGCGGCTTCTTTGCAGTAATCGTCCTCTATCTGTTCCTCCGCAGCGTCCGTAGTACCCTAGTGGTAGCCTTAACTATACCTATCTCCATTATAGCTACCTTTTCCTTAATGTATTTCGGTGACCAAACCATAAACATGCTTTCCCTAGGCGGTTTAGTTCTAGGTATGGGTTCCCTGGTAGACTTTTCTGTAGTAGTTCTGGAAAGCATTTATCGGTACCGACAAAACGGCTTTGGTATTATCGAAGCTGCTAAACTAGGTACTTCTGAAGTTTCCAATGCTGTAACGGCGTCGGCCTTAGCCCAAGTGGTTGTTTTTATGCCCATTGTTTTCGTAGAAGGAATCGCGGGTATATTATTTAAGCCAATGGCTTTGACAGTAAGTTTTTCCCACATAGCAGCCCTTTTTGCTGCCTTAACGCTGGTGCCCATGATGTCTGCACGATTACTTAGAAATGTCTCCCCTGCGGATGAGACATTGCCGGAGGGTAAAACCAAAAACCCCGTTATTGTGTTTGGTAAGTTTATGCACTCGTTAAATCAACGTTACGGTCGACTATTGAGTTGGGCCCTCGGAAACCGGAAAAAGGTTGTTGGTTTCACTGTGGCTCTCCTCATAGCCAGTATTGCTGCCACTCCTTTAATTGGTACTGAATTTATGACCACCATGGATCAGGGTGAAATTACCGTTAATATTGAGATGCCCGCAGGTACAAAGGTAGCAGAAACTTCCCGAGTGGCTGCGGACCTTGAAAAGTTAGCCCATGACCAAGTCAAAGAAATTGAAAGAATCTTTACTACCGTGGGTAGCGGTGGCCAACTCTCCTTCCTGGGAGGCAGTGCCAGTGATCAAGCATCGCTACAGATTAAACTAGTGCCTTTAGCGGAACGGGATATAACAACGGAGCAAGCTGCAGAAAAACTACGCCAGGCCATGCAAAATATCCCCGGAGCTGATATTACTGTAGCAGTTTCTGATGGTTCCGGTGGCCCTACTAGCACAGCGGTAGAAATTGCCATCCACGGGGAAGACCTAGAGGTGCTGGAACAAGTTGGCGACTTGCTGGTTGAAACAGTGAAAGGCGTAGAGGGCACTAGAAACGTGACCAACTCCTTGACCGAAGGCACTTCTGAGATGCGCATTAATGTTGATCGGGAGCAAGCTGCCCGTTACGGACTATCTGCCAGTCAGATTCTCTCGGCAGTGAGCACGTCCTTTGATGGTAAATTGGTTGGTCAAATGCGTACCGGCGACGATGAGGTTGATATACGGATGCTTACCCCAGAAGACACTGGCAAAAGCGTTGATACCTTAGCGAATTTGACTATTGTCTCACCAACCGGAGCTAGGGTACCATTATCAGCCGTAGCAAGCATCCAATCTCACCAAGTACCAACAACAATCTCCCGTACCGACCAAACCAGGGAAGTTACGATTACTGCCGATGTTACAGGTCGTGACGTAGGAAGTGTGAATAAGGACATTCAAGCAGCCATTAATCAATTAGCCTTACCTGACGGCTACGAAATTGCTTTTGGTGGTCAAGCTGAGGATATGGCAGAATCCTTTGCAAGTCTGGGATTGGCTCTGTTGCTGTCGGTGTTACTGGTATTTATGGTTATGTCTGCCCAGTTTGAATCTTTGTTCCAGCCCTTTATTATCATGTTCTCCCTGCCGCCAACCTTTATTGGAGCGATTTTTGGACTAGGCATCACAGGAAACCCCATCAGTGTAACCGCTATGATTGGGGCGATCATGCTAGTGGGTGTTGTGTTAAACAATGCCATCGTACTGGTAGACTATATTAACGTACTGCGCAGACAAGGACATGAACGTAATGAGGCAATCTTAATGGCTGGTCCAGTACGACTACGTCCCATTTTGATGACTGCTTTGACAACGGTATTGGCCTTGCTGCCAATGGCCTTTGGTACCGGTGAAGGTGCCGAAGCCCAGGCACCAATGGCCATCGTAATCGCCTTTGGTTTGACCTTCTCCACGTTAATTACCCTGGTGCTTGTACCAGTGGTTTATACACTCTTCGATGACCTAGGCAAAAAACTATCTAGTAAATTCGGCAAAATGAAAATACCCTTCTTCAAATCAAAAACAGTATAATTAGAAAAGGTTGCCGATAATTTCGGCAACCTTTTCTCTGCAAATTAAATAAACTTTATTTTCTTTGATCTACCTGCATAAGGACAACTAGTCTTACTTGGCCCCCCTAACGGGCACAATCAGGACATTTTTCTAATAAGCTTAAGACATTAATTGTGAGGAAACAAAAAATATGACATTTTTCTAGAGGAATAATGGATTTATCGTATAATTATAAAGAGTAATAATGTTCTTACAAGGTGGTTAGTCTCTTGAGCCAAGTGAAACAGTTAAAATTTACTGCTGTAAAAATTAGTAATTTTAGTATTACAGGGGATTTTGATCAGCTCTGCAACCAATGCGGCAACATAGGGGCCTCAATTCTTCCTGAAGTGGAATTCCTTAATAACAAAGTAGTTAAAAACTTTGGACTATCCATATTCTGTTCCTCTCCGGAATGTCGAAACCTCTCCTACCATTTTTTAAAATTAGCAGAAAATATGTCTGGGTCTGATAACTATGATAACTTTACTCACCTTCCCAAAGGAATAAGGATAAGCTGTAACAAATGTGGTAGTCAAGATATTAGAGTTAATATTAAACTTGATCAATCTGGCTTTAAGTTTGTTTATGACCTAGTAGCTGTCAACCTTTCTTGCTCCTGTGGCAACTGTGCCAAACACCAATTTTTAGGTAAATATTTTTAAAGTAGTTGCTGAACCCTAGGGTAAGCAACCTTTTATTTTATTACTAACCCTTTGCCACATTAATTGAGGATAAGGTTTTTGTGCACATCCTTGCATAGTCACCAAACTAGCCCCGGTCACAACTTGACCAGCCACCATTACCTGCAGCTTTCCCACAACCTGTCCTGATCTTAGCGGTGCATAAATTTCTTTTTTTAGCTTCACAACCTTCTCAACCTGTTCAGAATTAGCAATTGGTACCGTCAACACAATATCCTGGTTAACTGTAACTGGCACCTTGTTAACAACCCCCTCCTTAACCTCAACAGCAGTAAAAGCTTCTCCGCTTCTGGCAAGCTGCAAGTTTTCATACCTACTGAAACCGTAATCTAACAATCTAATTGACTCATTCCACCGGTCATCACTGTGCAGTACCACAGCAATTAATTGCCGCCCGCCCCGCTGAGCCGCTGCGACTAGACACTTACCTGCGGCGTTGGTTGTACCGGTTTTTACTCCATTGGCTCCCTGATAACTCCACAACATTTTATTGGTATTGCTTAATGCACGTACTCCCTCTGGACCCGGAATGGTATGGGTTTTAGTGGAAACAATTTTACTGAAAACAGGTTTTTCTAAGGCAGCCCTTGTTATGAGGGCCAAATCATAGGCAGATGAGTAATGATTATCATTGGGTAGCCCGTTGGAGTTACAGAAATTTGTATTCTTAGCTCCCAATCTGCGGGCCCTTAAATTCATTAAGTTAACAAAAATATCCTCCCGAACCGCAATTTGCTCTGCTATGGCCACACAAGCATCATTGCCAGAACGCATTAAAGCCCCATAAAGAAGTTGCTCCAGAGATAATTTTTCCCCTACCCTTAGATAAACACTGCTCCCCTCAACCCCGGCAGCCTGAGAACTAACAGTTGTAACCTGCTGCAAATTACCAAGTTCAATGGCCAACAAGGCTGTCATAATTTTGGTAGTGCTGGCAATGGGCCGCGATTGGTGAGGATTCTTAGCATAAAGAACCTGTCCTGTGTGAGCATCCATAACCAAGGCCGAAAGAGCAGAAAGCACCGGTGGATCATTAATAAAATTTCCTGTTTCTATCACTGGCAATTCTTGTTCATAAAGAAAAAACACATCAGTACCCATCTTATCCGTTTCCTGGGCAAAGACAGACCCTGTAGAGAAAAATAAAACCATTAAAAAAATCAAGAAACCCAAGCTTATACTTCTATTTTTCCGCACTTTACCACCCCGCAAATTATTGTTTTGCTTAGGTTTCCCTTGCCTCATCAGCTTATGGCTGGAAAAAATTAAAGCACGCAAAATGCGTGCTTTAAAAGTTACATAAGCTTTTTAGCAGATAATACTGCAATTTCATCCTGGCTGCCATATACCTTTTTAATAAAGATTCCGATGGGAATTAAGGCTAGCACAAAGCCCAACGGATATGCAATATTGGTAGCCAGTTTAAAACCTTCTGGGGCCATTAGGATATAGGTAAAGGTCACCACCGTCATAAAAGCAGCCGGCACTGATGCAACCCAATGGGCTTTCTGATTCTGTACCAGGAAGGTAGCAGCTGCCCACAACATAATCATGGCTGTTGTCTGGTTTGCCCAGGCAAAGTAACGCCATAAGAAGTTAAAATCAACCAAGGTCAAGGCATAACCGACTGCGAATAGCGGGAAAGCAATTAACAGGCGTTTGCCAAAGGGTTTTTGATCCATTTTAAAGAAGTCTGCAATTAGCATCCGTGCACCCCTGAATGCTGTATCTCCCGAGGTAATAGGTAGTACAATAACACCCAACACAGCCATGGTACCACCAACGGCACCCATCATGGTAGTAGCAACTTCTTTTACAACTCCGGCAGGACCAGGTCCCCCGGCGGCCAACATTTTGCCTAATTCCGCAGTATCACCATAGAAGGCCATACCAGCAGCTGCCCAGATCAGGGCAATAACACCTTCAGCTATCATCATGCCGTAGAAAATTTTACGGCCTTCTCTTTCATTTTGAGTACAGCGAGCAATAATAGGGGACTGAGTAGCATGGAAACCAGAAATAGCACCGCATGCTATGGTAATAAACAACAGTGGCCAGATGGGAGCTCCGCCGGGATGCAGGTTAGCCAGTGTTAATTCCGGAATCTGATAACCTTGTACAATCAGAGAACCAGCAACCCCAAAGGCCATAATCAGCAACAGAGCACCAAAGAAGGGGTACACTTTACCAATAATCTTGTCAACTGGTAACAGGGTAGCTAATACATAGTAAAGGAGGATAATTCCTACCCAGACAGATAACGTCATCCAACCAGGGGTTAGGTCAGCCAATAGTTTAGCAGGTCCTGTCATAAACACGGTACCCACCAATACCAGCAGTACCAAAGCAAAGATGTTGGTAAAGGATTTCATGCCTTTTCCCAGGTATCTACCAACTATGTCCGGTAAACCGGAACCACCATTTCGTACGGAGAGCATCCCTGAGAAATAGTCATGAACTGCACCTGCAAATATAGAGCCTAGTACAATCCATACAAAGGCCACTGGTCCCCACAGGGCGCCCATAATAGGGCCAAAAATAGGTCCTAAGCCTGCAATATTTAGTAACTGAACAAGACTGGCACGCTTCCATTCCATGGGCACAAAATCTACACCGTCTTGATTTGCATAGGCCGGAGTTACATTTTTCTCATTCACCCCGAAAGTCTTTTCGATAAACTTACCGTAGGTGAAGTACCCGGCTACTAGCAATACAATAGAAAGAATAAAAGTTATCATTTCGCTTCCCTCCTTAGGAAAGTAATTTAGTAGGTTGACTCATTGCTATCATAGTAATACAGGAGGGAATGGTTTTGTTTAAAATCTGCATAATTGGTCGAAAGCAGTGTATAAGTTGTCAAAACTCCTTTGTTAAAAACTATTATATCCCCAAAAGACGCCTGATTTCCTTCATACCGTTACGACTTACCGGAACCCTTGAAGAGCTGTCATCCTTCATCACCAATTGATATCCTTGGAATCCTGGCTCAATGGTTTCAATCTTATCAATATTTACTAGAAAGCTATGATGGGGTCGAAAAAAGGGTAAATCCTCCAAACGGTTTTGCAGGGCTTGTAATGTATAATTAACAGAGTAGGTATCCTTGGCGGTTTTGATTAGGACATCCCTACCCTGCCGGCTGGCGAAGACAATATCTTCAGGGTTTAATAATTTTATTAGGTCGTCAGAACTAACTGCAATTTTCTTCTGAAAAAGATTTTGCTTTTTATGGCTGAACATTCGTTGGAGCTTTTCAATTGATTCTGCCACCCGTTCTTCGGCAAATGGTTTTAATAAATAATCCACAGCATTTACTTCAAAGGCTTCAACGGCATGCTGGTCATAGGCTGTGGCAAAAACCACCAAGGGTGCTTCCGTAAAACGCCCTAACTGTCGTGCTACTTCTAGACCCTCCCCTCCGGGCATAGAAATATCCAAAAATACTACATCTGGCCGCTCCTTCTTGATGACCTGAAGGGCCGATTGAACATCGTCTGCTTCTCCTACCACTTCAATATCTACATGTTGTTTTAACAAATAGATTAGTTCATCTCTGGCCGGTGCCTCATCATCCACTACCACTACCCGTATCATAATCCCCTCCTTATTGGTTCATTGGTATGATAAAAATAACCTTGGTTCCTAGACCTGGCTTACTCTGAATAGAAAGGCCCGCTTGGGGTCCAAAAATACTGATTAGTCTACTGTGCACATTATTTAAACCAATGCCCTCATCACTTCTTTTTTCTGGATGCAACAATTCTATCACCCGCTGCGGCTCAATTCCCAGGCCATTATCTTGCACCGAAATTTGTACCTGATTCTCCTGCTGCACTGCCTCTATCATGACATGACAATCCTCTGTGATTTTCTTAAAGGCATGCTGAACAGCATTTTCCACCAAGGGTTGTAAAGTAAGTGGTGGTAAATTTAATCCATAAAGATTTTGCGGTATATTTATTTCTACTTGAAGTCGATTGGAAAAACGAGCTTGTACCACAGCAAGGTAAGCCTGTACGTGTTTAATCTCCGTTTCTAAGTTGGTCCACTTATTTAAGGAACTTTTTAAATTTTGTCTAATATAGTTACCTAGATGGATAAGAACACTCCTTGCCTCATCTGGATTGGTCCTAATCAAAGAAACCACTGTGTTTAAAGCATTAAAAATAAAATGGGGATTTATCTGCGCCTGTAAAGCTTTAATTTCTGCATCTTGCAGTAATCTGGCCTGCCTTTCTGCCTCCCCCAGTTCCAGTTGTGTTGAAAAGAGCTGGGCTAGGCCCCGGGCCAGTTCTACCATCAAGGGATCTGGCTGTTGTCTTCGCACTGAATACAATTTGAGAGTCCCTACAGTTTCTTTACCGTTAGCTAGCGGCACTACCACTGCTGATTGGAGTGGACAGTGTGGTTCTGGACATAGTATCTCCTCTGGATTAGATGCAATCTCCAAATGTCCCTTGCGCAAAACCTCTCGGGTTACCTTAGTCAATATTAATTCACCAGGAAGATGATGATCTGCTCCTTCTCCCACATGGGCAAGAATAACTTGTTGATTGGTAATTGCCACTGCCCCAATACTGGATTCCTCATAGATAATTCGGGCAGTAGCCAAAGCCGAATCCTCGTTCAAACCGGTTCTTAGGTAAGAAAGTGTTTTGTCTGCAATACCCAAGGCCCGCTGGGCTTGGACAGCTCCAATATTCCTTTCATTTTCTAAAACTGCCTGAACAATGGCTATAAACAGGGCAATTCCTAAACTATTGGCAAAGATCATGGGTATAGCAATGATCTTCACCAGGGCAAGAGCCTTATAAAAGGGCTGTGCTACCATTAGGATAATAGCCATTTGACCAAATTCCCCAATAATGCCCGTCAATAAAGCCACCCCCGGGGTGAAGGTCCTTTGCCTCATTTTATAATAAACGGCTCCTGCTATGATCCCTTCATAAACTGTAGAAATACCACAGGCCACATCAGTAAAACCACCCATGGTCATTCTCTGTAGACCAGCAATAAGACCGGCCAAAAGCCCCGTGATTGGTCCTCCCAATAACCCCCCTACCATCACCCCGATGGCCCGTGAATTAGCAATGGCGTCTTCGTAGGTCAGATTACCAGGGAAAAGTTCTTGCACATCGCCTGGTGTTATGGTAATACCGGTATAGGTTCCAACAATACCGAAAATACCAAAAATGATAGCTAAGTGAATCTTCCCTCGCAGAGTCGGCCTGTTTTCCAATAGAGATCTAAACCCTTGCCAACGGGTAAATAAAAAAGCAATGGCCACAATAAACCCCATTCTTTGTGCCATTGAAATAAATAATAACCAAATCAGGTTTTACACCTCCGTTTCATCCTCAGTTTTCCCTTACAATACCTCTTATTATGTTTTGAGGCCAGCATACAAAAAAACCATGGGAGATTTATTTCCATGGCCTAACTATCGCTTTGTGCTTCTTGTTCTCCCTGCGTAGTCTTCTTAGATAATCCCTACCCTCCCGAGTAATCCTGTAATAGGTATGGTTCGATGATAACCTATCAACATATTGCCCTGAACCTTTTCTAACAGGCCCTTATCGCTTGGTTTCTCCTTTGATTTGGTTGGCCTTTAAGTAAACAGTGATTTTTTCATCTATCACTACCAGATAGGACTTTAATTGATACTGATTGCCATTGGCTTCTATCTCACGGTTATCTACTACACCAGGAATCCATAACGTATCTAGGCCATCCACTTCTTGTCCAATTAAAGGCGCTAACCAGTTTTTCACCTTTTCATTTGCTTCCAAATTAACACTAAGTTCATCAAAATCTGTTAATCCTTCACGGGAAGAAATGATAACATAGGTTTCTATATGGGTAATAGTTTTCTTTTTTTCCTTTTTACTATTGTCTTTTATTTTTAACAATTCAGTTTGAGTATCTGCCAATTGGTCCCGTAGGGTTAGATTGGTCAAGGTAAGATGATCCACCTGTTTGCCAATGATCACATTGGTTGTTGCAGCGCCCAATAGAATACCCAATACCAGAAAAGCACAACTTCTTAATAATGTCCCCTTCATTTAGAGTTTCCTCCACATAGGGCTAGGATCAGGTAGTAACCCGCTTGGGTACCGGCTAAAGCACTAACAATATAAAAAATCTGCTTAATAACTGCCCGGACCTCACCATTAAAAAGACCACTCTCAAAGACTTCAAAGGTAGAGAAGGTACCTCCGATGGCCGCGGCAATGGCCCATATTTTCATATCCCGGGACAATTTTAGCATGACACCTAAGGAAGGTTCCCTTACCAGCAGCGCCGCCAAAGAGCCGATAAGTACTGAGCCCAGCATAATGCCAAGGGCAGTAAAGAAAATTAAAATAACTTTATGTCCAAAGGTTTCTACTTTTATCACCCCTCATAAGGACAATCTTCTAATCCTTATTTACCGGACAATAAAAATATGCCTTTGGGTTTACGATTATAGTATTTCTCTATGGATCGCAAAAAGACCTTCCCAAATAGCTTTGGCAAGGTCTTTTATAATTACAGGTATTCCTTTACCTCTGGTTCATAATACTCTTTACCATGACCACAGAGGGGGCACTTCTCTGGTGGTTCATTACCCTCATGAACATAACCACATTCTCGGCACTTCCACTTAATTTTTTGATCCTTTTGGAGGAGTTTATTATTCTCCAACAATTCTAGAAGTTTTCTAAAGCGGTCCGCATGGTGGTGTTCTACTTGCTGAACGGTGGCAAAGAAAGTTGCCGCCTCCTGTTCACCTTCTTCTCTGGCCACCTGTTCGAACTCAGGGTACATATCCTGCCACTCGTAAGATTCTTTATCTATAGAAGCCAATAAATTTTCTTTGGTTCCTTTAATGCCACCTAAAAGCTTTAAAATTACTTCTGCATGTTCTTTCTCATTTCTAGCTGTTTCTTCAAAAATCTCCGCTATCTCATGCCAGCCTTCCTTCCGGGCTACGGATGCAAAGAAAGTATAATAATTACGGGCCATACTTTCCCCGGCGTAGGCTGCCTTTAAATTATCTACGGTTTTCTTAGTCATTTAGCTACCTCCAATTTAGGTATTCTGTTGCCATTTTTACCATATATTGCCTAGATTATACCATTGGTACCTTACAAAATTAGCTTCTGACCTAACCAATTGAGCACATTTATATTGACCCTCCCCCAGTTGCTTCGATACAATTTATACTATGTGATCAGACTTATTTGTATAGGAGTGTTAGCTTTGGCTAAAAAACAAGAGATCGAATTTACCATTTCCGGACACGAAGTAGATAAAGACTTAGCTCGGGTGCCTATAAAAGTATCTCCCGCACTTCAAGCACTCATTGCTAACCAACTTGAGCTAATGGAAGTTGTGGAAAAAAACCATCCTGATTATAATATCTTTGTGGAACAGCACCGCATGGAACTGCTGCAAATTGAGCAAGAAATATCCTATGCTTTTACTAACTATATGCAAAAAAAGGAAAAGGCCCGGGAAAAGAGAGAACAAAGAAAATCTAACCTGGCTACAGAACCACCTAAGTTTGAAGAAGAGACTCCCTTTATAGCAAATTTTTCTACAGAAGAAACTTCAGTTACTACCTCTATTACTACTAAGGATGATCTTCCCTGGGAAGATTCCCCTAGACAGACCCATGAGGAACAACGCTTTGTTGATCATGGCTATGTGGATGAAAAGCCAGTACCCTCTCTGGATGACTTGGCTGCTACCATTAGTCCGGGCCTACCCTCTGCCAAATACCAACCCAGAACTGCACCAGTGGAAGTAAAATCTGAAATTGATATCAGAAGGGTTGCCATTGGTGCCGCTATTAAGAGCCTTCGCACTTTCTTAGGCAGAGAACTTAGCGAAGAAGAAATTGTCCAAATCGAAAATCAAGTTGATTCCTACCTGAAGTAAGATAAAAGAAGTGTCGCAAAACTACTTTTTAGTAGCTAGCGACACTTCTTTTTTTAAGACAACTTTTAGAGAACGATTAATCATTGTGCAACAGTTTCTTTTTTACACATGTTTATTATTTTTCGTTGCTTTTTTCCTCTTCAATAAGTATCCGCCGGAGAACTTTACCTACGGTGGACTTGGGTAATTCCGTTCGAAACTCGACCTTCTTTGGTACTTTGTACTGTGTCAGGTGCTGTCGGCAAAACTTGATTATTTCATCTTTTTTTGCTTCTTGACCTTCCTGCAAGACAATAAAAGCCTTTAATACCTCACCCCTACTGCGATCCTTAATCCCGATCACGGCAGCTTCCTTTACCTTGGGGTGCTCATAGAGTACTTCTTCTACTTCCCTTGGGTATATATTATATCCCATACTAATAACCAGATCTTTTTTTCGGTCCACAATATAGGTAAACCCTCTTTCATCCAGACGGGCAATATCCCCTGTAAACAACCAATCATCCCGCAAAACCTTTTCTGTTTCCTCTGGCATGTTCCAATAACCCCTCATGACCTGGGGTCCCCGGATACATAACTCACCAATTTCACCTGGTGGCAACTCTCGCTTGCCAGTTTCCAAATCAACAATCTTAATTTCAGTGTTGGGAATCGGTAAACCTATGGAACCATCAACTTTTTGATTGTTTAATGGGTTACAATGGGTTACCGGCGATGCTTCTGTTAAACCATACCCTTCGACCAATTTAGCCCCGGTAACAGCTTCAAATTTTTGCTGTACCTCTGACGGTAAGGGTGCTCCCCCAGACAAGCAAATGTGAATTGACGAAAGATCATATTTTTTTACTTCTGGGTTGGCGATGACGGCCACATATAGGGAAGGTACGCCCTGAAAGACCGTGGGTTTATATTGAGCGATCTGTTTCAGTAAATTCATTGCCTCTAGGCGAGGAATTAAGATCATGGTAGAAGCCAGGTAAACAGATAAGTTCATGCAAGTTGTCATAGCAAAGATGTGAAAGAAAGGCAGAACACAGAAGAATCTTTCCTGGCCATCTCGACATTCTCTTAACCAATACCTGGTTTGCATAACATTACCCGCTAGATTTTGATGGGTTAGCATGGCACCTTTAACAATACCTGTGGTTCCCCCAGTATATTGAAGAAGTACGATGTCTTCCTGAACATCCAAGTTAACCTCCGGTGGGGCTGGCAAAGAATTTACCAGCAATTGTTCAAAGGAAATAATCTCCTTTTCTTCACTGGTACCAGCTAGTCCGTTCAGATCATTGCCCAAGGCTAGGTACTCCTGCACCCCTGTGGAAATCATTGTTTTTATTGTAGTACCCGGAAGTACTTTGGCTACCTTGGGTTGTAACTGATCAAGAAAGATTAAGATCTCTGCCTGGGAATCCTTTAGAATATAAGCTAAATCCCGCTCTGAATACAAGGGGTTTACCATCACTGCAATGGCCCCCAGCCGCATAACGGCATAATAAGCAATGACCACTTGTGGGCAGTTGGGTAGCATAATGGCAACTCGATTCCCTTTTTTTACGCCCAGGCCATGCAGTGCCGTGGCAATACGGTCAACTCTTTCTTTTAGTTCAGTGTAGGTCAGTTGATGGTTTTGAAAAATAATTGCAGTGTTAACTGGATATCTCTTGGCCGATTGATCTAAAAAATCATAAAGAGAAATTTTAGGAAGGTCTATGCTTGTGGGCATCCCTTCCGGGTAATAGCTGTGCCAAAGATGTTTATCAGTCAAATTACTTTACCCCCTTGGGAAGATTGAAACCATTTGTACAAAGCCCATGGGGAAAATTTCTGTATTGGAACTGATTTTTCCTTTAGAAATCATGTCGAAAGAAAATTTTATTGCAAGTACATGGCCAACTTACTGACGAGTGGAAGGCAAAATCGGGGGGATAACGATAGCACCCCTGGCCGGTTACCTAAAAATAATAATTTATTCCTTCTTAGGGAAAGCTACCCTAAATTAATTTTAGAGGTGAAATCAAATGTGGGACGGTTGGCCAATTAGTAGGATAATCCTGTTGTTTTCAGCCTTGGCACTATTCTTAATTTTTGTTCAGGTAACCCTTCTTCATTATCGACAAAACTTTCGCCATTGGGCCATGTGGGCACCTGTGCTGGGAACTCCGATCATAGGCATGTTGCTGCTGACTTTAGTTTTCTATAATATCCCCTGGCTGAGAGCCATCACAGGTATTTTTTGTGCAGCAGGGGTATTGTCGGGTTTAGTTGGCTTTGGTCTTCATGTAGAAGGTGTAGGCGAACGTGTGGATGGCTATCGTATGCAAAATTTTTTGGTAGGACCTCCGGTAATCTTGCCTCTAATGGTAGCAGCTATCAGTGTACTGGGTCTTATCGCACTTTATTGGAGGTAATGTGTCGTGAAAGAAAATCGTACCCGCTACCCTTCATATGATCTTCTAAAATACCAGGATGAGTGGGATCCCCATACTAGAGAAATAGTAAAAAAGAGACTGGGACCCTTTTCTCAACCAAAAACTTTAACAAATGATGAAGTAATATTAATTAAAAGTATTACTAGCCACCTAATCTATGATAATCGCAGTGAGCTTTTAGATTATGTCACTCATCACATAGACCAAAAATTAACTTCAAAAATTGGTGAGTCCCAACGCAAACCAACTATACCCCCAGAAAAGCAATTAATCCGTGAAGGTTTAAAAGCCCTGAACAATTTGGCCAAGCATTCCTATCATAAAAGCTTTATAGATTTAGCTACCTCGCAGCAGTTTTCTATTCTTTCCGCCCTACAAAGAGGTCAGGTAAAACTTCTACCTGGTTGGGATAAAGAAATGCAGCAGGAATTATTTAAAAAACTAGCATCGGAAATTACCAGTGCTTACTATTCACATCCCATAGTTTGGTCGGAAATTGGCTATGGCGGTCCGGCCTATCCCCGAGGCTATGTGCGGGTAGAACAGGGACTTACTGATCCATGGGAGGCCCGGCAAGATGAAAAATAATCATGATTTTGTAACTCACAATTGCGATCATTATGATGGTCATCGATATAATAACCTAAACCAGCGAAAGTATAAGGACGATGCCGATATCTGTATTGTGGGTGCCGGCGCCGCTGGTGGTGTCCTGGCCTATGAGCTAAGTAAAGCCGGTTTTAAGGTTGTGGTTATTGAAGCAGGTCCCTACTGGAATCCCCAGACGGACTTTGCCAGCGATGAGCTATCTATGGCTTCATTGGGTTGGCAAGATACTCGACTTTCCACAGGCAAGGATCCCATTAGCTTTGGTCATAACAATTCTGGCCGTGGTGTGGGAGGAGGAACGGTCCACTTTACCGGTGTTTTTCTGCGCTTCCATGCCAGCGATTTTAAAGTAAAAACTTTAGATGGTGTAGCTGAGGACTGGCCCTTTAGCTACGAAGACTTAGCCCCTTATTATGACAAAATCGAACGGGACATTGCTGTTTCTGGCCCCCAGGAGTTTCCCTGGGGGGAATTCCCCGGACCTTATCCTTATCCTGTCCGTGAACCAATAAGTGCCAATGCCCAGTTATTTCGCCGGGGCTGTGAAAGGTTAGGGATCCCCAGTGTGGTGACACCCCTGGCTATTCTCTCGGCTCCCTTTGAGGGTCGTCCCCCCTGCATCAACCGGGGATTTTGTAACCAGGGTTGCCTGCCCAATGCCAAGTTTAGCACCCTTATACACCATATACCCAAGGCTATTCAACTGGGGGCAGAGATCCTAAGTGATTGTATGGTCACCCACATTGCTTTAAACAAAGAGGGACTGGTTAGAGGTGTAACCTTTGTCCATGATGGCAAGGAATACTCCCAAGAAGCCAAGGTTTTTATCCTCTCAAACTTTGTGGTAGAAACACCTCGACTGCTGCTTCATTCGGCTTGTGCAAAGTTTCCCCACGGGCTAGCCAACAGCAGTGGCATGGTTGGGAAATGCATCATGCCCCATAGCAGCCATGACCTCTATGCCAAATTTGACGAAGAAGTGCGTCTTTATAAAGGAACACCAGTTTTGGCTTCAACTCAAGAATTCTATGAAACCGATTCTGTCAGAGGCTTTGTGCGGGGTTATACCTTACACGCCCACGGTACTAGACCAGTGGCTATGGCCAGGGGGCTAGCTGCAACAGCCGGCATTTGGGGCAAAGATCTTTACGAAATTATGCGAGACTATAATTTTTATGGACGCATAACCTTAGTGGGTGAGGTGCTACCCAACCCAGATAACTGTATTACATTGGGTGGTGAGAAGGACGAATACGGTATACCCCGTGCAATATCTTCCTTTAGCTACAGCGACAATGATAATAGATTAATCGCCCATGGGATGGAAATGTCTCGGCAAATCTTCGAGGCTGTTGGTGGCAAACCTGCCTTTGTTATACCAGATTCGGCCCACTTAATGGGGGGCACCAAGATGGGTAAAGATCCTGCTACATCAGTGGTGGACCCCTTTTGCCGCTGCCACGATATTTCTAATCTGTATATATGCAGTGCCAGCGTCTTTGTCACCTCCGGCGGCGGTAATCCCACGGAAACCGTCATGGCCATCGCAGCTCGGACTGCTGATCATATTATCGAACAGGCTAAGGCTGGTGGCCATTGAATAATATCAAAGAAGGACGTTCTTGTTTTTAGAACGTCCTTCTTTCTTAAATAACTTTAAATAAATAAATTTGTATCGGCTTCTTCTGCCTCTGCTAAATAAGAGGCCACTCCACCATACTCAATGCCATCTATGAGTTCCTCCGCCTTAATGCCCATTAGATCCATAGACATGGTACAGGCCACCAGCCGTATCCCATTGTCTTTGGCTTGCTGTATAAGTTCCTCCAGGGAAGCTACATTTTTCTTCTTCATGATGTTCCGAATCATCCGAGAGCCTAGGCCAGCCATATTCATTCTGGAAAGCCCTAAGCGTTTGCTACCCCTAGGCATCATCAAGCCAAACATTCTTTCAATAAAGTTTTTATCAACCTTACCAACCACATCTTTTCTCAGGATATTAAGTCCCCAGAAGGTAAAGAACATGGTTATCTTTCTTCCCATGGCAGCACCACCGTTGGCAATGATGAAGGAAGCAATGGCCTTATCCAAATCACCACTAAAGACGATAATGGATTTGCCATGGGGAATATCTAAGGTTTTTAGGTCCCTTTGAGCTGCCTGTACCTGGGTATTGCCCTTCTTAAGCAAAACCCGGTACCCTTTAGCCGTTGATTCAGACTTTAGAAAGGTATTTCCTGTTCGTTCACACCAGGCCTTAGCATCCCTGGGAAAGGACGGGTCCGAAGCAAAGACCTCGAGAACTTCTCCTGGTTGAAGATGTGCTATTTCTTGATACACCTTCATAATGGGTCCAGGACACTGAAGTCCGCAGGCATCCACCTGAATAGTTCTCCCCTGCATATCTTCCTTAGGTTCGGGTATATGTTCAAACTTGGTCATCTGTTCATTCAAATCAATACCCTCCGCATATTTATATTGTTCAGCCAGATACATATCGTAGCCACCACTAAGATTATAAACATCATACCCTCGCTGAGCTAAAATCCGGTAGGCGATATAGCCCCTTAGCCCCACTTTACAGTAAATTATTATTTTTTTATCCTTTGGAATCTCTTTTAGCCTCTGCCGAATACTATCCACAGGCATCAGAATTGAACCCTCCAGATGACCATTCTCATACTCTTCCTGGGTTCGAACATCTAAAATAATACTATCGTCTCTGCTTAATTCCTTGAGGTTCTCCCAATGCAGAGTTTTAACGTCTCCCTTGAGAATATTGGCGGCTGTAAAACCCGCCATGTTAACTGGGTCCTTGGCCGATGCATAGGGGGGAGCATAGGCCAGTTCTAACTCCTCCAGATCATAAACTGTTAGACTATGCTTAATGGCTGTAGCCAAAACGTCAATCCGTTTATCTACACCTTCCCGCCCAACAATTTGGGCCCCAAGAATTTTTCCATCCTCGGGTGAGAAAAGAAGCTTAATAGTAAGCATAAAGGCCCCGGGGTAATAGCCCGCATGGGAACCCGAGTGGGTAAAGGACTTTAAATAAGGAATCCCTGCCCGTTTGAGGAGCTTTTCATTATTTCCCACTGCGGCTGCAGTAAGATTAAACACCTTAATAATTGAAGTTCCCAGGGACCCTAAATATTTATCATTGCCGCCACAAATATTATTGGCAGCAATCCGCCCTTGTTTATTGGCTGGCCCTGCCAGAGGAATCATGGCATATTGCCCACTTATCCTATCCTTCACTTCAATGGCATCCCCTACGGCATAAATAACCGGGTCTGAGGTTCTTAGATACTCATCCACCCGGATGCCACCTTTATCTCCAAGCTCTAGGCCCGCTTCCTTGGCCAGCTTCGTTTCTGGCCGCACTCCCACAGCCATAATAACCATATCCACCTGTTCCTGTTTGCCACTGCTTAGAACTATTTCAATTTGCTTCTCTCCTTGAAACCTTTGCACGGCATCCTTAAGGGAAAGGTTGATACCATTTGCCAGCATTTCCTGTTCAACAATCCTTGCCATTTCTGCATCCAATGGTCCCATAAGCTGATCTGCCGCTTCAATGATGACCACATCCAGACCGGCATGTTTCAGATTTTCTGCCATCTCTATGCCGACATAGCCTCCACCTACCACAGCAGCCCTTCGGGGCTTCCTAACTGTGAGAAAGTCTTTAATTTTATCAACATCAGCCATATTTCTCAGGGTATAAATACCTTCCCGCTGAATCCCTGGTATAGGAGGTAAAATGGGAGCAGCCCCAGGCGACAATACCAAATAATCATAACTTTCCCTATAGGTCTTACCCTCTGAAAAAACCTCTACTTCTTTACTATCCCGCAGAATCCTGGTAACCTCACTCTTGATGCGAATATCGATATTAAATCGTTCCTGCATACCCTGAACTGTCTGTACCAACAAATTGTCTCGTTCCTGAATAACTCCACCCAGATAATAGGGTAAGCCACAGTTGGCAAAGGAAATGTATTCTCCCCTTTCAAAGAGAACAATCTCTGCCTCTTCATCTAACCTTCTTAATCTGGCTGCCGCACTGGCCCCACCGGCAACTCCACCCACAATTAACACTTTTTTTGACATTTTCTTCACTCCCATGTAAGTCACTCTATAAATGCTCTAACAAAATTATTTCATAAAAATTAACTTTCTAACACAAGATACCCCCGGACTATTTACAAACTATATCAGATCGTCTATATACCCCTAGGGGTATGGGTATATAATAAAAATAGCATTCTACTGCCAGTTAGTCAATGGTTATATATCTTCTATTTAGTTCTAAAGGGTTAATTTATTGACAAATAGCTAAAAACGCTGATACCATAGGGGGTATAGTAGCTTAAATGGAGGTTTTTAATAATGCCAGCCAATATCAATATTGAGTTACAACAGGATTTAATGGCCCGTTTGAAGAAAATCGAGGGTCAAGTTCGGGGAATACACAAAATGATTGCAGAGAACCGCAGTTGCAGTGATGTGGTAATCCAACTTGCCGCCGTTAAAGCAGCAATTAATCGGGTGGGTTTTTCTGTACTAGCCTGTCATCTGGCCACTTCCATCCAGGAGAATATGGATCAAGGAAAAGAAATCAATGACTCTCTGGAAGATTTTATGAAGGTATTTAAAAAATTCTCTTAGATTTAGGATTAGTTTTTGGCAGTTAGTCTAACTAATGACTAATATTCCTTAAGGCATAAAAGAACTGCTGCCCCAAAACAAGACAGCAGTTTAACAATTTACACTCTAATGTTTTGGGGGTACCTAGCTAAGAAGGTGGTCCCTTTTCCCTCTTCTACAACGAAAGAGATGCTTCCCTTTAGGTAACGTTCTGTGATTAATTTCATGCTATAGGTTCCTAAGCCCCTGCCACTACCCTTGGTGGAAAAGGATCTCTTAAATATCTGTAACTGAGTCTCCCTGGACATTTCCCCTGGGTTATTAACCCAAAAATGTACCTCATTATCGATTTGATCCACTCCCAGACCAATAACATCACCCTGTTGGGAGGCTTCCAAGGCGTTTTTTAACATATTCCCCAGTACCCTTTTTAAGAGTAGTGGATCACTGACCAAGGTAACCTCCTCTGGAACATTTACTAACTCCAATTGCATTCCCTGGGCAACCGGGTGCTTGGCATATTGTTCCACAATACTAACTAACAATTCAACTGGATCAAAGGGTTCGGGGCTTACCTTTAACTCGTTGTTTTCGGCACTGAGTAAATCCCTTTGAGCGAGAATCTCTTCGATTAGGCCCCCGGCTATTTCCTCCAGATCCTGCATCATTTCCTTGGCTTTGGCAGAGTCTTTGGTAGAACTCAGTAACTCCACAATTCCCCGGAGACTGCCTGCAGTATTTAAAATGTCATGAAAGAATATTCGCTCCAAGGATTTTCTTCGTTTCTCATGACTGATATCAGTTACAAAAACAATGGTAAACTGCTGCCCATCTAAAGCAAGGGGCTTCGCTGTAAAAAGCAAATCCAATGAAACACACTGGCCCTGCCGTTCTACAACTGCCTGGCACTCCCTGGATGCCTTTGCACCTGCAAGACCCACTAATGTGGCCAGGACAGCACCACAGGTTGTACAATGCTCAGTGGTCCCACAGCCTGCTTCATTTTCAAAGGCATGAATACAATGCAAAACTTCTCCTGTTCGGGCCCCTAGAACTTTTTCGCTATCTTCAACTTTAAAAGAATCTATTAATGCATCATTACAATAAACAATCTGTCTGTATTGATTAAGGATTAGGATAACATTGGGGAATGCATCAAATATCGAATGCACATCATAAATCTTTTGCACGATTTTAGCCTGCTCCAATATTTTATCCTTCGGCAACCGGGCAGCCGGGGCAAAATAGGTAAAATGGTTCTGATACAAAATTTCACTCATACTCTCCGACACCGCCTAAAGTTATTTACGCCGTATTTAATTCCCTGTGAAAAGAAAGATTCCTGCTCAGACCAAATTGGTTTAGGCAGTAACCTTACTACGCTTATTTTCATACATACACTTATCTGCAGAATTGATCAATTCATCAAGGGTACAGGGATGCCCTGGGTCGTAAAAGGCAACACCAAAACTGAGGGATATATTATACTTTCTAATTCCCCGTGAGTTAAATTTCTTTACATTTTTTGTTATATTAGCTGTTAATTCTGGTAACCTATCTTCCTGGTCACCTAAAACTATCACCGCAAACTCATCCCCACCCAAACGGCTAAGGAGGTCTGATTCCCTAAAAGTTTCTCTTAAAATACTTGCTGTGTCAATTAGTGCCTGATCACCTTGGTGATGACCAAACTGGTCATTTATGCGCTTCATCTGGTCAAGATCAACAAAGAACATCATCAATTTCCCTGCGGTAACTTTGGTCGCCTCTAGCTGTTGCTCTGCCAATGTAATGAAACCACGTCTGTTATACAGACCGGTTAACTCATCACGCAGGGATAAATTGCGTAATTTCTCCCTTAACTGTACATTCTCCGTAACATCCCGCAAGGAAGCAAGATAAGCATTTTTACCTTCCCAATTTATTTCCACTACATGCATTTCAGCCACAACAAGTTCATTATTCTCTCGAACAATGGAGACCTCTTTTTTTTCACCGGAAGTTAATTTAAATCTAAAGGGCTTCTCCAATATCTCATTGGCGGAGCAGCCGAAAAGTGCTTCTGCGGCGGGGTTAACATAACTAACAACCCCTTGGCAAGTTACCACTACCATGGCATCACTATTCTTTTCAAGGATGGTTCGGTAATTGTTCTCAAGTAGCCTAATTTGGTTCAGCGCATCCTTTAATTGATTATTGGACTGCTCCAGTTCCAGATTCTTTTGCACAGCATTTTCGAAGGTAGAGAGGAGCAGGTCTATAATTTGCATGCGCTCGGAGGTAAGGAAGTGCTTTTGCCCTTCAAAGAAAACTTCCATACCCATTTCTGTACTGCCACATTGACGCAATTCTTTATTGATTAAGATATGGCGTATGCGTGAGAGTAAAAATTGTTCATTAAAGGGCTTAGTTAAAAAATTATCTGCTCCGGAGGACAAGCCTTTAATAACATCCTTGGGATCCGAAAGCCCTGTCAGCAGAATAACCGGTATATCTTTTAAACTCTCGTTTGTTTTAACAGTCTTGCAAAGCTCGTAGCCATCCATTTCTGGCATGATTATGTCACTGATGATGATAGTGGGTTTTTTCATAATTATATAGTCAAGGGCCTGTACCCCATTATAGGTCACATATACCTGATAACCATTTTGCTCTAAGATATATCTCAGTTGCTCCGCTTGGGTACGGCTGTCCTCAACCACCAGAATACTAACATTATTACTCAAGAATGTCCCTCCAAATCTAGGTTAATCAAATCAAAACATTTACATAGATAGTCCAGTTACTATTTCATTTAGGGTTACCACGATTTCTTCTGGAGATAGGACATAGGCAGCAGCACCAAGTTTTATGGCTGCCCCGGGCATGCCAAAAATAACACAGCTTTCTTTACTTTGCGCTATGGTAATTGCTTCTCTCTCCCTCATGGCCTTTAATCCTTTAGCACCGTCTTCTCCCATCCCGGTCAAAAGTACTCCCACCGCCGAGGAGCCGAAGGCTTTGCTGACGGAGCGAAACAAAAAAGAAACAGCTGGACGAGTACTTTTTTCTGGTGGATCCTTGGAAAGAAACAGTCGTCTATTTGCTTCTATCCCTAAATGAAAATCATCCGGTGCAAAGTATACATGTCCTGGCAGGGCATATTCCCCATGGGAAGCGATGTGAATTGGCAAAGCTGTGGTTTGACTTAACCAATCAACAAAGCCCTTAATAAACCCCGTAGAAATGTGTTGGACAACCAGAATTGGCACCTGAAAAGTACCTGGTAGTTGAGAAAAAATTTGTTTGAGCACCTGTGGGCCGCCGGTGGAAGCACCAATGGCAATACATTTAATTCTTTTCCCGTTGTTTTCAGGCTTTATTTCCTGTTTTAATGTTCTTTGAGGTAGGGGTAATTTCTTAGCTCGTACCTTAACCCGGGAAATAGATTTTATCGTTTGTATCAGTCTTTTACTCTTCTCAGCAAATTCCGAGTGACCAATTCCTGGTGGTACTTCCTCCACAGCCACTGCACCTGCCTCCAGTGCCTGGAAGGTCATGGCTAAATTATCCTGTTGATAATGTGAGCTAACAATGACAATGGGAACCCGTACAACCTCTAATATCTTACGGGTGGTTGCAAAGCCATCCATTCCTGGCATTTCAATATCCACTGTTATGACGTCCGGCCGATATTGTTTGACAAAATTCACCGCATCTGAACCGCTACTTACAGTGCCTATTACCTTTATTTCATCATCAGACTTCAGTATGTGTTCTAAGAGACATTGTACAACTGGCGAATCTTCAACAATTAGTACCTTAATCATGTTAGGTACCCCACGTTTTTATATAAGTCTTTTAATAACTGACAACAAATCACTATGGTCAAAGCTACTTTTAACAATATAAGCGTTGGCACCAACATCAATACCCCTCTCCCGATCTTCCCTTGAATCAAGGCTGGTGACTAAAATAACAGGCAGATGTGAAAGTTTTTCATCTCCCCTTATTTGGGCAGTCAGATCAAAACCGTTCATCCTTGGCATTTCCACATCAGAAACAACCAAGTGAAATTCTTCTGTTTTTAAAGTAGTTAATGCATCAACCCCATCAACCGCTGATATCACGCGATAGCCTGCAGATTGCACAATATTTTTTAGAAGCATTCTGGAGGTTATGGAGTCCTCTACAATCAATACGGATTTTCTTTGATCTACCTGCCTTGGCTCACTGGCCACAGCCTTTATATTATTAGTGGGATACCTTATGGCGGCCTTGATTAAGTCCGGGACATGCAGTATAGGTACTACTTGCCCAGTCCCTAGCACCGTTACACCACTGATATTCCTTACCCTTTTAAGCTGTTTACCTAGAGGTTTAACCAGTACCTCTTGCTCACTGATAATTTCATCCACTTGAAAGGCGATTTGTTTTTGAGAACTGCTCACCACAAGTACTTTTAAGGGATCTGTATTTTGGGATTGTATTCCTTGATAGGATAGTTCTAGAACCTCGGCCAAATTTATCAATGGTACAACTTGACCATTTATTGCTAGGGTTTCTTGATTTTCTACGGTTTTTACATCTTCCCTTTTTATCCTTAGCACTTGCTTGATACTCGAAGAAGGCACGATAAAATTCTGCTCTGCAGTCTTAACCAATGTACCGCGAAAGGTAGAAATCGCCACGGGCAAAAGTAATTTAAAGGTTGTACCTGTTGCGGGCCTTGTCTCTACCGCAACTTCCCCTCCCAGGCTTTCCACCTTTTCTCGAACAATGGCCAGCCCCAGACCCCTGCCAGAGATATCTGTAATCATCGGGCTAGTTGAAAGTTCCGACAGAAAGATGAGATCTAATAGTTCCTTATACCCCAACTTGCCTTCCTGCTGTTTTGTTAATAGGCCCCGACTGACTGCTGCCTTTTGTACTTGAGCTAGATCTATACCTGCTCCGTCATCTGCAATAACAATTTCAACCTTGTTTCCTCCGACCTGTGTAACCGATATATGAAGTATTCCCTGAAGTGTTTTACCAAGGCCCTTCCGAACCTCTGGTGTTTCAATGCCGTGATCAATACAATTACGCACAATATGTAAGATTGGATCCTTTAATTGCTCTAAAATACGTTTATCTACCTCTACTTCTAAACCATGCAGATTAACTTTTACTTCTTTCCCCTGGGCCCTAGACAAATCCCGGACATCCTTTGGTACATTATGAAAAAGGGTAGACACCGGCTGCATCAGGGTTTTTTTAATCTGCTTCAGCAGCTTATCAACATTGCCGCAAATATATCTATGATTATGCTCGGACAGTTTTCTTACATTCTGTGTTTTTTTATCTAGTTGTTTTATAAATTCAAATTCCTTTTCATAAACCTCAAGTAAAGCTGTGAAAACCTTTAACCAATCACCACTATCATTAAAGTCTTTTCCCATATCCACCATTTTACGGGCCTTACGAATTAAGGGAGTAAGCTTATACCATTCCCTCTGCCTCATTTTTACCGAGTCAGTTACAGACCGAAGATCAGAAACTAGCTGTGCTGCTGACAGTTTGGCGGAAAGTAATTCTTCAGATAGATACAATATTTCATCTAATTTTGTAGTGGATATCCGGATGTTTTGATCCTCGTTAGACTTTATTATTAACTGATTAATTTGTTTACCGGTATCTCCAGGCACCTGCTGATCTAATGAGGCCTTGGCCACCGGGGCCAGATTATGGAGACTATCTAAAATATGGCTAGGAATAAGGCTAGTTTCTGCCTTGTTTTCCTCCTTTGGTTTCGATTTCTCCAAGGTTTTTAAGATTTGAAGCAATTCCAACACCGCCGTGCTATTACCACTAGGGTCAGCTAAGGCATTGGTCATAGTATCTAAACTTTTATGTAATATATCAAAAACAGCTGGTGAAAGACTGAGCTCCTTTCTTTTCACAAGAGCCAGGATGTTTTCTAGGGCATGGCAAATAGTCTCGATATCAGTAATATTGACCGACCGGGCTGCACCCTTTAAACTATGAGCTTCACGAAAAATTGTTTCTACCATTTTTTCTTGAAGCTCCGGTTGGGGTTGCTCTTCCAGTTGGAGCAGGCCACTAGACATTACCTTTATTCTCTCTTCAGCTTCTACAAAAAACATTGCTTGAAGTCGTTGGAAAAATTCATCCTCTTTCCTACTAGTCATAAAAATCTCCCTACTAAAGCTTATAGCTTTGAACCATTTGCTTCAGTTCCCTACCCATTTCTGCTAAACTTTGGGCAGTTAGCTCCAGTTGCTTGGCACTGTCGGCATTTTGTCCACTGGCCTGCTGAATACTTTCCATGGCTAGGGCCACTTGATCCATTCCCACGAACTGTTGTTGAACGGAAGCTGCAATCTGCACAACGGATTGGGCCGCTTCAGAAATAGTTTTAGTCATCATTCTTATGGATTCACCTGCTTCGGTGGATTGCTTTACCCCATCCTCAACTACCTTGTAACCTTGTTCTGTAGCCATAACTGCCGAACTGGTAGCCTTCTGAATTTCATTTAGGATACTGCGCACCTGGGCTGTAGCCTCTTTTGACTGCTCTGCCATACTTTTGATCTCCTGGGCCACCACCACAAAGCCAACGCCCTGATCACCAGCCTTTGCCGCTTCAATAGATGCATTTACTGCCAGTAAATTGGACTGTTCAGCTAAATCATCCACCGTGGTGATAATCTCACCTATGGCTTGGCTTTGTTCACTGAGTCTGACAATCCCCTCCGCAATCAGTTCCATCTTGTCCTTGATTCTGTTCATGCCCTGCACTGTCTCATCCACAGATCTCTGACCATTTTGGGATACATGCACAGCCTTCTGGGCAATCTGCGAGACATACTGGGCCTTGTCATTGGAGAGTTGGGCTGTTTGTTTTACTTCTTCCATGGTGGTGGTAGTTTCGTTCACAGCCGAAGCTGTTTCATGGGCACCAGAAACAAATTGAGAAGTTGAGGCAGAAATTTCGCCGGCTGAAGTAACAAGCACATTGACACCTGTGGCAACCTTACCAATTTCTTCTCTTAGATTTACGCTCATTTGATTAATTGTTCTAAGAAGATCGCCCAGTTCATCCTTTCGGTCGTCCAGTGGCACATCTATACTTAAATCTCGATTTGATATACATTCGGCAACCTCTACCACCTGTTTTAGGGGTTTTTGAATATTTCGGGTAATCATTATGCCAAGGAAAAGAACAATTCCCAAAGCCAATAAGATAGTTATAATAATATTTCTTTCAGCATTGTTGGCAGTGATAATATTGGCATCGGCTCTTTCTTTAGCCTGTGCTACCTCTGTATCCATAATTTTTTGGATAGTCGAATCTATGTCCAGGGCCAGATGATAGCCTTCCCCAGCATAAATTAATTTCAGGGCCTCTTCATTTCTATTTTCCATGGCAAGTTCAATGGCCTTATCCCTTATTACATTATATTTGTCAAGCTTTGCGTTAAGTTCATTGTATTTTTGACGAACTTCTTCACTTTTTATTTTACTTTCAAATTTAACCAGCTCATCATCCAGCATAACATCCAATTCATAGATGGCATCCCTATATTTAGTATCATGGGTATTAACTATATCCCTTAGATAAGTACGCATTTCTTGAAAGGCGATTGTGGCATTACAAATTTCATTTAGGGGCTGGATATTATTTTGATATACCTCTATATCTCGCTGTTTAATTTGATTTAGATTATAAAGTGCGTTATAGCCTATGATGGCTCCAAAAAAAGCCACAATTAAAAACACAGCCAGTAGCTTGGTGCCAATTTTATAATTATTTAACCATTTCATTTAATTATCCCCTCCAGAGAACTTTTGTCCGCTAACTAACCTCTTCGTCAACTATAATATCTTTGTCCGAAAGGATTTTCTCTCCATCCAAAACAATAAGCCGTTCCCCTGTAACCCCTCTGAGGTAAGCCGCTTGTTTACCCGTTAGGTTATTAAGGGGTGGGCCAATGGAACTGTAGGGTAGCGGCCCAGTACCAGTTATTTCATCCACCAGCATACCAAATTCCATATCAGAACAGTGCAGGACCATAACTTTAGGGATTTTTACTTCTCCCTTCTGTGGTAATTTAAAAATCTTTTTAAAATCAAGAACCGAAACAATCTGTCCCCGTACATTTACTACTCCCATAACAAAATCAGGTGTACAGGGCAAGGGTGTAATATCTCTGAGGGGAAATACTTCCCGAATATACTTCGACTCAAGGGCATACTGCTCACCTGACAGGGTAAATTGCACCACTTCTAGACAAACTTCTATGTCCTGTTTTTGTATTTCCTGGGCCAATATTTCTGCCCTCAACCTTAATATTCTTTTCTTCTCTTCATGCAAAGACCCATCTGGTATCCTTTGGGCCTTTAACAGCCGCTCTTTGAGTTTATCCCAGGCAGCACCTTGTTTATCTTGCTCCATTTATTAACTCCTTTTTGGGAAAGATCTTTTCTTTAGTGCCATTTAGGCAGGCATCCTTAGTTTTTTATTGCTGAAATTTCAAAGAAGTCTCAATGACCAGTTTAAGCCTGCCGGCTGTAATTCCCTGGGATTCCGGCAGTATTTCTTCAGCTTTGTAACTATCGATAAGATTTAGAGCATTTTCAAAGGATTTTTTTGCATCTTGGTATTTACCTAGTTGATTATAAAGGTTTGCCATTAAAAAATGGGCTAGTAAAAATTCAGGCTTTAGATAAATGGTTTTTGTTAGAGATTGAATAGCTGATGCTATTTTACCTTGCTCTTGAAGGATTGTTGCCAATAGAAAATGTAAATTTACATCCAGCTTGTCCTGGTTAATTGCCTTATTGCACCAATCCTCTGCCTTAGTCAACTCTCCTAGGTTAGCATAGGTCTTTGCCAGCAGAGCCATTTCCTTAGCTGAGCCAGTATAACCTTCCCTTGCCAACTTATTTTGCAGCAGCTCAATAATCTCATTATATTTTCCCAGTTCAAATAATGCCTCGATTTCCTCATAAAGCTCTTTTTTTGAGACCTTTTCAGACAATTTGTTTACTTCGTCCAATTTAGCAGCTTCTGTAATTGTGATATTACTGGCTAGATCTTGAAACTCAAAATCAAACCTAGATATATCAGTAGAGGGCAGCCCACGATAAAGCTGAAAAGGCTCCTTTTCTGCTAAAGAAACCTGACTTACTGAAGCCTTTTTATAAATAATCAAACCTGCATAATTAATAGTTGTAAATTGTTCTTTGGGGACCTGCAATATTTCACTGGGACCTACTATCAGTAAACCCTCTGGTGCCAGACAATGATAAAATTTTTGGATTATTTTTCTTCTTAGTTCCGGTACAAAATACATCAAGACATTACGGCAAAAAATCATGTTTACCGCTGGGAAACTATCCCTGGCTAGATTAAGATAGGAAAAACTAACCCTTTCCTTAATCCTTTCACACAACTTGTATCGTCCACTCTCTGCTGCAAAAAAATATTTATTCTTTAGCCAATCCGGCGCAGCTCGAAAGGACCAGTTACTATATACAGCATCTGTTGCTTTTTTTAATGAAACTAGGTTAATATCCGTTGCGGTTATTGAAATATTAACCCCTTTAGAGTTGCCATACATTTTATCTAGTAAGATAGCAATAGAATATGGTTCCTCACCAGTACTGCAACCAGCACTCCATATTTTAAGAGGTTGTTCTCTTTCTTTGATTAGTATTGGCAGGATGAACTGCTCCAAATTTTGAAACAACATTTTATCTCTAAAAAAATATGTTTCACCTATGGTAAGGTATTGTGACAGAATATCAACCTTGTCCCTGGTTAAGGGTCGTGATAACAGATCCTCAAGGCAACTTTCTTCACTGCTATAGCCCAATTGAGGATATACGGCAGTTAGTGCCCTTTCCAGTTGGTAAAATCTATTCTTGGGAAAATAAAGCCCTGTATAATCTGCAACTAATTCACTGAACTTTGTCAGTAGACTTGAGGAAATCCTCGGTTTCATTTCTTCATACTCCTACTGGCCATATAGATTAAGTAATTCTTCTTCATCAGCAGAGAATAATTTTTCTAAGTCCACTATTAGAACTAAACCATCAGGAAGTTTTAAAACCCCATTGATTATCTCTACCCGGTCCTGAAATTTTTCTGCATTTTTGATTTCCTGCCAGTCTTTTTCAATGACTTCGTCAACTTCATTGGCAACCAAGACAGCCTGGCGTTTCCCTGCACGTACAATAATGAACCTGTCATTAATACCAATTTCACTAAGTGTTAAGTTGAATAGGCTATAGGTATTAATCACAGGTGTAATAGCTCCCTGTATGTTTATGACCCCCAAAAGCTTACTTTGATTTGGTATGGGGGTAACTTCAACAGCCCTGATAACCCGCTCAACATCTGTAAGCTTGATGGCAAATCGATGTTCTTGAATAATAAATATAAGGTGTTTCATAGGTATCCCTTCACAAAATTAATTGACTAAGTAGATAGCATTAAATTTCAACAAATAAGATTTTCTTCCTGCATTTTGGTACAAAATCTGCGATTATTAAGATACCTTTTTTAAAGTAAACCTAAGAACCTTGCCACCAGCCGTCAGCCAGCTCATAAAGATTAAAATTTAGCTTGACAAATAGTTGACCATATAATACGATGATAAAAATTCAATAATTAAACCAATGATTAAGAATAGTAAGAAAGTATTTACCTTTACAGAGAGTCGCAGCTGGTGTGATTGCGATATGGTTGACTTTACTGAATGGACTTATGAGGGCAGGCTGAAATTTTTTAGAGTAGGCTTTGACGAGATCTCAGCTCGTTACAAAGTGAGAATGTATGTCAGTACATTATTTGAGTGGGTCTTTATGACCAATTTGGGTGGTACCGCAGGATTTTACTCTTGTCCCTAATCAGGGATAAGAGTTTTTTGTTTTTATAAATATATTTGGGGGGACGAGGATATGAAAAAAACATTAAAAAGGCTCATGGTCGGATTATGTTGTGCAACATTGTTTTTAGGAGTTTTAACTGGCTGTTCTTCATCAACCAAAGAAACATCCACTGCTACCGACGACTCAGAAAAAAAATATACCATCGGAATTACACAAATTGCAGATCATCCTTCTTTGGACAATTGTCGTACTGGTTTTATTGAGGGGTTAAAAGCCGAAGGTTTTGTGGAAGGTGAAAATGTTACCTTTGACTACAAAAGTGCTAAGGGTGAAATAGCCACGGCAAACACCATTGCCACCAGCTTTGTTGGTAATAATTATGATCTTATTTGTGCCATTGCAACTCCCTCTGCCCAGACAGCCTATACAGCTGCTTCTGAGAAAAAAATACCCGTTGTTTTCTCTGCGGTATCAGACCCTGTGGCAGCAAAACTGGTGAATTCATTGGACAAACCTGGCAAAGGTTCAACCGGTACCAGCGATGTTATTCCTGTGGAAAAACAACTGGAAATGATCCGAGCCTTTATGCCCAAGGCACAAAAAATTGGTATTCTTTTTAACACCAGTGAACCCAATTCAGCCACTCAGATTGCCATGTATGAAGCCGCTGCCCCTAAATATAATTTTGAAATTGTTAAAGTTGGTGTAGCAGCACAGGCAGATATCCCTATGGCAACTGATAGTATCTTGGCAAATGTAGATTGCATCACCAATCTCACAGATAATCTTGTTGTTTCTAATCTACAAACTGTGTTAGGCAAAGCAAATGCAAAGAAAATACCTGTATTCGGTTCAGAAGAGGAACAGGTCAAAAATGGCTGCCTGGCCTCACAGGGCATCGACTATATTGAGCTTGGTAAGCAAACTGGTAAAATAGCTGCCAGAGTTTTAAAGGGTGAGGACATTAACAATATAGCCGTTGAAACAATTAAGGAAAGCAAATTAGTTGTTAATGAGAACTCTTTGAATAACTTAGGGTTGACATTACCCGAAAATCTTAAAGCTACCGCACAAATGGTGAAGTAGCAGGTGGAACTTAGCGGAGGCATAAAATATGTTTGAAATTTTTCTAGGTGTTTTAGAACAGGGCTTTATTTACGGCATCATGGCCTTGGGTGTATATATCAGCTATAAAATATTAAATTTTCCGGACCTTACGGTTGACGGCAGTTTCCCTTTAGGGGCTGCCGTTACTGCCGTTTTACTTACAGTTGGGGTAAACCCTTGGCTTGCACTGGTTGTATCCTTTATAGCAGGTATTTTGGCCGGTCTAATGACCGGCATTATCCATGTAAAGTTAAAGGTCACAGACCTTTTATCAGGTATTCTCTTAATGACAGCACTTTATTCCGTAAATTACCGCATAGCAGGAAAAAAAGCCAACATCCCTATTTTTGATAGTGATACTATTTTCAATAGTGGCATTGCAAAGCTTCTTCCCCCAGCTCTATCAGGTTTCTTGGTCCTAATTATCGTATTTATAGTTGCCCTTCTGATGAAGTTGGCCTTGGATTGGTACCTTAACACAAAGTCCGGCTTCCTACTACGGGCCACGGGGGACAACAAACAGTTTGTAACTTCTCTGGCTAAGGATTATGGCACTGTTAAAATTATTGGTCTTGCCATCTCCAACGCCTTTGTTGCCCTGTCAGGCTCGGTGGTCTGCCAACAGCAAAAGCTCTTTGATATATCCATGGGTACAGGAACAATCGTTATGGGACTGGCAGCAGTTATTATCGGTTTAAATGTATTTAAACCAATGAAATTTCTTAAGGCTACCACCATGGTCCTAGGTGGCTCTATTATTTACAAAGCCTGTATTGCCATGGCCTTTGAGGTGGGCTTTGATAATGCCGATATCCGTCTTATCACAGCGGTATTATTCCTAATTGCACTGATCGCCAATGGAAAAGTACTTAAAGCTCGGGAGGAATAAAATTGCTCACCCTTAATCAGATACATAAAACCTATAACAAAGGCTCAATAAACGAAACTACTCTATTTTCTGGCTTTAACCTCACAGTTGCAGAAGGTCAGTTTATCTCCATAGTGGGTAGTAACGGCTCCGGTAAATCCAGCATGCTTAATATTATTTGCGGCAGCATCGATATAGACGGTGGCAATATCCTGCTGCGAAATAAGGATATCACCAAAATCAAGGAACATCAGCGGGCTGAGTTTATTGGTCGGGTTTTTCAAGATCCAGCCAAAGGTACTTGCCCTAATATGACTATCCTTGAAAATATGTCCCTGGCTGATAACAAGGGCAAAAGCTTTGGACTATCCGCAGGGGTAAACAAAAAACGGACAGACTACTACAAATCACTATTAGAGCAGCTAAAACTTGGTCTGGAAGATAAAATTAATGTTCCAGTGGGTGCCCTATCCGGCGGACAGAGACAGGCCCTAGCACTCTTAACCTCAACCATGACCCCCATTGATCTGCTCATCCTGGATGAGCATACCGCTGCATTGGACCCGAAAACCTCAGAAAACATCATGGAGCTTACGGATCATATTGTTAAATCCAAAGGGATCACCACCCTTATGGTCACCCATAACCTCAAATTTGCTGTCAGTTATGGAGATAGAATCCTGATGATGCATGAAGGTGGTATTGTCATCGACGCAACGGCTGAAGAAAAGCAAAAAATAGGCATCAGTAAGCTATTAGAAGTATTTAATGAAATCAGCATCGAATGCGGCAATTAAGTATGGTGCCCATTGTTGAATAACTCCAAAGGTTAGGATGGTATTGTTATGAATGAGGATAAATTAAAAAAATTTTTCCAAAGGGATAGATTTGCCGCCTATAACGGTATTACCCTAGAAAAAGTGGAACCTGGCTATGCTGTAACCAAGATGGTAGTCACTGAAAACCACCTAAATGGGGTTGATATTATCCAGGGTGGAGCTATATTTACTCTGGCTGACTTGGCCTTTGCAGCTGCAGCCAATTCTTACGGTCAAGTGACTGTAGGCATTAATGCCAATATATCTTATTTTAAAGCCTCCAGTGGGAAAATCCTTATGGCTGAAGCTAAAGAGGTTTCATCCTCCTCCAAAATCGCCAATTATAATGTTGATGTGTTTAATGAGAAACATGAACTAATTGCAAGATTAACGCTGATGGGTTACAAAAAAGATAAGCCAATCGAATTTGAGTAAAGGAATTGTTCGCAACCCTTGTAAAAAAAGGTAGTTACACAATGTTAAATCATTGTTGTGTAGATATACCGTCGGGAACGACACGGAGGTCGTTCCCGACAATCTTTGGAATGTAAAAACGAAGTGTCGCTAGCACTAAAAGTAATGTGCGACACTTCGTTTTTGTTAACCAAATATTGTATAATTAGTCTTAATTGATATCATTTAACAACTAGCCCCCAAAGAAGGTGATTTTGTACCGGTGATTGAGTTAATTAATATAAATAAGGTTTATAAAGATGCCTTTAAACAAAATCAAGTTTTAATAAATATTAATTTATCGGTCAAAGAAAATGAATACATCTCTATAATGGGTTCTTCAGGCTCTGGAAAAACTACTCTCTTGAATATTCTTGGGTGTCTGGATACACCAACATCAGGAGCGTATTTATTTCGGGGCCAGGACCTAGTCAAGTATAATTCTGGCCAACTAGCTAAATTCCGCAATCAAAATATTGGTTTTGTCTTTCAAAATTTCTGGTTACTCCCCCGGGACTCGATTTATAGTAATGTGGAATTACCTTTATTATATGCCAATATCTCAGCCCGAGAACGCAAGAATAGAGTGTTTTCAGCTCTGGAGCAGGTGGGTTTACTAGCGAAAGTAAATTCTTATCCCACTCAACTATCTGGAGGCCAGAGACAAAAAGTTGCTATTGCCCGGGCCATCGTGGGTAAACCTTCTATACTACTGGCTGATGAGCCTACTGGTAATTTAGACTCCCATTCAACCGAAGAAGTATTAAAAATATTTGATAATTTAAACCACACAGGTACTTCGATTATAATGGTTACCCATGATCAAAAGGTTGCCCACCATGCCCAGCGTATTATAACAATGGATAAATTCCAGGGGAGGTTTCTTTCCTTTGATCATAAAAACAATTAAAATCAGTCTAAAAAGTATCATGGCCAATAAATCTCGTTCCCTCTTATGCATCCTGGGCATATCCATTAGCGTGGCCTCTATAGTTACTTTTATTTCTCTTATCTATAGTTTTAACTCCAGTTTAATTAAACATATTGAGCAAGGACTTGGTACGCAGCAAATTATTGTTGCCCCGGGAAAAATGCTAAATGCTAAACAATCCATTTTAGAAGGCGGCCTGTCCGGCATAAACTCCTATAAGGGAATCAATAGTACACTAAACACTAAAGATGTTGAAGCAGTTTTACAAAATGTTAGCTCTGTTGAAACAGGAGCACCGCAGTACGAAACCTTTGCTAGGGTTTCTTTTTCAGGCAAAACAAAGGCCACTTCCGATGTTATTTTAACGGGGACAACCCCAGCCTATACTAACACCTTTAACTATTTTCCCATAGAGGGCCATTTTTTTAGCCAAGAAGATATGAAGCATAAAAAAAATGTGATGGTACTAGGTCAAAAGGTTAAGGAAGATCTTTTTGGTGATTCCCCAGCCGTAGGAAATAAACTTGCTTTACTTGGGGAAGAATTTGAGATCATCGGAGTAATGACTTCAAAAGCAGCTATTGGTTTGAACTATAATGATCGGGTTTATATTCCGGTAGCAACATTTCAAAGGTTAACAAATATTGACCATGCCTCCTTATTATTTTTCAAGGCCACCTCCCTTGAAGAAATGGTGATTGCAGAAAAGGCTATCCATGGCATAATCGCCAAGGCTCATAATTCATCTGATTTCATTACAATCAAACCTGATGAGTTGATTTCTCTAATCAACCAAATAATGCTTATGCTGGGCGGCTTGGCCACCTGTATAACCGGCATATCCCTGATTACCGGGGGCATTGGTATAGTTAATGTCATGCTGCTTAGTGTTCAGCAGCGTATTCGGGAGATTGGTCTTAGAAAGTCAGTGGGTGCACGTAATATCCACATATTAGCTCAATTCCTTACGGAATCGATAGTGTTAAGTTTTCTAGGCAATATCCTGGGCTTACTTATGGCCAACCTCTGTATAAAATTGATCAACTGGAAAATACCTTACCTAGCCATAGAAATTCCCCTTAGGGTATTAGAATATAGTCTAGTTTTTTCACTGCTAATTGGCATTATCTTTGGCATCCTCCCCGCTCTTAAAGCAACAAGGGTCAACCCTATTGAGTCTTTGAGACATGAATAATGTAGTGACGGGTGTTATTCAACACCCGTCACCTTATCTTTTTGCTAGTTCTCGCCTGCGTTTAAGTAAGCTTTTTAGATTGATAATTATTTGTTCAGCAGATGCTTTCTTCAGTCTCTTCGCCGCCATCCTGCCATTGGAACTTTAAAGATGAGCATGAATTTCCCTTTAAAGAATTTTTGCATATTATTGGATAATAAACCAATTATTGAAAAACAGTAAACTTGGCCTGTAGATGGCTAGGTATACTTTCGCATCAGTAATACGTCTACCGTCTAAGACCAATTTGATATGATTAATTCTTTTGAATAAGGCTGAATACAGGGCACCATCAGGTGCTTTTTTACGTATTGCAGGTAGGGGAACTGAACCTGAGTACTGGAGCAACCCTTTGCGTTTATTGGGACTACACCATATAAATTCCTGAATAAAATCCAACAATACTTCCAATTTCCCAGGACTATCATTATCCCAGTCCATATAGCACTCGATTCCAATTTTTCTAGATGGTCCATCTTTGGTCAGATTTAAATCAATAGCAAAATCCCTTAATAATGGAGTCAGCCTGTTTAGGAATTCTGACAATGCCAAGTTGTCCCCACTCCAGCCAATCTCAGACAGCCAGAAAGGAATGACCTCGGGATGCAGTTGATTCACACAGACCCGCGTATCTCTGCTTGGCCTACCCAGCATTGAGCCCAATTGAAATAACTGGCCTGTAGACGGTATATTGTTCATAAAAGATAGAATGTCTTCTATCAAAAAATCAGGAATGTGCAGCAAATCAGATGAACGATGCAATATTTCGGCCCGTTCAGAATTCGATAATTCATTACTGCGGAAGCCCAGAAAAATAGAAGGATTTCCGATAAGATTTTTTGCAAATTCGTGCGTGGCTAGACACTCTGTATCAAATTCCAGCCAAAGGTTGCGGATGTGCTTATTTAATATGTTCGACTCCTGAGCCCATTGTCTTGTAAAAGCCCTGAGTTCCTTCCAAACATTATGATTTAAGCACAGGTCATCAAGACAGGAAGGACTATCGCCAGCAAGGATTTTCTGACCTAAAGTATTGTTACTAATCTCAAACGAAACATCAGACAGAGGCTCATCTCTATTTAACAGACACTCCAAGATCCAAAAGTTTGATAGTTCAAAAGGAAGCAATGATGTGATAGCAGACAGCCTCAAATAGCCTTCCCGATCTAAGAGTTCAGCAGGCATATCTTTGCATATTATATCTAAATCTTCTTTTAAACTGTCTTCTGTGCACTCAGAATTCATAATTGGTATTCCTCTATTGCAATGTTAGGGTTTAAGTTCACTTCATCAAAAAAACCATTAGTAAACATATGTTTTAGTACTGCTTGAACCTCAAAAGGATTTTGCCCATACTTATCCACTAAAATGTCAAATGCATCTTGATAGCTAACAGTTGGATTTACTAAAAGCTCACCTAGAGCTTTAAAAACACTTTTGTTTTGAAAGTGATGGATTTGATTGGGGGAAGCTAAATCAAATCCTCTTCCCGATATTCTACAAACAAGATCATCTCGTAGTCGAAGCGGCATATGTGCCGGAGGTGTTTTGGGCATATTACGATCGATCATATCCAGTATGGTACTGTGAAAATCATCAACCGTATTAAAGGAAGCCTGATCAAATATACGATAGCCATAGGGCCACTTCTCTGAGGTAAAGCAAGGACTGACCAGCTTGATATCCTTTCTAACTAGATTAATTAAAAAACCGGTAACGCAGGCAATGGATCCTTGAGGTATGCCAACCCGTAAATCATTTATATTGTTACATTGGCGCATATCACCTTTTTGTTCAAAAATCCGTCCTCCCGGCACTTTGGGCCGCTCGCTATCTTTCATCTGCATCAGCATAGAAACATCCCTTAATTCATATGGTGAATGCTGATCATGAATTTTATGCAACACACTAGTTGATAAAACACTTAATCTGGGCCATGGCAAATTGTATGGCCGATAAAAGGCCAGTAGATCATCAATCCATTTTTTATTTGTACAGACTGCTGTTGATGTACAGACAAATGATCCTGTAATATTTGCATAATCCCTCATGTAGTCTATGTAATGTGGATTATCATAAGGTTCTGAAGCATAATAGAGCAAGGCCCTGCCTGCGGCATTATTACCTAAAATATCGGTGCACACCTGGGCAATGCCCCGGAAAAAATCTTTATTTTCATTATAATCCAATATTTTTTGTAGCTTCTTAGCACTGAATGAACAAAACCAGCATTGGACGCTGCAGCCTTCAGATAATTCTAAGGCTAGGGTGGGATGATCAATATAATGGTTATAATCTCCTAATTCACTTTGGGCAGAAGCGATACGCCTTTTACGCCAATTTTCAAACATGGTGTTTTTCAAATCGGGAAGTTGACGTTGTGTACATACTTCTTTGATCCTCATTCTTTGGCGTAGGTTAAATCTTACCCAGAGCTCCAGAAGTGGGTAATTACGTAACAATTCAGCATGTTCTATAAGAATATCTGAATGTTCACTGCCGCGCTTTCGGGAAATGTACTCATTAAGTATTTCAGGCTTCTCCCAGACCAAAGCCATCTCCCGGAGATGAAAATCGATCCCGATTTGTTTCATACGCCTTTGTTGTTCATCGTTAATCTGCCCAGAATTAACGCTTGATCTAAAGTCGACATCTCCTTCATAGCACTCAAAAAATCTTTTTACTTGAGATATGCAAAATAACTCGTCCTGAGTAAATGCGTCCAAGACACTCTGATAACTATACGTATGTTCATCATTATTCATGGTATAGCTCCTTCTAAGATAAACATAAAATTAATGAAGTCGATAATTTTAAAGATGTTTAACTATAATTTTAATCTACAACACAAATCAATTAAAAACTATACCCAATGGGCTCCGGCTGCCACAGCTACCGCACCTACTGCGGCAGCGGCTGCTGCATTTCCGCCTGCCACCTTCTCCAAATCATCATTACTCAGCTCATCAGTACTTTGAAAATCCTTGGCAAGAATTTCAAAATCTTCTATGCTTATAGAAAACCCGTTTTCCTTTGCTAGACCAATGATCCCCTCCAAGTTATCAATACCTATCTGCTTGGCTTTCTCCTTCAGATCAGGATTCTCCCAAACTTTTTTACCAAAGGCTTTTAAATCTTCTACACTCATTTACATAATCTCCTCTCCAGTTATTTATCGACTTCACTACATTCATTTTGTTTTATCACTTGCTCTCATGTTATATCCCTATACTGCTGAAAACGATTAGAAACTAGATACGTGCGATATAAACTTCTTCTATGTATTTATAATTTTCTGATACTAATCTCACAAACAAACACCTATCTGTCCTAAGTTTCAAATATTATATCTCTAGAATCATAATTATTTACAAGAAATATGTCGATTTCTAAAATAAATAAAAAATGGAACCTCTCTGATAATCAAATTCTTTGTTCAAAATAAAATGCCGCCCACGGAAAGGGCGGCAAATTTTGTAGTAATGTAAACTATATTCTCCTAATCTTCTTTGGTTTGTCAAACAAACTTAACACTGGGTAAGCTTATTAAGTTGGTTCTTAACATCACCCGCTGCGGCTTTAGTCAAGTAAATCCCTCCAACCAAAAAAGAACACCCCTTACCATAAGTATTTTGGGGTGTTCGAATGACTTATTGTAAAATCAACGGCTCAGTAACGTTTATTTTCCTGTATGTATGGTGGAGGCGGGGGGAGTTGAACCCACCGTCCGAAAGAGCAACCACAACAGGCTCTACGAGCGTAGACTATGCTTTAGATTTCGCTCCCTTGGCGGCCATAGACAGCCTCCTCGGTTGCTAGTCCGGTAGTCTTAGCTATAGCCCTCCGAACATCAGGCTATAGAGCGTCCCGTTATAATGACCCCCTATCCTGCACAACGGGCGTAGCAGGTAGAGGGTTAGACAGCAATTAAGCTGCTAAAGCGTATTCTTCGTTAGCAATTATTAGTGTTCACCGTTTAACGGGCTGGTGAGATCCCGGCTCGCTCCTCTTGCCATCGCATCCCCCGTCGAAGCCATTTCGCCCCCTGATTATAAGAGAATGCTTTGCTAACGTAAAGCTATTCAGTTTGTCTTACATTTTCTGCCGTTCACGCATTGCACGGTCCATGTCCCGTTTAGCGTCTCGTGCAGCAATGTCATGACGTTTGTCATAAGACTTTTTACCTTGAGCCAAACCTAGTTGTACTTTTACTTTACCTCTAGGGTTAAAGTACACTTTCAAAGGAATTAATGCAAGTCCCTTTTCTCTAACCTTACCATATAAACGTAAAGTCTCTTGCTTGTGCATCAGAAGTCTACGAGTTCTTTTAGGTTCATGATTAAAACGATTACCTTGTTCATATGGGCTGATGTGTAAATTATAAAGCATCATCTCGCCATTTTCAACTCGGGCAAAGCTGTCTTGCAGATTAGCCCTGCCAGCCCGCAGTGATTTCACCTCAGTACCTGATAAAGCTATACCAGCTTCATAGGTTTCTAAGATGTGATACTCATGCCGGGCACGGCGATTATCGGTAACAGTTTTAAAACCCTTTTCGGCGGTTCCTTTGGTAGCCATAAAAAACACCTCTGACAGTTAAAGCCCAGGTACTCATCTGAGACTCGGGCTTTTGCAAACAAATGTTATAAGCAAGTATTTATATTATAGCAAACTAAACTTTTATGTCAAGCCATACTTCAATTTTAGACTCGTTGATCGGCTGCAACCTACATGGTTCAGTATTTAACCCCAAAAATTTTCTGGGTTAAAACTATCTCAGCGCAGGTATAAACTTGCTCTCAATTGCCACCACTAGCAAAGATTATCAACATAATTGTAGGTCAAGTGTTTTTAAATAAATTCAAAGAAAACACTGTGCCAATAAATGTTTTATTCTTCAGGCTTTTCTTCAGTACTTACTGTTCCTTTTCCCGATTCGATTTGAAGTCCCTTTTCCGTCTTGATAAATTTTGCCGTAGCTCTGGCTACCTGTGTACCATCAGCCATTGTAATTTCTGCTTCCATAGTAGCTAATCTACCTCTATCAACCTGTTGTCTGGCAGTTACCACAAGAGGTTCCCCAATGGGTACTGGTTTTAAATAGCGTGTTGTCATTTCTACGGTCATTGCTGGGTTACCTCTACTCCAAAGCCAGTGGCCCATAACCTCATCCATAATTGTGGCCAAAAGACCACCATGCATCATGTTTAACCATCCAGAATGCTCAGTTTTTGGAGTAAAGGTGGTGTAGGTAATATCACCTTTATGTTTAATTGTTAACTTTAACCCAATGGGGTTGTTGGGACCGCAACAAAAACACTTGTTAATTTCTTGCCATTGTGGACTACCATATAATTCCTTATAATCTAACAAATGCTTCACCCCCATCATTTTCCTTCCTGTAATATTTTACTAAATAAATTGATAACTGGCAAGCTTGCGATAGCAAATGCGACACCGGGGACGGTTCTCGCTGTCGCATAAGACAATGAATAATGCGACAGCGAGAACCGTCCCCGGTGTCGCAAAAATAAAAAATTGCCGGCCTGAAGGGCCGGCAATTTTTGGGGTTTAATTTAATCTTACAGTTTGGTAAGAAGGGGACCAAGGATTAGGGAGATTGTACCAGCAACCTTGATCAGTGGGTTCATAGCAGGACCGGAGGTATCTTTGCAGGGGTCACCTACAGTGTCACCAACAACGGCTGCTTTGTGTGGATCGGATTTCTTACCACCCAGGTTACCTTGCTCGATCCATTTCTTAGCGTTGTCCCAAGCGCCGCCGGCGTTAGACAGGAACAGAGCCATCAGAACACCAGTTACAGTTAAGCCACCTAAGAAACCAGCAAGAGCTTTTGCACCAAGGATAAAACCAACCAGTACAGGACCGGATACTGCAACAAGACCAGGAGCGATCATTTTGGAAATAGCAGAGCTAGTAGCGATGTCAACGCAACGAGCGTAGTCAGCTTTTACACCGGGCTTGCCTTCCAGCAGACCAGGGATTTCACGGAATTGACGACGAACTTCTTCAACCATTCCGTAGGCAGCCTCACCAACAGCACGCATGGTTTGAGCACCTACTAAGAAAGGTATGGAACCACCAATGAATAAACCAACCAGAACCATAGGTTCAGTTAAGTTAACGATAAACTTGCCATCAGGCAGTTGAGCACCAAACTTATGAGTGATAGATTCAACATATGCACTAAACAGAGCCATAGCTGTCAATGCAGCGGAACCAATTGCGAAGCCCTTAGCAATAGCAGCGGTTGTGTTACCAACTGCATCTAGTTTGTCAGTCTTAACACGAACTTCCGGAGGAAGTTCAGCCATTTCAGCAATACCACCGGCGTTGTCAGCAACAGGACCGAAGGAGTCCATAGCGACTACGAAACCAGCAGAGGATAACATACCCATAGCAGCCATAGCAATACCATAGATGGCCCAAGCTTCAGCTTTATCAGCAGGAGCAGCAGAACCTACAGCCCAGAAGGAGAAATAAATAGCACCTGCAAATACCAGCATAGGTAAGAAAGTGGATTCCATACCTACAGCCAGACCGTGGATAACGTTGGTAGCAGGACCAGACTTGGAAGCCTCAGCAATACGGTTTACGGAAGCTTTACCAGTTCCAGTATATATTTCAGTTAAGTAACCAACGGCTACGTTAACAATCAAACCAGCTACAACAGCCATGAAAATACCAGTTGAAATATCAGCAGTTTCCCCAACAAAGGTAACCCTAGCTACAAAGAAAACGCCAATAGCGGTTAAGATGTTAGTTACCCAGAGACCTACGTTCAAAGCAGCTTGAGGGTTGCCATTTTCGGAAGTACGAACGAAGAAGGTACCGATAATAGCAGCAACAATACCCACAGCACCTACCAACAATGGGAAGATAACACCGGCAAAACCAAACAGAGTGTTACCAATTAACATAGCAGCGATGGTGGTTGCAGCATAGGATTCGAATAAGTCAGCACCCATACCAGCAGTGTCACCTACGTTGTCACCAACGTTGTCGGCGATAACGGCAGGGTTACGTGGATCATCTTCAGGAATACCAGCTTCTACTTTACCTACCAGGTCAGCACCTACGTCAGCAGCTTTGGTATAGATACCACCGCCAACACGGGCGAAGAACGCGATAGCAGAAGCACCGAATGCGAAGGAGTTGATAATGGTGGGTTGACCAAACACTATAAACAGTGAGGATACGCCCAGCAGACCTAAACCAGCAACGGACAGACCCATAACAGCACCAGCACGGAAAGATACGTTTAACGCTTTAGCCAGACCGTGGCTGCGAGCAGCCTCAGCGGTACGGGCGTTAGATTTGGTGGTGGAGGTCATGCCGATGTAACCTGCTACGGCTGACAGCGCAGCACCAACTAAGAAGGAGATTGCAGAAGCAGGTCCCACAGGCATGTGTGCACTGCCGCCACCTTCTACAAAATATTGTGCAGCCCAAAGAAGTACAAAAATGATAATAGCAAAGGGAATTAATGTCTTGTACTGACGGTTTAAGAAAGCCATCGCACCTTCGTGAATAGCTTCAGAAATTTCGCGCATTTTAGGGGTACCCATATCTTCTTTTAAAATGCTGGACAGTGTATAAAAAGCAAATAACAAAGCCAACACTCCGGCACCCGCTGCATAATAAGCAAGCGTCATATTAGTTTCCACTTGAAGTTACCCTCCTCGTCCCGATATTAATTACTTAGGACCTACTTCCATACCACTAATACCATCGAAGTAATTGCAAAGGCAATAGCGATAAAGGCTGTGAGCCTGCCGAGTTTTTCATCTAGACCTTTAGCTTTTCCCCCAAACAGTGTCTCAGCCCCGCCAGCAATCGAGCCGGACAACCCGGCACTCTTACCTGACTGCAGTAGAATCGTAGCTATTAATGATAGTGCAATTAGTACGTGAATGGCAGTCACTACACCTTTTAACAAAACTCCACCTCCTTTTATTGGTTATATGTAAAAAAAGGACTTGTATACTTCTGTATTATAGCACAACGTGAAATAAGTGACAATCTTTATACATGTAAAAATAGGTAGCCAAGGCTTCTTCTAACTCTCCCTGGCTCCTATTTTCATGAGTTTTGTGATTAATTTAACAATCCCTTAATCCTGCAGATTATAAAAAACTCCTTTACCACGGTAACGAGATACATTGCCAAGCTCTTCCTCGATACGCAGTAATTGATTATATTTGGCTACCCGATCGGTTCTGGAGGGTGCACCAGTCTTAATTTGTCCAGCGTTGGTGGCTACGGATAAGTCGGCAATGGTGGTATCATCGGTTTCACCAGAACGGTGGGATACCACAGCGGTATAGCCAGCACGCTTGGCCATTTCAATGGCATCTAGGGTTTCTGTCAGGGTTCCAATTTGGTTGACCTTGATCAGGATGGAGTTAGCTACGCCAGCCTTAATTCCCTTGGACAGACGCTCAGTATTGGTGACAAACAGGTCGTCCCCTACCAATTGAATTTTTTTGCCTAGGGCGTCGGTCAGTTTAGCCCAACCTTCCCAGTCATCTTCGGCCAGACCATCCTCAATGGTGATAATGGGGTATTTATCCACCCACTTCTGATAAAAGGCAATCATTTCATCGGCTGTATAGGTTACACCTTCACCGGCCAGTACATATTTACCATCCTTGTACATTTCCGTGGCCGCAACGTCCAAACCTAAGTATACATCTTCCCCAGGTTTATAGCCAGCCTTTTCTATGGCTTCGATGATCACGGCCAAAGCCTCTTCGTTACTCTTTAGGTTGGGGGCAAAACCACCTTCGTCACCCACAGCGGTGTTTAAACCCCGGGCCTTAAGCACAGACTTCAGGTTATGGAAGATTTCCGCCCCCATCCGCAGTCCTTCGGAGAAACTTTCAGCACCTACAGGGAGAACCATAAACTCTTGAATATCCACATTGTTATCAGCATGGGCACCGCCGTTAAGAATATTCATCATGGGCACTGGTAGTTCCTTGGCATTAACGCCACCAATGTACTGATATAAAGGTAGCCCATAGTAGTTGGCTGCGGCCTTGGCCACGGCTAAGGAAACACCTAGGATAGCATTGGCACCCAGTTTTCCTTTGTTTGGAGTACCGTCCAGTTCAATCATTAGCTTGTCAATACCAATCTGGTCTGTGACATCCAAACCAATCAGTTCAGGGCCAATAATTTCATTAACATTCTCCACAGCCTTAATAACACCTTTACCCAGGAAACGGCCTTTATCGCCATCCCTTAATTCAACTGCTTCATAGGCACCGGTGGATGCACCGGAAGGCACAGCAGCCCTACCCACGGTACCATCTTCTAACCATACTTCTGCTTCCAAAGTAGGATTACCCCGGGAGTCCAGAATCTCCCGTGCGAAAACATCGCTGATTATCGTCATGTTTGTATTCCCTCCTAGACTTTTTTTATATCTATGGCTATTTATAATTGTAGACTTTGCACTAAGCTTTTAGCTTTTAGATATAGATACCTTAGAAATAGACCGGCCATTCTACCGTGCCAGGCACCTAGGCAGCCTTGCCGACCGTAAGCTTAGCTATAAGCCAAGAGCTAAAAGCTAATGGCTAACGACTAACAGCTAGACCCCAAAGTTCTATCCCTCAAGCCTTTATTCCTCAAGCAACAGGCTTTTGCCTGTCATTTCTGCCGGTACAGGTAGGCCTAGGATCTCTAGCATGGTGGGTGCTATGTCGGCGAGGCTGCCATCATCCCTGAGCTTGACATTTTGGTAGCGGCTTCCGATTAATAGGAAGGGTACCGGTTCGGTGGTGTGGGCGGTATGCGGGCCGCCTTTTTCATCTTGCATTTTTTCGGCGTTGCCGTGGTCAGCGGTGACAATTATCGTGCCGTCCTTCTCTAGTATGGCAGCTATCACCTTCCCCATACACTTATCCACCGTTTCAATAGCTATTTTAGCTGCTTCCAGGTCCCCGGTATGTCCCACCATATCTGGGTTGGCATAGTTGGTAATAAAAACATCAAAGGTCTCTTTACTAATGTTATCGATAAAGGCCTCTGTAACCTCGTAGGCAGACATCTCTGGTTTTAAATCATAGGTGGCTACCTTGGGTGATGGGATCAGCACCCTCTCCTCATTGGGATTGGGAGCCTCTACTCCACCATTAAAGAAAAAGGTGACATGGGCGTATTTTTCTGTCTCAGCCAGCCTTAATTGCTTCTGGCCCTGATTACTCAACCACTGACCTAAGGTATTAACCAACTGATGGGGCGGGAATGCCACCGCCGCCTCAATGGTCTTATCATATACAGTCATGCAGACAAAATGTACCTTGGGCTGGCCAGGTCCTCGGTCAAAACCAGTGAACTCTTCATCCACAAAGGCCCGGGTAATTTGTCTAGCCCGGTCCGGCCGGAAATTAATAAAGATCAGCGCATCTCCATCGGCTACCTTGGCCAGGGGTTGTTTACTATCATCGGTAACTAGGGTAGGTTTTACAAACTCATCGGTTTCGCCACGCTCATAGGCCACGTCAATGGCTTCCAGCGGGGAGTTGGCCTGCAATCCTTCAGCATAAACCATGGCCCTATAGGCCAGTTCCGTACGCTCCCAGCGGCGGTCTCGATCCATGGCATAGTAACGACCACTGACCGTTGCCACCTGCCCCACTCCTTCTTCCTTCATCTTGGTGAGTAGTGCCCTCATATAAAGTTTGGCACTGGAGGGTGGAACATCCCGACCATCTAAAAAGGCATGAAAATAGACTCTGGATAAGCCCTGTTGGGCTGCCATTTTCAGTGTTGCAAAAATATGCTTAATGTGGCTATGTACACCGCCATCGGAAAGCAGCCCCATTATATGAAGGGCCGAGCCTTTTTCCTTGACCAACTGCATGGCCTTTACAAGCTCTGGGTTTTGAAAAAAATCCCCGTCTTTAATGGATTTAGTGATGCGGGTTAGTTCCTGGTAAACCACCCGCCCGGCACCGATATTTAAGTGACCCACTTCGGAATTGCCCATTTGACCCTCTGGCAGACCCACAGCCTCCCCGGAACAGGCCAGTTTTGTATGGGGATAATTGGCTAAATAATTCTTAATATTGGGCGTTTTGGCCTGGGCTATGGCATTACCGTTTTCATCCTTACTTAACCCCCAGCCGTCCAGGATAACTAAGGCTAGGGGATGTTTTTGTTGACTCAATACTTGGAACCTCCTAAAACCTCATCACAGTTTAAATTAGCTGCAATTCTCTATAATTCCTGCAAAGTCCTCTACCTTCAGACTGGCACCGCCCACCAGACCTCCATCAATATCTGGTTGGGACATCAACCCCCGGGCATTGCTGGGCTTTACGCTGCCACCATATTGAATACGAATAGCCTCGGCCACAGCTCCACCAAACATTTGGGCTATCACTTTGCGTATGGTTTGATTGACCTGCTGGGCATCTTCATCAGAAGCGGTCCTACCGGTACCAATGGCCCAGACCGGTTCGTAGGCAATGACGAGACCTGCTACCTGCTCCGCAGACAGGCCTTCTAAAGCGCCCTGAGTTTGTTGGGAAACAATTGCCTCTGTGGTACCAGCTTCCCGTTGCTCCAAGGTCTCCCCCACACAGACAATGGGCACCAAACCAAACTCCAAAGCTGCCTTCACCTTGCGGTTGACACCCTGATCGGTTTCCCCAAAGAACTGCCGTCTTTCGGAGTGACCTAAAATAACGTATTTAACCCCCAGTTCCTTTAACATAGCCGGGGATATCTCTCCAGTAAAGGCACCTTGGGTTTCCCAATGCATATTTTGGGCACCTAGAGCAATATTACTCCCCTTTAAGACTTCAGCCACCGATGCCAAAGCAGTAAAGGTCGGACAGACCACAACCTCTACCTCGGTGCCAAGATTCCTTTGTTTTAGTTCCTCCACAAAGCTTACCGCTTCCGCTATAGTTTTATGCATTTTCCAATTTCCAGCGATAATAGTTTGTCTCAAAACAATTCCTCCTTGAAATACGAGAAGTGAGAAGTTAGAAGTGGGTATCAAACCCTTACTTCCCTTCTCACTTCTTTGTGGTAGTCCATTATATTAAATAATGTTTTTCGCCATATTCTCTATTTATCCTGCAGGGCTGCAACACCTGGTAAAATTTTTCCTTCTAAAAATTCCAGAGAAGCTCCACCGCCAGTGGAAATATGACTAATTTTATCGGCAACTCCAACTTTGTTAACAGCAGCCACAGAATCTCCGCCACCCACAATGGTGGTGGCCTTAGATTCAGCTAAAGCTTTGGCTACAGCTTCGGTGCCCTTGGCGAAGGCATCCATTTCAAAGACACCCATGGGACCATTCCAAACTACGGTAGCCGCACCTCGGACCGCAGTCGCATAATTTTCTGCACTAGCCGGACCAATATCTAGGATCATCCAATCCTCTGGAACTTCAGTCACTGAAACTACCTTCTGTTGACTGGTGGGTTCCATGGCTAGGGCAACCACGGCATCGTTGGGTAGCAACAGCTCCACCCTTTGGGTCTTCGCCCGTTCCAACAATTCCTTGGCAAGGTCAACTTTATCCGGTTCTATCAGGGATTTACCAACGTTATATCCCTGGGCCTTCAAGAAGGTATTGGCCATGCCACCGCCGATAATCAAGGTGTCAACTTTACCTAATAAATTATCAATCACACCAATCTTATCAGAAACCTTGGCACCACCAATGATGGCTACAAAGGGACGCTCGGGATTTGAAACTGCTTTTCCTAGGTTTGCTAATTCCTTTTCCATAAGGAAACCAGCCACTGCCGGCAGGTACTCAGCAATCCCTGCGGTGGAAGCATGGGCCCGGTGTGCGGCCCCGAAGGCATCATTCACAAAAAGATCAGCCAGCTCAGCAAGCTGTCTAGCATACTTCTCATCATTTTTTGTTTCTTCACCGTGGAAACGAACATTCTCCAGCAACAGTACATCACCCTCATTCATCCTGGCAATAGCCTGCTGGGGTTCTGTTCCCACAGAATCATTGACTTTGACAACTTCTTTGCCCAGAAGTTCAGACAATCGTTTAGCCACGGGGGTCAAACGATACTTTTCCACAACTTCTCCCTTGGGACGACCCAAGTGGGAGGCTAGGATAACCCTGGCTCCCTGTTCCATCAAATATTGAATGGTAGGTAAAGCCTTTTGGATACGGGTATCATCGGTAATTTTCTCGCCGGACAAGGGTACGTTAAAATCCACCCGTACGAAGACCCTTTTACCTCTAACGTCAACGTCCTTAACGGACTTTTTTTGCATGGTTTACAGCCCCTTTTCAGCTATCAGCAATGCTAAGTCAAGTACTCTGTTGGAATAACCCCATTCGTTGTCATACCAAGCAATAACCTTAGCCATATTGCCATCCATCACCATGGTGGATAGACCATCTACGATGGAAGAATTGGGGTTACCATTGAAGTCTTTGGATACCAACGGCAGTGGGTTAAATTCCAGAATACCTTTCAAATGGCCTTCAGCTGCGGCCTTTAAGGTAGCGTTAATTTCTTCAGCGGTTGTGGTTTTTTCTAATTCAACCACCAAATCCACAACGGATACGTTGGGGGTAGGAACCCGCATGGCAAAACCATTTAGCTTGCCCTTCAGCTCTGGCAGTACTAGAGCAACTGCCTTGGCGGCACCAGTTGTGGTGGGAATGATAGACATCCCGGCGGCTCTAGCCCGACGTAGATCCTTGTGGGGTAGATCAAGAATTTGCTGGTCATTGGTATATGAGTGGACAGTGGTCATTAAACCTTTGATGATTTTAAAGTTATCATTGATAACTTTAGCCACCGGAGCTAAACAGTTGGTGGTACAGGAAGCATTGGAGATAATGTGGTGTTTAGCAGGATCATATTGATCGTCATTTACACCCATGACAAAGGTGCCATCCACTTCTTTACCAGGTGCCGAAATAATTACCTTCTTTGCCCCTGCTTCTAGGTGTTTAGCAGCATCGGGACCCTTGGTGAAGCGACCGGTGGATTCAATTACAATATCCACACCAAGTTCTTTCCAGGGCAGTTTAGCAGGATCACCTTCGGCCACTACTTTTATTTCCTTACCATTAACCATAATACTGTCTTCAGTGGCGGATACATCTGCATTTAATATACCGTGCACTGAGTCATACTTTAAGAGGTGTGCCAAAGTCTGGGCATAGGTTAAATCGTTAATAGCTTTAAAGTCTAAGCGGCGGGACTTATGATTAACCAATGCTACCTCAAACTCGCCACGCTCGATGGCGCAACGCAGCACATTTCTTCCAATACGACCAAATCCGTTGATACCTACTTTAATAGGTGCCATTTGTAAACACACTCCTTAAAATTTATTATGTCACAATACATTGTGCTCCTATTAAATTGTATGTCTCATTTAAGAAATGTTTTCAACATTAATTACAATATCCCTGCCAAATAATAAAATTTTTAATATCTTTTTCTTCTGGTTGTGGAAGGAATGCCCAATTCATCACGATATTTGGTCACCGTCCGCCTTGATATCTTAATCCCCCGCTTGCCAAACAATTCTGCAATCTTTTGATCACTCAAGGGGGTTGAGGCATCTTCTTCTTGAATAATCTCTTGCAAAACCTTTTTCAAGCTCTCCGAGGATACTTGAGATCCACTGGTATCGCTAAGCCCTGAGGAAAAGAAATACTTCATTTCAAATACTCCCTGGGGAGTCTGTATATACTTATTTGAAGTGGCCCGACTCACAGTGGACTCATGCACACCAACAATATCCGCAACTTTTTTTAGATTTAAAGGTTTAAGAAATTTAACCCCATGTTCTAAAAATTCCCGCTGCAAATCCACCAAGCAACTGGCTACTTTATACAGGGTCAGCCTACGTTGCTCAATGCTACGAATTAACCAAGCTGCTGCATTTAATTTTTCCTCTACAAACTGTTTCGTATTCTGATCCGCTGAACTATTTTTAGATAAAACTGTACGATAGGTATTATTAATGGAAAGTCTTGGAATGGCAACGTCATTTACTAATATGATATACTGACCTTCCACCTTTTCCACCACCACATCGGGGGTAATATAACGAAGATCATCATTTTGGGTAAAATTCCTACCTGGCTTTGGTTCCAGCTTCTTTAGGATATCTGCAGCCTCTTGAACCTCCAAGGGAGATACATTTAATTTAGCTGCAATTTTGGCCATTCTGCCCCCAGCCAGATCCGGTAAATAATCCTCTATCAGTACTTTTACAAGGGGATTGTCAATCTTCAATAATTCCATTTGAATTTTGAGGCATTCCTGCAAATTTCTAGCTCCCACACCTGGTGGGTCAAAACCTTGCAGTACCTTAAGGGCCTCTTCCAACTTGGCTATCCCTACACCAAGCTGTTCATCTGCATCTCCCAGGTCAATACCTAAATAACCCCGGGCATCAATGTTACCGATTAAATATTGAACTATCTGCTTGAGCTTTTTATCAGCTCGGCTAAGGCTAAGTTGAAAGGTCAGGTGTTCTATCAGGGTGGGGGCTGGGGTAACAAATTGTTCGTACCCCGGTTGTTCTGCAACCTCCCGCTGACCACGCATGGGAGAAAGGCCAAGATCACTGCGATCTTGAAAATACTCTTCCCAATCCAGGTCTAATTCTTTCTTAGGATTATTGTTATCTATATCTGATTCCTCTCGGGAGGAAATATTGTCTTCGCCGCGCTCTTGATCGTGATCCTTTACTTCCAGCAAGGGGTTTTCCAACACCTGCTGTTCAACGTATTCCACCAATTCAAGAGAAGATAATTGTAATACCGTGATGGCCTGACGAAGTTCAGGTGTCATAATAAGTTTTTGGGTCTGCTCCAAATTAAGTCCAAAATCTATTCGCAAGATCCATCACTCCTTTTAGTTGTTAGCCATTAGCTGTTAGCTTTTAGTCGTTAGCCTAGTAGCCTTTGGCTCACGTGTTCCAACCCGCATAACGCTCAATAGTAAATGAACCCTTACCTATGTTCTTGACTAGTCTCTATTTTCCTGCCAAGATTCGAGTAATTTTGCAATATTAAACTTCCCTCCATCCTCGGCATAGAGGGTCCTTACTCCACTTTTCTTCTCCACATAGTAAGCCATACTGGAACGAAGGTCTTCTGGACGCAGGCAACAATGGTTAAAGTGGGTTATGATACAAAGTTTGACCTTGCTGTTTTCCAATAAATGAGCTAACCCCAATGTGGTTATATGCCGGTGGGCATATACATTATGACTGGTAACATTGGCAATTAATACATCAACCTGACTAAAAACATCTTTGATATCCTTACGATATTCAACAATGTCTAATAAATCTGTAATGGGTTCCCGGTAGGATAAATCCTTGGGCCCTTTGGGTGTCGTATACCCCTTGATGTAATTGGTGTCACTGGTATAACCAAGGGTAAGCTGCTCTGTATGTATAATAAAACCGTAGTTTTCCTCTGCATGATGTACTGGTATAGGAGTCAAGTTGGCTCTACCGATGGCAATGGGTTGGTGAGGCTGCAGATTTGTCACCGCAGGACCTCCCTTATACCCCGAAAGCTGATCCTTGCCCTGGTGATAGAGGCTGATGAGTCGGTCTCGCTCTAAAACCTGGCTCGGTGCCAATACCACTCCCCGACGCGAAAACATCCCCCAACACATGGCCTCAATAACCGCCTCGGCACCAGCATAGTGATCTAAATGGCCATGGGATATATAGACGCCATCCAAAGTACCTAAATCAAATTCAGCCTCCCTGGCCCGCACCACAGCTCCTGGCCCCGGGTCCACATAAAGACGAATACCACCCAATGTCAGGATAAAGCCCGCAGTCCGAGGGACTTGGCTAAAGACTGCCTCGGGATTACCGCCTGTACCCAAGAAAAGCACACTGGCCACCGAAGCAGCCTCTCCCGGTTCCTCCCGATGCCGATATCGACAAAAGGAGTCATAGGCGGCCACCCCTGTCTTTTTCCTAAGTTCCTGATCAAGCTTGTTTAGGTCCATGATCTTCCTTCCTTGAGCGAAGCTTTTCTGCCAAACGTTCGATCTTACGCATACGATGATTGACCCCGGATTTACCCACCGGCGGGTCCCAAAGTTCCCCCAATTCCTTTAAGCTGGCATCGGGATATTCTAGACGGTATTCCGCTGCTTCTCGCAGGGCCTTCGGTAGTTTATCCAGTCCTATGGTTTCGGCCAGATACTTTATGTTCTCCAATTGCCGTACCGCAGCATTGACAGTTTTATTTAGGTTCGCCGTCTCACAATTGACCAGCCGATTTACCTGGTTTCTCATGTCCTTGTATATTCGGACATTTTCAAAATCCAGCAGGGCTGAATGGGCTCCCATCAGATTTAAGCAGTCAATGATTTGCTCACTGCCCTTCAGATAAACTACATACCAGTTTTTCCTGGGGCTAACCTTGGCCGGCAGGGAAAAATGCTGCATCAGTTTTGCTAGATCTTCTGCATGCTTCAGGTTATCAGTAATGATTTCCAAATGATAGGTCCCCTCAGGATTATTAACGGAGCCACCTCCCAAAAAGGCTCCCCTTAGATAGGCCTTGCGGCAGCAATCTCGTGAGATTAAATCCTTGACGATACCCTCTTCAATAAAGCTAAAGCCACCTGCTGCAAAGCCAAGGGCCTTAAATATCTCATCAATACCCGGTTGGGAAGGAATACGAACTAAATAAACATTGTTTTTCCTCAACCGCACCTTACGTCGAACCATAATCTCAGTGGCCAGTCCAAATTGGTTTTTTAAAAGAGTAAATATCTTTCTGGCAACGGCGGCATTTTCAGTGACAATATTTAGGGAAAATTTCTTCATACCATTAATCTGTACACTGCCATCCATCTTAATGAGGGCAGCCAGTTCCGCCAAACGGCAGCATTGTTTATTCCCCACTACCCGCGCCAGTTCATTTTTCGTTACTGCCGAGAAGGACATGTAACCCCTCCACTCCAAAGGATATTATACCACAGTTAAAATGGCACAATATGGCCTGATGCAAATTTTATACCAAAAATATCGTTTTATTAATGGGTTGTTCGACTTTTAAATATTTTGGGTAAAAAACGTCAGCCCCGGAAATGTTTTTTTATAATTAAGTCTTTATTTAGAAATTATTTCCATTTATAATATAGTAGGGAGTGATTAGTTTTGCGAAGAAGTTTTGAACAAATACAAAAAATCATTATTATTTCGGCACTTACCTTAGGCCTTCTAATATCTGTGGGCGGTGTTAGTTATAAGTACTTGTTGGCCAAAGAACCCAATGCCATAACTACCCAAAACATGACTTCAACAGCCGTGTCAGGTAATCTCTACAGTAAACTGCAGCTCAGGCAGCCTATAAATGTAGTGGTTTTTAGCGACCAACAAAGGGTCTCAAAGGAACAGCTTGATCAATTGGCCCAAGAGCTGGCCACAGAACTCGGCTGCAAAGTATTCCTAGCTTCCCCGGTAAGTTGGGACAACTCCGGTTGGAGTACCCTGATGACCTTAAATAATTTTATAGCCAGCGAGCCAGAGGTACCTGATCTGATTTTATTATACCCCAGTACCGGAGACCAGCAAGAAATAAAAGTTAAAGAGTCCCAGAGTATCTATGAAGCTATCCTGCAGACGACTGGTAAAGCTTTTCCCAGGGCTGAAATATTGGTACAGGGCCACAATCTGCCAGGGGCCCTTCAGGAATTGGTTCAACATTATAGCTTGCCTGTGCTAGAAGATGACAGCAGTCTTGCTTTGATAGATCTGTTAAAAAAGAGAGCAGCCTCTGGATTTACCGGAAACAATATTACTAATATAAAACCCCTTTCAGAAATAGAGAAATATTTGTCCTGGCAGCGGATCTACAAAGCTTCCCTTACTCATTTAATGGATAAACCCAATGTCAATGGTAGCTTACCAGTATTGGTTGGTTCTCAAAATGGAGCCTTTGTGGAAAGTATCTTTGCCGGCAATACCATAGGGGTACTGGTGAAGTGTGTGCCCGATGGCGGCATGGCCAGAGTGTATGTGGATAATGAAGGGTACGAAATCATTAACACCTATGCACCTGAGCCTGTAATGAAGTATTTCCTAGTGGCAGATGCCCTAGCTTCGGGTGAGCATCGGGTCAGACTCACTTCCCTTGGTCAAGGTAAATACCCCTCCACCGGAACCAGAATCATTTGGCATGGTTTTGATACAACAGGAAGTAAAGACGCAGCTAAAGGCAAAACCGGGAGCTAGCCCCGGTTTCGCTTTTTCTAAAATAGATTCTTGCATTTTTGAGCAATTTCAATTTGTTTCTCCAGATACTCAATAACAGTGTCCAATTCCCTATTGTCTAAACGTTCAATTTTACGAGATCCCAGAGCAACCTTGATAAAATGCTCTGCCTCGGAGGGCTGATAGCCCTCGTTAACTAATTTCTGTCGTAAGGTTTCTACCTGCTGTAGTCTGGTGCCATGATTACTATTGTCAGAAACAAAAACGCCTCTCAGGGCTTTTAAATAAAATGACACTTGGTAACCTCCCTAAAGCCCCGACCATATATACATTGTTTTCGGCAGCCCGGCCACCCTAGCAAAACCTTAGGTCCGTGGCTTTGCGTCCTACCCTTTCGGGCAGTTTGCCTTTGTCGGAACATATATTATTCAATTCGACATATTTTAATAAATCCTCTTTATTAAAAAAGATTTACCTTATATCTTACTTAGTAATTGTTTTCTACGTTCTTTCTTTTGCTGTTGATAGGTCTGTCGTGCTTGTTCAGGCATGCTACTTTGATAACCGTATTCTTGTAGTTCATTCTCAGCAAAGGCAATGGCTGCATAAACCCGCGCATCACATTGGGCCTCTAGACCCTGGGCCAAATTTAGGTATTTATCAGCCAGTGCACTTTTTGAACCTTTTCTTTGGCCAGAAACAATTTGATGATATTCTCCTTTGGCAGAGGCAATTAACCCTTCTAATTTACCATTGTACTCACCCTGCAAAGAAACTAGTTTCTTTTTTAGTCGGTTTTCAATATCTGCTTTGCTTGGAGCAGCGTCAGATGCTTGGGCAGTACTCTTATTTCCAGGAGAAGCACCCGCCTGTCCTGAACCCGCCTCCATAACTCCAACCCTTTCCAATTGTTCTTCCTGTTCCTTTAACTCTTGCACTTCTGGTAAGGCTGCAAATTCCTCTTTGGTCAGTAACTCAGTTTTTTGTTCTTCTCCGGTTTTAGTATCTAACTCCGAAGTACCATTCAATACAAAACGGTCAAAATATATATAACCTGCAGCTACAATTAAAGTCAAGCAAACAAGGAGAATCCCTAATTTTTTAATTTCCATCACCTCTAGTCCAATGAATTAACGAAACAAGCGGCTAAGCCTCCCTAGCAAACCCTTATCCTTTCTATGTCTAACCCTTTTTCGCTGCTCTGGATAGGGTTCTATATCAGCCTTATTGATAGCTTCCCCATTAATTAGCTTGGTAGGATTACCAATAACCAACTGGTTGGCACGCTCCTCCCCCACCAGTTCCTTAGCCCTTGCCCAGGCCTCCTTCATTTGAAAAGGCCGCCGTATGGTATCGTGGGCATCAGAGGCTATAAAATCTACCCAGCCCAAACTAAGAAATTCTTGGGTTAGTTCCTGTATAGTACTACCGAACCTCCCAGTTAAACTTCCTGCAGTAATCTGCACTAGGCAGCCCTTTTCTATTAACTCATGTAAGACCCGTGGGTTTTCTGCTATCTCCTTATTTCGTTCTGGATGGGCAATAATGGGCTTAATTCCTTTGAGCATGATTTCAAAGATGACTTGACCTGCATAGGCAGGTACAGAGTTTAAGGGGAGTTCAAGAAGCATGTGTTTTTTAAAATCACAAACAGTTAAGGCACTGCCACTACTTAATCTGGCAGGAACATCTAAGGTAAGATGCACTTCCATGCCCGGTAATATTCTTAAGGGAATTCCTTTGGCATCCAGTATTTCTTGGAACTCCCTCGTTTTAGATAATACTGCTTTTCCTTCATTAAAAAACACCTCAGGAATACAGTGGGGTGTAGCTACAATCTCTGTTATGCCCTCTTTTACTGCCATTTCCGTCATTTGCAAACTTACTTCTAGGGCTTGGGGACCATCGTCTAAGCCAGGCAAAACGTGACAATGAATATCAATCAAACTATTTCCTCCAAAAAGATAGTGTAAAAGATGACCCTGTGGTCCACAGGGTCATCAGTTTGTTATGCTTTTTGTTTAGGTTAGGGGAATAAAAGTCTTACTTAAATTAACCATAAAATCTAAAGTTTCTATAAGACTATCATAGGTACTATCTTGTTTGGCTGCTAGTTCTTGCTTTGCCAACAATATTACTGTGGCATCTACTTCAACACCAGTCGTAGTTCCATCGTTTTCAAAAACAATACCTTTAAGTACTCCACCAATCAAGGTTTCCTCTGGGTACTGTGCTTTAAGACGATCAAAGGTTAGTTTTGCTACTGCTTTTAGTTCCGGGTGGTTACGATCACGCAACACATCCAGAGCTGCATTGTAAAGATCCCTTTCATAGTTGTCAGATCTTATGGGACAAGTTCCATTAACTATACAACTATATAAATCAATGGCATATTTATAGATAACCTCTTGATTAATATTATGTTTGCGAAGCTTGATCACAATATCATCAAACTCTGTTTTTAACTTTTCAATCTCGCCACTGATAAGCTGAACACTTTCTCCCACGTTGTCGCGTCCCAAGTGAGATAGCCCACGAATTGTTGCTAAAGCAAAGCGTGCTTCTTCAATGGTAATATTTGTATTTGTTATATTCTCGAAGCCAGCCTTCTTCAATGCATCAAAAATTTCATCTTCAGTTAATGAATTAACCAATTGATCTCTTTGTGCTACTAAATTATTCCACTCATCCTCAGAGAGGCTATTAAAGCCGATTTGAATTGCTTCTAGTAAGGCCTGTAGGGTTGGTTCTGATGGAACAATATCTCCGGCTATGCCTTTAACCTTTACTGTAAAGGTTTTAATAACCTTGGCTTTTCCCTTATTTATGGTAGCTGTTAATACAACCGAAGTATCATTTAACCTAGGGCGTTTAACAGTACCATCATTAGCAATTACAGCAGTATTATTGGAGGCCCAGGAAATCAAAACATTACCTTCTGCTAACTTTAGGCCCACATTTTGGGTTACATTGCCTATACTATCCCCAGTGGCATAAGTTATATCTAAACTTCCTTTAATATCACGTACAATTTGCAAGTCTGCTGCCAATTGGTCAAGTACAGGATCTCCGGCAGGAATCTGCACATTATCTGCTACTGTTACAGTTTCAATGTTATCTAGATTACCCACCAGTGTTACGTCATTACTATTCAGTGAAAGATTTTCTAACTTTGTATCTCCTGCCAAATTCACGGTTACTTTACTGTTTAATGTAAGATTTGCCAAGTTTGCACCTTCAGCTATGTTTAAAATAGCATTTTGTGCTCCTTGGGCAACAGTAATAGTCCCACTAAAGGTACCCTTTAAGTCAATTTCCTCACCAGCAGCCGCAGATTCAACTGCTACATCACCAAAGGAACCCCCTTGGGCTGCTTCCAGAACTACTTTAGATTCAACCTTGGTAACGGTAATAGTAGTATCTTCCGTCACAATACGGACACTATTATTTTGATTTTTAGCGTTAACCTTTAATTCCTTCTTAACTTTAACCTTTTTAAGATGAACTGAATTTGAAGCACCAGAACTTACTATTACATTATCCACATCAATGTTCTGGATAGTAACATCACCATTTGCACCTGGATCGATGGTTAAGGAACCAACGATGGTTGATGTCCCAGTAGCAGGACCATAGGTACCGCTGGTTGTGATTGAAAAATCACCAGTATGCGTGCCGGGTTCATTAATATTTTCGGTAGGAGTTACAACACCGCCACCGCCTCCGCCGCCACTGCTGCTACCTCCGCCACTGCTGCTACTTTTAACTTCAAAGTGAGTTTCCAGTGTTTTAATTTGCTGTTTTCCTGCTGCTCCAACCTGTAGACCTTCTGTCACAACATCAGGCTCTGGGTTCTTTTCATCAGGATTATATGCCCTTACAGTGTAATCACGGTTTGCGAGAACAACTATCTTATATTTACCGTCCTTATTCGTGGTGCTAATAAAAGTAGGGTTGGTGGTAAATGCTATGGTAGCATTCTTAACAGTTCTTTCATCTTTGTCCACTAAGTCACCACTTAACACAGCAGCTTTTTCCATAGTCAAAGCTTGAGTTGTTAACTGATTTCCCAATACCTTTACATCACTCTCGTAGCCCACTTCACCTTCAGTAGAAACGGTAAGATCATATTTACCTTGGGATAAATTAAACTTATAGTAACCATTGCTATCAGTTTTTGTTTCTTCTATTACCTTAAAGCTATCTGCTGAAAAAGCTTTGACAACAGCATTAGCGATATTTTTGCCATTCAAAGTAACTTTACCTTCGATACCGCTATTAACTATCTTTTTGCCGTTTAGAGCTCGATCTAGGGAAACAACAGCCTCAGCCCTGGTAATACTCTTTAGTGGGCGGAAGGTGTTATCTGGAAAACCTGCCATCAAACCGCTATTAACAACCGCGCCAACGCCACCCTTGGCCCAAGCCTGGATTTGGGAAGCATCCGCAAAGGAGTCTATACCTACTGTGGTTGTTTGAAGCTTTAACAACCTGGCCAGAATATTGGCAGCTTCTTGCCTTGAGATGGCCTGATTAGGTCTGAAGGTACCATCACTGTATCCCCCAATATAACCAGCAGCCTTGGCAACGCTTACCTCACCATAATACCATTGTCCTTCTTTAACATCCGAAAAACTATTTTCTACACCACTATTCTTTAGCGCAAAAGCCCGATTTACCAGAGCAACAAATTCGGCCCTGGAAACTTCATTATTAGGCTTAAAGGTCCCATCTGCATAACCTCCAGCAAGTCCCTTTGCTGACCATTCGTTAATTTGCCCTTCCGCCCAATGGCCTTGCAGATCGGTAAAAGTTGCAGCAAAGGCTACTGTCGTCAATGATAACAATAAGCACAGACTAAGCATTAATGCTAAATATTTTTTCTTTTGCACTGATTCAGTGTCCTCCCTTCCCAATTTAAACATTTTTATAATCTATTCTTTCAAGAAACACCTCCTACATTTTTTGTTTATTGCTATAAATTCTGACAAAATCCTCATAAATAACGCCACTACTTATTTTGTAATAAGAAATTCTTTAACATCACCACTGCCTCGGCCCTTGTGGTGTTATCTCTTGGGCCAAAGTTTAAGCCCTTTGTGGCTGGTTTCCCTTTAATTATCTTTGCTGCATATGCTGCAGCAGCAGAAGGTTTGGCCCAGTCTGCTACCAGGGAATTATCAACGAAGGTGGCCAATGCAGCTGTATCGGTTTGAACCGCTATACCCTGATTACTCATGGCATTTACAAGCATAACTGCCATCTCTTGCCGTGTAATGGGAGCACTAGGTGCAAAGGTATCTGCACCATTTCCTTTGGCTAAGCCAGTCTTGCAGGCCATGGCTACACTTGGGTAATACCAAGCCCCTTTAGGAACATCTTTAAAGTTGACCTCAGCCTGACCTTGTAGACCTAAAACATTTACCAGCATAGTAACAAACTCAGCCCTAGTTACTAAAGCTTGGGGTTGAAACTTGTCCACTTCGACACCATTTACATAGCCCTGTGCTGCCATATACTCTATGTCAGAAGCAGCCCAGTGTCCCTCAATATCCTTGAATTTTTTAGTGACTGGTTTTTCCTGTGGCAGTACTTCAGTCGCTGAAACTTCTTGGAATAAAGCATATTTACTAAAATGCTTTGTTTCAAAGCTTATTGAGTTTGAACTACTATTAAACAGACCACCAACCAGTTCCCAATTTTTGCTTTTTTCGTTATAGGTGTAGACCTTTAACTTCCCACTTGCTGCACTATTTTTATACTCCTGAGGTACAGGAAGGGATACGGTAACATTTCCCTTAAACGAAGAAATAGCTGTAATATTACTTGCTGCATCAACTGATTCAGAAGTCAAATCATATATCTTTCCTGCAACTTTATATAACATACCATTTCTAGCTGATGATGTAAGATCTTTAATCTCAGAATCAGTTAGTTGCTTTACACGCACTTTGAATTCAGATTCTTCTTTATCTGTTACCGCAGCAATATTTAACGCCCCTGAAGAAAATGTTAACTTAACATCACTAAACTGCATTTCTAAAGCTTTACCTGTTTCCTTTACTTCCTTGACTTGTAAGCCGCTCAGATAAATATATGCTTTACCATTAGAATCGACACTTGCCCGGGAACCTGAAGTCTTTAATTTAAATTCTTCTGAGGATAATGCTTCCCCGACACCACCAACAGCACCCGAGGTTGTTTGACCCTTTAGAAGTTCATCTCTTAGAGTTCTACCCAAGCCTAAGACCGCATCCTTAGCTTCACTGTATTGCGATGGCTCCAGGCTTATAATAGCATCAGAGATCGTTTCGTTTGTGACAAGCTTTTCTGTCACTACACCTTTTATATAGCTATCATTATTTAATTTGCTTTTATCAAGGCTATTGACCACATCTCGTACAAAACCTTCAACGGCTCCAGAATCAACACCTAACTGATCAACTACCTTTGTGTAACTTGGGTCCTTTGTAATATTATTTATGGCATCATCCACAGAATCGGCCATGGCCATGGGAGTAATGATAAACTGACAGGATAACGCAAGGGATAAGATAACTGAGCAGGTCTTTTTTCTTAACATTGCTATCTCCTTTTTCTTTTAATTTATAAGCAAGCTGCTTTACTACTTCCTTTTTTACCCTTCTTCTTACCGCCACTACCTTCACCATAGTAGTAATAATAGTAATAATCCTGACTATCCTCTTCCACCATATTTAAGATTGTACCCAGGATCTTCGCCTTACCATTTAAGAGCATTTGCTTGGATCGCTGAGCTGCTTCAATTTTGGCTTGTCCAGAAGCAACAACCAAAACAACTCCGTCTACTTGGGGTGCCACCAGGGCAGCATCGGTTACGGCGATAACTGGGGGTGTGTCAATAATAATGATATCTGCGTATTCTTGGAAGGATGTCAGCAAGTTTGTCATTCTTTGGGAGCCTAATAATTCAGCTGGATTAGGAGGAATAGGTCCGGTGGTTATAATATGTAGATTTTTCATAGGTGAGGTTTGCAAAGCTTTAGGTATACCAGTATCCCCTAGCAAAATATTGGTGAGTCCTATGCTGTTATCATTTTCCCAGACCTTATGTTGGGTGGGTTTACGCAAATCCGCATCTACAATAATGACACTTTTACCGGATTGAGCAAAGGCAATACCTAAATTTGCAGCAGTGGTAGATTTCCCTTCCGCTGGGCCGGAACTGGTTATTAGGATTGTTCTAAGGTCTTTATCAACGGCTGCAAATTGAATATTGGTTCGGGCAATGCGATAGGCTTCTGCAACGGGTGATTTAGGGTTTTCCAAAACCACAAGTCTTTTATTAAACATCCTTCTGCTCCTTTTATTCAATCTTAGGAATAACTCCCAGCACTGGAAGTTCTAAATGCCGTTGAACATCATCTCCGGTCTTGATGGTTCGATCAAGGAACTCAAGTAAGAAAACAATCCCCAGAGCAAGCATAAAACCCACAACCCCGGCAATAACAATGTTTAGTTTCTTATTTGGCTTTACTGGTGCGCTGGGTACCACCGCATGATCGATAATATTAACATTATCAACCTTCATAATTTCAGTAACTTTGCCTATAAAGACAGTTGCCGTGACATTAGCTAGCCTGGCAGCCCGCTGGGGATTAATATGCTGCACTGTTATTTGTATAAGTTGGGTATCCTTCACAGGTACAATATTAATACTTTGACTTAATGACTCATAGGTGGTATCTATTTTTTCAGAATCCATAACCTTTTCTACCACAGTACGGCTCTTGGCTATCTGGCTATAGGTTTTAACTAACTGGTTAGCTGTTAAAATGTCGTTATATTGAAGCATCATGGCATCTTGGCCGGAGTAGGTTTTACCGACCATTAAAGTAGTAGAGGCTTCATAACGGGGTGTAAGTACAAAAAAACTAATAATACCGCTGGTGATCATAGCAATTAAAGGTAGGCTAATTAAAATCCATTTACCCTTTTTAATTATGCGCCAAATATCCCTTAGGTCGATTACCTCTAAATCTTCTCTTGTGTCAAATCTGTCCTCATTCAACTGACTAATCTCCTTTGCCAAACCGCTTGTTAGAAACTAAATGAAAACATTCCACTATAACCCAATTAAATCCTTTATATTTTTCAGATTTTTTAAAAACTACCACTAAAATTTCACCTATCCAGCGTATTATAGAAGGTGGCTATTAAGTTACTCATCATAACCTTTAGGATTATGGAACTGCCAGTTCCAGGAATCAGAACACATTTGTTCAATTCCTCTCTGGGCGACCCAATTGAGTTCCTTTCTAGCCTTTGCCGGATCGGCATAGCATATGGCTACATCGCCAGGCCGGCGGTCTACAATGGTATAGGGAACCTTCCTACCAGATGCTTTTTCAAAGGCCTTGACCACCTCTAAAACACTGTAGCCCCTTCCTGTGCCAAGATTATAGGCAGCCAAACCAGTGGAGGGAAAGATCTTCTCCAGGGCCTTTAAGTGGCCTATGGCCAGATCCACAACATGAATATAGTCCCTAACCCCTGTACCATCAGACGTAGGATAGTCATTGCCAAAGACCCGCAGTTCCTGCAGCTTGCCAACTGCCACCTGTGAAATATAGGGCATCAAATTATTTGGGATACCTTCGGGATCCTCACCAATTAGGCCGCTGTGGTGAGCACCTATGGGGTTGAAATAGCGTAACAGAGCAATACTCCAGTCCTTGTCAGAAGTAAAAAGATCCCTTAGTATTTCCTCGATCATTAACTTAGTACGCCCATAGGGGTTGGTGGCACTGAGGGGAAAATCCTCAGAGATGGGTACACTTTGTGGGTTGCCATATACCGTAGCTGAGGAGCTAAACACTAGCTTCTTTACTTCATATTTTTGCATAGTCTCACAGAGCATCAGGGTGCCAGTAATATTATTGTGATAATAACGCAGGGGTATAGCCACAGACTCCCCCACTGCCTTGAGTCCAGCAAAGTGAATTACCGCCTCGATTTGGTTTTCAGAAAATACCTTTTCAAGCCCTTCCTTATCCAAAACATCAACCTTATAAAATCTTACTTCTTGACCCGTAAGTGCCTTTATACGCCTTAGAACCTCGGGCTTGCTATTAGAAAGGTTATCAACAACTACTATTTGATAACCTGCATTAAGTAGCTCCACGCAGGTATGGCTACCGATATAGCCTGCCCCTCCCGTAACTAATATGGCCATTAAATCCCTCCATCAGTTTAAAGTTGCTTCATTATCTTAACGTTCCTAGATAAACTCCAGTAGATCCCTATACCCACAAGGGCTCCGGTACTATCTAGCAATACATCCCTAATCTGCCCACCCCTACCAGGCACAAATAGCTGATGTACTTCATCGCTTGCAGCATATAAAACACAAATTGCCAAAGCTAAACCATAACCCCTCAGCCCTTTAACCCCACTTTTCCTGAATACATTCATGAGCAATACACCCAGCACAAGGTAGGCAAAGAAATGAGCATTTTTTCTGACCACATGGTTAAATATACCTATATCAAAATCCGACTCAGGGGCAACTTTCTGTATAGTTTCTACAATTACGGCTGTTAACCCTTTACTCAGTCCGTTGGATTGTTCTGCCGGTTGGGCTGATAAAGTAAAGATAAGTACCATCCATAGAACAACAAATACCCAGGACAGAATAACTTTACCATTTGTTACTCGATGCATAGACTACTCCTTTTGACAATAGCCCCATAGCTAGGCACTCCTTTTATAAGGGTAAATTGGAAAAACAGTTATATATTTAGAACAATTTTTTTGACTGAGTTTAATATCCCACGTATAGGCTTTTATTTTACCATATTTTATAATTTTTTACATTATAGATATGTTCCGATAACTACCATAAATTACGAAAACCCCTTGGCACTCAGCCAAGGGATCTTATAATAGCATTTTATTAGACTAAAATGTTTTTGATTGCAGCCCTAAAATTACCTGCGCCTCCATTTGCCGGGTGTGGTACGTGAATGTTTTCAAGCCCTAATTTACTTAAGGTTCTTGATGAGTGTCCCCCAATAGAAACAACGGTAATATTGGGACATAACTTTAATAACATTTCCGTATAGTATGCACCCACCTCCAATTCTGCAGCAGTGGGGGTGCGATTGGTTAAAGGTCCTTTACTTGGATCATAGGGGTGAAAAGGGAAGATGTTCCACGTTATCACCTGGTAAGGAGATACGTTACTTGCCATTACTTCGCCCCAGACAATTGTTGCTGTGGGCTCTGTAAACCCAAAACGTTTTTGGGTAGCTTTTAGATTTTTGTTGTCTGGGTTACTGGTTCTTCTTCCTTGTACATTTTGTAAAATAGCGGCAGGTTTAATACTCTCGTGATTACCCAAAAGTATTCGTTCTGAGGTCATCGCCACCCCGGTAAACCTCCCGCCTTGATAACCAACAGCCTCAGCCACAAGCAGGTACTTCGCTCCAGGTACCCTAGCAGATAAGAATTGCTCCAGATGATTTGACCTTATAGCTGGTGCTTCAGGGCATATATCACAGCGTTCATCATAATCTCGCCAGGGATTAAAAACATTTTCTGTTGATTTATATGCTTGGAGTTCTTGCATGAATTTATTTATATTGCTTTGCATGTTGTCACCTATCACCCTATCAATCCTTTGCAATCGCTACCTCATCAAGTACAATACCTTTGCTTTCCTTAGCAATAACCTTTACTAGGTAGTTAATAAACTCTTCTCGTAAATCTTCTCTTCTTAATGCATATTCCACAGTGGCCTCCAAGAAGCCTTGCTTGTCCCCTACATCATACCTTCTGCCTTCGAAGTTATAGGCATAAACAGCTTCATGTTGAGCCAGTTCCTTTAGGGCATCAGTCAGCTGAATCTCCCCGCCCTTGCCCGGTTGGACATATTCTAAAATACCAAATATCGCTGGGTTAATTATGTATCTTCCTAAAATAGCTACATTAGAGGGTGCATCCTTTACTGCAGGTTTTTCTACTAAATCCTTCACCTTATAAACCCCGCCCTCGATATGCTTGCCCGCCACTATGCCATATTTGTTAACGTCTTCCACAGGTACTTCCTGTACCCCTAGAATTGTCGTCTTGTATTCCTGGTAAACCTCAATCATCTGCTTGAGGCAAGGCTTTTCTGCATAAACAATGTCATCCCCTAAAAGCACCGCAAAGGGCTCATTGCCAATAAAGGATTTTGCACAATAAATGGCATGCCCTAATCCCTTGGGCTCCTTTTGACGGATATAGTGGATATTGACCATGTCAGAAATTTTTCTAACTTCCTCTAGCAAGCTATCCTTGCCCTTCTTCTCTAACTCCAGCTCCAGCTCTATTGATTTGTCAAAATGATCCTCAATAGACTTTTTGTTTCTGCCAGTGATAATGAGTATTTCTTCTATCCCAGAATCTACAGCTTCTTCAATAATATATTGAAGTGTTGGTTTATCCACGATAGGCAACATTTCTTTAGGCTGCGCCTTGGTAGCTGGCAAGAAACGAGTACCCAGGCCTGCAGCCGGTATAATTGCTTTACGTACTTTCATAAATCTATCCTCCTCTAAAACACAATTCGAAAAACTTATATCAACCTTATTATAAGTGTTATAAGTGCAAATAAAAATGCATCAAAAATAAACTCCTAGTTATTACAAGTTTAGTACCTGGCACCCACTTCCCTGACAATCTTACCTTGGAGGATATTTATTTTCCCTTCCAGTTCCATTATACAAAGCAAATCCAATAACGCCGTCATATTACCATCAAATATATCCACTAGATGCTCTATATCCTGCGGCGTTGTCAACCTTTCAATAATAAGTTTTTCTAAGGATGTTAGTTGCCTTGAAGAATGCTGCCCATGGGAATTAATCAAGGTTTTAGATTTTGACAAAGGTGTGTTAGCTATTTCTAACCCTTCGGGCAAAAGCTGTTCGGGTTGCAAATATATCTTGGCCCCTTGGGAGATCAACCTATTAGTCCCAGCACTTTCTGTGCTGTATATGCTGTTAGGTACGGCCAATATCTCCCGATTTTGTTGCCGGGCAAATTGGGCCGTCATTAACGCACCGCTCTTAATACCTGCCTCAACCACCAGCACTTTCATCGACCAAGCACTCATCAACTCATTTCTTTTATAGAAGTTAGCCTTTAGAGGCCTTGTTTGGGGTGGATAAGGTGAGATAACGGCACCATTTTCAATTACTTTATTCATTAGAATCTGATGTTCCGGCGGGTAACATATATCTAGGCCGTTGGCCAAAAAGGCTATGGTATAACCCCCTGCCCCTAGGCAAGAAGTATGTGCATATCCATCAATTCCCTTGGCCATGCCACTGATTACAGGTATCCCTTTTTCCGCCAGATAAGCGGCTGTTTCTGAGGTCACCTGCTTCCCGTATTGTGTGCAACGTCGACTGCCAATGATCGCAATGCCCATACTTTCCTCTTTTAAATTACCGCGATAATATAATACTACAGGTGAGGAAGGGAAGGTACTTGCTTCTTTGGGATATAGTTCATTATTAATAGTTAGCAGCCGTATATTATATCTACTCAAGCTTTCTTTAATTTTTTTTGCTTTTACTAGGGAACGTGATATCAAAAGTGCTTCAATAAATTTCATAGGCAGTCCTGTCCGCTCAATAAGTTCTTCCCTATCTGCCATGTAAACACGCTCCGGGTTTTGGAATACAGCCAGTAGTCTTTTTTGGCTTACTGGACCTATGCCCTTAATTGTACTCAACCAAATCCAGAATAGATCCATAGTCAATCTTGAACTACCAGAAGCCTTGATTTATCTTTATCTAGATCCCGCGACATAAGTGCACCTGCCACATCCTGCTTGCGTATTTGGTCTGCACCATCAAGATCAGCAAAGGTCCTTGCCAGCTTTAAGAACTTATGAAAACTCCGGGCACTGTAACGAAACCTATCATAGGCGAGTTGTAAAAGTTTATTGCCAGCGTCATCTAAACGGCAATACTCCTTAACCAAAGCTTCATTCATTTGGGCATTGCAATTCACTGTGGGTATATGCACAAAACGTTTCTGTTGAATTTTCCTGGCAAACTGCACTCTTTCCCGTAGCTCGGATGAACTTTTCCCCTCTGTCTGTGAGGTTAATTCAAGATAATTAACAGCATGTACATATTTTTGCAAATCAATGCGATCCAATATTGGGCCAGATATCTTTTGCCGATACTTTAAGACTTCATAATCGCTGCACTTACATCGATCATTCCCATAATTACCACAGGGACAAGGATTCATCGCCGCCACTAGCATAAAATTACAGGGAAATGTCACAGTACTTTTTACCCTGGATATGGTCACTACTTTATCCTCCATTGGCTGGCGTAAAGCATTCAAGGATTTACTATTAAATTCTGCCATTTCATCAAGGAAAAGCACACCGTTATGGGCCAGTGAGACCTCACCAGGTACGGCAGGATTACCTCCTCCCACAAGTGAATTCATAGAGGCATTATGATGTGGGGCACGAAAGGGACGATTATTAATTAGTTGGCTTCGGTCCTTTATCAACCCAGCAACACTGTATATTTTGGTTACTTCCAGTGCTTCTTCCTCAGTCATATCAGGAAGTATAGTATCCATTCTTTTGGCGATCATAGACTTGCCACAGCCCGGAGATCCGCTCATCAACATATTATGTCCTCCAGCTGCTGCAACAACGATATATTGGATCAGCACATCATGTCCCTGTACATCCCGAAAATCCAGCATTCTGTCCTTTGTCCGGTCTTGATCACTTATTTCTATTATAGGTGCCCTATAGTCCTTTCTACCTTCAAGGTAGTCAACCACCGATTGAAGGCTACTAAAGCCCAATACTTCAATCCCATGTACCAAGGATGCTTCCCTAATATTTTCCTCAGGAACAATTAGTTTTGTTATACCTGCATCCCTAGCCGCAATAGTCATAGACAATACCCCACCACAAGGGCGCAAAAAGGCATTAAAGGACAGCTCTCCAATAAAGCCGTAACCCTTTAACGATTCTCTGTTTACCATTGCTTGATTGGTTTCAACCAACAAGCCAACTGCCATACTAAGATCAAAATGCGAACCACTCTTTTTAATATCTCCGGGTGCCAGGTTAATAGCTATTTTCATCTTTGGAAATTCGTAACCTACATAATTAATGGCCGCTTCCAGACGCTGACGGGATTCTTTAATAGCTGTATCACCAAGCCCTACAATGGTTATGGAGGGTTGCCCATACATAGTTACTGTTTCAACGTCCACCTGATAACCATCAATTCCGGTTATAGCAAATGAGTTAATTACTGTTGCCATCTACTTCATCCCCTTTAGGCTTATCTTCAATAAATTTTAATACTTCCTCAACATATGCCCGATAGTTTTTGACCCTTGGGGGAGAAAAGCATCCTAATATTTTTTCCGTGGTTGTAAGTTCATCTTGGTGTTCGCCCACATATACTTTATAGCTGCTCCATCTGTATAAATCGGGACTTGGTTCAATATTAGCTCTAACAGGATTTAAATGTATATATTTGCTTATTTGCAATAGGTGGGACGTTGTCTCTATTAATTCAGCACGATACCGGTCCTGAAACAAATGCCCAATAAAATTATATTTTTTATTAAAATACACGGCATAAAACATATTTATTTTTTTCATAACCTGACCTATATTGATATCGCCGGACTCAATCTCCAAATGGACGTGATTTGTCATCAAACAATAACTATGCAATATATAAGGTAGTTCTTTTTTGACTTCCTTCAATGTGGTCAGGTAAAACAACCTGTCTTCCTCATCCCTAAAAATATCGTGACGGTGATTCCCTCTACACATGATGTGATAAACAGCACCAGGATACCATACTCGGTTCTTGCGTGGCATAAATACCCACCACCCACATTATATAATTTTCTAATAATTCTTGTAACGATAGTAAATTTCCTTTATTTTACATAAATTATTTAGCTATTTGTGTCCTTTTTTGCAAAAAAATTGCTTTATAATGATAAGGTGTACAGCTAAAAGTTCAAGAAAAATGAAAAGAGATGTTATAGTAATGACTATTGTGTATGATAGAGAATTTAAACAAATTTATACCCTTTGGTTCTTATTTCAAGACGACAAGCTGCTGGTAAAAATGTTGAATAACCAAGTGACTCCAGTAACTTCTTCTGACTTGGAAGATTTAAAAATTGATATAACACAATCCCACTACCTTGGAAAATCAGATCAACTTCCTTGTTATGCTGCTGAACTAAAAAAAGATATTAAATTACCTGATTACTATAGTTTTCAAAATTTAAGACAGCTATTAGACCAATTAACTGAAAAAATTTTTATTACTGCCGGTCGGGCCTATCAAGTGATTCATTGGGATCAAACCCATCAATTTTGTGGCAGGTGCGGTTCGCACAACATAGATAGCCCGGATGAGTTAGCTAAACAATGTCCATCCTGTAGGCTTATTAGTTATCCCCGAATATCCCCAGCTGTGATTGTAGCTATTACCAAGGGTAACCAAATACTATTGGCGAGAAATAAGAAATTTACAACCAACCACTATAGTGTTATTTCAGGTTTCGTGGAACCAGGGGAGACCCTGGAGGAGTGCATTAAAAGAGAGATCTGGGAAGAAGTTGGCATAGGGGTAAAGAACATTAAGTATTTTGGCAGCCAGCCCTGGCCCTTTCCCGACGCTTTAATGATTGCTTTTACGGCGGAGTATGATCAAGGGGAGATAAAAGTAGACAATCTAGAGATTATGGATGCAAAATGGTTTACTTCAGATGAACTCCCCAGTCTGGCTGCCAAGAGTACAATAGCAAGAAGATTAATAGATTGGTTTATAAATAAGAATTAAGAATCATGTTTACAATATATAACTGTACGTACAAACCACTAATGAAATTTTACTACTCAAAGTAAATAGCCAAAAAAATTATTCAGACAGCCATTACTCAAATGAAATAAACCAACCAGTCAAATGGTTTCCATAATACATGTTATGTGAAAACTCCTCTGCCGAGGTAATCTAGCGGAGGAGTTTGTATTAATTCAAGCGCTTTAGTTAGTTAAGTTGGTAACATAAGTGGGGACTATTTTCGTAAATTTTGGATGCCCCGTAGACCTTCTGGAATTTACCGCCGAGCAGTGGGATTAAGTACCTTGTTGTAAAATCTTTCATCCTTTTTTTCGAAAATTTAGGGTATAATTATAACAGCAAGTCATGGAGGTGTTAAGAATGCCAAACATTAAGCCAATTTCTGATTTAAGGAACTATAACAATGTTCTCCGCTCCTGCAAGGTCGGAGAACCAGTGTTCTTAACTAAAAACGGTAGAGGTCGCTATGCTCTTTTAGATATGCAGGATTACGAAAAACAACAGGCAGTGATAAAGCTGCTATCCAAGCTCTCCGAAGCAGAGGATGCAGTTAAAACGGGAGAGGAATGGAAGTCACTTAATGACCTCAAGAATGCATTGGAGGTCTAATTGTGAAATATAAGATCAGAATCAACCCAATGGCAATTTCAGATGTGCAAGAAATAAAAGAATACATCGCTCAATACAATTCTGAAATCGCCTTAAGGATAGGAAACAACCTTTACTCAGCGATAGAAAAACTTGCTGATTTCCCAGAAGTAGGGGCCTCACTTAGTATTAAAATTAATATAAAGACGGACTACCGTTATCTAGTTAGTGGTGATAACCTCATATTTTACAAAATCGAGGGAGAATATGTTTCCGTTTACCGTATCCTAAATGGAGTTCGAGATTATTTATCTATTCTTTTTGAAGATAAGCCATTCAAAAAGACAAATAAGTGAAATACCTCTAATATTGGTTAAGAACCCAAATCCTTATTCATTGGTCCCTATAATATACAATACGTTAAATCCCCAGGTTCACCAGCGGGGAAGTTTAGTGGTATGTACTTCAGCAAGTTAAAGTGGTAACGCAAGGAGGGATAGTCCCCTTTTGGGGAATCCTGAAAACTGTTAGGAAGGGGATTCCGGTTCCCCCCCGAACACGAGCCGTCTCCTTTTGGTAGAAGTGCACGAGGAGGCCTTCCGAAATTTACTGAAATGGCAATTTACCTGAGTAAGTTGTCCCTAATTTTTGTGCTGGGTCTTGTTTCCTCTTTGGGAGGTTTTATTTCCTTAACCTTTGTATCAAGTATAATCTTATCTTCCTTTTTGTTCGTCATATTAATTAAACACCACCTTTGGTAGGTAGTGTTTCCATTAAATGTAATATCTATTAGTTGTTAATGCGTACAGAGGTAACTTCACTTATATCTACATTATCCAAATTAATAACAACCCCAGTGTTCTCAGGTAGTCTATAGAGTATTTCCCGTGTTTCAATATCCAGGTATGCAACGTTAGTTAAAAAAACTTCGCGATATTCACCTTGGGCAACTACATACTCTACTCCACCTTCAATTAATTTATCGTTTACTCTTATAGTTATCCAATGTGAATTGGGTTCACTACTTTTCCTATAATCACTATCTAAAAGTCTGGCGTAAACATTTGGTGGTTCCACGGTTGGTCTTATATATCTTCTTAATGTCTTTACTAAAAACACTTCAAATCTTAGGTATATCAATGCCCAGGTAAAACTTATTACTGCCAATAAACCAACAGTTGCCATAGGTGCCCAACGGGTAGAAAGAAGAAGGTTTTTAATGGATCCTACATCATGAATATCTAGGCCCCATATTAAAATTAATATTGGGTAAATAATTGTATAAATAACTAATGAATGTAAAATACTTAAATATGTGATATCAGATTTTTTAGTAGTTTCTTCTTTCTTACTTAAAGACCGTATTAACGTTTGGGAAAAGAAACCGGGTAATATAAAAAGAACAATTAAGAATATAGTATCCGGTCTTATTTGCATATAAGTTCTTCTTTTTTAAGCTTGTCCCTTATAACAATTCTGCTTGGCCTAGTTTCTTCCTTAGGGGGTACCAGCTTTGTTACAGTCGTTTCAAGTATTACGGGTTCCCGTTTACTATTTAAAGTTCTACTATCCGCTTCTTGAGCTTCTGCCTTAAAGAAAAATTTAAACATAAAAATCACCCCTGGCTATATTTTACAGTGGAAAATATAATATATCAATAAGCATACACTTTTAAGAGTACTCTTTGTTAGTAATCAACTGGTTCCAATAATGAGTTAAACCGATGGGGCGATGGCTATAATGGCTGGAAATAAATATAGCCCTGAACTAATACATTCAATGATAGGAGGGAAATGATTATGGAATCACCGCTCTATCAAGAATGGGTAAAACAGGAACGTGCTGAAGGTAGAGCTGAAGGTAAAACTGAAAAAGCTCAAAATGCTATTTGTAAAATACTCTACAGAAAAGTTGGCGTCGGGTCCCTGGAACTTCAGCAGATGGTCAAGAACATAACCAGCGAACCTGTATTAGACTGGATATTTGATCAAATTGTTGATGTCACTGACAAGGAAGTAGCCAAAAAAATTATTCAGACAGCCATTACTCAAATGAAATAAACCAACCAGTCAAATGGTTCCCATAATACATGTTATGTGAAAACTCCCCTGCTGGGTTAATCAGCGGAGGAGTTGTATAATTCAAGCGCTTTAGTTCGTTAAGTTAGTAACGTATGTAGGGACTGTCCCCTTTCGGTAAATTCTGGAAGTGCCGGGAGGCCTTCCGGAATTTACCGCCGAGCAGTTTTGCTCGCCACTCTGACTGTTCCGACCTTCAATTCTCTGAGTAATACAGGCCTCAGTGGCTTTTACATCCGGGCACACCGCAGTTTGTTACCTCCCTGCGTTCCGGATATGCTAATCACCCGAACCGGCTAATTGGTGATAGGCGACTTTCACGCCATTAGATTCTCAGCCTTGACGGCTGCTCCCGCACGGACTGTCCCTTTTTGGGGAAAACTGGAAGCCCTGGGGAGGGGATTCCGGTTTTCCCCCCGAGCACAAGTTTGTGGTATAATTGTACAAAGGAGTTGAAAGTATATGGATTTAATCAAGTACAATATTATCGAGGCTATCAAAAAGTTACCTGATGGGTGCTCGGCTGAAGATATTATGTATCAGATATATTTTATTTCACAGGTTATGGAAGGAATTAAAGATGCTGATGAAGGTCGAGTATTAACAACCAAAGATGTATTGGAGCAGATTGAAACGTGGTAAAGCTAATTTGGACCGAACGTGCTGTAAGAAATTTGAAACATATTTTTGATTATATAGCAGTCGATTCCAGGATTTATGCAAACCAATTTGCGAAAAGAATTGTTAAAGCGAGTGATAAGCTGAAAAACTTTCCCTTAATTGGCAGAGTGGTTCCAGAATTCACTAACCAACAATTGAGAGAAGTAGTTTTTCAGAATTACCGTATTGTATATCGTGTTTCGGAGGACCTGAAAACAGTGGAAATAATTTCAATTGTGCATGCTTCTCGTAATCTTTTATCACTTTCTCGCGATGACTGGGAATTACAATAGACATAACGAGCAGTAGACTATTTCTTCATTCCGGTCATATCAATCAGACTATTGGTCTGGGACAGGTCCTGCCTTTCTAGTGTTAGCACTATTATTAGCTTAGGAATATACTACAAATGAAATAAAACCAACCAGTCAAATGGTTCCGGTAATATATCTTACGTTAAAACTCCTCTGCCGAGGTAATCAAGCGGAGGAGTTTGTATTAATCCAATCGCTTTAGCTCGTTAAGTTGGTAACGTGAGTGGGGACTGTCCCCTTCTGGGAAATTCCGGAAGCCCACGGGGAGGGGGATTCCGGTATTTCCCCCGAGCATAAAAATCACCCCTGGCTATATTTTACAGTGGAAAATATAATATATCAATAAGCATACACTTTTAAGAGTACTCTTTGTTATTAATCAACTGGTTCCAATAATGAGTTAAACCGATGGGGCGATGGCTATAATGGCTGGAAATAAATATAGCCCTGAACTAATACATTCAATGATTAGGAGGGAAATGATTATGGAATCACCGCTCTATCAAGAATGGGTAAAACAGGAACGTGCTGAAGGTAGAGCTGAAGGTAAAACTGAAAAAGCTCAAGATGCTATTTGTAAAATACTCTACAGAAAAGTTGGCGTCGGGTCCCTGGAACTTCAGCAGATGGTCAAGAACATAACCAGCGAACCTGTATTAGACTGGATATTTGATCAAATTGTTGATGTCACTGACAAGGAAGTAGCCAAAAAAATTATTCAGACAGCCATTACTCAAATGAAATAAACCAAACAGTCAAATGGTTTCCATAATACATGTTATGTGAAAACTCCTCTGCCGAGGTAATCTAGCGGAGGAGTTTGTATTAATTCAAGCGCTTTAGTTCGTTAAGTTAGTAACGTATGTAGGGACAGTCCCCGTTTCGGTAAATTCTGGAAGTGCCGGGAGGCCTTCCGGTTACCTCCGATCAGTTTTGCTCGCCACTCTGACTGTTCCGACCTTCAATTCTCTGAGTAATACAGGCCTCAGTGGCTTTTACATCCGGGCACACCGCAGTTTGTTACCTCCCTGCGTTCCGGATATGCTAATCACCCGAACCGGCTAATTGGTGATAGGCGACTTTCACGCCATTAGATTCTCAGCCTTGACGGCTGCTCCCGCACGGACTGTCCCTTTTTGGGGAAAACTGGAAGCCCTGGGGAGGGGATTCCGGTTTTCCCCCCGAGCACAAGTTTGTGGTATAATTGTACAAAGGAGTTGAAAGTATATGGATTTAATCAAGTACAATATTATCGAGGCTATCAAAAAGTTACCTGATGGGTGCTCGGCTGAAGATATTATGTATCAGATATATTTTATTTCACAGGTTATGGAAGGAATTAAAGATGCTGATGAAGGTCGAGTATTAACAACCAAAGATGTATTGGAGCAGATTGAAACGTGGTAAAGCTAATTTGGACCGAACGTGCTGTAAGAAATTTGAAACATATTTTTGATTATATAGCAGTCGATTCCAGGATTTATGCAAACCAATTTGCGAAAAGAATTGTTAAAGCGAGTGATAAGCTGAAAAACTTTCCCTTAATTGGCAGAGTGGTTCCAGAATTCACTAACCAACAATTGAGAGAAGTAGTTTTTCAGAATTACCGTATTGTATATCGTGTTTCGGAGGACCTGAAAACAGTGGAAATAATTTCAATTGTGCATGCTTCTCGTAATCTTTTATCACTTTCTCGCGATGACTGGGAATTACAATAGACATAACGAGCAGTAGACTATTTCTTCATTCCGGTCATATCAATCAGACTATTGGTCTGGGACAGGTCCTGCCTTTCTAGTGTTAGCACTATTATTAGCTTAGGAATATACTACAAATGAAATAAAACCAACCAGTCAAATGGTTCCGGTAATATATCTTACGTTAAAACTCCTCTGCCGAGGTAATCAAGCGGAGGAGTTTGTATTAATCCAATCGCTTTAGCTCGTTAAGTTGGTAACGTGAGTGGGGACTGTCCCCTTCTGGGAAATTCCGGAAGCCCACGGGGAGGGGGATTCCGGTATTTCCCCCGAGCACGGACTGTCCCTTTTTGGGGAAAACTGGAAGCCCTGGGGAGGGGATTCCGGTTTTCCCCCCGAGCACAAGTTTGTGGTATAATTGTACAAAGGAGTTGAAAGTATATGGATTTAATCAAGTACAATATTATCGAGGCTATCAAAAAGTTACCTGATGGGTGCTCGGCTGAAGATATTATGTATCAGATATATTTTATTTCACAGGTTATGGAAGGAATTAAAGATGCTGATGAAGGTCGAGTATTAACAACCAAAGATGTATTGGAGCAGATTGAAACGTGGTAAAGCTAATTTGGACCGAACGTGCTGTAAGAAATTTGAAACATATTTTTGATTATATAGCAGTCGATTCCAGGATTTATGCAAACCAATTTGCGAAAAGAATTGTTAAAGCGAGTGATAAGCTGAAAAACTTTCCCTTAATTGGCAGAGTGGTTCCAGAATTCACTAACCAACAATTGAGAGAAGTAGTTTTTCAGAATTACCGTATTGTATATCGTGTTTCGGAGGACCTGAAAACAGTGGAAATAATTGCAATTGTGCATGCTTCTCGTAATCTTTTATCACTTTCTCGCGATGACTGGGAATTACAATAGACATAACGAGCAGTAGACTATTTCTTCATTCCGGTCATATCAATCAGACTATTGGTCTGGGACAGGTCCTGCCTTTCTAGTGTTAGCACTATTATTAGCTTAGGAATATACTACAAATGAAATAAAACCAACCAGTCAAATGGTTCCGGTAATATATCTTACGTTAAAACTCCTCTGCCGAGGTAATCAAGCGGAGGAGTTTGTATTAATCCAATCGCTTTAGCTCGTTAAGTTGGTAACGTGAGTGGGGACTGTCCCCTTCTGGGAAATTCCGGAAGCCCACGGGGAGGGGGATTCCGGTATTTCCCCCGAGCATGGATTGCTTGCGCCCTAGGAATTGCTGCCTGTCGAAAATTCAAAAGTGTGCGTTACATTCGAATGCCAGAGTTACTGACCGAGTTGAATGTGGCAAAAGGACTAGGGACTTTCCGAAAGGTGATCAAATCTTACCAAAAGCCCGATTTGCTTATTGTTGACGAATGGCTCATTCGTTGTCTCACCCAGCAAGAATCCTACGACCTCTTAGAGATCATTGAAGCTAGGATTCACCGTGGTTCTCTGATTCTCTGCGCTCAATATGCTCCTAAAGGCTGGTATGAACGCATCAGCCCGTCCAATGAGGGACCGATCTCCGAAGCAATCATTGACCGTATCATTCATAATGCTTTTGAGATCATTATTGATGGACAAGTCTCTATGCGCGAAAGACATGGTTTGAAAGCAACGGCCCCTAAGATGCCGAATCAAACATAGTAATTTGATTAACTAACGCTGTGTAAAGAGGGTGGCCTTGACGACCGTGATAGTGGCCTTCACTTACCGTCAAGGTGGCCCTCTTTGCCCGTGAAGGTGGTCTTATTTGATCGGAATACACAACAGTCCCCGTTCGGTAAATTCTGGAAGTGCCGGGAGGCCTTCCGGTTACCTCCGATCAGTTTTGCTCGCCACTCTGACTGTTCCGACCTTCAATTCTCTGAGTAATACAGGCCTCAGTGGCTTTTACATCCGGGCACACCGCAGTTTGTTACCTCCCTGCGTTCCGGATATGCTAATCACCCGAACCGGCTAATTGGTGATAGGCGACTTTCACGCCATTAGATTCTCAGCCTTGACGGCTGCTCCCGCACGGACTGTCCCTTTTTGGGGAAAACTGGAAGCCCTGGGGAGGGGATTCCGGTTTTCCCCCCGAGCACAAGTTTGTGGTATAATTGTACAAAGGAGTTGAAAGTATATGGATTTAATCAAGTACAATATTATCGAGGCTATCAAAAAGTTACCTGATGGGTGCTCGGCTGAAGATATTATGTATCAGATATATTTTATTTCACAGGTTATGGAAGGAATTAAAGATGCTGATGAAGGTCGAGTATTAACAACCAAAGATGTATTGGAGCAGATTGAAACGTGGTAAAGCTAATTTGGACCGAACGTGCTGTAAGAAATTTGAAACATATTTTTGATTATATAGCAGTCGATTCCAGGATTTATGCAAACCAATTTGCGAAAAGAATTGTTAAAGCGAGTGATAAGCTGAAAAACTTTCCCTTAATTGGCAGAGTGGTTCCAGAATTCACTAACCAACAATTGAGAGAAGTAGTTTTTCAGAATTACCGTATTGTATATCGTGTTTCGGAGGACCTGAAAACAGTGGAAATAATTTCAATTGTGCATGCTTCTCGTAATCTTTTATCACTTTCTCGCGATGACTGGGAATTACAATAGACATAACGAGCAGTAGACTATTTCTTCATTCCGGTCATATCAATCAGACTATTGGTCTGGGACAGGTCCTGCCTTTCTAGTGTTAGCACTATTATTAGCTTAGGAATATACTACAAATGAAATAAAACCAACCAGTCAAATGGTTCCGGTAATATATCTTACGTTAAAACTCCTCTGCCGAGGTAATCAAGCGGAGGAGTTTGTATTAATCCAATCGCTTTAGCTCGTTAAGTTGGTAACGTGAGTGGGGACTGTCCCCTTCTGGGAAATTCCGGAAGCCCACGGGGAGGGGGATTCCGGTATTTCCCCCGAGCATTAAATCCTGAAGCTCGCTGTCCGATAGGTCTTTTTCAAACGGCCAGGATATTCCACATTCATCTGCTCGTTGAATAACAGCTGATGCGGTGTTACGTGAGCATTGGCAACTTGCTGCTATGCCACGCTGACTGATGCCTTGGCTATGGAGCCGAAGGATTTCACGGTACTTGATCATTTGCTGATCCTCCTAGATGTTATTTACACTGAAGAAGTGCAAATTCCATTATAGGGGGATTAAGAGGGCAGTGGCTCTCTTGAGTACCATGATGGCTCTATTTCATGCACATGGTGGCTCTCACAAATCGGAACGGTGGCTCTATCTCGTCATATTATTCACAGTAGCGAAATGGGGTCAAGTGGTACACTTTTATAATATCATTTACATATAGAATTGCTAAATATTTTAGAATCAGTAAACATTGCAACGCAATAAATTATAAACACCATGTTTTAAACGTAAGCGTCTAATAAGTCAGTGTATGGAAACTTCCCTAATTCAGTGGGACAATTCTCTAAATTAGAGTTTTTAGAGTTTATCGAGTTCACTCGAAAAACTCTAAAGGAGGTTTAGAGTTGAATACCAGGGAAGTGACCAACCAGTATCGATTAAGTCAGTGGACTGATATTGTCCGAGAATGCCGCAGTAGTGGAAAAACTGTCTCTGCATGGTGTTCTGATCATGACATCAGTCCGGCGAGTTACTATTATTGGCTAAAACGTATTCGTACGGCTGCCTGCGAAGCCCTTCCATCACTCTGTGCCCAAAACAACCCAATCGTTCCGGTAAACATTGCGGGCCCCACTGCTGGTACTGATCCCAGCATGGATCAAAAATCATCGTCAGATATTACAATACGTTTGGGTACTGTAACACTGGAGATTCGCAACAATGCCTCCGCAACGTTGATCGAAAACACCCTGAGGGCACTGCAAAATGTTCGGTGATATCTCGAAAGCGGAGAGAATTTATATCGCCTGTGGTTATACCGATATGCGTAAGTCCATTGATGGGCTTGCCGCCATTGTCCAACAGAACTTTCAATTGAACCCCTTCCAGAACAGTTTGTTTCTCTTTTGTGGTCGAAGACGCGACCGGATGAAAGCACTCTATTGGGAAGGGGATGGATTCGTTCTCCTTTATAAACGCCTGGAAAGCGGAAGCTTTCAATGGCCAATGAATGCTAAAGCCGTTCGCTTAATCACATACCAGGAATTCCGATGGCTCCTAGAAGGTCTTTCTATAGACCAACCTAAGGCAGTGAAAAAGCTTAATATTACGGCCTGTCTTTAACAGCAAAAAATCCTGTAAATCTGCATGTTTACTGGGTTTGTTGCCATCTTTATGGTATAATGGATACAGCGGAAAACACTAAAGGATCTGTATTCATGAGCGCAACAGAGCAGGTAAAAATACTGGAAAAACGTATATGCGAACTGGAGTTGGAAAACAAACGGCTTCACGATAGCGTTGAATATCTGACGAAAAAATTATTCGGCAGAAGTTCTGAGAAGACATCATCCCTTTCTTTGGGGCAGATGTCTCTTTTTGATGAAGCAGAAACCACAACTGATCCGTTGGCGCCAGAACCTACACTTAAAGAGGTGGATGATTACCGGCGAAAGAAATTTAAGGGTCAGCGGAAGGAATTATTAAAGGATATCCCTCGTGTTAAACGTCTCTGTACCCTTGTTAAAGAAGACCGCTTTTGCGAAGCATGCAACACCCCTCTTGTCCCGGTAGGTGAAGAATTCATCCGTACTGAAATTGAGTTCATTCCTGCCCAAGTGAGGGTTATCGATTATTACCGTGAAACCTTCGAGTGCCGCACCTGTCGTAAAAAAGGTCAACCCTACATGGAGAAGTCACCCATGCCTTATCCAGTAGTACAACATTCCATGGCATCTCCTTCTACAGTAGCATGGGTCATGCATCAAAAGTTCGTCAACGCCTTACCCCTTTACCGACAGGAAAAGGAGTGGAAGACGCTGAGTGTGAACTTAAGCCGTGCTACCATGGCCAATTGGATTATTGCCGCATCCCGGGACTGGTTGGCACCATTGGTGGATTTAATGCATCAGAAGATCTTGCAGGGAAAATATCTGCATGCGGATGAAACAACGGTTCAAGTTCTGAATGAAGAGGGACGTAAGAATACGACCGATTCCTACATGTGGGTATACGCCACTGGCCAACATTGCAAACACCCCATTCGAATCTTCGAGTATCAACCTGGCAGAAGTGGCAAATACCCTCAAAAATTCCTAAAAGGGTTCAAGGGATATCTTCACACAGATGCGTACTCAGGGTACAAAAAGATTCCAGGAATCATACGGTGCCTCTGTTGGACACATCTTCGAAGAAACTTTGTCGATGCCCTTCCGAAAGATATACATAGCCCGGAAGCCACCTTGCCAAGCCAAGGCATCTCATTCTGCAACAAACTCTTCGAGATTGAAAAGACTCTAGAGAACCTTTCGAGCGAACAACGTAAATCGGAGCGTCTGAAACAGGAAAAACCAGTTTTAGATGCTTTTTGGGCGTGGATTGATTCCACCAGAGGTAAGGTGCTGCCAAAATCCAAGCTTAGTGAGGCATTCATCTATGCTCTCAACCATAAGGAAGAGTTTATGAATTATCTTAAGGATGGTAACTGCTCCATTTCCAACAACCTTGCTGAAAACAGCATCCGTCCCTTTACCATAGGACGCAAAAACTGGCTGTTCAGTGGAAGCCCAAAAGGAGCTTCAGCAAGTGCCGCCGTTTACAGCATCATCGAAAGTGCTAAGGCAAATGGTCTCAATCCGTATAAATATCTTAATTTTATCTTCAAAGAATTGCCGGGGGTACAGTTCGGCCAACATCCAGAGTTCCTTGAAGATTACCTTCCCTGGAGTCCAGAAGTTCAAGAAGCCTGCAAGTAGAGAGCAAAAACTTAGTTTACACAAGTTTTTGCTTTTTTCTATCCACCAAGTTATTTGACGCTTACTTTTAAACTTACAAACTTAGGCCTTATGGAAATTACTTTACAAAGAGAATAACAAGAAAGTACACGTATAAATATTTAACTGGTTCCAATAATAAGTGTTATGTGAAAACTCCTCTACCAGGGTAATCCAGCGGAGGAGTTTGTATTAATTCAAACGCTTTAGTTCGTTAAGTTAGTAACGTATGTAGGGACAGTCCCCTTTCGGTAAATTTTGGAAGTGCCGGGAGGCCTTCCGGAATTTACCGCCGAGCAGGGAAGGACAGGTGAGTTCTCCCAAGTTGACGTATCATAACAATATCTAGCATGCCAGGCTCTACGACCCCGGGGAAGCCTACCTGCTCTTGCCGTTACGATCAGGTAGATGTTGCCTTCCGCACAGTCCACCGCGTCGGCCTTCCCGGATTAAGGATATCGGGGCTCAATCACTTCAGCTTTCGCTTCCGGCCTACTAGTTAGCTGTCTACGCTTGAAGACGCACGTCACCGTGCGCCAACCAAGACTCGCTATGGAACGATTTGGCTGAACCTTTTCCAGTGGGATTTCCACCCACTATATGACACGCCCTTTGCTTGGCGCACGGACAGTCCCCTTTCGGTAAATTCTGGAAGTTGCCGGGAGGCCTTCCGGGATTTACCTCCGCACATTCTGATTGATGGTGAGATATCTATGAGAGAACGACATGGTTTAGAAAAATAGTGATCTGAGGTCACCACTAAAAGTGGTGGCCCTATTAATGTCACCAGTGGTTCATTTTAATATCCTAAGTGGTTCAAAAATATGGCATAGTTGGATCTTTTCTATGGCAATAATCAGACAGATCATTACAACAAGATTTACTAGCTGCGATGGTATAATGGCTGGAAATAAATATACCCCTGAACTAATACATTCAATGATTAGGAAGTAGCCAAAAAAATTATTCAGACAGCCATTACTCAAATGAAATAAACCAGTCAAATGGTTTCCATAATACATGTTATGTGAAAACTCCTCTGCCGAGGTAATCTAGCGGAGGAGTTTGTATTAATTCAAGCGCTTTAGTTAGTTAAGTTGGTAACATAAGTGGGGACTATTTTCGTAAATTTTGGATGCCCCGTAGACCTTCCGGAATTTACCGCCGAGCAGTGGGATTAAGTACCTTGTTGTAAAATCTTTCATCCTTTTTTTCGAAAATTTAGGGTATAATTATAACAGCAAGTCATGGAGGTGTTAAGAATGCCAAACATTAAGCCAATTTCTGATTTAAGGAACTATAACAATGTTCTCCGCTCCTGCAAGGTCGGAGAACCAGTGTTCTTAACTAAAAACGGTAGAGGTCGCTATGCTCTTTTAGATATGCAGGATTACGAAAAACAACAGGCAGTGATAAAGCTGCTATCCAAGCTCTCCGAAGCAGAGGATGCAGTTAAAACGGGAGAGGAATGGAAGTCACTTAATGACCTAAAGAATGCATTGGAGGTCTAATTGTGAAATATAAGAGGTGCAGTTCCCTTCTAGGATAAACAATTTAACGTACTATTGTTTTAGGGAAATTATAGATTGGGACTTGAATAGTTTTCTTGGCTACTGGTGGAGTTTCCCTTAAACGATCAAGTTCCTCACATACCTCTGGCTCAAAATACTGCTCACCACAAGTATCACATACAAAAGCCGGAACATTTTCAACAAATGTTAATTTTTCTCCCCACCAATTTTCTGTGGTTACCTTTTTTCTAACAGTCTTGCCACCACACATTAAACATTTAGTAATCATGCTATTCGACCTTTCCTCGCGTTTTTGGATCTACCCATTTGGGTGGCTCTGGAAAATAAACAGTAATAATTACCGAGGTCCCTGAAGGATCGGAACCGCAAACTTCATGTAAGGGCTTGCCACCGCTAGTATAACCTAATACTAGGCAACTATGACCCCTTTGGTCCTCCTGATAATCCTCAAGAACTTCTCCATGTGCAATTGCTATTACTAAATCAAAATCCCTTACACACCGTTGCCCTGCTCGCATCCTAGCATGGCGACTAAGAATTTCCCATTCAGGCTCTGGCTACAATAGTGTGTGAAACCTAGGAAATCAAAGGTTTCCGGTTTGGTAACTCTGCCACTGCCTGGCTTGTTCTCGTCATCCTTATCATCTTTGTATTTCTTCCATATATTACGTCCGAATGGTATAATCTTCGATTTCTCAAAGGATATTTCTAACCCAAATTTACCTAACCTCTCTTGCAGTAACTGATAGAAGTGTTTAGCCTCTTGTTCGTACTGGAAGCAGAAAACATTATCATCGGTATATCTAACCATGAAGGCGTCCCCTTTGCATTGTTTCCGTACCTTCTTTTCAAACCATAGGTCAATGACGTAGTGCAAATATATGTTCGACAAGATTGGGGAGGCTAGGCCACCTTGCGGAGTGCCTTCTGTTGTCTCGTATCGTTTTCCCTCTTCCATAATCCCTGCTTTGAGAAATCGTTTGACTAACCGGATAATGTTAGGGTCACTGATACGATGTTCTAGAAATTTGATTAGCCATTCGTGGTTTACGTGGTAGTAGTGCTAACATAATAGTTGACCACCTTGGTGGCCTGTTAATGTTTCTCTTGAGCATGCCAGGCTCTACGACCCCGGGGAAGCCTACCTGCTCTTGCCGTTACGATCAGGTAGATGTTGCCTTCCGCACAGTCCACCGCGTCGGCCTTCCCGGATTAAGGATATCGGGGCTCAATCACTTTAGCTTTCGCTTCCGGCCTACTAGTTGGCTGTCTACGCTTGAAGACGCACGTCACCGTGTGCCAACCAAGACTCGCTATAGAATGGTTTGGCTGAACCTTTTCCAGTGGGATTCCCACCCACTATATGACACGCCCTTTGCTTGGCGCACGGACTGTCCCCTTTTGGGGAATCCTGAAAACTGTTAGGAAGGGGATTCCGGTTCCCCCGAACACGAGCCGTCTCCTTTTGGTAGAAGTGCACGAGGAGGCCTTCCGAAATTTACTGAAATGGCAATTTACCTGAGTAAGTTGTCCCTAATTTTTGTGCTGGGTCTTGTTTCCTCTTTGGGAGGTTTTATTTCCTTAACCTTTGTATCAAGTATAATCTTATCTTCCTTTTTGTTCGTCATAATAATTAAACACCACCTTTGGTAGGTAGTGTTTCCATTAAATGTAATATCTATTAGTTGTTAATGCGTACAGAGGTAACTTCACTTATATCTACATTATCCAAATTAATAACAACCCCAGTGTTCTCAGGTAGTCTATAGAGTATTTCCCGTGTTTCAATATCCAGGTATGCAACGTTAGTTAAAAAAACTTCGCGATATTCACCTTGGGCAACTACATACTCTACTCCACCTTCAATTAATTTATCGTTTACTCTTATAGTTATCCAATGTGAATTGGGTTCACTACTTTTCCTATAATCACTATCTAAAAGTCTGGCGTAAACATTTGGTGGTTCCACGGTTGGTCTTATATATCTTCTTAATGTCTTTACTAAAAACACTTCAAATCTTAGGTATATCAATGCCCAGGTAAAACTTATTACTGCCAATAAACCAACAGTTGCCATAGGTGCCCAACGGGTAGAAAGAAGAAGGTTTTTAATGGATCCTACATCATGAATATCTAGGCCCCATATTAAAATTAATATTGGGTAAATAATTGTATAAATAACTAATGAATGTAAAATACTTAAATATGTGATATCAGATTTTTTAGTGGTTTCTTCTTTCTTACTTAAAGACCGTATTAACGTTTGGGAAAAGAAACCGGGTAATATAAAAAGAACAATTAAGAATATAGTATCCGGTCTTATTTGCATATAAGTTCTTCTTTTTTAAGCTTGTCCCTTATAACAATTCTGCTTGGCCTAGTTTCTTCCTTAGGGGGTACCAGCTTTGTTACAGTCGTTTCAAGTATTACGGGTTCCCGTTTACTATTTAAAGTTCTACTATCCGCTTCTTGAGCTTCTGCCTTAAAGAAAAATTTAAACATAAAAATCACCCCTGGCTATATTTTACAGTGGAAAATATAATATATCAATAAGCATACACTTTTAAGAGTACTCTTTGTTAGTAATCAACTGGTTCCAATAATGAGTTAAACCGATGGGGCGATGGCTATAATGGCTGGAAATAAATATAGCCCTGAACTAATACATTCAATGATTAGGAGGGAAATGATTATGGAATCACCGCTCTATCAAGAATGGGTAAAACAGGAACGTGCTGAAGGTAGAGCTGAAGGTAAAACTGAAAAAGCTCAAGATGCTATTTGTAAAATACTCTACAGAAAAGTTGGCGTCGGGTCCCTGGAACTTCAGCAGATGGTCAAGAACATAACCAGCGAACCTGTATTAGACTGGATATTTGATCAAATTGTTGATGTCACTGACAAGGAAGTAGCCAAAAAAATTATTCAGACAGCCATTACTCAAATGAAATAAACCAAACAGTCAAATGGTTTCCATAATACATGTTATGTGAAAACTCCTCTGCCGAGGTAATCTAGCGGAGGAGTTTGTATTAATTCAAGCGCTTTAGTTCGTTAAGTTAGTAACGTATGTAGGGACAGTCCCCGTTCGGTAAATTCTGGAAGTGCCGGGAGGCCTTCCGGTTACCTCCGATCAGTTTTGCTCGCCACTCTGACTGTTCCGACCTTCAATTCTCTGAGTAATACAGGCCTCAGTGGCTTTTACATCCGGGCACACCGCAGTTTGTTACCTCCCTGCGTTCCGGATATGCTAATCACCCGAACCGGCTAATTGGTGATAGGCGACTTTCACGCCATTAGATTCTCAGCCTTGACGGCTGCTCCCGCACGGACTGTCCCTTTTTGGGGAAAACTGGAAGCCCTGGGGAGGGGATTCCGGTTTTCCCCCCGAGCACAAGTTTGTGGTATAATTGTACAAAGGAGTTGAAAGTATATGGATTTAATCAAGTACAATATTATCGAGGCTATCAAAAAGTTACCTGATGGGTGCTCGGCTGAAGATATTATGTATCAGATATATTTTATTTCACAGGTTATGGAAGGAATTAAAGATGCTGATGAAGGTCGAGTATTAACAACCAAAGATGTATTGGAGCAGATTGAAACGTGGTAAAGCTAATTTGGACCGAACGTGCTGTAAGAAATTTGAAACATATTTTTGATTATATAGCAGTCGATTCCAGGATTTATGCAAACCAATTTGCGAAAAGAATTGTTAAAGCGAGTGATAAGCTGAAAAACTTTCCCTTAATTGGCAGAGTGGTTCCAGAATTCACTAACCAACAATTGAGAGAAGTAGTTTTTCAGAATTACCGTATTGTATATCGTGTTTCGGAGGACCTGAAAACAGTGGAAATAATTTCAATTGTGCATGCTTCTCGTAATCTTTTATCACTTTCTCGCGATGACTGGGAATTACAATAGACATAACGAGCAGTAGACTATTTCTTCATTCCGGTCATATCAATCAGACTATTGGTCTGGGACAGGTCCTGCCTTTCTAGTGTTAGCACTATTATTAGCTTAGGAATATACTACAAATGAAATAAAACCAACCAGTCAAATGGTTCCGGTAATATATCTTACGTTAAAACTCCTCTGCCGAGGTAATCAAGCGGAGGAGTTTGTATTAATCCAATCGCTTTAGCTCGTTAAGTTGGTAACGTGAGTGGGGACTGTCCCCTTCTGGGAAATTCCGGAAGCCCACGGGGAGGGGGATTCCGGTATTTCCCCCGAGCATATACATTTAGATATTGTGACGAGTATCATTATTTTACGAGGAACTGATTACGAAGAATTGCATTTCTAGGAAAAAGTAAGCAACACAAATAAGCCCGCCGAGCCAACACAATGGGCTTAGCGGGTAATTGTATTTAGTCTCTACTAAACAAATCTCTTGTATATACCTTGTCTTCTACATCACGTAAATCATCAGACAATCGATTCGCAACTATTACATCTGAAACTCTCTTAAACTCTTCAAAGTCATTAATTACTCTTGAATTAAAGAAGGTCTCCTCATGAAGTGCTGGCTCATATACAACAACTTCAATACCCTTAGCTTTAATACGTTTCATGACACCTTGAATTGCTGATTGTCTAAAATTATCAGAGTCCATTTTCATGGTAAGCCTATAGATACCAACAATCTTAGGTTTCTTCTTAATAATCATTTCGGCTACATGGTCTTTTCTTGTTCTGTTTGCATCTACGATAGCTGTCATTATATTATTTGGAACATCTTCATAATTAGCTAATAGCTGTTTAGTGTCTTTAGGTAGACAGTAGCCACCATAGCCAAAGGAAGGATTATTATAATGGTTACCAATTCGTGGATCCAGACCTACACCATCAATAATTTGCTTACTATCTAATCCTCTTACCTCTGCATAAGAATCGAGCTCATTAAAAAATGCGACTCTCATCGCAAGGTAAGTGTTAGCAAATAGTTTAATAGCTTCCGCTTCTGTTGAATTAGTAAATAACAAAGGAATATCTTCCTTAATAGCACCTTTAACTAACAAGTCAGCAAATAATTGGGCTCTATCAGATTGTTCACCAACGATTATGCGTGACGGGTATAAGTTATCGTACAAAGCCTTTCCTTCACGTAAAAATTCAGGTGAAAAAATAATATTATCTGTTTCAAATTTTTCCCTTATCTTTTCTGTATAACCAACTGGGACCGTTGATTTAACTACCATTATGGCATCTGGATTAATAGACAATACATTGGCAATAACAGCTTCAACAGTTCTAGTATTAAAATAGTTTTTTTCCGGATCATAATTCGTTGGTGTAGAAATAATGACGTATTCAGCATCTTTATAAGCTTTATAATTATCTGTTGTTGCAGTTAGATTTAGTTCTTTTGTTGCTAAATATTCTTCAATCTCATTATCAATGATTGGAGACCTTTTATTATTAATCATATCTACTTTTTCTTGGATAATATCTAACGCAATTACTTCGTTATGTTGTGCCAGTAATATTGCATTTGATAAGCCCACATAACCTGTACCTGCGATTGTAATTTTCATATGAACATTACCTCTTTCAAATTTCAATAACTTTTTTGTTTAAGCCACATTTATTAATCTTAATACTCTATTTATTAATGCTATATTGCTTCTCAAAATAGTTCTGATAATCTCCACTTAAAATTTGCTCCCACCATTCTTTGTTATCAAGATACCATTGAATAGTTTGAGAAATTCCAGTTTCAAAAGTATAAGTTGGTTGCCAACCTAAATTCTCCAATTTAGTAGGATCAATTGCATAGCGCTTATCGTGACCCAACCGATCTTTTACAAATTCAATTAATTCCTCTGATTTACCAAGCGTTTTAATAATTGTCTTAACAACTTCTAAGTTTGTTCGTTCATTATGCCCACCAACATTGTATACCTCACCATTTACACCTTCGTGCATGACTAGATCAATCGCTGAACAATGGTCAATCACGTGTAACCAGTCACGAATGTTTTTCCCATCTCCATAAACTGGTACCTTCTGTTCATTTAAAACACGAGAAATAGTTAATGGAATCAATTTCTCTGGAAAGTGGTACGGCCCATAGTTATTCGAACAACGAGTGATATTTACAGGTAGACCATAGGTTTCATGATACGACCTTACTAATAAATCAGACGATGCTTTACTAGCACTATAAGGGCTATTTGGTTGCAATGGCGTTTCTTCTGTAAAAAATTTAGTTGGATCAAAATCAAGCTCTCCGTAAACCTCATCGGTCGAAACATGTACAAATTTGGTTACTCCAACTGCTCTTGATGCGTCTAATAACACTTGTGTCCCGACTACATTCGTTTGAACAAAGACCCCTGGATCTGTAATGGAACGATCAACATGGCTTTCTGCAGCAAAATGGACAACATACTCAAACTTTTCTTTTTCAAAAAGTGTAACTATTGTTTCACGGTCAGCAATGTCAGCCTTCACAAAAAAGTAATTGCCTTTTGTTTCAATATACTTGTGCTTTGTTAAATCCCCTGCATAAGTTAATAAATCCAAATTATATATGTCATATTGTGGATACTTGTTCATCATATATTGAACAAAGTTACCTCCAATAAAACCAGCTCCACCGGTAACGAGAATTTTCTTTCTAGACACTTATTTCACCTCTTATTTTAATTCACTTAGATAATGTTTTACTGCATCCTGCCATTTTGGTAAGGGATGAAAACCATTCTCAATCAGTTTTTGCTTTGACATCCGTGAATTTTTTGGACGGACAGCTCGAGTTGGATACTCTTCAGTAGAAATAGAATTAACTTTCACATCAGCATTAGCTTGTCTAAATATTTCTTGAGCAAACTCTGCCCAACTACAAAAACCTTCATTTGAAGCATGATAAACTCCATATTTATCACTTTGGATCATCTCTATAATCAATCGAGCTAAATCGAATGTATAAGTAGGGGAGCCCACTTGGTCACCTACAACGTTTAATTCTTTTCTAGTTTCCGCTAATCTAAGCATCGTTTTAATAAAGTTACTTCCATTTATACCAAAAACCCATGATATACGTACAATAAACCAATGATCTAACATTTGTTTTACTATTTTTTCACCTTCATATTTTGTTAACCCATAATATCCAATAGGATTTGTTTTATCAGTTTCTTGGAACGGTGATTCTCCTTTTCCGTTAAACACGTAATCAGTACTTATATACAAGAACTTTGCATCTATCTCTCTTGCAGCTTTAACTAAGTGCTTTGTTCCTTCAACATTAACGTTCCAGCAATTACCATTATCATCCTCTGCTTTATCAACTGCTGTATAAGCAGCACAGTGAATAATTGCGTCAGGATTCATTTCTTTAACGTATTGAGTAACTGCAGCTTCGTTTGTAATATCTAAATCCTTTGAGCCTGTTCCCACCATTTTAAGCCCATTTTTCGAGCCACATTGTACGACATCATACCCTAGCTGACCAGTATATCCTGTTACTAATACCTTCATAAGACTAATCCCCATAGCTGAAGTTATTCTCAGCATTCTTTAATACTGGTGCCTTTTCATCTTTTCCAGATAATACAGGCTTTATATCCAAAGGCCATTTGACTCCAATTGTAGGGTCATTCCAAATAATGCCCCTATCACATTCCGGAGCATAAAGCTCATCCACCTTATATTGTACTTCAACATTTTCAGTTAAGGTCATAAACCCGTGAGCAAACCCTTTTGGAATTAATAATTGCTTTTTATTTTGTGCTGTTAATTCAATTCCAAACCATTCCCCAAATGTTGGACTTTGTTTACGTATATCTACTGCAACATCAAAAATAGCACCTTGTGTACAACGTACTAATTTTGTTTGTGCTTTCGGATTTAATTGATAATGTAATCCTCTTAATGTGCCTTTAGATGCTGAAAAAGATTGGTTGTCCTGAACAAACTTCACATCAATTCCAGCTTCTAAAAAAACCGATTCGTTATAGGATTCCAAAAACCAGCCCCGATGATCACCAAATACGTTTGGTTCAACAACAACCACACCATCTATATTTGTCTTTGTAAATTTCATCCTTCAATTCACTTCTTTCTCTATTTAATATTGTATCTCTCCATTTGCAACCTTCATTAAATATTGGCCATATCTAGTTTTACTAAGTTTTTCACCGCACTCCCATAAATGTTCCTTAGTAATCCATCCATTAATAAAAGCAACTTCCTCTGGAGCAGCAATCTTAATTCCTTGATGTTCTTCTACTGTTTTCACAAAGTTTGTTGCTTCAACTAAGCTTTGATGTGTTCCTGTATCCAACCAAGTAAACCCTCTACCTAATAACTCAACTTCTAAATCTCCCATTTTTAAATATGCTTCATTTATTGAGGTGATTTCGAGTTCACCACGGTTAGAAGGTTGAACATTTTTAGCAACCTCAACAACACGATTATCGTAAAAATATAACCCTGTAATAGCATAATTTGATTTTGGTACTTCAGGCTTCTCTTCAACACTAATGACCTTGCCATTTTGATCAAACTCTACTACTCCGAAACGTTGTGGGTCCTGAACATGATAACCAAAAACTGTAGATCCACTTTCTTTATTTGCAGCACGTTGTAGTATTTTTCTCATTCCACTTCCATAATAGATGTTATCTCCTAGTATCATCGCAACAGAATCATTACCAATGAATTTTTCACCAATTAAAAAAGCCTGAGCTAATCCATCTGGGCTCGGCTGGACTTTATACTCGAGATTAATTCCAAACTGCGATCCATCCCCAAGTAATGCCTTAAATCGTGGCGTATCATCTGGAGTTGAAATAATAAGTATATCTTGAATCCCTGCTAACATTAAAGTTGATAAAGGATAGTAAATCATGGGCTTATCATAAACTGGTAGTAATTGTTTACTTGTAACCATTGTTAAAGGGTATAATCGAGTACCACTACCCCCTGCTAAAATAATACCTTTCACTAATAATACTCCTCTCTATATTGCGAATAGATGTCTTATATTACAAAGAAATTTGTAATACCTAACAAGTAGGAAATCCCCCTTACACAAACTGAAATAAAAAATATTAAACCTAAACTAACTGCAACATTAATTAAATATTTCTTAACCGGTACTTTCATAACTTTAAAAAACGAGCAATAATACCCAATATTCAATACTATAAAAAATAATGACATAATTATCAGAGCACTATAAACATCTTGGAATATATACTTACCAATTAAAGCACCAATTGTATAGGCGAAGATCTGTAATATAACTGATATCATTGCATAATTTTGTTTTTCCAAAACAACGGGTAGTCCTTGTACTGAGTAAGTGAGGAACATAAAGAAATATTGCAATGTTAATATTTGTATAAAATTCCCTGCAATCTCCCATTCATCCCCTAAGAAAATGGTAATAGCAACATCACCAAAAGCTATTAGTAAAGACATGGGAATAATACCAACCTTCATTCCTTTTATCATATTGTTAATTACATACTTTCCTATGTCTTTTCCATCTCTTCTCATTTTAGAAGATGTGCTAAAAAAAACACGCCCTATAGCCTTTGCCAAGAATGTACTTGGCATTTGAAGCAGCCTAACTGTAATTGCGTAGTATCCAAGAATCTCTTCTCCCCAAAAACTCCTTATTAATAGAGTCGGCAATTGATTTTTAATGTTTGAAAGAATATTTGCAGGCATTTGATATTTGATAAACCTTTTTTGCTTTAAAATATGAAATAACATATATTCATGTTTAAAGGTAAACATACCTTTAGGTAATTTTCGTTTCATATGGATAACTGTAAAAAATTGACCTAACATATGACCAATAAAATACCCATACTCTCCCCATTGCCACAAACCTAATAAAATTGCAGACAAACTAAATAATCCATAATTTATTACCGGATTTTTCATTAGAATATCGTACTCACTATTCCTATTCAAAATGGTATAACAAAGATCTATTTGTTTAGAAGTAAAGATTAAGAAAGACAAATATATAAATAAGAATAGTAAATTCATTTCTGTTTCTACAAAAAAACTATAAAACAAAGTTACAATTATAGATGCTGTTATACTAAAAAAACTTATTATTGTTGTTAATACTTTGTACAGATCATTTACATCATCTTCATCTACAATCATAATTGAATGCAACAAACCTAAGTCCGAAAAAGAGTTAACAATGATAGCGATGGACATCAGTAACGTCCAATGCCCAATAATTTCCGGACCATATATTCTAGCAATTATCGGAAGTGTAAGAATTGAAATACCTTGCCCTAGTATAGTTCCGAAAGATATTTTTGCAGCATTCACTTTATTTTTAGAGAATTTCTTTCCAACTCTACTTAACATTTTCAATTCATATTTTCCTCCACAAATTTATATTATTATCTAATTTTTTGTATAGAATTAGATTTATTCTTCTTTTAAAACCTTAAATAAATTTTGGAAGTTCTCTAATACTAAATTAACTAGCTCATCTCGTTTTGAAGCTAACAATTCTTTATTAGTATTTAATGATTTAACATAATAATCGTACAACATCGATATTTCAATGCAGTGATTTTGCTCTTCTATATCCCAAGTAGATAAATAGCTCTCTAATTTAGGTCTATCTTTACTTAACCCTATATGCGGTACACTATAAGACATTGCAGTGATATTTCCATGTAAACTAGTACCCGCAAAAAATTGAGAGCAGCCAATGATATACATCATTTCATAAATATTGAGTTCATCCATTAATTCTACTTTATCTGGAATTTGATCCTTAATCTTTCGTAACCCTATTCTATCATCATGATTTGTGGCATACCCTAACGGCAATAATACAATTTTTACTTCTTTTGAATGGGACTTTATTCTTTTTATTTGAGAAATATATTCCTCTTTATTTTTTTTGTAAATACTCAAATTTGTTTGAATGCAGATATAATTTTTATTTTCATTAACAAAATTTCTGATTACCGGGCTAACCTTTTTTTCCAAAATTTCTAACGGAAAAATATCAGACATCATTGTAGCTGAATCAGGATATAAATGAGCTTGTGGAATATTAATGTTATTTAATACGTCATTTTCTCGCACTGATATATAATCCGCTTTAGACAATTTATCATGCAAATAGTCGTACTTACTAGCCGGTATGCGCCCCCCAACTGTATTATACATAATGTTAATTTCATTATTAAAATGGCTTGGATCAATTACCCAAGGGTAGTCTGATCTAATTCCAAATTTCTTTCTAAAAAAAGAGTCTATTATTTTCTTCCCAACTATTTTCCTCATACCTTTAACTATAAAACTCTTAAATAAAAATATTGGATAGTTTTCACATAGATGCAAATATAAATTTGTATTTTTTGAACTAATTACTTCTCCACCTGAAATAATAACTGCACTACCATCTGGGATATTCTTTTGATATAAGTCTTTAATTCTTTTGGATTTCTTACCTCCTACCCCTGTTAAGTCAGAGTTAACTAATCCATAATATTCAAGTTGAAAATCCTTCAGTAAATTTTTATCATACTTTTTAAGGTATTCTTCAATAATAATAGGAAAAAGTAAATCTCCATAGTTATATCTATCAAATGCTCCAATAATATTTATTGATTTTTTCATTGTTGTCTCCTTAATTCATAAAATAGTTTGAAAGGTAATTTAATTTACACTATTTTCGCAATTATTCAATTACATTATTAATCATTCTATTAGATTCCTTTTATACACTGATTCATCATTAATAATTTTCAATAGTTCCTTTGCTGATTTAATTTCATGCTTATAAATAAATATTCTTTTATTTCTATTTGAGTTTAACAGGGCATTTGTTGATGAGTCTTCTTTATGATATATTTTAATTTGAGGGGTATATCTTAATTTCAACCTTTCCTTTTGAGCTATATAAAAAAGTATATCTTCTTCTAAATACATAAATGTTTTACTGTATAACCCTTTGTATTTACGTAAATAATCAGGTGAAAAAATTAAACAACTACCATGTAATTTAATATTTCTTTGATTTTCACTATATAGTGAATTTCTATCATTTTGCTTCTTTATCTTTTTAATATATTTATTGAAGTGTTTTCTTATAATTTTTTTGTAAATAAATAGGTAAATATCATAAAGGTAAAGATATGAAAATAATATATTTCTATATCTTGTACGAATCATACTTTTAATGCCTTTTTCTGAATACTTTTTCACATTTACTTTATATGGATTCTGATGTTTATTATCAATGAGTGAAATAATATCAGGCCCAAGAATATCAAACTTTTCTTCAACATAAATACTTTTGATTTTTGATAAAAAATTATTCTGTGTAATAACAGTATCATTGTTAATCATTATCACAAAATCTGTTTTTAACTTTTCCTTTGCATAACTATATCCTAGGTTATTTCCTTTTGCGAATCCCAAATTAATTTTCGATTCTATCAAATATACCTTAGGGTTCAAATCATATTTTTCATGCAATATTTGTCCTGAATTATTAGTAGATCCATTATCTACAATAAGTATTGAATAATCCTCGTGTAACACATTATTCAATATTGATTCAACGCATTCAATAGTGTCTTTATGTGTTAAATAATGTAATATCACGAATGTGAAATTCATATAAAAGTCCTCACCTATATACTCTATATTTTTAATTACTAAACTCTAATCCTTCTATTTATTAATATATTGAACAATTTTTTTCATTGTATTTGAAACATCACAAACCTCATAAGCATAATCTCTAATCTTTTTTGAGATCTGCATCGTAGATTCGTTACTTTTGTATATCTTATCATGGAATTGAATAATTCTATTTATATCTATAATAGAATCATTATTAGGAAATTCTAAATAATAAGGAGTATTTTCCTTTATAATATCAACCTTACAGCCAGCTACAATTGGTAACCCTTTTGCTAAGTATTCTCTACTTTTTAATGATGTAGAAATACCGTTTTCTGTTTTATATCTTCCAAATGCATCTAATGCAATACTAGAAATATCATATATATAATTAAGGTCATCTCCGTATAATCTACCATATATCTTCACGTTATTTTCTAACTGATAACTTTTTACTAGTTTCTCATACCGTTGGCGCTCAGTACCATCACCCACCAAATGAAGAACAATTTTTCTTTTCCCACCATTTTTATAGTAATTAAATATTCCTTGTATTACTCTTTCATACCCTTGCCATGGATTTAAGCTAGCAATTGCACATAGATTTATTTCATCGGTATTTTTTTCTATAGGTGCTCTTATAGTAAGATCATCTACTTTTATTCCATTTGTAAAATTTAACGTTGGTACACCAAATATATTATCTATATCATTTTGGACAGCAATTCTATCAACTACGTCATGTAATTTTAAACGATTATATTTATCTTTAATCAATAAAGGGAGATAACGAAGTTTAACTTGCAGCTCTTTATCATAAGGGTATGTTGGTATTTCAAGAATGATTTTTACATTGGGGTTATTTACTTTAATCTTCTTGAGTACTCTCAACATATGAAATGTAAAGCATGTAGGTCTCCTAAGATAAATATAATCAATATCATCAAACTCTTTAAGATATTTCCATTTTGGAAACACGTTCCCATATGGCAAACTTATAATTATCTGATCTAATAGTTTTTTTAAAGAGGTCTTTTTACTATAATTTTTATACTTATCAATAACAACTATATCGCAATGGATACCATTCTCTTTTAAAGCATCTACTTGCCATAAAACTTTCTTATCTATCCCTGTTAAATTATCATAATTGATATTTTTATAATAAATAAATATTCCTTTCATTAGATGCACCTTCAATCTTATTGAATTAATATTTCCTTTATTAAGTTTCACCATTCCAACTCTTGTAATATACTGAGTAAGATTGTTGCATGTATTGTAAGGTTGAATCTTTAATACTTTCAGAACTACCGTCTTCAAAATGTAAAACTTTTATATCTTTTATTAATAGGGTTGGTATACTGATCCACCTTGCCTTTCTCGCTAAATGCTCTTCCTCGTGAAATAAAAACATATCCTCATTATAAATTGCTCCTAATTTATCTACTGCTTTGTATCCTATAAATAAACACGAACCGTGACAAGCATATATTTTAGTTCTCTTTTTAAAATTTAACATCCCAAAGATTGTTCTAACTATTTTATTAATTCCAACACCAAATAAGTAGAAAGTTCGTTTATTTTTCACTAATCCTACATATTTTAACCAATCAACAACTGGTAGATGTAAATAGTAATAAGGGTTTTGCATCTTACCATTCTTAGTTTTTATAGTGGGGGCAATAATCGACCCATGTAAATCTTCTGTTAGTAATTTTATTGGAGAAGTATTAAATATTATATCCGGGTTACAAATACACAGAAACTCATAATTATATTTATCATTTACAAACTCAATCCCTCGATTATTTCCATATCCGTAACCTTTATTCTCAACATTAAGAAAATCACAATTATAAGCTTTTGCAATGTTTTCAAATGCTAATTTCGTTTTCTCATCATAGTAGCTATTGACAATAACTATTTTATTTTCCCCATTATAGCTATTAATGTTTTTGATTAAATTTATTACATCTTTAGTTTCTCTATAGCAGAGTACTATAAAAGCAATTTTTAAATTAACTTTATCCATATTATCCCCTATTCATACTACCGTTATCACAAGTTATAGTCTTTGTTTTTTTAGCTTCCAAATAGTAAGTTCATACTTAATCATTAAAATACTAACCAACTCAAATAGACTAGTTGAAAAGAAATATAAGATTTTAAGGTTCCCAATCAACATGACCAACATTATGAATATTAAAGAAATATACACAACATATTCATGAGTGTTGAACTGTACACACTTTAGTTTCCTAATATAAAATAATTGGTACAAATAATATAAAACAATTGAGCCTAATCCTAAGAATCCAATTGAGTTATATATTTTACTAAACCCAGGATCTAAATTACCTTCAGTTCCTAAACCAAATAAAAACGATTGAGCTGAGTTAATGTTTAGATTAAAGTGCTTTGCCAGTACACTTGTTATATCATCATCTGAATAAGTAGCTCTAATATTTATATACAAACTATTCCCCCAATTATATTGTAAAATAAAATCTCTTATTGTCGGAAACATATCGGTGGTTATAGCCCATACAACTCCCCCAACGACACCTGAAACTATATAAATTGAGAAAATTAAAGTAGTAAAGACTTTAACTTTCATCTTTATCGACTTTATTAATATAAATAAAAGCACTAATAACATTACAGCCATGTTTAATCTTGATGTAAAAATTACCGCTATAATACTAATTAAACTCATTAGTAAGTATACTTTCTTTCGGCTTTGAATATAGATTAGAGCTGATAATAGTAACCCCAAATTTGAATATATACCTGCTAAATCATAAGAATTAACTATTCCATTAGCTCTAAATTCATAAAATTTCCTACTTACCCCTGAAAATGGAGTCATAAACTCTCTGAAAGGAGGGAATAAAATTTCAGTTATAATTATTGTAGAATGTATAAATAGCAATAAAATTATGCTTTTAACTAGTCTATTAGTTTCAAATTTCGCAGTAGAAATATATAAAATAATAACAACCAATGCCACCATAGCTCTTATATATCTCATATATATATAATGATCACCTGAAGACGAAAACAGAACCACCAACATACTATAAATGCTTATTACAAATAAGAACATTATAGTTATTTTCGAATAATTATAAATCCTTATTTTAGTAAAAAAAGCTCCTCTAGAGAAACTTATTAATAACCAAAAGACGTACACAAGCGGCCTAATATCAACTGGTAAATACTGAGGCGCAAAGGACATTGACATAATAAATAATAATATTTCCACAGTGCTGACTTGCTTTTGACTATTTCTTTGCCACATATCAATTAATATCCTCTCTCAAAACTATAATCTAAGTAAAAAACGCATTTTGGTTTTTTATATCTAAATTTACGGCTTGTATGGACAAAAAATAATCGTTTTCACTACCACATCAATTACCTTACTTTTTGTCTATGTTAAACGACTCATCTTGTACTTTCAGCTTTCTCCCAGAACGGCTTTGCTTTACCAGTTAATATATTATAGACACCCACCCATTGTGCAAATAAAGTGACACAATAATAATAAATTAAAGTCAAGTATTTATTATTTGATTTTGTAATTACCTTTATTAAAGCTAGTAGGTAAAATAATACTTGGCCTACAAATACCATGATATAGAATGAGTGTTCAGTGATTAATAGAGCATTAGTTATGAAAATAATTAAATGTGATAACCATAGTAAATATCTACAAGTCCTATGTCCAAAATAAAAATATGAAAACCAACGATACTTAAATATATTTAAAATACGAAAATCCGGTAGAATATTTCTTAAAATCCCACGATTCATACGCACTTTACGCTTAAACTCATCTTCAATAACTTCGCCTGCCTTTTCATATGCAATAGCATCCGGGTTATATAATGCTTTCTTATTATTCAACGCATAGAACCTAGGCATGTTTCCGTCATGGCTTTTAATTGGTTCAAAATCGTGGTAGTCAGCATTTCTACAAGCGTAGATGGCACCATTACCAGCAGTTATAGTTTGTATATCGCTCTCAATTTTTCTTAATTTTGTATCACTATCCCAATATGTGTTTTCTGAGATTGTAACATCACTATAATCCTTATTTACGATTACTAATCTCCCACTAACATAACTAATATCTTGTGTAGTAAATGCTGATACCAGTTCCTTTATAGAATTAACTTTTAGCATAGAATTAGCATCAGTCATAACTAAAATTTCACTATTAACTACTTTCTGGGCTTCATTTTGGGCATTGGTCTTTCCCTTACGCTGTTTTACTTCAAATAACCGAATCCTATATTCAGGGTTATTAAATATAAAATCTCTTACTAATTTATTTGTCTTATCTGTACTATTATCCGAAGCAACAAGAAATTCAATTTTGTCTCTTGGATAATCAAGCTCAATTATATTCTCTAACTTTTCATGTATCACTTTCTCTTCATTGTGAGCAACCACCATCACTGTTACAGTTGGCTGATAGGTAAAGTCTTTTTTTAATGTTCTATTTTTATAGACTCGTCTCAGAATTTTTAATGATAGTGGATAACCAACCATGGCCCAAAAGATTATAAAAGCATTCAAATAAAAAATTAGTCGTATGATGAATTCCATTATCTAAACCTCTTTCTATAATTGTTTTCCCGCTAAACCTCTAACGATCTTTATCGCATTATATTTCATCATATAAATACCATCATCATACATACCGATTGAATCTAAATTTACATTTCCATATATATTATTTATTATCATTTCTGGTACATTAACACCACTCTCATATGCATGAGGATATCCTCCACCAAATCGTGGGTTAACTTCAGAAATGTAATATTCATCATTAACTTTAAAAATATCAATATCGATAATGCCTTTAAATCCAGCTTTGTTGACGAACTTTTTAATTAAATTAATGAGATGCTCATCCTTAATTGAAACTGATTTGTCAGTTTCACCAGCCCTCATCTTAATTTTTTCTTTTATAAATATTGCAACTGGTTCACTAGAAATCATATCAATATAAACATCAGCGCCGTATTCAGTACCATTCATGAACTCTTGAATCATTAGATTATCAAATCTACTAAATAGCAATTCAATTTCTTCTTTCGACGTTACTTTACTTATATTAATACTTGCACTACCTCGCACTGGCTTAACGAAAACAGGATAGTTAATAACTCCTGCTTCTACGTCACTGTAAAACTGCTCTTTATCTATATAACTCTTTACAGTTGGTATACAATTCTGAACTAAGAATTCGAACATCCTATATTTGTCAAAACAAATTTCAACCACATCAGACTCTGAGACGATCGGAATCGTACCAATATCCAAAAAGGCTTGTTTGTGTTCTGCAAGAAGACATAGTTCAGGATCAATTAATGATAGGACTGCTTTAATTTTATTCTCTTTGCAAATAGAGAGAACCGCATCAAGGTATCCTTCATCATTCATTCTTGGTACGATAAAATGTTTATCAGCCTCATATAGAGCGGGAGCTAACTCACTGCAATCCGTGGCTATTACAAGCCCTCTACCGTCTAACTCTTTTTTAAAATACTGCACAATTTTATTTCTAGTACCACAGCTTAATATTAGTATGTTTAAATCATCGCTCATCATTTAGATCCTCCAATTTATCAAAAAACAATGGTGTCCCACCCGTATGAATAAATAGTATCTTCTTATCAGTTATATGATTCTTTTTGATATATTCTTTCATACCCCAATAAGCTTTACCAGTGTAAGTTGTATCCATTGGAATACCGTCTGTAATTAGAATATCCCTGATAGTTTGCAATATTTCTCCATTATAGGAACCATACCCATCAAGTATATAGTCGTCTATGAATGCTATGGATTCAGAGACGATTGGTTCTATATCCCGGCTCAACAAATAACTATTCACACTATCAAGAACAACTTTACTGCCATAAGGGTTTTTTCGTGCATTGCTGATTCCAACAATTTCTCTATCATCGTCATGTAGAATTTTTCCGCATACAAGTCCGGCTTGAGTTGTTCCTGTTCCGGTCGTATGGAAAATATAATCAAAATACATGCCTGATGACTTTTCATAATCTAGAATTTCTTCATATGCGTTAATATAAGATTGTGTACCAATATCACCATGGCCTCCCCCTTGAATAAAATAGGGGTTGTAGCCTTTTCCACTTAATTCGTCCATTTTGCTTTCAATCGTAATACTTACTTGGGATACAGGACACTTCGTAACGAAAGCACCAAACAACTTAATCATTTCACTATTAGAGGTTGGGTAACTCGATTCAGATGGTGAAATAATATGGCATGGAATACCTTTTGAAGCTGCGATATTAGCTATAACTCTACAATGATTTGAGCTGCTGCTACCATACGTAACTACACAATCTGATTTTTCTAAGATTAAATCTTCGAAAAAAAGAACTGCTTTTCTCGCCTTATTTCCACCAAATGAAATAGGAATAAGGTCATCTCGCTTTATATAAAATGAGTTGTTATTTAGATTTTCACTTAAGCTTTGAATTGGAGTTGCTTGATATTTATTTAATTCCAATTTTCGATACACCTACATTATAAATATAGTTTTTTACATCTAAGGTATATATATATCTATCTACATATTTTCCGTTATAAAACAGATCATTTTTTAGTAGTCCCTCTTTTACAAAGCCGCTCTTTTCAAAGAGTTTTTGAGCGCGAACATTATCTACTTCTGTATAAAGATATATCTTATTAAGGCCTATTTCCTTATAAGCCTTTTTAATTAAAAGGTTAGTTGCAACTTTAGCTATGCCCTTACCCTTAAATTTGTCTCCACCAAGACAAATGTAATATTCAGCTTCCTTACTTTTTAAATCAATATTCAGTAGTCCAATTAACCCAGCAGGTTCGCCAGCGTAAGTAATGGTATAATCAATCCTATCGTTTCTACCTTCAAGTGATTTGAACCATTGAAGGGTCTTATCTTCTCTTAGAGGCAAATCATAATGCAAGTACTTATTATTTCTATCATCATTTATCCATTTTACCTTATATGGTATATCCTCTTCCTGAAATTTCCGAATGGAGATTTCCATATTATAACCCCTCGCAATTTAATTAATGTTAGATGATTTCTCTGTCCCTTTTACATTTTTATGAGTGTAAATACTTTCACTTTTAAATAGCTTCTGCAGTGTCTTAAAAAGAATCTTAATGTCTAACCAAATACTAAACGTTTCAATATACTTAACATCAATCGGAATTCGTTCATCCCATGATACAGAATTTCTAACTGTTACCTGTGTTAAACCAGTCATACCTGGCTTCATTTCGAATCGTTTTCGTTGAAAATCACTATAATCTTCATATTTATAGGGATGATGGGGTACGGGAGGTCTCGGGCCAACCAAACTCATATCACCAGTAACAACATTCCAAAGTTGAGGAAGTTCGTCCAAGCTTGTGGCACGAAGTAGTTTTCCGATTTTTGTAATTCGGTTATCACTTTCAGTTTTTACAAACAAACCTGAGCCAATTTTTTCAGCATTAACAACCATTGTTCTAAATTTTAATATCTTAAAAACCTTACCATTCATGCCAAGTCGTTCTTGTTTAAAAAATACTGGGCCCTTTGAAGTTAACTTAATAGACAATGCTATAATAATAAGAATTGGGGAAATAATGATTACACCTATTAAACTTCCAAAGAAATCAATCATACGTTTGATAAATAAATTAAATGCTCGCATTGTTTATCTCCACAACCCCTTAATAATCTTTACAACTCTTTCCAAATCATCATCCGTCAACTTTGTATCAGACGGCAAACATACACCATTCTCAAACAATTTCTCCGATACACTTTCACCAACAAAGTCATATTTCTCAAAGAATGGCTGCATATGCATTGGTTTCCATACTGGTCTTGACTCGATGTTTTCAGCTTCCAATGCTTCAAATATATCGATTGGCCTTACCTTGCCTGTCAAAGTCATCGAGCTTAACCAGTAGTTTGGTTCATCCCATTCATTGCTAGGCATGAATTCAATGCCTTCAAGCCCACCAAGCTCTCTTTTATAAAACTCAAAAATGTAGTTCTTCTTGGCAACTCTTTGATTTAACACTTTAAGCTGCCCTCTACCAATCCCAGCAACCACATTACTCATACGGTAATTGAAACCTAATTCACTATGTTGATAATGCCTTGCTTGATCTCGAGATTGAGTAGCCCAAAATCTTGCCTTAGCAATTCTCTCTTCATCATTAGAAACAAGCATTCCACCCCCGGAAGTTGTGATGATCTTGTTTCCATTAAAAGAGAAGATGCCATAGTCACCGAAAGTTCCAGTATGCTTACCTTTGTAGTAGGTACCTAAAGACTCAGCAGCATCTTCTATAACCGCAACATTATGTTTCTTGCAAATCTTCATAATCTTATCCATGTCAGCGGACAGACCATATAAATGAACAACAATAACTGCCTTTACTTCTGGATACTTTTCAAAAGCTTCTTCTAATGCTTTTGGACTCATATTCCAAGTTTCGTAATCACTATCGATAAATACAGGAATGGCATTTTGATAGATGATTGGATTTGCAGTAGCAGAGAAAGTAAGTGTTGGACAGAATACAATATCCCCTTCTCCGACTCCTGCTGCTTTAAGAGCTAGATGAATAGCAGCTGTTCCTGAAGACAGTGCTGCAGCAGCTTTAGAACCAACCTTCTCAGCAAGCTCTCTTTCAAATCCATTTACGTTTTCACCAAGGGGAGCAATCCAGTTTGTATCAAAAGCTTCCTTAACATATTGCATTTCATAACCTTCATCACTCATATGTGGTGAAGAGAGGAATATTCTTTCTTTCACTTTTGTTGATTCCATTTTCTAGACTTCCTTCCCTAGTTAAGTTAATATTTTAGTAGATTAGGACTTAATTAGAAGCTGTACCTCCAACCAACTACTAAACCACTAAAATTGTTATCTACTGCTGATAGCCACCTCGTAATATCTATTCAATCTACCTAACAAATACGAAATAGATATTCACTTCAAAACCAGCCCAAACCGAGTTTCTTCCTATTATAAATACCATTCAATCAATCTATAAATCTCACTAAAAACGCCTAAAACCCTTATCCCGCAAGGTTTCTAGCATGTTATCTAAGCACAATAGTCAGTTCCGCTTTACCATTCAATATTTTAACATTCATGCAACATACTGTACGATACCTTTCCTCCACCGCAATATATGGTATGAACCTCAATTCTTTTATCTCTTTCATATAATCACGTTCTGATCCAAATCACCACCAAAATCACAGAAACGGAACGCCTTCACCACCATCATCCTCTTCACCTCTAGGATGCAAATTGCACTCAACCCTGCCATTCACATATCTAACATCACCTTGTTTAGGACATACCTTTTTACCATATTCCTTCATAAACTCATCAAACCTAGCTTCCTTATGTTCTACATCCTCCATAAGCAAGTAAGCCTGATACTCCCCCTCCAACCGCAAACAATTAATGTTACAAATCTTTTCCTTAGCCCTTTCCATATAGCCAAAGTAAGAAGAAACCGCTATCGACGCCAATATACCCAACATAGCACACACTACCAATATTTCGATCAAGCTAAATCCACTATGATTATTTTTTATCAACATCCCCACCAACCAAAACGGACGCCCCCATTGGCACCTCTCACCCAAATTCGGCATGTCCCCCCTACGCCGTCCTCCCCTCCACATACAACACCAACTCCGGCATCACCCGCAGCAGCCGTTCAAACACCTCTGCCTTATCCGTGACTTCCCTCTTCTCCAGCTTCAGCAGTTCCTCCAGCAGCACAGCCTCATCAATCTCCACCGGCTTGGCCATAAAAATACGCTTATGCTTCGTACTGCCAATCCCCTCTTCATTGGTCAAAAGTTCCTCAAACAACTTCTCCCCAGGACGAATCCCAGTAAACTTAATCTCAATATCCTTACCTGGTTCAAAACCGGATAATCTAATCAGGTTAGCCGCTAGATCAATAATCTTAACCGGCTCTCCCATATCTAGTAGAAAGATTTCCCCACCCTCGGCCAAGGCACCAGCCTGTATCACCAGTTGAACCGCTTCGGGGATAGTCATAAAATAGCGTGTCATATCCGGATGTGTTACCGTAACAGGGCCACCCTTGGCTATTTGCTCCTTAAAAATTGGCACTACACTACCGCGGCTGCCCAGTACATTTCCAAAGCGCACCGCAGCAAACTTTGTTTTTGAGCCAACAAACAGGTTTTGGATAATCAGCTCAGCCACTCTCTTGGTAGCCCCCATCACACTGGAGGGGTTAACAGCCTTATCTGTAGAGATAAGAACGAATCTTTCGCAGCCTACTAGGTCTGCCATTTGAGCCACGTTTCTGGTGCCAAAAATATTGGTTTTCACAGCTTCATCTGGGTGCATTTCCATCAACGGGACGTGCTTATGGGCTGCTGCATGGAAAACCACCTGGGGTCTATGTCTATCAAAGGTGATTTGTAATTTAAAGCGATCCCTAACATCGGCAATCTCTACTTCCAAGGGCAGCAAGGGGTACTTGTCCCTTAGCTCTAACCAGATTTTATGGATACTGTTTTCCCCGTGGCCCAGTAGAATTAGCTTGGTGGGATCCATTTGGGCTATTTGGCGGCATAGCTCGGAGCCGATGGAACCGCCGGCCCCTGTGACTAAAACCACTTTGCCTTTTATGTATTGGGATATTTGCCCTAGGTCCACATGTACTGATTCTCTGCCTAATAGATCTTCGATTTCCACTGGTCTGATCTTACTAATGGAAACGTTACCATCTAGGAATTGATAAACACCCGGCAGTATTTTGACTGTTATAACGGATTCCTTACAAAATTCAATTATGTCACGAATTACTTGTCCAGAAACCGAAGGCATGGCAATAATAATTTCATCTATATCATATTTACTAACTATAGAAGGAATACTTTCTCTGCCCCCCAGCACTGGGAGCCCGTAAATGCTTAGGTAATGTTTGTTTACATTATCATCGATAAAACCGATCACTGGTTGGTTCCCATCATAGTGGTTGTAATATTCCTTGGCCACCAGTGCCCCGGCAGAACCTGCCCCATAGATTAATATTTTTTTATGTGCATGGCTGTTGGTATTTTTTCTTTTACACTGTCTTTCCACATAAAGTCTCCAAACCACCCTGGATCCACCAATAAATAGGATTGAATAGGTCCAGACGGAAACAAACATTGCCTTTGAATGGGGCGTATTGAAGAAATGAGCCAGTAGAAGAAAGGCCAGTCCCCCTAGGGTGACGGAGCGGACGATAATGAGCAATTCATTAATACTGGCATAGGCCCAAACACGATGATATAGTTTGGAAAGGCTAAATATAACCAATATACAAATGGTCGCCGCAAAGGAATATTGTAAAAGTTCCTTTAAACTATTTTCTGGCAGCTCGCCATGAAAATAAATAAAACAGGGAAGATAGATGGCTAGATTTATGAGAATAGCGTCGCATAACATCATTAACGGTATTCTGAATTTGTTGCCCATGATATACCACCGTTCTAAAACTTTCTAACTAGATTTTTCTTGGTACCACAGGACCATTTGCCAACAAAAGGGCGTAAAAAAACCACTTTATATAAAGTAGTTGTGACAATGCTTTTAATTAAGCAAGGAAAGATGTCACCCCCAAAGGCCAAGGTACCCTATAAAATTTACATTGTTCTACGTACAGAAAACTTTAGTGTAATAATTTTACATCCTTTGTAAATTTTCCTGCTTTGCAGACAAAATAATCTTTCGACATATTTCGAGTATTAAGTTGGAAAGCAGAAAGTTGGTCAGTTGGAAAGGGGATAGATGTTGCAAGGAGTAAAAAAGAAAGTTGGAAAGAGGAAATATCCTAAAATAATCTTTCCTACTTTCCAACTTTCTAACTTTCCAACTAACCAACTTTAATACTTATGCAGTTCTTCGATAAATTGGTGATTACTATAGTGGCCGGTGACGCGGATGCGGTGGATTTGGAAGGGGTTTGATGTTGGTTTAGCTAAACCCAACTCGGTTGTAACGGCGGCTCGGTAACCGGCTGCTTTGGTAATTTCGGCCACTTGGTCATTATAGCTGCCGTAGGGGTAGGCAAAAACCTCCACGGGTTTTTTAAGTCCATATTCCAGGGCACGCTTGGATTCTTCAATTTGGTATTTGGCTACTTCCGGTGCTACCCTTGCTAGGTGCGGATGATCTACGGTGTGGGCACCAATGACAAATCCAGCTTGATCGAGTTCTTTAATTTCAGGCCAAGCCATAATTTTATTTTCGGGCTGGAGCTTCTTTTGGACATCGTAAAAATTGGTCTTGCCAATGGCTTGGGAAACCACAAAGATGGTTCCGGTATAGCCATATTTTTTCATGATGGGGTAGGCAAAGTCGTAGTTATCTTGATAGCCATCGTCAAAGGTGATAACGATGGGTTTGTGGGGTAGGGTTTTACCATTCTGAAAGTGATCCAGTACATCGGTCAGGGAAATGCTTTCATAACCATTTTGCTTTAGATATTTCATCTGCCACTCAAATTTGTCCGGTGGTACTCGGAGGCCCAAACCACCAGTGCGAGGGTCTGGGTTGACTTTATGGTACATGAGGATGGGAATACCCTGCAGCGGAGGGTATTTGGCCTCGGAGGGAATTATTTGGTTTTGGTATTGAAACCAGGCTAGAGTTATTACGATAACTAGTAGAGTAATTAGTATGAGTTTGTTTGGTTTGGTTATAGGTATACACCTCCGGGGTTAATAGGTAATGTTTGGGGTCGTTTGTATGAAGTTGGAAAGTGGACAGTTGGACAGTAGACAGTTGGAAAGAAGACAGTTGGAAAGAAGCAGATAGTACTTTCTATCTTTCTACTTTCTACTTTCTACTTTCTACTTTCTACTGTCCAACTGTCCAACTGTCCAACTTACTCCCTTATGCTCCTGGATGGTTGGTAGATCTTTACTGGTGCTCGCTCGAGGGCGGCGTTTTTGGAGTCGTAGATGATTTCCATAATGGCTCGGGCCAGTTTTTCTGGTTGGTGCCTGACTAGGTTACTACGTTGCACGAGGTGTTTGGACCAGACCTTGACGCCTAATTTTGCTAGGGCTCCTGTGTCTACTTTGACTGGGGCGGCGCCCTTGTCGCGATATCTTTTAAGGAGGCGTCCAGGGATTGGTTCGTTATTGACCAGCACTTGATCCACCACAGGGCCCACATGGTCAAAAATAGCCTTGAGATGCTGCTGGGCTGTATAGCCCTGGGTTTCCCCGGGCTGGGTCATGATATTACAAATATAGATTTTCTGGGCTGGGGATTTTTGAATGGCCTCGGCAATGCCTTCCATTAAAAGGTTGGGAATGACACTGGTATAAAGACTGCCGGGGCCCAGGATGATCATGTCGGCCTCTCGGATGGCCTCCAGGGCCTCGGGTAAGGGACTGCATACCTCAGGTTTAAGAAAGACCCTTTTTATTTTACTTTTGCTGCCAGAGACGTTACATTCTCCATAGACCAGAGTTCTGTCAGCCAGCTCTGCCCCTAGGGTGACATTTTCCAGTGTCACCGGCAGCACTTGACCCCGGATGGCCAAAACCTTGGAAAGGGCTCGGACGGCACCATCAAAGCCACCGGATACGTTATTTAAACCCGCCAATAAAAGATTGCCCAGGTTATGACCTGCCAGTTCCCCGCTTTGGAAGCGGTACTGCAGTACTTCTTCCATGAGGGTTTCTTTATCGGCTAGGGCCACGATGCAGTTGCGGATATCACCAGGCGGTAGGATGCCCAGGTTATCCCGCAATCTACCCGAACTGCCGCCATCATCGGTAACAGCCACAATGGCCGTAATATTACTAGTGTATTCCTTGATACCCATTAATAGACTGGATAGCCCGGTACCACCGCCTATGGCCACGATCTTGGGACCCTTTTTGAGGGACCTATGGTGGTAAAGTGTTTCTACCAAGCGTTCCGCGGGATCTGGTCGAATGACCGTCATGATGGATTTTATCCCCATGATGAAGCTGTATACTGTCAGACCTAAACCACTGGCTGTAACAATAAGGCCCACAAACCATTGAGGAACCCATGCTAATTGATTAGTAAGGGCATCCAGGGCGAAACCTATGCTACCCACCAACTGTCGGTCCAGCAAAGCCAGACCCAACCCCAGCATAATAATTCCTGCCAGGGCTAGGAAAATCCATCGTTTGATATTCATCCCAGGTACAAACCATTTGAATAAGGAAGCCAAATTGCTCCACCGCCCTACACTCGCATGATATCCCGGTGCCTCACATTTACTCTATAGCCCTTTTCCTTTAATACATCCCCTAGCTTATTGGCCAGGGTCACCGATCTGTGCATGCCACCGGTACAGCCGATGGCAATCATTAAGGTTGCTTTACCCTCATTTTGATAATGGGGAATGAGAAACTGAATAAAATCAGTGAACTTTGCCATGAATTCCTTGGTTACATCCTTAGACATAACATGCTCCTGCACTGGTTTGTCGTTGCCTGTAAGACAGCGCAGTTCTGGTATATAGTGGGGATTAGGCAGAAACCGCACGTCAATAACCAAATCAGAATCCAAGGGAATGCCATATTTGTAGCCAAAGGAAATGACGGTAATCAAAAGCCGCTTGGTGTTTTCTTTATCGTCGCCAAACTGAGTAATGATTTGATCCTTTAGCTGGTTGTTGGAAACTGTGGATGTATCAATGATTTTAGTGGCTCTGCCGCGAATTTCCCGCAGCAGTTCCCTTTCCTTCCGAATCACCTGCAGCACTTCCCCGTGGTTATCCAGGGGATGGCGGCGTCGGGATTCTTTATAGCGCCGTACCAATGCTTCGTCCGATGCTTCTAAAAATAATATTTCATACCGGTAACCCTGTTCTGTAAGATCGTTTAACACTTCTATAACTTGATGAAAGAAGTCACCACCGCGAATATCGACCACCAGGGCAACTTTTTCCACTTTGCCGTTGGACTGGGAAACCAGTTCCGCAAATTTTGAGATCAGGGCCGGAGGTAAGTTATCAACACAGAAGTAACCCAGATCCTCTAGGCTTTGCACCGCTTGGGTTTTGCCCGCTCCGGACATGCCGGTCACGATTAATAAACGTGGACTGGTCACTTCATCACCCCCCTTAGATTCAGACATGCTGTTAATTTCTCCTCTATTGTAAACTTTCCGATTAATATAAGCAAATATAACAGTTATCCTTCGGGGGGAGGAATTGGCAATTGTCTGATGCCAGGGGATTTATCTTTATTATAGTAAAGGAGGGGGGGAAAGGTGACTTTTAGTTGGAAAGTTGGAAAGTGGAAAGATGGTTAGTGGTTGGAGGGGGGTGGGGGGCAGAACCCGGGGGTTATGCAGCGGTTCAACGGTGCTAGGCACTTGCTCGCTTGTAACGTTAGCTTGGTTTGAGGGTTTTGCCTGCGGCAAGAGCCAGGCACCTGATTCTGTGAGTTATCTTTCTGAGTGAGAACCCCGGGGGTGTTAAATGTCGGGTGGGGGACAGGCCCCTCAGGGGGTCTGGCTTTGGGGGCGGGGACTGTCCCCCGCTAGGTTCGATTGGTTAGCTTTCTGCGTGAGAAACCCCCGGGGGTGTTAAAAATCTCCCTCTTCCCTCTTTCCAACTGTCCACTTTCTACTTTCTACTTTCTACTTTCTACTTTCCAACTACAAAACAAACTTCTCAATCACTTCGGCCACGCCGTCGTTATCGTTGGATTGGGTAACGTAGTCTGCCTTCGCTTTTACCGCGGGGTCGCCGTTGGCCATGATTACGCCTAGGCCGGCGTATTCGATCATTTCTAGGTCGTTGGGGGCGTCGCCGATAGCGATGACTTGTGCGGGGGTTAGTCCCCAGCCTTTGGCCAGGGTATCTAGGGCGTTTCCTTTGGTGGCCATGGGGTGGGAGAATTCTAGAAAGTGGGGTTTGGATTTGCATATATGTATGGTCGAGCCGTATTGTTTTGTCATTTCTTCCTGCAGTGTATCCAGTTCCTCTGAGCCACCAATCAGCAGTACTTTAGTGGGTGCTTCCTTGAGGAAATGCAGCAAATTTCCCACTGGTTGAGCTGGGATGCGGGATATTTTTTGGTAGGCTTCGGCCTCTGGAGTGATTTTTTCTACGTAGAGGGTATCATTGACGTAGACGTTGACATGGTAACCCAGTTTACTGCCCCATTCGATGACTTCTCTAGCCTGCTCCAGGGGAACTGGACGGTGGATCAGGACTTCGCCAGTTTGGGCTTCTTTGACCAGGGCACCTTGGTAGGTGATCAAGGGTAGGTTTAGTTCTAGTTCTTTGGCATAGGGTAGGGCCGAGCAAAACATTCGTCCGGTGGCCAAGGTGACATGGATACCGGCTTCCTTTGCCCGCTTAATGTATTCCTTGTTGCGGGGGGAGATTTTTAGGTTGGTGTTTAGTAGTGTGTCGTCGAGGTCGATGGCAATCATTTTGTAGTTTGGCATGGGGGCTCCTTTCCTTTTAGCTGTTAGCTGTTGGCTTTTAGCTTTTTTGCATGTTTGTGTATGGGTCTGTTGTAGCATTGGGGGTCTGTTCCTTCAGGGGGGACCCCCCGGGGGTTATCACTATTGGGTGGGGGACAGGCCCCTCAGGGGTCTGGCTTTGGGGGCAAGGGACTGTCCCCCGCTAGGTTCGATGGGTTAGCTTTCTGAGTAAGAACCCCCCGGGGGTATCAAAAATCCCCCTCTTTCCAACTGTCCACTTTCTACTTTCTACTTTCCAACTTTCCAACTTTCCAACTTTCCAACTAGAGTTGCTCCCGGAAGTATTGGTATACTGCTTGGGCAGCTTTGGTGTTCATGCCGGGGACTTGGGCTAGGTCGTCGACTGAGGCTTGTTTGATGGACTCTAGGTTTTTGTAGGCTTTGTATAGTTCACGGCGGCGGGTGGGGCCGATGCCGTCGATTTCGTCTAGGAGTGATTTTAGGTTTCTTTGGGTTCTTAGTTTACGGTGATAGGTTACCGCAAAACGGTGGGCCTCATCCCTGAGACGTTGGAGCATTTGCAAGCCTTTGGATTCTCTGGGTAGTCGGATGGGGTCGGGGCGGCCGGGGGCAAAGAGTAGTTCTTCCTCCTTGGCCAGGCCAAAGGTGGCTATTTGGGCAAAACCCTGCTCGTGCATGGCTTCTCTGGCCGCAGATAGCTGACCCTTGCCACCATCGATGATAATAAGATCCGGCAGCTTGGTAAACTTAGCCTGTTTGGGGGTTAGTTCTCCCCTTGCGATCTGATCTTCCTCTTCCTTGGCCCGGGAAAAACGTCGGGTGATGGTTTCATGCATGGAGGCAAAGTCGTTGGGCCCCTCTACCCAGCGAATCTTAAATCTTCTATATTGATCTTTTTTCGGTCGGCCTGCCTCAAAAACCACCATGGAGGAGACTGTTTCTGTGCCCTGGATGTTGGAAATATCGTAGCATTCCATACGGTGGGGTGGTTTTTCTAAGCCTAGGGCGGCCATTAGCTCTGCTAGGGCACCATCCACTGCCTCTCGGTTAGCCTGACGCTGCAACTGGGCCTGTTCCAGGGAAAGCAGTGCATTTTGGGCGGCCATTTCCACCAGTTTGTGTTTATCGCCCCGTTTGGGGGCTTTGATCTGCACCTTACTGCCCCGCCGTTCGCTGAGCCAGGAGGTTAGTAGCTCTGGGGTGGCAATGTCTTCTGACAGTAGAATCTCGGCGGGGGTAAATTCCGTTTGGTTATAAAACTGCTGAATAAAGGTAGCCATTATTTCACCACGTTCCAGGGTGTCGGTGCCTTCTAGGAAGTAGTGTTCCCGGCCAATGAGTTTGCCGCCCCGGATGAAAAATACCGTGAGACAGGATTCATCAAAGCCCCGGGCCATGGCAATAACGTCTTGATCCACCTGATCAGTGGAAACAACCTTTTGACGCTCCACGATTTTTTCCACTGCCAGTAGTTGGTCCCGCAGTTCCGCTGCCTTTTCAAATTCCAGGTTTTCTGCCGCCTCTTCCATACGCTGGCGCAAGCGTTTCATTAAATCTTCCTGTCGGCCCTCGAGAAACAGGACCACTTCGTTGACAGTTTCCCGGTAGGTGGAGCGCTCCACCAAATTGCAGCAGGGCCCCAGACAGCGTTTAATGTGGTAATTTAAGCAGGGACGGTCCCTGGGGGTTACTTGCCGCTGCTTGCAGGTGCGCAGGGGAAAGATTTTTTTCAGCAGCCTCATGGTTTCGTTAACGGCCCCAACGTTGGTAAAGGGGCCGAAATAGCGGGCCCCATCCTTAAAAACCCGGCGGGTTAGAAAAACCCTGGGGAATTCTTCCTGGCTGGTGACCTTGATATAGGGATATGTTTTATCATCCTTTAATAAAATATTGTATTTAGGTTGATGTTCTTTGATTAAGTTGTTTTCTAGGATGAGGGCTTCCATTTCGGAGTCGGTGACAATAAAATCTAGATCCACTGCCCGGTTGAGCATAGCCTTCACTTTAGGCGATTGTTTGTCCACCCCTGTAAAGTAGGAGCGAACCCGATTTTTTAGGGAAAGGGCCTTGCCCACGTAGATGATTTGGTCATTTTCGTCTTTGTATAGGTAAACCCCTGGGCGAGAGGGGATGTTTTTGATTTTTTCTGTTAGGGACAGGGTAGTCACCTCCGGTTTAGCTGTTGGCTGTTGGCTTTTAGTACCCTGAAAATGGCTCAGTCATTAGACGGTGCCAGGCACTTGCACGTTTGTAAGTTTATCTTAATTGAAGAACTTTGTGAGAGGTGTCAGGCACCCGGGGGTTTCTTTTTGTCAGCAATTTTTCTAGGTTCTCTCTGATACATTATATCTGAACGCGGTATGTAACAGCAACGGTGGGATTTTACTTGACAATGACCTGGGGGTGGATCAAAATAGAAATGGAGTAAGTAACTAGTTAGTTACCTAGTGGACAGTTGGACAGTTGGACAGTTGGAAAGGAAGCTGGTGGTGGGAACAGACCCCCGCTAGGTTCTATGGGGTAGCTTTCTGCAAGGGAAGGCCCCCGGGGGTTCAGCAGTGCGGAACGACACGGGGGTCGTTCCCAACGGTTTATCTTTCCAACTTTCTGCTTTCCAACTTTCCAACTAAAAGGACGGTGATTATCATGAACGAGGAACTTTCTCGAGCCGATGAAAGTAAACAGCGTATATTGCTGGCTGCTGCCGCTATTTTTGCCCGCAAGGGGCTGGATGGGGCTCGGGTGGATGAGCTTGCGGCGGCAGCTAGGATTAATAAGCGGATGATTTATCATTATTTTGAGAGTAAGGAGAATCTTTATGTGGAGGTGCTGCGCTACAATTGTCAAAAAATCTATCACTTAAGTAAAGGGGCCTTTATTGCCGGCGCAGATCCCAGGGAAAATGTCACCCGGGCCTTGCGTCAGTACTTTTACTTTTTAGCCCAGGATGAGGAATTTGTGCGGCTGGTTAGTTGGGAGGCCTTGAATCGAGGCAGCTATAGCAGTCGGGTACTGCCCCAGCTGTTGGACATCTTCCAGGCGGATCTGGGTCAAATTTTAGAGGATGGTATCAAGCGGGGCTGCTTTCGTTCAGACCTGGATATTCACCAAACTTTGCTGAGTATTCATGCCCTCTGTTTGGCCTATTTTACCCGCCGGGAGATGGTCCAGCCCCTCTGGTCCAGTGACACGATGTCTGAGGAAATGCTGGAAAAGCGTCTCCAGCATATTTTGGATTTGGTTTTTCACGGCATTTCTAAGGGATAGGTTTGGAAACCGGGAGGTGTTTAAATAAATGGATGAATTTGTGGCTGTGCAGCAGCAGAAGAAAAGACTTTTATTTCTATTAACGATCATTATTGCCCTTACTATTTTGATTGCTGGCGGTTATTTTTATCGGCAGCAAGTCAACTTGGCCCAGGAACAGGAAAGTTTAACCGCAACAGGAACCCTGGAAGCCACCAGTGTGATGGCTTCCTTCAAGGTGCCCGGTAGGATTGATACTCTTTTTGTGGAGGAAGGCAGCCAGGTGAAAAAGGGGGATGTACTGGCGGCCCTAGAAACCAGTGAATTGGAGGCTAAACTGTCCCAGGCCCAGGGGGCCCAGGCAGCGGCCCAAGCAGCCAGCCGACAGGCCGAAGAAGCCATCCCCTTAACCAGTCAGCAGGTGGAAACCACCATTAGCCAATGCCAGGCCAAGGTGGAGCAGGCCAAGGTGAAGTTGCGCAGCGCCAAGCAAACCTATGATCGCCTAGTGGAATTACATAAAGCCAGTGCCATAACCGATAGTCAATTTGATGATGCCACCAATAATTATGATGCTGCTAAGCAAACTTTGGCAGAGGCCGAGGCTGCCTTGGCCCAAGCCGAAGCTGCCCGCTTGAAGGTGGAGGTTTCCCAGGCCCAGTATGATGCGGCGCTGGGCCAAGCTAATCAAGCCCAGGGGGCTGTACAGGAGGCCAAAACCTATCTGGCCAACAGCAAGCTAAAGTCCCCCCTAAGTGGTTTCATTACCCAGAAATATTTGGAGCAGGGAGAAATGCTTAACGCCGGTACACCAGTCTTTGAAATCACTGATTTGGCCAATTCCTATGTCAGTGTCTTTATCAGTGAAAAGAAAATTGGCCGGGTTCGTTTGGGGCAAGAAGTCGAAGTAAAGGTGGCTGCTTTCCCGGCTAAGACCTTCCAGGGAAAGGTTGTCTTTATTAATAATGCCGCTGACTTTGCGGTGCAAAGGGCAGTCAATGAGCAGTACCAGCATGATATTCGCAGCTTTGAGGTTAAAATTGCTGTGCCCAATCCAGATTTTCTCTTAAAGGTTGGTATGACCGCCACCGTTAAGATATTGGAGGAATAACTATGGAACCTGTCCTAAAGGCCACTGATATCGTACAGGTCGTAAATAAGAAAACTGTCTTGGGAGGCATTAGCCTGGAGCTAAAGGCTGGCGAAGCCCTCGGGATTTTCGGTACCCGGGGCAGCGGTAAAACTACACTGCTGCATCTGCTGGCCGGTATCGAAAAATACAAGTCCGGTTCCGTGGAGATTCTGGGTGTGGACACCCGCAAGGGTGATACTTATAAAAAGCACCTGGGATTGGTGACCCAGGAGCGCAGTTTGTTTCAGGAGCTGAGGGTGGTGGAAAACCTTGACTTCATTGCCACCCTGAGGGGTGGCAGTAGGGTGACCATTGAGAAGTTGGTTGAACAGCTGGAATTAAAGGATATTCTCAGGGAACCTGTGGCTACTTTGGAGCATGGACTCTACCAGCGGCTGGCCTTGGCCTGTGCCCTGTTAAATGAACCAGAACTTTTAATAGCTGACGAGTTAATTAGAGATATTGATTTTTATTCCCGTAAACTAATTATTAAAACGGTGCGACAATTCTTACAGGGTGGTGGTGCCTTCCTCTGTGGTTTTAGCCATCCGGATTATGTCAATCAGTTGGATCGGGTGGGCTGGTTGACGGAGGGGCAATTGACCTTTTACCAACCTGAGGAGGCTGCGGCTCAGTGGCAGAGATTGTTTGTTGCATCCAATCTGCAAAGCGGTGAAATAAATGATTAGATCCTTGATGCTGCGGGAATTAACCTATCTATGGCGGGATCGGGGCCTGCGAAATATCCTGCTGCTAGGGCCCCTGCTGGGGGTAGCCTTATTTTTTGCCACCTATAGTGCCCAGGTGTTGCAGGATATTCCCACCGCCGTGGTGGACTTGGACCGTTCAGCAGCAAGTCGGGAACTGATTCGAGATCTGGAGCAGGCGGAAAATTTGCAGGTGGTGTCCTTCCCGGACAGTTACCTAGCAGCCGAGGAATTAATGAAGCAGAGTGAGGTTCTGGTAACCATGGTGATCCCGGAGAAATACGGTAAGAATCTTGCCCTAGGTCGCCAGACCAATGTCTATTTGGCCATCGACGGCAGTAACATGGTCTATTCCACCAATGCAACCACCGCAGCCCTGCAGGTAGCAGGTACTATCAGTGCCGAGGCCGGCGTAAAGGCTTTGATAGCCCAGGGTTTTCAGCCCTCTGAGGCTAGGAATGCCTACCTGGGGGTGGGGCTGCAGGAAGAACCCTGGTTTAACCCAACCCTAAACTATGCTTATTTTCTCGTGTTGGCCCTTATTTTAAATATCTGGCAGCAGTGCTGTACCCTGGCCTCCAGCATGAATATCATCGGTGAAACAGGACGAGCCAGTTGGCAGCAGTTTAAGCTGGCCGGTCTGTCCAAAGGGACTCTATTTGCCAGTAAATCCTCGGTCCATATTGGGGTTTTTATGCTGTTGGTACTGCCAGTTTACCTAATCTCCTTTGGGATCTTTCAGGTACCCTTGGCCTGCGGCTGGTGGCTGTTGTTGCTGTTTACACTGGTTTTTACCATCGCCTTACACAGCGTGGGGACCCTGGCCTCCAGTTTTGCCCGAAATGCCGTGGATGCAACCAGGTTTGGCATGATTATTGCTCTGCCCTCCTTTATTCTTTCGGGCTATGGTTGGCCCCTGGAAGCTATGCCTAGCTATGTTCAGTCTCTGGCCAAGCTGCTGCCCCAGACTTGGTTTTTCCAGGGTCTGAATTATCTACTCTTTAAAAACCCAGACTGGTCCTTTGTGCAGACCTATTTCTTGGCACTGGGTGCCACGGCTGTGGTTTGTTACGGTGCTGCTGCACTGTTGACAGCCCGCAAATAAGGGGGATGCTTAAATGAAGCAGATTTATAACCTTGCCTGTTATGAGACCATGCTGATCCTGAAGGATCGGATTCTAGTTTTGCTGCTCTTTACGGTGCCTTTACTTTATGCCAGTGTCTTTGGTCTGGTCTATATACAGGGTGTGCTCAACCAGGTTCCCCTGGCAGTGGTGGATCTGGACCATTCCAAACTAAGCCGACAGGTGCAAACCTCCTTTGCCAATAGCAGTCATTTTAAGATAATTTCGGGCTTGGACAATACTGACCAGATGGAAGAAGCCATGCGAGAGGGGAAAATTCGGGCAGCCATCGTTATCCCGGAGGATTTTGAGATTGCTGTGCAAAAACATCAGCCTACCCAGCTGTTAAGTGTTTATGATGCTTCCAATCTGATCTGGGGCTATAACACCCGGAGATACATCCGTGAAGTAACCACTGCTTTTAACAGTCAGCAAACAGCCGGATATTTGGCTGGCCTGGGCCTACCTGAGCAACAGGTGAAAAATATCATGGGTACCGTTAGTTTAAACTACGAAGTTTGGTATAACCCTACCTTCAGCTATGCCACCTATTTTTATCCCGGTCTGCTGCTGATGGTGATTCACCAAATTTGCTTGTTAAGCATCAGCCTTACGGTAACCAGGGAAAAGGAGCGCAATACCTGGATTCAGTACCTCAGCTCTTCCCTGCCCAGTTGGAAAATATTTCTCGGCAAGTCCTTGCCCTACTTTATTGTCAACTTCTTTAACTACTGGCTGCTGCTCTTGATTGCCTCTTGGTTTGTTCAGGCCAAGATCGGCGGTTCGGTTTGGCTGCTGCTAGTCTTCGGCTTGCTGTTTGATTTGATCATTACTTCCCTGGGCTTCTTTATCTCGCTGCAGGCACCTAACTCATTGCAGGTAACTCGTTACCTGATGCTGCTTTCTGTGCCGATTTTTATGGCTTCAGGTTTTACCTGGCCCCAGACCCATATCCCCTTTGCCGTAAATGCTCTGGCTTCATTGCTGCCCTTCACCTGGATGGCCGAGGCCTTTCGGATGATCACAGTGAAGAATTTGCCTTTGTCTTACCTGCTGAATCATTTGTTGGTGCTGATGGTTATGGCTGGACTGACCATTGGTTTGGCCAGCACCTTCAAGAAACTTCGCCGCCCACCCTCCATCAGCGGTCTGGTAGTGAATAGTGGGAAAAGTTACCCTGGGCTGTAAGGTTTTTAGCCATCAGCCCTTTTGCATGGGCTACTTACTTTTGACGATGCCAGGCAGTAGAAAGTTGGACAGTGGAAAGTTGGACAGATGGAAAAAACCTGTAATCCTTATGGATTACAGGTTTTTTCCATCTGTCCAACTTTCCAACTGAAGGGCTTCTCGGGTGCGCTGGCGATCACGCTCGAGAACTGGTTTGAGGAAACGTCCGGTGTAGGAGTCCTTGACCTGGCAGATCTCTTCCGGGGAACCAGTGGCCACTAGGGTGCCTCCTCTGTCGCCACCTTCGGGTCCTAGGTCGATAATGTAATCTGCAGTTTTAATGACATCCAGGTTGTGTTCAATGACTACCACAGTGCTGCCGTTGTCCACCAGACGGTGCAATACCTCCAGCAGTCGGTCAATATCAGCAGTGTGCAAGCCTGTGGTGGGCTCATCTAGGATGTAGATGGTGCCCCCATTGCTGCGGCGGCTTAGTTCGGTGGCCAGTTTGACCCGTTGGGCTTCCCCACCGGAAAGCTCCGGTGCTGGTTGTCCCAGACGTACATAGCCCAGACCCACATCCTGTAGGGTTTTGAGGCGGCGGTGGATTTTCGGGATGTTGGCAAAGAACTCCACTGCCTCATCCACTTCCATATCCAGTACGTCGGCAATACTCTTGCCCTTGTATTTTACCTCCAAAGTCTCCCGGTTGTAGCGCATGCCCTTGCAAACTTCACAGGGTACGTAAACATCGGGTAGGAAGTGCATTTCAATTTTAATAATACCGTCACCCTGACAAGCCTCACAGCGGCCACCTTTCACATTAAAGCTAAAGCGGCCAGGCTTATAGCCCCTTACCTTGGCCTCGGGCATTTGGGTAAACAAATCCCGAATATCGTTAAATACCCCGGTGTAAGTGGCCGGGTTGGATCTGGGGGTGCGGCCAATGGGTGACTGATTGACATCAATAACCTTTTCCAGATGTTCAATGCCCTCAATGCTCATATGTTCTTTGGGTTTGTCCTTGGCTCGGTGCAATTTATGGGCCAGGGCTTTATAGAGAATTTCGTTAATCAGGGTACTCTTGCCGGAGCCGGAAACACCAGTGATGCAAATAAAACCACCTAAGGGAATCTCCACATCAATTCCTTTCAGGTTGTTTGCCGCGGCCCCTCTGATAACTAGTTTCTCTTCTTTACCTTGTCGGCGATTAAGAGGAACGGGAATAAATTTCTTGCCGCTGAGGTATTGACCGGTGAGGGATTCCCCAACTTGCATAATATCGGCCATGGTTCCAGTGGCCACCACCTGGCCGCCCAGGCTGCCGGCCTGGGGACCAATATCGATAATGTGATCTGCTACCCGGATGGTATCCTCATCGTGTTCCACAACAATGAGGGTGTTGCCCAGATCACGCAGCCGTTCCAGGGTGGCAATAAGTCTTTCGTTATCCCGCTGGTGCAGGCCAATGCTGGGCTCATCCAGGATATATAGTACGCCCATGAGTCCGGAACCAATCTGGGTGGCTAGGCGAATACGCTGGGCTTCTCCCCCGGAGAGGGTCCCTGCTGCCCGTCCTAGGGTTAGATAATCCAGACCTACGTTGACCAGGAAACCCAGTCGCTCATTAATCTCTTTGAGTATCTGACGGGCAATCAGCTGCTCCCTTTGGGTGAGGTCCAGGTTTTTGAAAAACTTTAGAGCCTCGGCTACGGAAAGGGCTGTGACATCGGCAATGTCCTTGGACCCGATTTTTACTGCCAAGGCTTCGGGCCTGAGCCTAGCACCCTTACAACTGGGGCAGGGTTTGATACTCATATATTTTTCAAACTCTGACCGCATGGACTCAGATTGGGTTTCCCGGTAACGGCGGGACAGGTTGCCAATAATGCCCTCAAAGGGCACATTATATTGATGCTTATGGCCATAGCTATCGGTATAGTCAAATTTGATTTTCTCCTGGCCGGTACCATAAAGAATGACTTTCATATGTTTATCCGAGAGTTCTTCCATTGGTGTATCCAGACTGAACTGATATTTCTCTGCTACACCCGATAGGTAGGCTGCAGCAATATTGCCCTTGTGCCAACCTTCGATGGCTCCCTCCCGGATGCTTTTGCTTTTGTCCGGAATAATCAAATCTATGTCAAACTCATGGTTGAACCCCAAGCCAGTGCAGGATGGACAGGCCCCGTGGGGGTTGTTGAAGGAGAACAACCGGGGACTGATTTCGCTGATATTGATCCCACAATCGGTACAGGCGAAGTTCTCGGAAAAGGTAAATTCCTCGCCATCGATAACAGCTGCCACGACAATTCCTTCGCTATGCTTAAGGGCGGTTTCCAGGGAGTCCGCTAGTCGTTTCTCACTGCCGGGACGGATAATGATGCGGTCCACCACAATTTCGATGGTGTGCTTCTTTTTCTTATCCAATTGGGGGGCTTCGGTGATTTCGTAGATTTCCCCATCAACACGCACCCGCACAAAGCCGTTGCGTTTAATATCCTCGAAGATCTTTATATGTTCACCCTTTTTACCCCTGATCACCGGGGCCAGCAGTTGGAGCTTAGTACCTTCGGGCATGGCCATTAGCTGATCCACCATCTGTTGTACAGTCTGCTGACTGATGGGTTGGCCGCATTTGGGGCAGTGGGCTCGGCCAGCCCGGGCATAGAGCAGCCTCAGGTAGTCGTAAATCTCCGTTACAGTACCTACTGTAGAACGAGGGTTATGGCTGGTGGTCTTTTGGTCGATGGAAATGGCCGGAGAAAGGCCTTCTATATAGTCAACGTCCGGTTTGTTCATTTGCCCCAGGAACTGACGAGCATATGAGGACAGGGATTCCACATAACGACGCTGACCTTCGGCATAAATGGTGTCAAAGGCCAGGGAAGATTTCCCAGAACCAGATAGGCCGGTAATCACCACCAGCTTGTCCCGGGGAATTTCCACATCAATATTTTTCAAGTTGTGGGAACGGGCACCTCGGATTATGATTTGGTCGGGCATGGTTTGTGTTAGCTCCTTTGTTTTGTATATCAACGTTGGGTTGTGTATTGTTGTAAGGTGTTGATCGTTGGTCGGGTTGGAAAGTTGGAAAGTAGAAAGTTTGGCTTTGCGTTATCCTGAGGAATAGTGGTTATTCATCGGTGCCAGGCACCTGGGTTGTGGGATGTCACAAGCCTTTGTCAGCCTTCTATCGCGCAGGATGACAAGAAACTTTCATTCTTTCTGCTTTCCACTTTCCACTGGTCAATACAAATATACTTTATTAGTGGGGAAAAGACAATGCTGGATAGAACATTTGTACGGTATTTGTAATAATTTTTGTTTCTTAAAGCAAATACAAAGCACCTAGTGGGTGCTTTGTAGGGTGCCCGGGGGTCAGACCCCTGGTTTTTCTAATGCGGAACGACACGGGGGTCGTTCCCTACAATTTGGCATAAAGTTTTCATCCTTTGATGATGCCGTTTACTCATAGAGAACTATCCTGGTCTTTCCGCTAACCATCTTTCCAACTGTCCAACTTTCTAACTTTCCATCTTTCCAACTAATACTCTATCTCCGGTATCGCCGGCTTAATGTTCTTGTCTCCCCTGAGCTGCAGGCGCAGCTCAATGAGGGCATCTCTGAGTTGGGCTGCTCGTTCGAATTCTAGGTGTTTGGCGGAGTCTTTCATTTCTTTTTCCAGCTTGGCGATCAGCTTCTTCAGTTCGGTCTTGGTCATTTTGCCTGCTTTGCTTTGGGCCACATAGGTTGCCTTTTCTTCAGCGGCCTTGGTTGCTTCGATGACATCCCTCACTGCTTTACGGATGGTTTCCGGGGTGATATTGTGCTTTTGGTTGTATTCCATCTGGATTTTACGACGGCGATTGGTTTCCCCGATGGCCTTTTTCATGGAGTCGGTCATCTTGTCTGCGTACATGATCACCCGGCCTTCGGCGTTACGGGCGGCCCGGCCGATGGTCTGAATGAGGGAACGTTCGGAGCGCAGGTAGCCTTCTTTATCCGCATCTAGGATGGCCACTAGACTGACTTCAGGCAGATCTAAGCCTTCCCTTAGCAGGTTAATCCCCACTAACACATCGAAGGTGCCCAAACGCAGATCCCTGAGAATTTCCATCCGTTCCATAGTATGAATATCTGAATGCAGGTAGCGAACCCGCACACCGTTTTCTTTAAAGTAATCTGTAAGGTCCTCGGCCATTTTCTTGGTTAGGGTAGTTACCAGCACCCTTTCATCCCGCTCCACTCTCAGGCGAATTTCGCCTAGCAGATCATCAATTTGACCCTTGGTGGGTCTAATGAAGATTTCCGGGTCCAGTAGGCCGGTGGGACGAATAATTTGTTCGATAATTTGTTCCTGGTGCTCAAATTCATATTTACCCGGCGTGGCAGATACATATACCACTTGATTGACCCTAGTCTCAAATTCCTGAAACTTTAGGGGACGGTTATCTAAGGCTGAAGGCAGGCGGAAACCATGCTCCACCAGGGTGGTTTTCCTGGAGCGGTCACCTTCGTACATGCCACCTATCTGGGGTACAGCCACGTGGGATTCGTCTATAATAAGCAGCCAGTCCTCTGGAAAGAAGTCCAGCAGGGTAAAGGGAGATTCTCCTGGGGCTCGTCCAGTCAAGTGTCTGGAGTAGTTCTCAATGCCGGAACAAAAGCCCACTTCGGCCATCATCTCCAGGTCGTAGCGGGTACGTTGCTCAAGGCGCTGGGCTTCCAGCAGTTTGTCAGCGTCTCGCAGTTCCTTTAAACGCTGCTCCAGCTCCGCTTCAATGGTAGCGATGGCTCTTTTCATGTTATCATCGGCGGTGACAAAGTGACTGGCAGGGAAAACCGCAATATGTTGGCGTTGCCCCAGTATCTCGCCGGTAATCACATCGATTTCCAGCAGACGTTCAACTTCATCCCCAAACAGCTCTACCCGCAAGGCCCTTTCACTGGCGTTGGCGGGAAATATTTCAATGACATCGCCCCTTACCCGGAATTTACCCCGGCTAAAGTTGATATCGTTTCTTTCATATTGGATATCTACTAGCTTACGTAGAATGGCGTCTCGGTCATAGGTCCCGCCAACCCGCAAGGATAGCACCAAATCGCGGTAGGTTTCCGGGTTACCTAAACCGTAGATGCAGGAAACACTGGCCACTATGATGACATCCCTGCGCTCCAATAGCGCGGTGGTGGCAGAGTGGCGCAGTTTGTCAATCTCATCGTTCAGGGAGGAATCCTTTTCAATATAGGTATCGGTATGAGGAATGTAGGCCTCTGGTTGGTAATAGTCAAAGTAACTAACGAAATATTCAACAGAATTTTCCGGAAAGAACTCTTTCATTTCGCTGCAGAGCTGTGCTGCTAAGGTTTTGTTGGGTGCCAGTATCAAGGTAGGTCGCTTAACCTGTTGGATAATGTTGGCCATGGTAAAGGTTTTACCTGTGCCAGTGGCACCCAACAGCACTTGATGTTTCTGACCCTGGTTAAGCCCCTTGACCAATTGCTCAATAGCCCGCGGCTGATCTCCCCGGGGGCTAAACTCTGATTTTAAGTTAAACTCCAAAGATCTCACCTACTTTCTATCCATTAAGTATTATAACATTTAAGTCAATGACAAAAACAGCCAGACTGAAAGTGGAAAGTTGGACAGTTGGAAAGTTGGAATACCTCAACGGTGCCAGGCGCTTGCTCGCTTGTAACGTTAGTTTAGTTTTGAAGGTTTTCGCTGCGGCAAGAGCCAGGCACCTAGGCTATAAAGGCTCACGGCACATGGCTCATGGCTCATGGCTAATAATGGCCTGGCCTATAAGCCTATACGCCTCCTGCACTTTTTGGAAATCTTCCCAAACAGGGCGGCGTTTGCTGGGGTCCCTTAATACGGCTGCTGGGTGGAAGGTGGCGATGATCTTGATGCCACTTTTGCTTTCCAGCCATTGGCCCCTCATTTTGGTAATACTGGCTTTGGGACCGATTAGGTTTTGCAGGGCGGTGTTGCCCAGCAGCACAATGATCTTCGGTTGGATCAGCTCAATTTGGCGATATAGAAAGGGCAGGCAGGCCTTGGCCTCTACCCGGCTGGGCACACGATTGTTGGGGGGACGGCATTTGACTATGTTGGCAATATATATGTCCTCCCTGGTTAGGTCAATGGCTGCCAGAATCCGATCCAGTAGTTGACCGGCACGACCTACAAAGGGCTGGCCCTGTTCATCCTCGTCCCTACCCGGTCCTTCTCCGATTAACATTAGGGTAGCCTTGGGGTTGCCAACACCGAATACAAGTTTGTTTCTCCCCTCGGCCAGACCACAGCGATTGCAATTTTGCATATCCTTTGCCAGTTGTTCTAAAGACATAATAACCTCCTTTAAGTTGGAAAGTAGAAAGTTGGACAGTTGGAAAGATGAAAGTGTTAGGGGTTAGGTTGGTAGAGTTGAATTTAGCCATCAGCCTTCAGCCTTCAGCCTTCAGCTTAAAAACCTGGGAAAGGCCCATGAGTTGCTGTATTTTCATCACTGATTTGTGACTGAGGGTCATGTGTGGTAAGTTTGAAAGGACCAAGCCTAAAGTGGCTTAGCCTTCAACCTTCGGACTATAGTCCACGCTAAGGCACGAAAAAATCTTTCCAACTGTCTAACTGTCTACTGTCTAACTATCTCCTGTCCAACTAAAAATTTTCCAGCTATGCATAATTTACCTGTTCTACGCCAAACTATAGTTAAAGTTTGGCTGTATTTGTACATATTCTAATTTTACTGGAGGAGGAATTGCAATGCTGGATTTAACAAAGGCCAACACAAGCTGGGATAATTGGAAAAAATACCTTGGACAGGCCATGGAGTTTGCTGAGGAACTGGGTATCTCCCGGGATAAAGTCCAACAATATGCCATGACCGCGGGTACTATTTTAGCTGAAAACGTTCAACCTGCTAACCCCGAGCAAAAGGCTGTTAAAGAGCTGTGGGATGTTGCCGATAAGGATGAACAAGAAGTGCTTGCCCGGCTAATGACCAAATTAGCTAGCCGTTCTCGGTAGAATTTTCAAGGGCGTGTTGTAACTACATTTTAGTAGCTGCGACACGCCCTTGTTGTGTTTTAACTTAACTCCTTTTCCTAACCACCCGTTTATTCAACCATCTACGTAGGGGTCCGGTGGTTGAAAGCTCCATAAGGATTTCTTCGTGTCCTTCGGGAACCGGCAGTAGGCCTAACATTTCCTTTTCCCCATATTCAATACCCTCACGGTATACCTGTTTTTCTGCCATTGAGTAGTAGGTTATTTGCACCTTGTTATAAACACCAAGGGCAAATTCCAATCCCTGGCGACTGGCCACGGCCATGCCATTAACCTCTAAAATAATGTCGCCGGAGCGGATACCTGCTTGCCAGGCTGGGTAGCTTGGAATCACATCTAGTATTTTAACTCCCTCACTGGTGGGACTATAGATAGAATTGTTTGCTTCCATTCTTTTGCCTAGATAGATGAGCAGCTCATGTCCCAAGGGTGAAAAAAGTGCTGCAATTATTCCTATCAAGGGCTGTCGATCAGCCAGAACTGCCAGTACCAATAGGGCCACGCTGTACAATCCCAGTAAGATCGCAGAAATCCTTCCCTTTTGTCTTGGGCTGCGGGCTGCGGCTAAATCACCATAGCCCAACCCAGCCACCACTGGCATGAGGGAGTAGATAATATTATCTAAATCGGCCCCCAGATCCCCTTTGATTAAGGGCCACCACTGGGGCATATTGATACCCGCTCCAGATATGCTGGTTTGGCCCACGATAACCATAACAGCCAGGGGAATAGGCCAGAATTTTTGTAGAGCAAAACCTCCAACCACTCTTCCCTCAGCATTTTTAAGAAAAATAGGCATAGCACCTAAGTGACCACTGACTAAAATTAAAAAGGCTTCTACAAAATGCAATATAGCGACCAAGCCAAGGATTTGCGGTGCACTGACCTTTGGCCAACCAAAGATTAAGGAACTCAGGGCCAAGATTCCACCGGCATAGGCAAAGCATAAAAACCTGGCATCGATTAGCATCAGCAAAATGGCCAGGGGCCAAAGGTAAATTAAGCCAGAATCAGACAGTGTCAAACCCACAAAGACCATAATATAGCTGGCAATAATACCACCAACAAGCCCAAACCCTGTGGCAACCAGAAAATCCCTCCAGAAACTCCGGGGCTTTAGACCAAATAGCCTTTCCTTAGCTCTGCCCATGCGATAATACTGTAAGGCAACTATGGCCAACACCACTAAGAACAGCTGCATAATTTCCGGTACTAAAAATACCGCTGCTAGGGTTTGGAAAATTACTGGTGTGATGTCTAGGAAGGGGAACATTTTTTGACACCTACTCTCGAATTGACCATGGGCCTTTTAGCTTTTAGCTAACGACTAAAAGCTACATAATCTTCTCCCGTAGAATATTTATGGCTGTTTCCAGCTGTTTATCCTGTTCGGCATCTACTTCTTGTTCAATAACCACGTCCGGGGTGACACCCTTTTTGTGGATGTCATTTTTGTTCGGTGTTAGGTAGCGTGCGGTAGTTAACTTCAGCCCGGCACCGCTTTCTAGGGGAAATACCGTTTGTACAATGCCCTTACCAAAGGTTTTGGTACCTACCAGGGTGCCGACCTTGGTATCTTTGATGGCTCCGGCTAGAATTTCCGAGGCACTGGCACTTCCCTTGTTTACCAGCACCACCAGGGGCATGTTTAGTTTGTCTGGCTCAGCGTTAAAGGTGTGATCCCGGCCGATGCGAAAATCAATATGTACAATGGGACCTTCACCCAGGAATTGGTCAACAATCTTAATAGCAGAGTTCAATTCGCCGCCAGGGTTATCCCGTAAATCTAACACCAGTCCTTTCATATCCTGCTCCCGCAGTTCAGCCAGTGTTTTGACTACTTCGTCCCCAGTATTTTCAGTAAATTGGCTGATCACTATATAGCCTATGTTGTTCTCATCGGGCAACATTTTCCCTTCGACGGTGGGTACGCTAATTTCTTTTCGTGTTAGCTGAACTGGGAAAGGTTCTTTAACTCCCTCCCTAACTATGGTTAACTCCACGGAGGAACCCACTGGACCTCGCATAAGATTAACTGCTGTTTCGGTATCCATATCCTTGGCTGGTTTTTTATCGATGGCTGTAATCAGATCTCCGGCTTTAATACCTTTCTCGGCTGCCGGAGTATTGGGGAAGGGCTTTACTACTGTTAAATAATGCTCCTTCACGCCCACCAGAACACCAATACCGCCAAAGGAACCGCGAATTTGCTCCTGCAGAGCAGAATAGGTTTTTGTATCTAAATAGGTAGAATATGGATCATCCAGGGATTCTACCACACCTTTAATGGCCCCTTCAACCATTTGTTCCGGTGCAACCTCAAATAAATACTGGCCCTTTATCAGGGTTACCACTTTAATTAAATTTCCTAATCCATTGTAATTTACTGCCAAGGTACCGCCAACTAATAATAGGATGGCAAATACAATGGAAGCCAATACAATGGTAAGTTTCCCCCAGAAGGCCAATGAATCTCTCTTCACTCTAACACCCGCCCGTCCCTTGTTCTTCTACACATGTATTATACTACAATAATTTACGGTTCATTACAAAGACTTTTCCAGGATATGGTTTATTGGGATAAAGAAAGCCGGGGGGCTGCCCGGCTGTTCAGATTATAAGTAATTATGTGGGCTCACTGCCGAACCGTTTTTACGCACTTCGAAGTGTAGGTGGGGTCCTGTTGACATCCCAGTGCTGCCAACTCGCGCAATGGTAGACCCTTTATCAACTGCTTGCCCATTGCTAACCAGTTGGGCTGACAAGTGCCCGTAAAGACTGACGACATCGCCACCATGGTCGATCATAACCACCTTGCCATAGCCAGTCATGGTGCCAGAGTAAATGACAGTACCTGCGGCCGGGGCAATGATACTGGTACCGGTGGGGGCAGGAATATCAATCCCAGCATGGAAGCGTTTTTGTTTCAAAATAGGGTGAATGCGGTAACCAAAGGGGGAAGATATGGTGCTGTAGCCTGGTACAGGCCAACTAAAGACACCCCCATTATAGCTGCCACCCTTTTTGGCATTTTGCTGGGCAATTTGTCTTAAAATGGCGTCTTCCTGGGCCTCCAACCGGTCCACTTCAGCGGCGGATTTTTGTAAATCCTGTTGGGCTTCCTTGAGCAGACCAGCCTTGTCCCGTTGGGCCTGGGCTAGGCTTGCCAATATATATTCCTGCTCCTTTTTCATGCTGGCAATCTGGCGAGCTCGAGTTTCCAGGGTATTTTTATATGCCTCGATTTGCTGCTTTTCCTTGCTTATCCGATCTACAATGGTCTTGTCACTCTCAATCATACGGGTTAAAAATTCCAAGCGGTTGGTGAAATCAGAAAAACTACCTGCGTTCAGCAGTACCTCTAAATAGCTGACCGGGCCACTCTGGTACATGCCCTTGACACGCATTTTTAACTGCTGATTGCTTTCCTCTAGCCGCGCCTCGGACTCAGCCAAATCCTTTTTGGTTTCATCCAACCTATGCATGGCACTGGCTAGGGTAGCCTCTAATTCTTTAACCCTAGCAGATTTTTGATTGATGGATTGGTTTATAGTTACTAATTGCTGGGAATAATTTTTAACTTCTTTTTTGTTTTGTTGTTCCTGGCTTTTTTTCTGATTAAGCTGGGTTCTGACTTGATTTAATTGCTGGTCCAGTGTCGCTGCCATTACTGGAGTTCCCGCCAGCAGAACTAAACCCAGGGTTAAGGCGATCATTCTTTGGGGCCAACGATATCGCACCTATATCCCTCCATTTATACCTTGAGAAATCTTCTAAGTGAAAACCAACTACCTAGTGCACCAATCAGTACACCCAGGCCAATCATACTTCCGAGGATGTTTAACAGTGTCTTTTGATCATTCATTAGTTGAATAAAGGGTAGAGATACCTGAAGTTTCTTAATTAACGATAGGTATCCCAGATCCACCACTAATACGGCTAACAAACCCCCGATTAGTCCCAGTACAATCCCCTCCATTACAAAGGGGAAACGCACAAACCAGTTGGTAGCTCCTAGGGTTTTCATGATGCCAATCTCCCGACGTCGGGCATAAACCGACATACGAATGGTGGTGGCTATGAGAAATCCCGCTGCCAGGGTCAAGAGTGTCAGGGTCACAACACTGGCCAAGCGAACCCAACGGGTAATGGTGAGCAGTTTTTCTACCACACCTTGACCGTAACGAACCTGTTCCACACCTTCAACTTTTTCCAATGCCTTGGCAACCACTGGCACGGCATTTGCTTCTTTAGTTTTTATACGAAAGGAATCGGGCAGGGGGTTGCTCTCTTCCATAGATTCCAGAAGTTCGGCCCGGTCACCAAAGCTTTTTTTCATGTCTTGCAGGGCCTGTTCCTTAGGAATAAATTCTACTGCTTCGACCTTGGGGTCAGCTTTGATTTTCTCTTCAATGGTACCCCGCTCAGCCTTTCCCACCTTTTCTTCTAGAAAGGCTGTAATTTCAACACTACTTTCAACGGAATTGGTAAGTTTCTCGCCGTTAACTACCAGCAGCAAAGATGCTCCCAGAATTATTAGGGAAACGGTCACAATGCCAATGGAGGAAAGGGAAAGCCAACTGTTTCTTACCAGAGCATGAAAGGTTTCTTTGAAAAAATACTTTATAGTGCTAAGGTTCACAGCGGTACACCCCGCTCTCTTCATCCCGTACCAGACAGCCGTTGGTCAGGGCAATAACCCGCTTTTTCATGGTATTCACAATATCTGAATCGTGGGTGGCCATGAGGATAGTGGTTCCCCTGCGATTAATGTCTTGAAATAGTTTCATAATCTCCCAAGAGGTGTCGGGATCCAGGTTACCCGTGGGTTCATCGGCAATAATCATCAGGGGTTCATTGACAATGGCCCTGGCAATGGCCACCCGCTGTTGTTCACCGCCGGACATTTGGCTGGGCAAAAGTTTTCCTTTATCCTTTAATCCCACCTGCTCTAATACTTGAGGAACAACCCGCTTAATTTCCCTGCCGGAGGTACCGGTAATTTCTAAGGCAAAGGCAATGTTTTCAGCTGCAGTTTTTTGGTGTAATAAGCGAAAATCTTGAAAGACCATGCCTATTTTGCGCCGCATATAGGGAACTTCACGCCCCTTCATGCGTACGGTATTTTTGCCGTTAAACATCACGTGCCCCCGGCTGGGCAGTTCTTCCCGAAAGATAAGCTTAATGAGGGTGGACTTACCAGCGCCACTGGGTCCAACTAAAAAGACGAATTCACCCTTTTTTATATGAAACGTTAAATCCGATATGGCTTTGACACCGTTATCGTAAACCTTTGAAACATTGTAAAACTGTATCATTCTGACACCCTTCCAAAGTACAAGATATAGGTACCAACTATCGTGGTTCGACAAACAAAAAGCAAATTCCTTTAAAATTTGTCAAATTTTTGTGGGGTGTAGTTTAGTTTTCTGTATAAAAAAGAGTGCCCGGGGTTGGGGCACTCACTTTGGGGTCAAGCCTTCAGCTCTTTTTGCATGTTTATTAGGAGGTAGCGCGACTCCAATACAAATATGCAGCTACAACATAACGGAACGACACGGGGGTCATTCCCTACATTATCTAAAGGGTTAATATTGCTATTCTACCGCTTCTTCTTCGCAATTGCTTTCTTGGCTTCGGCTACTATATTGGCGGCTGTTAGGCCGAAATGAATTAGGAGTTCCTCTGGTTTGCCGGATTCACCGAAGGTGTCCCGGACACCTACTCTTTGCATGGGAACGGGGTAATGTTCCGCCAGGGTTTCGGCCACGGCACTGCCTAGGCCACCAATTATGGAATGTTCTTCGGCGGTAACTACTGCACCGCACTGGCGGGCTGCTTCCACCACTGCGAAAATATCCAGAGGTTTAATGGTGTGAATGTCTACCACCATGGCATTGACGTCTTGTTCAGCTAGCTTTTCAGCGGCTTCCAGGGCGGCCTGAACCATAATACCCGTTGCCATGATGGCTACATCAGTACCTTCCTTTAGGGTAACTGCCTCCCCTGGCATAAATTTAAAATCTTCACCGTGGATAACTGGTACTCCGGAGCGACCTAAACGAATATAAACGGGGCCTTTAATTTCCGCAGCAGCTCGTATAGCAGCAGCTGTTTCAACGGCGTCAGCCGGTACAAACACAGTCATACCCGGTAGTGCCCTCATAATGGCAATATCTTCGATGGACTGGTGAGAACCTCCATCCTCTCCCACCGTAACACCTGCGTGGGTGGCAGCTATTTTAACGTTTAATTTGGGGTAGCAAATGCTGTTACGGATTTGCTCAAAGGCCCTGCCAGTGGCGAACATGGCAAAGGTACTGGCAAAGGGAATTTTGCCCACCGCAGCCAAGCCAGCCGCTGTGGCCATCATATTGGCTTCGGCAATGCCCATATTAAAGAAGCGATCGGGGTAATTTTTCATAAAATCATGGGTTTTTGTAGATTTGGAAAGGTCAGCATCCAAAACCACAACATTATTATTTTCAGCTCCCAGGCGAACCAGTTCCTGCCCGTAGGCATCCCGGGTGGCAATTTTCTTTGTCATTAGGAAACCCTCCTTGCTTATACTGTAGTGCTTTGGGGTTAAGCCTTGCTACGCTAGCTCTTGCAGTGCTTGCTCCACTTGCTCGGGCTTGGGGGCGTTGCCGTGCCAGCCTACTTGGTTTTCCATGAAGGATACTCCTTTACCCTTAATGGTTTTGGCAATAATCATGGTCGGTTTGCCTTTGGTTGCTTTGGCTTCTGCGATGGCCTTGAGGATTTGTGTCAGGTCGTGGCCGTTGATTTCTATAACATGCCAACCAAAGGACTGCCATTTTTGGTTTAGGGGTGCTACATCCATGACAACATCTACTGGTCCGTCGATTTGCAGGTTGTTGTAGTCTAGGAAAGCCGTAAGATTATCTAGTTTAAAATGTCCCGCTGCCATGGCTGCTTCCCAGATTTGACCTTCCTGTACTTCGCCGTCTCCTAGCAATGCATAAACTCGTTGTTGGCCACCATCCAACCGCAGGCCCAGAGCCATACCAATGGAAGCAGAGAGTCCTTGTCCTAGGGAACCCGTTGACATCTCTACACCGGGGAGTTTTTTCATGTCTGGATGTCCCTGCAGGCGGCTGCCCAGTTTACGTAGTGTCTTAAGTTCTTCCTGGGGGAAGAAGCCCTTTTCTGCCAGCGCCGCATAGAGTACCGGAGCAGCATGTCCCTTGGATAAAACAAAGCGATCCCGCTCGGGCATATCTGGTTTCTCTGGATCTAGATTCATGGTGTCAAAATAAAGTACAGTTACTATGTCTGCTGCGGACAGCGATCCGCCGGGGTGTCCAGAACCAGCCTCACCCAGCATGGTTACTATGTGACGACGGATGGCCTTGGCCCTTTGCTGTAGATCTTGAATTTTTTCTTCCATCATTTTACCTCCCGTTTAGCTGTTAGCTGTTAGTCATTAGCTGTTAGCTATTAGTTATTGGCTCAAACGCTAAAAGCTAATAGCTAACGGCTAAAAGCTAACCCACCTTTGTTTTTATATAAATGCTTTGAGAAGCTATGACCCAGTTTTCTCTAAGTCCTTAAAGCCTTCCCCTAACACTTCATGTACGTTAGCCAGGATAATAAAGGCCCGGGGGTCTTGGGCTTTAACGATGTCCTTTAGTCTAGTCACTTCGGCTCTGCCCACTACGGATATTAGTACTTCTTGTTCCGTGCCGCTGTACATGCCCCTGGCTTTCCAGGCTGTGGCACTGCGATCCAACTCATTAATGATGGCCTGACTGATGGCGTCGGCCCGACGGGTAATAATGATAAAGGCTTTATCGGAACTAAAGCCCTCAATGACAAGGTCGATGATCCAAGCCGTGAGAAAGATTGTAATGAGTGCATACATGGCTAGTTCCGCTGAACGGAACACATAACCAGCCCATATTACCACTAGGCCATCGATGATAAATAGCAGTTGACCTATGTTGATGCCCATATAGGTCCTCAGAATGGCTGCCAGCAATTCGGTGCCACCAGTGGTTCCGTTAAATCGAAAGACCAGACCCAAACCGAGACCCATTAGGACCCCACCATAGAGGCAGGCCAATAATAAATCCTTGGTTAACAAGGGTATATAGGGTGCCAGTAAATCAATAAATACAGATAAAGCAACGGTACCATATATAGAATTAACAGTATACCTTGGACCCAGTCGAATTAGCGACCAAATGAATACCGGTACATTCATGATAAACATTACTAAACCAACGGGTAGGCTAAATAGATGATAGAGAATGGTAGCTACGCCACTGAAACCACCGGCAGCAATTTTTGCAGGTACTAAAAAGGCATCCAGTCCAATGGCGGTGAGAATAGCACCAATGGTAACGCCCAAGGTATCTTTAAATAGCCTTAATAGCATGGAGAGATCCTTTCAAGATAATACTTCGGCTTTATCATACCCGGAAATCTATTATTTAGCCGTCAGGGCTTTAGGGTATTTCTTATGGAAGCCGTTAGCTTTTTTTGCATGTAGGTATAACCTTATTACTTTTCTCCTCTTCCCTAGCAAATCCTTCCAACATAATAAATTTCTTGTCGAACAATAAGACTGCGCGCGACACCGGGGACGGTTCTTGCTGTCGCATTTTTAATTGTCCCACGTATTTTCAAACGTGCGATTACTTTCAATTATTTTTGCGACACCGAGAACCGTCCCCGGTGTCGCAAAAATAATCCCCTGACAAACTTATTTAGGAAAGTCTGTCAGGGGGATTTGTTGGCGATAGCTTTATTTTTTACGCTTAATGACATTTAGTACCTGTTTTTTACCTTGTTGAGTTAATCTTAACTCATTTAAAATAATGTTCAATTCACCTTGGTTTTTTTCAATACGAAAACCAGAAATAAGTCTCTCATTTTGCATTCTATTGATCAGATTTATAAAATCTTTCATGGTAAGGCTATCTTCTTTGCCATCCACATAATTTTGCACATTCACATTATTGCTTATATAGAGCTCGCTTAATATGGCATATTTGTATGCGGTTATGTTATCTATATCCAAGGATATTGCCATTTTATCACCTGCATTCGTTATTTGTCAGCACTGCCTGCTTTGCTTTTTAAATAGCCTGTTATAAAGGCACCAATATTGCCATCCATCACCGCTTGAACATTGCCGGTTTCTACACCGGTACGGTGATCCTTGGCCAGGCTGTATGGGTGGAAGACATAGGAACGAATTTGACTACCCCAGGCGATTTCCTTTTGTTCTCCCCGAAGGACTAGCATCTCTTCTTCCTTCTTCTGTAGTTCCAGGTCAATCAACTTCGCCTTTAACAGCTTCATGGCTGCTTGGCGATTGGTTGTTTGGGAGCGTTCATTTTGGCAGGCCACCACAATTCCTGTTGGCAAGTGAGTAATGCGCACCGCCGAGTCAGTCTTGTTTACATGTTGTCCACCAGCCCCACCGGAACGGTAGGTATCAATCCTTAGGTCCTCTGTCTTGATGTTGACTTCCACATCATCATCCACCACTGGCAGCACATCCACCGAAGCAAAGGATGTATGACGTCGTCCCGCTGCATCAAAGGGAGAAATCCGCACTAAACGGTGTACACCCTTTTCGCTGCGCAGGTAACCATAGGCATTGGGTCCGGAAACCTGAATGGTGGCACTTTTGATCCCTGCTTCGTCACCTGGTAGCAGGTCTAAAACCTCCACCCTATAGTTGTGGTTTTCACAGTAACGGGTATACATCCGCAGGAGCATCTGGGCCCAATCCTGGGATTCAGTGCCTCCGGCCCCAGGGTGGAGGGATAAAATTGCATCACCTCGATCGTAGGGGCCAGATAGCATAACCTCCAGTTCCATTTCCTCTAGGTGCTCGGTTAGGGAATTTAGCTCCTGACTAAATTCTTCTTCCAACAGGGGATCTTGCTCCTCCTGACATAACTCCAACATCACTTCTAAGTCCTGTAAAGAGGATTCTAAAGCCTTAAAGGCTCCTACCCGGTCCTTTAGGGCGGCCAGTTTCTGGCTGACCTTCTGGCTGTGATCCACATTGTCCCAGAAACCTGGTCGCATCATTCCGTTTTCTAGCTTGTTAATTTCCTCTTGTTGGCTGCCGATGTCAAAGGGAAACCCTCAAATCTTCGATACGCCGGCCCATTTCTTCTAGGCTGCGTCTTACTTCTGTATCTAGCAAACGGTATCCACCCTTTCTTGGGTCTTGCTTATCTTATGCGTTCTTGCCGCAGCATTTCTTATATTTTTTACCACTGCCACAGGGGCAATCATCATTTCGGCCAACCTGTGACTCCTTGCGAACAGGTTGGTTGCCTCCTTCTTCGTCATAACGGTTTTCAACTACCTGTCGCTGAGTTCTTTCTTGGGGAGTGGCAACGTTGACACGGAAAACATAGCGAACCACATCATCTTGAATATTGGCAATCATGTTATTGAACATATCAAAGGCTTCAAATTTGTATTCAATGACTGGGTTTTTGTTTCCATAAGCTCTTAGGCCAATACCTTCCCGTAGTTGATCCATGGCGTCTAGGTGATCCATCCATTTTTCGTCTACCAAACGAAGTAGCACAATGCGCTCGATCTCCCTAAGAGTTGCTGTTCCCAGTTCCTCTTCTCTCTTTTGATAGTATTCTATAGTTTTTTCTAGGAGTTCCTCCTTGATGCCCTGGCGCCCTGTTTCTTCGTAATCTGCTACATCCAAGCTATGGTTTGGCAGGTACATGTTCTCAGCATACTCAAAGAGGCCTGCCAGATCCCATTCTTCCTGATGCACCCCTTCGGGGCAGTACATATCAATGGATCTTTGCACTACTGCTTCAATGGTATCTTGAATATGCTCAGCTAGGTTTTCACCAACCAATACTTTGCGTCTTTGAGCATAAATAACTTCCCTTTGTTGGTTCATAACATCATCATATTCCAAAACGTGTTTCCTAATACTAAAGTTACGGTTTTCCACCCGTTTCTGAGCTGTTTCAATAGACTTGGTGATGAGGGTATTTTCAATGGGTACATCCTCTTCCATACCCAGACGTTCCATTAAGCCGGCAATGTTATCTGAACCAAAGAGGCGCATGAGGTCATCTTCCAAGGCGATATAAAATTGGCTGGAACCAGGGTCACCTTGACGACCTGCACGACCCCGCAGCTGGTTATCAATCCGGCGGCTTTCATGTCGCTCGGTACCAATAATGTGTAACCCACCCGCTTCAACTACTTTGGTCCGTTCTGCTTCACACTGAACTTTGTATTTCTCTAGTAGTTGTTGAAATTCTGCTGTCGCCTCGTCCCCCTCAATGCCTTTTTTGCGTAATTCATTGCGGGCAAATATTTCAGGGTTGCCGCCCAGCAAAATATCAGTACCACGGCCAGCCATGTTGGTGGCAATGGTTACCGCCTTAAAACGTCCGGCCTGAGCAATGATCTCAGCTTCTTTATCGTGGAATTTGGCATTTAATACCTGGTGAGGTACGCCTCTCCTTTTTAACAAGCTGCTTAACAGCTCGGACTTAGCGATGGAGATGGTGCCCACCAAGACAGGTTGACCAGCGGCATGGCGGTTTACTACATCCTCCACCACAGCCCGGAATTTAGCCGTCTCGGTTTTATAAACCAGGTCTGCCAGGTCCTTACGGATGGTAGGTTTGTTGGTGGGGATAACCACCACATCTAAGCCGTAAATTTTACGGAATTCTTCTTCTTCAGTCAAAGCAGTACCAGTCATACCGGCCAGCTTTTTATACATCCGGAAATAGTTCTGGAAGGTGATGGTAGCTAAGGTTTGGGACTCTTTCTCGATCTTCACACCTTCCTTGGCTTCAATGGCCTGATGTAAACCATCGCTATAACGACGACCAAACATAAGGCGACCGGTAAATTCGTCGACGATGACCACTTCACCATCTCTAACTACATATTCTCTATCCCGGTGCATTAAGCCATGGGCTTTTAGAGACTGGTTTAGATGGTGGTTGATTTCCATATTGGCTTCATCATATAGGTTTTCAAGGCCCAGCAGTTTTTCTACTTTGCCAACCCCTTCATCGGTTAACAGTACGTTGTGGGCCTTCTCATCCACTGTGTAATCAGTATCCTTCACTAACTTGGGTACAACCTTAGCCATGGTATAGTAGAGATGAGTTGGCTTGTCGGCAACCCCGGAAATAATCAAGGGTGTCCTGGCCTCATCGATTAAAATACTATCTACCTCGTCCACAATGGCATAATTCAATTCTCTTTGTACCAACTGTTCCGGGTGGAGAGACATATTGTCCCGCAGATAGTCGAAACCAAATTCGTTGTTGGTTCCATAGGTAATATCTGCGCCATAGGCTTTGCGACGTTCTGCTGGATCTATGCCGTGTACAATTAAGCCTGTGGATAAACCCAGGAAACGATAGAGTTTACCCATCCACTCGCTGTCACGGGTGGCCAAATAATCGTTAACGGTAATGACATGAACGCCTTTACCAGTCAGTGCATTGAGATAGACCGGCAGTGTGGCTACCAAGGTTTTACCTTCACCAGTTCTCATTTCAGCAATGCGGCCTTGGTGCAAGACCATGCCACCGATTAGCTGTACGTCATAGTGTCGCATACCCAACACCCGTTTGGATGCTTCACGACATACGGCAAAGGCTTCGGGCAAAATATCGTCTAATGTTTTACCATTTTCTAATAGCTGTTTATACTCTGTAGTTTTGCCCCGCAATTCTTCGTCAGTCAGTTTGGCTATTTGCTCTTCTAGGCCATTAATCTCATCAACTACACGTTGAAGTTTTTTTATCTCTCTAGCATTATCGTCAAACAGGTTTTTAATAAAGTTTAACACGGTTGCCCACCTTTCAGGTTTTACCTTTGGTACTTTGTAAAATGGCTTCAAATTGAAAGGAACCCTTTGGTTCCTTAATAAAACTTAGTTTCCGCCAAGTCTATGGAGTGTCCGGAAGTACAGAAATATGGCAAATTTATTCTACCATTACAAGCTAGGGCAAAGCAAGAAATCGATATTCTAGTAGTGAATTCTTCTTAGTACCTTTTTTTCCTGCTGCTTTCTCGGCAATTAGCTTTGGTAATGTTAGGTCTTTTTCCCTAAAAATTCAGAAGGCACACCATTTGGTGTGCCCCTTTTTGTGCTTAGAATTCTGGCTCGATTAAGCCGTATTTGCCGTCTTTCCTTTTATAAATAACATTTGTTTGGTCGGTTTCAGCATTGGAAAATACAAAGAAGTCATGGCCCAGTAGGTTCATCTGCATAATGGCTTCATCCAGAGCCATGGGCTTTATGGCAAAGCGCTTTGTTTTGATGATCTCAGGTGTTTCATCTTCTAGTGGTTCTTCCACGGGAATCCGTCCGCCTAAATCAGCTATGCCCCGGTTTGCACGACGGTTAATTTTACCTTTGTAACGCTCAATCTGGCGTTCCATTTTTTCTACGACTAAATCCACAGAGGAATACATTTCTTCGGTGGATTCTTCACCCCGTAAAAGCATACCATTTACGGGTATAGTAACCTCAATCTTATGTGAATCCCCTTCCACTACCAGTGTTGCTATGGCTTCCCCCATATTGTCTAAAAATCGATCTAATTTACCTAGACGTTTTTCCACATATTCCCTTAGGGCGGGGGTCACTTGAATGTTCTTACCGCGAACTTGAACTTTCACAAGCACCACTCCTTTCGCAGTTATGGAAGTATCTACCTTGTAGATAGTATTCCCGAATTCCACTTAAAATCCTGCAATTTTATAAATTTTTTTTGCACTAAACCCCATTACCCTCGATCATAAACAACTGATGAATCTGGCCATGGGCACAAGGCCTCTAATTAAAAAACCCCCGGTTTCTTAACCAGGGGTAGAAGTTTCAATCTTATGTTAACGCTTGCAAACGTTAGCAGCCTGTGGACCGCGGGCGCCTTCAACGATGTCGAATTCAACCTCTTGACCTTCAGCTAAACTTTTGAAACCTTCTTCTTGGATTGCGGAAAAGTGAACGAATACGTCGCCACCTTCTTCTCTTTCAATGAAGCCATAACCTTTTTCCGCATTGAACCATTTTACTTTGCCGAGCATTTACATTCCTCGCTTTCAAAATACTTTCAGGAGTCAAAATTAGACTCACGCGTATACATAATACCATTTTCACAAATGTCTGTCAACCCATGGCGTATTTTCCTTATTATACCATATTGTCGAAAAATTATTGTTGATAACAGGCTTTCCTGTGGATAATGTGGATAAGGCTGTTAATAACCCATCAAATCAGAGGTTTTTCTGTGGACAGCAGCTAACAGGCCTGTTACTTTTTGTCAAAACCTGAAAATCATTGGCATAAGAATTGTAGAAGTTTTATATTTTACAGTATTTTCCATAAATATTTCACATGGAAGGTTTTTGGTTAAATTGTCGCGACCCGTGTCAAATGGTAATTATTGTAAATACAGTGAAGAAAATATTTTATCCTTAACCGATTACTACTAGCCAAATTGCCCGGACCTTCGACTCACGGGGACGGTTCTTTTGAGTCTTGGCTAGGTCTGAGTCGGTCTTGAGACTCAAGAGAACCGTCCCTGTGAGTCGTGCTGACTTCCGTTGGCTAGGGTGATTACATAAAGCTTCCCGGCCCCTTGGCTGTGCAGGGTCTGGGTCACAGCGGCTACCGTCGAGCCAGTGGTGAAGACATCATCTACTATAAGAAGATTTTTATCTTTTATTTGGAGGGGTTCCTGAACCCTGAATGCACCCTTTAAATTTTCCTGACGTTGGGTTTTATTGAGTCCTGTTTGGGGCAGTGTTTCCACTGGTTTTGTTAGGGCACTCAGTAATAGGGGCTTTTGTAACCCCTGGGCCACTTCCTGGGCCAGTAGTGCTGCTTGATTAAACCCCCGCTGCCTCATTCGCCTGCGAGACATTGGCACTGGTATTACTGCATCAATTTTTTGCATTTCCGGTTGCTGAAGAACCACAGCCAATAGAAGTTGCCCCAGCATCGGCACCAGGGTTTTTCTCCCCTTATATTTTAAGCTATGAATAGCCTCCCTGAGACTCCCCTCGTAGGGTCCCACTGCCCGAGCCAGCACAAAGGGTGGTCTGTTTTGTTGGCATTCTAAACATTGAGCTTGGGACCATAAACTAGGTCTGCCGCATATTCTGCATTTCGGAATGCTGGCCCAACTGGCTAACCACCGCTCACAGTCGGGGCAAAGGGAGTGATTACCCTTTGCTCCACAGAGTTTGCAACCCGGTGGTTCGGGAAAGATTAAATTCAGCAAGGCCTCCCAAAAGGAACCCATGGGGCATCACCTTCGTCAGGAATTTTCGACTTATTTCTTCGTTTGCAAGCTGTTATCCTTCTAAAATACGTTTACTGAAAGAACAAACATTGCGGAAAATACAACATGTTACTGTCGGCCTTGGGCCATGGGCTAAAAATCAAGGCAGATGGCCCATGACTCAGGTCAGTTTAATTAAGCAAAGTGCCAGGAACTTCATCATCTTAGTAAGGTAAAGCACTAAAGCGCCTGGCACTTTAGTGCTTTAAAATAGTATCTGTCAGTGACATGTATAGAAAGCCCCCCCGTCAGCTTCGCTAATGCAGTGCGGAACGCCACAGGGGGCGTTCCCTACAATCTGGAAATCTGCTTACGTTAAATATATAAATTTAACTTTCTCGATACGTTTAGTTAATTTCAGGCGAGCTAACAGCTAAAGGCTAAGGACTAATGGCTAAATGGGGGCGGGATACACCCGCCCCCATTTCGTTAGATCAGGTTTATTTCACTGACGTCACGGCTGACGATTCTGGCACCGGCTATACCAACTAGGCTGCCACCAGTGCTGCTAAAAATATCCTTGGCAACAATTTGTTCCATAGCGGTTTTTACCTCTACTTCAGTTAAGGTTTCTTTGGGATCTGCAACCCTGAGGGTTACTTTTCCACCGGTAGCATTGACAAAGATTAGTTCCAATGTTCTACTCATGGTTTAATCCTCCTTATTGGTTGATTAATTCAGCATCATCCACCCGGTAAACTGCTAACATAGGACTATTCTGGAGACTGTTTAGTGCCAATGCCACATCATAAATATCCTGGTCCGTGGCTGTGACTTTGATTTTGGAGAAGGTACGATTAACAAAAACAGGGTCACCATTGCTATTTACACCTTGTTGGTAACGCATTTGCATACTGCAAGTGAAGGGCTCCTTGATAACAGCCATTGTGTTCCTCCTTTATATTGGGGCCGGCCCCATTTGTTTTAGCGCTTGATTGTATTCTAATGGTTTTGTTTTAAAAGTAAAAAAATCTATTTAACCAAAGTTGACTTTAAAAAGGCTGCGATTACGAGCAATCTAACGCTATAAGGGATAAAAAAACACCGACTCTCGGCAAGTCGGTGTTCCACTTCGTTATACTATGGTATTTGTGGTGATTTTGGTTTTTATTTGCTTTACAATTTGACGGTAGGCAATGGAACGGTCCCGTCCTAACTCCTTGGCTCGGGCCACGGCTTTTTCTGCTCCCAGAAAAAGCTTATCTGGGTCTGTGGTGTCTTGGGGGCAAGTGGCCACCCCGATGGATACCGTCACCAGCACTGGTGTTTTGGCTTCCTCGGACACCAACCGACGATCCCTGACCTCTACCCGAATCTTTTCTGCCAGTTTCAGTGCAGCCGGTGTATCTAACCCTGGTGCCCAAACTGCCAATTCTCCTCCCCCATAGCGAGTAAGGAAATCTGTGGGTGGGGTAATATCCCGCAGGACAGAGGCCACCATCTGAATAACTCCATCCCCTGCGGCATGGCCATAGCGTGAATTCATGCTGCGGAGATTATCTATATCCACCAGCAACAGCGATGCCCCAGCCCCTTCAGCGTTGACCTTTAACATCTCCTTGACCACTAGCTGGTAAAACTGCCGATGATGAAGAAAGTTGGTTAGGCGATCAGTGGCCAGTAGATGTTGGATCTTGTCCGCCAGTATATCATTGGTCAGTACCATTGCCGCCTGTCCCCCAATAATACTGAGCATTTGCATGTGTTTATTTTCATAGGCATAGGGGTGTAAATCCCCTAACATCAAAACCCCAGTTACCTCCCCCTGGGCCATCAGGGGGACTGCCAGTACCGAACGACATTCGTGGAATGGCCCAGCATCTTTAGGATTACTCATTTCCCTGACATCATCAATGACAATGGGTTCTTTGCTTTGCACCGCCTGTCCTACTAAGCCTTCGGTTGGGGTGAAAACAATGTTACACATTTCTTGTCGGCGGGCTCCCTGGGCTGCTCCAGGTAAAAATAATTGACGCTCCTGGGACCAAAATAGGATGATGGCTGTATGAAAACTAGCAATACACCGGCATTCCTGCAAAATCTGATCAAGGAAAGTGGCTGGTTGATTACTGTCCCGCAGCTTTTTAGCCACCTGAAAAAGGACTGTTAGGTCACGGTTAGATAATTCCAGCTGTACATATTTTTTTAACAGGCTTTGGGCAGCCAATACTGGGAGAAAAAAAAGCAACATCCAAAGGATACCGGATACTCCATAAAGCTTGGCCATTAAAGCACCGTAGGGTGCGGTAAAAATATAAGTATAACTATCCCAACGCAGGGCTTCCCAACCAAAAAGGTTAGGGTGATCCCGGCGTCCAGGCAGCAGATAAAGATATACCAGCAGGTGGTTAACCACAAAATAAACCAGTGTAAAAAGGATAATAGGCAAAGCTTCGCCAGTTATCAACCGGAAAGCAAAGTCGGCAACGGCCACTGCTAAAACCTGTTGGGCCGCGTTAAACAGGGTGGTTCGTAAGGGATTGCCCCGATTGGCAATGCCTAGGCCAATGACCGAAATGAGCCCAATAACCCAAGCCGCCGCAGTGCCACCGCCAATAAGCTGGGTGGCTAAGACAATAACATAACTGCCTGAAAGGTAGCCCTGAGAAAAGGGTACCGCCAGCCATTCAGCCAGAATGCCCAGTACAATTAAAGTAGCCAGTGTCCCTATTTGGTCAAAGTTAAGCTGCGGAAAAACCTTCCACAGCCAGCCAGCACCTAGAAATATGATTGTCCATGTATAAAGTAGTCCAAGACTTCCCTGTCTAGAGATAGGGATCACCCCCTTGCTTTGGTAAGCATTATTCGACAGGAAATGGTAATTTACCTCCAGCCCTGGCAGAAAAATACACGAAAAACCTTTTCGGCTAGTAAACCTTGGGGGAGCATCCTCAGATCCACCAACCAAACCAAGGCATTATGGCAGTGCAGTAGACCTGTTTGCAGGGCCTCGTCGTGTTCACCATCCCTGGGTCCCTTGGCCAGGGTTAGCAAGCGGTAGGAATACTTTTGCTGCAGGTAGCGTAATATTTTGCCAGTATCGTCTGTGGAGCCATCATCCACCACAACTATTTCTAGTTCCACCCACTGTCTTTTGCGCCAGTCCTCCATTCTTCGTATCAGATACTCTAGGTCGAGGGCCCGATCACGAATAACCACCAGCATACTCACCGGTGGACCTGGCTCTGAGCGAAAGAACCTTAGCAAGTCCTGCACCAAATAATAGACCCCATAGCAAGCTAACAATAAAATGATTGTGGATCCAATGACTGACCACATAAAAACACCCCCTGTGTCCATAGAGTATGTCTGGACCAGTTCAGGGGGTGCTGAAAATTTTTGTTAATTTAGTAGAATAACAATGACCAATACTAATAGGTGAAATATTTGATCATTCATGATTCTTAACCATAGGATATCTGGCGATTTGTTAATATTAGTAATCCACCAATTTGTGAAAGTCCTTTTGTCTAAAATCAGGTGGGAGAAAAATATAATTGCCACACCGGTTGGTTTTATTCCTCCAACTGGCAGGGAGCAAACAAAAACTGCCCCAGAATAAACTAGACTATGAATTATTAAGGGGAATATTTTTGTTGCTTTATGCTCTGCCATCCAGCGGGTTTGTAATAGATAGTCTCCGACTAAGTGCCCTATCAGCAACCACTCGAATAGGTTCATATAGTTACTCCTTCTTCATTTCACTCAAAAAGACTTCCGCTAGTACTGGGTCAAATTGACTCCCTGCACAGCGCTTTATTTCTTGTAAAGCTATGTCCATGGCCAATCCCTTGCGATAGGGGCGGTCAGTAGTCATGGCATCGAAGGTATCTGCAATGGCCATAATCCTTGCCTGCAGGGGTATTTCCTCCCCCTTGATACCCTGGGGGTATCCTTTTCCATCATAGCGTTCATGGTGGCAGGCTGCTCCTAGGGCTATTTCCTTTACTAGATGAGCCGGCTCTATCCGTTGCAGTATTTCCTGCCCGATGTTAGTATGTTTTTTCATGATTACAAATTCATCGTTATCAAGGGGGGCCTCTTTGAGCAGGATATTATCCCGAATGCCTATTTTGCCAATATCATGCAGGAATGCCGCTCTTTCTAAAACCTCAATTTCTTTTTCTGAAAGACCTATTGCCTTGCCAATTTTTAAGCTATATTGACTGACTCTTTCGGAATGGCCTCTGGTATAGGGATCTCTGGCATCAATGGCCGAAGCCAAGGTTGACAGAAAACTCTTAAACATGGTCTTTAAATCTGTATAAAGGCGACTGTTTTCAACGGCGATACCGATAACACCGGCTAGGGCTTCGCATAAATTTAAATCATCTTCATTAAATAACTCCCCATCTAGCTTATTAACTAGTTGAAGACAGCCAATACAGGTATTATGGGTTAGAAGTGGAACACAAAGTAAGGAACGAGTAATAAAACCTGTGGACTGATCGAAACGCTGGGCCCAGCGAGGATCATTAAGAACATCTGAGACCAATTGTGATTTGCCCTGGGCAGTCACCCAACCAGCTACCCCTACACCAATTTTTAGTTTAAGGCCCTTCAAACCATCTGCCTTGGGACCCCTAGCTAAAACTGGTTCAATAAATTCATTGGACTGATTATCACTTAACCACAGAGTTCCTGCTTCTGCCTTAGCCACTCCCATTGCTTGAGTAAGGGCTAGATCCAATACTTCTTCCAGGTTTAAAGAAGCCTGAAGTGATTTGGCAATTTCCCAGAGGGCCTCTAAATGTTGTTGTCTAGTTTTATCTGTAGTCTCATTCACTTCTTATCCTTCTTTCTTAACTAGCTTTCAGAATTGTTAATATTTTAACTGAAATAACAAGGAAAATGAACCAATACACTAGAATATTTTGTAAAATTTTATTGTTTCGGATAGAAAGGATGTTTTACGTGCACGTCAATAAAAAAAGAACCCTCGGCAGTTTTAATCGCAAGCTGCTCATCCCGTTAATTTTATTTGTTTTAATTCAACTTATCGTGTCCTTTGGTGTCTTCAGTCGCCCAGAAATGAATATCTATGATGCTTGGTTTCGCTTAAAGGGTCAGCATATTCCTGGGGATCAAGTGGTCGTTGTGGCCATTGATGAGGCTTCAATTAATAAAATAGGACCTCTGGCCTGGCCCCGTTCGGTGCACGCCAAACTACTAGAAAAATTACAGGAGGCTAAGGTTGTTGGCTTCGATATGGTCTTTGACTCACCAAGTAATGCTGCCGAAGACCAGGCCTTTGCAGCAGCCATCAATAGGCACGGTAAGGTAGTTATGGCTGGTTCCTTTGCCTATAAAAAGGATGAACACGGCAATGTTGAGCAAAGACTTTTATTACCCCACCAAGATTTTATGTCTGCTGGTTTAGCTGGACTCGGGTTTGCTAATACCCCCACTGATCCAGATCAGGTGATCCGTAGAGTAACACTGGTGGATGTAAACACCTTTGATATTCCCTTTCCGTCCTTTGGCCTGGCCGTGGCCCTAGTTGCCCAGGGTATTGATCCCCGGGATATCAAACTTGCCAATGATCAGCTCAAGGTTGGCAAAAATACCATACCCATAGATGATTCTAACCTAGCCCTGTTGAATTTTTGGGGCCCTCGAGGGGCCTTTACCACTATTAGCTACGCTGATGTATTGGAGGGGAAAGTACCAGCTACCTTTTTTAAGGATAAGTTCGTCTTGGTCGGCGATACCACCGCTATGGGGCATGATGAATGGCCCACACCCTTTACCACAACCAACATGGTGTTAAGTGGTTCTTTACCCACACCGGGTGTAGAGATCCATGCATCCACTGTAAATAGCTTTATTACGGGCAGTTGGTTTCGGCAAATTCCTCAGTTCGTAAATATTATTTTTGTTCTGCTAGCGGGTTTAACCACCTCTTTCCTAGTTTCCGGCCGTGGGCCCTGGAAAGGCTTGTTAGGTACGTTATTTTTAGTGGCTGTAGCGGTGGCCGTTGTCTTTTTGTCCTGGCAGGCCCATTGGTGGGTAAACCTGGCTGCTCCGATTGTAATAATCTTTTTAACCTACGCTGTAACCACGGCCACAGATTTTGTGCAGGCTGAAATGGCCCGCAGAAAAACAAAGGCAATGTTTAGCCGATATCTATCTCCTGACGTGGTCAATGAGCTCATGCAAAGCCCAGATCAGGTATCCCTGGGAGGTAAACGGCAGGAGCTCACAATTATGTTTTGCGACATTCGCGGTTTTACAGCCTATAGCGAAGGTAAGGCTCCGGAAGAAGTGGTAAGCCGCTTAAATGAATATCTTACTGCCATTACCCATATCATTTTTCGCCATGGGGGTATGTTGGATAAGTATCTGGGAGACGGTTTGATGGCCATCTTTGGGGCCCCGGTCTTTTATGAGGATCATATTGAGCGGGCCATTCGGGCTTCTGTGGAAATCCAAGCAGCCATTAGCAAGCTCAATGAAAAGTGGGCTGCCCAGGGTGCCCAGGCATTAAACGTCGGGGTAGGTATTAATTCTGGCAGCGTGTTGGTGGGCAACGTAGGTAGCCCGGAACGCATGGATTATACAGTGATTGGTGAGGATGTCAACCTAGCTTCTCGGGTGGAGGGTTTGACGAAGAACTTCGGCACATTGATAGTTATTAGCGAAAGGTCAGTGCAGAAACTTCCTGATACCTGTGAGCTTAAGTCAACACTTGAGTTCTTAGGTCATGCCGAAGTTAAAGGTTTTACCCATCCTATTGGTGTTTTCACAGTGGTCGATCAGTAAAATTAGTGGTTAGTAATAAAAAGAAGGTTTCCAGCTCAGCTGGAGACCTTCTTTTGTTTATTGTACTTGGTTATATAATCTATGAAGCATCACAATGGCCTGGGCCCTAGTGGCATTGGCCTGAGGCATGAAAGTCCCATTCGGAAAACCACCGATGAAGTTTAATTGGGCCGATTGGGAAATTCCAGACACTGCCCAAGGTGAAACTTTACTTTTATCTGTAAAGGTTAAGTCCTTAGCAGCAGGGGCAATTTTTCCCTTATACTCCATAGCCCGCACAAGCATTACAGCCATTTGTTCCCGGGTAATGTTCTCATTGGGGGCAATTTTATCGGTGGTTACGCCTTTAATTAGACCTGCTTGGTAGGCCGTGGCCAGTGAGGCATAGTACCAGTCTCCGGCCTTTACATCCGTGAAGTTTAGAGCTGCGCTGGACTCTGGCACAGCAAGGATACGGACCAGGAAGGCAGCAAATTGGGCCCTAGTGATGTTGGCTTCTGGGGCAAATCTACCGTCGCCTACCCCACCGGCAAAACCCTTTTCCGCCATAAATGTAATGTTCTCGTTAGCCCAGTGATTAGCAATATCATTAAAGGCTGATGTCTTAGCTATTGTCTTTGTCTTTACTTCCATAACAGCATATTTGCTGAAATGGTCGGTTTCAAAGGTAATGGTGCCGCTAACCGGATCATACTTGCCACCTACATCCTGCCATGATTTTGTCTGTTCATTATAGTAGCCGACGGTTATCTGCCCCTCGGCAGCTAAATCTCTGACACTTTGCGGCACAGGCAAGGTTACCTGAATTTTACCATTAAACTGTTTAATACTCTTTTGCTTACCATCTTCCAGAATTGCACTGGCAGAAAGTTCAAATACCTCACCGGCAATACTGAAAATTCCGCCACGGTTGGCTTGGGCGATGATTTCCTTTACATCATCTTTGTCCACTGGAGCAGCAGCAAACTGTACTTGATTAAGCTCTTCTAAGCGAAGTTCAGGAACCTTTAAGGCGTTGGAGGCTATAATCATAGTTATATTATTGACCTTTGTTTCCAGTGGCTTCCCAACTGACTGGATATCCTTAAATTGATCAAGGGATAAAGTTAAACGACCTTCCCCAGCAGGTGCCTGAACCGTTACTTTTCCCGTTTGGATAGCACGGTTAATGGCCTCCTTAACAGCTTTGTCACTGATGGTGGCTGAAGGCTGATTTTTTGTCTGAGCAGCAGGACCTCCGCCGCCCTCACCTCCACCACTAGCCGGTGGTTTTTCATCCGGTAGGTCTACGGTTAAATCTACTCTTTTATCTTCGCCGCTTTTCCAGGTAGTTGTTTGATCTGCAAATTTACCATTGACTTTAAAACTAACAACCTTGCTACTTGTGGTTCCAGGGGCATCTAACTTTATTCCTGAGTCAGAACCATACATACCATTCATAATCTCAATGGAACTACAAAATACTCCATCCACATAAGCTTCCACCGTACCGGACTGAACTGCACTCCCTCCGCTGGTTTTAACACTTCCCCAGTAGGTCGCCGGTAATGGAGGCGGGGAACCGGCTGCAAGAGCCGGTACCCCGCACTGGAGAAGCATGGCCACTAAAGCTATCAGACACATTGCCCTTTGCACATGCTTCATTTACTATTCCTCCTGTCAAAACAAGTGGTTTGTTTAATTATAATAATAGTCGTTGTAGTTGTTATAAACTGGTGTGGAACTAAATCCTGGTAACTCACCAGCTTCTTTCATGTAAACCCAATAACCCCTACCAGCTTCCATGCACTTTACGTCTGAACCAATCAGACCACTTAAAAGGAGTTCTAAATCACCTACTAAACCTGTGTTAGGTGGAACATAGGTCCAGGCGTATTGGCTAGCTAATGAGGGGCTTACAACCTGACTATACTTGTCCTTGATATTGATCAATACTTTATAGGTTGGCATTATCCCTTCACCGTAATGTACATCTAAAGCAGGTTCATAGTAGTCTTCGTGCGTCGGGATAGCCGGGCTAACTAAATTCCAACCAGTAATTAGTTGACGTGTTGGTGGAGGATTAATGGCTTTTGAAGCATAGAAATGGGCAGCAGACCAGCCCTTCATCTTAACAAAGATTGCTTCCTGAGGCTCAAAGAAAAACTCGGGATCTGCAGCATCAGCAGCTGTTCCCTGTTTGACACGCCAGATGCCATTAGCGTCTGGGTAAATTTGTTGCCATCTACTCTGAGCTTCATTGTACTTAAAGGCACTGGTAATATATGAAATATCTTCAACCACTTTATCCATGGTGTTGCAACCACCCTCTAAGGCAATAGGTGTGGAAAGGGTGTTCCAGCCACGCTCTAGTTCAGTACAGAAATATGCAAATTCTGCTACTTCAACAGTCACATCACCGGTTGCATTGTATTGCCCAGCGGCATCTACCGCATTAATAGTGAAATTTCCTTGAGTTTCAGGACCCTCCAGGTACACTTGAACACCGTGGTTCCATGCAGGGATGGTGATACTATCTATAGAATTGGCAGCATCTTCCCACTCATAGAATTTACCACCCGATAAGTTGACATTAATTTCGTGATCGACCATAGCTGGGTGTCCTTCGGCATCCGTAAGCACCACTATAACGGGTTTACGCTCTTCGGGTTCAATATAGTTTTCTTCATAGGGGAATATTATTTGTAGCTTTTGGGGACTAAGTACATTAACATCAAAGGTTGCCTCACCGAAGTTAGGAGCTATAGCCTTAATTGTAGCTGGACCACTGCCGCTGGCAACAAAATAAAGATAAACTTTGCTGTCGGTCTCATTAATTGTTACCTGTGAAATTGGGTCAACATAGTGATCAATATTACTATAGAAATTACCGTAAACTGCCCCAGAAGCAGATTCTACCTTTAAATCCAAGGTTAAAGAAGAATCAAGTTCTTTTTGGTTACCGTACTCATCGAGTACTGTAATCTCCATAGGGAAAATCATTTCCGAAAGTAAATTGTGCTGAACATTACCCGGTGAATAAATCTGCCAATCTCTATTTCTATTAGCAATGTATAGGCGGGGATTATTTTCACCCCAATCATTTGTGGTATAAGATTGGTTATCAAAGACCTTTAGATCCAGAGACTGTGCTGAAGCAGGAGCTACGTATACGTATAAAGGAGTATAGTAGTTAGGAGAAATTTCTGTACTAATGGTAGTAGAATACCAACAATAGACGTTAGGATCATATGTTTTACCAGTATCACAATAGTACAGGTCTACTGAATCACTACCTGCCTTTATTACCACTTCTTCAATGGGGTCTTCTCCCATAGCATTATCAATAACCTCATAGAAGTTACCAGTGTTATTGAACACACTCAGTTTAACAACCAAATCGGTTTGCTGTTTAACTGGTTTACCATATTGATCAAAGGCTGTTAAAGTTATTTTTTCCGCCTTACCTGCTGTTGTTTTAAGACTTTGTATTGGTGTACCGTTGTCTGAAAACAAAACATCTACTGCATCTGCCGCTAGGGCTGTTATTGTTGTCTCAGCAGTGCCGTATCCCCAGTTATAGGGCGCTTCATTGTCATTGAATGCTGCATTAATTTTATGTGTTGCTATTTCTGTAGGCTTGTAAAATAATTCTATACTTGATTTACCTTGGGGAATGGACAGGCCCCAATAACCAATCTCATCGCCATCTACAGCACGTTCAAAAAACTCTCCTGATTTATCCGTAACCACATCAATTTTTATGTCACGGGGTGTTACAAATGGATTATCTTTACCGTCTATAAGAGTAACCGTTAATTTAGCGCGAAGGTTATATTCAATCTCATTTGGAAAAGGAGTAATAGTTAAATTTGGCGCATTAGTATATAAGTATAATTGTTCATTGTATGGGTCTATACTACCATCGGCATGATTAATACTAATACTATTTGCAAACAATTGACCCCCTACGTATTCAGGGTTTGTAAATCCTTTGATAGTAAAACTTATGGTTCCGGCATCAACATCCTGATTAATCGGAAGTATCAGTGTATTGTTATCAACGGACCCTTCTATGGAATATACTTGTTGATTTACAGTCATTTCCAAAGAACCTAGATCTATCTCGTTTAAATCAAAAAGTGAATCATTTATTTGTATCTGCAAGCTGTCACCAGTACTTAGACCGTTATCTGTTGCCATTTCCAAAATATAGTCAGACTGGACACAAACAGTTGGGTTGTCTGCATCCACTCCAGCACCGATAATACCAGCCTGGGCAGGTATTGCCAATGCCAATGTTAACAGCAGTGTCAAAACCAGCCAGAGGGCTGGTTTGCCACCTCGTTTGAGTACCCCACTCATCTCTCTTCCCCCTTTAAAATAAAACCGTTATCCCAAATTATTTAAACAATTAACTTATTAGCTTACCACCCCCAATACGGATTCGACTCATTATGAAAGATCGATCGTTAAATTAATCTCCCTTTCAGTCCCACTGTTAAAGGTACATGTTTCTAGTGCTTGCTCAAAGCTATAACCTGGTAGCTTAACCCAGAATTCAATTAATGTTCCTTCAGCAATACCCTGTACATCGAGTTTGGCTGTGTTGCCATAAAGGTTATCAGTTTCTGTAATAACACTTGAAACAACTTGTCCTCCGACCCTAGCTTCGACCACTGTCCCCGGTCCTGCGACACCAGGACCACCAATAACATTGATAGTTCCGTAATATACCGCAGGCAGTGCAGGAATCGAACCTTGGAAATTGAAGGTTACTTTGTTACTGATTAAATTGATTATCGGCTTAATCCAGACATCAAGTCCTGCGCTCTGTTTTACATCGGGCATGTAGAAAATTACCTCATTATCGGTCCAGGTTTTTACATTTCCATCATCCACACTATTTCCGGCAATAACCACCTTGCCTTGTTCAATTCCGAAGTTGCTACCCTTAATGGTTACCAGTGTATTGGCTTTACCAGAAGTGGGTGTTATAGAGGTAATGCTAGACTGTTTCCCAGCAACTATTACTTTGACCTCTGCCTTGAGATTGTTAGTGTTGACAATTTCAGTGGGTAAGTCTAAAGTTCCCGTAAACATATAGGTTCCAACCTTATTCCCATCATAGGCAGGTACTCCCTGGTTCCAGGATACACTCAGATTACGTGTAGTGTTGTTACTCAAAGTAACTTCTACTTGGCTAGGTAACCCGATGCTGGCAAATGGTGTCCCAAAGGCCACAACAATGTCGTTAGGTGTTTGCACGTTATTGATTGAATATGTGGTGGTACTACTGCCACCACCACCTCCTCCACCTCCGCCACCACCAGTACTAGGAGTCGTAGGTTCGCCTGGTGTGGTAGGTATAACTGTATCTTTAATACTTTCGGGTACTTCCCCCTGGTTCAGATCCTTATAAGCTTCCACCACTTTGTTTAATGTACTTTGTATTGGGTCTGGTGGCTGAACCGATTGTTCTGGTTGTTGCACAGGTTCCTGTACTTGCTGTGGTGTTGGAGCAGCTGGTGGTGGTGGTGGTGCGGTCTGTTCTTTGATGGCATCAATTGCCTGCGCCCTATCCACAACCCAGCGAGCCAAGTTAATCCATTGTTTAGTTTCTTCCTGAGTCATAGGTTTTGGAGCAGCGGGTGGTGCTGTAGCTCCTGTTACCTCCGTACTATGGCCGGGAGTCAGTTCTACCGATTTACCTGCTGCAGATACTTGTCCTTCCCCTTCTAATAAGTTAGTTCTAGAACGTCCATCCCTAGAAACAAAGTTTTCCCAGAAAGTACCCCGAATGGCACACACTGACCAAGGCATGTCCACTTGAACACGTACTTTTTTGTCCTGGGCCTGCTGATACCAGGGTAAGTTTTGGGTTTTTGATTCTGCCACTTGTGTCGTATTTTTTTGTGCTTTTGCTACTAAACCGGATACAATTTTCTTTAAATCATTATCATTGACACTAGCTATCTTTGGGTAATTAGCTAAACCAGTGGTAATGACTTGATTGCTTTGATCACCCTGAGACTTATATTGGGTAGCCAATGCCCCAAAGATATTTCCCTGCTTAAGGTTTAAAGCCAGCCAATCAACGGCAATACCCTGGGCACCTGTACGTGTAATGTAGGCACGGCCCCTGGCATCTTTAAAATCTAGTTCACTGTTTTCCATCATACGTAAACCAGTGCCGTCAGGAAATATAATTTCTGCCTCACTACTAGCTGCAGTTTTAATTACTTCCCCCGGACCTACTGTAATGGTTCCGGTTACCTGAGTTGCCTGTTCATCTGCTTTATTTACAGTAACGGTTCCTTTCAACACGGATAATTTACCTTTTAGCTCAGTCTTATACAGGTCGGGGTCTCGAGTTAACAAAACTCCTAATACCCTGGCTAAATCGCCCCGGGTCAGCGGTGAATCGGGCAAGAAATGTTTTTTATCAGCAGATAAACCCACCATGCCCGCAGCTAGTCCCACGGCAATAGGACGGGCAGCCCAGTGACTTGGCCCTAAATCCTCCAGTGCAGGAAGTGCTACATGGGGGTCTGGTTGTTTTGACAGACGCAAAAACAGTGTTACACCTTCCGCCCTTGTAAGAAAAGCATTAGGCCGAAAGGTATTATCTGGGTAGCCGCTAAGAAGTCCGGCTGCTGCAGCCGATTCAATACTAGCCGCAGCCCAGTGATTGGTGTTCACATCAGCAAATCTTGCTGTTGGTGTCAGTGCATTTACTTTTCCGACCCGTACTAATAAGGCCGCGGCTTCCGCTCGGGTTAAGCCAGCAGCAGGACGAAAAGTTCCGTCTGGAAAACCTTTAATTAGATCTTGATTAGCTAGGTAGTTAATAAACATTGCATTATTATACCCAGTAGGTACATCTGAAAATAAAGAAACTGACTGAGATTGATTCCCCGGTGTACTTGCATAGGCTGTTAAACTACAAATACAAAGTAAAAAAGCAAGCACTCCAGATAAAACGGATACCTTAGTAGTTTTTTTCACGAACATTCCCTCACTTATGCCTTTTTAAAAAACATGACTTACGCGATTTAACACCTCCCTCTAGTTCAATGGTACTAGTCCTATTCTCTAAGTGCAAAAAGTAAATTGAATATTTTTACATCAAGGCTTTTTTTTCCTTCTTTTTTGCAAGCTATTTTTCGACATTAATTATCATTAATGTCTTTATTTGCTTATATAACTGTTGAATAGCGTCTAAAGTAATCGAAATATATAAATTTATGTCGTCAAGTTTATGCACCAACTCTATTTTTTATAAAAAAACACTCCCATTTTTATTGAGAGTGTTTTTCTAAATTATTTTAAACCAGCCTCTGCCCGTAGGATTTCAGCCTTATCTGTACGCTCCCAGGGGAGATCTAGGTCTGGGCGGCCGAAGTGGCCGTAGGCGGCGGTTTGTTTGTAGATGGGGCGACGCAATTCCAAGGACTTGATGATGCCAGCGGGACGTAGGTCAAAGTTTTTGTTGATTAGGTTGATAATAACCTCATCACTAACAGTACCGGTACCAAAGGTCTGAACCCTTACAGAAACCGGATGGGCTACGCCGATGGCGTAGGCCAGTTGTACTTCGCATCTCTTAGCTAGGCCAGCAGCCACTACGTTTTTAGCCACGTATCGGGCAGCGTAGGCAGCAGAACGGTCTACCTTTGTAGGATCTTTGCCGGAGAAGGCACCACCACCGTGACGGGCCATACCACCATAGGTATCAACGATAATTTTGCGTCCAGTCAAACCGGCATCACCGTGGGGTCCACCAATAACAAAGCGGCCAGTGGGGTTAATCAAGAAACGGGTTTTTTCGTCAACTAATTCAGCCGGCAGTACGGGCAGGGCTACCTTTTCTATCATATCCTGACGAATGGTCTCTAGGTCAACTTCCGGATGGTGTTGAGTGGAAATTACTACTGTGTCAATATGGGCAGGTTTATCGCCCTCGTATTCCACAGTAACTTGGGTTTTACCATCGGGACGCAAATAATCTAGTAAGCCGGACTTACGAGCCTCAGCTAGACGGCGGGCCATTGTATGGGCCAGGGAGATGGGCAGGGGCATTAATTCCGGTGTTTCATCGGTGGCATAACCGAACATCATGCCTTGATCACCAGCACCAATGGCCTCAATTTCAGCCTCAGTCATTTCACCTGTTTTAGCTTCCAAGGCCTTGTCTACACCCATGGCAATATCAGGGGACTGCTCATCAATGGCAGTTAACACTGCACAGGTGTCCCCGTCAAAACCGTATTTAGCACGGGTATAGCCGATTTCCAAAACGGTCTCCCTAACTACCTTAGGGATATCTACATAGCATTGGCAGGAAATTTCCCCTCCCACCAGTACTAGACCAGTAGTAACAAAGGTCTCACAGGCTACACGAGCCATCGGGTCTTTAGCCAAAATAGAGTCTAATATGGCATCAGAAATTTGGTCGGCCACTTTATCTGGATGGCCTTCAGTTACAGATTCAGAAGTAAAAAGTTTTCTACTCAATTGATTACCTCCCTCTATTAACTTTTCCCGCTCCCATCAAAAATAAACAAACCTCTCCTAAATGGAGAGGTTATTTTTTCCCAGCCTTCCCTCAATGACCTCATCTGTCAGGAATAAACTCCTGCAGGACTTGGCACCTTACGTGAGGTTGCCGGGTTTCATCGGGCCAGTCCCTCCACCTCTCTTGATGAGCACAGAACAACAAGCAAAATTGCCAGATTAATTTTAGCAAAGGAGGAACTTTGTGTCAAACAAATTCTCTTATTCTTCGTAATAAGATCGATCCATAGGCTGTAAATCCACCAGCACTGTATCGATACCAAATTTTTTTACTAGATTCCAGGGAATGACCATATCTCGCCCAGACCGAATCAGGCCAAAATAACGCCGGGGTGCCTCAAGCACTATGGCCACTACGCTGCCTGTTTCGGGATCAATATGTAAATCCTTCACCGGACCTAGCTTTGCCCCATCGTTTAGATTAACGATATCTTTGGCCGACAGTTGAGTTGCTTTAATCATATCTTGCACCTCCTAAACCCATGCTATGCTCTGGGAGGTGCATTGGTGCGTTAGGCTAACCCTTGGAAGGGTGTAACTTGCGAAGAAATTTCCCTGCATACTCAGTTATCATTTTGGCTTCTTCCATGCGAAGTAGGAAAACAGCAAGGATAAAGGCTAATAAGGCTGTTGAGATACTTACTCCCACTTGGACTGCAAGTCCCAGTGTACCATAAGCAGCAAAGAAACCAGCTCCAGTGGCATTCACACCCCAGGCAACAGCCGCCATGCTGGTGGTGGCCAAGGCTGTTTGTAAAAGAAAGGTCATGGCACTTGCATTCCACATGCCAGGAATCCTTTTATTGAGAAACCAGGTCAACATAATGGTGTTGATTAAAGATGCAATGGAGTTAGCCAGAGCCAAACCACCGTGCTTTAAAGGGCCAATAAGCAGTAGACTAAAGACCAAGTTCACCACCACGGTTACAGCCATTAATTTAACTGGTGTTCTTGTATCCTGTTGGGCGTAAAAGGCCCTAGTCAAAATAATATTGGCTGCCTGCCCAACTAAGCCTATGGCATAGAAAAATAGGGCAATAGCTGTCATTTCTGTGGCCCGGGCACCAAATTGGCCATGTTCGAAAAGCAGTTTAATAATAGGCGTGGCTAATACCATCAGGCCCACACCGGCAGGTAAGGCAAAGAGGATTACCATTCTGATAGCCCGCAGCACCGTATCGGCCAGTTCTTCTCTCTTCCCTTGGGCCGCCAAGGTGGTAATGGTTGGATAAAATGCTGTACCAATGGCTAGGACAAAAAAAGTAATGGGCATGAGAATTATTCTATTGGCATAGTTTAAGGCTGAAATACTTCCCTCTGCTAAGCCCGAGGCTAAGACCCGGTCAATAATCAGGTATATCTGATTGAGGGAGGTCCCGATGGCTACCGGCATAACCAAGTAAAGAACCTTCTTGACACCGGGATGATGACGGTCCAGGGTAAAATGAAACTTAAAACCTACCTTTTTCAGCTTTGGCACCTGCATCAGAGCCGCCAGCACAAAACCTACAACAGTACCAGCTGCCAGCCCGTCGACACCATAAATACCACCCAGGGTTAGGGCTGAGATAATGATGGTCAAATTAGTAACACTTACGCTAAGGGCTGGAATACCAAAAACCTGATTGGCATTGAGTAACCCTTGGAAGACGGTGGATAGACCGTAAAATACGAGAATTGGTAACATTATCACCGTTAAACGGCTGGCTAAACTGGCAGTTTCAGTACTTAAACCCGGGGCAGTTAACTTAACCAACAGAGGCGCAGCAAAAATACCCGCGATGGTGACTAAGGTGAAAATGATAATAACCATGGTAATCACAGTATTAAAGAGACGCCAAGCCTCTTCCCTTTGACCTTTGGCTGCATACTCACTGAACACTGGCACTACCACAGTTGCCAGCGCACCAATAACAATGGCAAAAACAGCATTGGGGATATTGTAAGCCACTACGTAGGCATCAGTAACGTTGGTGGCACCAAACATGTAGGCAATTACCTGCTCCCGAACAAAGCCCAAAATACGTGAGAGCAGATTAATAATAGCCACCACCAAGGTGGCCCGGACAATCATCTTTCCAGTGGACAATTTTTTAACCTCCTGCATTCGTTAATACAACAAGGTTAGTATATTCTACCTACCCTCCCCATATCCTGCACCCTTCGACAAGGTGAAGAAAAAAAGAAAGGCTTCCATATGAAAATGAAGCCTTTCTTCGTATAGCTTTTAGCTTTAAACTAATGGCTCATGGCTATGGCTTACTTATTATTCGCCCCATAGTCTAGCAACCTCACCATCACAGTAGCTGCTTCGGCCCTGGTGGTAAGAGCCTTGGGGGCAAATTTGCCTCCATCCTGGCCTCGCATGATACCCTCTTGGACAATGATGGAAACAGAATTCCTGGCCCAGGAAGCGATGGTACTTCCATCTATAAACTGCTCCAAGGAGGTCCCACCACTTGGTAAAGGTTTCTGGTTGTTAAAGCGAAGGGCCCTGACCAGTATGGTTGCCATTTGTTCCCGGGTAATGGGGTCATTGGGTCCAAATATTTCGGCACTGTAGCCTGCTACCAATCCCATCTTTACGGCAGTACCAACGGCATCGGCACACCAGTAGTTGGGCGGAACATCTTTAAATTTTACTCCTCCGGCACTCTCCGTTAAGCCCAGGGCACGAACCAACATGACGGTAAATTGACCCCTGGTTACAGTTTCGTTGGGCCCAAAGGTTTCAGGGGTTAAACCCCGTACCACATGACGGGCAGCCATAATTTCAATATTATTCTTAGCCCAGTGCTTTGCAATATCAGTGAACAGCCGGCTAGCTTCCAGTATGGCAAAGGATCCTGATCGATTGGTATTGAAAACTGATTGTCCGGTATCCGGATTATAGTCGCTGCTAATGAATTCCCAATAACGCAGCATTTCATTAAAACGGTAAGACCCGATTTTCTGGATATCTAAACCGGCAGTGGCACCAATGGGTGAAGTAATCGTAAATTTCACTGGGTTTAAGAAATTGCTGAGGGTTAATTGGCTGCCATCGGGCCAGACAATGGCTGAATTTACCTCCACCAGTTTTCCCACCACCCTTAGATACATATGGGAATCCTGGGCAGCTAAGGACTGTTCTGCCGTAGATCGCCAAGCTACCTTGACCTGCAGCTGCGCGCCCTTTTGATCCATTGCCAGCCTTTTAAATTCTGTAAAAGGTACTTCCACCAGCAGGCCAGGGAATTTCATTTGTACAGGCCGACCATTCTCAACAAGTTCTGCCGCTACCCCAGCCCCAAAGGCTAGGGTAACAGGCTTCCCCTCTTTATTATCATTATCAACGGGGGCAGTCAGGGTCACTTTACCAGTATTTTGTGATGCTGCTATGGCTGACCTGACCTCCTGATCCGATAGAGGTGTGTTTAAATAGGGTGAATCCTTGGGTAACTCTTTAATCTCGATTCGCCATATTTCCCCATCAACCGGGTTAACAGTAAGCTGTACCTCTGCCTCAAGAGGTAATTCTGTCCATTGAATTTCATGTTCCCCCACATAGATTTTAGCTTCAACAGCAAGGTTCCAGCGGGTCCCATCATATAAAACCAGTTGCTTATTACCATCTTTGGACTGGATTTTACTGTCTAAGGTGGTATAGATCGCATCAATATGGTTAACTTGACCTAATTCATTATAGGTTAGGTAACATGTGGCCCCCGGGGGGATATCCTCCACTTGGGCAATTTTCTGGTTATCTCCACCCACCAGTCGTATGGTAGTTTGAGAGTTTACCGTTATGGTTTTGCCATCAGTAAAGGTTAGTTGCCTATCCTTTATTTCTTTAATGGTTCCCTGGGAGGGCTGGGTACCGTAAACTAATGCAAAGGGTTGTGGTCCTTGGGAAACATTGTAGGCAGTGACTTCCAGCGTATAGGTTGCACCCTTTTGGGTTTCTTCTATAATAATCTCTTCTGTATTATTTAATCGATCCCCATTTAGATAACCATTACCCCAATAAATTTCCTTGCCATCTGGCCCAATGATTTTTAAATCAAGGTCATTAACTAGATCCTTACCTAGGCCAGGGGTTTTAGGATAATCGGTATAGGCTAATACCGCTTTAAAGGGTTTGCCGTTGCCGCTAAAATTATAGGTCATTTTTTCTCCGGTGCTTAGCCCTTTATTATCTAGGTGCTGGAGATTGCTCTTTTCCAGCGATATCAAAGACCTCTCGATATCCACTCTGCCAAAGCCTTGATTGTTGGCTGAAACTCCCTGGAGCCAACGGGTACCAAAGATGAGTAGTGCCTTGATCCTGGCGGCACTGGGTGTTTCACCCTGCTCTACTAGGTATTGCCTTAATAGGGCTAGGGAACCAGCCGTTAGGGCAGTGGACATACTTGTCCCACTCATATAGCCATAGTTTTGGTTATAGATGCCAATATAGTTATCCTCTTGACCGATTTGGCTTTTTTTGGTGGATAAGATCCAGGTTCCTGGTGCCAAAACTTCCGGTTTTATGCGCCCATCCAGGGTACCCCGGCTGCTAAAACCAGCTACCTGATCGGGGTTGTCTGAAGTTGTATCCACATTACGAATCCCTTCGGTGGATCCCACGGTAATGGCATTTTTGGCAGCCCCGGGTGAGCTTACATAGGGTTTACTGGTCTTATTGCCGTTTCCCGCAGATTTGAGAACCACCATATCCGGATGCTCCCAAACAAACTTGTCTAAACTGTAAGTGTCCCAATCATAAATACCGTCGCTGAAACTGGCTCCCCAACTATTGACATGAATCCTTGGTTGTCCCGGTGCCTGATAGGCGTCTTGTAAAATTTCATAGACTGAAGGAATATGCAGTGTTTGATCCTTTTCATTATAGGTAGCCTGAAAATATACCCCCGCTTCAGGGGCTATCCCCTTAATGGCTCCCTCGGACTTGGCTCCGGACCCGACGATACTTCCAACAATATGGGTACCATGACCATTTGGATCTCGCCAACCGTCACCACTGAAGTCCTTGACTCCTACCAGACGTTCTTTAATATCTGGGTGTAGAGTCTCCTTATTTCCTGTATCCAGCCCGGAATCTGCCACAGCAATAACCTGTCCTTTACCGGTAAGTCCGGAGCCATTCTTGCTCTGCAGTGCCCATAGGGCTGGCACGCCCATGATCCCTGCAGCCATGTTATTTTCTAGATGATAGGTGCCCACTGCTTCAGCCCAGACCGGCCAGGGTAGCATCAGTAGTATAATTAGAAAAATGATACACCGAATCAGAGTGGTATGTTTGCTGTGATGTTGAATAAAAGACAAAATATCACCTCATAAAGAAGACGCAAAAAAGGTACCATCGAATAACTTTCGACAGTACCCTAACAAATTCCTTTATTTTTTTGTTATATACCTAAAAGTAAATTATTAAGTATTTTAACATTAGTTACAGCAAGCTAACTCAATTTCAACAAAGTTATAACCTCTTGTTGTAGTTTTTCCTTTTGCTCAAGGCTATTTGCCTCTGCATAGATCCGAAATAGGGGTTCTGTACCGGAGGGACGTATTAATACCCATGCTCCATCGGCAACCACCAATTTTACTCCATCTAATAATATACGTCCAACAACCTTCTGTCCACCTAATTCACCAGGGGAAAATTCCTTTAACTGGGCTAATATTTCGGCCTTTAGTTCTGGCGTAGTATGGATATCCAACCTTTCACTGTACAACCTGCCGAATTCGTCATGAATTTGTTCCAGCAGCTCCGTAAGGCCTTTGCCATGGTAGGCCACCATTTCTGCTGCCAGTAAGCCTGCCAGGATACCATCTTTCTCAGGTATGTGGCCCTTGATAGATAAGCCTCCACTTTCCTCCCCACCAAGGATGCATTGCTTTTCCAACAGATTTTGCCCAATGTACTTAAAGCCCACTGGTGATTCATAGACCTGTTGGCTATACTTAGCTGCCATACGATCCAGCAAATGGGTGGTAGCAACTGTTCTGGCCACTGGTCCTCGCCAACCCTTGACTACTAAAAGGTGATAATACAATAACGGTAAGAATTGGTTGGGGGTGATATATTCCCCATTTGCATCGATGATGCCAAAACGATCGGCATCCCCATCCAAAGCCAATCCTAGGTGAGCTTTACCTGTGCTAACCCGCCGTTTTAATTCCTCCAGGGATTTCCCCGTTGGTTCAGGTAGGGTTCCACCAAACAAGGGATCCCGTTGATTATGGAATACCTCTAACTCAGCCCCAGCTTTACCTAAAATATGTTCCAGATAGCCAATACCAGCACCGTACATGGGGTCAATAACAATCCTTAGATTAGCCTTTTCAATAGCTTCTAGGTCAATGATATTGGAGACATGTTCTACGTATTTATCAAAGGGTTTATCCAAGGTACAACCGTAAGGGGCTTTCTTTTCTTCCTCCACCAGGTTGCCATAACGCCCTTCCGGAGTAATCAAATTATAGCCATCACAGGGTTCTCCTGCCTGCAGCTTGGCTATGTTTTCTTCTATTTTTTTGGTTATATGGGGTAAAGCTGGCCCAGCGGTCTGCGGGATAAATTTAAAACCATTGTAGGGTGGTGGGTTGTGACTTGCAGTAAGCATTACGGCACCAGCAGCCTGATGGAGTTTTATGGCATAGGCAGTGACAGGAGTGGGGGTAGCCCCACAGCACATATACACTGGAATACCCTGCAGATTGAACTCTTGGGCCACGGTGTCAGCAAATTCCTCGGCCAAGAATCGATTGTCCCGACCAATGACAATGCCCTTCTCGCCAATACCCTCTTCATTTATATAAGCGGCCACAGCCTGGGCCACCAGTTTGACGTTATCAAAGGTAAAGTCCTTAGCGATAATTCCTCGCCAGCCATCTGTTCCAAAGGAAATTTTGTGACTCAAGGTATCCCCTCCCGGTAACTAATTCACACAGATTTTATTTTATGTTCCTTCCAACCTAATTATGCACATTATACCAGAGTTGACAAGGTTTATAATGTAATATTTTGGGAAAAACTAATAAAAGATGGCCATGAGCTTTAGGCCGTGGGCCTTGAGCCCTTTGTGATGTTTTGCTTAGGGGGCTTTAGACCATGAACCATCGCCAAAGAAATATCTTATGTAAGGAGTATGATACCACATGGCAAAGGCTGTTGATATAAAGGCATTGGATGCCCGCAAAAAAGCGTTGGATCGTTACTTAAGCGATTGTAAAAATAAAAAGGCTGCAAAGGGTAAATAAAACAAAGGAGTGTCGCAGAACTACATGTTAGTAGTCAATCGACACTTCTTTTTACATTTGCCTACCTAGGTGTAGGGAACGATTAGTCGTTGTATAGCACTATAACTCTGCCATCAGTTTTTAGCTTTAAGATAGATCTAGGAAATTCCGTGGTCTGAGTCCTAGGCTTTGGGCTTTTTATATTTTCTTGCTTAAGGGTCTTTAGCCCACAGCACAGTGCCCATGGCTCAGGGCAATAAAAAACAGCGGTCCTACATTTTAGAGGACCGCTGTGGTGATGCTGTGGTGATATTTTCTGGTGTTTTACCAATTACGCCGATCTTGTTAGCTGCCACAATAATGACTACGGCCAATATAAAGAGTAACAGTACTGCCTGGCTGGTGGTCATTACTGTCAGTAAAAAGGCACTGATACCCAACAGTAGGTTAACGGCATAGATAGCCAAAACAGTTTGTTTATGAGAAAGCCCCAAGGCCATCATGCGGTGGTGCAAATGCTCCTTATCCGGTTCAAAAATCGGACGATGGCTTTGATAACGGCGGAGTATCGCAAATAATACATCCAGCAGAGGAATACCCATAATAACCATAGGTACAATGACGGAGATGGCAGTGGCTGCCTTGGCCGGACCTAGCACTGCCAGGGTACTTAGGGCATATCCAAGGAACATCGATCCGGTATCTCCAAGGAAGATTTTAGCTGGATAAAAATTGTACCGCAAAAAACCTAGAATGGAGGCCGCCAAAATTAATGCCAGGGCTACTACTTCCATCCCTGTGCCGCCCAACAGGTTTGCTTGCTGCCAAGTTACAGCGGCCAGTGTGAGGGCCGCGATAAAGGAGGTGCCACCAGCTAAACCATCTAAACCATCGATTAAGTTAACAGCATTGGTAACTGAGATAATCCAAAAGATGGTTACCGGTATACCCCACATTCCCAAAAGCATCATTTGACCGTTAAGTGGGTTGGTAATAAACTCCACCTGCACGCCGAAGGGAATCACAGCGGCGGCGGCGGCAATTTGTCCAACCAATTTTACTTTGGCTGGTAAACCTTTGGTGTCGTCCAGAATACCTAACAAGACAATTATAAAACCGCCAACTAGTAAACCAATTAAGCGGTTATCTAACTGCTGAGTTAATAATACTGTTAAGGCAAAGGCTACATACACAGCTAAGCCACCCATACGGGGCATAATCTTAGCGTGTACCTTTCTATGATCAGGCTTGTCAATGGCACCAATTTTAAAAGCAGCTTTCCTAACCCCTGGAGTAATTACAAGAGCAATCCCCAGGGCAAGTAGAAAAGCCATGGGTAATGAATTTAGCAAAATATATCCCTCCAAGTTAACCTACATATCTTTTTAAATAAATCCTAATAATTCTAACCCAGAAGGTACAAGCTGTACAGGAACAAATTTTACTTTCTTTTCTAAAAAATCACAAGAATCCCTTAAGTTCGAGTAACAGAGCCATTAATCTGAATATAGATGCAAATTTCACGTTTATGCTTTTATTTCTTTATTTTTGGTTCATAGCAAACATTAACTCAGCCTCAACGGCCAATTCTTCACCCACATAGGCCTTAGCCATACTTTTACCAATGGTACCCCGTAGCTTTAATACTTCCACTTCAATCTTTAGTGTGTCCCCTGGAAACACCTGGCGACGGAAACGTGCCTTGTCAATTCCTGCAAAAAGAGCAATACGTCCAGCATAGGCAGGCATACTAAGAATGGCAACAGCACCAACCTGGGCCATGGCCTCTATAATTAGTACCCCCGGCATCACAGGGTAACCAGGGAAATGTCCTTGGAAAAACCCTTCATTGGCAGTGACATTCTTAATACCGACGATTCTTTTACCCTCCTCCATTTCTAGGATACGATCTACTAACAGAAAAGGGTAACGATGTGGTAAAATTTGTTGAATAGCATTTATATCAAGCATGGTAAACCTCCAATTTTTATGTATATACGTTATGTTTCGGCATTATTATAGTGGTTCCTGCCGGAAAAAACAAATTCTTTGTTAGCCTTTGACTCAAGGGGACGGGGTGACTCGCGGGGACGGTTCTCCTGAGTCTCCAATGGAGACTCAGGAGAACCGTCCCCGCGAGTCAAAAAGAACCGTTCCCACGAGCAGTCACTGGGTTAATTGCAAATGATTAATGATTAATGGCTAAAAGGGAGAGATTTAGCAGTGAGAAAGGGTTTTGTAGTATTATTGGTCATTTTGTTGGGTGTTTTGGGGTATGCAGTGTATTCCTATAGTCAGCCTTTGCAGCAAGATATTGTTATTTTTGGGGGTGGGTTTGATGGCTGTGCGGCGGCCCGTAGTGCTGCTGCTGCGGCACCGGATAGAAAAATCTTGCTGGTGGTTAATGAGCCTGTGCAGGAGTTAGGGAGTATTGGTACCGCAGGGGGGCAGAATTTTACCGATATTCGCCTATGGAAGGGTCAGTTGGTCACTCAGGGTTCCTTTGGTCGTTGGTATAGTAAAGCCGGGCAGTTTTATAATACTGCTGCCATGGCCAAGATTATCCAGGAGGATCTAGCTCGGTTTCCGAATATAACAATCCTATATAGCTATGATCTGTCGGACTTAAAACTAAAAGATGATCTGATAAAGGAAATCACTCTGAAGAATATTTATAGAAATGATCAAGGTGTTGTGGTGTGGGGTGATCAGGAGAAAAGAATTGCCGGGGAGGTTTTTATTGATGCCTCGGTGGATGGTCGTTTAACAAGGCTCTCCGGTAATCCAATAAGTGTGGGACGTGGCGATTGGCCAGAACAATATCTCCCCCTAGAAGAAAGGGGCGCTGCCACGCTGCAGCAGGCTGCTACTCTGATGTTTCAAGTAAGGGGGGTTAAGACCCCTGCTAAACCTGCAAGAATTCAAGATTGGGAATTTGTTCAGGATAAGCAGGGGAGTTGGGGGCTGGCCGGAGGTAAACAGGCCTTTAGTAATGACCCACAGGTGATCGCCTTTAATGAAAAGTATGGTCCCCAGGGTTTTGCCATTAAACCCATTAATGCTGCCACCAATGGTAAAGGTAGTAATACTTGGTGGGTCAACTGCCTGTTGGTATTTAATGTAGAAGCCCAAGCCCATGCCAGGGATAAGGAAACGAATAATTACCCCAAGAATACACCGATTAAGCACCTCACCACAGACCAAGCTTGGTCCAAGGCTCGGGGTTTCTTAAAAGAACCTGATTTTATTCATGCCCTGCGGCAGTTTAAGGTACAAGACCATGCCACCGGGCAGTGGTACGGCTTCGGTGACGCTGAGATCGTGCTGGGCAAAGATAATCAGCCTGTTGTTGGTCAGGTAATGTATATTCGAGAATCTGTGCATAGCCCCATAGCTGATAATATTGAAGTAGAAACTGAGAATAACAATTTTGCAGTGACCACTGAAGAGGTCCAAGGGGCTGGAGCCCATAGGAACGGCTTGGACCAAGACAATTATCAGCAGCGGATTGGCATAGGGTATTATATGATGGATATTAATGCCTTTATTTCGAAAGACCTTAAGGACTCTGGCGTATATGACTGGCCTGTAACAAAACATCTTCGGCCTGATTGGCATGCAGCCGGAGGGGAACCAGTAAATCCTGTATATCTGCCCTTCGAGACTTTGCTACCTAAAAAAATCAATAACCTACTAATCCCTGGTTATGCCTCTAGTATTTCATCCTTCGCCTGGGCGGAGCTAAGGGTACTGCCAAACTTAGCTGTACTAGGAGACGCAGCCGGGGTTACTGCTGTTAGGTCTCTGGCAGTAGGAAAACATCCAAATGAGTTTAGTCAGGGAGATATTGAATGGGTGCAAAGGAAGTTAACACAGTTTGGAGCAAGGTTAGAAAAATAAAGGGAGTGTCGCAAACTACTTTATAAAGTAGCAAGCGGCAGCTCCATTTTATTTATAATAAACTATCATATTTATTCCTCTAAAATAACCCAGACGCTCAGCGGTACCACAACGGTGCCAGGCACTTGGGTTGCTTCTATCTTGTTATAGGCAACATGATAACCTTTTGAAAAATTGCGACAGCGAGAACCGTCCCCGCTGTCGCATAAACTGGTTATTTCGTGGCTAGTTGAAGTTTGGCTTTATATTCATCATATTTTTCGATCATGTATTTCTTGTAAGCCTCTTTGATTTGTTCATCATTAAGTGTCCTAAGCTTGTTAGTTTCTGCATCCAGAATGCCATCAGTGGACATAAAAATAAAGTTGTTTACATTGGTGCGAAGCTTTTTGCCATAGGCTAAGCTATCTTTATAAATCTTTTCATTTTCATTGGGCATGGCATTAACTTCCGTATGCAACTCATATTCTTTCCTTAATTGTTTGACATCACCCATGCTCTTATCTAATTGCTTCATAAAATCTTCTTTGGTAACTGTGCCCTGTTCCCAACCAGTAAAGGAGTTGCTGATTTCCTCACGCACAGCATCCAAGCGGTCCAGCCATTCCTTTTCCTTGATAGTTAGGTTTTGAACTGGATCACCTTCCATTCTGGCTGCTTCTTCGGGTGTTTTAACATTGACTTTAGAGTTTGATTCTCCACACCCACTAAAAACTAAACTCACTAACATTAACAAACCCAGTATCAACAATACTTTCTTTTTCAAAACTAAAACCCCTCCTTATGTAGTACAATCACAAATTCAACGCTTTTGTTCATTATCCTCTTAGTAATAGTTGGCTTACATCCCTAGACATATCAAAACAGAAAAAAGAAGGAATACCACAGCGGTGTTCCTTCGACATTTTTTACGGGAGTCTGACTCCTATTTCTCCCACACGACCTTCATGGTATCGCCAATTATCTCTGCCGTTCTACTGCGGCCGCTGACCATGGTAGCAGCAATGGCTACATTACCATCTGTCAAGGGCTCTGCAGACCATAAATCTGTAACCGGTGCAGCTTTGTAGAGGCCAGCCCAGGATTTGGCCTGCCGAATCTGGCCCTGGGCATCTACTGTAAGGAGCAGGTCCTGCTTTTTATCTGTCACCAGGGTAGAACCATCGGCCATTCTTAATGCATCAAGAGGTTCAACTAGGACGGGTAGTTTCTGATTTTCTTTACTTACAGCAGGTTTTGTTTCGGCCCGCAGCTGCCAAACCACTTTTTTAGCAGGGGTAACTTCAAGGACCTTGCCATTCTTGTAGGTTCCCCTATCTACAATCATAGTATTCCCATTCTCTAAACGGTGGGCCCGCACCGGTCTGAGCAATGCTCCGGCTTGGTTTGGTTGGGCCGGTTTACCTAAACCATACTGCCAAAGGACCTTCTTCTGGGGTGTCACTTCCCTAACCTCAAAGGGAAGCACAACCAGAGTATTGCCATTGGTCAATCGTTCCGCATAACGGGGAGCCTGGGCCAGGGAAGGCAAGGTATACTCCCAAACTATCTTCCCATCACGGTTCAATTCCACAACTCGAGGTACATAGGGTGCCCCTGGGGCCCCGGAATCGGCCACTAAAATATTGCCATTGGCTAAGCCCCTGGCACTGTTGGCCTGTATCCCATAGTAGGACCATACCACTTTACCCTGCTGGTCCACTTCTGTAATGCCAGGCATCCAGGCACCAACCCGACAGATTAGCAAATTACCGTTGGCCAGTTTGTGCACATCTCTGGCCAGATTGTAGGTAACATCAGCTATGTGATCCATGGCTAAGCTGGGCGGTTGTTCCACCACCACCGTTTGCTCAGCCTGCTGATTTATTAATTGCTGCATTTCTGGTGGAGTGATGCTCTCTGTAGCTGCAAAGGCTGGAATAGTACTTAACAGAAAACAAAATAATCCTATTAACAAACCTGTTAACAAACCTGTCTTTTTAGTCATGGGCAGTCCCTCCTGCCTGGCTATAAATATGTACCGCTGGACCATTACTTGTCACATAGTCTACCTTAGCCCCCAAGGTCTCTCCCACAAAGCGCATTGGCACCATGGTTCTGTCGCCAACAACCTTGGCTGGCACATCTAACTTAAGGGTCTTACCATTGACCACAGCTGTTGACTTACCAAGGGTAAGTTCAATTTGTACATCTCCCTTAGTGGCAGTAACGGTTTTTGTATCAGCATTCCAATTAATATCCGCACCCAGTCGCTCAAAGATCTTCCGCATGGGCACCAGAGTTCTGCCATTTTCTAAAACCGGAGCTACATCCAAATAAAGACGTTGATAATCAATATAAACTGGCATCTGTTGAATGATCATCAGGCCATTGGCCAAGGGACGCTCCTTCTTATCCGAAGGGCTATTGACAATCTTTCCCTTCACCCACATCTCACTGGAGCCACCGCCATCCAGACCAACGGCCTGTACAGCACCCAAATCCACCATTAGATAGGCTAATTCCTCTAAGGTTAGTCCGGCACTACTTTCCTGCCGGCCATCTACCACAACCAGTAGAACTTTACCCTGGGCATTAACACCCAAAGCAGTTCTCGGTGCAGGTTTCAGCAGTGTGCCCCACAAGCCTTCGTTGACAGCCTGCTCCACGGGCAAGCCGCTTTCCACTAGAAGTGGTCCCGCAGCTAGGACATGGGTTAAATTTTTCCAATCCACAGGCATTTCTGTAATAACCTTGACCTTAGTTCCGGCAACAACACTGGAGAATTGACTGCTAGCAACACCCCAACCAGCCAGCACATAGCCACCGGGGGGAGCTTTAACACCACTAGATACAGGGTAGGCTTTATACCCACCCTCAGAGGGTTTTAATACCAGTGCTGTCCCGGCATAGATTTCCTTACCCCAACTGCTGCTATATAAAACCAGTCCATCACTAACAGCGGGTATATTAATACCTTTCACCCCTAACTGACCGAGGCCTGTTACCTCTACTTGCATTTTAGGGGCTAGATAACCTATTTTAATAGCTCCCCCCCGGTCAATGGCAAAGGAAGTCCGCAATATATCCGAAATATACTCTGGTTTACCATCAATAAATAGGTTCCCGGTGGGCACACCAGTGGCCACATCAAAAAATCCGCCGTTCACCGCCGCAATAGCTCCAGTGCGCTGGGCTATCTTACTTAAAACTTCCTTTTGGCCAATGGTTTCGTTCCCCATGACTGGGCGAATCTCTGTATTCTTAACACCGGGATCAACTTCTAGGACATAGCCCTGAATAGGCTTTCCTTCCCAGTTGGTTTTCTCAAAGGACCAATACTTTACACCCGGAGCCAATTGATCTGCCGCCCAAGCGGGCAATGACCAAAGAATACTAAGGCATAATATCAATAAAACAATATTTTTTCTTGCTTTCATGAAAACCTCCATTGTAATACCTATAAATATTTGGCTGCAGGCTCATCCTTCTTAAAGGATTTGTCTAAAACCTTGAGGGCCAGCGATGCACTGATCCGGGCACTTTGACGGAGTGGTTGAATTTGCCGCAGCAATTCTTCACGAACCAACCAGGGGTCGCTGATAACCTCCTCCACAGCACCCCAGAGGTCTGCAAATATCGGCTTGTCCACTGGTGTGGCAGAGGTTTTACCCAACAAACCCATAAACCGGTCAATTTTCGGATCGTAGGAAATGGCCACCGGCGGCACATCCATTACAGCCGCCAAGATCAAAGCATGCAATCTCATGCCCACTAAGAGATCCATATTAGAAATGAGGCTAGCCATTTCCACCACTGAATAATGTCCATCCAGCACCACCGCCGGTTGCTCCATCAGTTCGGCGACTTCCTGGGAAGTCTTTATGTCATCGGGGTAATGCATGGGCAGAAAGACCACCTGATAACCCACCCGAGAAAGCTTATCTCCCAGCTCTGCCACCACTTTTTTATACTCCACTAGCTCTTGCCAGGGCCGGACTGAAATGCCCACCATTCTTTTTTCAATAGATAAATCAAGTCCAGTCTGCCGTAAGATTTCCTGACCTATTCTCTTGTCCACATACTTTTCCTCTAAACCCAGAACTGGGTCCGCTGTGACTTCAATCTGGGGCCGGTTGATTTTCATTTCCTGTAGATCTTGCTGAGAGGATTGATCACGCACTGTAATGAAATTCACTCTATTGACAATCTGGCGCATAAAAAATCTACCTAAGGGTCTATGCACCGGGCCAATGCCCTGGGCGTAAAAGAAGACTGGTTTTCCCAAAAGCTGGGCAAGCCAAATTACCCCCAGGTAGTAGATTAAACTTTTTAAGCCTGTTACATCCTGCAATAGGCTACCCCCGCCGCTGATTAACATATCGGCATCCTTCAGGGCACCATAAACCTCCCTTAGCTTCCAACGGTTGCTGGCCGTAACCTTATAAACATCTGCAGTCTGTGCAGGATTATTGGACAATACCTCGATTCTTAAACCAATGCGAAGCTCCCGTAGGGTTTTCAGGATGCTAAATAGCACTGCCTCGTCCCCCAGGTTGTCAAAGCCATAGTAACCGGAAATCACAACTTTAGCCATGCAAATACCCTCTCCCATAGCGAACTACCAATTTATTCAAGAAGAACACCATCAGCCCAAGGACAATCCCTAACCAGATACCATGGAAGGCTCGCAACAAGGATACAATGAGGGGAGTATGAATATGGGCAAAGGTATTTACTAAAGATGCCTGTCCAATGGTACCCAGTAACAGCAGGGGTAAAAACCAATTATTACGGTAGCCGAACAATAAAACCAACAGCAGGGCCGGATGTCCCAGTAAAAATTCTTTGGTTCTGGGCCGTACCCCCAAAAGATAATCCAATAGACTGCGGAATTTTAATTCTAGGCCACTGACTGTCATACCCTCGTTGCCAGTCCTAGCCACATAGATGATCACAGCAGCCGCCATGACCCCTGCGGCCAAGGCAACCCCCAATTGAAGGGGGTGATTGAGCATGTTTTTGACCTTCTCGGACAAACCCTTGCCGTGGGTAACTGACAGGGAGAAAAATAGCAGCACAATCAGTAGTGGTACCACATGGGCCAACTTGACCCCGATAAACTGATCCAGTTTCAGCATAAAACCAGCCCCAGCCAACAGTCCCACCATAAACAGGGCTCCCAACCATGAGAACAGCGAAATCCGCAGAAAAGCACCTACCGCTGCTATAGGGGAACGACCCTCTAAACGAACATTTTTAATTAGTGATAGAGCAGGGAAAATGATCACCGCTGCTAGGGCCATTAGCTTCCGGGCCATACCCAAATCAAGATAAGTAAGGGGAACCCAAACAAGTATAGCCAATAGACCAACCCAGGGGAGCCACCGGCCTGACCAGAAAGTTGCCAGTAGCAGCAGTCCCCCGGCAATTACCCCCAGCCCAATCAATATGATCAGGTTCTGATTAACCGGAATAGGCGGCAGCATAGCAAAGGGGCCTACGGTAAGTCCTTCAGCCTTTAACCGTTTGGTAATGCCATCAACATAATCTAAGTTCTCCTGGAAAATATCACCGGCTGTAAAATAGGGTCTTACATATAGAATACGATGATTTCTCTCCGCAGCCGCTAGGCCAAAACGATCCACCGCCTCCCCCGGTGAGGATTTCTTTAATTCCTCAGGCGAAACTGTATGCAGACGAACCACCTGCTTGTCCAGTAACAAACCCAACTGATCAAGACCCCTTTGGGCAAAGAACTCTACCTTGACCAGAGGGACATGCATTTTCCTAATTTCCTCAGCCAGAATACCCATTAAAACTTTATCAGGGTAGGCCGGTAAAGTATCATCATTAAACATGACGGCGGAAGTACCAAGAATGTCACGGTAAAGTGCAAATGCCTCCTGAATACTTCGTTGGGTTACCCCCTGCCATGTGCGAATTTGCAAAATGGGCCGCAGGCCCGCTTGCTGTACATCCCGCAGGGATTTTTCAGTAAAACCTAAACCTAGGTCAGCCAAAGTACCCTTCATTTGTATATACGGTAAAGAGGTTTCAATAATGTAGGTACCTACTTCGATATTATAGGGGTTAACGTGTCCCAGCTTTGCCTTCATCTGAGGAAAAATTTGCTTAAAAATCTCCTGGTTATAGACCAGAATATAGGTATAGTCCCTTCTAACTGTAGTGGATTGGGTCAGTTCCTTTAACCAAGGCGGCGCTTCTGATTCTGGTCTGGTGAGCAGGGCCTGACCAGAGTAGACTTCGACCAAACCGCTGGACTCTAAATCAGCCAAAACATTTTCCCGTAGAACCACTGCCGTGACACCATGCTTTTTAAATTCCTTGAGCCCCTCCACAGGAGTAAGCCCTCTGTAACTGGCAATATTATTGATTTCCTCATAGTTTACTGCTAATTCAACCTGATCAAAATCCTTCTCCACCATGTATCTCTGCCAGAAGGCTACGTGGAGTGCCGCCAAGACAGCCACCACCAGCACCAACCACAGGCTATATTTAAACCATTTAGCCAAAGTATGATCTCCCTTCCATGACAAAATCCTCCATTTATTATAACCCTGTGGAGTTAATATATAAAGGAAGCCTTTGGGTAAAATCCCTTAATAACATATAGCCGGCACCCACTGTGACCACACCTTTATTTTGCTTTACCTGTTCCAGAATAAAAGGGTTCCAGAAATTTTGTTGTGTATAGTAAGCATAGGCTTGCTTTTTATTCATTTGCAGGCCCTGATATTGTGAGAAATAATAGGCCACATCTGCCAGGGTCAAGTCATTGCCCTCGGTAGTAAGTACAGGTTTTTTCTTGATTTGGACACCTGCCCGCTGCAGTACGTTTAAGCCATTGATAAAGTGTGCCTCGGACATATTGTTAGCTAGGCGGTAGTTATTGTTATAGCCACCGGCGGCCATGCCATAACGGCGCATAAATTTCAGGCCTTCATAGGCCCAGTGCTTGGTCTCCGGCGGTGGGGTCAGGTTTAATTCCTTTAAATCGACACCTTGCTCTTCCAGCCGCTGTTGTAACTTTTTAATCTGGCCCTGGTCTGCTGCCAGCTTTTTAAAGGGCAGATCCTCATCCAAACTAAGGGCCGCGGCTACTCCGGCGGCCTGACCGGTGGCCATGCCAACAGGAATCACCCTGGCGCTGCCGTGGGCCAGGGAATCAAAGCTGGCCGCTCGGCCCACCACCAGTAAATTTTCTGTCCCCTGGGGCACCAGACTACGCAAGGGAATGGCATAACCGGACGGTACACCTATGACTGTCCCTTTGAAATGTGGATCCGTGGCTTGGATATCTATGGGGTAAGACCCATAGGCAATGCGATCTGGAAAACTTCTGTTCTCCAACACGTCATCGACGGTTAACCGGTAAAGGCCCTGAATATGCCGGGTTTCCCTTACATACAACTCCGGTGCGGTTTCCGCCAGCACTATGTCGTCGAAGCCAGGTATGTGTTTTTTTATGTACTGTACAATATGGGGTAGTTCCTGCTCCGCCAACTCCCTGGCCCTTTGCCGATCCTCCGATTTAAGACCGTCAATACCAAAGACCTGCAACGCATTGATTAGTACCGAGTTATCCCTCTGCCTGCCTACATTGAGGCCCCGCATGGCCACTTCTGGGGTGTTTGATTGATAACCCTTCATAATGCCATCAAAACCCCAGGCACTCTGAAAATTGGCCCCGGTATAATGCTCTACGGTATTTCCGGTAACAGAGGCCACCAAGCGCCGGAAGTTTAAATTTAGCATCATCCGATACCAATCCCATTGGCTGATACCATCCAATTTAAAGACCAGAGTGACGGCCATGATCTGCTGCCCGCTACCATAATCTTCTTGTCCATAGGTGAAGGGTACACCTACAGCAGTTGCAATATCTGCATCCTGGGTGGCATCGATAATTCGGCCAGCGGTGATATTTTGCTTTTTGCCCTGGGAAATCACTTGAATACCCTCAATGACATTTGGGCCAGCCGCGACATCTGTAACCTCTGCCTGGACTAGGCCGCTATTTTGTGAGGCCGCTTGATCATTTAAGACGGATTGACCAGGGGATATTAGTGGCTTAACCTGCCCATCCGCAATGGGTAGTACCGCAGCAACTCCGGGTAACACATCCAAGTTCTTTTCCTGATTCACCATTTGATGAAATACGGAGGTGGCAGTGGTGACATCAAAGGAATCTCCTTCAATTTGATTAAAAAACTCTTGAAATATCCCCTTATTGAGAATCACTTTGCCCGGGCCGTAATTCATGTCTAAGCTGTTTAACCAGCCTCGGGTCATTAAGCCACCCAGTTCTGATCGAGTATCAACCAGGAGAGTTTGTTTGCCGCTGCGGGCGGCAGCCATGGCCGCAGCAACCCCTTCTGGGTCCCCACCAACAACCACCACATCATAGGAGCCTTTGATGTTACTGGGTTTTAGGGGGATAACCTCTTGTGGGGTCTGACCCTCACTGAGGATTGAAAACCCGAAGGCCACTATCAGCATAAGCAAGGCATAGTGCCACTTGTTTAATTGTTTCATTAAGTAACCCTTTCTAAATAACCCTTTCTATGTCCCAATAACCACCCGATCTTGTCCACAAGTTGTTCCAGGCAGAAACATTATAGCCTAGCCATAGGCCAAAGACTAGTGCACTGACCATAAAAATAAAGGTACCGCAAACTGTAAGGCTCTGTTAATACTAGTATTAAAAATATGGCTAAAAGTCCCTGTTGGCAATACCTCCAGTGGTATACTGGTGATATGTATGAGTACCACCGCAAGAATGGCGATACCCTGGGTGATTTGTATTTCGTTAAGCTGTCCTTTATCTTTATTTAGTTTTAGTCTCCTTGATAATCAGAGAACCAGGGATTTTTCCCTGGTTCTGTTTATCCGACAAGTTACATTTCTGTGGAGGGAAGTCAACTGCTGGCCCCGGCATTGCTACTTTCTCCGGTAGAGGGGTTATTTTTCTGTGTTTCCCCAGACCCTTTGCCATCATCTACAATAATCTCAACATTATTATACTTTTTTGCAGGATTAGTTGGTTTACCAGACAAATTAGCCTAAAACTCGGAAATACTTTGAAGATCTATTGTAACCGCCTGCAACAACTATATTAATTAGACGTAAATAAAGGCAAAAATATAACACCCATTTTACAAAAGGTGTTATATTTTTAGCTTATATTTCATCATTTATTTGATTTACGGTTTCCTTCATAATTTAATGCATCCACGGGTGCCCCCAGTAACTTTCTGCGCATTTCCGACCTCCTGGTGTTTCTATAACCATTATATATTACGATTCTTGATGTTCAATTTCAACAAATCCGCTTAAAATATCCCACCTCTCGCCAAAAGTAAATACCGTGTATCTACATTGATCAATGGTTATTGGAGAAAAGGCACCCCACTTTAAATTAGTGGAGTGCCTGGGTTCTTGGTCCTATTCAATTTCTACCTTTACCTCAGTTTGCAGACTAAGTAAAACCGGTGATTTTGTTAAAGCAAAATCGACAAGTTCTTTTATTTGTTCTTCAGATGCAGTTGTAACAGCCTTCAATCTTATTGTAGGGTTCTGAATTCCCCCCTGCCCTTCTTTTACTCCTAAAAAGACGGCTGCATCTATATCAGCTGCAATCTCCGCTTCAACCTTTTCCAAGACAAAGCCCTTTTGACTGGCTAAAACCTCAAAGGTTATAACAAAACAACCTACAGCTGCTGCTAACAAATATTCCACAGGGTTTGCTGCAATATCTGTACCTCCCAATGGCTGTGGCTCATCCATTAAAAATGACGAGAAATCACGTATGGTCACCTGATTTTGGACACCATCTTGCCAAATCACGCCAGCTGAAAAAGTTTTCTTTCCTAAATCGGAGTCTACTTTAATAGCATTGATGGTTTGCTGTACGTTATCAAGTAAAACATTATTCATAAAAATTACCTCCTTAATAAACCACTTTCATCCTTGATTCCACTGTAGACCTTTCTTTAACCAAGGTTTTTTTATGCTAGCAATTGCTTTTATACACAGAGCTAAATAGGTTTTTAGTAGAACCTTATATAATTCTATTAAAAAATTTTTTCGCGGTATGTAAGGAGGCTCACAAATTAAATAAATCTACTCATTTTTATCAAACCTGATCCATATCTTTCCTTTATGTTGGCGAATTACCCCAAACAATGTTAGCTTGTTGATCAGCAATGTTACTGTTTCACGACTTGAAGCAACCATCCCTGCTAAATCCTGGTGAGTTATGGAAACAGGAATAGGATACCATAAGTTTTCTTTTTTACTGGGATCGGCAATTTTTCTCAACAAAAAAACAAGACGTTCTTCAACTCGTCCATAGGCTACTTGTTCTAAAATCTCTATCGTTTCCCGGAGTTTCTCTGACAAGTAACCCAGTAGGGCCATGGCCAGAAGGGGGTTTTTTTGGATTTCTTTTCTTACTTCCTCCTTGGGAACGGCAATAACCTTTACCTCTGTCAAAGCCTTAGAAAAGGCACCACTTTTTTTTTCAGTAAAAATACCTATCAGGTCGATGAAATCACCTGCGGCTAACAACTCTAAAATACATTCTTTGCCATCCTCATGAATATGAAATAACCGTGCATCCCCTTTTTTTATAAGGTAGATTTCCTGGGTTGGCCTAGTATTATTGGTAATTAAACTACCTTTTTTAAAAGTAATTTCTCTCCCATGATTAAGCCACTCTTCAATTTTGGATTTTGGAAACAAGTGAACTATTCTTGTTGAGTTAGATTGGTCAAACATACAAAACCCCTTTGGCAAAATTAAACTTAGCAAAACGGTTGGTCGTAAATTTAATGATTATTACACCTAGCTTGTCAAAGGTATCTTAACCTTTTACTCTGTTATATCACGGGATCTAGAACGTAAAGCTGCTCTGAACAAAGCTTTGACGCTTCACTCCACCTTAGATTGTACCTAATATGGGTTGTCTTTGATATTATTGCCATCTATCTAGAAGTAGGATCTTCCCGTCATTATCTCTGATTATTTTTCCCTAGAGCCAGAACACCTACCCTGGTGGCTTCACCGCCACCAGGGTTCTTTTAATTAATATTCGACAATTTTTACGGGCGTCTGACCCCTCTTATTTTAGTCAAAGCCGAAGTAACCAGATATTACAACTTTAGCCATAAATATACCTTCTCCCGTAGCGAACTACCAGTTTAATCAGCAAGAATACAGCCAACCCAATGAGAACTCCTAACCAGATACCATGGAAGGCCCGCAACAAGGATACAATGAGTGGAGTATGAATATGGGCAAAGGTATTTACTAAAGATGCCTGTCCAATGGTACCCAGTAACAACAGGGGTAAAAACCAATTGTTTCGGTAGCCAAATAATAAAATTAACATTAAGGCAGGATGTCCCAAGAGAAATTCCTTTGTTCTGGGCCGCACTCCCAAAAGATAATCCAACAGACTACGGAATTTTAATTCCAAGCCACTGACAGCCATGCCCTCGTTGCCAGTTCTGGAAACATAGATAATAATAGCAATGGCCATAACTCCTGCGGCCAGGGCAATGCCTAGCTGAAGGGGGTGGTTGAGAATGTTTCTGACCTTCTCAGGCAATCCCCCACCCTTGGTAATTAATAAGGAAAAGAACAGCAGCACAATAATCAGCGGCACCACGTGAGCCATTTTTACTCCGATAAATTGATCCAACTTGAGCATAAACCCGGCACCTGCCAACAGCCCTACCATAAACAGGGCTCCCAGCAGGGAAAACAATGAGATGCTTAGAAAGGCAGCAACCGCCGCTCCAGGAGTTCGACCTGCTTGACGAACATTTTTAATCAGGGATAAGGTTGGAAAAATCATCACTGCTGCTAAGGCCATCAGCTTCCGGGCCATCCCGAAATCAAAATATGTATAGGGAACCCAAAAAAGTACTGCCAATAGGCCAACGCCTAATAGCCATTTACCTGGTTTTAGACTTTCTAGCAACAACAGCCCACCGGCAATAACTCCAAGGCCGATTAGGATCACAATGTTCTGATTAACCGGAACCGGAGGTAACTGATCAAAGGGTCCCACCGTAAGTCCTTCTTTAGCCAGGCGTTTCGTAATGCCATCAAAATAATCTAAGTTCTGTTGCAGTATATCTCCAGAATTAAAATAGGGGCGCACATAAAGAATGCGGTGATTCCTTTCTGCTGCCGCCAGACTAAAGCGATCCACAGCTTCCCCTGGGGAGGATTTTTTCAATTCTTCCGAGGAAACAGTATGTAACCGAACTACCTGTTTGTCCAGAAGAATACCTAACTGATCAAGACCCCTTTGTGAGAAAAACTCTACCTTAACCAAGGGGACATTCATTTTTTTAATCTCTTCTGCCAGAATACCCATCAAAACCTTGTCAGGATAGGCCGGTAAAGTATCATCATTAAACATGACGGCGGAAACACCGGAAATGTTACGATAAAGTGTAAATACTTCCTGAATACTGCGTTGGGTTACTCCCTGCCAAGTGCGAATTTGCAGAATGGGTCTGAGTCCGGCTTCCTCTACATCCCTTAGGGAAGTGCTGGTAAAGCCTAGACCAAGATCCGACAAAGTTCCCTTCATTTGTATATAGGGTAAGGCTGTTTCAATTATGTAGGTATCCTCTGCTATTTTGAAGGCCTTTACATCAACTAGCTTCGCCTTCATCTGGGGGTAAATTTGATCAAAAACTTCCTGATTAAAAACTGCTAAATAGGTATGATCTCTTCTTAATTCAGTGGCCTGGTTAAGCTTTTTTAACCAAACCGGAGACTCTGCTTCTGGTCTGGTCAATAAGGCTTGTCCGGAGTAAATATCAACCATGCCTGTCGACTCTAATTCAGATAATATACTCTCCCGTAAAACCACCGCTGTGACACCATGCTTTTTAAATTCCTTAAGCCCCTCCAAAGGAGTAAGTCCCTTGTAGCTGGTAATACCATTGATTTCCTCATAGTTTACTGCTAACTCCACCTGTTGGAAGTCCTTTTCTATCATATACCTCTGCCAGAAGGCCACATGGGCCGCTGCTAAGACAGCCACCACCAACATGGCCCACAGGCTATATTTAAACCCTTTGCTCAAATAAAATCTCCTCCCATGACAAAATCCTCCATTTATTATAACCTTGTGGAGTTAATATATAAAGCCGTGCATAAAGCACGGCTAGTAAAGCTTTTGCCCAAAAGCCTTAACTCTTGAGCCACCATTGGGTAAAATCTCTCAATAACATATATCCTACACCCACAGTTACCACTCCATTTTTTTGCTTTACATGATCCAGTATACGGGGATTCCAGAAGTTTTGCTCGGCATAATAGGCATAGGCTTGTTTTTTATTCATCTGTAGGCCCTGATACTGTGAAAAATAATAGGCCACATCCTCTAGGGTCAGTGCATTGCCCTCGGTAGAAAGCATAGGTTTTTTCTCAATTTTGACACCTGCTCGCTGCAGCACATTTAGGCCATTGATAAAATGTGCTTCGGACATATTTTCATCTAGGCGATATTGGTTTTTATAGCCTCCGGCGGCCATACCGTAATGTCGCATAAATTTTAAACCATCATAGGCCCAATGCTTAGTTTCCGGTGTAGGTGCTAGATTTAATTCCTTTAGATCAACACCCTGTTTGGTCAGCCTCTGCTGTAAATTATTTATTTGCTTTGTATCAACAGCCAACTCTTTAAAGGAAAGACCCGTTTCCAAACTAAGTCCAGCGGCGACTCCGGCAGCTTGACCAGTGGCCATACCAACGGGAATCACTCTGGCACTGCCATGGGCCAGGGAATCAAAACTGGCTGCCCGTCCAACCACCAGTAAATTCTCTACAGCCTGGGGCACTAAGCAGCGAAAGGGAATAGCATAACCAGCGGGTGTACCTATGACATTTCCTTTAAAATGCGGATCCGTGGCTTGGATGTCAATGGGATAAGACCCATAGGCAATAACATCCTGAAAGTCCCGGTTTTCCAACACATCATCTACCGTTAAGCGGTAAAGCCCCTGAATATGCCGGGTTTCTCGCACATATAACTCCGGTGCAGTTTTCGCTAGCTCTATATCAGCAAAACCTGGTATGTGTTGTTTTATGTACTGAACAATATGGGGCAGTTCCTTCTCTGCCAGTTGCCGTGCCCTTTGCCGATCTTCCAGCTTGAGACCATCTATACCGAAGACTTGCAAAGCGTTGATCAGTACCGAGTTACCCCCCTGCCTACCCACATTGAGACCGCGCATGGCTACCTCTGGGGTCCTTGATTGATAACCCTTCATAATGCTATCGAAGCCCCAGGCACTCTGAAAATTGGCCCCGGTATAATGCTCCACGGTATTTCCGGTAACAGAGGCCACCAAGCGCCGGAAGTTTAAACTTAGCATCATCCGATACCAATCCCATTTGCTGACGCCATCCAATTTAAACACTAGAGTTACGGCCATGACCTGTTGCCCGTTGCCATAATCTTCTTGCCCATAGGTGAAGGGCACACCTACAGCAGCTGCAATATCTGCATCCTGGGTGGCATCGATCACCCGACCAGCGGTTATCTTTTGTTTTTTGCCCGGTAAAACCACTTGAATACCATCGATGCTTATCGGAGAAGCCTGTAAATTTATGGCTTTATCCTCAGAGCCGATCAGTTCACTATTTTGCTTTACCACTTTTTCCTTTATTACAGATTGACCAGGGGCTACCAAAGGTTTTGCCTGTCCACTAACAATGGGCAGCACCGCATCCACCCCCGGCAGCACTTCTAGGTTCTTTTCCTGGTTTACCATTTGATGAAATACACTGGTGGCTGTGTTAACATCAAAGGAATCCCCTTCTATTTGATCAAAAAACTCTTGAAAAATCCCCTTGTTTAGAATTATCTTGCCAGGGCCATAATTCATATCTAAACTGTTCAACCAGCCTCTGGTCATTAACCCACCAAGTTCCGGTCGAGTATCCACCAACAGGGTTTGCTTCCCGCTGCGGGCAGCGGCCACAGCTGCTGCAACCCCCTCGGGATCGCCTCCTACCACCACTACATCGTAGGATGACTTAATCGTACTGGACTTTAGGGGAGATACTTCTTTTATTGCCGGATCTCCAATAAGGATCAAAATACTGAGAGCTACTATAAGCATAAGCATTGCACCAAAGGCCTTGAAGTACCGCTTGTTTAATTGTTTCATTGAACGACCCTTTCTTTGGCAAATATTAACCATTTGTCAAGCTGAAGGCTGATGGCAAAGCCTATTTTCTTACTCCATAAAGAGGCCTTGCAAGTATTGTTCTTTCAAGGTAATAGGTTACTAAACTGGACAGGACAAGAATGATAACAAAACCAAGGATTGTAAAGAGGTGCACATCGTTGGCTTCGACTGGAGATAAAACACGTTGCCAGAGCACAAGGAAAAACGGGTGAACCAAATAAATACCAAAGGATAATCCACCAATTTTATCTAATATTGTAGATATACGAAGTGCTGCCCTTTGCAATATTCTGGCAAGAAATATAAAACATATTCCCATAGCGGTTGCATACAGCAGCCAAGCCATTTGAAAGTAAAAGGTATTGATCCTTTGGCCAGCTACAACAGCCAGATATTGATTTACATAATAGCTACCCGCAAGGATAGCAACGGTAATAAAAATCACCCGATATCTTGCCCACAAGTTACTCCAGGCAGAAACATTATAGCCCAACCATAGGCCAAAACCAATGGGAAACATATAGCTCAATATCAGGGAAGCCGAATAAGGAAAATAGTCATAAAGATATAGTTTGTTAAGCCAATAAAAGGCTACCTGTAGGCTTCCAAAAATTAAAATGCTTTGAAATAAACTGGGCCGATGGCGCTGCCAGAAAACATGGATAAAAGGAAAAATGAGATAAAATTGTATGACCACGGATAAGAAATAAAGGTGGTAGAAGCCCTTGCCAAAGCCGTACCATAAAATGAGTTCCTTTATAGAGGGTAACTTTCTAGCTTGGCCGGTAATAAATAACAAACTTAGGTAAAGTGTTGTCCAGATCATAAAAGGAACAACAACCCGTGCCCAACGTTTACGATAAAATCCACGCCAATCACCGATTTTATCTGCCAAGCCATAGGCCAAGACCAAGGCACTAACCATTAAAAACACCGGTACCGCAAACTGTAATGCTCGATTGATAGCGGTATATAGTAAATGGTTGGAAGTTCCCACTGGCAATACCTCCAGTGGTACACTGGTGATATGTATGAGTATCACAGCTAGAATAGCAATACCCCGGGTGATTTGAATTTCCTTTAGATTCACTTTGTTTAATTTTTTATTCATTATACCTCTCAAACAAGTTTAATAGTTTGCACTATGATAATCAGAGAACCAGGGATTTTTTTCCCTGGTTCTGTTTATCTGACTAGGTCAATTCTATATTACATCTCTGTGGAAGGAAGCCAGCTACTGGTTCCTGCACCGTTATTATCTCCTGGAGAAGTATTGCTTTCCTGCTTCTCTCCAGTTTCCTTAATAGTACTGTTATTATCTGATTCCTTGGGCGTCTCAACAATAATCTCAACATCATTATCCTTTGGGATATTGGAGCCACTTCGACTGTCTTTATTATTTTTCACAGGGATTTCTTTGTTTGGTTCATCAGATTCTTGGGTATCCCTTGCAGGCAAAATAGGATTTACCGGTTTGTTGACTGTTGTTTTAGGTTTAGATGTTTCTTCTTTAGCTATACTTTGTGTGTTAACTTTCTCCTCACCCAGGACTACATCATAGGGTTTGCCTTCTTGAATAAGGGATTCTGCAACCATTTTAGCCTGCTCTGGATCGACACTCCAATAACTTACACCATTCATATCTAAAAACTTACCAGGCATGGTCTGGGTAACGATATCAACGTTGCTCAGATTTTTAGCTGCTTTAGCCAGGGTCACCATCTGGGTGATACCTAAATTTGTATCAAGATATTTATTAATAGTAGGAACCAATTTGGGTAACTTGGTAATGGTGGAAGGCTGCATCATTTCCTGAGCCAAAGCCTTGAGGAACTTTTGCTGACGCTCTGTACGGCTGACATCTCCCAGGGCATCGCTCCTGAAACGCACATACTGTAGGGCTTTGTCGCCGTCAAGTTCCTGCAAACCCGGTTGTAGGTCAATCTTCTGCAAATCTGGTTCATCATAGGGATCATAGTGATACATACGTTTTTCTACATCAATGGTAACTCCACCCAAGGCATCTACGATGTCCCGAAACCCCCGCACATTGGTGGTTAAATAGTGGTCAATCTTAACACCGGTTAGGTTTGATACCGTTTCCATAACTAATTCAGGCCCACCGTAGACATTGGCCGAGTTAATCTTATCATGACCATGACCAGGAATTTCTACCCGAGTATCCCTTGGCAGTGATATCATGGCAATGCGGTTTTTCTCTTTATCCACGCTGACTAGAATCAGACTGTCTGTACGGGTATTGGTCTCCCCTTCCCGGGCATCTATACCCATAAGAAGGAAGTTCATACGATCCTTTAAAACATTCTCTTCCTCTGGTTCGCCCAGGGTCAGTGACGAAATAGATGGACCTGCCCCATCAAAGAGAAATTGGTTGGCCAATACATAACCTGTTCCTAACACCAAAACAAAAAAGGTACAAGAAAGGAGAAAAGGAATAATCCTTAATTTACGTTTTCTTCTACGTTCCATTTAACTAGCCACCTTCTTTCTGCACATATCCGAAAGCATAGTGTACTGTTTGATTTAATAACTGGCACACAGAAATATTGTAACATTATTCACCATGGGGCTTCAACGCCAAATCCAGTCAATTTAGCCTAAATCTAGGAAATACTTCGACGTTTTTTGGTAATTCCCTGCAATATAATTCTAACCAGCTACGGTACAAAGTCTTTCATAAGATAAGAAGAGGTTGATTTTGATTTCCTTCATAATAATTAAGACGTTACAAAAGCCAAAAATATAACACCTCTATTTAAAAAGGTGCTATATTTTAAGCTTATATTTTTTGATAACCAACCAGGCAAACTTAGGCAACACCAACTGCCGCTTCCAACGATAGGGCTCTTTTATTAACCGCCCCAGCCATTCTAGGTTAAGTTTTTGCAACCAGGGGGACACACGCTCAACTCGGCCAGCAATGACATCAAAACTGCCACCTACACCCATGGATACTGGTACTGCCAGTTGCTCTTTATACTTGTAAATCCACTGTTCCTGCCTGGGCATACCTAGTGCCACAAAAAGTAAGTGTGGTTTGGCTGCGGCAATCTCTTTTACAATTTTATCTTCTTCATGGGGTTTAAAATAACCGTCACGGGTACCCACAATGTTTAATCTCGGATACTGTTTTTTTAAGTTGCCAGCTGCTTCTTCCGCCACACCGGGAGCTGCTCCCAACAGGAATATTCCCCATCCCTTCTGTTCAGCTAAGGGTATAAGGTTTAGCATTAAGTCTATGCCCGTTACTCGTTCAGGCACTGGAGATCCAGTCGTTTTAGCAGCCCATACTATACCGGTTCCATCCGGCGTAATAAGGTCTGCCTCATAAATTAGTTTCATAAGTTCTTCATTATCTTGGGCCCGGTAGAGGTATTCGGGGTTAAGGGTGATGATAAAGTGGGGCTTACTATCCTTGTGTAAGAATTCTTCTATTTCACTTACAGTTTCTTTCATATTTAATGCATCAATAGGTGCCCCTAGTAATTGTATACGCACGTTTTCGCCTCCAGTAGTTAACCTTGACCATAATGAACCAATCACAATCGGTCCTAAGAGGATAATAGGTATTAGATAGGCCAAAAGATAATTTATAATCAGAAGGAGTTTCGAAAAGAACTTATTAACCAAAGAATTACTACTTTATTATCATTAGACCTGCCTTACTTAAATTTATTAGTTAAAGTTAGTACCTTGGGCTTCTTCTTAATTTATTCTTTAACTTTATATATTAGTTTATTAATGCATTTTACCAAGCTTGCTGCAGTACTCTCCCGAGTAAATCTTTTAAGAACAAACTCTTTGCCCCTTGTTCCTTTTTGATGAAACTTCCCTTCCATAACGATTTCTTTGATTTTCCGGGCAAGTGCTTCAGGATTTTCCGGCTCGACAGAATAGCCTAAATTATTATTAGTTATAAATTCTGCAACATCACCATTTACAGCAGCTATAATTGGTTTATTAAAAAACATATAATCAAAAATTTTATTTGGTAGTGCTGTCTTGAAAACATTGATATCTTTTAAAGTTAATAAGCAAATATCGGACACTTCTAATAGCACACCTAGTCTTTGCTTACAGAGTGGCCCGAGAAGTTTTATATTCTGTAACATTTTCTCCTCAACAATATTAACTAGCTTAGGCCGTTCCTGTCCATCCCCAGCCAATAAAAAGATTATCTTTTTCTCATTTTTTAACATCTCTGCACAGGTTACAATAGTATCTAGAGCATTGGCTTGACCGTGTGCTCCTGCATAAGTAACGACTATTTTTTCTTCTAGGTTTAAGAGTTTTTTAAACTCATTGATTTCCTCTAAATTTGTTTCTCGAAAAGTATCTATTGCTATACCGTTTGGAACAAGTTGAACCTTTTCTTTATTAACATGCTTATCTAATATTAATCGTTGCTCTATTCCCGGTGTTAACGGAACTATGGCATCCGCATATTTATATAAGATACTTTCTAACCTTAAGAATACTTTCTTTGTAATTTTACTAGTATGGGGTTTCATATCAAACAACGTATCGGGCCAGAGATCCCTTACCTCAAAGATAAACTTACTACCCCTAAGTTTTGCTAATAGCATACAGGATAAGGCCCCAAACATATGCGGTGAGGAACCAATTATTACATCCGGTTTAGGGGAACAAAACAGTCCCTTTACCAATAAGTGAGCTGAGAAAACAATCATACTTATTATCCGATATTTATCATTTTTTTTATATGAAGTGCTCCAAAGCCAATTCCATGTTGCAAAGGGTAGCTTTTCACAATAAAAAGAAAAACAACCCTTCGCCCGGTGATCTACGTATTCTTTGATTACATGAATAAAACAACATGCCCATACCACCACTGAAAAGCCATGTTTATCAAGTTCCTTTGCCAGTTCATAATGCCGAGTACTTGCTGGATATTCTGGTGGAACAGCATAAGGATTTATTAACCATATGACCGGTTTATGCATTCTACTTCAACCCCAATAGTTCTGTGTATAAATCTCTTATTCTGTGGTCTATTGCTTCCCAATTACCTTGTTCCTTAACCCATGTCCAGCCATTTAAACCTAAAATATATAGTTTATCCCTATCTTCTGATATTTTTATTAGTTTATCCGCCAGATCCTCTGGATTATATGGGTCATAGAGAATGCCAAAGTTCACTTGCTCATTTAGCTTTTTCACTTCAGGTAAATCTGAACTAATAACAGCCAACCCCGCAGCCATATACTCAAAGATTTTGTTAGGTAGCGAATATAAATTATTTAAGCACGTCGGTTGATAGGGTAATATTCCTGCATCATATCCTACAGCTTCACTAACCAGCTTAGTCATCGGCACAGGTTCCAAAAAATGTACATTTGTCAATTTTCGTTCTTTAGCTATTCTTCTAATATCCTGCTCAATGGGTCCAAATCCCCGCAAACAAATATCTATGGGCTCATTGGCAATCCTTTCTGCGGCCTTAAGTACTACATCTAAACCTCTATCAGCCAAATATCCGCCGTGGTAAAGCACTGCAAGACGATCCCTTTGATTTTTTTTAGGACTAGTACCTACCATATCGCTGGACACATAGTTTGGCAAAACAATAATTCTTTTTATGTGCTTATATCTTTCCTGAAGCTCAGAGGCAATGGAGTCATTAACAGTAATAACCATATTAACAAAGCGAAGAAGAACTGCTTCTAATAAACACATCGCTTTTTTTATTGTCTTAGACCAGTCCGGTCGCTGCTCCACCCAAAGCTCATGACTATCATAGATAAGAAATTTGCTTCTACCAAAGATATGCGCAAAGACTGCTGCTGGTAATACGTTTAAATCATTGGCATGAATAACAATGGCATTGCTCTTTATTGTCTCTCTGGCAATCGCAATATTTAGAAACAATGCCTTGAGAGCTTTTCCGATAAAGTTACCCTTGGGTAGCTTTTGGATTAATAAAATCAAATTTCTAAGTAAAATCGGCAGGCCAACTAAAATTATAGGCCACGGTGTGTCTTTTATTTCTTTTTGGCCCTGGCTAATCCCAATAACCAAAATATCAGCCATTCCTGTAAGCGTGTTGGCCTCTTTTCTTACCCTGGGATCTCCTACTACTCCATTTAAAACTAGCATACAAATTTTAGGTTTCATTTTGTTATTCCTTGTTAATTTGATAATCAAAGTTAGCATCTATAAAGATTCTAAACCACAACTCAACATTTAACATAGCCCATAGGGTCCAGCTGTTATCAGAACTGTTCAAAAGCATTTTTTGTGTTTTTGATTTCTCAAAAATTCCCCTTTCAAGCGAGGACTTATCTAACAAAACACTTTCCAGAAAAGGTTTTACTTCTCCTTTAAACCAAGCATTTATCGGTGTTGGAAATCCTTTTTTATCGGTACGCTGCCAGACCATTTCCGGTATTATGTCTTTTATTGCCTGTTTAAATATATATTTAGGTTCCCAGTTCTTCACTCTCAGGGAAGGGGGAATGGTAGCAGCATATTCAAGTATCCTGTGATCCAATAAGGGAACTCTGGATTCCAGAGAAAAAGCCATACTGGTGCGATCCTCTACCTGTAGCAGTCCTGGCAGGTAGGTCTTTTGGTCATGATACAGGATCTTATCAATTAGTTCTGGAGCATCAGTTTCTTCGATGTACTGAAAGAAACCCCTATCTAAGTCATGAACATGTAACTTATCCTTAAATGATTGTATCAATAATTCATTACTATCTATGGCGGTCGAGTACCGTTTCCAACGTTCGTTAACACTGCCATAGCTACGACTGGTATTTTTTAAAATCTTCCTGGCAGTATCTACAAACCCATTTCTGTATAAATTTGACGCTACTAGCATAGACCGTGTCTGAATTTTTTTCCATAGGGGAACCGGTCTACCTGAGGCTTTTTTATCCCCTTCTATAGTTAGAAAATACCTGGTATATCCTGCAAAAATTTCGTCGGCACCTTGCCCCCCTAAAACAACTTTAACATGCTGGGCGGCTGTATGACATACCATGGCCTGGGGGAAAAGACCAGGTCCCATTGATGGCTCATCCATATGCCAGATTAGGCGTGGCATAAAATCAATAAATTGTTTAGCCGTAGGAACTATATCAATATAATCAGTACCCGCCGCCTTAGAAACTTCTTTAGCATATCGACTTTCATCAAAAAATTGGCCTTCGGTGAATCTCCCTGTAAAAGTCTTTATTCTTCCGGGGTAGTATGCTGCAGCAAGGCTGGCCACCGTACTGGAATCAAAACCACCACTTAAATGACAACCAATAGGTACATCAGCTCTAAGCTGAAGTCTTACAGAGTCCTTTAGCAGTTCCCTTAACTCATCTACGGTTTGTTTCTCCGATCGCCGGTAATTATAAGAATAAGATATATCCCAGTATTTCTTCTTCTCGACTTGCCCATCCGCAGATATCACCATATACCATCCCGGCATTAACTTATATATGTCCTTGAAAAAGGTGGTGTCGGAGGGATTGTACATATAATTTAAATAATAGCCTATGGCCTGGTAGTTGGGTTGCTTTTGAATTCCTGGAAGAGCTAGTAAACTCTTGATCTCCGAGGCAAAAGCAAATTGATGTGAATCCTTATAATAATATAAAGGCTTAATGCCCACTCTGTCTCTGGCAATAAAAATCTTATTGTCCCTCTGGTCGTAAATAGCAAAAGCAAACATGCCGTTGAGTTTATCAACAGCCTTAAAACCATATTTTTCGTAAGTTTTTAAAATAACTTCAGTATCACTTTGTGTTTTAAAGATACAACCACTTAACTCTAACTCAAGCCTTAATTCTTTATAATTGTAGATCTCCCCGTTAAAAACTATATGAATGTCCCCTGATTCATTGTTCATTGGCTGGTGACCGTTAGAAATATCAATTATACTTAAACGACGAAAATATAGGGATACATTACCTGTATTCAAGTATCCCGCATCATCGGGGCCACGGTGGTATATAATCTGGGCTGCTTTTTCAGTTATGTTATTTCTGTCACCTTGCGTAAAATGCAAGCAACCTACAAAACCACACATGTTTACTTCCCCCACAACTTATTAATCTATAAAGGTCTTAAACCATAGCTCCAAACATAGGGCTCCCCAGATTAACCGACCAAAGTCTTTTTCCTGTGTTATAGCTTTTTCTAATTCCTTTGCATTAAAGATTCCTCGATTCTTTGCCTTATCATCTAAAAGAATTTCTGAAACATAATCTTTTAAGGAATCTTTAAACCAAAGATGAAGCGGGACTGGGAAGCCCATTTTATCCTTTCTATTCATTATCTCACCCGGAACAATATTCTTAATTGCTTTTCGGAACAGATATTTAGGTTGTCCACCTTTAAACTTAATGTTAGGCGGAATGCTAGCCATCAATTCTACTATACGGTGATCGAGTAGCGGTACCCTTGATTCTAACCCCCAGGCCATGCTAGTTCTATCCTCTACATGCAATAGAGCAGGCAGATGAACCTTTAAGTCAAAATATAGCATCCGGTTGAGAAATGATTTTGCATTTGAACCATTAAAAACCTTTTGAAACTCTTCAAAAACATTTTGGTTACTTCCAAATAACTCTGGATTGTACACCTCTTTAATGCCGCCGGAACGATCCATTAATCGGAAATACCTACGATCCTGTGATTCAAATAGTCCATCTGCCCAAAAATTTCTAAGCATAGGTACATATTGTTGGAGCATAGGTAGACTTGGAATAATTGATGAAAGGGTTGCCGCATACTCAGCCCTCTGATCGGTTTCCTCTATGGCACCTTTTAAACACTCTTCAAGGTAACCAACCAAATAACGAGCATAGCCTGCAAAAATTTCATCACCGCCCTGCCCACCTAAAACCACTTTAACATGTTCCGAAGCTAATTTGGATACCATATATTGCGGAAATACCCCTGGTCCCGCAGCAGGTTCATCCATATGATAAATAATTTTAGGTATACTTTCTAAGAAATCCTGTGCTTTAGGGTAAATTTCCAGAATATCTACCCCAGCTTTTTCTGCAACCAACCTAGCCCATCGAGTTTCATCAAACTTTTTACCTTCTGTAAAGGCACCGGTAAAAGTCTTTAATTTCTCCCCGCCTACATTTAGTTGGGAGGATATACAAGTAATCGTGCTTGAGTCTAAACCTCCTGAAAGGTGTGCACCTAATGCTACGTCCGAACGAAGACGAATCTTAACAGAATCCTCCAAAAGCAGCTTAAGTCGATCCACAAAGTAGTCTTCTGTGTGATAATAATCAATATCATATTTTAAGTCCCAGTACTTTTCTACATGCAATAATTCTGCTTTTTCATCTACAATTAAATAATGTCCAGGAAGTAGTTTCTTAACATCTTTAAATAATGTCTTCTCCCCAAGAACTGTTTGAAAAACTAGGTATTCTTGAATACCATGGGAGTCAGGTTGTTTTGCAGCTAGTCCTGATGCCAGGAGTGATTTGATCTCAGATGCAAAGGCAATAATTCCTGGCTTATGCACATAGTAAAAAGGTTTAACTCCCATTCTATCTCTGGCACAAAAGAGTCTTCTTTTATTCTCATCCCATATGGCAAAGGCAAACATACCAATAAAATGTTCTACACATTTTTCGCCGTACTCTTCATAGGCATGTATTATTACCTCAGTATCGGAATAGGTTTTAAACTTATGGCCTTTTCTTCTTAATATTTGGGCTAGTTCTAAATAGTTATATACACAGCCATTAAAGGTTATCCAAATGGAGCCATCTTCGTTGCAAAATGGTTGTTTGCCGCCTTCGGGATCAATGATGGCGAGGCGTCGGTGACCTAGAAAAACTGACTCATCTGAGGAAAGCCACATTCCTTCACCATCAGGTCCCCTATGTAATATAGATTTTAATATTTCTTTGTGACTTATAAAATGGTTATTAGTAATTGAACCTACAATACCGCACATTTATTCAGACTCCTTAATTTAATAAAGATAGAGCTTACTAAGCAGAAACATCGGCTTGCCAGTACTTTTTTTTACCCTAATAACGATCTGGTCAGCTATTATCGTCTCACCCAAGTAGGCTTCGGTTCGATACCCTGCTACAAAATTCTCAAACTGTTTACTATAAACTTGTTTTCCATTTAAATAAAAAGTTACATGAAAATCTTCAAAGTGTCTTGTATCATCATACCAAGAAAAAACAATACGATAGACATTTGCTTGTTTAAATGAGATATCCAAAAAATCAGTATCCCCTGAACAATAACTACTATTATTATAATCAAACAAATTTTCGGGACCAAATCCCTTGTAAAAGTTTCCTTGGTTTATATAAGATATATTTGTAGGCAATAAGCGATTTGAATCTCTTTGGTCTAAAGATGTATAAACTTGATAAGTATATATATCTTTAAAAAAACCTTGTCCATAATATAATTCAAAAAATTTGTTGTCATAATTCACTTCAGCTAATTCAGGGTTGTTGTACATTTCCTCAAATGATGCTGGATATTGAATACCTAATGTAGCATCATATATTAACCATTTTCCTTCGGCCCAAACACCAACAACACTGTGAATAATTCCATTACTTTGATAAATGTTATATAATCTCCAAGGGTTTCGACCATTAATTTCCCTTAAAAACAAATAGGAAAAGTCATCACACATACCTGTTTTTGCATTTAATAATATATCTTTCAAATCTTTTCCTTTAATAAGGCCTAAATTATCGTAATCTAATCTATCACCATACTGTAGTGCTTCAGAAGTACTTTTGACTAAATCGTTAAGTTCAAAGTGTGTGAGGGGGACCCCGTTGGTACCATTTGGAAGAATAGCAATATTTTTTGGCTTATAGTATGCATTCCCCAGATTGCCACTTTCATATGAAACATGTAGTAGAATAAATAACAAAACTATTGTTGTTAATATATTCCTTTTTTTGTTTGTTAACATAATCTTTTTTCCGCCTTAGAATTAGTAAATATTCTTTACGTCTTAGAAATTAACTAAATCCTTGAGTTGATATGTATTTATTCCTTGGATTTTAATCATTTGAAGAAGACTCTCCCACAAATCTTTAATACCCTTTTCTTTATTTACATATATATCTATCTCTGTTCTAGATGCTTTAGTTAAGTCCTTATACTTACTCGTTACTATTCTACGTTGTTCCTCGGAAATACAGTTTAAATAAATAAGAATGGGGTGTACATTAATAATTTTTAGACCAGGATTATGTAAATTAATGTTATTCCAATCATGTGGTAATCCCATATCTAAATGTATTCCATCTTCCCACATGTATGAAAATCTAAACATACCATTATAATCCTGATGTGCCTGACAGAATGGCTCGTTCCATAAAAACACACTGGCATCATAGATTAACCCACATTTTTTTGCTATATCTGCAATGTTCTGACCAAAAAAATTCCTATGACTCCTCATTCCTTTTGCACTTGGATATATTTCTTTTAATGAATATAACTTTTCATCAAACCAAGTATTCGAATGTGGTCTAGTAAAATCAGGATGTAATCCAACCTCAACAAAACTAGGTGCATTCACAAGAACATTAGACTTATGAGTTGCAAAAACGGTAATCTTGCAACCATATTTTTGTACAAGGTCTAATACACACTCAATTGCAAAATCTGGAGCCCAATCGACATCACAAGTTAGAATAATATCGGTCAGCCCTTGTAAATTATAATATGGTAGTAGAGGATCTCCTTGCCAAATTTGTTGTAAATTAATATTACATCTATTTGTATTCATTTGAACCTCCTGAAATATAGCTAGATAGTATTTCTGGCCACTGTTTCTCTAACTTTTGTACTTCTTTGAATGACATTAAATAATACTGTTTCCCTTCATTTTTTTCTTGTGTAATCTCATTACAGTATTCAGATGGTCCTTTTATCGCAGCATCTAGTAATAAATCAAGGGATTTTTCTATTGATCTTTTTTCTATCATATTCCAATTATCGCCATCTTTAATTGGAACTATTTGGCGTTTTAGTATCTTGCCTGTATCAATCCCTGAATCAACTATATGCAGGGTTACTTCCACCGCCCTCCGTTCCAAAAGAGCCCATCTAATTACATCAACACCCCTCAGCTCAGGTAGCCGACCCGGGTGACAATTAATAACCCATTTACCTAAGTCAAGTATAGGTTTCCTAATAATACCGGATTGGGCTAGCACTACCTTTTTTATTCCTGATGTTTTAAGGGCAGATACAACAACTTCGTCATTAATATCTCGACACTTAACGATTTTTTCAGCGAGTCCATCATAGTTGGGTAGAGGATTCCTCCTCCCAAAACTTAATGCCCTTCTAAAAATTGGTTTCCAAAACTTTATATTATACCTTAGTGCATCTACCCAACCTATTTTTTTAGCGAGACTTTTAGCCATCCTAATTCTTTTTGAAAATGTCGTATACTCAACACAAATAATGTATGGTTTTATTCCTTTCGAAGCTAGTTCCCGAAGAAAATTCATACCAAATACAGAATCTGCTCGAGTTAATACCGCCATCTCCCGGTCAGTTTTCATTTGTTCCCTCTTTCATTACTTCATTAATTATTCTTAGATACTTTATTTTTTCTGTCTCCCAAGACAGTTTATTTCTAGCCTTTCTTAATTTTTGCCTATCCTCTTCTAAGTTTCTGATAATCATTGCTTTAATTGCTTCTGCTATTTTATTAGGTGAGTTAAGGTCCGCTATCATACCCCCTCCCCCAATCTCGTGAAGGACTTTGCTAACTTCGACTAAATCATTAGCAAGAATCGGCAGTGATGCTTGAATATACTCAAACATTTTATTAGGCATACAGTACCTTGTGTTTAAATCACATGGTGGATAAGGGATAACCCCAAAGTCAGCTGAAGTTGTATGTTGCAAGAGCTCATCCTGAGGTACTGCAGGTAAAAAGTGTATACGTTTATTCAGAAGATTTCCTGCTAATTTTTTTAGTTTATTTTCAAGCTTCGTTTCGGAGGGCCCTAGTAATACAAGGTGTAAGCTTTCCTCATTAACTAGTCTAAATCCTTCTATAAGGTTTTCTATATTCCTATTATGTGCGATTCCACCTTGATAAAGCATCAATAGATGATCATAAGGAAGCTTAACCTTGTCATGCAACAATCGAGATCTTTGAGGTTGTGTAAACTTGGTTTCAGATACATTCATAATGACATTAGGTTTTTTAACATTATTTTTTCTTTCTATAACTTCAGCAAAAGAACTACTTACTGTTATAATAGCCTGGCATTTTTTAGCATATTCTTTCTCGTAGTCATCCATTATTTCTTTCTGAAAAGATGAAAATACTTTTTGCTCACTATACAATTCATGTGCATCATAAATTAATGGTACCCCCCAATCATTAGCAAGTTTAGCTGCTGCTTTTAATGCGGGGAGATCATGGGCTATTATAAGATCTGAAGGATAAAGCTTAGCTGCCTCATAGAAAGCATTGTCAAACGGCAACGGATAATTTATTGAGGGGCATTTGTATTTTGCCAATAAAATAAATTTATAGTATTTCCAATTTAGTTTATTTAGAAGTCCTGACCAACGTCCCCACCACAAAATCCACCGTTGACGATTCTGATAGTCCCAGTAGACAGGACAGTCAGGAACTATTCTACTAAGCCCAATTCGGTGTACAGAAACGCCAAGATAATTATCTTGGTGATCTTCACTATCAAAAGAAAGTCCAACTATTCCTCCTAGCCAACCTTCTTCCATAAGTGCTGTAGCTTGTTGGATTATGCGCCTATCAATTTGCTGGTCATGGCAAATCATAAGGAATTTTTTAGTATTCACATTTTGTTTGTTATTACTATTAATATTTAAAATATCGGGCTTTGCATATAATAATATTTTTTCTTTAAAAGTTTCAAAAGGTTCATATGTTCCCCTACCCAGCTTAAGAATAGCTTTTTTAACACGTTGCGCCAGACTATTTTCATATAATTGTTTCAAATTTAGATAGTCTTTCTTAACGCTCTGTAGTTCTGAGTCTTTACATTTATACGCTTGTTTTAGGTCATTATGGTTTAATAAGAGCGTTTCATATCTTTCCTTCATGCTTGTGAAATATACCGATAAATTCTCATATTTCTGATTAAGAATATCTTTATCCGTTAATAAGCCTTGATATTTGTTGCATAAGGTCTCTAATTCTACAGATAATTCTCTAAAAGAGTCACTCAAAACGTTACTAATATTTGTAAAATTATAATGCTCCAGTACAACCTGGTTATTAACTAGACTATCGTATTTTGTCATCCATTCTCTCTGAACTATGTACTTACCATATAGTGGGAGGCTCAAATACACGTTGCCCGGATATGGCAGCCTTTGATATCTTCCTATTCCCTTTTCATTGTTAAATAAAGTAATTTCATCATTATCTACATTTACTAATGTAAGACTTGTGAGTTTAATGGGGGAACTATTTGTCGCAATTTCAAAAAGTATTCCATAGGTTGATATACTAATTTCAGCAAATTCAAGCTTTAGTTCAAAATCACCATTTACTATTGAATCTTTAGGATTGTTATATCCCTTAGTATCATCATACATGTTTGCGGTAATTGTAGCTTCATCTTTAACAGAACCTATAAGTTTTAAACAAATCGGTTTATTTATATTTTGGGGCCGACAAAAAAAACCCGCCTTAATAGGACTATTGATGGTAACAATAGCTCCTTTATTGTCAATATTCTCTTCAGAGAGGAAATAAGGAAGTCTTGAAAGTTTAGGTATATAACTTTTTTGGTATAAATCATGTCTTCTAAAATCAATTTCATTTGTCAAAAGTATCTCTTTAGGCAGATTTATTAATGAACCTTCCGAATCAACAAATCCTTCTTTATCAAGAAATGCGCTATTAACTTTTGAATAGATACTTATGCATTCTGTTCGTATATAACATTGATCTGCCAATCGAGGTTCTTTTAGATATAATGTGTTTAAAGCTTTATCTATAAGAGCATTTATTTTTATGAGTAGTTCCGGACGAACTGTTTTCTTGCTATCACAATATGGGCACAAAGGTGCTAGAGCCTCAGCATATTCTAACCCTAACAATTTCTTTATCAATACTGCATCAGAAGGATGCTTCTGCCATATATCTCCGGATAATATCTGTTGCCCACAATTAAACCCGTACTCAATAAATAGTTCCCTTAATTCTTTAATTTCAAAGGAATGCTTGTGATGATTGACATGGTAGTAGCACCCACATCGCTCACATCTAGTAGCCCCAATATTAAGGTCTTCTAAAAAGGGAACCGTAATTATTATATATTTTGTTGAAACTCTAGCCAACTCTCTTAGGCTTTGTTGACGCTCTTCCATAGTTAGATGTTCAAGAACATCATTTGCCATTACAAGATCAAAAGAGTTATCTGGAAATGGAAGCTTTTTTATATCTCCTATCCTTGTCTCTCTTTGTACATATTTTAATGCTTCTCTACTAGAGTCAAGCCCTACTACCCGTAAGGACTTAGGAAGGGAGTTAGTAATGTATCCATCCCCACATCCAACATCCAACACACTTTCAACATCATTTGGTATATTATCTAAAATATCTTGTAAAACTTGCCTCTGGTATGTTTCCGGGTTATTTCCCCATATAATGGGGTTCTCGTATAGGTTATCGGGCATATTGATCCTCCTAAAAGCACTAATGCAGCAAGATATTATCTTGTTCCTTTAAATATGCTATGCTATGATATGTTAGTTCTAAAATTTTGAATACAGATGCCTCTTTCAAGAGTATCATCAACAGGTTGAAAAACCTCAAAATGAATAGAGCGGTCTATTACATGATAGCTTTCAGGCTCGATTCCATTAGTAGGCATTTTCTTAAAAATGGCTGCACTGGCAATATACTTTCCTTTGCCTAAAGATAAGTTATCTATATTAAATTCAAAGCACCCTTTTGCTGGAACTCTAATAGAACCATATATTTTCTCACTTGCTACCCATTGTGTCGCACAACGTCCATCTGGCAAGTATACACAAAAAACAAACACTGGACGTATCATTTGGTGCCCAGCCGAGTAATCAAAGACAACCTTTAACGGTTTGCCTGTTTCAAACACTCTTGTGTCTCGCCCCTTATGGTCTAACATCCTAACAGAAACAATTTTAGCCTCTTTAGTTCCATAGTCAGTTGATTCATTATTAACAACATCTAAACAAGTTTCACATATCCCTTCCACTGGTAGCCCGTGTTCTAGTTTGAAAAATTCTTTTTTCTCTACAGTCTCTTGTTTATTTACATTAAATATATTTGGCACCTTGAAAACATGAGATGATTTTTGACAATATCCTATTGATCCTATAGGAATATACTTATTTCCATTATATCCCTCGATAATCATATCACCAACATCATTACTTGCTTCTACCACTAATGTGAAATAATCTGCTTTACCAATTATTTCTTTGGGGATAGAAAAAATAAACGGTGCATGTTTATATTTGCTTTGTAGATCCTTATACTCACGGAACATACCATGTTCCCCTTTTTGTGCTAACCCCCAGTCCATATAACCCTTTGTATCCATAATGTAATGAAGTTGTTGAGGAGAATTGTCCATTGGACCCCCAACATCTATAGAACCAATTTCTTCATGCTCCCAGATAAGCTTTATATTAAATATTCTTCTTCCTTGAGCCGAGGTTGAATTATTATTGCTTATAAAATGAAATAAAAGTGGTTGATAAAGATCTTCTTCACGGTCTAGTAACAAAGCTTGTTTTTTTAATACTTTTTGTTCTCTTGCACGAAGACGAATTTCTTCATCTTTGCGTACTTTTATAGAATAATCTTTAATAACTTTTAGGGGATCACCACTTATTTGAATGCGGCCCCTGTCAATCCAAATGGCTCTATCACACAATTGAATTACACTATTCAAATCATGACTCACGAATAATACTGTTGCTCCTGAATCTTCTGTAAGCCTTCTCATTCTTTCAACACATTTGCCCGCAAAATAAGCATCACCGGCTCCTAAAACTTCATCAATTATTAAAATCTCAGGTTCTACAGCCGTTGCAGTTGAAAAAGCTAGTCGGGCGTACATACCGGCAGAATAAGTTTTTACCGGGCGATCAATAAAATCTTCCAATTCAGCAAAATCTATAATCTCTTCTTCTTTCTGCCGAATCTCTTTGTTAGATAAACCATGATAAGCTAAGGATGCCCTAATGTTCTGTCTTCCAGTAAATTCAGGGTGAAATCCAGTGCCAAGTTCCATAAGGGCCTGTATCCTACCATTTACCCTAATGTTCCCTTCGGTTGGAGCAATATTACCAGTAATGATTTTTAGCAATGTACTCTTTCCTGCTCCATTACGCCCAATAATTCCTAAACGTTCTCCCTTTTTTATTTCTAAATCAAGTGATCTTAAAGCCCAAAACTCTTCATAGTAGTTCTTTCGCCAGAAATTCAAATTAAAGGCATCTAGTACTTTGTCTATAGGGCGCTTATACAACCTATACATTTTTCCGACTTTTTCCATTTTAATCGCCATCTCATACATTATCCGCAAACACCCTTTTTAATCTCATAAAAAACCAGTAACCAAGTATAAACGTTAGTAAAGCCAATACTAGTAATATAAACAGTACATTATCTCTTGGCACCTGACCAAACATTAAAATATCTTGATATGAAATAATCATGTAATATAACGGATTTAGTGCTAGAAAAGGCCGTAAGCCCTCAGGTATCATATCAGCACTATAAGCTATCGGGCTAATCATCATTAAGAATAGCACTAGAACTGACACTATATTTGACAAATCTCTTATAAATACATTCATACTTGCTAATATCCATATTGCCCCTATAGAAAAAAGGATTTGGGCTAACCAGACGATTAAAAATAAAGGGGTCATTTCATATATTCTGCCTAGAGAAAAAAGGCTAACTAATAATAGAATCATACCCATTGCCTGGGTAAATTGAGAAACAAATACAGCTTTGACCGGAACTAACTCTATAGGAAACAAAGTATTCTTTATCAAATTAGCATTCGCTACTACACTCCCCACTCCCATCCCTAGTGTCTCGGCAAACCCAAGAAATGGAATTAGCCCACAGAAAATAAGAGCCACATACTCGTTAGAATCAAACAATTGAAATTTAACTTTGAATATGAAAAGATAGACTGCCGCATAGGCACCTAAAAGCAATAATGGATATAAAAACAACCATAACATTCCCATTATTGAACCAGCAAAACGTGCTTTTACATCATTTAATGTGGTTTGGGCTAATAAATACCTATACCGTACAAGAATTAAAAATGGTTTAATGAGAAGCCTCATTTTACACTCTCCAACATAATCTTTAGTACCTGCTTTGAAGCGTATCCTTGTCCATATACATTACTGTATTCCGGTTTTTTTCTTCCATTAATAATATTGCTATATGCTTGAATAATTTTTTCTTGGTTAGCCCCAACAAGTGTGTTACTATATGCCTCAACGGTTTCTACCCATTCGGTTTCCTCTCTCAGTGTAATGCACGGTGTTTTCACAAAAAAAGCTTCTTTTTGGACACCACCGCTATCTGTGAGAATAATTTCAGCGTTCTTCTCTAATGCAATCATTTGTAGGTAGGAAAAAGGTTCGGCTAAAATAATATTTTCATTTACTGTTATACCATATTCCCCTAAATATTTTTTTGTTCTAGGATGTAAAGCTACTAAAACTTGAATTTCTTCAGATATTATATTTAAGGCGGAAAATATATTACTTAGTCTCAATGCATCATTTGTATTCTCTGCCCTATGAACAGTTACCAGTACAAATTTTTTATCACTTAGTCTTAATTTTTTTAAAGTCAAATTACCAATCCCAAAATTATTCAAGTAATAATTCATGCAATCATACATTACATCCCCAACATTGTGAACACCGACCTTGATACCTTCGCAAACCAAATTATAAACAGAGGTTTCCGTGGGACAAAAAAGTAAGGATGATACATGATCCGTTAATACCCTGTTTATCTCTTCAGGCATCCTTCTATTAAAGCTGCGCAAGCCAGCTTCCACATGTGCAATTGGTATATGCAATTTAGCAGCAGCCAGTGCCCCTGCCAAGGTTGAGTTAGTATCACCATAGACAAGCAACCAATCTGGTTTTTCCTTATTTAGCACTTCTTCAATAGCCTCTAGCATTTGACCGGTTTGTTTCCCATGGGAACCAGAGCCTACTCCCAAATTATAATCTGGATGGGGAATATCTAGCTCCTCAAAAAATACTTCGCTCATGTTGTGGTCATAATGTTGTCCTGTATGAACTAAAATTTCTCGAATTGGCTTATCAGGGTTATCGTTGTTATGCTCCTTAATAGCACGAGATACAGCAGCTGCCTTTATAAATTGTGGTCTGGCCCCTACTACAGTGACAATTTTCATATAGTCCTCCTAATTAACTTGCTTTGTCTCTTATAAGTACTGTTTTTAGTGTCTGTAGAATTAAGTTGATATCTAATAACGGATTATGCTTCTTTGTATATAGCAAATCCCAAACCAATTTATCTTCTACTCGGGTGCTGTATTTGCCCTGCACCTGTGCCATCCCAGTTATTCCGCATTTAATTTCATGACGCAGTTTATAACCAGGTATACGTGCAGTTATTTCGTCAACAAAAATGGGGCGTTCGGGCCTAGGGCCGACCATGCTCATATACCCTTGAAGAACATTAACTAGTTGAGGTAATTCATCTAATCTAAGTGATCGCATTATTTTTCCAACGGTGGTAATACGATGATCATTTTCAGTTGCCAACACCGGTCCGGTTTTATCCTCTGCATTATGAACCATGCTGCGAAATTTATAAAGTATAAAAGAATTTCCTTGCAATGTTATTCTTTCTTGCTTATATATCACCGGTCTTCCGCTTTCTATGCAGATAGCTATTGCACATAGCAACATTATTGGACATAGAATGAGTAATAGCATACTGGCAATGAATATATCCATTACCCGACGTGCTAGGTTAAAGCGTTGATTTATCTGGTCACCTTTTAACTCTATTACAGGTATATCTTTAAATGTGGAGACATTACCCCCTGCAATAAGCACCTCATATACTGAAGGTAAAACATAGACTCTTAACCGCCTTGACACTAAAGCTTCACTTAGAGATGATCTTATTTTAGGATCAATATCCCTTCCAATTATAACTCCGTCCAGGATTCCACTATGTAGTACCATAAACTCATCTATTACTGCCATTATATCTTCTATATTATTATGGTCAGTAATCTTTAAAGCAATTTTATATTCCCCATGCAAACGATCAGTTATATATTCTTGTTCCTCTTCACCACTGATAACACAGAGCTTTAACGGATTTTTTACCCTATAGGTTATAGAACTTAGAGCATGTCTCCACAACATTAGAAAGCCAAACAAAAAGAAAGCTTCAATAATAATAACTGAACGTGGGAAAGCAAACTCCCGGCTAAAAAAGGATACAGCCATAATACCAAAATTTAGTAATATGGTTGTTAAAAATGTTGCCGGGAATATATCTTCTTTTGCTCGCACCTTGGAAAAGGGCATTAAACCATATAACCATAATAACCCCAGAGCTATTAGGGATATCCATGGTGATATGGATATATATGCCTCAAAGTTACGCCAGGGCACTTCTCCAAGATATCTTACATAAAAGGCAGATAAAATAGCTGCATGAATAAAAATTAGATCAACTATTGCTACTAAAATGGTCTTAACACTCATCTACCATCAATCCTTAGCTTAACTAATCCTTAATACATGTCCACAGCGTTCACAAGTTTTACCTGGTTCCAGACGCTCTCCACATTGGCATACCCACCCGATTTGTTTAGCTGGGTTTCCTACCATAAGGGCATGATCCGGCACATCCTTCGTTACCACAGAGCCAGCCCCAATTAATGCATATTTGCCAATTTCAATACCACAAACGATTGTGGAATTGGCCCCCACTGACGCCCCTCTACGAATTAATGTTTGGGCATATTCGTCCTTCCTAGACACATGGCTTCGAGGTGTTTTTACATTGGTAAATACCATGGAAGGTCCAAGGAAAACATCATCCTCACATATTATGCCAGTATAGACAGATACATTATTTTGTATCTTAACGTTATTTCCCAGTATAACGTCAGATGAAATAACTACATTTTGACCTATGTTGCATTTTTGGCCAATTGTGCAGTCATTCATAATATGGCTATAATGCCAAATCTTTGTGTTAGAGCCAATCTGACAGGGTTCATCAATTATTGCAGTTGCGTGAGCAAAGTAGGATTTATCACTAGCACTTCTACTACAAAAATTTACCCACCGTCCTTGATTTTGTAAAGAGTCTTGACATGCATTTAATATCTTTAACACTCGAAGTCCTTCCCAGCCATCTGTTACCGGTGCAACACGAGTTTCCATTGCTTTAATGAAGGCCATACACTCACTGCGCAGGGGTTCATCTGTGCTAATTTCTACTACAAGAGGTTCAGATGGAGCAGGCACTGGTGTTGTACTATTCCATTTTACAGGTTCTTTATAGAGCTTTAACTTTTGACCCTTACTTACATCATCAAAAACAAGCATCCCTCTATCTCCGGTAATAACCATTCGTTGTTCTTTAAAAGGATGTAACCAACTAATAAAAATACCAGCATTTATATTATCAAACTGCATTTGGACATTAACAGTATCCTGTATCCCATTTTGCAGAGTTGCATTACCAACTGCAGAAACTTTGTTAGGCATTTTGCCGACCAGATTTAATATTACAGAAACGTCATGAGGAGCAAAACTCCAAAGAACATTTTCTTCTGATCTAAACTTACCAAGGTTTAGCCGGTTAGAATAAATATTATTTAGTCTTCCAAGCTGCCCAGAGGTAACAATCTCTTTAATCTTATGTACAGCAGGGTGATAATGAAGTAAATGGCCAACCATAAGAATCTTTTGCTGTTTTTCAGCAAACCTGCATAGTTTTTCCCCTTCCACTTCGGAAAGACAAAGAGGTTTTTCTACATAAACATCTTTATCTTTTTCAAGGGCTTGATAAGCCAGTTTATAGTGTAATTCAGCTGGTGCCGCAATAACGACTCCTTTTATAGAGTCATTATTTAGTACTTCATCATAGGAGCTGGTTGTCTCAATACCTTGATATTGTTCACGATACTGGTTAAGCAGTTTAACGTTAGGGTCACAAACTAGTTTTAATGCACCAATGTTATGTAGGTTGCGAACTAGGTTTTTACCCCAATATCCCGCCCCAATAACAGCTATATTTTTACCTATAGTAAGGGTCATTTTAGTTCTCCTTTTCAAAAAACTCTTTGATGGAATCCACTACATACTGCATCTGTTCTATTGTGAGTTCTGGATAAACAGGTATGGCAATTAACTGTGTTGCCGCAGATTCTGCTTCTGGGCAGTCTCCTTTTTCATATCTTAAATCAGCAAAACATTTTTGCAGGTGAAAGGGAACCGGATAATAAACTTCATTTCCTATATTCTTTCCAGACAAGAATGTCCTAAGTTCATCGCGCTTTTGAACCCTTAACATGAATTGATTATAAATGTGTCCATTGTCAACGTTGGGGTATCTTTCAATTGGGAGTGAGACAAAACCCATTTCTATCAGTCCAGATTTGGCAAATAGTTGTCGATACTTTTTAGCATTATTTTTCCTTCCATCATGCCACTTTTGTAGGTGAGGTAGTTTTACTGAAAGTACTTCTGCCTGTACTGCATCCAGTCTAAAGTTACCTCCAATTTCAGCATGGTAATATTTAGGTCTAGCCCCATGGGTTCTTAACAGCTTCATCTTATCATGTATGGTTTCATCCTGGGATGTAACTAGACCCCCATCCCCTAAGCACCCTAGATTCTTACTTGGAAAGAAACTAAAACATCCAATATGTCCAATTGTACCTGCTTGTCTTACTTCTCCATTATACATACAGCAAGAACCAATGGCCTGTGCTGCATCTTCAATAACATATAGATCATACTTAGTTGCAATACTCATAATGTTATCCATATCTGCACACTGTCCATATAAATGCACTGGTATAATTGCCTTTACTTTATATCCATCATTAGCAGCCTTATTGATTGCTTTTTCGGTTGACATAGGGCAAATATTATAAGTATCCTTTTCAATGTCAGCAAAATACGGTCTAGCCCCTACCCTCGATATCGCTCCACCTGTAGCAAAGAAGGAAAATGTTGTTGTAATAACAGCATCACCTTGTCCTACCCCTAAAGACATAAGGGCTAAGACTAGTGCATCAGTTCCAGAAGAAACACCTAAGGCAAAGTTGCTGTTTAAATAACCAGCAACTTCTTTTTCGAATTTCTCTACAAATGGCCCCATAATAAATTTACCGGAGTCAAATACTCTTTCCACTGCAGCTAAGATCTCATTTTTTAGTGGTCCATTTTGGGCAGCTAAATCCAATAACGGTACTCTGTTTATAGACATTTAATTTCCTCCTAATTTTACAATTACAAGCGAACAATCTTTGCATTGGATTCTATAATATATCTAGTAGCATTTCTTGTATCTACAATCAGATTGGCTTTTTCTGCCAGCCACCTGTAATCCACATTGCTGTGGTCTGTCAAGATTACTACACAGTCCGCTTCACTTGCTAATTTCTCAGTTAGTTCTTGTGATTGAAGCTTAATTAAATCTTTTGTATGTAGTCGTAACTCAGGAATAAATGAATCGTGATAAGTTAGTTTTGCTCCCTCTTTTAGCAGTAGTTCCATTACTTTATGGGCTGGAGATTCCCGTTCATCATCAATGTCTTTTTTATAGGCTACACCCAAAACAAGAATAGCTGCATCTCTTAAGCTTTTTTTATTTTCATTGAGAGCTTTGCTTATTTTTTGAACTACAAAATAAGGCATATTCATGTTTATTTCTGCAGCAAGTTCAATAAATCTAGTATGAAAATCAAACTCCCGAGCTTTCCAAGTTAGATAGTGGGGATCAATTGGAATACAGTGGCCACCCACACCTGGGCCTGGGTAAAAGATTTGTATGCCAAAGGGCTTGGTGGCGGCAGCATCCAAAACTTCCCAGACATTTATATCCATTCTATCGCAGAGTAGGGCTAATTCGTTAACTAGTGCAATATTCACTGCACGATATGTATTTTCAAATACCTTTGTCATTTCTGCAACAGCCGGGGATGATACAGGAACTACTTCCATAATTGTTTCTTCATAAAAAACTCTAGCAACTTCCAAACAATGCTCTGTAACGCCACCAACAACCTTAGATGTGTTTTTAGTGGTAAAGCGCTTATTACCTGGGTCAACTCTTTCTGGTGAGAAGGATAAGAAGAAATCCTTACCCACAATCAAACCAGTTCTTTCAAGCATTGGTAAAATAACTTCCTGGGTTGTACCAGGATAGGTTGTACTTTCTAAGGTAACTAGTTGTCCATATCTTAGATACTGTGAAATGTGATGAGTTACGTTTTCTATATAAGAAATATCCGGGTCCATGTTTTTAGTTAACGGGGTGGGGACACATATAACTATAATGTCAGCCTCTGATAATATACTAAAATCGGTATGAGCAGTTATTTTTTTAGCTGTTGTTAATTCTTTTAGTTCATGGTCTTTAACATCTTTGATATAGTTTATACCTTCATTTATTAAATCAACCCTGCGTCTATTTTGGTCTATTCCGATTACCTGAAACCCTACTTTGGCTTTTTCGACAGCTAAGGGTAAGCCAACATACCCTAGACCTACCACAGCTACCTTAGCCGTGCGAAGTAGAATTTTATTAATAAGTTCTTTATGGGGTTCTTCTCCAAGGTATTGTACAGTAATATTTTGCTCCACAATTCTTCCTCCCATTTTTTACAAGTAACTTTATTATTAACATATATTGTCTAACTGAGAAACACTATATCCCATAAGTATCCAAAATACTATAGATGTCCCTATAACTGAGTCATTAAATAAAAACTGAATCATAAAGGTTAGGCAGAAAAAGAATGTAGCTATTAGATTAACGCTACCTTCGTTACTCTTAATTACTTTTTCTCCAACTTTAAGAATATATAAAACTAAGAGGCACAAAAGTGCACCGAATCCGACTATCCCTGTTCCGTAGGCAAAATTAAGATACATGTTATGTGGCTTATCTACATATGTATTTGTCTCGCCAATATTAGACATTAGGTGTTTATCATTTTGAGGAAAATTATACAAAAAGGTATCTAACCCATAACCATATAATGGGCTATTTTTAATCAGTTCCATTGTCTTTTGCCATATGTACACACGACCAGTACCCGCTGTTGTTTTTATCTCCGGTAAATCAAACTCATTAATTGGTTCATTTACTTTGGTATCTGTATTTGCTTCAGCTAACCTTACTAAATTAAATTCTTTATTATTAAATATAATTGACGCTGTTTGCTGCATAGGGGCCATAAGTTTTAAGGTCTCATCGTAGACCCTTGGGTTAAAACTGTTCATGCCCCAAAAAACTAGCGACATTGTAGCTAAAAGGCTGATAACAGTAACTGTTGTCTTTCTTTTGTTTTGTGCCTTCACTATAAGTACAATTATCATAACAGGAAGTATTACAGCAAAACTAATAAAGCCGCTACTTGAAAGAGATGACAATAACAGGGCGAAAGATATTACAACAAGTAAATACCCCCCTACTTTTAATCGCACATTATTAGTACAAGCAGCAACATAAAAAAAGAATGCCAATAACCCCCCTGCAAAACCGCTATAATAGTTTGGATTACTTAACGTACCATAGATAATTCCATGAGTTTTTGCGGTTGAAAGTTCGTCAGGTATTACTAATGATGTTGCTACAGCTTCATTTATAGACCTATAGTCAAAGAAAACGCTTAAATTTAAAATAGCATTAACTCCTATAACCAGAGACAGAGCAATAAAAGCTTTTGTAAAAAAGCTCTTGTTGTTAAAACAAGTGTTAGCGGCAATAAAAAACAAGGTGTAATAACAAAGATAAGTTAACGTCCCCTCGTACCTATTGTACATCCCAAATAAGGCAAGGTTTTTGTAATCCGCTGTAGTGGCTGAGATTAGTAAACACAGGGTAAGGAGAACCAGGGGTATATTAATAAAAGATTGTTTTATTCTATAACCACTTAATAATTTTATACTAAATAATATTACGAGCACAGTGGTAATAAAAAGTAATAAACACCACTTATAATAGCTATAGACATCAGCTTTGAGTCCTGTATTGGCTATGTTTACCATGATTTCAGGAGAAATAAACAAAAGAGCCTTGGCCCTTGTAATTAAAGGTATACATAAAATACCAAATAACAGTATCCATTGTATCCAACTATCTATCATCGGTTGTCTTGATTGCTCCCTCATCATTTTACCTCCCCCAGAGCCTCAATTTGTTGCATAAGTTCCCTAGCCTTAGTTGTATAGGTACTATCTTCATATTTCAGGCATTCATTAAGATATTGCTTGGCTTTATTAATGTCTTTTAAAAAAAAGTAGGTCTCTGCAGTATTGTATAAATATTCCGGTCTAAGGACTAGCACTGGTCTTATTTCCCTTGCAAGCCTTAGTGCATTTTCTGCTTCTTTATATTTCTTTTCTCCTAACAATATTTTTCCCCTATCCCATTGGACAAGGTAATTGTCTTGGTATCGTGGCAATATATGGTTTAAGTACTTTTCCGCCTCTTGGTATTTTTCTTGATTTATAAGTTGCTGGTAAGAGCGATATATCTTATAATCCTCTAAATATTGATTATTTTGTTCAATACCCGCGCTTTGACAAATTAATATTACTATTATGGCTAGGATAATGAGGGTAAAAAAAATATAATTATTTCTCTTAAGACTCTTTTCTTTCATGCTTTCACCTCAACTTTTCTTTTTCTGTTATTCAAAATTCAACATACAACTACATAATCCTCTAAGTTTAAGCAACTAATGTATAGTTCATGTCAATATAAAATATCTTAAGTAAATAGGCACACCTAAAAGGAACACCCCCAGTTCCTATTAATATAGATCTGGAGGTGTACGATTATTTTTTTCTTTTTGCCATCTCTAAAACGTGGTTTTTTAATCCTTCTAAATCCACTTTAAATCCAAATTCGCCAGCTATTTTATTTAACAAAACCTTCCTTTGTCCATATGTTCCATTTGAAAGGAAAAAGTAAGTAAGCTCTTGTAATAGGGCCACTTTATAGTTATTGTCTTTATCTTGAATTGGTATTAAAAGTTCTTCAACTGAAAATTTAAAGTTTATCTTTTTCCATATCTCCTCTAAATAATCTTCAGGAACCTGATAATTCTTTAAAATCAATGCCACCTGCTCTTTTTGAGATGGTGTTACTTTCTCATTCATGGTTGCAAGGCTCAACAATATACCTACATACTCTGCTCTCTCAGAGACGTCCTTCAACATTCATAACACTCCCCTAACTAAAATAGAAACTTTGTTATATTATTTAAAATAATCTCTATGAATATTACAAATAGCCTCTTAAAGTAACTGTATAGTCCAGTCACTCAAGTCTGCATTATTGATTATTACAGTATCCGCTGGGAATGTAAAGGTTCTTAAGAAAAAAAACCCTGCTTCAATTATATTATGTCCTATGTCAAAATATCCTTTTGCTATAGCTTGTCCTTTAGCATTGAAAACTGTTATTCCAAAAGCATTCCATAACAAGGATTTCTTTGTATTACTTCTTATTAGTAGAGTTACTAATAAATCGCCATTATCTTTTGCTTTTATTTCGTAGGGTATGACCCTTAATTCATCTTCTTCTAGAGGTATATCTGTCTTCAAGAAATCTTTTAACTTTTGTATTTCTTCGTTATTTAAAGGCTCTGGTTTGGTATCTGATATTACAGGAAAATACACCTTGCCCCCCATATTATCCTCTACGACTAATTTCCAGTTTTGTTTCATTATATCTTCTTCAAAAACATTTTCGTTTCGAAACTGTACATCCCATGGACGAACACTTCGGTTAGGAATTTGCCCTATCTCTACCAATCTAAATTCTTGACTTGCCAGCACATTACCACGGTCATTAACTATTTTAATCGTTACATTTCCAATTAATATTGGTCTATCAAGATAGTTCCTAATATAAAAACCCACTTGCAGAAATTCTTCATATTTAACACAATATATTCCATCAAAAAAAACCTTTTCTCCATTTTTTTCTGAAGGAAGTTGGGATACTTCATCTAACATTAATTTCTTTTCTGCCTCAGATGTTTTAATTATTTTGTCTGGATGTAGAGAAAGAAAAAGCTGATTCTGCGGTTGTTTTTGGTTCACTACTTAATCCTCCTGTTCGGGCATATAAACGCATTAGTACATTTTGCTGACTATGCTAATCTATTATACCAGATAGTCACGTTTTAGATAATATAATTTCATTGTATTAGATGGACTATGGACAATATGTAAAAAATCGTCGACATGATAGTCGACGATTTTTTATTTTTGTTATTTAATAGTAGTAACATTTAATTCACCTGTAAGGCGAAACAGTGATTTTAATGAAACTTCGTGTGTAGAAGCAACCTCTAATTTTCCACTCTCAATCTTTTTCAACAGTTCCTCAACACCCAATACTGCATCTCTGGTAACTAAACCCAGTTCGTACTGGATTTTAATTACCCTTAGGTTTTCTTGAAGTTGTTGGGCCTGCTTATCTAGTTCATTGTATTTTTCTTCTAATGCTAGTATGCCATGACAAAGCTCTTCCACTTGAACTTTCATAGCCTCTCTAGTGTCTGACGCAGTATTATTTGCCTGAGCTTCCGACTTAATTCCAATGTCAGACCAATATTCAAAGTATTTCATTGTACCAGCTAGTTTTGCAGCCTCATTGACCGACCACATCTCATAGGAGTTATTTAGGGCTTTTAGCACTTGTTCATCAGTTTTAATGCCAGAGGGAGTAAAGGTAATTGAATCAGTAAGAATTGGTCGACAGGTAAGCTCTTGCCCTGTTAATTTATTCAAATTACTATAGGAATTTTCTAGTTTCAAAGATGCATCTTTTATTGCCGCATTATCTGCCGCCACTGCAGTCTCTGCAACTAATCTATCAGCTGCGGTAGCCATCCCTACAGCCGCCTTGGAGTTAGTTTGTCCTAATTTTATCAGGTTTTTAGCTTGGGTAACTTTCTTTTCCTCTAGGGCTGACTTGTTTTTAATTACTTCGTAGTAGGCTTTAGTTACGTCCACCACAACTTGCCTTTTGTCAGAGTCTAACTTTTTCTTGTTTTTTCTATATTCAAAGTCAACCCCATAGTAAGCTTTAAAAGTATTGGTATCAGCTGGGTTAAAGTCATAATCTATGGGGGTATAGTTCATAGCCTGCTGGGCATTATCACGTTGTATTTCAGTTTGATCAATACTCAATTGGTCGTTTTTAAGTGTGGTACTGTGGGCCAAGGCTTTATCAATGGCTTGGTTTAAGCTTAGGGAAGGGTCGGTATTCTCTTGTGCAAAGGCAGGAACGGTAAGTATAAGGGTAAGCAATAATGTTAGCCAGACATACCGCCGCATCTTTAACAGCACTAAATATCCCTCCTAAATGTTAGATAAGAAAGCCCAGACCAGTTGGTCTGGGCTTTCTTTAGTTAGTTGCTTACTTAACTACTTAATTATTGAGAAATTACAACCTGACCGTTAGCAAAGCCAACCATTGCGCCGAATGCTTCAGCTACAAAGCGTGCGGGGAGCATGGTGCGACCGTTATCAACTTCAGGAGCAACGTCCATGGTTACAGTGGTGTCGTTCTGAGTCAGGGTGGTGCTTCCAATTGTCAACTTAACAACGGTTTCACCTTTGGTTAAGGTAACAACGCCGTTTTCAAAAGCGATGTCTTCTTCAGCTACGCCCAGAGCCAGAGCTAAGTAACGAACAGGTACGTAGGTGCGGCCTTCTTTAATGTAAGGAGCAGCATCCATAACCTTGGTTACGCCACCAGCAGTGTAGATGGAGGAGCCAACGTTGAAGATAGCGGTGCCAGCTTCAGGAGCAGGAGTTACAACGTTAGCAACAACAACTTTAACTACATTATCGGTATCAAATTCACCAGCATCTAGAGTGCCAGCGTCGCCCTTATTAGCACCAGTTGGCTTAGCATCGTCTAACCAGCCTTCAGAAGCCTTATCGTTTTCAACCAGGGCAGTACCCATGATCTTAGCTTCCACGGGGCCTTCAGGAACTACGCGGTTAATATCAACTGTGATGCCAGAGATCTTAATTTTGCTTGCCTTGCTGGACTCAGAATCAACAGGGATATAGAGGTAGCTACCACTGGTATCTACGTTATCTTCGTCGACTTCCAAGTTGCCTTCAACAACTTCTACTTTAGGAGTGCTTGCCCACTCAATGTTAGCAGGCAACTTAACAACGATTTGGGCATCTTTATTGTAGGAGTCTTTCTCTAGAATATTTCCAGCTGCAGTCTCTGTAATGGTGATATCAGACATAGCTTGGTCTTGAACACCAATCTTCAGTTGAGCTTTGGCAGGAGATTCAAGGGTTACAGGTGCAATAGCCTTAGCAATTACAATTTCCCCTTCGCCGCCAGACTTACCAGATATTACTGCATTGATATCGCCAGTCTTGTTGGCCTGTGCAGAAACTTCAAAGTCAACTTCAATTTTAGCTGCAGTCTTCTTGGTGCCGTTCACGATGTTTAAGTCAATACTATTGTCTTCGCCATCATAAGAATCTACAGTAACACCGAAATTATTGTCACCTTTTTTAACTTTGGCTTTTACTTTAGTGATTTTCACCCAAGAGGGAAGCTCAACGGTGAGGTCACGGCCAGCAATTAAGGTGCCAGGTACAGCCTCTTCGATGGTCAGTGTGCCAGTTTCTTGTGCGTATTGACCAGCTACCACGTCTTCAACATCATCAATAGCAAGTTCTACACCGAAATCAGAATAGGTTCCTACTAAAACATCTGCATCATCAATTTCGTCACCAGATACATTAATTTCTACATCACCGTAGTCAGCGTCATCTGCTTTGAAGTAAGGTACAACGTAGATAACACCACGCTGGGTTCTGCCAGAAGCGGGATCAAGAGTAATGGTTAGGTTTCTATCGCTAATTTCAGCTTTTACGAAATCAGCAGAGCTGAATCCACCACTGAAGGTGATATAGTCCTTAACATCACTGTATTTAGAAGTGCTGTAAACAGAATTCCAAACGAAATCATTAGGAAGCTTAAGTTTAATTTTTTGTTCTGCAGTTCCAATAGCGTTAACTGAAGTTTCTTCAATTTTAATGGTGCCACCTTTAGAGAAACCGTCACCAATGGTCTCGGTATCTAAAGCAGTAGTTACAGTGCTGCCGCTGCTAACACGGGCGATCAGATAGTCGCCGCCAGTTACGCCGGAGTCTCTTCCATCAACGCTAACCTTAATATCACCTTCAGCGCCATCTACCACGATAGCCATATCGATATCTACTATGTCTGCTACTTTCGCAGCCTTAGTGGTAACTTTGTCTGTAAAGGTAAGTTCTAATGTTTGGTCGTTAACTAGTTTGGCAGTTACAGGGCCATCAACTAATTTTCTAACGTCTAATTTGTCATCGTTGTTTGTACCATCAGCCCAATCAACATTGCTAGGCAAGGTCAAGGTGAAGGTTTCGCCAGATGCGAAGTCACCAGAATAATCCTCATCTTCACTGATGCTCAGGGTGCCAAGTTTACCTTCATAATCATCAGCTACATTAACTACCTTGCTTACGCGGTTGTCAGATCCTGCAAAAGCAGGGCCTGCAGCGATTGGAAGAACTAATGTTCCTACCATGGCAACAGTTACCAAAGTAGATACTACTTTTTTTGTTCTTTTCAAGATTCTTACCTCCTATAGAAATAATTAATATTTGCTAGCTTTAACCTTCTGGTCTGCTAGTCCTTAGTTTCTTCGGCAAGATTAGCCAACTCTTATTTTATCTGCCATCTTTACCGTTTCATAGACATAGACGCTAGGGTTTTTAAAAAAGTTCCGTTTTTTTATAAAAATTTATTCCGGTCGGCAAAAAATATCAGGTTGATAGCCATTTTCCAAGGCATGCTCTGCATCCTTAAACCAAACTCGGTTATAATACTTGATTTCTTTTGCTTCTCTGCAGGAAGGCCAGTGAAAGATGTGGGTTTTAGTATCGCCAACATATAATCCCTCATCCTGACCCACAGGAGGTTCGATTCTTCGTTTAGTGATAACATCGCCCTTTTGTTCTATTGCTGTCTCGTAAGACTTGCCGTTGGTGGAAACTACTACAGTACCATTGGCTGATGTAGCAAAAACTTTTGCACCAGTATTTTGGATTCTAGATACAGTTTCAGCATGAGGAAAACCATATTTATTATCTTTGCCTACAGAAATAATTACAGTTTCAGGTTTAGCCATCTTTAAGAGTGCTTCACTTGAAGATTTATTACTAGCAGCATCTGCGGCAAGCAATACTTGTACAGATTTAGTTAAATTAATTTGACCGTCTAGAGGGTAACAAAGTCCCCCCATAAATAAAAACCTAATATCACCAATCTCTATTAGAGTCACAACAGATTTTCCTGTAAAATCCCTGCCCCAGGAGCTTGCTTGATTAGTTAAAATGCTTACTTTAGCTCCATAAAACTGTATATTTTGGTTGTTTGCAACTTCCCACTTAGCTCCAGTTTCCTTGGCTGCTTTTTGATACTCAGGATAAAAGTTATCTCCAACAGCAGCATTGCTATCGATAAGTCTTTCTACTTTGTATTTTTTAATAATCTTTGCTAATCCAGCCATTTGGCCAGCTCCTGGGTGGGTATTTATCACTAGTTCTAGATCATCAACCTTTTGTCCCCGTAATATTTCTAGGACGTTTATGTAGGTTTTCTCGCTGCCACCATTAATTAATATATCTGTCTGGTTTGGTAATTGTATATAGGTAGCATCACCATCACCCACATCAATATAGAAAACCTTTGCATAATCTTTAGTAGTTAGCTTAATTTCTCCCTCTGTGTATTGAACATCTAACCCCAAGTTCTCTGAAATGAAGCGCAACGGCACCATGGTTATTTCATTTTTTAGAAAAGCAGGTGCATCAAGTGAAACCTTTTTTTCATTAATATACGCTTCACTGTCTGCTACTTTCATACGTATCATTTGACCGTGTTTTTGAATACGTACAGTTTGAATACTGCTATCATAGCCTACTTCGCAGCCTACGGCTTCAGCAATTAGCCTTAATGGCACAAAGGTTCTTCCCTGTTCAATAACCGGTGATTGAGTAAGAGTCATTTTCTGTCCATCCAGCGATATACTTTGGCTGGCTATGGCAGGTAAAGGAAGTGAGACTAGGAACATAATTAATAATGTCATAAGAATTCTAGGCATTTTCGCTCCTCCTTTGTTATATTTATTTTGTTATTTTATTTAAACATTAAGTCTTATGCTCAGGATTTTTCTTTTACAACTTAATTAATAATATCCTTTATTTTAAATTTTTTATATTACAAGGATAACCAAAAACCCCATCAATGCTTAAACCATTTAAACTATTATAACCATTTCTAGCCCATAACTTTTTTAAACAACTTCCCACTCTTCTGCTTCGGCAGAACATTCATCATGGCTAAGGCCTTGCCGGTACCTAGAGCTACGCAGGAGATGGCATCCTCTGCTATGTAAACGGGCAAACCAGTCTCTTCGGAAATTAAGGTGTCCAATCCATGCAATAGAGCCCCACCGCCGGTCATGACAATTCCTTTGTTTACAATATCAGCTGCCAATTCCGGTGGGGTCATTTCTAGAACTTCTTTTACTGCACTAACTACCGCTTCCAGGGGTTCAGCTATGGCGTTGTAAACCTGATTGCTGCTGACGGTGACAGCTTTGGGTAATCCAGTGATAAGGTCCCTACCACGGATTTCGGTAACCCTCTCAGGTGTCTTTTCGGGGACAGCGGTGGCTACTTCTACCTTGATTTCTTCCCCAGTACGTTCACCAATCATGAGACTGAATTCTTTCCTTATATAACGTACAATTGCCTCGTCAAATTTATCACCACCCACACGGATGGAACGGCTGCAAACAATACCGCCTAGGGAAAGTACTGCTACGTCAGAGGTACCGCCACCGATATCAACAATCATAGAGCCGCTGGGTTCTGCGATATCGATACCTGCACCCAGGGCAGCGGCTAGTGGTTCTTCGATAAGGTGGGCGGAGCTGGCACCGGCGGAGACTGAGGCCTGACGTACTGCTCTTTCTTCGACACCAGTTACACCTGAAGGAATACAGATCATCACCCTAGGGCGGAAAAACCACCTTTTGCCATTTGCTTTATTAATGAAGTAACGCAGCATTTTTTCGGTAACTTCATAATCTGCAATAACCCCTTCACGCAAGGGACGGGTGGCAACGATGTTGCCGGGGGTACGCCCCAACATACGGCGGGCCTCTTCACCCACTGCAATGATATTACCGGTATCCTTATTGATGGCAACCACTGAGGGTTCCCGGAGTACGATACCTTTTCCTTTAACAAAGACCAGGACACTGGCAGTTCCTAGATCTATTCCTATATCGGTGTTGAAACCAAACATGTTTTACTTCCTCCTAGTTTGTTGTTCGTTTTCGGTGCGTTTTGTGCTCTGAGCAATTTGTTTCTTTTATTCTTGGCCATGGGCCTTGAGCCGTGGGCCATGGGCTTTTTGCATGTTATTTTAAAAAGTTAAATCAAGTGCTGTAGAATTTGGTATTTAAGATTTTGATATATTCCTTATGTATCTGGATTTAAAAGCTCATGGCTCATGGCTCATAGCTTGACCCAAAAGCAGTACCCGTAAGCCCAGGCTTGTCCACTCTTGAGTGTTTGTACTACCTGTATGAAAAGAAAAACAGGAATGGCAGATTATCCTAAAAATGTAGGATTCTCTATTTCCTGCTTAAATTCCTTTTTATCTCCAAAATTTCTCGCTATTTGACTAGCTAATTTCTTTATACTTTCTACGGGTAGCTTCCCCGCCTCTGAGGTGTCTTTCTGCTTTGTTTTCATCAAGGATGGTTTTTACCTCTAGGGCAAGTTGTTTATTTAGGGACGGGAGACGTTCTGTCATATCTTTGTGGACGGTGCTTTTACTAACTTGAAAGACTTGGGCCGCTTTTCGTACTGTGGCTTTGGTCTCTAAAATATATGCACATATGTCCAGCACCCGTTTTTGGATGTAGTCCTGCATTTTCCTACCCCCTATTTGAGAAGTGAGAGGTGAGAATTTAGAAGTGAGAATGGATGTCTATATTCATTGGTAGGTTACTTCACTCCGAGCTACTTTTTACTTAAATATATGCGGGGGGTTAGGAGAAATGTCACAAAATAAAAAGAAAATGGCCATAAAAAGGCCATTTGGATGAGCAATGACAAGTTATTATTTATTTCCAGTAGATATTGGGGTCTACGGGTTCCCCATTCTTCGTGATTTGGAAATACAAATGGTTCTCTAATACTCCGTTGGTTCTGTTATTTTGGCCCAGGGTGCCTAAAATATTGTTTTGCTCAAGACTTTGTCCTGCTTTGACTTGAACATTTTCTAAGCCGCTGTAGGAAGATTCCCAACCGTTACCGTGATTGATGGTTATAACCTTGGTGTTATTTTCGGCTGTGGAAATCAAAGCAACCGTTCCAGCTAAGGCAACTTTGACCTCTGTCCCTGGATCTCCGGCTAGGGCAACCCCAGTACTGTAGCGATAATCTTTAAAGACTTCGGAGAAAGTCATGCCTACGCCAGTTAGTACATGACCCATAACTGGTTTGACCATTTCTTCTGGGTTTACCACAGGTTGGGTGGCCATGGTTTCTTTTTCTGCAGTGTCTTTTTCTGCAGTGTTTAGTGTTTCAGTCTTTGCAATACTTTGTTCCTGGGCAGTTGGTTTCTTTTGGTAGTCCTCTTTAATTATCTGATTGGTATTTTGGTTTGGAATAGCACCTTTTATTGTACGGTCACTCTGCCAGTTGTAAAGACCATAGATTGTCAGAAGGGCCACAATAACCACACTGCACATTAGCGCTGTGGAATTGAACTTGCTGTTCCCCTTTAGTAACCATTTTTTTAACCATTCTCGATATTTTTTCATTAGATCTTGATTTCGAAGTTGGTTGCGCAGTGAATCTTCGAAGGGCCACATGTATTTTCATCCCCTTTGTAATGCTTACTTTGTCATTCTTCGTTGGTTATAGTATTGACAGAATGGGGGGTGAATATACGTAGGGGTTTTTTGCTAAAGGCTAATGGCTAATAGCTAAAGGCAAAAGTCTAAGGACTGATAGCAAATCTATTTCATACTACTAATTTCTACCCCTGTGTAGTAGTGTTTTAGTATCTCCTCATAGTTTTTACCGTGTTCGGCTAGTCCTTTGGCGCCGTATTGGCAGAGGCCTACACCGTGGCCGTAGCCTTTGGTGGTGAAGGTGATTTTGTCGTCATTTATGTTCCAAGATATACGGGTGGAGCGAAGTTTTAAGATTTCTCTTAGAAGGGTGGCGGGATATTCTTTGTTGCCAAATTGGATTTCCTTTGGCCTCCCTGTGGAGGTTTCCTTGGTAATTTTAATAGCATTAGTCTTGACTGTAGAGACGGGAATGGCTGATAGATTGGTTTTTAGTTTTTGGTCAATTTCTGCCAGAGTATAAGTAACTTGTTTTTTCGGACTGGGATCTGTACAGTAGGGGCAGTCTACCCCCTTTAGGTAAGGCAGTGCGGCGACCCAGACTTCTTCGGCATTTTCAGTGCTTCCCCCGCAGGAAGCATGAAAGGCCGGGAATATGAGTTGCGATTTGTAGTTAATCACTTGTCCGCTGGTACTGTCCACTGCCCATTTTATTTTGTAGAAGTATTCCAGGTACTTTAGTTTTCCCCACCGTTTCTCCATCTCTTCCTGGGAGATCCAGGCTTGTCCATCCCGTGGATCGCTGGACACGTCTGCACCAGAGTAACGAGAATTTTTCACTCCTCCGGGAAGGATGCGTTGCATGATATAGGTACGGGCGGCCACGGACTGTGCCTTGAGGGCTTCCACTGGAAAGGAAGCTGGCATTTCGGCTGCCACTACACCTACAATGTACTCCTCCAGTGGTATAGACTCAATTTTTTGGGTTTGATGGTTGTACATTTTTACAATAGTGCCTGCGGATTGGATTTGTGGTGGGTTGATTAGTTGGTAAAACTTTAGTGTTATGCTGGGGAAAGCGACTATTAGGGTTAGTAATCCCAAGAAGGCTAGGAGTAGTTTTCGCACTTTTGGAGCACCGTCCTTTGAATAGCAGTCAGCTTTTAGCTTTTAGCTTTGAATGTATTTCTTAGGGGTCTTGTAAGCCTTGATAATAGGAAACAAGTTCCCTATTTTATTAATATGTTAATGTTTGGTAAAATATGTTATTAAGTTTTATAGGCTGGCTATGACCCCTAAGAATGACATGCCAGAAGGCTGATGGCTAATTACACCACCACTGGTTCACGGGATTCCACTCTGCAAATATCTGCTCCTATGCCTTGTAGTTTTTCAATTAGTTTCTCATAACCCCGGTCGATATGATAAATGTTTGCAACACTGGTTTGGCCGCTGGCTGCTATGCCTGCTAGGATCATGGCTGCCCCTGCCCTTAGATCGGTGGCTTTTACTTCGGCACCGGTGAGGTTTTTTACTCCTTGGACTATGGCTGTTCTGCCTTCTATTTTAATTTTGGCTCCCATACGTTTTAGTTCATTTACATGCATAAAACGATTTTCAAAGACAGTTTCTGTTATGATACTGGTGCCCTCAGAAACTGTCATGAGAGTCATAAACTGCGCTTGCATATCTGTAGGAAAACCTGGGTAGGGAAGGGTTTTAATGTCTACTCCCTTGAGTTTACCTTGGCACCTGACCCGTATTTTGCTTTCCTCTTCGATAATTTCGGCACCACCCTCCTTTAGTTTAGCCACGATGGGTTTTAGGTGATCGGCAATGACATTTTCCACCACAACATCGCCCTGGGTCATGACAGCTGCTACTAAATAGGTGCCTGCTTCAATACGATCCGGGATCACAGCATGGGTGGTGCCGCTTAGTTCTGGTACTCCGTTGATGCGGATAACCTTTGTACCTGCCCCCTTGATTTTTGCTCCCATGGAGTTAAGGAAGTTGGCCAGGTCTACAATTTCTGGTTCTTCGGCTGCGTTTTCAATGGTTGTTTGACCCTTGGCCAAAACGGCTGCCATCATTATATTTTCGGTGGCACCCACACTGGGAAAATCTAAATAGATATCTGAACCTGTGAGTTCTTTGGCTGTGGCTTCGATATAGCCAGAACCATAGCAAATGTCCGCCCCCAAGGCTGAAAATCCCTTTAGGTGCAAATCAATGGGCCTAGTGCCTATAGCACAGCCTCCGGGTAGAGATATTCTGGCTTTTCCTTCTCTGGCCAATAGAGGTCCCATGACTAAAAAGGAAGCCCTCATTTTACGAACGTATTCGTAGGGAGCTTCTATATGGTTGAGGGAAGGAACGGTAATATGTAATTCTCCCTCTGATTTTTCAATTTTTGCCCCCAAATGTTCGAGGACAGAGCAAATTACCCCCACATCGGCGAGGTTGGGTACGTCCAACAGTCGAGTTTGGGTGGTAGTAAGTAAGGATGCTGCCAAAATGGGGAGTACCGCATTTTTTGCTCCACTGACTCTGATGTTTCCATATAAAGGCTTGCCGCCAGTGATGATGATTTTTTCTTCCATGGGTTCTCCTTTATTGGCCATGAGCCATGGGCCATGGGCCGTAGGCTTTTTTTTGCCTTTGGCTAGATATTATTTTAAATTAGTGTAGACTTCTAAGGCTAACTTAATTCTTGGGCATAGCCAACGGCAAGAACCAGAGGCCTAGGTTTTAACTTTGACCCAAAAGTTCTCTCACAAAAAAGGCTCATGGCTCATGGCCCATAGCCAATGGCCACTCAATTAGAAAATCTTAACCCTATTATTGCCACAAAAGCTGCTATAAATACTAAAGCCCAGGATAGCTAGTGGGCTAACCTGGGCTTTTTTCTGCTTATTCCGCAGCTTTGATACGGTTGATTGCCTTTTGCAGGGCTATTTCTGCCCTGGCTACATCGATTTCAGCGCTTTTGTTACCGAGACGCTGCTCAGCACGCTGTTTGGCAGCTTGGGCGCGCTCAACGTCGATTTGGTCAGCTCGTTCGGCGGTGTCAGCTAGAACAACGACCCGGCTGTTCTTGACTTCCATGAAGCCACCACTTACGGCCACCTTAAAAAATTTGCCATTCTGCTGCACTCTTAAGGAACCAACCTTAAGAGCTGTAACCAGAGGTGCGTGTTCAGGTAAGATACCAAGTTCACCATCAACACCGGGTGCCACAATGAAATCGATTTCTTCACTGAATACTACCTTTTCAGGAGTGACAATATCAAGGCGTTGGGTTTTAGCCATAATTATGCACCAGCCTCAATACGTTTTGCGCTCTCCACAACTTCTTCAATGGCACCAACCATGTAGAATGCTTGTTCTGGTAAGGCATCATGTTTACCAGCCAGAATTTCATTAAAGCTGCGGATGGTGTCCTTCAGGGTTACGTATTTACCAGGACGTCCAGTAAAGATTTCTGCCACGTGGAAGGGTTGGGACAGGAAGCGTTGCAGCTTACGGGCCCGAGCCACGGTCAGTTTATCTTCGTCGGAAAGTTCGTCCATACCTAGGATGGCAATAATGTCTTGCAGTTCTTTATAGCGCTGCAATACAGACTGCACACCGCGGGCACACTCATAGTGTTCTTTACCTACAACCTGGGGATCCAAGATGCGGGAGGTAGAATCCAGTGGGTCAACGGCCGGATAAATACCCAACTCGGAGATGGCACGACTCAAAACAACAGTAGCGTCCAAGTGAGCGAAAGCACTGGCCGGTGCTGGGTCAGTCAAGTCGTCCGCAGGCACATAAATTGCCTGTACCGAGGTAACAGAACCCTTACGGGTTGAGGTAATACGTTCTTGTAATTGACCCATTTCAGTTGCCAGGGTGGGTTGGTAACCAACGGCGGAAGGCATACGGCCTAGCAACGCGGAAACCTCAGAACCAGCCTGGGTGAAACGGAAGATGTTGTCAATAAAGAGTAGTGTATCAGCGCCTTCTTCATCACGGAAGTATTCTGCCATGGTCAGACCGGTCAAACCAACGCGGAGACGGGCTCCTGGTGGTTCGTTCATCTGGCCGTAAACTAGAATGGTCTTATCTAATACGCCTGATTCTTTCATTTCGTTGTAGAGATCGTTACCTTCACGGGTACGCTCACCAACGCCAGCAAATACGGAGATACCACCGTGCTGCTTAGCAATGTTGTTAATGAGCTCCATAACGATAACTGTCTTACCTACACCGGCACCGCCGAACAGACCAATTTTACCACCCTTCAAGAAGGGGATCAGCAGGTCGACGACCTTAATGCCAGTTTCCAGAATTTCTGCCTTGGTGGACTGATCCACCAGTGCAGGAGCTGGACGGTGAATGGGATAAGTTTTTTCAGCATTTACAGGTGACATATTGTCAATTTCTTCACCCAGTACGTTCAGCAGACGACCCAGTACAGGTCTACCTACAGGAACAGTGATGGGTTTACCGGTGTCTGCAACCTTCATACCACGTTTTAGACCCTCAGTGGAGGACATGGCGATGCAACGTACACGGTTGTTACCCAAGTGCTGGGCCACTTCCAGGGTTAAGTTCCATTCTTGGGACTTGTCTGCCTGGTCTTCAGTCCGGATTTTCACCGCACTATATATATCAGGTACCTGGCCTGGTGCGAACTCAACGTCCACAACCACACCGATAACACTGACGATATGGCCTACATTCATGTTGTTCTCCGACCTCCTTGCAGTCAGATTTTACGGACTAATTATTCAAGTGCAGCTGCACCACTAACGATTTCGGAAATTTCCGTGGTAATAGCAGCCTGGCGAGCACGGTTTAAGGACAGGGTTAATTTTTCGATTAACTCTTTGGCATTCTTGGTGGCGGAATCCATAGCGGTCATACGAGCGCCCTGTTCACCGGCCTTGGCTTCCAACATAGCTCGGAAGAGCGTAGTTTCCACATAGGTGGGTAGCAGACTGGCAAGAACCGATTCGGCCGAGGGTTCAAAAATGTATTCAACACTGGGACCCTTTTTCTCTTCGGTAGGGGTTTCCACAGGCAACAGCTTCACTTTAACTGGACGCTGGGTCAGTACATTAACGAACTCACTAAAAATCAGATAAACTTCGTCAAATTCACCGGCCACATATTTGTCCATGACAAATCTAGCAATTTCTTTGGCCTGCGAAAACTCAATGGATTCACCTAATTGTACATAGGATGCAGTGACATCAAAGCCACGGCGATTAAAGTAATCTCTTGATTTACGACCCAAAGCTACGATAGCTGAGTTGTTCTTATCAGTTACTTCACCGCCGGCACGCCGCAAGACGTTGGCGTTGAAGCCGCCACAAAGACCCCGGTCGGCAGCAATAACTACATAGGCAGTTGTTTTTACTTCCCGCACTTCTAATAATGGGTGACTTGCACCGCCACTGGCAGCAGCCACGCGGCTAAGTACATCTTTAATTTTGAGGGCGAAGGGACGGGCCGATACAACCGCCTCCTGGGCCCGACGCAGTTTTGCGGCAGCAACCATTTTCATGGCTTTGGTGATTTGTTGGGTGCTTTTAATACTCTTAATCCGGCGCCTTATATCACGGGCACTGGCCATTTACTAAATCACCACCTTTTCGAAGTTCGAGATTCGAAGTTCGAAGTTCGAAGTCAAAAGCATTGCGAACTAAAGAACTCAGAACTACGAACAACTAAATGCTTTAGGCAAAGGTTTTCTTGAATTCTTCGATGGCTGCTACTAACTTGGCATCGGTCTCAGGTTTGATTTCTTTCTGCTCTTTAATGGCTTTCAGAATATCAGCTTTGCTGGAACGCATAAAGTTAATGTAGCCTTCTTCAAAGGCACCTACCTTATCTAATTCAACATCATCGATAAAGCCTTTAACGGCTGCATAGATAATTACTACTTGTTCTTCTACGGAATAGGGTTTGTATTGGCCTTGCTTCAGAATCTGAGTAGTACGAGCACCCCTGTTCAAACGAGCCTGGGTAGCTTTATCCAAGTCAGAACCGAACTGAGCAAAGGCAGCCAATTCGCGGTACTGAGCCAGGTCCAGACGAAGCTGACCAGCAACTTGCTTCATGGCTTTAATTTGGGCAGCACCACCTACGCGGGATACCGACAGACCAACGGAAATAGCGGGACGCATACCAGCGTTAAACAGGTCAGTTTCTAAGAATATCTGACCGTCAGTAATGGAGATAACGTTGGTAGGAATATAGGCAGATACGTCACCAGCCTGGGTCTCGATGATCGGCAGTGCGGTCATAGAACCTCCGCCATATTCTGGTGCCAAACGAGCGGCACGTTCCAACAAGCGGGAGTGTAGATAGAATACGTCACCAGGGAATGCTTCACGTCCTGGTGGACGACGGAGTAACAGGGACATTTCACGATAAGCAGTAGCCTGTTTGGACAGGTCATCATAAATGATTAAGACGTCCTTACCATGGTCCATAAATTCTTCACCCATGGCTGCACCGGAATAGGGTGCTAAGTATAACAATGGAGAGGGTTCAGATGCGTTAGCAGCTACCACGATGGAATATTCCATAGCACCGTGAGCTTCTAAGGTCTGTACCACACCAGCAACGGTGGAGGCTTTTTGGCCTACAGCTACGTAGATACAAATAACGTCTTGACCCTTTTGATTGATGATGGCGTCTACTGCAACGGCGGTTTTACCGGTTTGGCGGTCACCAATGATCAACTCACGCTGACCACGACCGATGGGAACCATGGCATCAATAGCCTTGAGGCCAGTTTGCAGTGGCACACTAACGGACTTACGGGCAATAATACCCGGTGCAATGCGCTCAGTGGCGCGATATTTATCTGTTTTGATCGGACCTTTGCCATCTATGGGCTGGCCCAGTGGGTTAACAACACGACCGATCAGGGCATCGCCAACAGGAACGGAGATAATACGACCGGTCCGCTTAACAGGATCGCCTTCTTTAATGTGGGTATAGGGACCCATAATAACGCAACCGATATTATCTTCTTCCAGGTTCAGAGCCATTCCGAGTGTGCCGCCTGGAAACTCTAACAGTTCTGAGGCCATGCATTCCTCGAGGCCATAAACACGGGCGATACCGTCGCCGACCTGGATAACGGTGCCCACGTCGGATACTTCTACCTGGGCCTCGTATTTATCGATTTGCTGCCTTATGATCGAGCTGATCTCTTCAGGTCGCAAATTCATGTACTGGTTCACCCCTATCTATTAACTGGTTTTTGACATTAGGCGTGATTTTATCGTAGCTAGGCGGGTCTTGATGCTGCCATCAATAACCTTACTACCAATACGTACAACTACACCACCGATAAGAGAAGGATCCACTGCAAAAGTGGGCTCAACTTCCTTACCAGCCAAGCGGGAAGCTACTTTTATGAGTTCTTGTTTTTGCTGCTCGTCAATGGCAACGGCAGTGGTTACTTCTGCAGCCACTCTGCCACGGGCCTCATTAGCTAAAACAAAAAACTCAGCAGCTATACCTGCAATGTAATTTTCACGGCGTTTATCTACCACAAGCCCTAAAAAATTCAAGGTCTCGGTAGAAATTTTATCGGCAAAAATTGCTTTTAGCAAGTTCTTCTTTTCACCAGGTAACACCTGCGGGTGATATAAAACCTTTTGGAGTTCCCTAGTCCCTTCAATTGCTTCGGCAACACCCTTCAGCTCTTGTTCCATGGCTTCTAAGGTGTTTTTCCCCTGAGCAATTTCATACAGGGCCTGGGCATAACGTCTTGCCACAGCCCCTCTTAACATGGCAGATCCCCTGCCTCTTTAACAAATTTGTCAACCATGTCTTTTTGAACATTAGCGTCCAGTTTCTGGTCGATGATTTTTCCAGCCACCATAATGGAGAGTGTAGCAACCTGATCTCTGAGTTCAGCCACTGCCCTTTCCTTCTCCCGTTGGATTTCAGCCAGGGCACTGTCTTTCACACGGGCAGCTTCAGCCTTAGCAGCTTCAATGATCTGCTGGGCCTGCTCTTCGGCACTCTTGGTAGCACGGGCCATCATTTCTGTGGCCTGTTCCCGAGAACGATGTAGGTCGGCCTGTAAGGCAGCACGCATTTGTTCTGCTTGCTTTTTATCTTCTTCGGCGGCAGCAATGCTGCTCTCGATAAGTTCCCTACGTTTTTCCAGCATGTTCATAAACGGCTTGTAGGCCACCGCCCGGAGCAGGATTAATAAGACCAGGAAGTTGAACATCTGGGCAAGTATTGTGCCATTTAAACCTAAGCTCTCCACAAATTCCCCTCCTTCCGTCTGGGCGGACAGTAAGGAAGGCGATGGCGGGCTTGGAGACCTCATTAAGCCCGCCCAATCGCCCCCGTCCTAAGAAAAAATGTACTTGTTTGGATTAACCAAGCTTACCAAATAACATGAAGGCAAGTACTACGGCGATAATGGGGATAGATTCAATTAGACCTACAGAAATAAACATAGTGGTTTGGATGGTACCTTTAGCTTCGGGTTGACGGGCGATAGACTCGATGGCTCTACCGGTGCAAATACCGTCACCAACAGCAGCACCCAGAGCAGCTAAACCTACGGCCAAGCCAGTAGCGATAGCAGCAGCAGCTCCTACTTCCATTCATTTCCCCTCCTTTCCTGAGATGTTATGCAATAAAAACTAGTGATGATCAGCTTCTTCATGCACAGCAAACTGTGAAACGTAAGCAATGGTCAGCATTGAGAATACAAATGCTTGAACGAAACCTACGAAAACAGAGAAGGCTAACCAGATAACAGAAGGAATAAATCCACCAAATACATAGGCACTGGCGTTAATCAGACCTAACAATACAGCAATCAGCACTTCACCAGCGAAGATGTTACCGTAAAGACGGAAGGCCAGGGTAACTGGTCTGGCGATTTCTTCAATCACGTGAATTACCACAAAGACTTTAAAGGGCTGAAAGTAGTGTCCGATATGTCCACCAAGACCATTGGCTTTCAAGCCATGGTAGTGAATTAATAATACTACGATTAATGCAAGTCCGAGGGTTGTGTTTTTATCAGCTGTGGGTGAACTAAGTGTAGGTACCAAACCTAGCAGGTTGGCAAATGCGATATAAATGAAAAATGTTACAATGATCGGCATCAGGGCAGCCCCTAATTTGTTTCCAAGGTTAGTAAATACCTGCCCACCAAGAAATTCCCACAACAGCTCAAAGGTTGCTTGTGCTTTGCCAGGACTTCTGACGTTCTGATCCTTGGTACACACCCAAGCGAAGAGTAATACCAGCGCCATGGCGATCCAAGTCATAATCATGGTCCTGGGGCTAATACTAAGACCCATGATATTCCAGTATTTGTCATAGTCTGTGAACAGTGGAATGTTCCATAAGTTTAAGTTCATTTCCACCTGGTGCAGCATATCATGATGTTCTGCTGCCTGCGCAGCTCCCGCTGCAGCGCTCATGCTTTTTCACCCCCTTCACGTTTAATTTGATTAACTTTATTATCGAGAGCCTTTGATTTTAAGACGCTCTCTTTAATCACGGTGATAAAAAAGTCAGAGATCGATAGGATCGGGGCAACAAACAAGCCTACCGCTGCGGCATTCACGCTGACACTGGGAATTCTGATAGACAGCCACAGGGTGGCCATAATAATAATCAGGCGGATAAAAAAGCCCCTGCGCATATATGCAATTGCTTTACCAACATCTTTTATGGTAGCAACCTTGTTAATTCTCTTGCTCAATAAAATGGCATTCTGGAGACTGGCCAAAGAGCCAATCAAAAGCCCCTTATAAACGACATTTTGATAATCTATGGCAACTGCCAACACCAAGCAAGCCACAATAATGGCTGTAGACTTGACTGTACGTTTTAGTTGCACCTCCAGATTGGGCATGGTTTGGGAACTCAGCATCGACTCACCCCTTGTCTTTTTTGCGGAAGGTTTCCAGTGTATGATAAACCCCCCACATGCCCCCGGCCATGCCCAGCAATAAACCTGCCAGCATTAACCAAGGATCCGTATTGAATTTGCTGTCAAGCCATCGTCCTCCGAAAAAACCGACCACAGTTGCGGATGCAATTTCGACGCTTATAGATGATGCCAATGCCAATGCACGTAATGGTTCTCCCTTACCTTTATCGCTCATAGCGTTTGGGTATTCCTTTCGGGTTTAGCCTTTAGCTGTTAGCTTTCTGCTGCCATTGTAGTTTTGCATCGTTAATTCAATAATTCACAATTTGTTCGCTAGAATATTTTGTGTTTTTGTCATTCATCTTTCGATTGATTTTAGATATAACTTCTACAAGATTTTCATTATTCCTCCAGCTAAATTGTGATTTTAGGAATTTTTTAAATAATTTTTTATATCAATAACTTAATTCGCCAATTATGGTAATTATTATGCTAAATATTAGCTAAAAACTCCTTAGGCTGGTCTTCTGAAAGGCCAAATCTAAAGCAAATGAAGTCTACAATTCGTTTGGCAGCCAAACCATCTCCATAAGGATTGACAGCCTCCGACATTTTTCTGTAATATTCTAAATTTTTCAACAGTTCGCTTGTGACAGATAGCACTTTGTCGCGATTTGTACCCACCAATTTGACTGTTCCCGCATCAACTGCTTCCGGCCTCTCGGTGGTATTACGCAAAACTAAAACAGGTTTTCCTAAGGAAGGTGCTTCTTCCTGCATTCCCCCAGAGTCGGTTAGTACTAGATAACTTCGTTGCATTAAATTAATGAAGGGTTCATATTGAAGGGGTTCAATTAAGTGAACTCTAGGTATGCCACCTAACACCTCATTCACGACCCATCTTACAGCAGGATTTTTATGCACAGGGAAAACAATTTCCACCTCAGGATAGGTTTCCACAATTTCTTTGAGAGCCGTGTAAATAGCCCGCATGGGTTCCCCGAGGTTTTCGCGGCGATGTGTGGTTACCAACAAGACCCGTTGTTTGTCAAAATCAATACTGTTTAATAATGGATCAACAAATACATAGTTCTCCTTTACGGTTGCTTTCAGGGCATCAATGACTGTGTTACCTGTGACAAAAATGTTTTCTATTTTCACATTCTCTTTAATTAAATTCTGCATGGATTTTTGGGTCGGTGCAAAATGATATTCCGCTAAAGCACCAGTAAGGTGACGATTCATTTCTTCTGGGAAGGGTGAGTACTTATTGTGGGTTCTCAGTCCGGCCTCAACATGTCCTACAGGTATTTGCCGATAATAGGCAGCCAAAGCTGCAACAAAGGTGGTTGTGGTGTCTCCATGAACCAACACCAGGTCTGGGTTGCACTGTATCAGGACGTCTTTTAACCCTTCTAAAGCCCTTACGGTGACATCATATAGTGTTTGTCCTTCCTGCATAATGTTAAGATCGTAATCGGGTTCAATCTGAAATAGCTCTAGGACCTGATCAAGCATTTCCCTGTGTTGAGCTGTTACGGCCACAATGGATTTAATTTTGTCTGGTCTACTGTTTAGTTCCTTGACCAAAGGTGCCATCTTAATCGCTTCCGGGCGGGTGCCGAAAACGGTGAGTACTTTTAACATCAATCTTTCCTCCTATGTAGCCTTTAGCTTTTAGCCTTTAACCCTTAGCAAAATGAAAACTAAAAGCTAATGGCTAATGGCTAATGGCAAAAGTAGCCAAAAGAGGGACAGACTTATGGAATAGTCCGACCACTTATTTTAGGTTTAGTCTATACTAAGGTATCCTTTGTTAATCAATTTTTCTATGTGCTTCTCTCGGGTCTTCTCTATATTTACTCCGTATTGTTCTTCTAAAACAAACATCATACTCACAGCGGTCTGAGCTACATCCAGTAGTTCTTTGGTGATTAGCTCAATAACTTCTTGTTCTTCGTATTTGGTTTGTTCACCACTCATGCCTCGGAATTTACCTATGGCCTGGGCCAATTCTCCGGTTTCTTCCATTAGTTTTAAGGCAGTAGATTCCATAGTTGGTGAGAGGTGATTCAGTTTAGGTAAGGCAATGGTTTTTGTTAACATTTTAACACCTTCCACCTAACAGTATATTAGTAATTTTAAGTAAATACAAGTTTAAGCTTAGTTTTAAGAATTATTGAAAGGACAAGGTCTAATGTAAGGCCTGTCAAGGGATTATACCTTGACAGGCCAGTTATTAACCTTTAGCCGATACTGCTTGTCTAATCCGGTACTTTAATTAATTCTACCCCAGCCTCTTCAAATATCCTAAGTGAAAGATCGTCTGGGTAATCCCCGGCAAAGTGCACTTTTTTAATCCCCGCATTGACAATCATCTTAGAACACATGACACAGGGTTGGTTTGTCACATAGATAACACTGCCTCGTATGGCGGTGCCATGCACTGCTGCTTGTATAATTGCATTTTGTTCAGCATGCAGGGCTCGACATAGTTCATGACGTTCTCCAGAGGGAATGCCCAATTTTTCTCTCATACAGCCAATATCCAAACAATGGGCAAGACCCGCCGGTGCACCATTGTAGCCAGTGGCAAGGATACGATTGTCTTTAACAATCACCGCTCCCACTTTCCGTCGCAGGCAAGTAGAACGACTTGCCGCCATCCGACAAATCTGCATAAAATATTCATCCCAGGAAGGACGCAAGGTGTGCACCTCCTTTGGGTTAGATTTTGTTGGAAGTTATTAACTTCTCGTGTTAGTTGTAGATGAGATTCTGGCCGTAGGCCATGAGCCTTGAGCCGTGGGACTTTTTTGCATGTTGGTTTTAATGGGTCTTGTTAGATCGATAATCCCCGGACTTCGTCTCTCCTGAGCAACGTTCGATGTATTGGGGGTTATCTTGGGCCAATGTCAACCAAGGGATTCAAAGTACAGTTAACGTTGAATACTTTCAGTTTTCGAATCATTTGGTTTTGGCCCATAGCTCATGGCTCAAGGCCCACGGCTGACCCCAGAGTTCTATCTCTTAAGCATAAAGCGGATATTTATCACAGAGTTCCTTAACCATGGCTCGGGATTTTTCTTGGGTGGTTGGGTTGTCTTTTTCTTTTAGGGTTTGGACGATGATTTGGGCTACTTTGTCCATATCTTCTTCCTTAAAGCCCCTTGTGGTTGCTGCGGGTGTACCCAAACGAATACCACTGGTGACAAAGGGCTTTTCTGGGTCAAAGGGAATGGCGTTTTTGTTACAGGTAATATGCACTTCATCTAGCAATTTTTCTGCTTCCTTACCGGTGATACCAGTTCCTCTAAGGTCAACCAGCATCAGGTGGTTATCTGTACCTCCAGAAACTAAATTTATACCTCTGGTCATTAATCCTTTGGCCAAGGCCTGGGCATTATTGATAATTTGTTGTTGATACTCTTTAAACTCGGGCTTTAGTGCTTCTCCAAAGGCAGCTGCCTTGGCCGCAATTACATGCATAAGGGGGCCGCCTTGGCTGCCAGGGAAGATGGCTTTATCAATTAATTGGGCGTATTTTTCTTGACAAAGAATCATCCCACCTCTGGGACCCCTTAGGGTTTTATGGGTAGTGGTGGTTACTACGTCGGCATAGGGTATGGGGCTTTGGTGCAGCCCAGCGGCCACCAAACCGGCGATATGGGCCATATCTACAAAGAAGTAGGCATCAATTTCTTTAGCAATCTCGCTGATTGTTTTAAAATCAATGGCTCGGGGATAAGCGCTGGCCCCAGCAACAATCATTTTCGGTTTTTCCTGAAGGGCTATTTCACGCAGCTTTTCGTAGTTAATGCAGCCGGTGCCTTCTTCAACTCCATAGGCTACAACATTAAAATATTTACCAGATACATTGACCGGACTGCCATGGGTAAGGTGTCCACCGTGGGCTAAATTCATACCAAGAATTTTATCACCAGGTTGCAGTAGTGCAAAGTAAACAGCAAAGTTGGCTTGGGCACCGGAATGGGGTTGGACATTGACATGGTCTGCACCAAATAGCTCTTTGGCTCTGCTAATGGCTAAACTTTCAGCAATATCAACAAACTCACAGCCACCGTAATAGCGTTTGCCGGGGTACCCTTCGGCATATTTGTTGGTTAAAATAGATCCCTGGGCTTCCAATACTGCAGGGCTGACAAAGTTTTCAGATGCAATGAGCTCAATGTTTCTTTGTTGACGTTGAAATTCGAGTTCTATTGCTTTGGCGAGCTCGGGGTCGGTGGTAGATAGGTTTCCTTTAAACATTGGTTTCTCTCCCTTCGAATTTGCCGTGGGCCATGGGCCATGAGCCATTGGCCTTTTTGCATGATTGGCTTTGGGGTATTGTTGTAGGTGCAGTACGTGGTCTTTATGCTAGAACGTAAGGCCTTGCTCCTTTAGATGCTTGGCCTTGGGTCCTGAGCCTTGAAGCTTATTTCTTTGGTTATTGGCTTTGACAAGGATTTTATTTTTTTATGTTCGGCTTGTCTTCTTGTATAAGGTTTATTAACCTGTGAAGCTGTTTCCCTAGAATGTCGTAAGCTTTTGTTAATCTGCCTACAAGCTATACTGTTTCTCTATTGCCGTTATCTTGTCCACCCTTTTAGCATGACGGTCACCGGCGAATGGGGTGTTGATGAATTTTTCTGTGATGGCTACGGCCTTTTCTAAATCGATAAAGCGTGAGCCCATAGTTAGGACGTTGGCGTTGTTGTGCTCTCTGGCCAATTGGGCGATCTCTGGTTCAAATATGTTGGCTGCTCTCACTCCGGGAACCTTGTTGACAGCTATGGCCATGCCTACACCTGTGCCACAGACTAAAATACCTTGCTGGCATTGGCCAGTGCGAATTTTTTCTCCCACAGCCAGTGCAAAATCTGGGTAATCACAGGATTCGGTATTATTACATCCCATATCCTGGACTTTAACCCCTTGAGTCTCTAGGTATTTTTTAATTTGTTCTTTCATTTCAAAACCAGCATGGTCACTTCCCAGTACTATTGTAATATTTTTCAATGTTTATTACCTCCATGATGCAATGTTTATTTGGATAACTTTTGCAAGGCTTTACTGATCAGGTCCTTGAGTTCACCTGCGCAGCTTCGATAGATTTCCACTGGACTGCCATAGGGATCGGTAATATCTATTGGTACTCCGGCATAATCCCCTAGAGTATAAACTTTCTCTTTGAACTCCGGACATCTGCTTAGGATTTGACGACGGTGGTTTTCTGTCATGGTTAAAACAAGATCAGCCTCGGCAACCAGTTCCGGTGACAGTAAAGTAGCACGATGCTGCGATAGTTCAATTCCCAGATCGGCCATGGCTTCAACTGCCTGTTGGCTGGCTTTTTCTCCGGACCAAGCCATGGTCCCCGCCGATAAAAAAGTTAGGTCCTTTAAACCCTTTTCCTCTGCTAATACCCGGGCCAAAGCTTCAGCCATGCTGCTACGACAAGTATTACCAGTACAAACAAATAAAATTTTTTTACCCATCGTTCTTTCCTCCGTGCAACATTCCTCCATGCTATTATTCCCAGGGTTGTATCAAACAAAAACTGTCCTTTATACCAAGGACAGTTTTTGTTTCTACAATTATCTTGCTTTTTCCTTCAAAAAAAAGAAGTTAGCTAATGTATACTGTTAAACTCCCATAAACTGTAGGTCAAAAACCGCTGTTGAGTGTTCCATCAGCCAATTTTGGGCCTTTGTTAAAGTTTGTCAAGTAGTGATTTGAAACAATATCTTTAATGCTATAACCCTTTCAAAAACATAAGGCCTGTCCCAGGGCAAACCCACAAGAAATACCCCTAAACCAAAAAAGTTGAAGGCTGAGGGCTAAAAAATTAATTTTATCCCGATGCCAGCTAAGATAAGTCCTCCTACCAATTCTGCTCGCTCTCCTATCCAGCCCCCTACATATTTTCCTAAAGTCAATCCGGCAAAGGTCATGATTCCTGCCACAAGGCCAATGACTCCAGAAGCCATTAACAGAGAGACTTGCTGGGTACCCAGGGTGAATCCTACGCTAAGAGCATCCATGCTGACGCTGGCCGACAATAGCAGTAGTCCACCCGTGTTGGTGATGATAAAACGGGGTTCATTTTCATCGCCAGGTTTAAGGGTATCCCAAATCATTTTGCCCCCAAGGAAGATAAGCAAAAGAGCACCAACTATGGATGCTGCTTGACCAACCTTACTTCCCAGAAAACCGCCAGCAAACCAACCCAGTAGGGGCATAAAGATATGAAAGATCAGCACAGTAATGCTAATCATGGCTATTTGTCTTCGAGTGACTCCTGCCATGCCAATGCCAATGCATAGGGAAAAAGCGTCGGTGCCTAATGCCATGGCTAAGGCAAGTAATGTAAGTAGGCTCAATGTTACCCCATCTTTCATTTATTTTTGTGCCGTGGGCCAAATAACCTAAGTAATAAATCATACACAAAAGGCTTAAGGCAGATGGTTCATGGTACAAAACCACTATAAGAGGCTAATAATTAACGACTTTTTCATATAAATTTATGCTGTAGGCCTATAAAAATAACTTCTTTAATAGGCTTAGGGGTTAGTCTTTTGGGTCGGCCATGGCCATTAAGTACTGAGTATGTTTAATGGCTAATAGCTACCTACTAGCACTGCAGCTTTTCTACAGAGGCCCGACGCAGGCGATTCATGACGGCCAGGCCGATACCCGTTGTTTCGATGCCTTCGGCCAATATTACATTCACTTGCAGTTGATCAAACTCCCTTAATCTTTTAAAAAGCTCTGCTGCTGCACTGGCAGGATTTGTCCTGGAACCCATCGTTAATATCTTTGCCTGGGTTGGGTAGCCCTGGATATGCTCTTCTGAGACCAAAATCCCTACCTTCTGACCTTGATCCAGCAATTTCCCAGCCCTTTCCGTAATTGTTGCCTTAACTCTCTGTGGTTCCCCTTCAAAAAGAATGACCGGGGAGGTTGGAGCATAGTGTCGGTATTTCATACCCGGCGAGCGTGGCACTTGATCCTTTGGCAGTTTTTGTCCCAAAACCGACGGGTCAATTATTATATCACTCAAGACATCTTTTAGCTGTTCATAGGTAACCCCACCCGGGCGTAGGATAACTGGTACTGGGCTGGTTATATCCAATACAGTTGATTCTAAGCCCAAGCCGGCGGGTCCCCCATCTAAGATGGCATCAATTCTTCCTTGTAAATCTGCTTTAACATGTTCTGCTGTTGTAGGACTTGGAAGACCAGATTGATTGGCACTGGGGGCTGCTATGGGTACCCCCGAAGCCCTTATCAAGGCTAGGGCCACGGGGTGGTCTGGCATCCGCACAGCCACCGTATCCAACCCGCCAGTAACTTCTACTGGAATGTGCTTAGCTTTAGGAACCACCAGGGTTAACGGTCCTGGCCAAAATAGCTTCATTAGCAAAAGTGCCTTTTGTGGTAGATCAGCACTTAATTCCTTTACCATCCCCGTATCAGCCACATGTAAGATTAATGGGTTGTCTGAAGGTCTGCCCTTGGCACGGTATATACTTGCCACCGCCTTACTATCTAAACCATTGGCCCCAAGGCCGTAGACTGTTTCGGTGGGAAAGGCTACTAGACCACCTTTTTTTATAATTTCTGCCGCTTGCCGGATAATCTCCCTATCTAGCAGGGAAGGATTTACGGTCCAATTCTTTGTCTTGATATGTTCCACTATACATCTCCATCTTTTAGCTTTTAGTCTTTAGTCTTTAGCCTTTAGCTTTTAGTTACCCTGAAAAAAGGCTGGCTTGTTAGCAACGGTTGTAAGGGAACTGTCTTGGTCGCCCGTAGTAGCTCCCCAAATTTTCATATTTTTGATGGTGCCATTTACGATATCGATATCTTTTAGGTTTTAGGTTTTTGCTAATGGCTAAAATAGTCTCCAAGTTAGTATAACACATTATCTGGTTCAACATGAATTTTGTGGTATTAAAAACCTTTAGGCTCGAATAGTTATTAGGGACTAGTATTGCAGGGGGTATGACTGTGGATTTTTGGCTGTATTTCTTTTCCGCCCTAGGAATTGGCGCCTTGCACGCCTTGGAGCCTGGCCATGGCAAGAGCATCATGGGGGCTTATTTAATCATGTCCCGGGGCAGGTCCCGGGATGCGGTTTTGCTTGGTTTAACTTCTGCTGTTACACACACCTTGGTAATCTTGATGATGGCTCTGTTGGCCCATTCTGCCACTGCACTGGCCATGTCTAATTCTACCATTGCCCAAGAACAGATGGATCTATGGCTAAAACTTATTTCTGGCACCATTATTATTTTAGTGGGACTAAGAATGATACTTCGTAAAAATCAAACTTGCAGTTGCGGTTGCAGTCATACTCATAATTCTTTACCAAAACCCTGGCGAAGACTAGATCACACCCGGGGCAACTTGCTAGATATCCTCTTACTGGGCTTTACCAATGGGTTGATGCCTTGTCCCAGTGCCCTAGCTATTTTACTGCTGTCCGTTAGCAGTGGTGCACTTTTAAGCGGCTTAGCCCTGGTTTTTGCCTTTGGTATTGGTGGAGCTGTGGCTCTGGTAACGATTGGTTTGATCTTTGTCAAACTTTCATCCTTTGCCAGCAGTATATTTGATCATGGCCCCTGGCGGTGGTTACCACAGCTAAGTGGCTTTTTAATCTTTGCCATTGGGGGTGTAACGGCGTATAGTGCTTTGACGAAGCTTAGCTTTTAGCTTTAGTCTTTCGACTAAAGGCTAACAACTAATGGCTAATGGCTAAAAAACAGGCCAACAGGTGTTATCCACCTGTTGGCCCAGTTGTCGCACTAGCAGAAGCACTATTTCACTTGTTCTTCTCAACATACTTTTGTAGTAGGACATAGGCAGCAGCACGGGTCAGTCTGCCGTCTTTGTTTTCTAGACTATCGGATATATTCTTGTCTCCGTAGTTCTTCATTACGTAGTCAAAGGCTTCTTGACGGGACATATCTTGGCCTTCGTATTTGGCAATGATTAGTGAGGCTTTTTTCCCGCTAAGGAAGTCCTTGTTTCCCTTAGCACCTTTTAAGTCTTCAGGTATGGTTATCCCATATATGCGTGAAAGCTCTTGCAGTTGGTGTACTAAATCTGCTTCGATAATAATTTGATCCAACTGATAGTCGTTGGAGTAGCCACCTTGGACCAGCGCATGTTTGCGCATCATTTTCAAGGCATCGTAGGCCCAATGTTTAGTTGCATCCGGTACCCGCCAAGTAAAGGGCTTGATATCCATACCCTGGCTGTTTAGCATCTCTTGCAATTGATTAATTAGTCTACTATTTTTACTGATTTCCCGAAAGGTCTGTTTTTCTTCAATACTTAGGGCCGCTGCGACTCCAGCTGCCTCACCTGTAGCCATACCCACCGGGACGGTTCTGGCGCTACCGTGGGGCAAGGAATCGAAGCTGGCTGACCGTCCCACTACTAAAAGATTATCTATTTCCTGCGGCACTAGGCACCGGAAGGGAATGGCATATTGAGCTGGTACCCCCATAACTGCACCCTTCTCATCAGGACCTGAGGCCTGTACATCCACAGCATAAGAACCAAAGGCAATGCGATCGGAAAAATCTTTATTCTCCAAGACATCATCTATAGTCAAACGATATTCACCATATATATGTCTGGACTCACGAATATACAACTCTGGAGCTACCTCTGCTACAAAACAATTTTGTAGTCCGGGGATGTTTTCCCTAAGATAGTCTATGATTAAGGGTAATTCCTTTTCAGCAAGCCTGCGAGCCTCTTGGCGAGATTGTAAATCTAAGGGATCCACATCAAAGATATGAAGGGCATTAATCAATACTGTACCATCCTTTTGACGGCCCATATTGAGACCCCGAATACCGACCCGCTGGTTACTGGCCTGGTATTGTTCCATAATCGGACCAAAGCCCCAAGCACTGACATTATTGGCACCGGTAAACCAGTCATTATCTTCAGTAAGCACCCTGCGAATTTCCTGCCAATCCTCCGTTGTTATGCCATCTAGTTTAAAGACCAAGGTGGTAGCCATTTTCCTTGCAGGGTACCCAGAGTCCTCCTGACCTACGCTGAAAGGAACTCCGGCAGCAGCGGCTAAGTCGGCATCCTGGGTGGCATCGATGATGCTTTTACCAATATATGTGATGGATTTACCCTTATTATTTTCCACCTTGACACCATCAACAGAGGGCTTGCCCTTTTTATAAACCATAACTGGTGCGAGGGATTTTACTCCTAGACACAATTCCAAGTCTTCTTCCTGATCTAGCATTTGCTCAAAGATTTCCTGAGCTTTATGTACATCAAAGGTGCCAGAGCCTATTTGTTTGTAAAATTCCAGAAAGATACCTTTATTGAGAACCTCTGTGCGGTTTCCAAGGTTATTAGGGGCCATGTTCATGTCAATAACATTCAACCACCCCCGGGTAAATAAACCTCCAACTTCCGGTCGGGTATCAATTAATAGGGTAGATAGTCCATTTCTGGCTCCGGAGATGGCTGCGGCAATGCCCTCCGGGTCACTCCCCACCACAATCAAATCATATGTTTCAGTTTCTTCGCTTGATGTTTTAGCCATAGCCTGGCTTGGCCACGGCATTACAACAGTTAACATGAGAAAAAATAATAGTATGTAACCAGTTAGTCTTTTCAATTTCCCTGCAGCCTTCCTTCCCGTTATATTCCTATATAAATTAAGACGCAGAAATTGCTGAAAATGTTCGCCTATCTTGGGGCAAATTGTTAGTTTTTAGCTTTAGTCTTCGACTAAAGGGTAACAACTAATAGCTAATAGCTAACATCTAACGGCTACCACCAGTCTCTCCCGTCCGGCCAAGTCCTTCACCACTTTGCTTTGCCACTGTTCGGGGGGCAGTATTTTTTGTGCCCCTTGGCCTTGTCCTGGGCCGATTTCCAGGATAAGCAACCCTCCCAGACGTAATAGGCTGTAGGCCTGGGGCAATAGCAAACGGTAAAGGTCCAAGCCATCGGGGCCTCCGTCCAGGGCTAGGTATGGTTCAAAGTCCCTGACATCTTTCATTAAAGATGGTATATCCCCGCTGGGTACGTAGGGCAGGTTTGCTGTGATGATACTTACCTTTTCCTCTAGTTTGGTCAGCACAGGTTCCAATAGATTGCCTAGTTGAAAGTGCACTCTTTCCTTAACGCCCATCCTTTGGGCATTCTGCATTGCTACACCCAAGGCCGCTTCAGAAATATCAATAGCATACACCTGTAGCCCTTCTACCAAGGCTGCCAGGCTGATGGCTATGGCACCACTGCCGGTTCCTACGTCAATAACCAGGGTTGGATAATCTGTATTATTATGAAAAAATTGTAGTGCCGTTTCTACCAATACCTCTGTTTCCGGTCGAGGGATAAGGACATCCGGTGTAACAATAAAATCCATACCCATAAATTCTTTGCGTCCAATGAGATAAGCCACTGGCTCGCCCTGAGCTCGTCGTTCCAGTAATTCTTGATAATGCTGCAGTTGTGCCGCTGTAAGGGCTTGGTCATCCCGTATGATCAGGCCCGTACGGTCAATGCCGGTAACATGGGATAACAGCACTTGAGCATCCAAATTGGCTGATGGATTTTGTTGTACTCTTAAATATTGCCTGCCCATGATAAGAGCTTCTTTGATAGTCATTTATTAAACCTCACGAGTATTAGGATCCAATAAAAGCGAGTGTCGCAAAACTACTTTTAATAGTCAGCGACACTTCTTTTTTATATTCAAATTTTCAGGTATAACATAAGCGCAACAGGATTGTAGAGAACGACCCCCGGGTCGTTCCCTACATTATTATAACATTTCACATTATATTACTCTTCAAATTAACAGCTCAGGGCCCATGACCTTTTTCAGCTTTTATTGCTGACGGCTGCTGGCTGAAGGTTATTTTGATACTACTCTTCCACTGCCTTTAGGCGTTCGGCTTGATCAGTGGTAATCAATGCATCAATTAATTCATCCAGATCACCTTGTAGTACATACTCCAGTCGGTGTAAGGTAAGTCCAATCCGGTGGTCAGTGATTCTGTTTTGTGGGAAATTATAGGTACGAATACGTTCACTGCGGTCACCACTACCTACCATGGATTTTCTGGCACCAGCTATGGCCTTTTGCTGTTCTTCTTGGGCCTTATCTAATAAGCGAGCCCTCAGTACACGCATAGCTTTGTCTTTATTCTTATGCTGGGATTTTTCATCTTGGCAAGATACCACGGTACCAGTGGGTATGTGAGTAATCCGCACTGCCGATTGGGTGGTGTTTACACACTGACCACCGGGACCACTGGCACAAAACAAGTCGATACGAATATCGTTAGGGTTGATATCGATATCAACGTCTTCGGCCTCGGGTAGTACTGCCACGGTTGCTGCAGAAGTATGAATGCGCCCACCACTTTCTGTGGCCGGTACCCGTTGTACTCGATGTACGCCACTCTCAAACTTTAAGGTGCTGAAGGCCCCTTTTCCTTCAATTACGAAGGTAATTTCCTTAAAACCGCCTAGGTCAGTTTCATTGGCGTCCATGATTTCGGTACGCCAGCCCTTCTTTTCGGCAAAGCGGGAATACATTCTAAATAAATCACCGGCAAAGAGAGCTGCCTCATCACCACCGGTACCACCGCGTATTTCCACAATGACGTTTTTATCATCGTTAGGATCCTTGGGCAACAGTAAAATTTTCAATTGCTTTTCCAGTTCCCCAATTTTACTTTCTAGTTCCTCAACTTCCAATTCAACCATTTCACGGAAATCTGGCTCCAGTTTATCCTCCAGCATTTGTTTATTATCCTGAAGCTCTTCTTGGGCCTTTTTATACTGACGGAAAGCAGTCACCACTTCGGTTAAATCGGAATGGGACTTTACTAGTTGCTGCCATTTAGCACGGTCCGCCATAATTTCCGGGTCACTGATTTGACTTTCTAATTGCTCAAATCTATCCTCCAGTGCCTGGAGTTTATCGTACATTCACGTCACCTTCCTTAATTACTGCATCAAAGGCTTTTATTTACAACATCTACCTGGTTTATATCGTTAATCAACACCGACCACCACCAGCAGAAGGAGAATGCGAAAGAAAATAAACCACTACTAACCTAAGTATACCCTCTTATAACATTACGCAAGAAGTCTTCCTGAATATAAGGTGCAATGGGTTTAAGGTGGGACATAAAGGTAATCCTCGAAATAATTAATTAGGGCAAATAAAGAAATAGCAGAGCCCCCGCTCTGCTAACTACGCTATTTAATGCCGTATTTCTTACGGAATTTCTCAGCCCGTCCACCAACTTCGATTTGGCGCTGGGCACCTGTGTAGAAGGGATGGCAGTTGGAGCAAATTTCTACTTTAATTTCTTTCTTAGTAGAACCAGTCTTAAAAGTGTTTCCGCATACACATTTAACTTCTACTTCCTGATATTTAGGATGAATCTTCTCTTTCATTTGCAACTCACCTTCTTTCTCAACCCAAATGCAACATGCCAATGGCATTAAAGACATAATAAACACACGACGATATTATAGCATAGAAAAATCCAGGGGGCAAGAACATGCAAGTATGGTTCTAAGTAATTATTTTGGGGCGGAATTATATTCTTTAACCCTCAGCCTTCAGCTTTTTTGCATGTATTCCTTTTGGGGTCTTGGGCCATGGGCCTTTCCACAAAAATAATTGCTAGTTATTAATGCTAATGGCCAATGGTAGCTCAAAATCTTTTAAGCTGACGACTGAGGGCTGAGGGTTAAAGAGTTTAACCAACAACTCGTAGTTTACAACCCTTCCACTAAAAGAAAAATCTGCTCAAAAAACATAAAAATATTTTTTCCAAAAAAAGGAATTTTAAAACCCATGGCGTATAGTTATATTAAATACCACAAAATGGTATTAACTGTCCTGCTTGTAGCCTTTGTTACGCGGGGATGCGCTATCCCTCCGCCGGGAGTAATTACTCCAACACACTGGCACTAATTTTTACCCTTGCGGGACGACGACAATTTAATACTGGTCCTTTGACAGTACCTGCATGTTGAGGGAGGCGATTTACATGTGTTCAACCAAACTTTCTCCTGAACAATTCAGGACTACGATATCTTGGCCTTCAGGCTCACCCGGCAGACTGTATAAAGAAGAGGGGGTACATCCACCGCCACAAGATGTGGGGCGACTAAATGTTAAAACGGCCCCTATGCAGGTTGGTGGAGTGGCGATGTCGCAAAATGCCCCAGGTGACTTTTTTAAATCACCGGGTGGGTATGTGCAAAACTCCGCTCCCTCGGTGTCAGGGGACCCAGACATTCCCAGGCCACCAACACGGGAAGAACTTATTTTACTACTGAAAGGATGTGATGCATTAGGTGGTCACGGAAACCACCATTCCTGAAATTATTTTAGTTCTTACCTCTCTTTACCTTTACCCTTAGCAAGGGATAATTTGCTAATAAGAGTTATTTGAAAAATCCTTTCTTCCTTCCTAATAATCTTAAAGATTTCATATATTTACCTGCTCTGCATAACCCAAGAAGCCAAGTCACGGGTTCCTATGCAGTGGTATAAACAAATTTCTTTGGGAGAGACGCCCCTACCCGAGAAAAACATAAGGCTTTGTCCTTTTCCCTGTAGTTTAATAAGGCGTATGATGCGGTTTGTTTTCCGGAAAGCAAACCCACAACGAAGATCATTATATATAATAACATAGATAAGTGGGAGTTTCGGGAATGGCGTTACGGATAACTAAATATAGAAATATAATGCCCCCATCACTTTCGATGGGGGATTTTTTATCCAAATAGTCTTTCTTTTAGAAACAACAGCGGATCCAAGGGAATACCCTGTCGTAAAACTTCCATATGCAGGTGCGGACCCTCGGAACGACCAGTATTACCTACCCTAGCAATAGGTTGATTGCGGTCTACCCATTGTCCTTCGGTTACCAGTAACCTAGAGCAGTGGGCATAGAGGGAGCGAATGCCATTTCCATGATCCAGTATGACTGTAAGGCCGTAGGTCCCTCTGGCCGCAGACCAAACTACTTTGCCCTGTTCTGGTGCTACTATGGTAGCCCCGCTGAGAGCTCCAATATCAACACCCTCATGGGGGCGATCGCCACGGATGCCAAAATTGGAGGTAATATTCCCAGCCACCGGCCAAGCCCAACCACCTATTTGCACCTTAGAACTTTGATTGCCACTGATGGATATTGTGGTCTGTGTTTCTGACATCCGGTTGTTGGGGACAACTAGGGTAGCACCTACTTTAATTAGATCTGGGTTAGATAGGTTATTCGCATTTAATAATTCCCCTAATGAAATGCCATATTGACCAGCAATGTGAGACAAGGTTTCACCGCTGGCTATCTTATGATAACGCAACTCTAACCCGGGAATGGTCAAGGTTTTCCCTTCCAACAGGATATCCTCTGGGTTAAGCTGATTCACTTCTGCCAATCTAGCTATGCTAATGCCTGTCCGATCTGCAATACTCCAAAGAGTATCCCCTAGTCGTACCTTGTACTCCATCTCCACCTTTTTACTTGCAGTTTCTTTAATGGGTTCCTTATCTAAGGGTCTTAACACTTCAACACCCTGAGCCAGAGGAGGAGAATAAGCCCCATCAGACATTACCTCCTCCAACCCAGCACTGGCAGGAAGCCCCCCCCATACAGTACTAACAAAAAAACCTGTTATGGTCAATGTTATTAAAAACTTATTATTTATAGAAAAAAACATTAAAAATCACCTCGAATAAAACATACTGGTAGTAGTTTGTCCGAGGTGATGGAAATATATACATTCTTTGGTTAATAAGTAAGCTATTAGCCTCACCTTTGGCAAGTGGGCACTCCTTTGCGGTCAAGCTATTAGCTATGAGCCTTTGCAAGGAGCGCAGGCTAGAATCTAACTAAAATAATACCCAGTTTTTCGGAGTGACTCCTAGCCAATCATGCAAAAAAGCTGACAGTTGATGACTATATCTCGCTCATCTGCTCCTGACTTTTCCTTCTGTAAGGACGCTTATGAATCGGTTGTGGTTTTGGTAAAGTAGCTGATGGTTCGTTATTAGGAGCTTGTATCCTGGTCTTAGGTTTAAAATCATAAAGCATTTCTTCATTGGACTGAGTGTTTTTCATGCGGTCTAGTAAATTTTCCAGGGATTCATAGGGGGTCATGTTGGCAATGGCCTTGCGGAGATTCCAGACGTAATCCAGTTCTTCTTTTGTTAAAAGTAAATCTTCTCGTCTAGTCCCTGAACGCTGTATATCAATGGCCGGGAATAACCTACGATCGGCTAATTTTCGATCTAAAATCAATTCCATATTACCAGTGCCTTTAAATTCCTCAAAGATAACATCATCCATTCGACTACCAGTTTCAATCAAAGCTGTGGCTAATATGGTTAGACTACCGCCTTCCTCCATATTACGGGCTGCTCCAAAGAAACGTTTGGGCTTGTGAAGTGCAGCAGGGTCAACGCCCCCGGATAAGGTTCGTCCACTGGGAGGAATCACAAGGTTATGGGCCCTAGCCAGTCGGGTGATACTATCCAATAAGATAACTACATCCCTACCGCTTTCAACTAATCTCTTAGCCCGCTCCAGTACCATATCTGAAGCCTTGACATGGTTTTCGGGTGGTTCATCAAAGGTAGAACTAACCACTTCTGCCTTAACCGAACGTTCAATATCTGTTACTTCCTCTGGCCTTTCATCAATTAACAGAATAAATAACTCAATCTCTGGATGATTGTTAGTGATACTATTTGCAATTTCTTTGATTAAAATGGTTTTTCCAGCTTTGGGGGGAGCCACAATTAATCCTCTTTGGCCTTTCCCTAGGGGTGACGTGAGATCGATAATGCGGGTTGAAATCTTGTTGGGAGTAGTCTCTAAGCGAATTCGATCTTGGGGATAAAGAGGTGTAAGACCGGCAAAATGCATTCGTTCTGATGCCAATTCGGGATTTGCACCGTTCACCTGCTCCACTCTCAGCAATCCAAAGTACCTCTCGTTATCCTTTGGTTTCCTAACCTGGCCATATACCATATCCCCGGTTCGCAAATCAAACCTTCTTATTTGGGAATTGGAAACATAAATATCATCGTTGCTGGGCACATAGGTCGATGGCCTTAAAAAGCCATAACCATCTGGCAGTATTTCCAATACCCCACCAGCATAGGATACACCACTCTGTTTGGATTGTAATTTAGATATTTCAAAAATAAGCTCTTTTTTTCGTAATTTATAATAACCAGCTATTTCTAATTCTCGAGCAATACCATACAGTTCCTGCATGGTCTTTGCTTCTAATTGAGCCTGTGTTGTAACAGGCTTATCATTTTCAGCCAAAAATTCCACCTCTACTTAGTTCTAGCCTTTAGCTTTTAGAATTACTTTGATTTCGGGTCCTTGTTGTCTTTTAGTATAGGTCTTGAGCTTTTGTATGGATTTTCTTAGGCTACTTCAGTAAATTATGATTATATTACCATTAGTTTGACTTTAACTTTTGTTCCTTGCAAGAAGCTAATGGCTAATAGCTTGACCCTAAAGGAATACCCTTAAGTTAAGTACTTTCCCCGGCTAGATGGTTTTATTCGTAGCCATATTGTTTTCCCTTAGGTTTTTTTTTAATGGCCCTTTGACGGGCCTCTAAAATTTTGACAGATAAAAAGTAGACTAAGAAACTGGCAATGAAAGCATTGACAAAACTGCCAACCAGGAAAGGGAAACCTAAGGCTTTTATTTTTAAGACCGCTTTGGTTAATAAGGGGACACCCTGTGCTAAATCAGTGGTAATGGGGGAGGGAGCTGTACCTACTAAAAATTTTCCAACAAAAATATTAAGTGTAAAAAAAAGTGGTACTGCAGGTTTAAAGATAAGAACCGTTAAAGTGGCAGCCACAGCATGAACCCGAATCAATTTTGCCACGATAAAAGAAAGAGGAATACTGATAAAGGGAACTGGTAAAAAATCAAAGGCAACTCCCAGCGCAATTCCCTGAGCTACCTTTTTCGGGGCTTCCGGTAAGTTTAAAAGCTTGTGATAAGAATCTCTGCATTTGCAGAGAAGTTTGCCAAGAATATTCGCCACTTATAAAAATCCTCCAAAAATTGACAACCCTTGCAGGGCTAATTCTTATACTAAGCAAATCCATGCCCTCTAAAGTATATCGCAGGGGTAATATTTGGTCAATAGATGGAGCATTTTGAGTTGGAAATGGTTATTGCGTCACCGGTGGGTATTTTATACCAACCGGTGACCAAAAAATTAGGCTTTTGAGGTAAGTTTTGCCCAGTCAGCAAGGAATGCGTCGATTCCCTTATCAGTAAGAGGGTGCTTCGTCATCTGTAGCAGAACTTTATAGGGTACAGTGGCGATATGGGCTCCCGCCTTTGCAGATTGTTGGACATGTAGTGGATGACGGATGCTGGCCGAAATTATTTTTGTATCTATATCGTGGTTTTCAAAGATCTCAACAATATCGTAGATTAAGCTAATTCCATCTTGACCAATATCATCCAATCGACCCACAAAGGGACTAACGTAGGTCGCACCTGCTCTGGCAGCCAAAAGTGCCTGATTGGCGGAGAAGACCAGAGTGACGTTGGTTTTTATACCCTTTTCTGCACAGGCTTTGGTGGCTTTCAACCCCTCCGCGGTCATAGGAATTTTGATAATAATATTAGGGTGAATGACAGCTAACTCTGCTACTTCTTTCATCATGCCTTCGGCATCCAAGCTAATTACTTCCGCACTGATGGGACCATCCACAATAGAGGTTATTTCTTTTACAACTTCAGCAAAATCACGTCCTTCGCGAGCAATCAGGGATGGATTGGTCGTAACACCGGCAATAACACCTAGGGCATTGGCGGCGCGAATTTCCTCAACATTGGCAGTATCAAGAAAAAGAAGCATAATTAGCCCTCCTGTCTGATGGTTCAACTGTTCAATTGTAGCTTAAAGAAATTTTCTTTGTTACGCTCGGCCGGAACTGCCAAAAACACGGATTTTCTCACGAATGACCTGGGTAGCAGCTTCCCTGGCCGGTGCTAGAACTTTACGAGGATCAATTTCCTTGGCATTGTTTTCAATAACCTGTCGACAGGCTCCAGTAAAGGCTTCCCGGATATTGGTATCAATGTTTACCTTACGGACACCCAGACGGATGGCTTCTTGAATAGCTTCATCAGGGACCCCGGAAGAACCATGAAGAACAACGGGGACATTTATCATGCCCACAATCTTTTCCAGGCGGGCGAAATCTAGCTGCGGTACCCCTTTATACTGTCCATGGGCTGTACCGATGGCAATGGCTAGGGCATCTACACCAGTTTTTTCGACAAAGTAACGGGCCTCTTCGGGGTCTGTAAAGAAAGCATCTCTTTCATCTACGTGAATATCATCCTCAGTGCCGCCGATTTTTCCCAACTCTGCTTCAACAGAGACGCCAGTGGCCCGGGCAACTTCAATAACTTTATTTGTTAGGGCAATATTATCTTCCAAGGGTAGTTTGGAACCGTCAATCATCACTGAGGTGAAACCATAGCGAATGCATTGCATGCATTGTTCAAAGCTGGTTCCGTGATCTAAATGCAGGGCCATGGGTACAGTGGATTGACTGGCTGCCATATTGGCCAAGGCATAAATGTATTCGATGCCGGCATACTTTATGGCCCCTTGGCTGGCCTGCATAATAACCGGTGCCTTTTCGGCCTCGGCGGCTGCTAAAATGGCCTGAACAATCTCCATGTTGTTTACATTAAAGGCCCCAACAGCGTACTTTCCTTCTTCCGCCTTAGCAAGTAACTCTTTTACTGGAACTAACGGCATTTGTTAAACCTCCTTGTTTTAGCTGCAACAGCAGACTATTGGACAAAACTAAAAGCCTGGTACCCGTTCGAGCCGACGAACTGGTGCCAGGCAAATTCTTCAGGAACCATATTCCGGCATGGGAGAAATTAATTCCACGACTAACGGGGTCAGAATCAGTATGACCATAGTTACACTGAATTATGTTTTAGGAATGTTTGTTCCGCTTGCGCCGATTCTTTTTAGTATGTTTAGGGTTATTGGAAAAACTGTCTAGGAATTTAAAACCATGTTGTGTCAATTCAATGGATTCTATCTGCTGAATTACTTTAAGATCTTCCTCTGTTTCTGCATATACAATGTTAATACTATCACATTCCTTACAGTGCAGTTCCAGTCGATCTAAAAAAACATCAACCTCAATATGGGTATTTCCGCATTGGCAATAGAGGCCGCCATTATTTGCAATTTCTTGCAGAATCTGCATTACTTGATGCATAACCTCTGGATTGTTAAAATACTCGTCATACCCCAATTCGTCAATTAGTGATTCCAATCCGGAGTCTAGGGATTCTGCTAGTTCTTTAACTTGCTCAGCCTTACCTATAAACCCTAGTTCAAGTCCAGATTCCGGGCAAGTTAGGTAGACAGTTCCTTTGCCCCACAGGCGAGTTCCAGATATTTCACGGATATGCTTGGTCTCGCAGAAGATACAGGGTATCTGCAGCCAATAACTCCCCGGTGGGCGATTTACAATACCTAACAGGAAAGCTCCACAGGAACAATTTATTTGAATCCTGCCATTCCCTGAAAGGGCGAACCGTGAGAGGTTATGAAATTCTAATGCACCACACTCAGGGCAACGAATAGCTAGCGTAGCGACCGTGGTTATAAGCACCTTTTATAACCTCCTCTTTGTATAAAGAGTTCGCCGTCCGAGAACAAATTCCTTTTTTTAATTAGGGTTAGCCGATATCCGCCTGCCAATGTCCGTACCCTTCAGACTCTGTTAAAATTTTATTAACTAGGATCCTAACATCATCTAAATCAAAGGGTTTGTTGAGATAATGCTTTACTCCCAGGTTCTTTGTCTGGTCTATTATCTCCATATCTCCATAGGCGGTCATCATAACCACTGGTATCTGCCCGAACTGTTTGCGTATTTCCTGAAGCGTTTCAAATCCAGTCATTACTGGCATTTTCATGTCTAGTAGGACTAAGGAGGGAAGGTCTTGGGTAAGGATCTTTAAAGCTTCTAATCCACCCCCGGCCATCTTAACAATATAACCTTCATCGGCTAGAGTCTCAAATAACAAGCGTCTTACTCCTACTTGGTCATCTACTATAAGAATATCAAAGGACTTTCTATTCATTGTATTCAGTACCCCCCGAGCTCATAACCTTCGGTAAATAAGTTTTCGACGAGCTGCTGTCAATACCTTCTTTAAAAAAAGATTATTTCAAATATTACTAAAAATTTGACTTACCAAATCATGGGTCCAAAGGAGGAAAGCACCCCCATAAATCCCACCATACCGATGATAGCCAACACAATGGCAACTACAGCTGGCGTAAAGATAACTGCCAAGGCTCTGCCAGTGCTAAATTCATAGGCTTCCCTTAAACCAATGGTTAGTAGGATGATGCCCCAGATAAGGATAATTAAATTTGCTAACGCCATAACCGCTGTGGTGATGCCGCTTGATAACCAGGTTGTGATCACGCCTAGGGGTACTAAAAATACTTCCGGTAATCCAGCCAAACCATACACTACGAAGGCAGTCCGGGCCTTTCCCTCTCCACCATAAAAATCCGCCACCAGGTGTAATAAGGCGCTGTAAAAAAACCATTTTAGGAAAAAGAATATAGCCCCCAAGATTGCTAGCAGTGGTGTGGCCGCCCGTAGGGCCTGAGAAATATTGGCTGCCTGGGGGATTGGTAAACCATTATGTATTCCCAAATCTACTCCTTGGTTAGAGGAATATAAATTTGTGAGTAAGCTAATGAGAGAAAGTAAAACAACGATTAACACAGTGGTAATTATGGGTGGATTTAGCGTAACTTTTTTCATGGTTCGTACAGGATCAAAAAATATCCCATAAATAATTTCATAAAACCGCAGGGGGGACTGATCAATGGCCTCAGATTGTTGAGTGGTTTCAGTTTCTTTTATGAAGGCCAAGTCTTCCGGTAGACTCCCAGAAAGCCCCTGAAGTTCCTGAGTATGAGTACGGGATATTAGCTCTTGATCTTGATCTTTTATATCGGTCAACACTACTCCCCCTTACTGGACATTGGAATTCATTGGTGCAACTACTTTGTTTGGTAATAACAGTAAACCTTCTAAGGGAACTGGGATTAGCTGGTTTTTACCCTGTAGACCACCCAGAATTTCTTGCCATAAAAACTTCTCTCCGGTCATCTCTATTAATTCAGGTTCCCCTTTAATACCAGCTAATTCGGCAGTTATCCGCACTGCATCATTAAAATCACCTAACTCATCGACCAATCCCAGTTGCTTTGCTTGTTTGCCGGTGTAAATTCTACCATCAGCTAATTTTCTTACTTTGACCGGGTCCATTTTCCTGCCTTCGGCTACCACTTTGATGAATTCTTCGTAGGTGTCATTGACTAATGCTTGAAAAATTTCTCTTTCTGCCGGAGAAAGTTCCTTATTGCTGGAACCCATATCTTTGTAGGGCCCAGTCGTAATATTATTCACTTCAATACCCAGCTTTTTAAATAGGTCTTCCATTTCAGTAAGTTGCATAATTACACCGATACTACCGGTGAAGGTACCTGGATTGGCTACGATTTTATCTGCTTTGCATGAAACCCAATAACCACCGGAAGCAGCCATTTCCCCCATGGCAGCCACCACTACCTTGCCAGCTTTGCGAACCCGCTCCACTTCCCGGCCAATTTCATCGGAGCCCACCACTGTACCCCCACCTGTATTTAGTTTTAATATAACAGCTTTAATGTCCGGGTTTTCCCTAGCTTCCTTTAGTTCACTAACAATTCTTTCTGAAGATGCTACTCCAGCACTACCAAACCCTCCTGGGGCCGAAGACATAATGGTTCCTTCAATACGTACAATTGCAATTTGCTCTCCTGTACCAGCATTTTGATCCGTTCTACCTGCATTGCCCCTAAAGGCCATGGAAACTGCCAAAGAAAACAGCAATATTCCAATTACTATTCCAGTGATTACTTTTTTGTGCAAGTGCAATCATCTCCGTTCGTTTGTGCTATTGGCCTTTAGCTTTTAGCTAATGGCTAAAGGCCAATGGCTTTCTCTAAATATCTTTACGTCAAGCAGGCTAAAAAATACCCTTACTTAATAACTTTAGTTCTTCATAAAAAATAAGCTTTGGTCATCACACCAAAGCTGTCATTCTTACTACTTCTTATTCTTTATGGCCGCACCAACAAAATCTCTAAATACCGGGTGGGGCCGATTTGGGCGAGATTTAAATTCTGGGTGAAATTGGGTAGCCAGATACCAAGGGTGATCCTTTAGCTCAACAATCTCCACCAATTTATCATTTGGCAATGTACCACTAAAGACCATCCCGGCTTGGGCTAAGTCTTTACGATACTCATTGTTTAACTCATAACGATGACGGTGTCGCTCATATATAATTTCTTCGCCATAGGCGTTGTGGGCTAAAGTGCCCGGCAATAACTTGCAAGGGTAAGCACCGAGTCTCATGGTCCCACCCATCTTGTCCAAATCCTTTTGCTCAGGCAGTAGGTCAATAACTGGATATTGACTGTGTGGGTTAAATTCTGCACTATTGGCATCTTGCCACCCCAGTATCGACCGAGCAAATTCTACAACTGCCAACTGCATACCCAAGCAAATTCCTAGAAAGGGAATCTTGTTCTCCCGAGCAAAGCGAATAGCTCTAATCTTACCTTCAATACCACGATCACCAAAACCGCCAGGTACTAAGATTCCGTCAACTCCTTGTAATAAATCCTCTGCAGGAATTTTTTCAAGATCTTCGGAATTTATCCAGCGTATTTCCACTGAGGAGTCATGTTTAAGTCCTGCGTGACGCAGTGACTCTGCTACGCTAAGGTAAGCATCAGGTAAGGATACATATTTTCCTACTAAAGCAATGGTGGTAGTCTTATTTAAATTTTTCATACGCTCCACCATGTTGTACCATTCAGTCATATCTGTTTCACCGCACTGAAGGCCCAATCGCTCCACTGCAATGTCATCAAGACCCTCTTGCTCCATCTGCAGAGGAATTTCATAGATGGAAAATGCATCCACGGCCTGGATAACAGCGTCTTTGTCAATATCACAGAAGAGGGCAAGTTTTTCTTCCATCTCTTTAGGAAATGGTTTTTCAGTACGACAAACAATAACATCTGGCTGAATACCAATACTTCTAAGTTCTTTCACTGAGTGCTGAGTAGGCTTGGTTTTAAACTCATTAGCTGCTCTTAAGTAAGGAACTAGGGTTACATGGATATACATCACATTATCCTTACCTAGGTCAGCCCGGAGCTGACGAATGGCTTCTAAGAAAGGTAAAGATTCAATATCCCCAACAGTGCCGCCTATTTCGCCAATTACCACATCAACATCCAGTTCCCGGGCCATACGCAGTACTCTTTCTTTAATTTCATTGGTAATATGGGGAATAACCTGAACTGTTCCCCCAAGATAGTCACCCCGGCGTTCTTTACTAATAACAGACCAGTAAATGGCCCCGGTGGTCATGTTGCTGGTTTTATTTAAATTGGTATCAATAAACCGTTCGTAATGCCCTAAGTCCAGATCAGTTTCTGCTCCATCTTCTGTTACGAATACTTCGCCGTGCTGGTATGGACTCATTGTCCCCGGGTCGACGTTAATATACGGGTCTAGCTTTTGTATGGCAACTTTTAGGCCTCGGTTCTTCAAAAGCCGCCCCAAGGAAGCTGCCGTAATACCCTTACCCAGGGATGACACCACTCCGCCGGTAACAAAAATATACTTGGCCATGGTTGCCTCCTGTCAAATTTAGTTGGATTTTGGCTAATACCTATCCCATTCTAACGATCGTGACTTATCCTGTCAATAGTCTATCGCATCCATCCCAACCGTATAGCCAGTACATACCCTAAAAATAGGCCTACTATACCCATAACCCCTGCTAGGGTTGGTGGGGCAGGAATCGGTAATTTCAATTTTGCAAATAGGAGGCCAACCAGAAAACCAGTAAGGGTGGCATAAATAACCTCTTTCATAATAAATCTCCTTACATTTTTTCTGGTGCAGTCAATCCCAACAATCCCAAAGCGTTTCTTAACACTATGCGTACACCTTGTACCAATACTAGACGAGCATCAGATATTGCTTCATCTTCAGTAATGACTCTATGGCTATTATAGAAACTGTGGAATAAGCCTGCCAGATCATGCAGATAACGGGCAATCCGATGGGGAGCCATCAGTTCAGCCGCCGCGGCAATTTCTGTTGGAAAATCTGCTAACTTACGCAGCAGTTCCAATTCTGCTTCTTCTTTTAGAACACTAGGATTTATAACCCCAATTTCCGGAAATGGTCGTCCCTGTTCCTGCAGTTGACGCAATATACTACAAATACGCGCATGAGCATATTGAATATAGAAAACTGGGTTATCATTGGTTTGGGATTTGGCCAAGTCTAGGTCAAACTCCAAGTGGCTATCTGGGCTGCGCATCACAAAGAAATAACGTGCTGCATCCCTACCTACTTCTTCCACCAATTCCTCTAAAGTAACAAATTGACCAGTTCGCTTAGACATACGAACTATCTCCCCGCCACGGAACAACCGTACCAACTGCATAAGAATAATTTGTAAATTATCACGTTTGTATCCTAGGGCTTCCATAGAACCTTTCATCCGATTGACATGGCCATGATGGTCTGCACCCCAAATATCAATAACCCTGTCAAAACCCCGTTCAAACTTGTCCTTATGATAAGCAATATCGGCGGCAAAATATGTGGGAATGCCATTAGAGCGAACCAGTACCTCGTCTTTTTCATCACCAAATTCTTTAGCCTTAAACCAAAGTGCATTTTCTTGCTCATAGATATAACCCTTTTGGCGTAATTCCTTTAGGGTTTCATCAATGGCTCCACTATCATGCAAGGATTGTTCAGAAAACCATTGATCATATACCACGCCAAAGTCCAACAGTGTGTTGCGAATATGGGTTAATTTTTCTTGAAGCGCATAGGCGGCTAAGGTTTTGCGACGAGTATACTCATCTGTCTCAGCTAACCCAGTACCATTTTTGTTAATATAGCCCTTTACAGTATCAATAATGTCTTCCCCATGATACCCCCCTTCGGGTATGGGAATATCCTGGCCCAATTGTTGAAGAAATCGCGCTTCCAAGGATTTACCGAAGTTTTCTATTTGATTTCCTGCATCGTTGATGTAGTATTCCCTGCTTACTCGGTAACCAGCAAAGTCTAAGATGGATGCCAGACTATCTCCTAATGCTGCTCCCCGAGCATTACCCATGTGCAGTAAACCGGTGGGGTTGGCACTAACAAATTCTACTTGTACCCTTTGACCTTCACCAACCTCTACTCTTCCATAGTTTCGATCTTCCTGTAAAACCATAGGAAGGACTCCATATACCCAGCTGGTTTGCAGGTAGAAATTAATAAAGCCCGGACCGGCAATTTCCACTCGCTCTACTTGCGTACTTGCTAGGTCCAGGTTATCTACAATTGCTTCTGCTATTTTTCGCGGAGACATTTTCGCCACTCTTGCTAGCTGCATGGCTAAATTGGTGGCAAAATCACCATGCCCTTTTTCACGGGGTACCTCTATTATCACTTCAGGTACTTCCACTGGATTAACCTGGCCCTTAGTCACAGCCTGGCTAATAGACGCTTGTAATGCCTGGGCTAGGCTTGATTTTATCTGTTCAACCAATCCTTGCAAAGAAAATCCTCCTTCGTTCTTGAGGTTTATATATGTTTGTGATGTTAGGAATAAAATAAAACTTGAGTTTATGTCCTCTGAATTAGCTTTTAGTAACGAGTATAATGCTAATAGCTAATGACTAACGACTAAGCTCACTTCTATCTCCAAGTAATTTTTACCCAGAAGCGAATGGTCTAGTTTTAATTCATATTCTAGCTTAATACTTCCCCCAAGGTCTGTCAAGATTACCTCTTTATTCAATGTTTTGACTGTCATCTCCATAGAGCCCTGGGGAGTTTGGTAGGTTGAGCAGTGGATTTGGTCTTTTTCAAAGACCTGTCTCATATTAACTGTCCCATTGCGGATGAGGGTAATGGTGTTATGTTCTACTTTTAAGGTTGTAGTGGTTTTTCCCATCCCTGTGCCTTGGGTTTCTTGATAAATGATGTAGTAATTATTATTCTTTCGATAAAGTGTCCCAGAATATTCTACTTCTATTACTTCTGGCTTATTATCCAAACCAATTTGGGTGTTTTTTACTGTTACTTGCACATTCGTCCCCATAGCCAAACCTCCCCTTATCCACTATTTTAACCGTCAAGGTACCCAACAAAACATACGGTTCACACGGGAGTCGGACCTCAATAAATGTTGGCTTTTAGCTATTAGCCTTTAGCTCTGACTACTGCTATAAATCTAATTTCTAAATCCAAAAAAGAGCGGACATTATCCGCTCTTTTTTGGATTTAGGATTAAGTATGAGTTTATTAATCTTCCTTTGAAACGCCAGGGGTATGATCTTTACCAGCTAAGGTAATATAGGAAGTACCAATGTAGAGATACTCAATTTTACCTTCTCTTGCTAGTTCAGCAACAGCCTTGTCTACTTCTTTCTTTTTAACACCAATTTTATCAGCAACTACACGGGATTTCTCTTTGCTTACTCCTGCGAGATAGGCTAAAATTTTCTCTTTAATTTCTTCCATTATTTACACCACCGTTTCCTACCATCCATACGGGTGGTAAATGTTGAGATGCCGCCGCCATACGGCGGCGGCTCTTAAACCTATTATACTCGTTGTCAAGCGGCTATATGCTTACCACTTGAACTGAGTGGTGCTTCTGAAAGTAGTTTGAGCCAAAGTGAAGTCGTCGATGTGCTTGTCTGTAAATTGCAGACCAGTAATTTCGAAGAACTTCTCCCAGCTAATACGGTCGATCCACTCAGCCATACGCTCACCAGGTTGTGCATTTTCAGCATAAACTTCAACCAGATGTTTAACTGCATTAACAACTTCCGGCCAACGCGGAGGATTGTTAGGCAGGAAAGGAATAGCCAAACGAGAGAATCTGGGACCAATACGACTGTTGGAAATCTTACCACCAACCCAGATGGATACAGCATCGTTCTTAGCATCGATGATGTGTACAGAGGGGCACATAGTGTAGCAGTTACCACAGTACATGCAACGCTCAGCTTTAATCTCAACAGATTTCAGCTTGGGATTGGGACGGATAGCTGCAGTGGGGCAGCTAGCAGTCAGTGTTGGGATTTCGCACAGTTTGTGCAGGTTTTCATGGTCAATCTTGGGTACAGTTCTGTGGATACCCAGGATTGCGATATCAGAGCAGTGTACGGCACCGCACATGTTTAGGCAGCAAGCCAAAGCAATTCTTGTCTTGGCAGGCAGCTTCATGGTGGTGAAGTATTCAAACAGCTCATCCATTACAGATTTAACGATACCAGAGGCATCGGTAGCTGGAGTGTGGCAGTGTACCCAACCTTGGGTATGAACAATGTTAGTAATAGAGTTACCAGTACCACCAACAGGAACACCCATAGCAGAAAGGTCAGCTAGCAGAGCATCAACCTTAGCTTCATCGCTTAATAGGAATTCGATGTTGTTACGGCTGGTAAATCTCAGGTAACCATCACAGTACTTGTCTGCTAAGTCGCAGATTTCGCGAATGAAGTAGATACTAATCAAACGCGGAGAACCAGCGCGTACAGTGTACAGTTTGGCTCCGGTTTCAGATACGTGTACGAGAACGCCAGGCTTTAGAATTTCATGATACTGCCATTTACCATAGTTTTCTTGGATAACGGGCGGCAACATTTCTTTATAGAGCGGCGGTCCGATATCAGTTCTTGCTTGTGCCAATGTGGTTCACCTCTCCCCATTTCATTATTTTATGCGGCATAGGCCTGCATATTATTCAAATTAGTCCTGAACGGTTTCTTCAGGCCACCAGAAGAAGAATGGGTTAGCACGTGGAGCCCTAACCATCTGAGGAATAGGCTCTAAATCGATAGCGCGCAGGAAGTTACGCATACCCAGACGCAGGATCAATTCACCAACGCGCTCACGGGTCTTACCGTTTTCATCCCACCACTCCCAAACTTTTTCGAGGAACTCTTTGAGTTCTTCGTAGCCGGAGCCAGATTCAAGCTTCATGAAGGGAACGATTACCCAACCCATCATAGCACCTTGAAGAATAGGAGCTTTACCACCGATCAAGATGGTAGCACCACGGTCGTCACCAGGACGTAATGCTTTGCACATTTTGTTAATGCAGTGCATGCAACGGGTGCAGTTAGCATTGTCAATGGTCAGTTCGTTGCCATCCCAAGTCATGCACTTGGTGGGGCACTTGGAAACAACCATACCATCAATATCAAAACCACCAGCAACATACTCGCGAACAGCTTCTTGGTTGATCTTGATATCGTCTCTCCAGGTACCCTGGATAGAGATGTCAGAACGAGCGATAGAAGCTACGCAGTCGTTGGGGCAACCAGAAATCTTAATTTTGGATTTATAAGGCCACATTGGACGGTGCAGATAATCTTGGAATTCGTTAGTCAGGTCATGACAGAGATCCAAGGTGTCGATCATAGCAAACTCACAACGAGCAGGGCCAGCACAGCAACTAGGAGTCCGCAGGTTAGAACCAGAACCACCTAAATCCATTGCATGCTCTTCGAAGTTTGATACTTCGTCAAAGATAGTTTGGATGTTTTCAGTTTTGGTTCCTAACAGTACCATGTCACCAGTGGATCCGTGCAGGTTGGTCATACCAGAACCGTATTTCTCCCAAACATCACACACTTGGCGCAGAGCCTTGGTGTTGTAGAACCAGCCAGAAGGTTGGTTCAGACGTACGGTGTGGAAGTGTTCAATATTGGGGAATTGTTCAGGTACGTCAGAGTAGCGACCGATTACACCACCACCATAACCCATAACACCTACCAGACCACCGTGTTTCCAGTGTGCTTTCTTTTCTTCATAGGAAAGCTCCAACTGACCCAGCAGGTCTTGGGCGGAAAGATTGTTGGCAGCGGCTTTTTTAATTTCTTTTACGAAACTTGGCCACGGGCCTTTCTCGAGTTCGTCCAAGAGAGGAGTCTTCTTGGTATCGGTCATTAAGTTCACCTCCGTTTTTTTGTAAAAAGGGGATAGTTTATAATCTATCCTGCCATAATGGCACAGCCAGCCTCCTATACCAGATCTAATTCTAACTGGTTATTTAACTATAGATCTAGTCAGTTAGACAAAAAAAGACAAACTTGTCCAACCCAAGATGCAGGCAATAAGTTGTCTAAATTTGCACAATCCAGAGCAACTATATCCATTTGCATTTCACATAAATTTTACACCTGTCCTCCTAGTCTGTCAACAGCTATTGGGACATGTAAAATCAGAGTTTTTTGCTTAGTCTGAATTGTGCCAAAATTTATTTATAGTTTTGGTAGTCAGATGGTAAGTCCAACGTCTTTAGTTGTTGTCCTGTCTTTTGTTTCCTGACCACGAGACTCATTATAGCACATACTGATAATGTTGTCTTGTAGGTTTTTCTGTTGTTATAGGTAAATTTTGATCTTTTGATGCAAATACACTTAGTTGCCTGACCATCAGCCGTCAGCATAAATGCTGACGGCTGATTGCTTGACTAAACTCAAGTTTTTATAAGTTATATCCTTCTTCAAAGGCTTTAATATTTACATCAATAAATTTCTCTGGTACACGGGCTTTGAGGGCATTAAGCCATAAATCTTTGTCCAGGGGCAACCGTTTGGCCAAAAGGCCAACCAAAACCACATTGCTGGCCTTTGGATTGCCACACTGCACAGCAATATTTAAAGCATCTACAACAATGGTATTGGAAGCCAACTTCTTAACACGTTCCAAGCAATCTTCTGGGTAAACTGCTGCGCCGGACAACACTGGTACCGGTGCAATGGCTTGATCGTTAACTATAATGCTACCCTCTGGTTTTAAATAGGGGAGCCACCGGAGAGCTTCCATTTTCTCAAAGGCTAAGATAACATCAGCACTTCCTTCAGAGATTAAGGGTGAGTAAACCCTTTGACCCAATCGTACTTGTGTTACCACACTGCCCCCCCGCTGTGACATGCCTTTTATTTCTGAAACCTTTATATCATAGCCAGCATCTTGGGCTGCCTTTGCTAAGACACGGGTTGCCAGAATGGTTCCCTGACCTCCAACACCTACAAGTAAAATATTAAGTGCCTTAAGCATTTTGTTCACCCCGCTTTTTTAGGGCTTCTTTATTACACACTTGAACACATAGACCACAGCCTCTACACTGAATTGCCGAAACAATAATCTTATCTTCTTGACGGCTGATGGCGGGACAGCCTAAATTTAGACATAGTCCACAGTTAATGCATTTGTCGTTATTCACTTCTATGGGTTCATCAATTATGCTGCTCTTGAGCAAAGCACAGGGTCGTCTTACAATAATAACTGATGGCTCTAAAGCTGCTACTTCCTCTTTAATAGCCTGACCCAGTTCTTTTAAGTTCATAGGGTCTACAGTACGAACCCGTTTAACCCCCACAGCCCTTGCGATGGCCTCTAAATCCACCTGTGGAGCAGGTTTTCCCATTAGTGTAGACCCGGTGGCCGGGTTTTCCTGATGACCAGTCATGGCGGTGGTTCTGTTGTCCAGAATGAGTACAGTGGAAGTTCCACCATTATAAACAACATCCATCAGCCCTGTAATTCCTGAATGTAAGAAAGTGCTATCTCCAATGACTGCAACGGTTTTACGTCCCATCTCAGGATTAGCTTTTTCCATCCCGAGGGCAGCTCCTACACTGGCCCCCATACAAATACAGGTATCGATGGCACTCAAGGGGTTTTGGCTACCCAATGTATAGCAACCAATGTCACCGCTAACCACCAATTTTAGCTTTTTCAAGGTATAAAATACACCCCGGTGAGGACAACCGGCACACAATACAGGTGGTCTTCCAGGTAAAGGTTCGGCAGTCGCAGAAGTTTCCTTAATGGCCTGATCTTTAATTTGATACTCTTCGGCAACTTGAATTCCTGCTTGCACAAGACATTTGGCAATCAATGCGGAGCTAAATTCCCCATAGGATGGTAACAGTTCTTTACCAATTAGTTGAATACCCATGGCACGGATCTGTGCTTCTAAAAAGGGTTCCAATTCCTCAATTACAATAAGTTTGTCTACCCCAGCAGCAAATTGTCTAATAAGATTTTCGGGTAGTGGATTAGTTAGGCCTAATTTGAGAATGGACGCCTTTGGCAATACTTCCTGAACATAAGCATAGCTGATACCGCTGGTAATAACACCAACATTGGTATCTTTCCATTCTATAAAGTTTAAAGAACAATTTTCACCATATTCCTTTAATTTGGCAGTCCGTTCTTCTAAGAAGATTCTGCGCATACGTCCATAGGCCGGCACCATAACATATTTTAGAGGATCCTTGGCATAGGGACGAAGTTCTTTGGGGCTTGGCTCCTTAATCTCTACAAAACTCTGGGAGTGGGAAACCCGGGTGGTTACCCTCAGTAATACTGGCGTGTCAAACTGCTCACTGATCTCCAGTCCCAAGGCAACCATATCCTTTGCTTCCTGACTATCAGAAGGCTCTAGACAAGGAATTTTATTCATTAGTGCATAATAGCGGTTGTCCTGTTCATTTTGTGAACTGTGCATGCCCGGGTCATCTGCAGACACCAAAATTAGCCCACCGTTTACACCGGTATAAGCTAGGGTAAAAAGTGGATCCGCAGCCACATTAACTCCCACGTGTTTCATGGTAACGATCACTCTTGCTCCTGCAATAGCGGCACCAGCACCAACTTCCAATGCGACTTTCTCATTGGGGGACCACTGGGCATATATGTCTGGGTACGTTGCAAAGTTTTCCAGAATCTCGGTGCTGGGTGTGCCTGGGTAGCCTACTCCAACCGTAATACCGGCCTCATAGGCACCCCGGGCAATGGCAGCGTTACCGGAAAGTAGTTCCTTCATGGCTTTACCTCCAATAATAAGGTATTTTTTATTAAAGTTATTAGCAGCCATTTATCCGCCCTTGTTTTTTGGGGGTGCTAATAAATGAAAGCTATTATTGATTTCTTAAATCCACTACTCGCTTTGCTTTGCCTGTTGTGCGTTCCAAGGAACGGGGTTCTAATAGTTTAACTTTGGGGCTGATGGAAAGTACAGTTTGCAAGTGAGCACGAACCTTTCCTTCTAAACTCTCGAGATCTCGCCAACTACCAGTAAAGGCAGAATCTTTCATTTCCACCTGCACTTCTAAGGCATCCAAGTAACCTTTTTTCGTTACTACCAATTGGTAATAGGGGGCAACACCATCTATCTCCAGCAGTGCGTCCTCGATTTGAGATGGGAAAACATTAACACCGCTAATAATCAACATATCATCAGTTCTACCACTTATCTTGCGTAAACGTGCTGTGGTTCTGCCACATTCACAAGCATCCGTAATTTTAATGGTGATATCACGGGTGCGGTACCGTATAATTGGCAGTGCTTCCTTGGTAAGGGTAGTAATAACCAATTCTCCTTCTTCACCATCAGGCACTGGTTCTCCAGTCTCTGGATTAATTACCTCGACCAGAAAATGATCCTCCGAAATATGCATACCCTTTCGTTCCTGGCATTCACCGGCTACTCCCGGTCCGATAATTTCACTTAAACCATAATTGTCTGTAGCAAATAATCCCCAAACCTCTTCAAGCTCGTTTCTAATACTCTCTGTCCATGGCTCTGAGCCAAAGAGACCAGTCTTTAATCCTAAAGATTTAGGTTCTATACCCATTTCCTTAGCCACCTCTGCTATGTGCAGCGCGTAGGAGGGTGTGCTAATTAAAGTAGTAGTACCAAAATCCTTCATTAGCATAATTTGTTTTTCTGTCTTTCCAGTAGAGGAGGGAACCACTGTGGCCCCTACTTTTTCTAAACCATAGTGAAGCCCTAGAGCCCCAGTAAATAGCCCGTAGCCAAAGCTTACCTGAGCTATATCCTCATCTGTAACGCCAACAGATGAAATCATCCGTGCCACAAGCTCTGCCCAAGTTTCAATATCCTGACGGGTATAGCCTACAACAGTTGGTTTGCCAGTGGTTCCAGAGGAGGCATGCAGACGCACAACCTTTTTCATGGGTACGGCAAACATATTAAAGGGGTAATTATCACGTAAAGATGTTTTGGTTGTAAAGGGTAACTTAGTTATATCATCAAGACATTTTATATCCTCTGGTTTAACTCCATGTTGGTCAAAGAGCTCCCTATAATAGGATACATTCTCGTAAACATTTGTTATTGTTTGCTGCAACCGGGAGGTTTGCAGACTTTGCAATTCCTCCCGGTTTATGGTTTCAAACTGTTTGTTCCAGATCATACTTGTTCCACCTTCTTATTTTTGGCGACCCTTGTTTTTGTCGGGAAACTCTTACCAAAAACCTTCTTCAAGTGACTATCCGATAACGGTTCAGTCACCATACTAACCAACGGCAATACCAATAAGGGAATTAGCATTGCCAAAACTCCAATGGTTGGAAGTAAGCCAGCTTCCAACTTAACGTAAAAGCTGAAAACAATAGAAATAGTTAAGCCAGTAAGGGACGAAATCCAAGCTCCCTTGGCAGTGGCTTTACTCCAATATAAACCGATCACATAGGGAGCTAAAAATGTTCCTGCTACCGTTCCCCATGAGATAGCCATCAGACTTAAAATAATAGTAGGTTTTGCCAGAGTTAGAATTACTGATAAAGCAATAAATACTAAGCAAAAGAACCTCATTAGACCAACTTTCCGTCCATCGGAAAGTTTCGGATTTAGGCCCTGAATAAAATCAATGGTTACAGCCGAACTAGATACTAATACCAAGGATGCTAGAGTGGACATTGACGCAGAAAGCACTAATAACAGAATTAATGTAATAGCCCATTCTGGCAAGGTGGTTATCATTATCTGAGGAATCAATAGGTCAGGATTGGGTTGGCCAGTCAGGGCATCCACAGGCATCTCATCAAAGAACAACCTCGATAAGCTACCAGTGAAGTAAGCTCCTGTTGTAATGACTAAGGCAAATAGAGTGGATACAATGGTAGCTGGACGAATAGATGCTTCGTCCTTAATAGCATAAAATTTTTGCACCATTTGGGGTAGTCCCCAAGTCCCTAAACTGGTCAAAAGAACTAGTGAAGCAATGGGCAACCAGCCCGGAGGTCCCGCTGGAGCTACAAATTGGGGGTCAATGGCCTGTAATTTACTTACAACCTGCCCTATGCCACCTACTTGTGGTGCTCCTAAAACGTAGTAAAGCAATGTAAAAACACCGAAAACCATAACAGTGCCTTGAACCACATCGGTTAAGGCCACAGCCCGATAACCGCCAGTTATCAGATACATAGCTGTTAAAACAGCCATGGCAATGGCTGCAACGGTGTAAGGGATGTCAAAAACTCTTTCAAAAAGATAGCTTAAACCCATAAAAACCGATGCTGAATAGGGGATCATAAAGATAAATATAACCCCGGCGGCAAATACTTTGAAGCCAGGCGCTTGATAACGAGCTTCAAGAAATTGCGGCATGGTGAGTGTATTTAAACGAACTGTCATCTGCCGTGTTCGTTTTGCCAGTACCAACCAAGCCAGCAGGCTTCCTACTAGAGTATTGCCCACCACAATCCACAGGGTAGATAAACCAAAGCCCCATCCTACTTTACCTGCGTAGCCTATAAAAATTACCGCGGAAAAATAGGTTGTGCCATAGGCAAAGGCCGAAAGCCATGGACCAATAGATCTACCCCCTAGAAAAAAATCATTGAGGGTTTTAGTACGCCTCATACAAAAAAGCCCAATAAATAAAAGAAACCCTACAAAAAGGGTCAGAAATATCCCTTTCATTCTTCCATCCTCCCGTTCTACATTTGAAAAGCTTTTAATTCCTACTTGCTTGCTATCCTACCTACTTAACCAAGAAACTAACTAACCATCCTCCAAACCACTGTCCTACATAAAACGAAAACCTACCGTCCTACTTACCACCTCCCTAAATTTGTGGTTCCTTCGTGTACTGCACTTATAGACTATTCTATATGTTTATGTCATTTCCTGCAACAAGTTGTAAAAAACTTTCTTTAGCTGTTAGCTTTTAGTTGTTAGCTTTTAGTTGTTAGCTTTTAGCTGTTAGCTCTTAGCCTTACTAGATCCACTTTATATGGTTAATGGCTAATGGCTATAAAACAGCCACCGACTGCTGCCGATGGCTTCTAGACATTTAAATATATACTTGTTTGGTTCTATTTATGTTATGCCGTTTGATAAAACGACCCATTCTTTTAATGGCTTCGGTTAGGTCCTCCACAGAGGATGCGTAGGAGCAACGAATACACCCTTCACCACCGGGCCCAAAAACATCCCCAGGCACAACGGCTACTTTTTCTTCAACCAAAAGCTTTTCAGCAAATTCACTGGCTGTGAGTCCTGTATCTCCTACATAGGGAAAAGCATAAAAGGCTCCCCCTGGTTCAAAACATGGCAATCCAATTTCCTTAAAACCGTGCACCACCAAACGGCGACGGCGATTATACTGGGCAACCATGTTATCTACGGCAACTTTTCCATTACTCAGTGCCTCTAGGGCAGCATACTGTGCCGTAATAGGCGCACACAGCATGGTGTATTGGTGAATCTTAGTCATCGCTGCAATAAAATCTTCATGAGCCGCAGCGTAGCCAAGACGCCAGCCGGTCATGGCATAGGCTTTGGAAAAACCATTTAATAGAATCGTACGATCTCTCATACCAGGCAGTGAAGCAAAACAGGTATGTTCACCACGATAAGTAAGCCGTTCATAAATTTCATCCGCAATCACCAAAAGGTCATGTTTCTCTACTAACTCGGCAATTTGTAGTAAAGTCTCTTTATCCATGACAGCCCCAGTGGGGTTATTGGGGAAGCAAAGCAAAAGAACCTTTGATTTAGGTGTAATTGCTGCTTCCAATTTATCAGCAGTTAGCCGAAAATTATCTTCCATACTAGTGGGTACAGTAACTGGTACTCCACCAGCCAAGGCTGCACAGGGAGCATAGGAAACATAGCAAGGTGTAGGTATTATCACCTCATCCCCCGGACAGACCAAGGTGCGCAGTGCGATATCCAGTGCTTCACTAACCCCTACAGTAACCAATATATTTTTCTTGGGGTCATAATGGGCCCCTTGACTGCCTAGATATTGGGCAATCACTTCTCTTAACTCCAATAATCCATGGTTACTGGTATAACTGGTTCTACCCCTGTTTAGAGAATAAATACAGGATTCCCGAATGTGCCAGGGTGTAACAAAATCTGGTTCACCAACTCCTAGAGATATTACTCCTTCCATTTCAGCTGCTAGGTCAAAGAATTTTCTAATTCCAGACGGTGGTATCATCTTTACTGCCGGGCTAATATAATCATTCCATTTGTTATTACTCAAGGTTGAATCACCAACCTCTGATCAGTCTCCCGATCTTCAAAAATAAAGCCATCCTGTTTATAGGTTTTTAAGACAAAATGAGTAGCAGTGCTGAGTACATTTTCTATGGTTGCTAATTTTGTTGCTACGAACAGGGCCACTTCTTTCATCGTTTTTCCTTCAATAAACACTGCTAGATCATAGGCCCCGGACATGAGATAAACGTTTTTCACTTCGGGGAATCTGTAAATACGTTCGGCCACAGAGTCAAACCCTACATCACGTTGGGGTGTCATCTTTACCTCAATCAGTGCATTTACTCTTTCAACCCCTGCCTTTTCCCAATTGATTAATGTAAAGTATTTAATAATAGTTTTGTCTGCTTCTAATCTTTCGATGATCATTTTTACTTCTTCTTCTTGCCTTCCCGTCATGATTGCTATTTCCTTCGCGGTCAGGCGACTATTGCATTGTAGTAGTCCTAAAATTTCTATCATATCATGCACCTCCATTTAAATATAAAAAACTCCATCCCTAGAAAGGGACGGAGTATATATTTCCGTGGTACCACCCTAATTGGCTACCTATTAACTCAGGTAACCCACTCGGTCTTCGGTAACGGCGAAGAAAACCGGCAAAGCTTACTTTCATTTCAGTTTGCTCTCTGGGGCGGCCTAGCAATTTCATTGACCGGGCTTACACCTGCCCCGGCTCGCTGCAACAATTAACATTGCCTTCTTCCCCATCATCGATTTTTTTATCATTGTAGAATACAGTTTACCATTGAGTCAATGCTCTGTCAATTTACATGGTTAAAATTCCGTTTTTCTGCTCAATTATTTTTAGTACATTATCTGTTTTACCAGTAATTGCATTGACATAGACCAAATAAGTCTCCCCGTTAATATTCCCCATAATCTCGTAGGAAAATCTTTCCTTGCCGTCGTCAGTCGGAATAATGGCCAGTCGAGTTCTGGTGATATCCATCCTTTTGTTTACTTTTTCTCTGGCCTCTTGATCACTTATCTGGGGTGCCGGAATATCTCTTTCCTTATGGGCCATAAGATAGCCCCTAGCATCAAAGCCGACCACCTGTCCATTATCTAAGGCTACACTAAGCTTTAATTGATCAGGATAGAGGACAACTCCTTGTTTCTGAGGAATGAAATTAAATATTGCTTTATTATCTTGGGTCTGATGATAGATGTTAATTGTATTTTTGTAACCCCTTGACTCTAAGAAACTTAAGGCTTTTTCCTTTGCCTCCTCAATGGAAACCTTAGGCTTACCTACATTCCTGCTATCCATATACCAAACCATTTGGCCACCCTTGTCGCTAATATTCCCTACAATCCGTCCGGCTTCACCGTTCCGGGGAATTAATTCTACCAGATAGCCTGATATTTTTTCTTTGCTGCGGCCTGAGACTTGTGCCCTGTAGGATTCATCGTCAGGGATATCCACAAACTTTCTAGCGATGTTCCGGGCTTCATCGGCACTGGTGGGCTCATCTCCCAAGCCAACTGGGGTAACTTTGTCCAGATGATCTGAAAAGGGGCCATCATAAATGAGGGTTGGAAAACCCTGCATTTGTTGATCGATACCTTGGAAGTTATTAGCACCTCCAGCGGGAGTTCCTTTATCTAATTCATGCCTAGCTGACTGTACAATCTCTGTAATGGAGAGTCTACCATCAGCCACCTGTCTCTCCATATCGTGAAGATCTTTATTCAATTGAGCCGCCTGTCGGTAAAGACTGTTTAAGGTACTAAACTCCTCATCAGTCAAAGCTTGGCCACTGGTGATTTTCTTAGCTCCCACCCTAGCAAAATCTCCGGATTGTGCTAAAAATTTAGTGGTCCTCCCTACTATTCCAGAGGTTAAGGGAAGCTGTGTAATGTTTTCCCTAGCACCCTCGGCCTGAAGCCAGATTTCTGAAAATATCAAAGCATTATCAGGATCTCCCGCTACTGCTAAGGTTTTGCCCAGTAAAACCTCCATATTTTGAACACGATTAATCAAATTATAAAAGGACATTTGGTAACGACTGTTGATGTAGTTTTCTAAAGCCACCTTATTTTGGTACTCTTTAAAACCCCAAAAACTAACAGCCGCTAGTATTAATAGCCCTATAAGGGCAGGCAAACCCCATCTTTTCATAAAACGTACCCCTTCCTAGTATCCAAAGACGTGATTACCAATCTGTGTTACAATTCTTCGTGACCAAATCCACCTACTAACAGGCTTATAGGGATTCCAAAAGAAAGTCGCACCCCCTGTTGGATCATAGCCAGCTAATGCATCGTGTGCCGCGCGAACGGCTTCACTACTTAATGGCCTGTTATACTGACCGTTTGATACGGATTCAAAGGCTAAGGGTTGGTATACTACACCTGCTAAAGTTTGGGGAAAGCCGCTATGTTTTGTCCGATTAAGTATTACTGCACCAACAGCCACTTTGCCAATATAGGGTTCATCAGCTGCTTCTCCCATAATAACTCGGGCCAGTAGGTTGACATTATGATCATTTCCTACATAAGCAATGGAACCTGTTGAGGATACTTTATAAGTTGTTTTTGGAGGTGGTGTGTTTATCCCTAAGGCACTGAAGGTTTTCGACCCCACAATCCCATCAGCCCTTAAACCATGGTATGCTTGAAACTTTCTTACAGCAGAAGCAGTTTTGCCGCTGTAATAACCATCAACTGCCCCATCATAGTAACCCCAATCTTTAAGTTTTTGTTGAACAGCTCTTACCTTTGTACCACTACTGCCCCAGTATAAGACCTCATTCTGGGCGAAGGCATACCCTGCAATACTGCAAATAAACAATACGGTTAAAAGCCATATTAAGATTCTTTTTTTATTGCGCCACTGCATCCAGTTCCCCCCAATATTTTTTGTTATTTTTACACCAGGATGTCATATTTATGTAGCTGCAGGGCATAAAAAAACTCCGGGGTTTGTTCCCGGAGCTTGGTGTGTGCCGTGGACTATGAGATAGAAGACAGCTATCCCCGCCAACCTTTGGCCAATTTTACAAAATAATGTGCCCAATCAGTTTCGGCTACGGCATGGATGTGGTTGTAGAGCGCCAGTACATTCTTGTAACGCACTCCATCGTACTGGCCATTGATTCCATGTCCCCGTAATACTTTAAATGCAAAGTCGCAGCCTGTGGTCTCCAAATCTATCACTTTAGAGTTATGAAACTCATGTCCCTTTACAACTTTTCCTGTGGTGTAATATGGAGTACCAGGCAGTACCTCCAGATGCATATAGCCATGCCCTTGAGGTTTTTTAATCATCTCAACTTCTAGGGGAAGGGCCCCCACCATTTCAAAGGACTTACCTTCCCAGTGAATACGCCGTCCCAAATACATGAGACCACCACACTCAGCATAGACAGGTAATCCTTGCTCAATCAGATGTTTTAAATGTCCACGGAAGGACTCGTTTGCTTCCAGTTCTCTCGCTAATACTTCCGGAAAACCGCCGCCAATATACAGCCCATCAATAGGAGGTAGTTTCTGCTGTGAAATAGCACTGATCTCAACCAGCTCGGCACCGGCTTCAACCAGCGCTTCAAGATTTTCTGGATAATAAAAGGAAAAGGAACGATCCCTGATTACGCCTATTACAGGCCTATCCACCTTGTTTAATATTTCCTCCTGCTTGAGCCATTTGATTTGGATAGGCTTGCCAATTGGTTGTTCTTCTTCAAGTTCAGGCCATTCCTTGGCCATATTAATAATGCCATCAATATCTAGGTACTGGGACGCTGCAATTCCAATCTTTTGCACCGCTTCCATCAGGGCATCATTTTCCCCTGCAGGAATTAAACCTAAGTGTCGATCTGGGATGGAGAATTGTGTCCCCTTAGGCATAACTCCCAAAACAGGTACACTGCAATATTTTTCAACAGCTGACCGAAGCATCTTTTCATGACGGCTTCTTGCCACTTGATTTAAAACTACTCCCCCAATCTTTACAGCCGGATCAAAGTTGACAAAGCCATTTACCATTGCCGCCACACTGCGTGTCATCCTGGTGCAATTAATTACCAGCAGCACAGGTGCTTGTACAATCTTTGCAATTTCAGCAGCACTGCCGCTGCCCTCAAGATCAACTCCATCAAAGAGACCCATAGCCCCCTCAATGATGGAGATATCGGCACCCTGAGCATGCCTAATAAAATTTTTCCTAATAGCGTTTCTCTCCATTAGATAACTGTCTAAATTACGGCAGGTAGAACCAGCAACCTTTGTTAACCAACTGGGGTCTATAAAATCTGGTCCCTTTTTAAAGGGTTGCACCTTTAGACCTCGGGCGGTCAAAGCTGCTATCAAGCCAACAGTAATTGTTGTTTTCCCCGATCGTCCCTGGGGTGCCCCTACCAGCAGACGTGGAATCTTGTATGTATAAGACAAAAAATCACCTCGTTAATTTGAAAGACATTTGGATATTCAAACAATAGCCTTTAAGTTCCTGGGTAGAAAACCTCCATGGGACATATCTTTAGGCCGTGAGCCATGAGCCTTGAGCCATGGATTAAAAACTTATGCTTAAGGACTGTGTATCTAATCGAAACCGTTTACTTGCTGTTGTCTGTACGGTAGTAACCTTGTATAGTTATATAATTTCTTTAATCACAAATTTTATTCTACATTAAACTTCTATATATTGATAGTCACACTGCATCGTTGATAATACAGTGGACCATGAGCTAAATACCCTTAAGTAAAGCATGCACAAAAGACCCATGGCTCATGGCCCAAGGCCCGCGGCTATACCAAATGAAAGCACCCTCACCTGGATAGTTCCAAGTGAGGGTGCCTCGTAATTATGCTTATTCTTATACGCAACCGGTGGGCTTGGGAAGGCCAGCCAGTTTGCAAGCACCCTTAGCAGGGCCGGTGGGGAACAGTTCGTAGAGACCTTTTAGGCTGTAACCGGTGTCTTTGCACAGCTTACGAACCATAGGAGCAATACCGAATTGGAAGAAGTAGTCACGCAGGTATTTAATTACTTTCCAGTGGTCTTCGGTCAGTTCGTCGATACCTTCTTCTTTGCAGAAATATTTAGCTACGTCTTCAGTCCAGGTATCAGGGTTCAATAAGAAACCATCCTCATCAACTTCGTATTGCTGGCCGTTTACATCGATAAATGCCATCTAAAAGCGCACCTCCAGGAGTTTTTTTTATTTAGCACCGCTAATGCGGAACTTTTATACCAAGTTATATTATATACTGTTTGAGGTTTTTTTTGTAGTAGTACAAGCACATATTTTTAAGAAAATACATATTATATTATTTTATCTAATTATATTACTTATTAATAGGTGGATATAAAGCTAAACCAACTAAGTCAATAAGACCTTTAACTTCTACACCTAGCTTGTGCTCTTTAACCATCGGGTAAAGTTGTGCTTTACAGATGGAGCAAGGAGCACACAGAATACCGTCTCCATCCTTGCCTACGCCTGTTTCACGTACTTGCTCAGCCTTCTTGGCAGAAAACTTGATACGCAGATCGTACATTTCAGGATCGTCATAGAGAACAGCGGATCCGCCACCACAGCAGAAGTTACGTTCACGGTTGGGGTACATTTCCTTAAAGTTAGAAACAGATGCATTCATAACCACACGCAGGGTTTCACTCATATTACATGCTCTACCAAAGTTACAGGGGTCGTGCAGTGTTACTGGACGAACGTTAGCATCTTTGTGTAGATTAAGCGCACCCTTTTCGATGTAGTAACGTACTTCATCATGCAGATGAACGATGGGAATACGACCAGGACGATCTAACATGCCGGGGAGATACATTTTACCGGTACGCCAACCGTGACCGCACTCACCCCAAACAATCTTTTTGCAACCATATTTTAAAGCTTCATCAATGATGCGCATACAGTTAGCACGCATGGTGTGACGCTGGTCAAACAGCAAGCCAAAGTTTCCTGCCTCGGCAATCTCACTGCTCATGGTCCAGTTAGCACCCAGGTAATGGAAGAACTTGGCTACGCCTGTCATCGTGTTAGGATTCAACATAAAGTCCGCAGATGAAGGAATATACAAGATGTCTGCATTCTGATCTATGGGCATCTTAATGTCCACACCAGTTTCATCCACTATGTCCTCACACAGGAACTCACAGGTATCAGCCAAGCCACCCTTAGGAATGCCCGTATGGTTGCCGGTTTTCTTCATAGCTGCACCAACGGCTGCCTGAAGCTTGGGTACCATCCCCAGCCAGTGCAGAAGCTGACGGCCAGCCATGGTTACTTCACAGGTATCTAAGCCAAAGGGACAAACCAAAGAGCAGCGGCGGCACTCATTGCACTGGTAGAAATAAGAGTACATTTTCTCTAGATCTTCCAGTTCTAAGTCTTTAGCACCGATGAGCTTAGGGAAGAACTTACCTTCCGGAGTAAAATAGCGCTTATAAACCTTGCGCAGTAAATCTGCACGGTTGGTAGGGATATTATAAGGATCCCTGGTGCCAAGGTAGGTATGACAGTTTTCTGCACACAACCCACACTTAGTGCAGGATTCAAAGGTAATCATGAGAGAACGGAACTTTTGACCCAGTTCATTTAAATGTTTAATTGCTGCTTCAACCTTTTGGTCATCAGGCACGGGATTGATATCAATCTTTAACATGTCTGCAACGCTGGCTTTAACAGGCTGCTTTAAACCAGTTTCAGTTAATGGCATTTATTGCACCCCCCCTGAAGTGGATTGACCGCTGGAAACGGCATGACCGGAACCACCTACTGGAATGCCGGGTAAACCTGGTGCGGGCTCAACAAGGGGCCGTGTTAAAATCCACCGATGAGCGAACATACCAGGAATGTGTAGTAGTTTGCTAAAGGGGAGGATCATCATCAAAACTTGTACCAGTAGTAAGTGAATTACAAATAATGGCTTGTGCATAACTTCCATGTCAGCGGTAACCGGAGCAAAGGTAAGTAAGTTTACCACATAGTCACGAACGGGTTCATAGTGAATTCCCCATTCAGGAACAAAGCGCATTAAGTTACCAACAGACACAATGGCTATCAATAGTAACAAATGAGCATAATCGCTGGGAGCAGAAATTTGTTTTACTTCGTTAATGGCCATTCTGCGATACAACAAGTAGAATAGACCAAGTAACATTATAATACCAAAGGATGTACCAAGTAAGTTAGATAGGTATTCACTAAGTTCCGCAGAGGTAAGTCCGATGTAATAAAATTGCAGGCCCAGTGTGCCAATACCTAATACGTGTCCACCCAAAACAGAAAACAGTGCAATGTGCATAATCCATGCACCACCCCAAAGGGCCTTGTCAGTCTTAAACATGCTGCGGAAAAATATCGCTTCCGTAGCAATGTTTACCACAGCACCAGTTTGGGTGGTTGGTGCAGGGGTCGTCAAGGTAATTTGGTGAACAATACGTCCATTGGCCCATCTGCCAATTCTGTAAAGAAGACCAATTACCAATACCGCAACAGAAATATAGGGTAAAATCTGTAGAACTAAATAGGTCACTGCTACACCTCCTTTAAAATTTACAACAAAACATTATATCTTTTAGTTAGCTAACATGCAAATATATTATGTCACAGCATCCGCAACGCCAGTTCCCTGCCCAGAAGAAGCCTCAATAAAAACTATTATGATTACAACTCTTGAAGAGAGCAAGCTTCGTTTGGACAAGTTACAACACAGGTTTCACAACCCATGCAATCTGTTTCTGCCCCAGTTACTTCTGCTTTACCATCAACCATGCCCAGTATACCTGCAGGACAAGCATCAATACATTCGCCACAACCTTCACACTTGTCGGCATTAATTGAAACTACATACATTCCACAACCCTCCTTCAGTAAATATTTGAGTCCATTGGGAGTGGGCTAGGGTATGGCATATATACCTTTATGAGGGCATAAATCTCCTCAATACGAGGCTGATATTAAGCCTATTCGGTGTAACTTAAATTATTCCTTCTTAAATTGACAGATTTTTTATTAAAATGTCATAGGGTTTAGGTTTGTATGGATTTTCCCAATAGAAAATATATCACCGATTCCCAGTCGCGTAAAGATACTCTTATTGTCTCCCAGGGAAAGAATCACCACCTTTGCTTGTAATGCTCCATTTATTCTCCTATATTCAAAGATAAGATTGCTTCTAGCATTTTATTCCATTTAAGTTGATCATTTATTGTATAGCTAACTTTATTTTTCTAGTAGGATTTTGCTTATGGTTGGAGAAAATACAAGGGTGGAGGTGAAAATTATGTCAGTTTATGAAATGGCTACTGAGCTGGGTAAAAAGTTATCCACCACCGAAGAGTATCAACGGGTTCTAGACACACAAAGGGCCGTGGCTAAAGACAAAGAAGCCCGTTCCTTGGTTAAGGAGTTTCAGGAATTACAGAAATCCTACCAACGGATGCAAATGATGGGTCATCAACTTACCCAAGAAAACTTAGATACTTTAGAACAAATGGAAAAAAAGGCCACAGTACATCCTTTAGTAAAGGCGTATCTAGATGCACAATCCCAGTTCTACGAAGTGGTAAACGAAGTTAACTTTAAAATTCAAGAAGGCCTTAAGGGCATTCCGTCTGATCCTGAGCCACCCACCCAAGGTAGCTGCAGTTGTTCTTCCAACGACAGCGGTGCCTGTGGAGGCTCCTGTTCCGGCTGCTAATATTTTTTAGACTTTAATTTAGCAACCCCCATCAGTTGATGGGGGTTGCTAAATTAATCTTTACTTTTAATTATGAGCAGCATTCCCGTTGCCACTTCTATTTTGCCTCTATCTTCAAGCAAGACATTGCTAATACCCAAGGAATGGCCCATTACCAAGGTGGCGTTCTCCAAGGGGTATTGAAATCCAGTGAGATTAATCCCCGTAACCTGCATAGTTAGAGGTAATAGTGAAACCTGTGGGAAAGCATCTTGCTGTACTTGGACACTGTCATTAATAAGGATCATTTCATTTTTTTCCCCCACAATACGACAGGGAACCCCTGCTTCTAAGCCCTTGGCCAGCAAGTGTATATTTGCTAAACTATGGTCAAATCGATCTCCCAGCACTCCCAATAGTATAATCTCCTTGGGTTTTTGTTGGATAGCCCAGTTAAAGGCCATTTCTGTATCCGTCTCATTCTTCATGATCGGATCGCAGGAAATATAGCTTTTACTCTGGTCTTGAATCCTGTCCAATTGGCTCTGGGTGACGGAATCAAAATCGCCCATGGCTAGGTCCGGTACAATACCATTCTGGATTAGATAATAGGCCCCACGGTCGACCCCTAGAATAAAATCCCCAGCTGCAAACTGTTGTAGTGCCCAGGGTCCTAGATTACCCCCGGAAAATATTAATATTCTGCTGCCTGTTGTCAAGACTTTTCTCCTCCCAGCAAAAGATCCCAGTTTCGAAGTAACGGTAAATTCTTTCTTTTATTCGGGTAAAGGAACTGTCGGTTGTGATACGTGGTCGTCTGGGTCGCGGTAATGTCACTGGTATTTCAGCCTGTATTCGACCCGGTCTGGGCGAGAGAAGATAAATCCGATCCGAAAGGAGAATCGCTTCATCAATATCGTGGGTAACGAATAATACCGAATGTTTAAAATGTTGCCAAATATTTATTAGCCACTGCTGCATTTGGACCTTCGTGAGGGCATCTAATTTACCAAAGGGCTCGTCCAACAGCATCACATCCTTATTGCATAGATACGTTCTCAACAAGGCTGCTCGCTGTCTCATACCGCCGGAGAGCATATCCGGATAGCTTTGTGCAAATTTCTCCAACCCAAATAACGGCAGTAGCTCCATGGCCCGTTTACGGGCCTCATCCACACTGCTTCCCTCTAGTTGTAGAGGAATCACCACATTATCCAGGACAGTTCGCCAGGGAAATAGCAAATCGCTCTGAAGCATATAGCTAACATTACCCCGTTCTCCTAGGATTGAATGCTCTCCCAACAGAATTTCCCCTTCGTCTGGCCTAACCAATCCTGCAACTAAATCCAGTAAGGTACTTTTACCACAACCACTGGGCCCAAGGAGACTAACAAACTCCCCTGCTTCTACTGTCAAAGAAACATTGTCCAGAGCCATAATTTGCTTTTGTTTACTTTGGCTAAAGCTCTTACTTATATCCCTTAGGAGCAATCTCTGGCCTGGCATTTTTTCCACCTGCCTTGATTCATATACCATTACTGGGGAAGAAACTGATTGGTAAAGGCCTCCTGAGCCTTAATGTTTTGCTCTATTAAGCCTCGTTCAAACATCCACTGGGCATAGCTGGCCCAAACTTCCTCCCTTTGTTCTCCCCAGCGAGGGGCATCTTCCTGATATTTTGCACTTACCCAAGCTTGACTGGCTTTAACCAGTTCTGCATTAAGTTCTGGAGCATTATTTAGTAATACCTCTGCAGCTTGGCTGGAATTTTCGATACTCCATTGGTAACCCTTGGCCGTGGCGGCCATAAATTTCTTAACTAGCTCCTGTTGCTCAGATATATGTTGCTCATTGGTAATAATCACCGGTGTATAGTAATCGAGAGCCGGGTCTAAGTCTTTAAGCATAATCAAATTTAATTGCATACCCCTTCTTTGGGCTTCTACACCGTCCCAACCATAATATATCCATTCAAAATCTGCATCTCGCCCGATGGAGTTAAAGAAGTCTGTAGCACCTAAGGTAATATTTTGTACTTTATCCGCTTCAACACCGGCTTTTTCCATAACAGCCTTAAGAACCGCTTCCTCCACTGGAGAACCCCAGCCGCCATAACGCTTACCTACAAAATCTTGGGGGGAGGTTATATTGGCTTCTTTTAGTGAAGCAAAGGCCGAAGTGTTGTGTTGGATCACCGCTGCCAGGGACACTAGGGGAATCCCTGTTGACCGAGCCTGGGTAACACTTTCCTGATAGCTGATACCGAAATCTGCTTTGCCGGTGGCTACCAGTTGATCCGTAGTACTACCCTCGCCGGGCTGAACAATTTCTACCTCCAGTCCCTCTGCCTCATAATAACCTTTGTCCTTTGCTACATAGAGACCTGTGTGGTTGGTATTGGGAAACCAATCCAGCATGACAGTTATTTTCTTTAATCCTTCCTCTTTGCTTTGCTCCGGTGCTGCTTTTTTCTCCTGCGTACAGCCAGTAAACAATAGCATCAGGCAGGCCAGCAGACAAAAAATCATTACTTTTCTACGAACCATTTTAAATTCTCCTTCCTTAATAAGGCAATCATGAAAGCAGGGCGCGTGTAAGGGTTATTGCATCTGCGGGGGATAACGATAGCACTTGCTAATTCGGTGAGTTTAGTTTTTCCAAAAAACTCAATGCTCAAGGCCCATGGCTCATGGCCCACGGCCCTTCCCCAAGGCTTTTCTATAAGCTACGGCTGACTGCTAGGTTTTCCTGTAATACCAGGGCATAACAAGCCGGGCAACACCTTCGATGATGAGGTAGATCAATAGACTAAGACAGGTAATAACAATAATGGCTGCAAAGACTCGATCAGTTAAATAGGACTGGGAGGAACGGGTCATAAAAATTCCTAACCCTTTGCTGGCCCCCAACCACTCACCAATTACTGCCCCCATTACACTATAAGTGCCTGCAATACGCAGCCCAGAAAAGAAGAAAGGCAGGGCTGCGGGAAGCTTTACCATGGTAAAAATCTTTCTAGTATCCGCTCCCATGGCTGATAGAAGTCGAATCATATCTCTGTCCACCAGCCGATAGCCATCGGCTAAGTTTATTGTAATGGGGAAGAAGCAGACTAAGGCCACCACGAGAACTTTGGGCAGTAAACCATAACCAAACCAGATAATTAACAACGGTGCTACAGCAATAATAGGAATAGTCTGGGAGATGATTAATAGAGGATAAATAGCCTTTCTTAGGGACTGGGACCAGTCGATGGCTGTTGCCAAAGTAATACCGACCACAACGGCTATGCCCAAGCCCAGAACAGTCTCATAGATGGTTTGGGTACTATGCCGCCACAGAAGTTCTCTAGCCTGCCATAGCGCCTCTACGATTTGACTTGGCCCTGGTAGAATCCAAGCTTCCACCTGGCTAATTTCTACGGCAATCTCCCACAATATCAAGAGAAATAGCAGGGTAAATCCAGGCAGAAAAATAGCTGCAAAGTCCCTATTATCGGTATTTAGCGATCTTTTCATCGATCGTTACTCCTTCAGGACGATAGTGAATCTTTATGTAGGTCATCACTTCCGAAGCCCCTGCAGTAATACAAGCTTCCTGAGCTTTTTTTACAATCTCAATCAGGTGATCCATCTCACCTTCCATGACAGTTTCCATGGGGCCAACTTCGTACTTTACCCCAGCTTGCTGAACCACCTCTATGGCCTTATCAACAATTTCATAACTGTCATCACCTTTGGTTTTGGGTATTACTTGAAATCCTACATTTACTATGGGCATCTTTTTTCCTCCTTGAACTATTTGACTATTAGAAAAAACTTGGCATCCCTTAGTTTACCCTAGGTATGTCCAAAGTCTTTATACTTTCCAACACATTAAATAAAAAAAGCTACCCCAGAAGGATAGCTTTTTGGCACATGAGAAGATTCTCTGTCCCTCCGCTGGCATTACCCAGATCAGGTTTTACGGGTCGGTACCTCTGTACCCTCTCAGCCAGTCTCCCCAGCTCCCCAGATTATTTAGTTGTAGTTAAACTATAACAGGTGTATCTTAGTTTGTAAATGGGTTTGAATAGATGACGAGTTAGATACTAGCTCTGGGCCATAAGCCGTGTGCCATGAGCTTTTTTGCATGTTTTACTTATGGGTCAATATGGACTTGATCGTGTATCATCTATTAAAAGATCCTTAAGCATATCAAGCACAAAAAACCCTAGGCCCAGGGCTCATGGCCCATGGCCTAGGGTTTTTTAAGGCTAATGGCTATTTCAGATCCTCAATGGAATTTATATCCATATAAGCTGGAACCACCAATCCTATTCTGGTTCCTTCCATGTTAGGTCCGAGGTCGTCAAGTTTGTCTTTAAACTCTTTGTAATAATCGGCATGGGTTGCGGGTAACCAAGCTGCAACACTGGCGTCTGCATCTCCAGAAGCCAAACCAGCCCACATGGGACCAGCTTCCACCTGGCTTAATTCCACTTCATAACCCAGTTTTTCTAGGACCACTGCTACAACGTTGGTGCTAGCAATTTCAGAATCCCAAGCAACATAGGCCAGGTTTATTTTTTCTCCTTGTACCGGAGTGATTCCATCCAGCCATTGATTAACCTTTTCCTCATTATTTTTCACCCATTTAGCAGCCGCTTGCCCCTCATCAGTACCTTCCATAATATCTACCATTACTACTGCCATATCTTCTGGCTGCCAATTAAACTTGTCCAGAAACTGATAGGCACTGGGATGGTCTTCTTTTAAGCCCATCCGGGCAATTGTATGAATAAACTCATCATCCCCAAAGATCTTTTTGGGGTCTTCTAGATATTTGAGATCATATTTGGCAAATTTCCAGTGGGGTGTCCACCCTGTTACAATAATGGGTTCTTCATTCTCATAGGCCTTGGTTAAAGCCGCTGTCATTGCCGCACCTGAGCCCTCTACTAGTTCCCAATCTTTTAATTCATATTCCTGTAGTGCTTTGCTAGTGGCTTTCATGATCCCCGCTCCAGGGTCAATGCCGATGATCTTATAGTCTACTTGATCTCCTACTTTACCTGACTGATTAGTTTCCGTAGCACCACCACAGCCTACCGCCAGTAATGAAATCACCAAGCCAATCACTAATAAAAATAATCCTTTTCTTTTCAAACCTTCTCCCCCTTATACTTGTTTTCTGCCTATATTTTGCGTCATTCTGTCAAGAATGATAGCCAGAATGACGATGGCTAAACCTGCTTCGAAACCTGCCCCTATCTTAATTTGGGTTACAGCCCTGTAGACATCCGCACCCAGCCCCTTGGCCCCAATCATTGAAGCAATAACCACCATGGATAAGGCCAACATTATGCATTGGTTAATACCAGCCATTATCGTAGGCTTAGCCAACGGAAGCTGTACCTTTAACAGTTTTTGTGTAGGTGTAGAACCAAAGGCATCCGCTGCCTCCACCAATTCACAGGGAACCTGCCTAATACCTAGGTTGGTTAACCGTATAGTGGGCGGCATAGCAAAAATCACCGAAGCAATGACGCCTGGTACTTTTCCTAACCCAAAGAAAAAGATGGCTGGTATCAGGTAGACAAAAGCTGGCATGGTCTGCATAAAATCTAAAGCTGGCATAACAATATCCCGCACAGTGTCCTTTCTAGCACATAAAATACCAGTGGGAACACCAATAAAGATTGAGATCATAGCCGCAGTCAATACCAAAGCCAAGGTCAGCATGGTATTATCCCAATAGCCAAGGTTATTTACTAAAAACAATCCTGCCAGAGTAAAAAGAGCCACTGATTTCTTGCTAAAATTCCAGGCTAGTAGTGTTAAACCGAGTATTAACGCCCAATCAGGAATGATCATAAAAATATATGCAAAGAGATCGACCCAACCAGTTATTAATGCGGATATTAGGTCAAAGAAACCTCCCAGATGATCGTCAAGAAAGCTCACCATTCCTTCAATCCAAGTATCAAGGGGCATTTTAGGAAATAAGTTTGCCAATGTGTCCAACCCCTTCCTTAGGCACTATGTCTTTTTCAGTTTCTTGGTTTACTTTACCGGCAAGGCCGCCCAGTACTGCTCCACGAACAATTACGCCCAGTAAACGACGGTGCTCACTTACCACTGCCAGTGGTACAGGCGTAAAGGCAATGAGATCAAATAACTCATTCAGACGGGTATCTGGAGAAACCGTAGGCACCTCTCTTTGCATGACTGCCTCAAGGGTTAAGCCGTCCTGGGTGGCTTTGGAAACAGCATCCGCTGTCACAACCCCCAGTAGAATCTTTCTCTTATCTACAACATACAGACTGGATACTCCGCTATCCCTCATTAATTGCAAGGCAACCCTGGGACCCCGATCTAAGGTTATGGTCTCAGGTCTCTTCATCACGTGCTCTGCAGTTAGTACCTTGGACATATCTACATCCTGTACAAACTTTTCAACATATTCATTGGCCGGGTTAGTCAATATTTCTTCCGGCGTACCCACTTGTACAATCTTGCCATCCTTCATCAGGGCGATTCTATCCCCGATTTTCAGGGCTTCATCTAAGTCATGGGTGATAAAGATAATGGTTTTTTGCATATTGGATTGTAGCTCTAGTAGTTCATCCTGCATATCCTTACGAATTAATGGATCCAATGCACTGAAGGCCTCATCCATCAGCAAAACATCTGGGTTATTGGCCAAGGCCCGGGCTAGACCAACTCTTTGCTGCATACCTCCACTCAACTGATCCGGGTAGTTGTTTTCCCAACCATGCAAACCCACCATATCCAAGGCCTGCACTGCCTCTTGTCGACGTTTCTCCGCAGGTACGCCCTGAACTTCCAAACCATATTCCACATTTTCAACAACTGTTCTATGGGGAAAGAGGGCAAAACGTTGGAAAACCATACTTAACTTTTTTCTTCTTACTTCACGAAGTTCTTCCATATTCATAGTTGCAATATTTTTACCATCAATTTTAATTGTTCCACTGGTTGGTTCAATGAGCCGATTAAGTAACCGTACCAAGGTTGATTTGCCACTACCAGACAAACCCATAATGACAAAAATCTCCCCTGTATTAACATGAAAATTAACCTGGTTTACCCCTATGGTTAACCCGGTTTCCTCTAAGATTTTTTGCTTATTCCAACCTTTTTTCAAAAGATCTTTAGCCCTCTCAGGTTTAGGTCCAAAGATCTTACTCAAGTTTTCAACCTTAATTTTTGTCACATTTCCACCTCAATTTACTTAATTAGTAAACCTCTAAATACATTGTAAAACCTTAAACAATTTTACACAAAATTGGTATCGTCTTATATCTGTCTATAATTTACGTAAAGTTTAAACTTTATAATGTTATAGTTCTGTATGCTCCGTTTTTCGTTTTCATATTGTCCACAATCATTCTTTACATTTAGCAATAATAACAGTAAAATGTTTAACAGTAATTCTGTAGGAGGTCTTTCTCCCTCATGGATAAATCAACTCAGTTGAATTCACCAATCCATTATGAACAAATCATAAATAGGGCCCAGGATCGAGTGATTGATGCTTTGGCTCGTAATATAGATTTATATGGCATTACCATGTCCATAGGTCATTTATACGGAACTCTTCTCTTTCAGGATAAACCGATGACATTGGATGAGATGGGTGAAGCCTTGGGTATGAGTAAAACTAGTATGAGTACCGGGGTAAGAACTCTTTTAGACCTTAATATGGTCAATAAGGTTTGGATGAAGGGGACCCGTAAGGATCATTATGAAATTGAACAGGATTGGTATCAAAACTTCATTGACTACTTTTCCATCAAGTGGCGTAAAGGCATTGACGATAATATTCAATCCCTTCGTAAATCCTTGCAGGAATTAAAATTTTTACAAGATAAAGAGGATTTACCAGAACCATTACGTGACAAAGTGGAAAAAGATATTGAAAAAATCAAAAATGCTTTAGAATACTACAATTGGATTAATCGGCTAATTGACACCTTTGAATCTCACGAAATTTTTAAATATGTACCGAAAAATGAAGGAGCTGAATAAGCTCCTTCATTTTTGTCGTTAGCTTTTAGCGATTAGTTTTTGTCTTTTTTCTAATAGCTAAAGGCTAATGGCTAAGAGCTAAAAGGACAGCCCCTTAATGTCCAAGGAGCTGTCCTTTTTATTATGCGCTTAAAGTCAGTTTGTCCTTTTTAGCTTTTATCTTCTGAATAACTATGGCAGACAATAGTATCACGAAGCCTATAACATCTGTAAGGAGATTTGGATCAATCATTAGTAAACCGCCAATAAAGAAAAGGATTTTTTCTATCTTGCCGGCATGGGTAATCAGATAACCTGCCAGCGCCGCAGCAATTGCCGTCATCCCGGTAAGGGAAGTAACTATCATCATTGCTACTTTAGGTATAGTGGTATCTATTAACAATAGCGATGGTGACATGACAAAGATGTAGGGTATCAGGAATGCCGCTATGGCCAGCTTAGACGCATTCACCCCAGTTTTTATGGGGTCACTACCCGCAATACCAGCACCGGCAAAGGCTGCCAAGGCCACCGGAGGTGTAACGTCAGCGATGATCCCAAAATAAAACACAAACATGTGAGCCGCTAGCATTGGTACACCTAGCTGAATAAGAGCTGGTGCAGCAATGGTTGAAGTAATTACATAGTTAGCAGTTGTTGGTACACCCATACCTAAAATAATGGATGTAATCATGGTAAAGAACAATGTCGGTAATAGTTGGCCATGGGCTAGGTCGATTAATGCTGAACCCAATTTTAGTCCTAGACCAGTCTTCGTTACCACACCAATAATAATCCCCGCTGTAGCACAGGCTATAATAACACCTAGGGCAGCTCTGGCACCTTCCTCCAACCCCTTTAAAATATCCATTAGGGAGATGCGGGTAGACTTGCGTAGCATGGAACAGACAATGGACAATACAATGGCTGCAAGGGCTGCCCGCATAGGAGTGTAGCCGGTTACTAATAGGTATACGATAACAGCTAAAGGTATAGCTAAATGCCCTCTCTCTTTAAGAATGTTAACTACCTTCGGCAACTTATCTTTTGGGATACCCTTAAGGCCAGTCTTTTTAGCTTCTAGGTGTACTCCAATCCAGATACCGGTAAAATACAGTATTGCGGGTATTGTAGCAGCTTTAACAATATCAATATAGGGTGTTGCGGTAAACTCCGCCATCAAGAAAGCCGCTGCTCCCATAATAGGTGGCATTAATTGGCCCCCGGTGGAGGCGGCCGCTTCTACGGCACCGGCAAATTCAGGCCGATAGCCAAGTTTTTTCATCATGGGAATGGTAAAACTACCGGTTCCGGCAACGTTTCCTACGGAGCTACCGGATACTGTTCCCATTAATCCACTGGAAAGCACCGCAACCTTAGCGGGCCCACCACTGGCCCAACCAGCAATGGCATTGGCCAAGTCGATAAAGAACTTGCCCAAACCTGTCTTTTCTAGGTAGGCACCAAATAAGATAAACAAGAAGATAAAGGTTGATGAAACACCTAAAGGAATACCAAAAATTCCTTCAGTGGTATAGTAAAGGTGACCCACCAACCCACTGATGGTGGCCCCTTGATGGGCAAAGGCTCCGGGGAGATAAGGCCCGGCAAAGGCATAGCCCAAGAACAGTATAGCCACAGTAACAATTGGCCAGCCCACTACACGGCGGGCTGCTTCGATAACAAATAGAATACCTAAACCGCCTATAATCATATCGGTGGTAGTTACAATACCAGCACGCATTACCAATTCTTTGTAGTATACCAATATATACATAGGTGTTGCTACCGCAGCCACTGCTAACAAGGCATCAAACCAATGTAGTTTGCTGCGGGACCAGCTTTTTTTGGCAGGATATAACAAATAGACCAAAGCTAAGCCAAAGGATAAGTGGACAGCCCTTTGAAGTTGGGCATCCAAAACCCCAAAATAAGCAGTATATAACTGAAATAGAGAGAAGGTTATGGCCAGCAACATCACCGCAATACCCATGGGACCCTTAAATCGTCTATAATCAGATTCTTTGTCATATTTTGCCATAAACTCTTGTAAGTCTAAGTCGTTTTCGATTTTTTTGTTGTGGTCTGTCAAGTTTTACCTCCTTCCAAAGATAATGCCAAAATTTTGGCAGGTGTTAGGGTATTAACTTTTAATGTAATCAATGAGCCAGCTTGAAAATAATCCTTAAAATTGTACCTCTCCCCCCGATAAATTAAGGCAGGCTCAGTAAAAGGTACAACACCGAAATTCAGTTGTTGAAAACGTCGGTTCTGACCTTTAAGGATAAAGAGGCCATTGCGATTTTCCAATTCGCCTTCTCCCTCTAAAAACGGGGTCCCTACTCCGTAGGATTTAAATGTCGTGGAGGTTAGTAACAAATAATTTCCCGGTGCAAGAAAATTTTCTTGCACCGGGGTTTTGAGAACCGAATGGAGATACTCATAAGTAAAGGTCTTATCGAATATCAAGGGTACTACGATAACAGGCTTACCCTGCTGCTGGCTTACCAGCAATGTGGGTACGGGAATGAAAAACACCGCTACTAGGATCAATAGCAGCATGCTAAATATAGTTATTTTAAACTGCTGCTGGTTTCTTTTTTTCATGGATTAAAACAATCCTTTATTTTTCGTTAAAGAATTTTTCAGCTCCTGGATGCATCGGAATGGAAAGGCCATCCTTGGCAGTATCTTTGCTAATATATTCACCTACTGCATGGGCAGCTTTTAATTGATCAAGATTAGTAAAGATTGCCTTAGTGATATCATAGGCTGTTTGCTCATCCATTTTGTCACTGGCCACAAGCATTGCCTTGGCACCAACAGTTGTAATATCTGCGCCTTGCTTATAGGCATCGGCGGGAATTACTACTTTGGTATAGAAGGGGTATTTTTTAATCATATTGTCAACTTTGTCATCTTCAATAGGAATCATAACAACTTTGTGCTGAGCAGCAATGTCTTGCACCGCAGCAGTTGGTACACCAGCAACTAGGAAGGCAGCATCAATGTTACCATCCTTGAGGCTGTTGGCAGCTTCTGCAAAGGACAGGTATTGGGGATCGATATCCTCAAAGGTCAGGCCATAGGCCTCTAATACGTGACGGGAGTTGCCAGTAACACTACTTCCAGCAGCACCTACAGCAACCTTTTTACCCTTAAGGTCAGCTACGCTCTTGATTCCTGTTTTTTCTAGGGTTACCAACTGAACTGTTTCAGGGTAGATGGTAGCTAGACATTTTAAACCTTCTACTTTTTCTTTAAACATCTCAGTACCAGTGGCAGCATAGTAGGCGATATCATTTTGAATAAAGGCAATTTGTACATTACCTTGGCTTAACATGTTGACGTTGGCTACGGAAGCACCAGTGGATTGGGCAGTGGCGTTAGCCCCAGGGATATTCTTGTTTATAATTTCAGCAATGGCTCCACCAAGGGGGTAATACACACCAGCAGTACCTCCTGTGGCAATATTAAAGAACTTTTTCTCTGCAGGTGGTTGTTCACTTGCTTTTTGTTCGCTGGTTGAGCCACCGCAGCCAGTGATGACAAATGCCAGCATAGAAACTGCCGCCAGTAATGCAATAATACGTTTTTTCATCTGTATTTCTACTCCTCTCTCTTTTTATTATTAATTAGCGTGTGTTTTTCAGCTTCCCTCCTTTTTGATATTAAAAATTTCATTGTTAGCAGAATCAGAAACAGGGTTCCCGACCTGAGCAGGGACATTAGTGGACTTAGGTCCGTAAAGTACGCCAAAGACAAACTGCCCTTGGCGTATAACTTTCTTAAAAATTTATCTTAGTGTATACATTTTGTTGACTTTCCCATGTTCTAGTTACTTACATATATATTTTCTATTATACTAAGAAATCCTTCTTGAAAAATATAGTGGATCAGTCAATTCTTGTGACAAAACAAAAAGCCTACAAACAGATAACCTCTGATTATCTGTTTGTAGGCTTCATTGCCTTGTACAGCATTGCTGGCTTGTTCAATTATTTCGATTATAAATGAAAAAGCGAAAAATATCTACCCCTCTATTTTAAAAATGCTGTATACAAAAAACAAAAGGTGTTACTTCAGATTCTCTGGGTTTAACCCTTGCAACTCAGGTAAAACAAGACGTCCATCTTTGCGAATAAGCTTATCATCAAAATAAATTTCGCCGCCACCAAACTCGGGTGTTTGAATATAGACCAGATCCCAATGAATGGCTGACTTATTGCCATTAAAACATTGGTCATAGGCACTACCCGGAGTAAAGTGAATTGAACCGGCAATTTTTTCATCAAACAAAGTATCTTTCATGGGTTTTGTAATATAGGGATTGACACCCAGGGCGAATTCCCCTACATAACTAGCCCCTTCATCAGTAGTAAAGACCTTGTTAATCCGTTCTGTATCATTAGCTGTGGCTTTGATAATCTTTCCATCCTGAAATTCTAATCGGATGTTCTCATAGGTGAAGCCCTGATAAACTGCTGGAGTGTTATAAGTAATATAACCGTTTACAGACTGCCGCTCCGGTGCCGTATAGACCTCCCCGTCCGGAATATTTCTCCTTCCGGCGCATTTAATTCCGGGCAATGATTTAATGGAAAAGCTCAGGTCAGTTCCTTGACCTACAATTCTTACTCGATCCGTTTTTTCGATTAGTTCTACCAATGGATCCATGGCTTGGGACATCTTAGAATAATCTAAATTACACACCTTAAAGTAAAAATCCTCAAAGGCTTCGGTGCTGGTATTGGCAAGTTGTGCCATAGAGGATGAGGGATAACGTAATACCACCCACTTGGTCTTAGCCACCCGAATATCACCATGAACTTTATTCCAAAAATGTTTAAAGTAAAGTTCCATTTTTTCTGCAGGTACATCTGATAACTCCGATGCATTGTCTCCAGAACGTATACCAATATATGCATCCATTTGATTCATTCTGGCCGCTTCGAATTCGGCCAAGGCCATCATTTGTTCTTTGCTAGCCCCCAGTAAGAGTGCCCTTTCCACCGAATTGTTCTTAATAGTTGTAAAGGGAATCCCTCCAGCGGCATAAACTTCATTGATAATTTCCCTTACCAAGGAGAGTTCTAGGCCAATGTTTTCAATAAGGATTTTTTCCCCAGGCCTTATTGCACAGGAATAATTTACAAGGTTTTTAGCTAGCTGAGTTATTCTGGGATCTACCATTTTATACCTCCCCATCACATATTGAAGGCCCATGATATGTAGCCTCTTAGACACTGTTATAAATGCGCAGGCCATGGGCCGTGTGCCTTGTGCCATGAGCTAAAGACCCTTAAGCAAAACATAAGAAAAAAATCCCAAGGCCCATGGCCCTCTCCCAAGGATCCTAAAGCTGATGGCTAAACTAGATATATCTAAACTATATATATTATATTTAAAAGTATCACTTTCATTCTTTTACAGGTACCCTTGACAATGGCAGGGAGCGTTATTCTGCTAGTATTCCTCCGGCCTCTGACAATAACTTGCGAATAGGCAAACTGTAGGGACATTTTTCTTCACATTGACCACATTCAATACACATATCTGCCTTTGCTTCAAGAGCCTTATAGCGCTCCTTGGCCCAATCTTTTAAATCATAACGGTTATAATAACCCTCCAGCAGGAACACTGTTGGAATATCAATTCCCTGGGGACAGGGCTTGCAGTATTCACATCTGCGACAAAATACTGGACCCAGTTTTTCGGTTTCTTCTTTTAAAGCAATTCTTTCTTCTTCCCTGAGTGGAGTAAATTCGTTGCCAAGCTGGGCATTCTCCTCTATCTGCTGCAGCGAATCCACCCCAGGAATAATTGTGGTCACCGGTTGTTCTAATAGGTACCCCAGTGCCAATCTAGCATTGCGCAATGCCCCCCCTGCCATGGGCTTCATAACAATAATGGCGGTGTTTGTCTGCTGAGCCATAGCTAGTAATTCCTTGGCTTCGGTTTCCACCGCATTAAAGGGGAACTGTACAGTTGCAAATTTACCTGTTTTTAAAGCTTCGACCAAAGTTTCCTGGACATGACCGGTAATACCAATATGACCTATTAAGCCTTTACTTTGTGCTTCCTTTAAAGCCACCAGGGCTCCATTAGGGCTTAAAATCTGCTCTAAAGATTCGTGATCTTTGACATTGTGGCATTGGTAAAGATCGATATAGTCGACCCCCATGGTCGTTAAACTTTTTTGTATATCAGCAGTCATCCCATCTTTAGTCCTAGCCATGGATTTGGTAGCTAGGATGGCTTCTTTTCTCCTCTGTTTCAATACTAAACCCAACTTAGCCTCACTGTCAGTATAGCCCCTTGCGGTATCAAAAAAATTAATTCCTAGATCTAAGGCCCGGTTTACTAGGGTAACGGCCTCCTGTTCAGTAACTCGCTGAATAGGAATACCCCCAAATCCGATAACAGATACCTCAAGGCCTGTCCGTCCCAATGTCCTGTATTGCATTGACTTGCCTCCTCATATTATGGTAAATCCATTTTATCATACTTATGGGACATGACCTACGGGTTAGCTCTTAGCCGTTAGTCATTAGCCATTAGCTTTATCTTTTAGATAAGGGTAATTACTAACGGCTAACGACTAATAGCTAATAGCAAAAACAAGGGAAAGCCCCGTGTTTTTGACACAGGGCTTAGGACTAGTCACTTAGTTTTTTTCGATAGGCTGCTTCCACGTAGTGGGGACAGCACTTAATGTAATTCTTTTTACAACAGGCGTATTCATAAAATTCCTTGCAACTGTCTTTTATTTTAATTTTTCTTAACCTACACCAATCTCCATCCTTATAATCGCAGCAATCAGATACTTTACCATAATGTTTGTATTTTATTTTCCCTATTTTTTCAAGATAGTAGGGGCAATTTTTATGGTAATTAGAATTGATACAATTATGACGATAGAAGGCTCTATTTTTTTCATACATGTTAATACCCCTTAGCTCACACACTTCATTTATAAGGTAGGGGCAGCGGTAGGCAGGCTTAAAATATCGGTTAGGTTTTATAGTAATCACTTTATCACAAAAATAGGAACATTTATCATAGTACTTGGAAGTGCAGCAAGTATCATCATAAAAGCTCTTATGCTTTTTACATACATGATATTTGGTTAAATCACATTTGTCTTCATAAATATATGGACAGCTGCGGGATGCCCCAATAAAATGATAGGTCTTAGCTGCGTAAACTTTCCTAGTGAGATTCGGGCAATTTTTTAAATACTCCGGATGACTGCAGGTATTTTTAAAAAAATCTCCATCTTCTTTTATGTTGATCTGTGTTAACTTACACATATCCCCCTGAATATAAGGACACTGATCACCCAATCTATTCACCTCCCAGACGTCTTTCTTCATTCTATTCCTGAGAAGTAAAAATGTTGCCATGTTATAGTCAGGAAGTAAGAGGGCGTCCCCTTACTTCAAAATATTTACTTTTGTTAAGCTAAAACCTCTAAACACAACATGCACAAAAGCCCAAGGCTCAGGGCTCACAGCCATCTCTAAAACTAGCCACTAATGGCAACAAGGGAGTGTCACCTAACTAATTATTATTAGTTTCGACACTCCCTTTACTAATGAACATTTATCTGTTGTAAGGTATGGATTCGGTTTAAAACAGAGGGGTGCGAATAACTAAACCACTCGATAAAGGCTGGAGGTGATACATCGGCTGAATTTTTAGCAACCAGGTTTACCTGTAGGCGAACCGCAGCCTGGACATCCCCTGTTAACTGCACTGAGACCCGATCTGCCTCCTGTTCCATGCCCCTAGAAATGGTGCTTTGTAAGGGGCTGGCCGCAAAGGAAACTGCTGTAAAGAATAACAGGGTCAGGGCCCAAGTATAGGGGGGGAAATGTGTTCCTGGCGGCAAACTCGTCTTGATGAAGATAAACAACAGCCCCCATAAGATAAAGTTACTGAAAATACCTAGGGTTAAACCCTTTACAATGTGCCCCTGTTGCCAGTGGGCCATCTCGTGGGCCAGAACAGCCTTTACTTGATCCGGCGGGTAGTCCTTTAACAGTGTATCATAAAGGACTATTTGTTTTGTCTGGCCCATACCGGCAAAGTAAGCATTGGCACGGGTAGTTCGTCTACTGGCATCCATCACCTGCACCTCATCAACCGGTATGTCTGCCTTAGTAGAAAGCTCATTGACCATGCTAAGTATCGCAGGATCCTGGACTGCTTCAAATCGATTAAACATGGGGGAAACCACCAGGGGCCAAACAAAATTTTGAGCCACCAACCATATTGACAGCAGGGAGGCTGCCACTAACCACCATGCCCTGGGCCAACGCTTGAGAATCCAAAAGAATAATAATACTCCTATGATCATAATAAACAGTTCTAAGCCAATGGCTTTTAGGGTATCACCCCACCAGGCGTTAAATGTTTGGGTGGAAAATCCCCATTTTTTTTGTAAGTAGTAACCACTAAAGTAGTTTAGTGGTAAATAAAGGATCTGCAGTATCGACCAGAGAGTTAAAAAAAAGAGTAAACTACTGCCATAATAACTTCCCCCAGTTACTTGTTGAGCCCAACGAGACATTACTCTGACTTTGCCGCTCCAAAGAAACCAGAATAATAGGGAAACCTCCACCAGTACACTAGTTATTAATATTAATTGTTGAATTCGGCTATGAACCCGCCCCTGGCTTATCTCCTCAGCAGAAAAATATTGCCAGGCCTCAGGTGAAACTTTACCGGGAAATATTATAAACCATAGGTAAAGCAGAGCAAAACCAAAAACAATCGCCATTAACCCTAGCCAGAGTCCCTTTGCTCTTGGCTGCATCATAAACACCCCCCAAAAGGTAAATAATTCTATTTATCAGTCTACTGCTGATGTTCTTCATTTATGACTTTACTGGACGATCCATGATCACTATTGTATAATTTTAGCCATTATGTCCTATGTTAAAAAAGTCTAATTGTGGTAGTCACACTAACCCCCATGACTCTCAGTCACTAACCACTGATGAAAATATTAACTCTATGTATAATATTACATCAGCAGGGGGTGCTAATTCGATAGGATTAGTTTTCTAAATAAGCCCAAGGCTCATGGCTCAGGGCCCTTTACGAAAGGAACTACATAAATGAAATTACCCACGGGTTTTTTAACTAAAATGGAACAACTGACAGGTCAAAAATATCCTCAATTTCTCCAAAGTTATGAAGCATCCCGAACTGCTGGGTTACGGGCCAATGGCTTAAAGATATCTGCCGGCGAATTAGAAAAACTCCTAGATATAATAGAGGAACCAATTCCCTGGAGCAGTGATGGTTACTATTATCCTGAAGCAACCACACGTCCGGCAAAGCATCCCTATTATTATGCGGGTCTATATTATATCCAAGAACCCAGTGCCATGTTGCCAGCGGAACTTTTAAAGCCGCGACCAGGAGAAAGGGTATTGGACCTATGCGCTGCCCCAGGTGGCAAATCTCTTCAATTGGCTGCCCAACTTGCTAAAGAAGGCTTGCTGGTGGCAAATGACCTACAACCCCAGAGGGCTCGGGTTTTGCTTAAAAACATTGAACGTTACGGAGTGGTCAATGCCATTGTTCTTAATGAAGCTCCCCAACATTTGTCCAAGGTATTTAGTGGCTTCTTTGATAAAATATTGGTAGATGCGCCATGTTCCGGAGAGGGCATGTTTCGCAAGGAGCCAGATATGGCAAAGGACTGGAGTGAAGAAGAAGTTATCAAATATGCTGGTTGGCAGAAGGAAATTTTAAAAGAAGTCCCAGCTTTATTAAAGCCCGGTGGAGAAGTAGTTTACTCCACCTGTACCTTTTCCCCAGAGGAGAATGAACAGCAAATTGAGAAATTCCTAAATCAGTATCCTCAGTTTAAATTAATTAAAATGCAAAGAATATGGCCCCATTTGGTGAAGGGTGAGGGTCATTTTGTGGCTAAACTAAAGGATAATAGATTACCTGAACAGGTACCCCCTACTATTAATAAAAAGCTTCTAAAAAAAGCTGCTCCCACCATAAGCGAGGATACCAAACAGTCCCTGGCTGAATTTTCGCTACAAGTCTGGGGAAATAAAAATACCTGGCAGCAGTGGCTGCCTAGCGGCGGGCAGGTATTAGAACGAAATGGCCACATTCTCTGGGAAAACCTGGCTTTGCCCCCTTTACGTGGTTTGAAGGTCCTTCGTTCTGGTTGGCTTTGGGGAACAATTGAAAGGAAGCGTTTTAGACCAAGCCCCGCCTTAGCTCTAGGTCTTCCTGCAAAGGCCGTAACAACTGCTGTGCAAAAATTACATTTATCTGTTAAGAATACCGAAGAGCTTTCACTGGCCCTTCGCTATTTGCGTGGCGAAACTATTCAACTGGAGGGAAAACTCTGGCCTAAGGGGTGGCACCTTGTTTGTTTGGATCATTTCCCCTTGGGATGGGCAAAGGGGGACGGAAATTGGTTAAAGAACGGATTCCCTCCTGGTTGGCGTTGGATTGATGGTGATTAGATAAGGAGGATAAAATTGGCCGAAAAGGAAAAATTGCGTTTAGACAAGCTTTTAACCCATATGGGCCTTGGCACCAGAAAAGAAATAAAAAAGCTTATTAAGGCAAAACAAGTGGTGATTAACGGTGCTGTGGCCAATGACCCAGGGGTGCATGTTTATCCAAAAAGCGACATCATTGAGGTGCAGGGAGAAGTTATTGAATACAGAGAATATATTTATCTTATGTTAAACAAACCCCAGGGTTTTTTGTCAGCCACAGAGGATGCTTCGGAAAAGGTAGTCCTTGACCTATTGGAACAAAAATATCAAACCTTCGACCCTTTTCCGGTGGGGCGATTGGATAGGGATACCGAAGGCTTACTCTTATTGACAAACAACGGCAAATTGGCTCATCAGCTGTTATCACCAAAAAAACACGTTCCCAAAACCTATTATGCTCTAATTCAAGGTGTGGTCACTGAAAAGGATGTAGAAGCTTTCGGACGTGGTGTCAAGCTGGAAGATGGCTACCAAACAATGCCAGGTCACTTGAAAATACTTCGCTCTGATTTAGAGTCAGAGATTGAGCTAACTATTTATGAGGGGAAATATCACCAGGTTAAACGGATGTTCGAATCGGTGGAAAAAAAGGTTACTTTCTTAAAAAGACTTAGCATGGGCCCCTTGGTCCTGGATCCAGAGCTGAAACCTGGAGAATACCGTGAATTAACCGAAGAGGAAATCGGCTTATTACTGTAATGAAAAAACAAAAGCCCTCTGCTATCTCGCTTCATTAAGATGGCAGAGGGTTAAATTTACTATAGAACCTTTTTTAGTTTTTCTGCTTCAAAGGGCTTAACAAAGGTGTTTTTATTTTCATCAATATATAAGATTTCTACCATTTGATCCTTTACATTCAGGACTCTACCCTTAATTTTGGTGCCGATTACATTGACCGGTGTTTTTCTAGTTAGTTGTTTAATGTTTTGAGATTGACAATAGGTGCATTCCCCAGCAAAACTAGCAATTCTCTTACAATCAACACAATAACTTAATTTTTTCACACTTATACCCTCCATATTGTTAATATTAAAGCCTGGCAGGTATTGAATTTAACTATATAAATTATAGAAAATTAGCAAAATTCCTTTTTCTTTGTGAAAAAATTTATTTTTTTGTTGAAGTTTCTATGAGCAAACTATAGCAACTCCGGCACTGGTTCCAATCCTAGTTGCCCCAGCTGCGAGCATCCCTTGGGCATCTTCTTTACTTCGTATGCCTCCCGATGCCTTTACCCCGATGGTGGGTCCAACGACCTGACGCATAAGGCTAACATCCTTTAGGGTGGCTCCACCGGTGGAAAAACCTGTGGAAGTCTTAACAAAATCTGCACCGGCAGCAACTGCCAAGCGGCAGGCCCGAATTTTCTCTTCCTCTGTGAGAAGGCTGGTTTCAATAATGACCTTGACCAAGGCCTTCCCCCTGGCTGCAGCCACCACTGCCTGAATATCACGTTCTACCCAGTGGTCCTGTTTTTCCTTTAAAGCACCAATATTTATAACCATGTCCACCTCTGTGGCCCCATATTCAATGGCCCTTTGGGTTTCAAAGGCCTTCACTTCCGGCAAAGTGGCTCCCAACGGAAACCCAATCACCGTAGCTACCTTGATCTCAGGTGTGTTCTTTAAAATATTGAAAGCTGTTTCCACCCATACTGGGTTGACACAAACTGCAGCAAAACCGTATTCCTTTGCCTCAAACGCTAATTTTTCTATTTGCTCTTTGGTCGCCTCAGCCTTTAATAGAGTATGATCAATGGTTTTAGCTATAGTGTCAATCGTTTTCTCATCCTTTCTTTTAGCCATATCTTTGTCCTTTAGCTGGTGGCCAAACCTTTCCTTAAATCAACAATCTCTGCCTTGGTAATCTCGGCTAAATCAGTTAGATTTAGTTCGATTTGGATCCCAATTTTACCACCACTGACAATAATTTTATCCAGTTTTTGGGAGCTGTCATCAATAAAGGTGGGGTAGTGCTTTTTCATACCAATGGGTGAACAGCCACCCCGGATATATCCTGTAAACTTTTGGATATCCTTCACAGGTATCAAATCAACCTTTTTTTCACCTGTTGCTTTGGCAGCTTTTTTAAAATCCAACTCCTCTTCCACAGGCATGATGAAGACAAATAAATTTTTACTGGATCCTTGGGCCACCAGCGTTTTGTAGACCATCCGTGGATCTTTTCCCACTTTATGAGCTACTGAAAGACCATCTATTTTACCGTCTTTATTATCATAACAATAGATATCATAATGTATTTTTTGACCATCCAAAATTCGCATGGCATTTGTCTTAACCTGTGCCATTTAAAGGACCTCCCTTTGCTCTATAAATTGCCACCATTCCCTTTCTTTAATGCTTAAGCTTTGAAAGAGCTTCCGCAAAGGGGTTATTTGAGAAATTATTATTTGTGTCCTGATGCTTTAAGTATTTGCTTACATCCTTTTTGGATACTTTACTGCCCTTTTCTGTTTGCCTTCTTTCCTGGAAAGAGGCCAGTTTTTCCCGGAACCCACACTTGCAGACAAATATTTGGCCAGCCCCTTCCCCATGTAGTTCCAAACGCTTATGGCACTCTGGACATCTAGCATTGGTTGTTTTACTTAGACCTTTTCGGTAGCCACATTCACGATCTTGACAAACAAGCATCTTACCCTTCTTACCATTGACCTCCAACATGCGTTTGCCGCATTCAGGACATTTAGTGCCCGTTAAGTTATCATGTCTAAATTTGTTTTCACTTTGTTTTATTTCTTGTACCACTGCCTTGGCATAGTCTCTGATCTCGCAGAGAAAGTGCTTCTTAGTTTGTACACCCTTGGCAATGGCTTCAAGCTCCTGTTCCCAGCGGGCTGTCAGGGCAGGTGAACGTAACCCCTCGGGAACCAGTTCCAGGAGTTGCTTGCCCTTAGAAGTTATATAAAGGTGCTTTCCTTTCTTCTCAATCAAGAAGCTATTGAACAGTTTTTCTATAATATCTGCCCTGGTGGCCACCGTACCAAGTCCACCAGTTTTGTCTAGGGTTCTTAGTAACTCCTTATTTCCCTGGGGCATATATTTGGTTGGGTTTTCCATGGCAGTCAACAGGCTGCCCTCGGTAAAGGGCTCCGGTGGTTTAGTCTCCCCTTTGGTTTGGTTTAGGGATAAAACCCTGAGAACTTCTCCCTTGTTGATGACGGGTAAAATCTGTTCTACCAGACTACCACTGCTATCATCCTCTTCCTCAACCTCATGTTGATAGACTTCTTTCCACCCTTGGGCCAGGACGACCTTCCCCTTGGCCACAAAAAGCTCCTCACCAATTGCTACTTTGATGGTGGTTTGCTCGTATTCATAGGGAGGATATAATACCGCCAAAAACCGTTTGATCACTAGATCATAGATCTTCCTTTCCTGATCACTGAGTGAACTTACTAAAACAGGCTGTTCTGTGGGTATAATGGCATGGTGGTCAGAAACTTTACTGTCATCTACAAAGGACTTATTGGGTTTAATCGGGTTTTTGAGCACCTTATAGGCTAACTTGGTATAGGGTTGATCACTGCAGGCCTTTAGTCGATCCGGCAAGGTGGTTACGATATCCGAAGATAGGTGCCGGGAGTCGGTGCGTGGATAAGTTAACACCTTATGCTGTTCATAAAGGCGCTGCATTATAGAAAGGGTCTCCTTGGCGGAAAACCCAAATATTCTATTGGCATCCCGCTGCAGTTCAGTTAAATCGTAGAGTTGCGGCGAATAACTCTTTTTAGCCACCTTCGCTACCTCTATAACCTTGGCGGTTTTATTAGCTAGAGAGTTCAGTACCCTGTCGCAATATTCCTTATGAAAGGTTTTAATATCTTTACTTTGTCGATCTTGCCAGGTTAATTTCATTTTATCTGTGGTGGCAGTGATACCATAATAGCTTTGGGGCTTAAAGTTTTTAATTTCCTCTTCTCGTTTGGCAATGATGGCTAGAGTAGGGGTTTGCACCCTACCACAGGATAACTGGGCATTATATTTACAGGTCAAAGCACGGCTGGCGTTAATACCCACCAACCAATCTGCTTCAGCCCGGGCAACTGCCGAGGCAAACAAATTTAGATAGTCTTTACCATCTCTTAATTTTCCAAATCCATCTTGAATAGCTTTATCAGTTACGGAAGAAATCCAGAGTCGCTTAATGGGCTTGTTTACATGGGATTTTTCAATGATCCACCTGGCCACAAGTTCCCCTTCACGCCCAGCATCAGTGGCGATGATGATCTCCTGAACATCCTTCCTATTCATCTGCTCTCGCACAGCATTAAATTGTTTGCCACTTTGTCTAATGACTACCAGCTTTAGAGGAAAGGGGAGCATGGGTAAATCCTCTAGTCTCCAGGTCTTATATTTCTCGTCATAGGTCTCTGGATCTGCCAAGGTTACTAAATGTCCCAAGGCCCAGGTGACGATATACTTTTCTCCCTCCAAATACCCATTGCCCTTCTTATGACACTTTAAAACTCTGGCTATATCCCTTGCTACAGAAGGTTTTTCAGCTAATACCAAACTTTTTTGCATGTTATTGATCCTTTCAAGACTTCATATTATTGATACTTTGCATTGCCTTGACGATTAGAATGATAGCCGCAAAGGCAGCTGCAATATAATAAAGTTTTGTGGTAAAAAGTACGTAGGAACTAAGTTCTCCTGATATTAGGACTAGTAACGCAAAAATAGTTCCTATAGCAAAACCACTAATTAGGCCAGTTTTTTTGCGTATGCTTTTATTGGTGGACAATTTAAAGCTGTTTTTACCAATATACTTGGTAGCAAATATTGCTGCTAAGATAATAATTAAAGCACTTACCAAAAACCCTGCATTAACCTGATAACTAAGCAGTAATTTTTTATAATGTACCATCCTAGGCAGGTGTTGGAATACTAGGTCGATAAACCACAATAGGATCAGTGTATTCAGCAACATCTCCAGATTAGCAAGGTGTCTTTGCCATTTAACCCCCCGGGGCTGTTTTAAGGCTGTGGCTATCAATTTATCACAATAACCCCGATAATCATCTCCTATGGCCTGCTCAATTTTTTCACCCCTGGCCTGGGTACTTAGAAACAGCTCCAGTATTTCTCCAATAATTTCCTCCACAGTATATTCATCCACCGGACTGGTGCGCAGGTAACACACCATAGCATTATAAATTGCTTCGTTTACAGGAGTCAGTTCCCTACTCAATTCATAATTTCTCCGAATCATTCCCTGAAGATCCTTCATCGGCTCCCCTCACCTCGTGCGACACCGGGGACGGTTCTCGCTGTCGCAAAATTATGCTCTAGATATGATATCTTTACTCAGTCCCGTTATTTTGGATAACTGACGAACAGAGATCTCCATGCTGTCTTTTATTTCTCTAATTAGTTTATCCCTGTTCTTTCTATTGGTACAGGTCTTTAAGCCCTTTAGGCTTTGACCATATTGGCCTAGTATAAACTCTACAGCTTGCCTGAGCTCTTTATCATCATTGGCAGACTCCGGCAGATCATCTATATCCATAAAGCTATCATCGTTCTCTTCTAACGTGAATCTCACAAAAATATTAATAGCTGTTATTCTATCTTTGGATAACATAGATAGTATAAAATCAGTATCCGTAAAATTATGCTCCACTTGATTCGGACTTACATAAGAGGGGTAACTACTCCATTTATAATGGCCGGGGTCCTTCGATACATGACCTTTTACCGGATTGTTATGTATATATCTAACTGCTGTAAGTAAATATGAATCGTCTTCTATACACTCACTACGAAACCGACCTTGAAACAAATGGCCAACCCGTTCATATTTTCTGTTAAAATAAGCAACATAGCTTACAGAAATACGCTTCATTAACTTTGAGATATTTTCGTCGCCTTCTTTAATTAGAAGGTGAACATGGTTATCCATCAAACAATAAGCATAAATACCATAATTACTAATATATTTTGTCCTTTCTAAAATGCCTAGAAACTTCTTACGGTCTTGATCATCAAGAAAAATCCTTTTCTTTTCATTTCCTCTTACCATGATATGATAAATGCTAGATTCGCTTTTTTGTCTTGAGTAACGTGGCATAAAAAACACCTGCCCCAAGATATTTTTCTCATATTATCATAACATGCGACAAGCGAGAACCGTCCCCGCTGTCGCATGGGGTTATTGTGTTGCTTTGCTAATGAGTTTCTCTAGATAGATGGACTTCATTTGCTTTGATGCGAGGGTACGTTTCACCGGAGGTAGCTTTAGGATCACATTTAATATGGCCGCCATGGCCCGGTGACTACCAAAGACTTGCTTGTCAAAGATTAGGTTCTGTAACATACCTTTGTCAATGGCCATCAATACCACACGATGGACGGAGTTTACAGGGGTAATTACCCGTTCCTGGCGAGACTCTAAGACAACCCCTTTGTAAGGGCAGGAGCGAACACAAATGCCGCAGCCCAGGCATATTTCTTCATCAACCCTGGCTACTTTTCTTTTTCCGGGATCATTGCCCTGAGGGGAAACCAAGGTGATGGCCCCTAGGGGACATACTAGGGTACATTTGCCGCAGCCAATACACTGTTTATCTTGAATTTTTGGAATAAAATTGGTTGTATGCACTGGCTGTAGCATACCAAACTTCTTCGCTGCCACCAGACCTTCACAACAACAGCCACAACAATTACAAATAAAACTTACTTGTTCACGAACATTTTCTCCGCATTGGACTAAATTGTTCTCATAGGCCCTTTGTAGAAGTTCCAGTCCTTCGGATACCCCAACTCTGCGGGCATAACCATGTTTAATCAAGGATGCGGCAGTATTATTAAAGGTCATACAGGTATCCATTGGTGCATCACAGGCTTTACCTATATGATGCATCTTATGACGACAATAACACATGCTGATACCCATGTGAGTGGCTGTCTTAATATAATGACTGGCTCTTTCATAGTCCAAGACGTGTACAGCATTTTCATTGGTAAGTACCGGTTCTTGTACAAATACTCTCCCCAACCGGGTTTCACTGCTAAAAAATAAATCTTTGACAAAATCCTCTTCTTCATTTAGGTATTGATAAAGGAGTTCACTCAATAATTTTTGGTCAATATCACCTCTGGTCCGCATCAAGGAAAACTCAAAAAAACCAGCCATGGGTGGTGGGAGCATATACTCTGAGGTGCCATCTTTATCAACATCTAAAAGTATGGCCCGCCCCGCTAGGCGATTTAGGATTTCCTGGGTCTTCGCCTCGTCCAGTTTCCAAATCCGACTGGCTGTTTTTGCGGAAAAAGGCTTAATAGGAAGCTGTGCCACCAGTTGTGCTTCTTTCTCGGTAAACAAAAGGCTTAATATTTTATAGAGGGTTTCCGAAGGAGGTGCCCCTTGGGGGAATCTATTGAGACGTTCTTCTAATTTTTTATATCCCGATCTCGCGGATAGATGAGCCATCTTTTCACACCTTTACTTTAGTTACCTGGTATAAGTATAATACCAAATATTTACACAAAAATAAAATGCGACAGCGAGAACCGTCCCCGCTGTCGCACTGTCACAAAAAATTTCGTATTTATTCTTTAAAGAATATAACTTCATCCTCGGGTTTTCTTGGATTGACTGATGTCTCCTTCGCAGGATGACCAACTATAATAGCAGCTGTTATGATCTCAGTCTCTGAAAGGTTAAAGTAAGATTTAATTTCAGCATACTTTTGATCATTTACTGCGACTAATTCATTGGCAAGTTCACCGACAATACATGCTCCTAATCCTTGGTTCATTACTTCCAAAATCATGAACGCATAAGCTATTCCAATATTCTCAAAGGTACGGGCCATCAATGATGAAGGATTTGCGGCTAAAGACTTGGCCATATCATGGTCAAGATATCTTTTATTGATGTCTTCATCGGTCATACTTGCCCCGGAAGCACCAAACAGTTCTTTGAGGCATGCCAACTGGTGGTCCTTAACCCATGCCTGAAGTTTTCCTACACACATGATAACAGCGGGTGCTTTTTTCAGTAAAACGCCCATTGAAAAGGCTTCAGCCAGCTTATTCCGATCTTCTTCCTTGGTCACAGCAATAAATTTCCATGGTTGAATATTCTTCCAAGAGGGTGCTCTCCGACCAGCCTGCATAATACTCAATAACTGTTCCTTGCTTACAGGTTCATTTGTAAACTTGCGAACGCTTTTCCACCCAGCAATCTCTTTCAACATAGTTTATTACCCCTCTTCCTATTTATTATCTATCAGAATTTTCATGTTGCTATGTAAATTATATTTTTCTTCGTTAAGTTTTAGAAAAGTCCTTTTTAATTTTATTAAATATTTTAATAATTTTTGTTATTCTGAATATAGCTAGAAAGTATGCTAAATTGGATATTCTGTATGTTATGATTAGTTTTCACTAGATTATGTTAAAATTTAAATATTAAAGATTATATAAAATTTATCATAGAAAAGGAAGACCTAACATTGAAATCATATAATACTTATAAGGTAACTAAGGAGTACGCCGGCTTAACCGTAGAGAACTACCTAAAACAGATTTTACAATATTCTGGTAGAAAAATTCAAAAACTAACTCGACGCAAGGGTATTCTATTAAACCGTAAAGCAGTATACCTGCAAAAAAAGCTAAATGAAGCCGATATCTTAAGCGTCCTTCATTTGGGGGATTCTGACTACGGTGTTCAACCTGAAAAAGGTCCTATAGAAGTTCTCTATGAGAATAAACACCTACTTGTCATAAATAAACCAGCCCAACAGCTTGTTCACCCTACTGGTCGGACAAGTAGTGGCACCTTGGCAAATTATCTGGCCTACTACCTGAAAGAACGGGGAGATCTGCAGACCATACGTGCACTACACAGGTTAGATAGAGAAACTTCCGGCTGTGTTATCTTTGCTAAGGATTCTCGTAGTCAGTTCATACTTGAACAACAACTAAAAGATAGAACTCTTAAACGTACCTATTTGGCTCTGGTGACAGGAATAATCTCTCCAACCTTTGGAACCATTAATGCACCTATAGGTCCCCACCCCACCCTGCCTAATCGCCGGGCTATCAGTGAACAAGGAGAGCCCGCTATTACACATTACCGGACAATTAGCACCTTACCAGATGCTTCTTTACTGGAACTCTCTCTGGAAACCGGTAGAACTCACCAGATACGCCTGCATTTAGCTCATATGGGCTACCCCATCCTTGGCGACCATATGTATGGTGTGAGCTCACCTTTAATTAACAGGCAGGCTCTGCATGCCTCGGCCGTAAGTTTTACAAGCTTAGAGGATAACTGTGAAATTACTGTTCAGTCACCCCTACCGAAGGATTTTACTCAGGTTTTAGATTATTATAACCAAGAAAAGTAGGTTATTTATTGGTCTAAAGATATCCTTTCCCTTAAGCGCAGTTTTTATTGACGAACAATTACCCGTATGGTAAAATATATGTTTTGTCATTCCACTCCCGATATGTTATACTTATTATAGTACTCTAGGGGGTGAGTTTTATGTTTCATATTGGTGACAAGGTTGTTTATCCCATGCATGGGGCAGGTATTATTGAAGCTATCGAAGAAAAAGAAATACTTGGGGTAAAGAGACATTATTATGTAATGAAGATTCGAAATATGCAAGTAATGTTTCCTATAGATTCTGATCTTGGAATTAGGCCGATTGTGGAATTAGATGTACTTGAAGATGTCATTACTAATTTTAATCATGGAGAACCAGATTCAAGCCTCAATCCAAATCAAAGACATCGCAGTTATATGAATAAAATAAGGAGCGGTGATATCTACCAAGGGGCTCAGGTTATCCGCGACTTAATCATCTTGGGTAAAAAGAAGACCCTTGCGGCGGGAGATAAAGCTATGTTGGAAAATGCTCAACAAATATTGCTTAGTGAACTAGCACTTGTCAAAGGGATTGACCAAGAGGAAGCCACTGATTTACTAAATGCAGTTATAAATCACTAGTTTATTATTAACATATGTAAAAAACTGCCTTAACAGTTTAAGGCAGTTTTTTACATTTAATTTCACAATATTCTCCGCTTTGGATCCACTATTGCTTTGTACTACATTAAATTTAACAAGCAGGTCTGTTTTCTGACTATCTATGGCTAATTGAGGCCAGCTCGTTATTGCATTTCTTATTTTATCCTTTGGATTAAGCGTGCGTTAATCTCCTCAAGAAACTGTCGGGTATTTACAATCACCTTTTCTCCCTCAGCAAGAATAGCTAGATCTTTGGTCATGATTCCTTGCTCAATTGTATCCCGAGTCACTTTTTCCAACAAATTGGCAAATTGAACCAAATCATCAAGTTGGTCCAACTCGCCCCTCTTTCTCAAAGCACCTGTCCAAGCAAATAATGTTGCCACTGGATTAGTTGAGGTTTCTTCCCCCTTTAGATGCTGATAATAGTGTCTTGTTACTGTTCCATGGGCCGCTTCATATTCATAATGTCCTTCGGGCGAAACCAAGACAGACGTCATCATCGCTAAGCTGCCAAAGGCCGTGGCAACCATATCCGACATTACATCACCATCATAGTTTTTACAAGCCCAGATAAAGCCCCCGGAACTACGAATTACCCTAGCCACAGCATCATCAATTAAGGTATAAAAATACTCTATGCCCTTAGCTGTAAACTTGTCCTGATATTCTTTGTCATAAATCTCCTGAAAAATATCCTTAAAGGTATGGTCATATTTTTTAGAAATGGTGTCTTTGGTGGAGAACCATAGGTCCTGGTTTTGATCCAGGGCATAGTTAAAACAAGCCCTAGCAAAACTCTCAATGGAACTATCCAAGTTGTGCATACCCATGAGAATACCTGGTCCAGCAAAATTATGGATTACTTCTTTTATAACCTGACCGTCTTCCCCGGTGAAAACTAATTCTGCTGTACCCTTTTTGTCCACTTTTAATTCTACGTCTTTATAAATATCTCCATAGGCATGTCTAGCAATGGTAATGGGCTTTTCCCATGTTTTTACAAATGGTTTAATATTATTAATAATAATCGGCGCCCGAAAAACTGTCCCATCTAAAATTGCTCGGATCGTCCCGTTAGGGCTTTTCCACATTTGTTTTAAGTTATATTCTTCTACCCTTTGAGCGTTTGGAGTAATGGTTGCACACTTTACTGCAATGCCATATTTTTTAGTTGCTTCTGCAGCTTCTACAGTAATTCTATCGTCTGTTTCATCACGTTTTTTTAGCCCTAAGTCAAAGTATACGGTTTTTAAATCTATGTAAGGTACTAAGAGAATATCCTTAATCTGTTGCCATATTATCCTGGTCATCTCATCGCCGTCCATCTCTACCAACGGAACATTCATCTGAATTTTATTCATCATTGCATCCTCCTGACCTTATTTTAAGCCTAAGGTATTATACAACATCTGAAAACATAAATGAACGGCTCCAGCTCATGCATGCATAATACATAACTGAAAACTATCCGGGACGGTTTTCAGAGCCCATGGCTCATGGCACAAGACCCTCTCACAAAATTCCTAAAGCTGATGACTAGATTTGATCAACTAACTGACTAAAGCTAAAATTAGAATTTATCTAACTCTACTTCAAACAAATAATTTATCGGATCTAAGGAAACTATGCCGATGGATCTAATGGTAACATCAATGGGGCTAAAAACCTTTAGAACCTCTGCAAGTACGCTTGGTATAGCTTCCGTAGGCGTCTCCATTGAAAGAGTACAGTGGGGGTACCAAGCTTGGGGTTTATAGTAATCCCACCCCTGCCCATCATAATCCTTAAACAAATTATGAAAAATTCGATGTATTTTAAATAACTCGTCTGTCAGGTTGGGTGCTAAAAATATTGCTCCTTTATTATGAGGAAAAATACCGATCTGGAGAAACTTTAACCTAAAGGAAGCTATCTCTCTTACTAAAGATTTTAATCTTTCTTTTGCTAATTCCACATCAAGATCTTCATAAATGGCCAAGGTAATGTGGGGTCTACCATCATAACAGGTCAGACACTTACCCTTTTCCATGCTATCTAGACTTCTCCAAATGCCCATAATATAGTTTTCGGCCTCTTCATTAAAATATAGATTTACTGCATATGTCATTGTCGACCTCCAGTATATTCACTTTATCTTATTAATTAGAATATAATCTTCTACTATAATACTTTAACATAAAAGGTTCGCCTTCGCGGTCCGTCAAACTCACAGAAATATATTCCCTGCCATGTTCCCAGCACAAGTTCGCCATCTGCCACCAGAATTGATTGGGATATCCCCTTTATTAAATAATCCATTGTATTTGATTATAAGTCAATAAGTCTGGTCTGACCCCATTTGATAAAAAGAGGCTGTTGCACAATTATGCAACAGCCTCTTTTTAATCACTTAACCTCTGTCCACCTCTGTCCACAGCTTCAAGCTGACATCATTGTAGAGATGCCTGCTTTAACTATAAAACTATTTTTCTTCAACTTCGGAAACCTGAAGAACTCCACCACTGTTAATTGTGCGGTCTCGGCTGACTTTGACTCTATAATTATATCGATCTGCCCGCACATAGTTATAAGAATACTCTAAGGGACGATTGTCGGTATAAGTGAGACGCTCCATTACCAAAACCGCTGAGCCTTCATCAACCTTAAGTTCTTTGGCTACGGGTTTATTTGCAATTGCAGCACTAATAAATTGATCTGCTTCTTCTAATACGATGTTATTTTCATCTAAGACCTGATACAGCCCTACCTCGGACAAATCCCGATCCAGGAAAACCCGTCCAACAGAGGCCTCCCAAAAGCTCTTTACATACATAATGGGTTCACCATTCATACATTGGACTTTTTCTACACAGAAGATTTCAGCACCCTCAAAAGTTTCCAAGCGAGGAAAAGAATCAAAAAGCTCTTCCGTGATCGGAATAAACCCCATTCTGAGAATCTTAGCTGTAGGTATAGCTCCCCGCTCCAAAATTTCTTCAAAAAAACCAGTTAATCTAACTAGTTTTTCTTCTACACCAATAGTACGTACAAATGTCCCTTTTCCTGGACGGCGCTCCAATAGCCCTTCATTAACCAATTCGGAAACCGCCCTCCGAATTGTTGTGCTACTGACTTCATATTTTTCTATCAACTGCTTATCTGTCGGAAAATTTTCTCCGTTGCTCCAAACCCCGGACATTATTTCTTCTCTTAATTCTTCTTTAATCTGAAAATGAAGGGGTGTTGGATTTGTCTTGTCTATCATAAAACTCACCCACCTAATAATATTACAATATTACGATCTCATTAAGGTTAGCTAGATTATAGGAGGTGTGAGTCAATTTGTCAATGCTATACCCAACAAGGCCTGGCGGATCTATCGGCCTCATGGCAAGCAATTCGTCTCTGGAACTTTCCACTAATTTTACAGACCCTTATCAACCAGCATCAAAGCTAAATCTAACACCCGGTTGGAATAGCCCCATTCATTGTCATACCAGGAAACTACCTTTACCATATTCCCCTCGATAACCATGGTGGACAGGCCATCAATAATAGAGGAGTTGGGATTGCCGTTAAAGTCTTTGGATACCAGGGGCAGGGAACTGAAGGCAAGAACCCCCTTTAAAGGTCCCTCTGCAGCTTCCTTTAAAGCAGCGTTAACCTCTTCAGAGGTGGTTAGTACGCTTAATTCAGCCACCAGATCCACCACCGATACGTTAGCAGTAGGCACCCGCATGGCAAAACCGTTTAACTTTCCTTTAAGTTCCGGTAGAACCAGGGCAACAGCTTTAGCTGCGCCAGTAGTTGTAGGAATGATGGACTGACCAGCTGCTCGGGCACGGCGTAAGTCTTTATGAGGTAAATCCAAGATGCGCTGGTCATTGGTATACGAATGGACGGTGGTCATTAAACCCTTAACAATACCAAACTTTTCGTGCAGTACTTTGGCAAAGGGAGCCAAGCAGTTGGTGGTGCAAGAAGCATTAGAAAGAATATGGTGCTGCGCCGCATCATAGGTATGATCATTAACCCCCATGACAATGGTGGCATCCACATCCTTTGCCGGTGCAGAAATAATAACTTTTTTAGCTCCTGCTTGGATATGCTTGGCAGCTTGGGGACCAGTTGTAAAACGTCCGGTAGATTCAATCACAATCTCTACCCCTAATTGGGCCCAGGGTAGTTTAGCAGGGTCAGTTTCTGCACATACTTTTATTTCCTGATTATTAACAATGATACTATTTTCGGTACAGGAGACCTCTGCATCAAATTCTCCATGTATAGAATCATACTTCAATAAATGGGCTAGGGTTTGGGGATAAGTAAGGTCATTAACTGCCACAATTTCAATGGGCGACTCCTGTTGCAGTAAACCCCTTTTAAACATAGCTCGGAATACATTTCTGCCAATTCTCCCAAATCCGTTAATTGCAATTTTTGTCATTTAGATACCCTCCGTTTTAATAAATTTGTTTGGTTAGCTAGCTAAATAATATTGACTTATATCTTTGTAGGGCTATTAAGTTAGTGCTCTTATATCTGAGCAATTAAAACTTTAACCCCTATGTTTTCTAGTTGCTGACGAATTTCTTGCGGTAATCCAGAATCGGTAACAATTGTATGTATTTTATTCCATCGAGCAAAGGTATGATGATACACCTTACCAAACTTTTCACTGTGAGCTAAAAGTATCACTTCATCTGCGGTACTTAACATAGCTTGCTTTACGTCTAATTCCAACAAATTGTCCGTTGATAACCCCCGGTCAATACTAACACCAGTGGTAGCCAGAAATAATTTATTGGCATTAAACCCCGCAAGACACCCCCTTGTCATTGGTCCCACTAAGGCATTGGTGGAGCCCCGAACTAGTCCACCAGTAACCAATACATTTATATCCTCATTAATAGATAGAACACTGGCAATGGGCAGTGAGTTAGTAAGCACAACACAGGACTTGCTTAATGACTGCGCCATTGCTAGGGTTGTTGTCCCAGCATCAAGAATTATAGATTCACCCTCAGCAACCATATCTGCGGCTAATCGACCTATGGCGGTTTTTTCACGTTCGGCTTCGCCCAACCTATTTAGAAAACGGGCGTCATAGGAAATTTGAGGGTATAGCGCTCGGCCATGTTCACGCTGTACCAGACCTAAATTGGCAAGGGCTTTTAAGTCTCGCCGAATGGTCATTTCCGATACTTCGAAATGCTGAGCTAACTCAGTAACCGTAAGGTTCCCATGTTCCTGTAGTAAAAAGCGAATCTTTTCTTGCCGCTCGGTACTCAAATTCTTTCCTCCTGTCAGCTTTATTAATTCCCTATAAGACCCGTGCCATACCCCTGTAGATTAAACCCCTCTGACCATCAACAGTTATAAGCTCCCCATTATTAAATAACGACAATACCTGATTCACACCAACAATAGTTGGGATATTAAACTCCAGTGCCATTATGGCTGCATGGGAAGTTAATCCTCCCTCTTCTGTTACTATGGCAGCCGCATTTTTCAGATAGGGCACAAAGTTGGCGTCAGTACCAGTGGTGATTAAAATTTCCCCCGGTTGAAGGTTTGCCATTTCCGCGACATTGCGACATATTCTAGCAATGCCCGCCACAGATTGAGCAATTATACCCGAGCCCCTGGCTGCGACAGCACCTACTGTATGTACCTTTAGAAGGTTGGTTGAGCCACTGACTCCCACCGGCACACCAGCAGTTATCACTACCAGATCTCCTTCTTTAATGACGCCGTGTTCCAGAGTAGTGTCAACTGCTGCTGAAATCATCTGATCGGTATTAGACATACTTCTTGTGGGCAGGGCAATGACCCCCCAGACCAGAGCTAAACGCCTCATAATTGCTAAATCAGGTGTCACTGCAACAATAAGAGAACTAGGCCGATATCGGGATACCATTTTTGCTGTATAGCCGCTGGTGGTAGCTGTGATAATGGCGGCAGGTGACAATTGCCCTGCGACACTGCAAACCGCCTGGCCAATGGCATCAGTGATATTATCCCCAACATTAAATACCTGAGTATTCCTGTGGAAATCCTGTTCTGCACGACGGGCGATACGATCCATGGTTTTAACTGACTCCAGGGGGTATTTTCCGTTGGCTGTTTCCCCGGAAAGCATAATGGCATCAGTTCCATCAAATATAGCATTGGCTACATCACTGGCCTCAGCCCTGGTAGGTCGAGGATTATGAATCATCGAGTCAAGCATTTGGGTAGCTGTGATAACAGGCTTTCCCACTTTGTTACAGCTAAAAATCAACCTTTTTTGGATAATTGGTACTTCTTCAACGGGAATCTCAACTCCCAAATCGCCGCGGGCAACCATAATACCGTTAGAAACCCGAATAATTTCATCCAGGTTTTCAATGGATTCTCTGCTTTCGATCTTGGCTATTATATCAATGTTGGCTCCCTGGGTTTCCAATATCTTACGAATAGCCAGTACATCTGCCGCCTTGCGTACAAAGGAGGCAGCAATAAAATCCACTCCCTGAGTAATGCCAAATTTTATGTCAGCAATATCCTTTTCCGTTACTGCTGGTAAATTCACCTTTATACCAGGTAAGTTAACTCCTTTACGATTGGATACTTTACCTCCATTGACAACACGGCAATGTACCTCACTGGCCTCAACACTCTCCACCACTAGCTCGATGAGACCATCATCCACCAGGATACGATCCCCCCTTTTAACATCCTGGGGCAGATCTTGATAGGTTACCATAACCCGTTCACTATTTCCTAAAATCTGCCCAGTAGTAAAGGTGAATTGCTGCCCTGTTTCCAAAAATAAAGGTGGCTCAGCAAAGTCACCCAGGCGAATTTCGGGTCCCTTTGTATCAAGCATAATGGCAATGTTTGCCCCTAGTTCCTCCGCCGCCCTACGAATGGTTGCGATACGCTTGCCGTGCTCTTCATGGGAACCATGGGAAAAATTAAGTCTTGCCACATTCATACCTGCTTGTATCATCCCTTTAAGGGTCTCTATATTTTCACTGGCAGGTCCGATGGTACATACAATTTTGGTTTTACGCATGACAATCCTCCTGATGAAGTTAGTTAAGAAGCAATCTTGGCAGCCCATCAATGCTTACTGATTTTTCACAATCTGAAAATCCACTTGCTTACTAACCCATTCCATTAGGATATCTGCAGAAGTAAGATTGGTAGCCAGTGGAACATTATGAACATCACAAATTCTTAATAGAGCCGAAACATCTGGTTCATGGGGTTGGGCCGTTAAGGGGTCCCGTAGGAAAACTACTGCTGTAACTTCCTGACTTGCTATACATGCACCTATCTGCTGATCACCACCCAGAGGACCAGATAAATAACAGTGGGGTGTTAAATTGGTTTCCTTCTTGATCAAATTTCCCGTTGTAGCTGTGGCAATTAACGAACATTCTTGTAAGATATTTATATGCTTATTGACTAATTGAATCATCTCTTGTTTTTTCTTATCGTGTGCTATTAAAGCTATAATAAGTTTTGCATCTGTCATTCTAATCCTCCTGTCTTGCATGTCCATTTATTAATCCATATTCATCATATTCTGTTTAAGTCAACAAAATCCTGCAATTTATATGTTCAACTGAACAAATATCATGTTATTTAATACTCATCTTAATTGAGAAGCCAATTTCCTGGCTCTAAATAAAAACCTCAACCAGGACTACTCCGCGGTTGAGGTTTTTAAGGTTTTATTTTTATCTTTTATTGTTTTCATCAGTAGTCAATTGGTTTGCTCCACCATATGACCGTTCACCCTAAACTTTGGATACATCCACCCATAATCCTCCGGTGATGTCCTTTAATTCATCTACTTTAATCTCTAGGGCTGCATTTATTTCTCCCGCTGCCGGATAGACACGCTCATAGATCCGTAAGGATTCATCTAAATAAATAGAGATTGATCGTTTTAAACCAAAGGGGCAGACACCACCCACTGGATGTCCTGTCACAGCCAAAACCTCATCGACTTCTGGCATCTTCGCCTTTGTTTGAAAAACATCCTTAAATTTCCGGTTATCTAAACGTTTATCCCCAGCCATAACAATCATTATGTATTCATCTTTAACCTTAAACAGCAGCGATTTGGCAATTTCCCCCTGAGTAACTCCCAAGGATTCGGCTGCTTTTGCAACGGTACTGGTATCTTGAAACGTTAATATCTCCACCGGCTTTTTCTGTTGATTGAAAAATTCTCTTACATTATTTACGGACATAACTTCCTCTCCCCTATGAGTAACTCAAAAAACAGGTCCATTCACACTGTAGCTTTTATAACTAACGGAAGTTTCTCTAATAGAAATCCACTAGTCATATACCAACATTTATATCCAAAAAATTCTACTATTTTTAGCAAATTCCTTTGTCTCTGAGAAATAGACCTTAGACAGATTCAGAAATAATTGCCGACCAGTCTTTTCCTTTGTAAGCATTGTACCCCCGAGTGTGAGCGTAACCATATATTTTATAATTTCCTAGACGATTCTTTTCAAATACATAACCGTAAGTTTCCCCTCTTATCGCACACTTTACTGCTGCAAGGTGATTTAGATTATCACTTAAAATACCCTTGCGACTTCGGCTAGCGATGACGTACCCATGTTTATTAATAATAAATATTTCTCCATTCTGGCCGATTCGGGCTGAATCAATAATGTCATAAATAAAATTCCAATTGAACCTTGTGGAAAAATAGCCTAGAACTTCACCACTCTCACCTCGTATGGGACATGTATAGGCCACTGTATGATTGTTAAGTCCCTTAGAATAATAAAGATCACTAACAGAAATATCATCTGCGGCCCTAGCATCCTGAAACCACTGTTTATTCACCATATCTTTACCTATAAGTTCTCGACGGACACCTGCTGCAACGATCTTACCTTGCTTATCTAATACATAAAGATCAAGGTAGACTTCATAAATATCAATAAGCTTTTTCAATAGTTCATTGGCAGCTGCAATACGGTCAGGTTCTGTTGAAAGAAAACAATCTTTCACTTTATCAAAGCTCGCCCAAGCCTGGGCATCACAATTTCGTTCAAATAAGTTTCTATCAATCTTATCAATCGTATCATAGGCCACATCCGCTGTTCGAATCGCCATGACCTGATTTGCTTTATTTTGAATATTTTCAATAATTTTACTGCTCTCTTTAGTGGAACTGAGGCTAGTGCTTGCTAGTTTCTTTATTTCAGAAGCCACTACACTAAATCCTCTTCCCGCCTCACCAGCCCTTGCTGCTTCGATTGCAGAGTTTAGCGATAATAAATTAGTTCGATCAGCAATTTCACGAATAGAGTCAATAACCTGACTCATTTCATTGCTGGCACTTTTAAGTTCACCAATTAAGATAGACGCATCAAATACTAGATTTTTTTCTTCCAAAAAATTCACCCCACATAAAATAATGGCCTACCCCCAATTTAGGGGGTAGGCCTCATTGCCAAAGGTATTTAATACTCTCCATTATATAATAAGCACTGCATTTTTCAACACATTTTTAAGACTCAAGGGGACGGTTCTCTTGAGTCATGCCTTTGCTATGACACTTTGAGAGATCCCAGTTATTCTGGCGATTTGTCTAGTTGATATCCCATCAACCTGTTTAAGCTTTCTTATAATTTCATCTCTCCTATGTCTATCAAGTTTTTGCAAATCACTGGCTATTGTTAAGCCCCCCAAAGTTTTTACAAACTCCTGTGCATCTTTATCAGAAATTGTTTTGACCTCATCGTTATCGAGACATAGGACTTCATCAATTTGATTCATAAATTTAGTAAATATACTCTTAGATCTATTAACATCCTCAGAAAGCAAGTCAAATATTAGTTTTGAGTCAATAAGTGTGTTTTTATTACCTAAATAATCACGATAACTGCTCCACCTATATTCACTAATGTAATTAACCATCTTGGCCTTAAGTGGATTTTGGTGTATATACCTTAGTACGGTTAATAAATAGCTATCATCTTCTACCGGTTCACTCATAAATCTATCCTGGAATAAATGGCCGCAACGTTCATATTTCTTGTTATACCAATAGACATAACTCGCACCAATTCTTTTTATTGCGTTGGCTAAATTTTCTTCGCCTTCTCTAATAAGTAAGTGTATATGGTTGTCCATTAAACAATACCCATATACCTGATACTTGCTAATTCCCTTATATTTATCCAGTGCCTCTAAAAATCTATATCGATCTTCGTCGTCTTTAAATATGTTCTGTCTGTTTATACCCCTCAACATGATGTGATAAATGCCAGTTTTACTACTCTGTCTAGCTTTCCTTGGCATGTTCTCACCTCACAAGCAATTTTACCACTATATATCACAAATTTTATTTTTTTTCTAGTAAAAGGTGATTAATTGATACTATTATTTTTTCTCTTGAGGTTACTTCTGTAGTTATTCGCCACTTGCACTGACTCAGAAGAACCGTCCCCTTGATTCTGTATTAAAGGATTTCTACATACCCTTCGGTTCCGTTCACCCGAATCCGCTGCCCGTCTTTAATCAGCTTGGTAGCATTCTCCACACTCACCACTGCCGGCAGGCCATATTCCCGGGCAATGACGGCACCATGGGTCATTAGCCCACCCACTTCCGTTACCAAGCCTTTGATGGATACAAACAGAGGTGTCCAACTGGGGTCAGTGAATGATGTTACTAAAATATCACCATCCTCTATGTTGGCGTACGCCATCTTTAATATCACCCGTGCCCGACCTTCAATAACGCCAGATGAAACAGGTATACCCGCTAGAGCACCCAGAGGGATATTATCGGTGTTGTATGTACCAGCTATTGCCTCACCCTCGGAGGTCATTACCCTCGGTGGAGTTAGTTTTTCATATATTTGGTACTTATCTTTTCTTCTGGTTATGATGTTATAATCCAGTTGGTCTTTACGTACGGCTTCCCGTAATTCTTCAAAGGATAGATAATAGATGTCCTCCTTCTCCTGGATGATCCCTTTTTGCACCAGCACTGCAGCCTCTTGCAGCAAGGCCTGCTTATAAATGAAGTACCGTTGAATGAAGGCATATTTGGGATATTCCCGATAGCCGATAAAATTGCGTAAAACACTAATCATCTTCTTTGTCTTTTGAACCTTGCCCATACCACCGGGCAATTGTTCTAAGCGGCGTATAAGCTTCCGTTCCTTCTGCTCTGCTTCAAGTAGCCCCTGCTTTAATTTAAGACTATGGGCATTAGATTCAAAATTTTTGATATTACTTAGAATCATGGAAGTGAGAGCAGTTGGCTGTTCGCTCCAACGGGTTCTAGTGATATCAATCTCACCAGAACAACGCATGCCATATTTTTTTAGGTACGCCCTTATGGCGTCGCTAACAGCACCGCCACCCTCCAGTTTGGCTAGATCCTCAAAAAAGGTTTCATCGTTAGAATGATTAAAATATTCCATCACTGCCGGATAATCACGGACAACGTCTGATACATCCAGTAGTTCGAGACCCATTTCTGATGTGACGTTGTTGGATACGGATTGGGAAAGGGTGTCAGCAGCACTCTTTTCACCCAGCCACTTTTCCATTTTATTATTGATCCAACCCGCTGCAAACACCCCGACCAAAATCACTGCCATACTTTGTGGATTATACATAATTTCTTTTAATTGTTTATGATCTTGTAAAATAAAGTTAAATAGATCATCTCCAGATACCTTGGCAATCCTTTGTTCCAGGTCTCTGATAGACGCCTCATTAATGGCAATGAGCTGTTGGACAATCATTGGATCGTTTTTACGGTAGATCTTTATAGCTTGAAAGGGTAGCGCCCAAGATAATCCCTCTCTGCCTAAGCTAATGGATCTCTTGCCGTGGGGCAATGATTTTATAAAATCCTTCCGCTGTATTAAATTCAAGATAGCGTTCAGCATCAAAGGGTCATTCTTACCTATAGTACTGAGCACTATTTTTCGTCCAATGGGGGATGCCAAATCATACGTTAGATCCATAAACAGCCTACCACCGGCTTTGCTCATAGGAAAATCACCAGATAACAGCTCGAGGAAAGACATACCCAATGGTTTGATGGGATCTGTCATCATCTGTTGATGGCCAAAGGACATATACACATGGTTTTCCTTATCCTTCACATCCGGTACTGGGAATAACGTGGTAATGGGACGGCTCTGAACGATAAAAATATTTTCTTCAACAAGACACCATTCAACATCTTGGGGACAACCAAAAAATGCCTCGATTTTTCTACCTATGCGCTCAAGCTGTAAAATTTGCTGATCTGTCAGCGTCTGGGTATTCTGCCGCTCAGGCTTGACCTCCCGCTCCTCGGTACCGCCTGATTTTAAGGCATGGATGGCCAATTTCTTGGTGGATATCTTCTTATCAAGTATTCTTCCTTCCCGCACCTTATAGATATCAGCATTCACCAACCCGGAGACCAGGGCCTCACCAAGTCCAAAGCTGGCATCGATGGACAGTACTTTCCTGTTAGAGGTGATTGGATCGGCAGTAAACAATATCCCTGAAGCCTGAGGAAAAACCATTCGCTGAATGACAACGGACAAATAGACTTTGCGATGGTCAAAGCCATTTTGCATGCGATAGATAACCGCCCGGTCGGTAAACAGGGAAGCCCAACACTTGCTTACATGCTGCAAAATGGCATCCTTACCTATGATGTTTAAATACGTATCCTGTTGCCCGGCAAAGGAGGCCAGCGGTAGATCCTCCGCCGTGGCACTGGAACGCACAGCATAGGCATGCTCTTCCCCAAACTTTGAAAGGTAGGGAAGAATTTCTTCCTGGATATCCCTGGCAATCTCTACTCCTTCGATAACCCTGCGTATTTTTCCGCTGATTTCACTAATGCTATCTCTACTGCCCACCCTTAGAGTTGTTAATTGATCCAGTAATACGTTAAACTCTTTATTATCACCTATTATTCTCTGATATGCCTCGGTGGTGACGCAAAAACCTTCCGGCACTCTTATTTCCTCAATCCTTGATAGTTCCCCCAGGTTTATACCTTTGCCCCCGACAACCATGAGCTTTGTTTTGTCAATGTCCCGGAAACCCAGTACGTATGAACTCATATGGACTCCCTTCTGTCTCTTTTACTGTGCAATTCCATATCTGATCACACTTAGAAAACTACTCATCATATTGAGAATTGTTGAAAATACCTTTCATCTATTATCTCTTTCATCTATTACATGGGTTATGTCAAAGATATAGCACTGCTCAATATTTTCCTACATTTAACATTAGCCTAGTTACCCCAACTATCGCATCTGTTATACCTTATACCCTGTGTAGACTCATAGACTCAGAAGAACCGTCCCCTTGAGTCTCAATAACTTCGTGATTACATGGGTACGCTTTAGGCCTTTTCAAAAAAAGATTTAAACTAGGGGGAAAGACTTTGAACAACAATTGTAATCAACGCTGCGGGGCTGGGCAATTGAACTCCTAGGGTATAAAGGGTGCTTAACACAAAGGCTAGCAGCCAAAGGAATAAAAATAAGACTAGCTCTCGCCAGTACTGCTTTTGAACCATTGTAGGTATTTCAAAACAAGCCATGGTGGTAAAAGCCAGGATCAACAGAAAAATCATTGGTTTGATGCCACTTTTTTCGGCAACCCCCTTGTAATAGCTACTATAAGGGAAATAAGTGGTAAGATCAACTGAAACAGAAGACTATAGTAGGGGAAAACATCACTGGCGAATGATAAACTCTCCAAATAACTATTAAAATTAACTAAACCCATTAGTGTAATGATTGCGCCCAAAGGATACACCAAGGGTGGATACTTCTTTAATTTGAAAAACTGTGCCAGACCCAATGCACCACCGTAAAATAAAACAAATATCTTGACAACTCCCACTAATAAAAAATTAATGGCTAGGAGGATTTCCATTCTGGTAATGACATCTGCAATTTCAATAAGCCTTACACTACTATATGCGCGGAAGGATTCTATCTCTGCCAAGGGTCCCAGAGTAGTGATATTACGTATGGAAATCAATGAAATAGAGATTCCAGCTATAAACATGATGATTAAGACATGCTTTGTTAGATTAGCAGTCCTCTTGACAAAGGGAAAAATCATTAGAAAGGCGATGACTTCACCAAAGGGAAATATAGCTATACTATGGGCAGATTTGATGAAATCCTTTAAGGGAAGATCTAAGATTGGTAATAAATTTTGAAAGTTCATATCCTTGAAAAGCAAAACAAAGGTTAATAGGATATTTAATAAAGTGATAGTAAAGAAAATCAGGCTGCTCCGGGATATCACCTCGATGCCGTTTCTAACAGCAGAACAACATACCCCGATAATCAATAAAAGAATAACAGCCATGGGGGTATTTGGATAAATGACTGCCTTAAAAAAATGTCCGAAATGACCCAACACCAGACTAGCCAAATGAATCAAATAAAAAAGGTATAAGGACGAAATGATCTTTCCTAATACGGGACCATAAATAATATCATTAAATTCCACTAAGGTTTTATCTGAGAATCTTGTTGCCAGTGACAAATTGTCAATTCTCAAATTAATCTAGCTAAGATTCTCAAAATAAATTAGTGTATCCTTCCTGAAACTAGCCCGTTATTCGCAAATTAATTTAGACTTCCCTAACTAATTATCAAATTAAATTAGTACGTATCCAAGTCCGGTTTTGGGGTAAAAAGAAAACCGGGTATTTCACCCGGAATCTCACTAAATATTTAATTCATTTTGTGCATGATAAATGGCTTCTTCATCAATACTTCTTTGATTTTGGTTACAGGCGTAAATCATTGCATTAGTCAGTAAACTATTGACCACCCTAGGTATGCCATTTGAATTAGAATAAATAACTTCATAGGCTGCCTCAGTAATAATATCCTCTACCAGTCCGGCCAACCGCAGTCTGCTGTTACAATAATCTTTAATTTCTTCCTGCCTTAAGCCTTGCATAATATGCTTAACAGCAAGTCTTTGCCTAAGGGGTTTGTTAATATTTAAACCTAGCTTGTTACGTATAGGTGGTTGACCGGCTAAGATAAGGATAAATGGATTTTGTGAATCCATTTTAAAGTTAAAGATTAGCCTTAAATCTTCTAGTAGCTTGTTTGAGGCCATGTGTATCTCATCTAAGATAATTACTGGTGTTATCCGATTATCATAATACATAGAACTGATTGCCTGCTGAATCTGGCGGAACATTACCACCCTCCGATTAGCCGGTTGCTCACCAAGTTCTAGAGTTAGGGCTTGGTAAAACTCTGATAATGTAACAGTAGCCAAAGAAAAGTAACAGTGACGATAGAGGGATGGATTTAATTCAGTAACAAATTTACGCAAAGTTGTGGATTTACCTGTTCCCGGTTCTCCCGCCACTAATCCAATGCCTCTGGTTTGCTGTAAATATTTCAATCTATGTTCAAGTTCCAATAAATCTTGGCTGATGAATAGATTCTCAGTGGGTATCTCTTTGGTAAAGGGATTGAATTTAAGACCAAAATGTTGAAGGAACATTAAATATCACCAGCCTCATTAGTTTTTTTAGAAAGACTTGCAAAAGAAATGCTACTGCTGGGAATGAGAGACGATGTATCAGTGTTAGTAGGGCTGATTTCTAAATCCTCTTTTTTGCTTGATGCTGCCGGACGTCCACGTCTTTTTACTTTGGAGTTATCATAGAAATTGATCATTCGGGCTTCCCCTACAAATTTGCCACCTTGGTAGAGGGGTAATGTTCTTTGGGGAACAGACAACCATTCCGGTTCAAACCGCACCTCTACCTTGGAGTTGGCTAAACCTTGGTCAGTTTCATAAAGTACTCTGTTTACTGATAAAGTAGCATCATGGTTTACCTTGCGGCCAATACGCATTAAAAAATGTTCTCTCAATAACTCGGGGTCAGAATAAAGCTGCACCTTATGGGCTTGAGACATAAAAAAATCCAAGGGGCTTACCCCTAGGGTACTGTGAGTTTTACGATGATAATCTTCTTCAAGCCATCGCCAAAAGAGCAAATTTAATTCATCCACGCTCGTAATTTTAGTAGGATCGATGGTGGATAAAAAACGCTGGCGGACAGTAAGAAAGAACCTTTCAACTTTCCCCTTAGCGTTCGGCGTAAATGGGGCAGCATGAATTAATGAACACCCTAACCCAGCACAAAGCATAGCTAACTGATTAGTGCGATAAACCTTACCGTTGTCGGTGTAAATCATTTTGGGAATTCCTCGTCTTAGTATAGCTTCCCGCAATGCTGTACGCATAGCTGTGTAGTTCTGGGTATCAAAAAACTGACCATGAGTAACAATCCTTGAGGCATCATCTAAAAATACAATTAGGTAGGTTTGCTTTTTAGACTTACCTATCCTAATGTATGGCCCATACATAATGTCGGCTTGCCATAGCTCGTTAATCGATTGGTAAGAAAATCTTTTAAGTTCACGTTCTTTCTCCTCCGGGTCTATGCCTGCTGCTAAATCGGGATTAGCGGCCATAAACCGATAAAAGGTGGCCTTAGATAATTTGTTAGGGTCAAAGGCGCCATCTTTAACCAGTTCTTCATACAATAACACTGTGGTTAACCGAGGTTTTTCTGCTCGTTTTTTCCTGATGGCATCAGCGATTTCAAGGCTTACTTTACGACTCTTGCCTCGATCAGAGCGGTGACCAGGTTTTAAAGCCTCAATTCCACCTCGGCGGTACTCAAAGAGCCAAAATAGCAGTGTCTTTGGTGAATAACGCTTTAAGCCGTAATATGGCATATCAATGGGTTCACTGCATAGGGCTTTAAAATATTCTGTTTGATTTGTGATCTGGCCATTTAATACGGGGCTAATCAGAGAAAATCTTTTTAAAGCAATATTTTCTCTATCCTCTGTGGAAAGCACAACAAACACACCTCCGGCAATCTTTAAATTTGCGGGAGATGTTTAACCGGCTAAACTTATCCCATAGTCTGAAGGATACCATTAGTCTCTGCAAGGTACTATGCAAAAGTTCTGTTTTTTACCCATCTCTTCAAATTTTTAGAATGATTGGTTTTCTAAATGGCTAAACTAATTTTAGAGATGGGCCATAAAGGAACTGTTGCATTGTGAGAAAAACCTTGTGGAGAAGGCTTGGATTGTATTGAATCCGGATATCGCAATGTTCAGCACCCTTTTGGCCTTTTCTTTTTCTTCAATTTCATCTGGTAACTTAACCTCCGGCATTAAATGTCGTAACACTACTTGAATGAAGTTCAGGTTGCTTTTAAACCGACGTCGGTAGAACTGTAAGTGTTGCCTTTGCCAATCGACACTAGCCATTAGGGATTTAAGAAAAGATACGATATTAAATACCTGACAAATCAAGTTCGCCCAAATAAGGGCTAGGGTATATTGATAATATGGAAGGCAGAAGGATGGTAAGTAAGAAAAAGTGTGACCACATCTTGGGCATAAGTATCTCCTAATCATAATTCGTTCGTTAAAATTAATTGAAATAACATTTCGTATGTAATATCCGTATGGTCTGGGTGGGATAGGTATCCTGCAATCTGGATGCAAACAGGTTTCTGGTCTTGGAAAAGAATATGTTTTTCCGGCATTAAAGTAGTCCAGTGGAGTATCTTCAGTATAAAAAATGAGTTGCAAGTTTATCACCTCACAACTCATTGTTCCCAAGATTAATGCCATTATATTATGAGAAAAAATATCACAATAGTTTAGCCGTTACCTGATTCGTAAATTATTTAATTAGTTTATTGTTAACCCTTTCTGGCTTATATAAAATGAGGATTTACAACAAATAAATCAAAGCAAAAACCATTGCTTCTATCATTCCCAATAAATATGCCAACCAAGCATCATGCCCTGCTCCACGGGCCGGTGAAATAACGATGGTAGTGCCCAATATAAAACTCATCATCAAAGGTATCAATTGGGACTGTGTAATTTGGCCTGCTTCCAGCTTCATTCAGATACCACACCTCTTTTTATGATTGAGGAGATTTTACGATCATGCCATTTTCCTGTAAATTTGCCTGGACGGAAATTCTAATATCTAGGCTTGGCCAAATTTCATGCCAATCTTTCTCTAGGCTTTTCCAGATTGCAGGGTACTTTTTATGGACAGCTTCCCCAAAGCCAAAAACATCTGTGTTTAAATCCCTTGCTTTGTCCAAGGAAGCAGTAATTTCTTCTTGGATTTCTGCAGCCATTTTTTGCTCAAGGACTGGCCAGCTTTTATCTTTTGGTAAATCGGCAATAAACATTTGTTCTCCCAGGTTGCCAGTTACATTGGTGTTGATCGTTATGAAAAGCTGATTATCTAGAAATTCTGGTTTAATTTGGCTACTTGCTTCTATGATTTCAATACTGGCTTTATTGGCTTTACTTTGATAGGTTACCTCTAGAATGCCACCTTTCACCTTATTGATAACCCATAGTAACCCCCGGGTTTCCTGATAATTTAAAGAACCTACCATTTTATCCTTGTTAAAAACAGCAGTTCCCGCTAGTTTCACCCTTTTCTTACTTTCTAGTTCGATAAGTGGTGCGATGGGAGCGGTAGTTTTACTGATTAAGCGCTCAAGAAAATCCTTTAGGGTTACCACAGGGACTTCGGAACCAGCCGCACTTCTCTCTAAAATTTGGTTTATACCAAGGGAAGGTACCTTGGCAAACTCTGCCTCATCACTTAATATTTCACTGGCTTTTCCTTTGGCAATAAGCACCTTACCTGTAATGCGAGGCTCTGGGTCACGAGCAAAAAAATCTACGTATTTTTGCAAACCACCCTTTGCCAAATCCTCACCAAAAATAAATAATTTGATATGGGAGAAATAAAGTCGTCGTTCGCTGAAGTAGTGCACCCTGCGTAGAGCTCTAAAAATGGTCTCATCGGTATTAACAAGATTCTGGTAGGCTTTTTGTTGGGCTCCACCTCCACCACCCCCACCGTCTTGGGGTGATTTTATATTCCCTGGAATTATGACTTGGGAATTGACTTGAATCTTATCATCTGAGGCTTTGTCTAAAGCCATTCCTGTAACAATGGCCAGAGTGTCCAATTCCCTACGATCCCAGCAACCAGAAAGGCATATTGCTGTAACGAAGACAAGAATGATCAAAAAAAGAATTTTATGATCAAATCTATTACCCTTTACCAATAATAACGCCCCTTACCTAACGTTGTTTTTCTGAAGGAGGTTCCGGCATAAGTTTTGATTGCTGCCTTTTTGTATCTTGGGATTGCAGACTTTTTGGTCTCGTACTTAAAGACCATAAAGGAAACCTTACAAAACTATCCTTTAGTCCCTGTAGATGTAAAGGTGATACAGGTGATAGATAAGGCATCCCAAAGGACCGCAGGGAGGCTAAGTGGATAATAACTTGCATAAGCACAACTACGATACCCACAAGCCCTATAAATCCTGCAAAAATGGTAACGATGATCCGAAGGAGGACTGCCACATCGCCCAAAGCTGGCACTATAAAGGAAGAAATAGCGGTTATGGCAATGACAATGACGATTGGTGCCCCCACAATACCTGCAGATACTGCAGCTTCACCAATGACCAGTGCCCCCACAATACTAATGGCAGGACCCACCGGACGGGGTAAACGAACCCCTGCCTCCCGGAGAATTTCAAAGGTAATGATCATCAGCAAAGCTTCTAATAAAGCTGGAAAAGGTGTGCCTTCCCGGGCAGCGGCCATGGTAATCAACAGGGGAGTGGGGATTAACTCCTGATGAAAGGTTGTTAGGGCCACGTATACTCCCGGGGCAGTAGTGGTAATAAAAAAACCCAAAAATCTTAAAAGCCTGACAAGGCTGGCATAATAGGGTCTGGAATAATAATCTTCGGCGGATTGAAAATTTTCCACAAAAAGTGTTGGTATGGTAAGGACCACAGGTGTCCCATCCACCAGGATGGCTATACGGCCTTCTAAGATGTTGGCGGCAATAACATCAGGTCTCTCACTGCTGCCTACTGTGGGAAAAAATGAATATGGCTCATCTTCAATATATTGTTCTATGTAACCAGACTCTAAAATAGCGTCTGTATCTATGGCATTTAATCTTTTTTTTACTTCCTCTACTAAGTCAGACTTAACTAACCCTTTCATGTAGACAATTCGAACCAGACTTTTAGTCCTTTCACCAATTTTCATGGTTTCAAAAATCAGTTGGGGATTCCTTATTTTTCGCCTCAGTTGGGCAGTATTCGTTGATAAACTCTCCGTAAAACCTTCGTGGGGCCCCCTGACCACAACCTCTGTGTTAGGTTCTTGGATTGCCCTTGACTTCCAACCCTTAGAAGAAATTAAAAGGCACTGTGAACAACCATCCAAAAATAATATTGTATACCCAAATAAAACGCTGTCTAAAACTTGATTTATTGATTCAGTTTTTTCGACATTGCCCACCGGAAGTAACAACCGTTCCAGAAAATCAAGTGAATTTTTTGCCCCAAGAGTATTGCTATCTAAACGTTGGTTGTCCATTAAAGGTTTAATAATGCTTTCATTAATAACCTTTACATCAACCATTTCCTCTAAATAAACAATGGCTACCCTATGGGGGGAATTGCCGATATTAAACCGTCTTATGAGAACATCACTGCTTTCACCTAATAAGGATTGCAGTAATAATAAGTTACCCTCAAGATTAATGGTGAAAGTTTCTTTTTCCACTGAATTAGCATTCAAGTTTTTTGTAATTTTCCGGCTCTTTAATTTCTTGAACCTTAATTTCTTTGACCATAAATTAAACATAGGTGACTCCTATCAACAACTCACTTATGATATTTTTTCCAGTTAAACCAGCACTATTCATAGATAGAATAATTTTTCCCATTAAGATTTTAAGAATTACCAAAAACTTTTTCTGCATTCCTGTGGTACAAAACTTGGACGTAGGTCAATTCGCCCTCCGTGTGTTTCGTTGGAGGATAGTATATTTGGTTGCGAAATTCATTTCATATCATATCTCACCCTTTGTATAGCTATGAATAGCCAGTTAGCAAAACCCCATCCACAGTTCGGATGAGGTTTTACATGTTAAAGTTCTACTTATAGGTTTTGACAACGAATTTTTCGAGTTTGCCGTTGAATACATGTCCGGCCAAGTGCCCATTTTTTCCTTGAAACACACAGCAACTTCTGACATCCAGAAATCTAATGCTATGGCCACGCAATGGTCAAAATATAGAACATGCTTCTCACTAAAATATTTCTTTTTTTATAACTAAACTTCTATCAACTAAATCGCTACAGGTACCTATCCATAAGTTTTCTGACTGAGTAATATACTGCAATACATCTTCCAATATCTTTATTTTCCCTGGGGAACCAATGGTCTGAGGCGTAAATTGAGCCACGTAGGCTAAACCATATTGATAATAGCCGTCAAATTCCCTTTGATAAGTCCTAGTTACTTGATAATAACTAGCTACGCGTCCTTGTCCACTTGGGAAGGCGGGTCCATAGTTAAAAGCAAAGTAGGGGAAGTCATGGAGTTCCCAATGCATTGGAATTTCTGTGATTGTCCCATTTTCTAAGAAAATGGTATAAGGTCGATCGTCTCCATATAAGGAGCTTGAATATTTAAAGCCGCATTGTTTTGCCAGCTTTAGGGTTTCCAGCGTTAATTCACCCTCTGGAGCCCTAAAACCTACTGGTACAATACCGCTGATTTTTCTAATGGCCTCTTTGGCTTTTTCCATCTCCTCGAGCTGCTGGTCTGCGGTTAAAAGGTGCATGCTGGTATGGGTGTGACCATGAACTGCCAGTTCATGCTGATAACCGATGATCTTTTCAATTGCTTCGGGGTAATTCTCTGCCACTTTTCCTGGAACGAAGAATGTGGTTTTAATGTTGTATTCTTCAAAAGTACGCAGCACACGATCTAATCCGCGCTTTATGCCATATCCACCCATAGATAAAGTTTTAGGGCGATTGATACTATCTGGAAACATACCCAGCCAAAACTGATCGGCATCCAAATTTACTGTTAATAATGCCACACAACGTGCACCCTGGGGCCAGTATTCAACTTCTGCCATTGTTCATCCTCCTTAATAATTGGCACGCCACCATTTTGCGATCTCTTCACCTGTTGCAAACCAGACACCCTGATGTGATTTCATATGCTGCACAAGTTGTTCTAACATCAAGATCCGCCCTGGCTTACCAATTATTTGAGGATGCATTAATAGCACAAAACATAAACCATATTTATAATAGCCATCAAATTCCTGCTTAAAATTATTGTATACCTGTTCGATGCCAGAGATACGATCTTGTCCTGCTGGCTCAGCGGGAAACATATTATAACCGAATTGAACAAAATCATCCAAATCCCATTTGGGTGCCATCTCAATAAAGTCCGTAATCTGTCCGTCAATCACTGTTCGATAGGGCCTATCATCGCCCCTCATGGAGCTTGAGTACATAAAACCTAATTCATGTAGCAATCCAGCCGTCTCTCGGGACCAATCCCCGGAGGGTGTTCGATAACCCCTTGCCTTTTTACCGATAACTTGCTGGAAGATAGCCTGACTGTGTAAGATAATTGCTTTTTGTTCATCTCTGGTTAAGTCTACAAACCGCTCATGTCGATAGCCATGATGCCCAATTTCATGACCTGCCTGATCAATTTGTTTTAGCAGTTCCGGGTTTTCTTCTACAATCTTCGCCGGCGTAAAAAAAGTTGCCGGTAAAGCATATTTACTCAACAATTCTAAAATGCGAGGCACCGATCTTTTGGGACCATAATCACCAATAGAAGTAGAGCGAATAAAATTTTCTCCGCCTTCATAACTGCGATTTCCATTGGCCCATATGGTATCTCCGTCAAGATCAAAACTCAACATTACTGCGCACCTAGCATTATTCGGCCATTTTATTTTTTCATAGGTCTCTGTCATTGTTCCCACCTCTGTAAAAGCGTGTGTACCATATAATATTTTTAAGGTTCAGGCGGACTTTCCTCTCACCTGAACCTTAATCATTATAATACCTTATCTAAAAACTGTTGTGCCCTGCTCGATTTTGGGCTGCTAAAGAATTCCTTAGGAGTAGCTATTTCAGCGAGACGGCCTTCATCTAAAAAGCAGATCTTGTCGGCAACCTCTCTGGCAAAGCCCATTTCATGGGTCACTAAAACCATTGTAATTCCCGTATGCGCTAAGGATTTAATAACCTCCAAAACCTCTTTGACCATTTCCGGGTCGAGGGCGGAAGTAGGCTCATCAAACAGCAATATGTCCGGTTTCATCGCCAGAGCACGGGCTATGGCAACTCTTTGCTTTTGTCCCCCAGATAACTTGCTAGGATATTCATGAACTTTATCTTTCAAACCTACTCTTTCCAGCAATACTAAAGCCTGTTTCTCTGCTTCTTCTAAGGAGACCTTATTGACTACCATCGGTGCATAGGTCATATTTCTCAGCACTGTCATATGCGGAAAAAGATTAAAATGTTGAAATACCATACCGATATTCTTGCGCATTTTCTCAACATCTTTACCCTTTGCTACCAATTCCTTACCATTAATGATGATCTTACCACTTGTCGGTATCTCCAATAAGTTTATACAGCGAAGCAGTGTTGATTTACCAGAGCCTGAAGGTCCAATAATTGCTATGACTTCACCTTTATTTATTTCCAAAGAAATATCCTTCAGAACTGCCAGATTCTTAAATGTTTTGGATAGATTTTCAATCTTAATCACTTACCCTAGCCCGCCTTTCCAGATAACTGCCGATGGCTGTCAACAGCATTACCAACACATAATACACTAATGCTGCCACAATAAAGGCTTCAAAAGCGCGAAAAGTTTTAGCCTGTACTTGCTGAGCCCAGCGTAAGGTATCCCCAACGCCAATAATTGCAACCATACTGGAATCCTTCAGGAGAGAGATACTTTCATTAACCAAAGATGGCAATATGTTTTTAAAGGCCTGCGGCAAAATGATATCCTTCATAATCCGAATTTTAGGAACACCTAAAGCCATAGCAGCCTCCCTTTGACCTTTATCCACAGATAGGATACCACCGCGGATGGATTCAGAAATATAGGCTGCAGAATTAAGTCCAAAGGCTAGCACGCCAGCTTCTAAAGCACTAATATTATAACCAACTAACTGAGGAGTGGCAAAATAGATCAACATTAGTTGAACTAAAAGCGGTGTTCCTCTAAAAAAGGAAGTATAAAACATACCAAACCAGGCCAATGGCTTAAATGGTGATATCTTAATTAAGGATAGGAGCACTCCCCAGGTAAAACCAAGGATTGTAGACCAAACTGTAAATTTTAGTGTCATTATTATTCCGCTTTTTAATAACGGTAGATAAGGAATAATAAGACTATAATCTAAATCCATATACTCGTGCTCCTTTTGCTAATTGTATTATTTCTTTTGTGAAACGTAGCTCTCACCTAACCATTTTGTAAGAATTTCATCCATTTTACCGTTTTCATTCATTTCTGCTAAAATTTTATTTATCTCATCCTTATAGGGAGAATTCTTTGGCAGGGCTATAGCATAACTGTCCTCTGCAACCATTTCCGCAGGTAATAAGTGCAATTCCAGGTTTTGATTTTCCTTCATGAATTCTATGGCTTGTGATCCGTCAAAAATACCTGCATCAACACGACCATTGACAATTTCCTGAACAACCAGAGGTGTATTGTCCAATTCAACAACTTTAGCATCTTTTACCGAAGCTGCCTGTTCGGCATAAGTTGTCCCCAGTGATACACCAATTTTTTTGCCTTGCAAAGATTCTAAGGTTTTATATTCAGAACCCTTTAAAGAAAGGATGCCTGTTTGAGGATAAAAATAAGGATCGGAAAAGTCGATAACTTTTAAACGTTCAGCTGTGGGTGAAATACCGGAAATACACAAATCTGCGCGTCCAGAGCTAATGGCTGTGACTAGACCGTTAAATGCCATGTCCTTAATTTCTAGTTTGACATTTAATCTTTCAGCAATGTAATTGGCGATGTCCATATCAATACCCACAAATGCCTGCTTACCATTTTCATCTACTTTAACAGACTCAAAGGGGGGAAAGGTTGCATTAATTGCCAAAACTAAAGTTTTTTGTGCTTGTTCTGCTTCTTTTTGGGGCTCCTCTTTCTGACTGCTGCAACCTGCGATTAATCCAATAGTCAACAGAGTAACTAATAGGATACTAAAAATTTTACTTTTTTTCATTTTTACGCCTCTTTCCCGCTTATTAATTTTTGGTTAAAACTTATCTCTCCAGCAATCCAGGTTCTGCTACCTGCTGGTGGGTTAGGGTAGGCCCTTTTACTATGACTCAGTCTTTGTCTAATTAAACTCTCCAACATCGTCACAACCGCAATGGCTGGATCAATGACTGGTATGCCAATCCTATCACTAACTGCATCTGCCATACCCAATAATGATAAACACCCCAAAATTAGTACTTGAGCACCATCCTCCTCGATACAGCGCCTGCCCTCTCTGGATAAACAATCAATCGTTGTATTGATATCCCTTCTGACATTACTCAGGTTTATATTGATAGAACGAATGGAGCAAAGCCTTAAAGGATCGACGCCAGTAGTTTTAATAAATTCTTTTTTCTCAGGAATACGCTTAGGCGAAGTAACCAATAATGAAAAGTTGTAGCCTAAGCTAGCAGCTGTTAAAAATGCAGCTTGACCACCACCCAGTACAGGAATCCCAACAGCTTCCCGACAAGCTACCACAGCTGGATCACTCAGACAATACAAAATTATCCCATCGTAGTTATCTTGCTCTGCCTTAATCGCTTGCTGGATAATTTCAGCACTGGCTAGAGCAACATCCAAAGCAGAATCGATATAAACCGTACTACTTCTCAAACAATCCATGGACAATTCCACATCATGGCCGGTTACCTTACTTAAAATGTTGATTCTTTCCTGTATTTCTTTTGCCGTCATGCCATAATCTGGATTAATTATCTTAATCCTCAAATTATCAATATCCCCTTTGTAAAAAAAGAAGTCACGGAATAATTATACAATGTCATTCGACATTTTTGTACATGTTTTGGCTTGAAGTTAAGAATATCTTCTTCAGACAACATAATTTTATTTAATACACTATTTTTTATCTATTTTCTTATATTTAACATAAGTTCCAAGCTAACTTAACTACTGGCAATCTGTTTATACCCTATACCGTGTGTAGAGACTCAGGAGAACCGTCCCCTTGATTCTGTGTTAGCTACGAGGGGAATATTGGGCTTAACAAGGAACCAGGCACCTACGCCGACTAAACCGATTGCTGCCGTAAAAATTAATGCCGCCTGCCAATTAAACATTGTGGCAATAATAGCTGTGAGTGTCGGTGCCACCACGCCCCCAAGATTACCGCAAAGGTTCATCCAACCAGAAACAGTCCCAGTAAATTTCCGTCCAAGGTCATTACAGCTAGCCCAAGAAGCATTAAAGGTAAAACCAAGAGAGCCTAGAGATATGGTCAACCAGAATACTGTTATCATGGGAGTTATAGATATTGCCGCCAGATAAAGGGCCGCACTGGAAATTACTAAACCGCAGGAACCAAAATAGGTTCTAACTTTAGAAACTGAAAAACCGTGACCAACTAACCAATCACTGATAAACCCTGTGGTTAGGGTAGTAATGGCTAAGGCAAACCAGGGGAAAGCGGCCATGACCCCCATTTCTTTAAGGGAAAAGTTTTGTGCTTCCATTAGATAAATTGGTAACCAAGATAAATAAACATACATGATGTAGTCCGTAATAAAATACTGGATACCAATGGCCCAAAATTGGGTAGATTTGATGAACTTCTTAAAGGGAGCCAGTTCTTTCTTCTCGTCAACTAGGGTTGCCTGCTCGTTATCTTCTCTTATCTTCTTCAATTCTGCCTGGTTAACAAAGGGATGTTCACTAGGGTTATCCCTGGCTAAAAGCCACCAACCGAAAGCTACCAAGAAACCAATAGCACCAAAGAACCAAAATACTGCTTTCCATCCAAAGGCCGTCATAATGGATACAGTTATTGCCGGGGCCAACACTGGACCTACGAAGGATCCTGCCAAAATAAATGAATTGGCAGTACCCCTTTCTTTTTTGCTAAACCACCGTGATACTAAGACACTTCCACCTGGGTAAAGAGGACCTTCACCTATACCAAAAAGTGCTCGAACTATTCCAAAGGTAATAAAATTAGTAGCATGGGCAGTTAACATGGTAAAGGTTGACCACCAACTTATTGCCAATACCATGGCCTTTCTTGCACCGAAACGTTCTGCAATAATACCACCGGGCACTTGCATTAGTGAATAACCAATAAAAAATAAGGTTTGTACTAAACCAAACTGGACTTTATCAAAGCCAAAATCCTTCATAATCATAGGTCCGGCCACGGATAAATTTACGCGATCCATATAGGCAACAAAACCAATAACAAATAGGAAACATCCTAAAACCCAGCGCATTTTTGTAGCTTTTTGCGGCATTATACTCCTCCGTTCTGTAGTAACTCTAAATACTAATACCAACTGGGCAACTTCTATCACATTTGTTGCAGGATGAACAACCTGGATACTCTACCTCGTTAGTGTCTGAGCCTTGCGTCAAATACTTTGCTAACACCTTCTTTCTCTTTCCTGTATAACGATAGCCTTGTTGCAAGCCTTCCTTGATATAGGCAGGACAATCTACTAAGCACCCCCCACAGTGGAGACACTTGAGGGCAGCTAAGTCTCCCTTATTTGAATCTTCCAAACGACCATTGTCTAGTAGGATTACGAACACTTCTTTAGGGCCATGCATGCCCTGCACCATTTTGAACTCAATATCCGCTGTACGGCTTGGTCCCGAGATAAAGGAAATATAACTTAGCAAATCCTTACCTAGGCCATAAATACTGGTGGCACGGCATACAACGAGTGCTTCTTCTAAAGTAGACAATACCTTTTCAAGTCCAGCGATTACGATATGTTTGTAGGGAAGATTAGAGGTAAGCCTTACATGACCTTCAGACTCCAGCAATGCAATGGTTCCAGTTTCAGCGACGATAGCATCTGCTCCAGTAATACCATACTCAATTTGCGATGCTTGCTCGCGTATATCATTTTTTATGGTGATCACTTTATCCTTATCTAGAACAGGCGTATTAATCGTTGCTATTCTGGGATGTACATCTACGGACTGTCCTACAATACTGTCACCCAGATCTGATCGAACAATCTCTACATTATTTGACTGAAGATATTCTTGTAAATGTATCTCTGTAAATATAGGGTCCTTACTTAATAGAACCTTTTTACTAGAACAGAGAATTTTGCTAATCTGCTCCCTTGCCTCCTGAGCATCCTTTGCAAATAATACATGACATCCTTTAACCCCAAGCATTTTGATCGCTTGGTCAACCTTCTGCTTCAGATTCTTGGCCGTAGAATTTTTTGTCTCGGTTACTTGTTTGGCCAGCCCCGCATATTCAGAAAGCAGTTGTTGGCGCTCTACCTGGATTTGGCTTAAAATCTTTTCTGCTTTTGTCCTGGTATTCATTGATTACCATTCCTCCTGACATATGCTTGACTAAGCAATTGTACTGGATGAAAAACTTTTTGCTGCATACCCTTTTGGTTTATACCATCCCGGAAATGAAGTATACACCCTGGACATCCTGTGGCTAAAATGGAAGCGTCAGTATCTTTTAAGGACTTTAATTTTCCTTCGTTAATTCGCCTGGACAAATCATAAAATCCAATACTAAAGGAGCCCCCAAAACCGCAGCAGGCGTCTGCATCCTCCATCTCTATAAATTCTGCCCCCGGGAGTTCTTGAATTAGCTGACGAGGTTGTTGAAATATGCCTAAACTCCTTATCAGATGACAAGGGTCGTGATAGGTTATTTTTTCTTGCAGATACCCTTCGGGTTTTCTCAATTGAATATCTTCCATTAAAAATTGGCTAATATCCTTAACCTTTTGAGCAATTTTATTGACCTTTTCTACGATTTCCAGACTGTCCTCGGCAAATAATTTAGGATATTCCTCTTTAAAAGCTACCGCACAACTGGGGCAAGCAAAGACCATTGCATCACAATCTAACTGGCTATATATCTCAATATTTTTTAAGGCCATTTGCTTTGAATAATTTTTATCCCCGCTTACCATTGCAGGTATGCCGCAACACACATCTTCCTTGGCCATTTGCACTGCAATATTGTTTTCAGCTAGCACATGTAGCATTGCTTCACCTATCTCGTGTTCGGCATAGTTAACCACACAACCAGGGAAAAAGGTCACTGTTTTAACGGGATTAGGTAACTGTTTTGGTTTTGCTGTTTGCATAAAGGATTTTTCTTTGACTTTAGGTAACAAGCGTTCCCCGGGCAGACCCAGTGCAGGTAGAGAAAATCTGGGTGTTATGCCACTTGAAGAACCTTTTAAAAACACTCCCCCCACCGTGGAGGCCAACTTAGATACTTTAGGCAAGGTTTTCGGATTGGACAAAAGAGAAAAAACTTTTTCTTTTTTCCACTCCAAGCCTTCTTTATCCACCAGTTTTTGTCTTAGTCGTTTTAGCATTTCAGGAGTATCCATTTGCACCGGACAGGAGGTCTTGCACTTTTGACAGCCGATACAGAGAGACAAACCGTTTTCCACTGTTTTCTGCAAGTTTCCGTGAAAGGCAGTAAAGACCAGTCCCCGTCCACCCAAATATTTGTAGCCGTATTTCTCACCTATCTCAGCATATATTGGACAAAAATTAAGACAACTGCCACAGTTAATACAATAGAGGGATTCAGCGAAGCCATTTTCAATGGCCTCAGTTCGACCGTGCTTAAGTAACACTACATGAACTTCCTTTGGACCCTGGCCACCAGTTAGGGCCTCTAACTCCGGGTCAGTACAAGAACTAACGCCAGAAATCACAGAAACATAGGTACCTATATCTTGACCCACCCCATAAACGGCGGCTGACCGTACCACCTGCATTGCATCTTCTAGTGTGGGAACGATTTTTTCCACCCCTGCAATAACTATGTGAATTTTGGGCATCATGGTTACAGCACGTATATTACCTTCATTCTCTGTGACAAAAACACTACCAGTATCCGCTGCTATTGCATTGGCACCGGAAATCCCCACATCTGCCCTAATTAGATAATCCCGCAGCCCATTACGTGCTGCTACCACCAGGGCTTCATGGGTACATTCAAGAGTAACCCCAGCCTCTTCAGAAAAAATTTCGGCAACTTTTTCGATGGGAATATGAATTGCCGGAGCCAATGAGTGGCTTGCTTCACTATGGGCTAACTGGTTAATTCGATCGCCAAGATCTGTTTCAATTACTTGGAGTCCTCGTTCTTCAAGGACATGAGCTATATTTATTTCTTTTCCGGCGTTAGTTTTCGATTTTACTACGATCCCTTGGGATATTAGATTTAATATGTAATTTTGGGCTTCTTCAGTGGTTTCTGCCACATGCACGCGACAGCCTTTGTTCTCTAAGGAATGTTTAGCTTTGGCAACCATTTCTTCAAGGTGGCCAACACTATATTCTTTAATACCCCGCAAGGTTTCTGAAAGTTGAGGGTAATTCAACACCATTTTTTTCATGGCAGGCCTTATTGCGTTGAAAGCTCTAAATCGCCCTTTACGGGAATCCATATTCTGAAGTCCTAAAGTAACTTTACTTCGTTGGATTTTGTAGCTCTGTACCATAAAAACACACCTCCTATTGGCTTAAAAATAATTTTCATTTTTTTATATCTAAAATTTATACACAATACCCCCTTCTAGATTTCCGGAATATTATGTTTATTTTTGGGTTGGAGTTCCCTATGATTAACTGTTAAATTACTCTAAAAATATATAAACCTCCCATCCCATAAGGGACGAGAGGTTTCCCGCGTTACCACCCTAGTTGATAAGTAAAGATACTTACCCTCTTATTAGCTATAACGGGCATACCCGGTTCAAAGTACTATTTTCCAATGAACACTCTGGGGCGAGATTCAGAAACTTGGCTCACCGTCTTTCACCACCAACGGCTCTCTGAAGAGTTACATCACTTACTGCTCCCCATCAACGCATTTCCAATATTTATTCATGTGCTAATTATATGCATGTCGAACTGACGTGTCAATACATATAAATAATTTCGCGAATAATCCGTCAATTAGTCTAATCTAGGGACTGGAATTCCTACTTCAAACACAAAGCGATTTAAAAAGGCTTCTCTAACCCTTAGAGTTATAAGAAGCCTTCTAGCATTATGATTTTAAATTTTACTGGCAATATAAATAAAGGTTGGCACTAAACTGGGGTCAAATTGTTCCCCTGCGCAATTTTGCAGCTCAGCCACCGCTTCTTCGTGACTTATAGCCTTACGGTATGGGCGGTCATTGGTCATGGCGTCATAAGCATCTACTATTGATAAAATTCTGCATTCTAAAGGAATCTCTTCGCCCTTTAGGCCCAGTGGATAACCTTTGCCATTCCACCATTCATGATGTCTTAGTATCAATTCAGCGATTGTTTCTAACTCAGGTGCTGACTTGGCAATACGGTAGCCTATCTCAGAGTGTCTTTGTATTTCATTACACTCTTCAGAATTCAGCTTTTCAGGCTTATGCAAAATTTGATCGGGAATACCTACTTTGCCTATATCATGAAACTTGGCGAGTAATTGAACATCTACTAGCTTATTTTTGGGCAGATTCAAGGCTTCGGCTAATTTCATCGTTAATTCTTGCAGCCGTTCGCCATGACCTTCAGTAAGGTAATCTCTAGCCTCCAATGCCTTCATTAAGGTTCTAACCAATGCACTACGGTTGCTCTGCCTGGTATGCAACTTCTCCCTATACATATGATCGTCTGCAATTTTAAACAATTCCTCTAGAGTCAGTTTTTCACCTTTGTTTGTAGCCACACCAATAGAGATGCTTAATGGTAGATCCAGGTTACTTTGATTGTAATTATTGAGATTTTGATTAATTTTCCCTATCACCTTTTCTGCATTTTCTTTATCGTAATCAACTAGCAACACAGAAAACTCATCTCCACCAATTCTCGCAACTACATCATTTTTTTCCACAGACATTTTAATAATCTTGGCAGCCTCTTTGAGAAGGTTATCTCCATACTGATGACCAAAACTATCGTTAATTAACTTTAACCCGTTGACATCACCGACAATAATACTGATCGGCAAGTGGCAATAATCCTTTAATTTAAGTAGTTCTTGTTCGAAATAGGCTCTGTTGTAGAGTCCAGTCAGTGAGTCGTGCTGACTTAAATATTTAAGCCTTTGCTCGGCTTTTTTTCTGTCTGTTATATCACGTACAACCCCCTCAAGAGCTATGCACTGATCATTGTCATCATAAACCCTTACATACTTATATTCCAACCACCGTGTTCTCCCATCAGGGTGCAACCAGCGAAGGGTATTTTCTATACAGTCCTTGCCAGGTAAAAATCTTCTAGCAGTAACAAGGTCATCCGGGTCAATATGTTTTTCTAAAAGCCTATAGCCAGAACCATAGAAAGCACTCGGATGATAGCCAGCTATGTCATTTACTGCCGGGCTAATATATTCAAACTGGGGAGATAGATTTAACGTTATCCGGAAAATAACATCTGGTGAATTTTCCGCCAGTCGACGATAGCGAGCTTCACTTTCTCGCAAAGCATATTCGACCATTTGTCGTATGTTAATCTCGTTGATCAATTCCTTATTCATATTTTTGAGATTATTTGTGCGTTCTTCTACTAACTGTTCAAGATTTTCTTTGTGATATCTTAGCTCCGATTCCCGTTCTACTAACTGATTGGTCGCTTTGGCCAGTTGGTTTCCCATATTCATAAGTCCCAATGCAGTTTCATTGAGTTCTATTACAGGGTACTCTCTAATTAGCTGTTGATATTCTCCAGCCCCAATCCTATGCACCACGTTATTCAGATCAAGTAAAGGTTGAGAAATGTACTTACTCATTTGGCGAGATTTCTTATAAAGAAAGAAAAAGAAAACCATATAGAACAACACTAGCCCACCTATCATCATGGTACCAACCTTATTTAGGTCTGCACTCAGTTGATTGGCCGGAGCATAAATTTTTTGCTCAGGAGCAAGGATTAAAAGTTTCCAATTGGTTTCGGGAACGGTGGACCATGAAACCAGGTATTGTTTACCCCTAAGTTTCACGTTTGTTAGTCCAGTTGCTTTACTATTAACTTCATCACTAAATTTATTGAGCTCTGGGTGTTGACTTAAGCGGAAGGTCTCAGATTTTGTCATATCTCTCTTGACAGTCTCAGTATAATGATGGTTCGTTAGTTCTTTAAGGTTAAAATCCTCTTCTCCCTGTTTAGGTAAAGCAAGAATTTTACCTTCTTGGCTCAGGAGTATACCATAACCCTGCCAAGGGATTTGTAGGGTTAAAATACGGTTAATAATAGTATCTACCGTTATGTCTATGCCGACAACACCCTCCAAATAGTTCCCTTTGTATACCGGAGCTATACAAGAGGTCATCCAACCGTGTCCCGCTGGGTCTAGATAGACCTCTGTCCATTTAATCTTTTTATCTGGGTTATTTTGAAGGTCTGCCTGATAATAAAAGTTATAGGTTGGTATATTCATTTTAGGGGGATATTGCTTGAGTACTTCAAAATAGGGGTAGATAACGTTTAATGAGTCAAAGGAGTTAAAGTATAAAGAATCAACTAATTTTTCTGTGTGCAGGATATCCTTCATTAATGGCTCTAATGTTAATAGTTTAGCAACCTTTTGCCTCTCTAGTTCCCCCACCGTAACATATCCAGAATAGTAAACTGCAACCCCACCGGAAGTTTTATCCCTAGTGGTATAATAGGCTCCAGATTTATCATAGGCCAGCCTCTTGGCATCTTCTTTGCTTAAACTAGCAGGTTTTGCTAAAGCTATGGCGGTTTGTCTTTGATAGAATTCTGTTAGGTGTTGAACCCTGATCATCTGCTGCTCAATGATATCTGCTTGTTGTTGAGAAATATCTTTCAGTTCATTCCTCGCAGTTTCTCTGATTACTATGATATTCTCTTGTTTACTCCAGACACTTGAGTAAAAATAAATTCCTACAAAAACAAGTTCAACCATAAGTAAGGGAATCAAAGCAGTCCTTAGGAATGATCTCCATATCCATTTAAAAAGAGGCACTGGGTCAGCCTTATGCTTGTCTACCATGTACATCCTCCCCAGATCTAGTTCATAATCTCAGGACTTATTATAATAATTCTAATTGGAGTTAATGTAGTACTTAGGTAGTGATAAACACATAGGTAACTGGAAATACAGTTGATAACTAGTTAGTGCAATTCTAATAGAGCAAGTCAAAATTTTATCATAATATTTAAAAAATGTTAAACAAAAATCCAGATAATTATTTTTAGAGCATCTAGAAGAATAAAAGCTTAACACTCAACTTATAGTTTTTAATACTAAAAAGGATACTACCTTAGATTACCTTTTAGATAGTATCCTTTTCTTATTTGGTAACCCGGCGATCATAACCCTCACGGTTTTACACCCATGGTTTCACGTCCTTATCTTTCGATAAGTTATCCTTGGAATAATGTACCTTAGTAAGCTTATCATTTTTCGAACATATATTCAACAAACCCCTGGGAAAATTGAAATCCAAACCAATAATTTTCTAAGCCGCCAAAATAAAGATGCCGGATTTTTTCGCCGTTATTTATGGTATGGTTCATTGTGTATTATCTTAAACCAACGGTAGATCTGTTCCATTAACAACAGTCTTACTAATTGGTGGGGAAAGGTAAGGTTAGATAAGGATAGGAGGAGGTTAGCCCGTTGGACAAGTGTCGGGGCCAGACCGATGGAGCCTCCGATGATAAAGGTTATGTCGCTTTTGCCGGAGATAGCTAAGTCTTGGATTTTTCTGGCCATTTCTTCGGAGGACAGCATTTTACCCTTTAGGTCCAAAATAATTAAAAAGGTATCTGGTCGTAACTTTTTTAATAATTTGTCTGCCTCCTTCTGGCGGATTTTTTCTTCAAGGGCCTGGGAGGCATTATCCGGGCAGGGTTCATCAGCCACTTCTATTATCTCAACCTTGGCGAAGGGTGTCATACGCTTAGTGTATTCTTTAATTCCTTCTACCAGATATTTCTCTTTAAGCTTCCCAACACATAGGACAGTAATCTTCATAAATCAACAACCTTATCTTATAATTCCATTTGTTAGTTATTCTAATCTATTAACTCCATCTCTACTTGGCAGCCAAATCATTTTTTATGGCAATTATATTATGAAAGTTATGATATTTTAAACTATAGCCATGTTAAATTAATATCTACTTTTTTGCAAGTATATCCCTTTACTATTGTTTGTTAAAAAAGAATAGCATAGGCAATGAAAATAGAGTAACAATATAGGATAAGGTTTTCACCTAAACAATAAGCAGAGGTAATAGCAAAAAATAAAGGTGTGATATTATTGGACTTTAATATTCAGGAAATGCTGTTTGAGTTTTTGGGAGGTCTGGGTATCTTTTTATTTGGTATTAAATACATGGGGGATGGTCTTCAGGCGGCAGCAGGAGATCGATTAAAAGACATTTTAGACCGTTTTACAACAAACCCTTTGATGGGTGTGTTAGCCGGCATGTTTATTACGATATTAATTCAGTCCAGTTCAGGTACCACCGTGCTAACTGTAGCATTGGTTAGTGCAGGATTCATGACACTTAGACAGGCCATTGGTGTTATTATGGGGGCAAATATTGGTACCACTGTCACCGCTTTTATTATCGGGATTGACCTTGGCGAATATGCCCTGCCAATTATTGCATTGGGTTCCTTTCTCCTATTTTTTTTCCGCAGCAAGAATATAAGCCATTTAGGTCAAATTATCTTTGGATTTGGGGCATTGTTCTTTGGCTTAGAACTAATGAGCAGTGGTATGAAGCCACTTAGGTCTTTAGAAGAGTTTCAACAACTAACGCTTAATATGAGTGATCACCCCTTGCTTGGTGTATTGGTAGGTACAGTATTTACAGTTATTGTTCAAAGTTCCAGTGCAACAATCGGGATATTACAGCAATTATACTCGCAAGGAGCTATTAGTTTGAATGCGGCCCTACCAGTTTTATTTGGGGATAATATTGGGACAACTATAACCGCCGTCTTAGCTTCCATCGGTGCTTCAGTATCAGCTAGGAGAGTAGCCTCAGTTCATGTGTTGTTCAACATAATTGGCACAATCATTTTTTTAATTATTTTAGGGCTATTTACAAAAATGATCAGCTATTTACAGATAGCTCTGGATTTAAATCCTGAAATGACAATTGCCTTTGCCCATGGTATTTTTAATATTTCTAATACCATTATTCAATTTCCATTTATAGCATTACTTGCATGGATCGTGATAAAAATTATTCCCGGTGAAGACATTTTTGTCGATTCAAATATTAAATATTTAAATCCAATGTTTATTGAACGCTCTCCGTCAATCGCTTTGGGACAAGCAAAGAAAGAAATCCAGCGCATGGGTGAATATGCAAGGGATGCAGTCTCTGAAGCAATTAATTTTTTAAATACTAAGGAAAAGAAACACTCAACCCTTGCCTTGGAATATGAAAAAGCTATTAATCGATTAGATAAGTTGATTACAGAGTATTTGGTGGAGCTCTCAACAAAGCCTTTAAGTACACTTGAATCTGAAGAACACAATCGACTAATGAATACAATACGAGACATTGAGCGAGTGGGGGATCATGCGGAAAATATTATTGAATTACTTGAATTCCGTGTTGAAAAGAAAGTTAGGCTCTCAGAAGAAGCAAGGGGTGAGCTAAATCATATGTTTCAATTAACATTAGAAACTTTTAATGATGCCCTTGAATCCCTTATTAGTAATAATAAGGAACTTGCCAAAACAGTACTGGCAAAAGAAAAGCAAATTGATAAGATGGAGTACGATCTGCGCCAATCACATATTGGGCGTTTAAATGAAAAAATATGTACCGGTGATGCAGGAATCTTTTTCGTTGATATTGCAAGTAATCTTGAACGAATAGGTGATCATGCTGTAAACATAGCTGAAGCCGTCATAGCTGAACATACCAAACCTAACCCCATTCCTATTTCATAAAAGCAAGGGCGTACCAGCAGGCACGCCCATAGTTAGTTTTTGCATTACTTATGATCTTCTTATAAGGGCACCAAGGGAGGTAAGCTTTGGCTCTAGATTTGCATAGCCACGATCAATATAGTGTACATCGCCAATTTCAGTTTCACCTTTGGCCATTAATGCTGCTATAACCAAGGCTGCGCCGGCCCGAAGGTCAGATGCTTTAACCTTTGCTCCCTGTAAGGAAGCTACCCCTTCAATAACAGCCATCCTTCCTTCAACCTTAATGTTTGCGCCCATCCTCTTTATCTCATCTGCCACTCTGAAACGATTTTCAAAGATATTTTCTACGATAATACTAGTGCCAGGTACGGTGGACAAAAAAGCCATCATTTGAGATTGCATGTCAGTAGGAAAGCCAGGATATGGCATGGTTTTAATATCAATACTTTTAGCCTCTATATTAGCGGCATTCACACAAATGGTATCCTCACTCACTTCAACTTCAACATTTGCTTCCCTTAATTTAGCAGTTAGGGGTTCCAGATGCCTAGGTATAACACTCTCTAAAATAACTTTCCCTCTAGTCGCCGCCGCTGCAACCATAAAGGTTCCTGCTTCAATTCTGTCAGGAATAATGGTATAGCGGCCACCTTTCAATAAGTGTTGTCCTTCAATTTTAATTAAATCTGTCCCCGCTCCACGCACCTTTGCCCCGAGGGCATTTAAAAAGTTTGCCAAATCAACAATTTCTGGTTCCTTAGCTGCATTTTCAATGACTGTTTGACCATCAGCCAAACAAGCAGCCATGATAATGTTTTCGGTGGCTCCTACGCTAGGAAAATCCAAATAAACCCTTGAACCCGTTAATCTACCTGTTTTACCCTGTATAATACCCCGTTCTAGATTCATCTCTGCACCAAGGTTGATTAGCCCTTTAAAATGCAGATCCATGGGACGTATACCAATGTTGCAGCCCCCCGGTAATGATATCGATGCTTTTCCATAACGAGTGAGCATAGGTCCCAATAATAAGTTTGACGCCCTAAGTTGCTTCACCAATTCATAAGGAGCCTCGTCCTCGATATTTTTCGGGCTTCTAAGAGATAAAGTTTCCTCTCCTAACCAGCGAACCTTAACACCCATGGTTCCCATTATCTCTAATAAAATCCGAACATCACTGATATCCGGGACGTTATCTAATACAACCTCATCCTCCGCCAATAATGCACCGCATAAAATAGCGAGGGAAGCGTTTTTAGCACCACTTACTTTAACCTTACCATGGAGCGGTTGTCCTCCTGTGATTATGAGTTTGCTCAAATGTTTAGACCTCCTAAATATAAATCGCTCCCCGATCAACTAAAATATATTCTCTGAGGGTGTGGTAATTCCTGCTTTTTTATCAATTTCTGGCCAAAAGTCCTACAAATTCAGAGGTTATTCTTTTTCCTTTGCCCAATTAATGTAATTTTCCTCAAAGTCCTTCATATTAACACCTAAAACCTTCTCCAACACAGTCTCCGTTTTATTTCCCTGGGCTAAGTTCTGTAATATTACCTTCAGTGTATCTTCTCCGTATACTTCCGCTATATAGCGGACTGCCAGGTAAGACTGACGATAAGCTAAGGGTTGGTTTGGTAGATCGTCAAAATATGCATTCATCTCAGCTAACCTATACAAGGGTTGATCTAAAGATGCCTGAAGTTTATCAAATTCAAAGCCTGTTAATTTGTATTCTTCGTATTGAGCTATACCCTCTGTAAACCAGCGCGTATAGTTCCCCGATGTAATATAGTCAACCACTAGGTGTGTAAATTCATGGGCCATCGGCCCAGAATGAACAAACTCTTCTCGATACAAATTCGGATCATCCTCATCTATCCATATATGGGGGGAAAGTATTCGAATAACACCCGCCCAGTAAACTCCCATGGCACTTTCATTGGCTTCCCAACCAAAGTTACGATTCAATTCGGCTCTTGAGGAATATACAATAATTGGTATTTTACCTTTGCCAGTATAACCATACTTTTCAGCTATGGGAGCGTAGAATTTTTCTGCGGTGGCAAGAACCAATTCTGCATCCTTAACATTTCCCTGGCTAAAGCGAAGCTTGAAATGATCTCCAGAAAGGGTATGCATGGATCTGGTTGTCCACAAAGCTTTCTGTCTGAATCCTTCCCTATAGATAATATAGCTGCTGTTCTTAACAAAATAGGGTAGCTTCATAAAAAAAGCCGCCAAAATCAATACGGCAGCAAGGGTTATCCCTAAATACTTGTTTATAGAAATATTCCTTTTCTCCATTTGAGGCATATTTAGCACCTCCATCCTATCTTACTAATTAATCAGTTATAATTATAGTATTGTTTGATAACTAGTCCAAGTGGAAATAAAAAGAAGCCAGGCAATTATTGCCCGGCTTTCACCTTCCAAGCTTCTATGGATTTACGAGCTTCCTCTGCTTTGGGTCCTTTATCTTGGGAGTTCAGGAATTTCCCCATATAAGTTATAGCTGTCTGATAATCTTTCTTTTCTGCCAAAAGCTTCGCATACTGGAAATTTAAATCGCCATCATCCGGCTTTACTGCCAAGGCATTTTTTAATTCCTGCTCAGCAGCATCTAATTTGCCTTGGGTGTAGTACAGTAGTGCTAGGTTTTGGCGTGCCGAAATATCTTTAGGGTCTATCTTTACAACTTTTTGATAAGCTTCACTGGCCTTATCCAGTTGGCCTGCTTGTGTATAATAGGAGGCAAGGGAAGCTAATAAACCTTTATCCTCTGGATTTTTCTTAGCTTGTTGTTCCAAATTCTCTATTCTTTCTTCCAGTGTAGTCGGTATGCCTGATTGATTATTAGATCCGCCCAGACCTGACCAAGCTATTGATGAGGCTATAAGTCCCAACGACAGTACAGCCGCCAAGATACCTAGAACAATTTTCTGTATTTTCTTTTGTCTTTTCCTCCTAAAGAAGAACAACTGTATCACCTCATACCTTTAACTGCTATGGACAATCATAACAAATTGTTTGAAAAAAGTAAACCACCCGTGTAACAAACGGGTGGTTTGTAACGTCTTATATATAGCCGACTGGGTTCCTGGGTGTTCCATTCACAATCACTTCAAAATGTAAATGGGGTCCGGTGGATCTTCCTGTGGAACCTACTTTACCAATGCTTTGACCCTTTTCAACGGATTGGCCTACATTTACACTAATGGTAGAAAGGTGTGCGTATCTGGTAACTACACCATTTCCGTGATTAATGTCTACACAGTTACCATATGCTCCGTACCAACCTGCCCGCACCACACTACCAGAATTATAAGCTCCCACTGGGGTCCCATAGGACTTGGCTAAATCAACTCCAGTATGCATACGTCCATTCCTTTGACCAAAGGGGGAAATAATTGCCCCGGAGGGTCTAGCACCACGGGATGCAACCATCGTTTGAGCACTACGCTCTACAATTAGTGGTTTTGCTTCTTTAATTACATTTACATTAACGACTTCACGTTCAATTTCCAGTCCATTAACAGCTATAATCTTATAGGTAACTTCCTTTAGACCATGCTCAGCTTTCTGTACAACCCGACTTTGTCCAAAGGGAAGCGTTGAATTCTTCCTCATTTGCTGCGGCAAAGCTGTCTCTTCTTTGACGGTCTTTTCAGCCATAGCTTCTACATTGATAAGCGGATCTGCCACACCCACCATCTTTATTTTCTGACCAATCTGCATTCTTTCCGGAGTAAAGTTGGGATTTGCAGCTTGCAATTCTTCGGGACTTACATTAAATTTGTTTGCAATATCCCAAAGGGTTTCGCCTTCTTTAACTGTATGGTAGCGGGGTACTCCACTTTCCCCTTTAAGGCGCTTAATGGCATCTTCTAACGATAAAATCTTGCTAGTTTCCACTGGTACATTTACAACGTTTACCGTTTCTCGGAAAGCTACTGTAAATTCTGGACCAAGCTTATATTCGTTTTTTAGCTCCTCTAATACCTTCTCCGCGGTAGCCTTATCCCTAACAGCAACCTTCAAACCATTGTTTACCTTTATACCGCTGGCAGTTGCCTCAAAGGTTAATTCTTCTGCAAGTAGTTCCTTGAGCTCTTCTTCACTAATAACGTTATTGTTTTTTTCAGTTGTTTGATATGTAATACTCTGTAGTGGTTTAACATTGGTTCCCTTTGTTTGGTTTTCTTTAATTAACGAGTTAACGACCGTTTCTGCTTTAGTTTGATCTTGAACAACTGCCACAACTTGACCATTAACTGCCACTGCACAGGCATTTTGGGCCTTTACAAAGGAAAAGCCTCCCACTACTAATCCTAACACCAATAATACAGAAATCCCTTGCTTTAGGGCTTTGGGTTGTTTCCCTAACCATGTTTTAAGGTGCGTTATTTTTTCTTCAAATACCATGAGTCATCCCCTTTCGACTATTTATGCTGTTGCTATTTAAGGAGCTTATTAAATTGGCTAAATATGTCGTAGAAAGGCAAAATAAACCGGAACTATTATACCATTTTTTTCTGATTAAGTAAACTATTGAGAACAATCAGCCCCCCGTTAGACAACAGGGGGCTGATTGTTAGGCTAATCCTGATTGTTTTACTTTTAAATAAATAGCACATTCAAAACGTTTCTTAGCCAACAGACAGCCAAGTTGGTATGGTTTTAACATGTCATTGTTAAAGGCATGGGCATTGGCATGGCAACCACCGCTACAGTAGAACTTAGCCCAGCAGTCGATACATTCTTTCTTATTATAAATATGAGCTTGACGGAATTCCTCTATTATCTCCTGCCCGTGTATGCCATCTTTCACGTTACCCAATAAGAATTCTGGTTTTCCCACAAATTGGTGACAGGGGTAGAGATCCCCCTCGGGAGTCACTGCTAGGTACTCGTAACCAGCACCACAACCGGATAAACGTTTGGGCAAGCAGGGTCCCCCATTAAGGTCTATATTAAAGTGGAAAAAATTAAGCGGTTCTCCTGCATTTATCCGTGCTAGGAGCTGACGGGTTAAATTCTCGTATTCTTCCATAATTACTGGAATATCTTCTTCTTTAAAGGCATAGTCAGCGTCATAATCTGCCACAACTGGTTCGACTGAGACATCCTTAAACCCTAACTCGGCCATATGCGAGACATCCTGACTAAAATCTAGGTTGTGTCGAGTAAAAGTGCCTCGGATATAATAGCCCGCTGGGGGTTGAAGTTGAACATAATCCTTAAAGGCATTGACCACCTTATCATAGGAACCTCTGCCACTTGGAGCTGGCCTCATGCGATTCTGAACTTCTGGCCGACCATCCAAGCTTAATACTGCAGCCATTTGGTTTTCGATAAGGAACTGTTGCACTTCTTGATTTAATAAAACTCCATTGGTAGTTACAGTGTACTTTAGCTCTTTTCCAGCCTCTTTGGCTCGTTCCCTACCGTAGGGTACGAGCTTCTTAATTACTTTAAAGTTTAGTAAAGGCTCTCCACCAAAAAAGTCTATCTCAATGTGTTTACGATTTGCAGATTGTTGGATGAGAAAATCAATGGCAGCACGACCAATATCCTCAGATAACAGTCCGGTAGGCCCACCAAATTTTCCCTCACCGGCAAAACAGTATTTGCAGCGCAAGTTGCAATCATGGGCTGCATGAAGACAAAGGGCCTTGACAACTTTGTCTCTTCTTGGCTGATAACCTTCCTGATGGGGATCAGTGCTAAAGAGAAAACCTTCATCCACCAACGACTTTACTTCCTCCAATGCTTGTTTAATTTCACTGGGGGAATATTTATCCGCTAACTTTTGCTCTAACTCTTCCCTTGTGAGTAATTGGTAGTCACCCAGAATGTCCCATACAAGTTCATCCACCACATGGACAGAACCACTGTGTACATCCAATACGATCTTTACCCCATCAAATTCATATCTGTGTATCATAAAATCCTCCAAAAAAAAATTACCTTATCCCCAGAGGGAAAAGGATCCCAAGGAGACAAGGTTGTTTTTGCGGTATCCCTCTGATTGCTTTAGGACTGCTTAGCACATACTTGGTTGCCTACAGTACAAGAGGTTTTGCAAGCAGATTGGCAAGAAGTAACACATTCTCCGCATCCACCGGTTTTTAGAGTCGCTTTTAAGGAGTTCTTATTTAAGGTCTTAATGTGTTTCATTAGTCTCTCATCCCCTTTCCGCATTCCATTATAAGGCACCTAGTTTGTCCAAGGCAAGAAGAACTTGGTTTTAGGATGTGGCAGTAAAGGGTAATTGCGTAAAATAAAATGTACTTTTGAGAATCCTAATACCTTACTTGGGAAAAATATGATGTAAATAAGTTAAAAAGGGTGTTCAAGAATGGATGTAATTTGGAAATCTATAATACTAGCTACAGCGGGTTTATTTCTACTAAGGCTTGCTGGAAGGAAAACAATAAGCCAACTAACAATACCAACAACAGTAGTAATGATTTCAATTGGAAGTATTATTGTACAACCAATAGTAGAAAAAAGCGTATGGAAAACTATAATAGCTGCTGGAATCTTTATTCTACTCTTGATACTTAACGAGTTTCTATCACTAAAATTTAATTTCTATGAAAAACTTATAGTGGGTGAAGCAGTTACGCTTATTGAAGATGGTCAAACTATAAACGAGAATCTTAGAAAGGTTCGTTTAACAGTAGATAAGTTGGAAATTCGTCTTAGACAGAAAGGTATAAAGAAGATAACTGATGTAAAAACAGCAACTCTAGAACCTAATGGACAGATAGGATATGAATTGTTTTATGATGCTCAACCTTTGACAATAGGTGAATTCAAAAAAATGATGAACTTTTTAGGTCCACAAATACAAGCAGCTTCACCAACTCCTGAATTTACAATTTTTGATGAGGTCAGAATAAAAAATCATAATTATCAACCACCGGATAAATTGCAGTAGTTGACCTCTCCGGATTTTCTTATTGTCTTGCTAATTTTGGTTTAAATTATAAAGCTTATTGATAAGCCTTAGTGAGAAATGGCTCATTGGTGAACATGAAAAAAACCATGTCCATTTGCCCAAAGATATTATTCAAGACATGATTTAACTCATCATTCTTAAACTATGAACTAACAACCGGTACACCTCAAGCTAGATGATACGGGTTGTCCGAAAGGAGTAACTTAATGAAGCAAGTAAAGGAAGATATTAATGAAGAAACAGTTATTAATTCGGGAGTAGATGTTGCAGAGTTTAAAGCAGCAAATAAAACAGTGGGCAAGAATAAAAAGGAAAATACTGACTCTCAAACAATACCACTCCCTCCTGAATGGTATTATTAGATTCCAAAGGTTGAAAAAGCTAATAAGAAAATTAGACTTATCCTTTTTGTCCCATTAGGCACCAAAAAGGCCTCCAAAGGATTAAGTAAATCCCCAGAGGCCTTGATTTTACTGGAGCGGGTGACGAGGATCGAACTCGCAACCCTCAGCTTGGGAAGCTGATGCTCTACCATTGAGCTACACCCGCCTATATACATTATTATATCCATTGTGTCAATATCTGTAAACATTAAAAAACTTGGCTGACACCAAGCCTTAATTTATCTTTATAATAAATGGTGACCCCTACGGGATTCGAACCCGTGTTACCGCCGTGAAAGGGCGGTGTCTTAGACCACTTGACCAAGGGGCCATTTGAGATGTAGGAATTTGGTGATCCATCCGCGACTCGAACGCGGGACACCCTGATTAAAAGTCAGGTGCTCTACCAACTGAGCTAATGGATCATTTATTGTGGTGACCCCTACGGGATTCGAACCCGTGTTACCGCCGTGAAAGGGCGGTGTCTTAGACCACTTGACCAAGGGGCCGGTTTGGAGATGTTTGGTGATCCATCCGCGACTCGAACGCGGGACACCCTGATTAAAAGTCAGGTGCTCTACCAACTGAGCTAATGGATCATTTATTTGCTGCCGCAAACCTCACATGTGATATATTACAGCATAAATAACCCACGTGTCAACAATTTTAACCTTAAAACTTGTCCTTAATTTATTTACATAGTTGTATGATTATGTTTTGGAAAATTTAGGGGCCCCGAAGGGCCCTTCAATTTATTTAAAATAAGTTTTCTAGAATAATGGTTTGGCTACGTTTTACACCAACGCTTATGAGAGCAATCTTAACTTCGGTTAACTCGATAATGCGTTCTAAGTAACGTTTTGCATTCTCTGGCAGGTCTTCATAACGAGAGACATTAGAAATATCTTCACTCCAGCCGGGGAACTCTTCATATACTGGATCACACTTCGCCAGTTCCTTTAAAGAGGCTGGGAATTCACGTATAATCTCTCCTTTATAACGGTAGCCCGAGCAGAGTTTTATTACTGGTAAGCCAGTTAAAACATCCAGTTTGGTTATTGCTAAGCTATCCAAGCCACTTATACGGGCAGCATAACGTACAATGACAGCATCAAACCAACCACAACGACGGGGGCGACCAGTAGTGGTACCATATTCATTGCCATTTTTTCTAATTTCTTCACCCAGTCCATCATTCAATTCAGTGGGGAAAGGACCTTCTCCGACACGGGTTGTATATGCCTTAACAATACCTAGAGCACGGTTAATTTTTGTAGGTCCAATTCCACTACCTAGACATGCAGCAGCGGCTGTGGGGTGGGAGGAAGTTACATAGGGGTAGGTGCCATGATCCAGATCTAGCAATGTACCTTGAGCACCTTCAAACAGCACGTTCTTTCCTTCCTTAATCGCATCGTGAACCAACAGTGAAACATCTTCGGACATTGGTTCAAGCATTTCTGCATAGCCTTGATACTCAGACAATACTTCCTCGTATTCAAAACCCTTTGTGTTATATAATTTTTCAAAGAGATCGTTTTTGCATTCAATATTTTTCTTAAGTAACTTCGGAAACTCTTCTTTGTCGATGAGATCTACAACCCTTATACCAACCCGGGAAGCTTTATCGGTATAGGTTGGACCAATTCCCCTCTTAGTTGTACCAATCTTGCTATCACCTTTTTGTTCTTCTTCCACAGCATCCAGTTGACGGTGGTAAGGCATAATTATGTGGGCACGTTGGCTAACACATAATTTTCCGGTTCGAACACCTCTTTCTGCTAAGGAATCTAGCTCTTCTTTTAGAACCTTAGGGTCAATAACAACACCATTACCAATAACGCATAACTTTTCGGGATGTAAAATTCCTGAGGGAATCAAGTGAAGTTTAAATTCACCATCATCCACCACAACAGTGTGTCCGGCATTATTGCCGCCTTGGTAACGCACAATAATGTCTGCTTCTTCGGCTAAAAAATCTGTAATTTTGCCCTTTCCTTCGTCACCCCATTGGGCACCGATAATTACTACTGTTGACACAAAAGTGCACCTCCTAAAACCTACGGTTTTTAATCAATGAATTGTACCAAATTTTTTATAAGAACTTTTATTCACTAACTCTGCGAATAAAAAGGTTTAGGCAATACTCATCTGGTAATTTATCTGCTTATTATTGTAGTTATTCTTTCCGATAAAATAAAAATAACCCAAATAGAAACTTAAAAAGTTATCCATTTGAGTATCCGCAAAATCCTCCAGCGTTAAGTTTATTGAACTAAAGGTAGTAATAGCAAGTATTCCCCAAACAGGAATATACTAACCCAGTTTCTTCATATTGTCAACATCTTAACCCTGGAAAATACAATATTCATTATGAAGATTTTGTACTATTTGTTACAATCCACTTTGGTTACTCTCTTTTAGCTAAATTAACGAATTTTACAAACTCCTTAAAGAAACCTAATTCAATATTCCCCACAGAACCATTTCGCTGCTTGGCAATAATGATTTCTGCAATTCCTTTCTTTTCTGAATCAGGATTATAATACTCATCCCGGTAAATAAACATGATAATATCTGCATCCTGCTCAATACTACCACTTTCACGTAAATCTGACATCATAGGTCGCTTATCTGTACGGCTTTCCACAGCACGACTTAACTGAGATAACGCCAAAACTGGTACGTTAAGTTCTTTGGCCAAGCCCTTTAGTTTTCTAGAAATATCAGCAATTTCTTGCTGTCTATTTTCTATACGTTTACCACCTGACATTAACTGTAGGTAGTCAATAATAACTAACCCAAGTCCCTTTTCAACCTTTAATCTCCTGCATTTGGATCTAACTTCTCTTACTGTCGCTGCACCAGTATCATCCAAATAGATGGGGGCCCGGGACAAGTGTCTAGCAGCTTCACTTAATTTATTCCAATCCTCATCGGCAATATTCCCTGTCCGAACTTTATGGGCATCCACCATGGCTTCAGAACACAACATCCGTTGCACAAGCTGTTCCTTGGACATTTCTAAACTAAAAATTGCTACTGGTACTTGGTGTTTTAAAGCAGCAAATTGACCACATAGAATTGCAAAGGCCGTTTTCCCCATACTGGGGCGCGCAGCCAGAATAGCTAAATCACCTGGTTGAAAACCATTAGTCATGTTATCCAATTCAAGGAAGCCCGTAGGTACACCAGTAATTTTTCCCCTATTGCTATAGACATGTTCAATATCCTCAAAGGTCTTTATCAAAATATCTTTGATAGGAGTAAAACTATCTGTACTACGTCGTTGGGCAAGTTCTAGAATGGATCGCTCAGCTTCATCTAAAAGTTCCTCTGGATTTTCTGATCCTTCATACCCTCTTGAAGAAATACGGGTAGTAACGGAGATAAGGGCCCGAGAAAGGGCCTTTTCCTCCACAATACGGGCATAGTATTCTGCATTGGCTGCAGTAGGCACAAGGTTAGCAAGAGTGGCTACATAGGTTACCCCACCGATTTTCTCTAGGTCACCCTTGTCTCGTAATGAGTTTGTAACAGTAATCAAGTCTACAGGATTCCCTGTTTCTGCTAACTCCAGAATAACTTCATAGATGATCCGATGGCTGTCTCGATAAAAATCTTCGGGCTTTAGGAATTCCATTACGCGAAAAATGGCTTCCCTCTCCAGAAGCATTGCTCCTAATACTGATTGTTCTGCCTCTATATTCTGGGGTGGCACTCGATCTAACATAGGCACTCCTCTTGGTCATAGCCATCAGCCTTCAGCCGTCATCCATCAGCTTAAAGATGACTATTGGCAGTGGCCTTGTGCCATGAGCCAGCTTAATTTATATGGGGCACTTTTGATAATAGACTCACTTGCCGTTAATGGCACCATCAAAGAATGAAAATAATTATATGACTGGAGTCAGTCATGTATTTTCATAATGGTTTGTTATCACCGGGTCTGCATGACTTCAACTAACTAGCTTTAATTGCTTTATTATTTATAGGTAATATATGCTTCAATATTTCTTCCACATTTTGGACACAAATAATCTCAATTCCTTTTAAATCTAAAGGTACATCATTACTATTCTCATGGGGTATAAAGACTTTACTTATCCCAGCCTGCTTTGCACCGTAGATTTTCTCAAAAACACCACCAACAGCTCGAACCTTTCCTTGAATGGATAGCTCTCCAGTTACGGCAATATCCTGAAAAATTGGCTTATTTTGTATAGCACTTAACATCGCTAGCATAATGGCTACACCAGCAGAAGGTCCGTCAATGCGTCCACCACCCACAACGTTAACATGAATGTCATAATCACTAATATCTTCTCCGGTAATTTTACGGATGACAGAAGCAGCATTAAATACAGAATCCTTAGCCATACTGCCCGCAGTATCATTAAAACGAATATTTCCCTGGGCTGGGTTGCGGGCTGGGAAGGCCACTGCTTCAATCTCCAACACAGATCCAAGAAAACCAGCAACACCTAGCCCAAATATTTTACCAATTTCCTTCTCATTGGTAGCTTTTTGAGTCACATATGGTGTTAACCTACTAACTTGAACCACTTCATAAACATCCTGTGTTGTAATATGAATGGGCTTGTCAGGTTGCTCTTGTTGTTGGCGGAAGCATGCTAATCCATATGCATCAGCTAGTATGTTAATGGCCTTTCTACCTTCAATGGTGTACTCAGAAATAACCTCCGGAATTTGTTGGTCCATGTTTACACTTAATTTCTTTGCTGATTGCTTAATAATATTTTGTATAGCAGAAGGGGTAAGGGGCTCAAAGAAAACTTCTGCACATCTGGAACGAACAGCTGGGTTAATATCCTCTGGATCCCTGGTAGTTGCTCCAATTAAAACAAAATCTGCTGGTGCACCTTCTTTAAAGATTTTTTTGATATATTGAGGTACATTGGTATCACTTGGGTCATAATATGCTGAATCAAAAAAGACTCGTTTATCTTCTAACACTTTCAGAAGTTTATTTTGCAGGGATGTATCCAACTCTCCCACTTCATCAATAAACAAAATTCCACCATGGGCATCGGTAACTAAACCTAGCTTTGGTTCTGGAGTACCAGTTTCAGCTAAATCTCGGCGGGCGCCCTGATAGATCGGATCATGCACAGATCCCAGTAACGGGTTAGTTACTTCCCGTGGGTCCCAGCGAAGGGTAGTACCATCTACCTCCACAAAGGGAGCATCCTTTGCAAAGGGGGCCCCCTTTATCCCTTTAGCCACTTCCAAGGCTAGTCGAGCTGCGGTTGTTTTACCAACACCGGGAGGTCCATAAAGTATAATATGTTGCGGAAAAGGGGAAGTAAGTTTAGCTAATAGTGCTTTGACTGCTCTTTCCTGGCCCACCACTTCAGAAAAGTTTTCTGGTCTAAGGATTTCCATAGCTGATGTGGCCAATTTTTTTGAGTCAAGCTTTTCCAATATAGCTAGTTTTTTTAATGTTTGAGCATTTTCTGGGCCAGCATTTTCCTTGATAATTTGCATTTTAATCTCACGAATATAATCTTCGTGTCGCTGACTCATCTTTTCCCCAATTTTTTTCTCTAACTCATCCTCAACAGTACGTCGGGCAATAGTATCAGCTATTTCGTCTTGTAAAGATTCTATAACGGCCGGGATCTCTTCTATGGTAGGCAATACTTCATATGTTGGATCTTCAAATACCAGCTTTTGTAGGGCTAGTACTCTTTCCTCTATTTTTTCCGAACGCATCAATGGTAAGGCATCCAACTTACCGGCTAGGAGTACCAATTTGTCCGAACCATGTAGCTGACTTAATAGATTATATATGGCAGTAACCTGTCGCTGCAAATTATCCTCCTGGTCACATAATTTTTGGGACTCCTGATCATTGGTGCTGTTCTTGAACCTTTCGAGGAAAATTTTCATGATGGTTGCTCCTTTCAAACGCCTAATCCTGTCCCGGTTCTTGATATTATTACTCCACAGCCGTCACTTCAACATTAATATCAGCTTGGGCTACGGGATGGATTTTAACTGTAATTTTATAATTTCCTAAACTTTTAATGGGTTCTTTTAATATAATCTTCTTTTTATCGATAACATAATTATGTTGTTCCTTTAATCCATCGGCAATATCTTTATTGTTAATGGCCCCAAAAAGACGTCCTGCCTCACCAACTTTTGCTTTTAGAACAACTGTTAGGTCGCTGATCTTAGCTGCCAGTTCTTTAGCCTCTTGTTCTTCTCTTTGTTTTTTTGCAGCCTGGTTTTGTTTTTGGGTTTTCAATTCTTTTAGTTTACTATCAGTGGCTGGTGCTGCAAAGTTTTTAGGATATAAAAAGTTTCTGGCGTAGCCCTCAGAAACATTAACAATATCACCTTTCTTGCCTAGCTTATTAACATCTTGTAACAAAACAACCTGCATTAATAATCCCCCTTTATTTTGATCATTCAATACTTTTCTTTGTTCTTGGACGACGAAGGTTTAAAATAGTGTCAAACACACCCAGTAGTATAACTGCGGTATACATGATGCTGATGTATAAAATTAGCAATACTAAAAGAACTGTTTTAAATGGCTTTGAAAAAGGTACTTTTTTATAAAAATGGCTAACCACAGACACTCCGATAACAAAAAAGGTAAATCCAAAGATCATCAATATATTCTGGCCAATCACTTTAATAACGGGCAAGTCAAAGTTTTTACCAACCAATAAAAATATTAATCCAATGATAATACCCCAGATAGTATACCAGGGTAATTTCCATTGACTAAAGGGAGGTAATTTATTGACTTGGTAATTAAGCCTTTTTAACACCTTACCACCTACAATGTAGGTCAGAGCTGAAGTAAATACTGCAAAAATAAGATAAGCAGATGGTAGTAATAAAATAGAAGTTTTCATGCTTGCTCTCATTAATTCTTGCTGTTCTGTGGGGACAGGGTAACCAGTTTCTTGATACATGGTAAAAATTTTATCTAATGATTGGTTTAAGGTTGCTTGAATCATTTCCAGACTTAATCCTGTTACTAAAACACTTAGTGTAATAACGATTAATGATGCAACAACGGAAACCACAGATAATGTTAGTAGTGCATGACTAGGAGATACATAATTCTTATATAATAATCCTAGCACTAAACCCAGTGGTCCAAACTGAATAAACATTACCAGCACCTGTAAAGGATCTGGATAAAGAATCATCATTAAAAGACCCGTTACCACCAGTGATAAAATTGCCACCTTTAGGTCTCTCCGTCTTACCAGTACAGCTAAAGGCAAAGGCATTATTATACTAATAATCAAAAAAAATGGGGGTATAAACATCCCCAGTAAGCCTAGCATTGCTGTAAGACCTGCCATAAAAGCACCATCCACTAGGGCCCGTGTATCTCTAAAAGAAGACAAAAAATATTCACCCCTTCTTTTCATAAAACAACTAAAGATTCGCTGGTACTACGCATATTTCCTGCCTTTGAGCCGTGTTATTTGTTGGTGACATTGGTTAAATAAGACGTTAAGGTGGTTTATTGTATCTACATAAAAACTGCTAACCTGTGGTCAGCAGCTTTCTTTTATAATAAAGTTTCTAACTTTTTTAATAGTGTTACTAAATTTTCTATTTCTTTATCAGACATTTTGCCAGCTATTTTCTCATTAATAAGACGGTCTAAGCCGGGGTATTGTTCCTTTAGTTCTTTAGCCTTATTGGTTAAGTAAACCCTTACTACTCTTCTATCATCCTGATTTCTTTCCCTATGGACCAACCCATCCCTTTCCATACGATCGATTAAAGAAGTAATGGTACTGGCCTTCAAAAATAATTTATCACTCAGTTCAGTAATAGTAAGACCATCTTGATCCCATAATCTTTTTAAAGCAAGTAAGGGCGCAGGATCTAAGCCCATTTGCTCTGCAATAGAAGCAAATAATATTTGTACCTTTTTATAGGACATATATAGACTAGAGACAAGTTCTTTTTCCATATTAGCTAATAGACCCCTTGAATTTTTGAACTATTATACTCTATCCCTTAGTATTATCCATTAGACCTTAATAAAATTATATTTTCATTTAATTCATTCACAGTCATAGGAAAATACAGCCGAGCATTAAACGCTAACCTTCTTAAACAAAGACTAACAGTTAAATTAAAAAGGATGAGGAATTGTTTCCCCATCCTTAATATCTTATGCTTCTGTGCTAAAGGGTAATAGCGCAATGTTGCGGGCTCTTTTTATAGCACTGGTCAACATACGTTGGTGATGAGCACAGTTACCAGAAATACGACGAGGCAAAATTTTACCACGCTCGGTAATGTACTTTCTTAGTTTGGAAGTTTCTTTATAGTCAATGGTAGTTGCTTTATCTACACAAAAGCTACAAACGCGTTTTCTACCTCTACGTCCACGCTCACGTTTCACAGTTTTCCCTCCTTATTCGGGTACTGGTCTTTCCGGTATGCGTAAAAAACTGGCCAAGGCAAAGTCAAATTTATCTCAAGGTACAGCTCAGCCTTCGTTTACCTTATGCATGTCGGAATTTTTCATTTCCCTATATGACATGTCTAACCCTAGAACGGTATGTCATCTCCGTTAAAGCTAATTTCACTTCCAAAACCACCAGCACTACCACTATCATAATGGCCACCGCCTTGATTATCCCGATCTTTAGGCCAATCAAGGAAACGAATAGAGTCTGCAACAACTTCGGCAGTCTTACGCCTAATGCCTTGCTTATCATCATAAGAACGGATCTGCAAACGACCTTCCACCGCAATCAAACGGCCTTTGCCCAAATTGTTGGCACAGGTTTCAGCCTGCTTTTGCCAAACAACGATATCTATAAAATCCGTTTCTTTTTCTCTTTCTCTATTGAACTGCGGGCGATCAACAGCTATTGTCATACGCGCCACAGCAATACCATTTGTGGTGTAGCGTAGTTCTGGATCCCGGGTCAGACGCCCAATCAAGATAATTCTATTGAGCACTAAAAACACCGCCTTGGGTTTGTTCTCTCAATTATTATTCGCCTTCGCGAACAATCATGTGACGAACTATATCATCATTAATTTTCATAACCCTGTCAAGTTCAGCAGAAGCTGCAGGTTCTGCTTTAAACTGCATTAATACATAGATGCCTTCTTTGATCTTATCGATCTCATAGGCCAGACGACGCTTACCCCATTTGTCAACCTTACTAACTTCTGCGCCTTTCTCTTCTACAAGAGCCTTAAATTTTTCAACCAATGCAGTTAATTTTTCCTCTTCAACATCGGGTTTAATGATGTACATTACTTCGTAGTTGCGCACAATAGTTCACCTCCTCCCCACGGACTAACGGCCCTATCCCTTGATAGAGCAGGGTGGAAAAAATACCTCTAAAAGGCACTGTAAAATTATATCACCATTATGTATAAAGGGCAAGGGGTTGATAGGAAAATCCAAAACAACTTCCTTTGCCTATGAGTAGCAGATTCTGCAGCCTCTTCTTATTCATTTCCTCCTGCACTACTTACGACAACTTTTACACTCTTTTCAAATTTCGCCCTTGGCAACATAAGAACACGACCACATTTCTGACACTTGATACGAAAATCTACCCCAGTCCTCATGACCTCCCAAGTATCCCCTCCACAGGGATGAGCCTTACGAGTACGTACCACATCCCCTACTTGATACTTATGCAACAGAACCACCTCCAGCAGTGTTCAATAACACCCTTCGTGGGTAAGGAATTTCGATTCCCTCTTGATCAAATGCCTCCTTAATGCTCTTTCTCAGCTGTCTTTCAATTTCCCACTGACGCATAGGTTTGGTTTTAGCAGTAACCCTGAGCACCACATCAAATTCACCAAACCTTACAACCCCAACTACACTGGGACCTTCTACTAGGTCCTCAGCCCACCTCTTAGCAAATACATCACACATATTTACTAACACTTTTATTGCCTTATCAATATTTTCCTCATAGGCAATACCTATTTCAACCATTGATAACATACTACCCCGATTATAATTGGCCACTTGACTAATACTACCATTGGGGATAATGTGGAGTTGTCCAGCAGTTTCCCTTACTTTGGTAACCCTCATACCAATTTCCTCCACTGTACCAGTAACACCAGCTATTGTAACATATTCTCCTACGGAATATTGATCTTCAAATAAAATAAAGAAACCAGTTATGATATCTCTTACTAGGTTTTGAGCACCAAATCCTACTGCCAAACCTAATATACCAGCACCTGCCAGTATTGTTTTGGCAGCATTAGGAACAAAGACCTCTATAATTGACATAGTAGCTACAAAGTAAATAACATAGCGCAGTATACTTTTTAGTAATCCCGCTAAAGTTTGAGCTCTATTATCACTGAAAAACTTTCCTTGTTTATTAATAAATATCTTATCGGTGACCTTGCTACCGAAACTAATCATAAATTTGGCCAGGATTAAGGTGGCGATAATTCTCAAGGTATTGGTTAAGGCTTTTTGTATATCTTCAATGGTAAATAGACCCAATATCCAATCCACTAAATTAGCTAACTCCATGAAATCTCCTCTCTATCTATTTAGCCCTTTAAAATTAAGCCATAAAGAAATTTTTATAGGCTTTGTAGCACTCGTACACATCGGCTTTGCTAGCAATCTCCATAGGAGCATGCATGGACAACAGAGGTACACCACAGTCTATCACTTCAAAGCCAAGTTCCGCTATGATATAGGCAATGGTGCCGCCGCCCCCCTGATCAACTTTTCCAAGTTCACCGGTTTGCCAAATAATATTATGCTGATTTAACATCTTCCTAATAAAGGCAACATATTCAGCATTGGCATCATTGGTGTGATATTTACCCTTTGCACCAGTATATTTTGTTACTACAACTCCACCACCTAATCTAGCAGCATTCATTTTTTCCATTACACCTTCATAATTAGGATCCATAGCCGCTGTAACATCTGCTGAAAGTGCAATAGATTTTTCAAAAACCCTATACAAAGTAAATTCATTAAAGGACTGGTACATTCTAATTCCAATTTCACTTACAGCATTCTGTAAGAACCTGCCCATCATGCCAGTATTGCCGTTGCTGCCAATTTCCTCTTTATCAATGAACAATGCTACAGCTGTTCTTTTTGGGTTATTTATTTCTAATATTGCTTGAAGTGAGGTAAAAACACAAACACGGTCATCTTGTCCGTAGGCACCTATCATACTACGGTCTAGCCCAACATCGTGGGCAGGTCCTGCTGGTACCAATTCTAATTCAGCACTTATAAAGTCTTCCTCTGTAATGCCATAATTCTCAAACAATAATTTTAATACATTTAATTTTACTGCTTTGTCTTTTCCTCCACCTGAAAGCGGTATTCCACCAATTAATATATTTAATTGTTCACCTTCAACTGCTTCTGTTAATTTCTTTACCATTTGATCCTTAGCAAGATGGGGTAAAAGATCTGTAATGGTAAAAACGGGATCATTAGGTCTGTCCCCAATGGATACATCTACAACTTGACCGTCAGCCTTATAGATAACGCCATGAAGGGCTAAAGGAATAGCTAACCACTGGTATTTTTTAATACCTCCATAATAATGGGTCTTAAAAAGGGCTAAATCATGTTCTTGGTATAAGGGATGTGGTTTAAGATCTAACCTCGGTGCATCGGTATGAGAACCTATCAGACTAATACCTTCGTCTAGTCCCTGCTGACCGATAACAGCCAGTGCTACAACCTTTCCTTTACTACTGATAATTACTTTATCACCTGCTTCTACACTCTGACATTGATTGATAGGTAAAAACCCTCTCATTTGTGCCATATTTATAATTTGACGTACACAGGCTCTTTCTGTTTTACAATTACTAAGAAATTGCTTATACCCTTCCGAGAGATTTAAGATCTGTTGTTTTGTTTCTTCATTTACCTGTTCCCAAGCATTTTTACGGTGGTATATGAGTTCTTCCGGTTTTACGTTCATTTAAAATCCCCCTTTATCATGTTTCGAACCTTAATTTATTATTGACATTTTATTATATCCTGTACTTATTAGAAATTTCCCTACACCTGGGTACCTGGCCCCTTAGGTATGTATTTAAAGAGAAATTCACTACCGAATTCTGGTAGTAACAATGGGTACCAAGCTAACTCTTTTAATATCGGTCCTAATTTCTGTGCCATTAATGATTGATCAATTCCTTGGGACAAGGTGCCCAAAAAGCCTGTTGCGCCAAATAGAATTATTGGCCCCTGGAGGGAAATCAATATACTGATCGTAACAATTATCATAATTACCCCGCAGATTGCTCCCAACAATAACCCACCGAATTTATCCAAGGGTCCCAGTGGGCTAAAGGGTAAGATAATAATCAACATCCAAGCAATGATGCCAATTATAGTTTTTACAATAATATATATACCAACAAAGGCCAGGATCTTCAAAATAGCTTGGGCTAACATTAAGTTCAATGCTTGTCCGACAGTTTTGTTTGGTCCCATACACCCTAGTTGATCAATAATTTTGCTCCAGTAACTTGGTAATTGTATTTCTGTACTTAATTTTTGTAAAATATCAACAGGCAGCTTCAATATTTCTGGACTATTTAAAACCCCCGGTAAATTTACCAGGGGTTTTATCATTTGAGCAAGCGTATCTGCCCAACCCCATTGATCAGCCAACCAGAGAGCAATGCCTTGATGATAGGTAATCGCCGCATAGAAGGCAATCACTATGACTGCTAATTTAATAGTACTTTTGATAACCCCATTAAACAAACCCCTTAGGCTTGACACAATTAAAATTATAATAAAAATATAATCGAGCCAATTAATTTTTTACACCTCCATTGGTTAACCGATTAGAAAATACCAACCAATTTTGGTTCGATGTTGCTTCGTCGTAATCCTCCCTTAGTTAATTTCACTTTCTGTTCTTAATAAAAGGAACAATCAAAAGGGTTCCAAACAAAAAAAGACCAGCATAGCCAAATATAGGGTACAATAAGCGAACCAAAAATGAAAAATCAAAATATGTAAAGGGTAATACCATTAAGCAACTGGCTATACCATAAAACCTATAGCGTTTCCCTCCTTCTGGGGCAAACCTACTGGCACAACCATGGGTATTGGCAATGGCTGTGGTTAGCATTGCAACCCAAATCAGCAAAGCAAAAATTGGTCTTAATATATTACTAACACAGGAAGCCATATAAAGTACGGGCACTTCATAATTTAAAATTTTCGGATAAAAAGCTAGCCCACCCAATGTTACCATGGCCGCAGCTATTCCAAGGCCAATACCACCAATAATTCCTACCCAAATGCCCATTTTTACAGTTATGGATCTACCTGTCGTAGATAGAACAGCCATGGGAACAATCATATTATACGATACATAAAGAATGCTCGCTAATAACCAATGGCCACCAACTCCATGAGTATGAATATATGGTAATTCCGGTGGTAATCCTTTTTGAGCTAGAGCAAGACCGGCAATTAAACATACTGCTGCTAACTTTATTGGTACAAGTATAACATTAATAGACAAGAATCCATTTAAACCACGTAATATAACTAGAATAATAATAAATACTGCCAAACCTATGCCAATCCACTCAGGTAAGCTTAGATATTCCTGAACTACAGCACCAGTTCCTGATAACATGATAGCAAGTCCAGCCATTAACATAAATATACTTATTAGGTCCATTAACTTTCCTGCCCAAGGACCAAGTAGATAATCCAGTAATTCCTGATAATTTCTCGCTCTTAATTGGACACTTAATCGTAGTACCATGGCTCCTAAATATACAAAAAATACAGTGGCTACCATCACCCCAAATAGACCTTTGTATCCAAATAAAATAAAAAACTGTAATATTTCTTGACCTGAGGCAAAACCCGCCCCAATAATCGCTCCCATATAGGTAGCCACTAATCTTATCACTAAACCAAGATTAGATTGGTTTATCATGAATACCCCCCTAATATTATGAATACTATTAAGAAATACCGTAGAAATAACTAGGAGACTTCCTAAATAACTATGCCAGATATCTGGAGAGCTGAACCAAAAGATAAAAAATAAATTAGCTTATGAGTTTTGGACCCTTGTTACTGATTATTAAAACCCCATGGTCCGAGGCTAATAGCTAATTTTTTGTGCATTTGTTGAATAAATAATTGATTATGGGGAATAACTATATTAGGTTTGCTTTGAAGGGACGTGATTGTATGTCATTGAATTTAGATAACATTCATTCTCAAACAGTTATGCCTCAGAAAACTAGAATAAGTGCCGAGGATCCCCTCGCTGTTGATATTTTTAGTATGAATCTAACTAACAGACTTAGAGGCTACGGTGTAAATAATGATTACGAAGTGGTTATTGTTTGTATCGGAACTGATCGTTCTACCGGAGATTGTTTAGGTCCACTGGTTGGGACTCAAATGATCAATAGTTCAGATCATGGCTTTAAAATCTATGGGACCCTGGATGAACCCGTTCATGCCAGTAATATGGCAGATAAACTTAAACAAATTGCAAAAAACCATCCCAATGCCACCATTATTGCCGTTGATGCTTGTCTAGGTCATCTAGAAAATGTAGGGTGCGTTAATATAGGTGACGGGTCTTTATTACCCGGTGCAGGTGTTAACAAATCATTGCCTGCTGTCGGACAATTACACATTACTGGTGTAGTCAATGTAGGTGGATTTATGGAATACTTAGTCTTACAAAATACCCGTCTAAATATGGTTATGAAATTAGCAAATCTAATAAAAGATGGCCTATTAAAAACATCATATCTAATAAACGAAACCCGAACCTGTTAAAGTTCGGGTTTTGTTAGCCTTTAGCTTTTTGTTACACTTATAATAGTATATTTTAGGATATTGTTAGTGTCCCAGAATAAAAGCTATAAACTAATGGCTAATAGCTATTTCTAGTGCCTGCCAATAATGAGATTACTTCATCATCGCTGATCTGATTAAAATTCTTATAAAATTGACCTACTGCATAAAATGGTTCTTGTGAACACAGACACACTAAGTTATCTACTTCTGCGGTAAGTTTTTCTATTACGTCCGGTGCTACTACTGGTATTGCTAAAGTAATACTTTTGCACTTGGCACTTTTTATAGATTTTAAGGCGGCAATTATAGTTGAACCAGTAGCAATTCCATCATCCACAAGAATAACATCTTTACTCCTTAAGATTATTGATTTAGCCTTACCCTTATAGATTTGCATCCTTCTTTTGATTTCAGCAATAATGTTTTTAACTACAGGAGCTAAATCCTGTTCCGTTAAATTTAGATATTCTAGTAAATAGTGATTAAAAATAGTGGTTCCATCTTCAGTAACTGCTCCAATAGCAACTTCTGGATTACTAGGTGCACCTATTTTTTTAGGAATAATAATATCCATAGGTATATGTAGTCTTTGCGCAATTTGAGCCCCTACAACTACCCCACCTCTAGGAACTGCCATTACAATCTCCTTTTTGATTCCCCTATCTATTAATGCCTCTGCTAATTTTTGACCTGCATCTATCCTGTTATTAAACAAATAAAACCCTCCTTGGTTTAAGGTGGGCTATTTGAAATTTAAATATTCATGTTTTCAAGAGATCTTTGGATTGCCTTTTTTTCTTCTTCGGTCAAACTATAATCGGAACTACCTTTTAAAATTGGCTTTGCATATAGCCTTGTTTCATCCCTACCATATAATCCAGTTAATACAACACCGTCACCTCTACGGTCCAACATGGCAAGGGAAAAACTTAAATCGCTTCCCATATTGGTAAATGCATTAAATCGAATTAATCCTGGATTATGAACACACTGCAATAATTGTTCTTTTAATATTTCATGTTCCTTTAGGAGTTCCTTATTATTTTCAATAACTTGTGATACATCATCTGTGTATCTTTGTAGTATTTCTTCTAGGTCTGAACCTGATGGCCCACGGGTTAAAAGTCTGTACTTCTTTGAAACTTCATTAAACTTTCGATTTAGTCTAAGTTGAACTATTAATAATAAAATGATCAATAGAGATAAACCTATAACAATATAGGAATTATTTAGATCTATAAACTGATAGATATCATTCACTTAACTTAACCTACCTTTAAGACAATAAAATTATTAATCAAAAATTTTTAAGTAATACCTATTAGTAATGGACTTTGGAAATACAGACTCCTATTAACCCTGGGCCAGTATGGACTCCAATCACAGGACCGACTTGGCCTGTATAATACTTTGTAATTTGCTTTAAATCTTTAAATCTAAGTAATAAATCCTTTGTTTCCTCAGGAGCACCACCATGCATTACAGCGATCGTATTTCTTTTATTTTCTTTAATATCCTCATTGGCAATTTCAAATAATCTTTGTAAAGATTTTTTCCTACCTCTTATTTTATCAAAGGTATAGTATTTTCCTTCTTCATTTATTGATATTATCGGTTTTATTTGCATAATCTCACCGATAGTACCAGCTACGTAACCAATCCGTCCTCCTTTTTTCAAGTAATCGAGGGTAGCTACAACAAAAAATATTTTAGTATTGTTAATAGTGTCCTTTGCTTTATTTAAAGCCGCTTCAAAACTTAATGTTTTTTTATATGTCTTGGCTGCTTCAATAACTGGAATTCCCAACCCCAATGATAAAGCCTTAGAATCTATAACTTCAATAATTATATTTTTAAAATCCCGTGCTATAGTCCTTACTGCATTATATGTACCACTTAACCCACTGGATATATGAATAGAAATAATATGAGTAAAACCTTCAGCCTCCAATTTTTTAAATAAATTTACTATACTAGCAGGAGAAGGGAGAGAGGTAGAAGGAATTTCACCTGGCATACGATCATATATTTCTTGGGGCTCGATATTAACTCTATCGATGTATTCTTCTTGTTCAGAGTAAATTACCTTAAGCGGTAGGACGTATATATTGTATTTATCTACTGCTTCTTTATCTAAATCACAGGTACTATCGGTAACTATAGCGACCTTTTCTTCCATTTGAACCCACCCTTATTTAAACTCTATCTTATTTACTACAACAATTAGACCCTGCTAAAAAATATCTAGTTTAATTGATTCTCAAAGGTATCAGACTCCAATATTAAGTATTGGCCATATCCATGAAAATAACACAGCCATAATAATTGCAGGTATCAAATTGGCTACTTTTATTGGTTTAATGCCCATTATATTACTGGCAATTCCTACGATTAATAAACCACCTGTTGCGGTCATTTCATTTATCATAGAAGGTGTAAGCATGGCCTTTATTCCACTGGCAGCCAGTGTGATGGCCCCCTGGTAAATCAGTACCGGAATGGCTGAAAATGCCACACCAAAACCCATAGTGGTCGTAAATACTACTGCTGATGTACCATCTAATAATGATTTTGCATATAGGGTAGTAGCATTACCGGTCAATCCATCTTCCAAAGCACCCATAATACTCATCGCCCCAACACAATAAATCAAACTTGCTGTAACAAAGGCCTTAGCAATTTCCCCATCGCCGTTACCCCCACCAACCTTTGACTCTAGGAATAAACCTGCCTTATTTAGCCAACCTTCAATATTTATTAATTCTCCCAGTACACCCCCGGTTACTAGACTTAAAATGACTATTAGCTCATTTTCTGTTTTAAATGCCATCTTAAAACCAATAAGTGCAACTGCCAATCCAATCCCAGTCATTACAATATTGTTAATAGATTCATTTATGCCTTTTCTAAATAATAAACCAACAGCTGTTCCTACAATAATTGCTGCAGCATTTACAATCGTTCCAGTCATTTTAATTTCCTCCACAATCATTGTTTCACGTGAAACAATCACTAATTAATGAATGGCTTAATGTTTCACGTGAAACACTAAGCCATTAAATCCTCTTGACTAAGAAGTAATTCTAACAACCTAGTTAGATCAGCATCATCATAATAATCGATTTCTATTTTTCCTCCGCGTCGGTTCGTCTTAATTTGAACCTTTGTCCCAAGGGTATCCCTTAGTTGATCTTCCAGGTCTACAATCTGGGGGTCCTTATTTTTTTCTTTTTTAGGTTTTTCTTTTACTGCTTCTCCATGAAGAATGTTTTTAATTAATTCTTCAACTTGACGAACTGATAGTTGTTTTTTAATAATTAATTCACATAACTCAATCTGTTTAGTCTTTGATTCAATACTTAATAAAGGTCTTGCATGTCCCATGGATATTTCACCAGCACTTAATTTAACCTTTATCTCGTTTGGCAATGCTAGTAATCTTATCATATTAGTTATTTGAGGTCTACTTTTTCCTACTCTCTGGGACACTTGATCTTGTGTTAACTGGAATTCATCCATTAATCTTTTATAGGCAGTTGCTTCTTCCAAGGGATTTAAATCTTCCCTTTGTAGATTTTCAATTAGGGCAATGGCAGCGGATTGCAACTCACCATATTCACAAATTACAGCTGGTATATATTCCATGTTTAGTTGTTGACATGCCCGCCACCTTCGCTCCCCAGCTATTAACTCGTAGCCACCACCGGGCTGTACCCTGACAACTACAGGTTGTACAACTCCATACTCTTTAATAGAGTTTACTAATTCTTGTAATCGCTCTGGGTCGATACGAAGCCTTGGTTGCTTTGGATTTGGTTTAATATCAGAAACTCTAATTTCTTTAAGTGCACTATTTGAGTTTGTAATATCTTCTAATACTGGTAAAACTTGTGCAACTGGCATGAGTGCTTGTAGACCTTTTCCTAAACCTCTTTTTTTACTCAATACCCATCACTTCCTTGGCTAATTCTTGGTAGGCCTCCGAACCCTTTGATTTAGGATCATATATTACAACTGGTACACCATGACTGGGAGCTTCACTTAAACGTACATTTCTAGGAATAATATTTCTAAACACCTTAGTTCCAAATACCTTTTTCACCTCATCGACGACCTGAATTGATAAGTTTAGTCTTGCATCAAACATAGTTAACAATACTCCCTCTATCTCTAAAGAAGGGTTAAGGTGTTTTTGAACTAGTTGCACAGTATTCATTAATTGGCCGACTCCTTCTAAGGCGTAAAATTCACATTGTATAGGAATTAATAAGGAATCTGCCGCAGCTAGAGCATTTAATGTTAATAATCCTAATGAAGGTGGGCAATCGATAATAATATAATTGTACTTATTTTTTAATGGCGTCAGTGCTCTTTTCAATATTTGTTCCCTTGCCATTAGTGATACCATCTCTACCTCTGCACCGGCCAATTGAATAGTAGAGGGTAGTACGTCTAAGTATTTTATATCGCTATGAATAATAGCTTCCTTTGGTGGCATGTCGTTAATTATTACATCATAAACACAACATTCTAAACTTGTTTTATCTACACCTAACCCACTACTGGCATTTCCCTGTGGATCAATATCAACTAATAGGACAGGTTGACCCATCAGGGAGAGGCTCGCACCCACATTTACTGCTGTTGTGGTTTTTGCAACTCCTCCTTTTTGATTAGCAATAGCAATTATTTTCCCCAACTGAGCACCCCCAAAGTCTTAATCTATATCCCTATTCAACAAAGGGTTGTTTTCTTCCTTCTAAAATAATGGACATGTAAGACTCATGAACTAAATAAATGTTTCACGTGAAACATTATATATTTGAATGATACTTTCCTAATTGAAGATAATTTTATTAACAGAAACATTTTTGTTTTTTTCGCGTCTTATAATAGAAACAATGAAAAGGGGAATAAAATGTTAAGGGAATATAAAAATACAGATGACCAAGAAATAATTCAAATATGGTATGATGCATCAATTTTGGCACATGACTTTATTAGCCCAAGTTTCTGGGCTTCTGAAAGAAAGAATATAAAAGATAAATATCTACCTATGGCAGAAACTTATGTAAAATTATTGGATGGTAAAATAGTGGGTTTTATTTCCTTGATTAATAATTATATTGGGGCACTATTTGTTGCTCCAGAACACCAAGGAAAAGGTATCGGTTCAGAGCTAATAACTAAGGCAAAAACAATAAGAAATGAGCTAGAAGTGGAGGTTTATAAAGATAATTTAAAGGCACATAATTTTTATCAGAAATGTGGCTTCATTAATATTAATGAGAGAATACAGCCAGAAACAGGATGTCTGTCGATTACTATGAGTTTAAGTTCCTAACCAAGTCATGTGTTTTGAGTTTTTCTTTATGTTTTTTGGTATTATTTTTTAAGGTTTCACGTGAAACATTTAACTCCGGGGTAATCCCCGGAGTTATCTAGATAATTGGCTTTTTAGCTGGTGTTCCTGCTTTTCTTGGGTATTCAGAAGGTGTAAGTTTATCTTTTTTAATAACTATAAGAGATCTCCCGTCTTTAATAATGGGTAATTCCAATTTATGGGTATTTTCCAAGGAACCGCCTAAAATATGTATTGCCTTTTTAGCTTCGTTCAGTTCATCAACAATATCAGGGCCCTTTTGTGATATAAAATAACCACCCAGTTTTACACAGGGAAGGCAATACTCTGAAAGTACTGCCAGACGGGCCACTGCCCTGGATATAACATAATCGTATTTTTCTCGATGTTCTTTTTTCTGCCCAAAATCCTCTGCTCGATCATGTAATGCCCTTATTTCCGTAAGACCTAAATTGTTAATAACTTCATTTAAAAATGTTACTCTCTTATTTAGTGAGTCCATTAAAGTAATACTTAAATCAGGTCGAAAAATTTTTAAAGGTATACCTGGAAAACCTGCCCCAGTGCCAATATCTAGTATTTTTGCATGTGGGGTAATCTGAATAGTGTTTAAACAGGTTAGTGAATCTATAAAGTGCTTTACTGCCACTTCCCTTGGCTCGGTGATTGCAGTAAGATTTATTTTTTTATTCCAATCAATAATTAGCTCGTAATAAGTATTAAAACTATGAATTTGGTCTTCTAATAAAACTAAACCAATCTCATCAGCTGCTTTCTTTAAGGTGGCAGTTACTTCACTCATTTAATCTTCACCTCCAGTTGCTTTTCTTTTTTCTTGTTCTAACCAAACCAATAGGACAGATATATCTGCAGGACTAACCCCAGAAATACGTGAAGCTTGACCAATTGAAGTTGGCTTAAATTTTTGAAGTTTTTGTCTAGCTTCTAATGAAAGGCCTTTAATACTTTCATAATCATGGTCACTGCTTAATACTCGACTTTCTAACTTTTCAAATCTTTCTACCTGAGCCAATTGTTTTTTAATATATCCTTCATATTTAACTTCAATTTCTACCTCTTCAAGTACTTCTGTTAAGAGGTCAGGAAAATCTTTATCTAGCATAGCTAAGGAGCTATACTTGATCTCTGGTCTTCTTAATAGATTAATGGCTGGTGTATTTTGGGTAATCTCACTTGATCCTAGATCCTTTAATAGTTCATTGGTCTGATCATTAGCTGGAATAGTAATAGACTTAAGTCTTTCAATTTCACTATTAATTAATCTCCATTTATTTATATACTGTTCATAACGGGCTTCACTAACTAGACCTAGTTCGTAACCCTTCTGTGTTAGTCTTAGGTCTGCATTATCCTGTCGGAGTAATAACCGATATTCAGCCCGAGCAGTCATTAAACGGTAAGGTTCGTTGGTTCCCTTTACCACAAGATCATCAATTAATACCCCAATATAAGCTTCAGATCTAGAGAGGTCAAAGGGATCTTTCTCTTTAATTTGTAAGGCAGCATTAATACCTGCCATAATCCCCTGGGCCGCTGCCTCCTCATAACCAGAAGTACCATTAATCTGTCCTGCTGAATATAATCCCTGGATTTCCTTTGTTTCCAACGTTGTTTTAAGTTGGGTTGGAATAATATAATCATATTCAATGGCATAGCCCGGCCTCATAATTTCCAATTGTTCCATACCTGGAATTGACCTTAACATTTCAAGCTGAACATCAGGCGGTAAACTGGTCGACATACCCTGAACATACATTTCGTATGTACTAAGACCTTCTGGTTCAATAAATATTTGATGCTGGGGCTTATCAGAAAAACGTACAACTTTATCTTCTATAGATGGACAGTAACGGGGCCCAACTCCTTCAATAATACCAGCATAAAGGGGAGACCTGTGTAAATTTTTTCTAATAATCTCATGAGTTTTTTCTGTGGTATAGGTTAACCAGCAGGGAACTTGATCTCTATGTTTCACAGGTGAAATAAAAGAAAAATTGTGTAGTACCTCATCACCAGGCTGAATCGTCATCTTATTAAAATCAATGGTTCTACGATCTACTCTAGCAGGAGTTCCAGTTTTAAATCTCCCTAATTCCAAACCTAAGCTTTTTAGACTTGTGCTAAGATTAACAGAAGGAAACTGACTATTGGGACCCCCAGGAAAATGTACATCACCAATAATAATTCTTCCTTTTAAATAAGTACCCGTGGTAATTATTACTGCTCGTGCTGAAAATTCTGCACCGATGTGAGTTACCACACCTCTAATACACCCATTTTCTACTAAAATTTCTTCTACCAACAATTGCTTAACATCAAGGTTTTCTTGTGTCTCTAAGGTTTTTTTCATTAACTGTTGATATTTTATCTTATCTGCTTGGGCCCTTAAGGCATGTACAGCAGGTCCTTTTCCTGTGTTTAACATTCTCATTTGAATTGCAGCTAAATCGGTATTTAGGCCCATTTGTCCACCTAGGGCATCTATTTCCTTTACTAGATGTGACTTAGCCGGTCCTCCGACTGCTGGGTTGCAAGGCATTAATGCAATATTATCTAAATTAAGTGATAATACTAAAGTTTTGCAACCCATTCTTGCAGATGCAAGGGCTGCCTCGCATCCGGCATGGCCAGCCCCAACTATAATTACATCATAATCGCCAGCATGATAGCGCAAGATTTCCACCTCATTTGCCAATACAAAAATCCGAAAATATTCTATCTATCAAATCTTCGGTTACACTATTACCAGTTATTTCACCCAAAATCTCCCAACTAGACTTCAAATCAATAGATACCAAATCAGCCGGAATATATTCCTTTAAAGCTTTACTGGCCTCCAAAAGATGGTACTTAGCTCTTTCCAGTGCATGTTTATGTCTAGTGTTAGAAACAAAAATACTATCTACTGCAGTTATCTTTCCTTCCACCACTAGATTAAAAATAGCTTCCTCTAGATTGTCCAGGCCAATTTCTTTTTGAGCTGATATTTCTATAACTTCACTAAAATTTATAATGCTATCTAAGTCCTTAGAGTTGATTTGATTTTCTGCTATATCAATTTTATTTATTAGTATAAGAACTTTTTTATCTCTAATTAAATCTATGACCTTAATGTCTTCTTTAGATAGTCCAGTAGAAGCATCTAAAACTAATAGTACCAAATCAGCTTGGTTTAGTAGTTCTCTAGATTTTTCCACACCAATTTTTTCAACTAAATCCTGGGTTTCTCTTAAACCTGCCGTATCAATAAGCTTTAGTGGAATACCCTTGATATTAAATACTTCTTCAATTATATCTCTCGTTGTACCAGGTATATCAGTTACGATTGCCCGTTGTTCCTGAAGCAGGGCATTTAGTAGAGATGATTTACCAACATTAGGTTTTCCTACAATAACAGTTTTAAGTCCTTCTCTATAAATTCTTCCACTATTTGCATGATCCAATAGGCAATCTATTTCTCTTATAAGATCCATACATTCTAAGCTCATTTTTTCGAGATTTTCTTCTGGAATATCATCCTCAGGAAAATCAATCATTGCCTCAATCTTAGCCAGTAAACCTAAAACATTCTGTTGTAGACCATTAATCTTATTAGAAAGCTTTCCTCCCAGCTGATTTATGGCAATTTTAGCCCCTGCATCTGTCCTAGCTCTAATAATATCAATAATCGATTCAGCTTGTGCAAGATCCAGTCGACCATTGATAAATGCCCTTTTACTAAATTCACCAGGTTCTGCTAAGCGTGCTCCATATTTAAGTATTACCTCTAGTACTCTTCTTAAGGGAACCAGCCCGCCATGACAACTTATCTCAATAACATCCTCGGCAGTAAAACTTTTGGGTCCCCTCATAATAGAAAGTAAAACTTCATCGATTAATTCCCCAGTTGTTGGATCAATCACATGTCCATAGATAATCTTGTAATTATCCTTTTTGTACCAATCCTTATTTACCTTGGGTTGAAAAACTTTGTGACCTATAGATATGGCATCTGGCCCACTTATACGGATAACTCCAATACTTCCTTCTCCTAGTGCAGTAGCAATGGCGACAATGGTATCGTCTATCAATTTTTTACCTCCAAGGATTTGGTAACTTTATTTATAAAAACCCAGCAACCTAATGGTGCTGGGTTTTTAATACTATTATTTTTTAGGAGAAATAATAATTTTTCTAAAAGGCTCTTCACCCTCACTGAAGGTATAAATATCATCTCTACCTTGCAGAGCAGTATGAATAATTCTTCTCTCCTGTGAATTCATTGGTTCCAGTACCACACTTCGACCTCTTTGTTTGGCTTTATCGGCCAACCTTGTAGCAAGCTTTTGTAAAGTTTCTTCCCGACGATGGCGATAACCTTCAACATCAAGAATTACTTTACGCCGTTGTTCTTGATTTTTATTAATTGCTAAATTAATTAAGTATTGCAAGGAATCCAAGGTTTCTCCTCTGCGACCTATTAATACTCCTAAATCAGGTCCTTCTATGGCAACGTTCAACATCTGATCCTGTTCTTTTATATTTACTTCTACTGGAATTTCCATTGCATTAAAAATATTATGCAACAAACGTTCAGCACGTCTTACCGGATTATCTTTTAAGGTTAACTTTATTTTGGCTGGACGAGAACCTATTAATCCGAATAAACCCTTTGAAGGTTCTTCTAGTACCTCAATAATAACCTCGTCCCTTAAAACACCAAATTCTTGAAGACCCAATTCAACGGCTTCATCAATTGTCTTACCTACTTTTTCTACTACCTTCAACTCCGGTTACCCCCTCTTTAAGTTGCAGGGTTTGTTTATTTATAAACCACTGTTGAATTGCTCCTACAGTATTAAATACAACCCAGTAAAGTGCCAAACCTGCAGGTACTGTATATGCGATCCAACCGATAAATAATGGCATTGTATACAACATCGTTTTCTGGGTTTGATCTTGGGTATTAGTAGTTAACTTAGATTGTAGATATGTAGTAATTGCTGCTAACAATGCTAATGCAATATCTCCAGTATTACTTAAAGAACTAACCCATAAAAAATTTGCATGGTCTGGATTTTTAAATGGAAATGCATATAGAGCCCGATAAAGAGCAATTAAAATTGGCATTTGAACGAGCAATGGCAAACAGCCAGCCATTGGATTTACATTATTTTCTTTATACAGCTCCATGATTTTTTGCTGCATCTTTTGGGGATCTTTACCCTTGTATTTTTCCTGTATAGCTTTTACTTCAGGAGCAATTTTTTGCATCATCACCATAGAATGCATTTGTTTCTTGGAAAGGGGATATAAAGCTGTTTTAATTAAAATAGTTAACAAAATAATGGCTAAGCCATAACTTGGCAACCCCAATGTATTAGTAAACCCATAAAGCCAATTCATTAATGCTGTCATTCCATTTACTATGGAATCAAACCATCCAAACAAAACGTGTACCTCCTTAAAGCCTTACCAGTTATTTTACCGGGTCATATCCACCTGGATGAAAGGGGTGGCATTTTACTAATCTTTTAATTGTTAACCAAAGACCCTTAATTACACCATACTTTTCGATTGCTTGTTTTGAATATTGAGAACAAGTTGGATAAAATCGGCAAGTAGGTGGCTTTAAAGGAGAAATAAACTTTTGGTAAAATATTAGGCCCAGTATAACAACCTGCCGCATTAATCCCTCTCCTGTTTAATTAATCTACCCAAAACATGCCAAATATGTTTTTCCATCTGATGATAATCTTGATCAGAAGAGGTTTGGCGCACAATAAAAACATAATCATAATGATCCGGAAAACGATCAAAATGCAAACGGCATATTTCTTTTAATATTCGACGTATCCGATTTCGACAAACTGCTTTACCAACTTTTTTACTAATAGAAAAACCAAACCTGCGTCCATGGCCTTTATTAGGAAGTTTATACAATACCAAATAACGGTTTGCCGCCGAATTGCCAAAACGATATACATTTCGAAAATCTGAATTTTTCTTTAGAGAAACAATTTTTTCTTCCATAAGTCATCCTAATAAAGGTTTTATTAATTATCTTAACCACTTATCAAAAATCGTATACAAATTAGGAAAAGGCCACCCTAAGCGGCCTTATGCTGACAAACGTTTTCTACCTTTTAAGCGTCTTCTCTTAAGTACATTTTGGCCAGACTTACTAGACATCCGTTTTAGAAAACCATGAACCCTTTTATGTCTACGGTTCTTAGGTTGGTATGTGCGCTTCATGTATAAACACCTCCTTTAAACGAATTGGTATGTCAATAAAAATTGATATACTAGACAGTCACTGAAAATTATATAAAATTTCTTACCCCTAGTCAAGATAATCACCTTTGTTTTTACCTTGTATAGATATCCATAATCTCTGTGAATATTATTTATCTGTTGATAACCTTTATTAGTTTTGGTATTATTGATTTACATCTGTGGATAAATTTATTTATCCAGTTTTTACACAGGCTGTGGATAAAACTGTGTACAACGTTGTTGATTGTTCAAATATTATATACCTTTCAACAAAACATTACGTGACTTCAACATTCCCTTATTAATAAGGGGATTTTTTTCCGGAATTTATAAGTAGTTTGGAGGTTTGCTTAAGTAACATGCAAAACGATGTCCTTGCCAGATGGGAACAGGTGCTAATTCGCTTGGAAAAACAGGTTAATAAGCACTCATTTGAAACCTGGCTTGCCAAATGCAAACCGGTGGCCTTCTATGACAATACAATTATAATAGAAGTTCCGGATCACTTTTCTAAGAGTTGGTTGGCAGATCGGTACTCACCCATCATTAAACAAGCTTATGAAGCCATCATGCATCAAGACATTTCACTTCAATTTATTTTGGCGGGTCAGGAAGTGGATCAGCCCAAACCAAAGGAGAAGTTCTCAGACGAAACTCATACTAATATCCTAAATCCAAGAAATACTTTTGATACCTTCGTTATTGGAAATAGTAATCGTTTTGCTCATGCAGCTTCACTGGCTGTAGCAGAATCTCCAGGAAGGGCTTATAATCCGTTGTTTATATATGGTGGTGTAGGTCTGGGTAAAACTCATTTAATGCACGCCATTGGTCATTATGTTCTTGAAAATAACCCCAATCTAAAGGTTGCCTACGTTACATCTGAAAAATTTACAAATGAATTGATCAACTCTATTAGGGATGATCAAACAGTAGAGTTTCGTAATAAATACCGTAGTATGGACATTCTATTAATCGATGATATTCAATTTCTAGAAAAGAAAGAAGCAACTCAAGAAGAATTCTTCCATACATTTAATACCTTATATGAGGCTAATAAGCAGATCATTATCTCCAGCGACCGACCTCCTAAAGAAATTGCTACCCTCGAAGATAGACTTCGCTCACGTTTTGAATGGGGATTAATAACTGATATGCAATCTCCAGATTATGAAACAAGGGTTGCTATTTTAAGAAAGAAAGCACAATTAGAAGGAATAACAAATATACCTGATGATACCATTGCTTTTATTGCAGATAAAATTCAATCTAACATTCGGGAACTGGAAGGTGCATTAACAAGGGTAAGCGCCTTCTCTTCATTAGAAAAAAAAGAAGCTACACCTCAATTGGCAGCTAAAGTATTAAAGGATGTTATTTCACCTAGTAAACCTAAAGTTATTACTGCTCCGCTAATTATGCAAACAGTTGCAGATTTTTATGGATTAAGAATTGAGGATTTAAAAGCCAAAAAGAGAACCCGTTCTGTTGCTTTCCCCAGGCAGGTTGCCATGTATTTAGCTAGGGAATTAACAGACCTTTCTCTTCCTAAAATAGGTGACGAATTTGGCGGTAGAGATCATACTACAGTTTTACATGCCTGCGATAAAATTATTGCTGATCTTCAAAATGACCCTGTGCTTCAAGAAACCATAAAGGAATTGAAAAAAAGAATATGTGACTAATGTGAATAGAGTTTGATAACTCTTGTTAATAATGTTGATTTATTAAGATTTTATTTTTTTGTGCATTATTATTGTGAATAAGTTTCAGGTTTTTTCTCCACAGCTTTTTTACACCTAAAAATGAACAGTAGTAAGGCCTAATGTAGCATATAAACAAATTCACAGCCCCTATTACTACTACGAACATAAAAATATATAAAAATAAAATAATAAAACACGGGGGAAGGCTATGAAGATAATCTGTACCCGTCAAAATCTAATTCAAGGTGTGACCACTGCTCAAAGGGCAGTATCCACCAAAAATCCCATGCCCATTTTATCTGGTATCTTATTAGTAGCTAAGGACAATAGATTAGAATTACAGGCAACTGATCTTGAGATGGGTATTCAGTGTTTTGTCCCCTGTACAACTCAGGAAGAAGGATCTATTGTTTTGCCTGCCAAATATCTAAGTGAAATAGTAAGAAGATTACCTGATTCACCAATACAGATTGAAAGAAATCAGGATACCAATGTAATTATTCGTTATGGGCAATCTGAAATTACAATTAATGGTTTTGACGCTGAAGAATATCCTATTTTTCCAAAATTACAAAGCAACAATTCTCTAACCATTTCTGAAGAGAAATTAAAAGAATATCTAAGACAAATTCTTTTTGCTACATCTCCTGATGAAAATAGACCAGTCTTTACGGGTGTATTGATGGAAATTCTAGAAGGTAATTTAAGGTTAGTGGCTACAGATACACATCGTTTAGCAATGAGGCAAATTGAAAGTCCATCTGTCAAAGATGATATAAATATTATTATCCCTGGTAAAACTCTTAATGAGCTGACTAGGGTTATTGGTGCTGCTGATCGTCAAGTCACTATTTCCATTGGAGAAAACCAAATAACTTTTGGTATGGAGGACACAACCTTAATTTCTAGGCTAATTGAAGGTCAATTCCCTAATTATCGTCAAGTTATACCTCAAGGCTATAAAACAAGAGTTAGAGTAAAAACAAAAGACCTTATTGAAGCTGCAGAAAGAGCATCACTATTGGCTCGAGTTGGCACACAAATTATTCGTTTAAATATTGAGGAAGAAAAGTTAGTAATCACTGCCAATACAGAAGTTGGTAGAATACATGAAGAAGTTCCTGTTTATTTACAAGGAGATACTATTCAAATAGCCTTTAATGCTGTATATCTGACTGATGCACTGCGAGCCATTAGTTGTGATAATATTTATTTTGATATGTCAGGACCCCTCAGTCCTGGGATATTAAGACCAGTCGAAAGTGATGATTACATTTCACTAGTGCTACCTGTAAGAACTGCCTAAGGAGAGATACTTTTTGACCCAACAAATTAAAGTAAATGATGAGTTACGCCTAGATCAATTTTTAAAATGGGCTAATATTACCGGTTCCGGCGGAGAAAGTAAAATTCTGATTCAATCAGGACTTGTTAAAGTTAATGGTAATATAGAGACCAGAAGGGGTAAAAAATTAAAAAATAACGATGTTGTGATGGTAGATGGTGCCGGAAGTTTTTTGGTTGTGATGTGAAGGTGAGATTTTGCGGGTACAAAAGTTATCTCTGAGGAATTTCCGTAATTATACAGAAGCAATATTTATACCTCATCCGTCCATCAATATTATTACTGGATCAAATGCCCAAGGAAAAACAAACTTGTTAGAGGGTATTTATTATTCTTTAAGGGGACGTTCCTTTCGGGCCGAAAGAGATAAAGACATTTCTAAATGGCAAACTAAGCAGACCATAATTGATTCAGAGATTAGTTTGACTTCTCGAATTTTTCATATCCATTGGAAAATAGGAGAGCGAACAAAAAAATTATTTTTCAATGGTGTAGAGACACCACGTTCAGAGTTGGATCATTTTGGAGTAGTAATGTTTTCACCGGAAGACTTATATTTAATAAAGGGATCACCCCAGGAAAGAAGACATTTTTTGGATTTTGAAGTAGGGCAACTAAGTCCTGGCTATAGTAAAATCTGGCGACAATATTCTCGGGTTCTTCATCAAAGAAATACTCTTTTGAAAGAAATAAGAGATAGACGTTCAAACCCAGAAATGTTGGAAGTTTGGGATGATCAGCTTTATAGGCATGGAGCCAAAGTAATTTATCTTCGCCTAGAAGTTTTAAAAAAATTAATTCCATTGGCAAGGAAAATTCATTTTAGCCTTACCGGAGGAGCAGAAGAGTTACAAGTAAAATATTTATCATCTTTAGTTTTAGAACCAGGGCTAAGTGAAGAAAAAATTTACCAGATATTCTTAAATTCTTCAAAAAAATTACGTAAAATTGAACTACTAAGATGTCAAACTCTACTGGGGCCCCACCGTGATGATCTATCCTTAGCCATTAATGGGATTGAGGCCAAAACTTTTGGTTCCCAAGGACAACAAAGAACAGTAACACTATCGTTAAAATTATCTCAGTTGGATTTATGGTACCATGAATTTGGTTATTACCCAGTATTACTGTTGGATGATGTCTTATTCGAATTGGATCGTGATCGACAATCAATGCTTGTTAATAAAGTTATGAATAAGGTACAGACCTTTATAACAACTAGTTTTACGGGTGGGATAGAAGAAACCATTAAGGGTTCCGGTATTCTCTGGCAAGTTCAGGCTGGTAGTTTAAGGCAAAGGGAGGAATTTTGATGTTTCTGCATTTAGGTGGAGATGTAGTGGTCTTAAAAAAAGACATTATAGCGATACTCGATGCCCGTACCAAAAATTCAACGATAACTAAGGAATTTATTGAAATCGCTAAAGATGAAGGCTTTATTCAACCAATTTCCAATCAAGAAAAAGAGAAATCCTTTGTAATAACTACCAAAGAGATCTATATTTCCCCTATTTCTTGCACCACTCTAAAAAAGAGATCTGATAACATTTTAGAAAATAATGATGAAGAATAAAAACCGTGAATAACGGTTTTTTATTTTATATTGTAAAAATAGTAACAAGATCCGGTGGTATATTAGGATTAAGATTAATTTCACAATCTTTGAGTAGAATATTAATCTTGAGTGGTAATACTATATATGGTATAATATGGTTTCAATGTGAATAGATGGAGGTCACTCATATGGACCAACAGCAACAGACCAATAAATACAGTGCTGACCAAATACAAGTGTTAGAGGGCTTAGAAGCTGTAAGACGCCGACCCGGTATGTACATTGGCAGTACCAGTGCTCGGGGGCTGCATCATTTAGTATACGAAGTCGTAGACAATAGTATTGACGAGGCACTAGCCGGATATTGTGATAAGATCATTGTAACCATAGAAGATGACAATTCCATTTCGGTTGAAGACAATGGTCGAGGTATCCCTGTGGGTATACAACCCCAGGTAGGAAGACCAGCTGTTGAAGTAGTATTAACTATGCTTCATGCTGGTGGAAAATTTGGTGGTGGTGGTTACAAGGTTTCTGGTGGTTTACACGGAGTCGGTGTGTCTGTGGTTAATGCTCTATCAGAAAAACTATCTGTAGAAATAAAGACAGATGGAAAAATATATAGACAGGAATATTCTCGGGGTATTCCAACCACCGAATTAACAGTCATCGGGGATAGCAATGTAACAGGAACCAAGGTATCTTTTAAGCCTGATGCAGAAATATTTGAGGAATTAGTTTTTAGTGTTGATACTTTAACCCAGAGACTAAGAGAACTGGCATATTTAAATAAAGGCATTAAAATTATCCTACAAGATAAACGAAAGGACCCAATATTTGAGCAGGTCTTTCAATTTGATGGCGGAATTAAGGATTTTGTTAAGCATCTAAATCGAAATAAACAAACAATACATCCAAAACCGATATATGTATCCGGTGAAAAAGAACAGATTGTTGTTGAAGTTGCTCTTCAATACAATGATGGTTATACAGAAACAATGCTATCCTATGCGAACAACATTCATACAATTGATGGTGGAACCCACGAAGTAGGCCTAAAGACGGCCCTTACTAGGGTAATTAATGATTATGGTAGACAAAACGGCATTTTAAAAAGTAATGATGCAAATTTATCCGGAGAAGATATCCGGGAAGGTGCCATTATTGTTATAAGTGTAAAGGTACCAGAACCTCAGTTTGAGGGTCAGACCAAGACAAAACTAGGCAACAGTGAAGTAAGAGGAATCGTAGATTCTATCTTTGCTGAAAAATTAGCTACTTATTTGGTAGAAAACCCACCTGTGGCTAAAAAAGTTATTGAAAAAGGGATAACAGCTGCCAGAGCTCGGGAAGCGGCACGTAAAGCACGGGAACTTACACGAAGAAAAAGTGCACTGGAAACTATGTCTTTACCAGGTAAACTGGCGGATTGCTCAGAAAAAGACCCAAGCTTATGTGAAATATATTTGGTTGAGGGTGATTCAGCCGGGGGGTCTGCAAAACAAGGTCGGGATCGACGTTTTCAAGCGATTATGCCACTAAAGGGTAAAATTCTTAATGTAGAAAAGGCCCGGATAGATAGAATTCTCGCTAATGAAGAAATTAGGGCTATGATTACTGCCATGGGTACAGGTATAGGTGACGATTTTGATATTTCTAAGGCTCGTTATCACAAAATCGTCATTATGACTGATGCCGATGTCGACGGTGCTCACATCCGAACCTTACTATTGACTTTTTTCTATCGTTACATGAGACAACTTATAGAAGCCGGCTATGTTTATGCGGCACAACCACCTCTATACCGTGTTCGTAAAGGGAAACATGATAGTTATTGTTATAGTGACGAGGAGTTAGAAGAACTACTAAAGAGAATAGGCCATGATCGGGTAAATATTCAAAGATACAAAGGCTTAGGTGAAATGAACCCAGATCAACTTTGGGATACCACAATGGATCCGGATACCAGAACTATGTTACAGGTTACACTGGATGATGCCATTGAGGCAGATGCTATATTTTCTATGCTAATGGGTGATCGTGTAGAACCAAGAAGAGATTTTATACAAGAAAATGCTAGGTTAGTGAGAAATTTAGATATATAATTTTAGAAAAGCTTGGCTCGCTTGTGCCCTTTAGGGTGCGCCAAGCCTATAGCGCCAGCCTTAGCTTTTCTTAATACTATCATCCTTAAAATCTTATACTCTCTGATAGTATAAAAAACTTGGCCAAAGCCAAGTTTTTTAAAAGGTTTAAATTAGTTGATCTGGAGGAATCAAAATGCCAAATTTAAAAAATGCTATGGTGCCCCAGGAATTATTGGTGGTAGGTACAGCACTTAAGACTGGTATTTTTGATTTGCTAAAGGATAAACCTCAACATATTGAAAAAATAACCAGTAATCTTTCCTTGGATCAAAGGGCCCTTTGGGTGGTTTTAGAAGCTTTGCTATCCTTGAACTATCTAGAAAAAACTGACGATATATATGCTCTAACAGAAGAGACAAAGGACATTTTTTATAACGAAGCTAGTGAAAAGTACATAGGCTATTCTATTATTCATACATTCAATGTTATCAAATCCTGGAGTCAGTTACCGGAAGTCTTAAAGACAGGAAAACCTGCCAAGCGTGATAGAGATCAAATGGATATTAAAGGCTTTATGTATGCCATGAAAAAGAGTGCTAAACAGGTAGCCGATGAACTTGTTGAAATCTGTTTAAAAGACCTAGCCCTAGGTACACGTGTTATTGATTTAGGTGGAGGTCCTTTAAATTATGCTCGTCCCTTCGCTAAGGCAGGGGCTATGGTAACCGTACAGGATGTACCTGAAGTATGCTCAGTTATGGCTGCTGGTATATTACCAGGTGAAAATATTACCTTTGTACCTGGAGATTTTACCGAAGGAGTAGCAGAGGGCCCCTTTGATCTAGCTTTCTTAGGTAACATTTGTCATATTTATGGCGAAAAAGAAAATGTAGAATTATTTAAGCGAGTTTATCAATCCTTAGTTTCTGGTGGGCGTATGGTTATCCTTGATTTCGTCCGTGGAATCAGTCCAAGGGCAGAACTCTTTGGTGTAAATATGCTTGTAAATACCGAAACTGGTGGTACCTGGACTCGAGAGCAATATATTGACTGGTTAACCCGAGCTGGCTATAAAGATGCCCAAATACAGATGTTAGATGACAGACAAATTATTATGGCAACCAAAGAGTAAAAGTAATTCTTCAATAATCCAGTGATTTTGATATAGTATATAGTTTTTTTGGTAAAACTTGTAATAAGATATTTATTTGTATTAAAAAACTTACTAGTTCATTAGCCTTAGTGTCAGCTTTAGATTACAGTTAATAAATAAAAATTGTTAAAGTATATTAGGCTTGATCAATCTTTGCTCTAATTAATAACGTCAAGGAAAGGTAAGCCTGGTTTTTATTGGAGGAATAAAAATGACTGCCCATACTGGTAAGGTCATCCCTTTAGATATTAACAATGAAATGAAAAACTCCTACTTAGATTATGCCATGAGTGTAATTGTGGGTAGAGCTTTACCTGATGTTCGAGATGGCCTAAAACCTGTTCATCGAAGAATTCTCTACTCTCTGCATGAATTAGGATTAACACCTGACAAACCTTATCGTAAAAGCGCTGGTATTGTTGGTAAAGTTATGCAAGACTTTCACCCCCATGGAGATTCATCTATCTATGATGCTATGGTCCGTTTAGCCCAAAATTTTGCTTGTCGTTATCCTTTAATACAGGGTCATGGTAATTTTGGTTCTGTTGATGGGGATCCAGCAGCGGCTATGCGTTATACCGAAGCACGAATGGCTAAGATTACGTTAGAAATGTTGGCTGACATAGATAAAGAAACTGTTGATTTTGCTCCTAACTATGACAATAGAACAGAAGAACCCACTATCCTACCCTCTAAGATACCGAATTTATTAGTAAATGGTTCTTCTGGTATTGCTGTAGGTATGGCAACTAATATACCACCCCATAATCTTGGTGAGGTTATTGATGGAGTCCTCATGATGATTGAGGATTCCCAAGTTACACCGGATGATTTGATGAAGGTAATAAAAGGACCTGATTTTCCAACCGGAGCCACAATTATGGGTAGGGAAGGTTTACGTCAAGCTTATAGGACTGGTAGAGGAACAATTAAAATTCGGGCCCAGTCCACCATAGAGACCAAAGCAAATGGCCGATCAGTTATTATAGTTAACGAAATTCCCTACCAAGTAAATAAAGCAAGACTAATTGAAAAAATCGCTGACTTAGTCAAGGATAAGAAAATTGAGGGTATTTCAGACCTACGAGATGAGTCTGATCGTAGGGGTATGCGAATTGTTATTGAACTAAAGAAGGATACCAATCCCAATGTGATATTGAATCTTTTATATAAGCATACACAGATGCAGGAGAGTTTTGGCATCATTATGCTTGCCTTAGTGAACAATGAGCCCAAAGTTTTAAATCTTGCCCAAGTGATTTTTCACTATCTTGAACATCAAAAGGATGTTATTACTCGTAGAACAAGATATGAGTTAAAAAAAGCTGAAGCAAGGGCACACATTGTTGAAGGATTGCGTATTGCCTTAGCTAACCTTGATGAAGTTATAAAGACCATTAGAGAATCTAAAAATACCGAAGATGCTAAGCAAGGGCTAGTGGGTAAATTTAACCTTACAGAAATCCAAGCAGAGGCCATTGTAGAAATGCGCTTAAGAAGCTTGACAGCCCTTGAAGTAGAAAAATTAGAAAAAGAATACAAAGAATTATTGGAGAAGATTGATTACTTGCGTGCCATCTTAGCCGATGAGAAAAAGGTATTAGCCATTATCCGTGATGAACTGTTGGCTATTAAAGATAAATTTTCAGATACCAGACGTACTATTATTAGTAATGATGCTGCTGGTGATTTTGATATTGAAGATTTAATAGAAGAAGAAGAAATGGTAGTTACCATTACAAATCAAGGCTATATTAAGAGAATCTCAATGGACACCTATAAAAGCCAAAAAAGAGGCGGTAAAGGAATTACCGCTATGGGAACCAAAGAAGAGGATTTTGTCAGAGATATCTTTATAGCTTCCACACACCATTTTCTATTGTTTTTTACGAATAAGGGTAAGGTTTATAGACTTAAAGTTTATGAAGTACCAGAGGCATCAAGAACGGCAAAGGGTACACCAATTATTAATTTGCTAAATTATGATAGTGATGAATATGGAACTACTGTAATCCCAATTAAGGAATTTGAAGAAGAGGCTTACTTATTCATGGCTACTAAACATGGTATTGTAAAGAAGACAGCTTTAACAGAGTTTAATTCCTCACGGCGGGATGGATTAATTGCTATCAACCTTGATGAAAACGATAAATTGGTTGCTGTTGAATTAACTCGTGGTAAAGAGGAAATCATTATGTGTACCCAAGACGGAGTAGCCATACGTTTCTCAGAGGAAGATGTAAGACCAATGGGGCGTGTTACCCGAGGGGTAAAAGGGATAACATTGACCCAAAACGATCACGTGGTGAATATGGGAGTAATTAGAGAGAGAGCAGATTTGCTTACAGTTACTGCCAATGGCTATGGTAAACGGACACCACTTGTTGAATACCGAAAACAAACTCGTGGTGGTAAAGGGATTATAAATATTAAAACCACCAAAAGAAATGGCTCAGTAGTAGGTGTTTTGGTAGTAAAAGATGATGATGAGGCTATGATGATTAGTGCTGAAGGTATTATCATAAGGCTTCCTGTTAAAGATGTTTCCTCTATGGGTAGAAATACTCAGGGAGTTACATTGATGAGAACGTCGGAAAATGATCATATTGTTGCCATTGCCAGAGTTGTTAATGAAGATCAATAGTATATTAGAAAGCCACCTTAATCAGGGTGGCTTTTGTTTTAAACGAGCAAATTTTTAATAAAAACAGGTTTAATAAAAACAATAAAGTAATCTTATCAAAACTATATTGACACAAATCATTTTGATATGTTATATTTATCTCCGCCGACAAAAGTTGAGTTATAACTGAGAAGTTAAGTAAAATATGTTGAAAAACACATTGACTCAATTATAAATCAATGGTATTATAAAAAAGCATTTTGAGAAGTGAATTTACCAAAAACTTTCACTTGAAATAACAGTGAAAGTCGTGGTAAGATAAAGTTCCGGTCGCAAGATCGGGACAAGTTAAAACAAAATGGTCTTTGAAAACTAAACAGAAGATGATGGATGAAAAACAGGTCAAGTCAAAAGTCGAGATACCCCCTAACGGGGATAAGACACTCGAAACTAAGACGACCACAAAAAACATCCTCGTCAAGCGTTATTAAATGACGCTAGCGAGTAAATCTAGGATAAGTAAAGAGCCAAAACTCTTTAAGATATTTTTAAAATATTTTACGGAGAGTTTGATCCTGGCTCAGGACGAACGCTGGCGGCGTGCCTAACACATGCAAGTCGAACGGAGATTAGAATGAAGCTTGCGATTTCTAATTTTAGTGGCGAACGGGTGAGTAACGCGTGGATAACCTGCCTGATAGACCGGGATAACAGCTGGAAACGGCTGCTAATACCGGATACGCTTGCGGAGTCGCATGACTCTGCAAGGAAAGCGCATACGCTATCAGATGGATCCGCGTCCCATTAGCTAGTTGGTGGTGTAGAGGACCACCAAGGCGACGATGGGTAGCCGGCCTGAGAGGGCGATCGGCCACACTGGGACTGAGACACGGCCCAGACTCCTACGGGAGGCAGCAGTGGGGAATCTTCCGCAATGGGCGAAAGCCTGACGGAGCAACGCCGCGTGAGGGAAGAAGGCCTTCGGGTTGTAAACCTCTGTTTTCAGGGAAGAAGTCAGTGACGGTACCTGAAGAGTAAGCTCCGGCTAACTACGTGCCAGCAGCCGCGGTAATACGTAGGGAGCGAGCGTTGTCCGGATTTACTGGGCGTAAAGGGCGCGTAGGTGGTTCATTAAGTTAGAGGTGAAAGTTCGGGGCTCAACCCCGTGATTGCCTCTGATACTGGTGGACTTGAGTGCAGGAGAGGGGAGCAGAATTCCCAGTGTAGCGGTGAAATGCGTAGATATTGGGAGGAATACCAGTGGCGAAGGCGGCTCTCTGGACTGTAACTGACACTGAGGCGCGAAAGCGTGGGGAGCGAACAGGATTAGATACCCTGGTAGTCCACGCCGTAAACGATGAGTGCTAGGTGTTGCGGGTATCGACCCCTGCAGTGCCGCAGTTAACACAATAAGCACTCCGCCTGGGGAGTACGGTCGCAAGACTGAAACTCAAAGGAATTGACGGGGGCCCGCACAAGCGGTGGAGTATGTGGTTTAATTCGACGCAACGCGAAGAACCTTACCAGGGCTTGACATCCTCTGAAAGGCGTAGAGATACGTTTTCTTGACTTCGGTTAAGCAGAGAGACAGGTGGTGCATGGTTGTCGTCAGCTCGTGTCGTGAGATGTTGGGTTAAGTCCCGCAACGAGCGCAACCCCTAACATTAGTTGCCAGCATGTAAAGATGGGAACTCTAATGTGACTGCCGTTGACAAAACGGAGGAAGGTGGGGATGACGTCAAATCATCATGCCCCTTATGTCCTGGGCTACACACGTACTACAATGGCCGGTACAGACGGAAGCGAAGCTGTGAAGTGGAGCAAACCTGAGAAAGCCGGTCCCAGTTCGGATTGTAGTCTGCAACTCGACTACATGAAGTCGGAATCGCTAGTAATCGCAGGTCAGCATACTGCGGTGAATACGTTCCCGGGCCTTGTACACACCGCCCGTCACACCACGAAAGTTGACAACACCCGAAGCCGGTGAGCTAACCGTAAGGAGGCAGCCGTCGAAGGTGGGGCCGATGATTGGGGTGAAGTCGTAACAAGGTAGCCGTATCGGAAGGTGCGGCTGGATCACCTCCTTTCTAAGGAGAAATCAGCAACAGCTGATTATCTAAGGTCGGACATTCATCATCTAATCTGTTTAGTTTTGAGAGACCAAGGCCCGGGGGGGATTCCTCTGGGATCTTGCTATGAGCCTTTAGCCATTAGCTTTTTAGGCTAAGTGGCAAGACAAAGGCCAATAGCTTCAACCAGAAACTTCCGGTTGATTTAATGTGTCTCTTGAAGTAAAATATAAATCCAGTCTAATAGCTAAAAGCTAAAGACTAGACCCAAAAGAAATGCAAATAAGCTACGGGACTATAGCTCAGCCGGTTAGAGCGCACGCCTGATAAGCGTGAGGTCGGTGGTTCGAGTCCACCTAGTCCCACCATATCGTGGGGGCATAGCTCAGCTGGGAGAGCACCTGCCTTGCAAGCAGGGGGTCAGCGGTTCGATCCCGCTTGTCTCCACCATTTTTATCTAAAATATTTGTATTGTTCTTTGAAAACTGAACAGCGAAACAAGTAAAGCGTCGACATAAAAACAATTTCAGTAGGTTACCAAAAGTAACCGAGCCGAAACAAGCAAGTAAGATTTGGTCAAGAAAGAAAGGGCATACGGTGGATGCCTTGGCGCTAAGGGCCGAAGAAGGGCGCGGTAAGCTGCGAAAAGCCACGAGGAGCCGCAAGCAGGCATTGAATCGTGGATACCCGAATGGGGCAACCCGGCGGAGTAAACCTCCGTCACCCTATGCTGAATATATAGGCATAGAGGAGGGCACCCGGGGAACTGAAACATCTAAGTACCCGGAGGAAAAGAAAGAAACATCGAACCCCCAAGTAGCGGCGAGCGAACAGGGGCGAGCCTAAACCAGATTTCTTCGGAAATCTGGGGTTGCGGGACCCTCATCACGTGAAGAATAGTCCTAGTCGAAGACACCTGGAAAGGTGCTGCACAGAAGGTAAAACACCTGTAGACGAAAGGATGAAACTTGCAGAGGGAATCCCAAGTACCGCGGGACACGAGAAACCCCGTGGGAATCAGGGGGGACCACCCCCCAAGGCTAAATACTCATAGCGACCGATAGTGAACCAGTACCGTGAGGGAAAGGTGAAAAGCACCCCGGGAGGGGAGTGAAATAGAACCTGAAACCGTATGCTTACAAGCTGTCAGAGCACATTAAAAGTGTAATGGCGTACTTTTTGTAGAACGGACCGGCGAGTTACATCTAACGTGCAGGTTAAGGCAGAAAAGCCGGAGCCGAAGCGAAAGCAAGTCTTAATAGGGCGATATGTACGTTGGAGTAGACCCGAAACCTGGTGATCTACCCATGTCCAGAGTGAAGCTTTAGTAAAATAAAGTGGAGGCTCGAACCGACCTTCGTTGAAAAGGAGGCGGATGAGGTGTGGGTAGGGGTGAAATGCCAATCGAACCAGGAGATAGCTGGTTCTCCCCGAAATAGCTTTAGGGCTAGCCTCGGTGTGAGAATAGCGGAGGTAGAGCACTGAATGGGCTAGGGGCCTTCACGGGTTACCGAACCCAATCAAACTCCGAATGCCGCTATATTGTAACCGGGAGTCAGACTGCGGGTGCTAAGATTCGTAGTCAAAAGGGAAACAGCCCAGACCAACAGCTAAGGTCCCAAAGATATACTAAGTGGAAAAGGATGTGGGGTTGCTAAGACAACCAGGATGTTGGCTTAGAAGCAGCCACCATTTAAAGAGTGCGTAATAGCTCACTGGTCAAGTGACCCTGCGCCGAAAATGTAACGGGGCTAAGTATATCACCGAAGCTTTGGAATGTAGTAATACATTGGTAGGGGAGCGTTCTTACAGCGTTGAAGCAGTACCGTAAGGAGCTGTGGAGTAGTAAGAAGTGAGAATGCCGGTATAAGTAAGCGAAAAGGCAGGTGAGAATCCTGCCCGCCGAAAACCTAAGGTTTTCTGGGGAAGGTTCGTCCGCCCAGAGTAAGTCGGGACCTAAGCCGAGGCCGCAAGGCGTAGGCGATGGACAATCGGTTGAGAATCCGATACCACCAGATACCGTTTGAGGATGGAGTGACGCAGGAGGGTAAGTTAAGCCAGCGGCTGGAAAAGCTGGTCCAAGCCCGTAGGGAGTAAGGTAGGCAAATCCGCCTTACACATATCCTGAGAGGTGATGGGGAGCGAAAACAAGTAGCGAAGTAACTGATCCCAAACTGCCAAGAAAAACTTCTAACGAGGTAAGCTGGTGCCCGTACCGCAAACCGACACAGGTAGGTGGGGTGAGAATCCTAAGGCGCGCGAGAGAACCCTCGTTAAGGAACTCGGCAAAATGACCCCGTAACTTCGGGAGAAGGGGTGCCTCGATATCGTGAAAAACACACGTTTGGAGCGAGAAGAGGCCGCAGAGAAAAGGCCCAAGCGACTGTTTACCAAAAACACAGGTCCCTGCTAAAGCGAAAGCTGACGTATAGGGGCTGACGCCTGCCCGGTGCTGGAAGGTTAAGGGGAAATGTTAGAGCAATCGAAGCATAGAACCGAAGCCCCAGTAAACGGCGGCCGTAACTATAACGGTCCTAAGGTAGCGAAATTCCTTGTCAGGTAAGTTCTGACCCGCACGAAAGGCGTAACGATTTGGGCACTGTCTCAACGAGGGGCTCGGTGAAATTGTAATGACGGTGAAGATGCCGTCTACCTGCGACAGGACAGAAAGACCCCGTGGAGCTTTACTGTAGCTTGACATTGGGTTTTGGTATTTGATGTACAGGATAGGTGGGAGACTGAGAAACTTGCACGCCAGTGTAGGTGGAGTCAACGTTGGGATACCACCCTTTAGATATTGAAATTCTAACTATAGACCATGAAGCTGGTTTTAGGACAGTGTCAGGTGGGCAGTTTGACTGGGGCGGTCGCCTCCCAAAAGGTAACGGAGGCGCCCAAAGGTTCCCTCAGTGCGGAAGGAAATCGCACGTTAGAGTGTAAAGGCAAAAGGGAGCTTGACAGCGAGACCAACAAGTCGAGCTGGTACGAAAGTAGGGCTTAGTGATCCGGCGGTTCTGAGTGGAAGGGCCGTCGCTCAACGGATAAAAGCTACCCCGGGGATAACAGGCTTATCTCCCCCAAGAGTCCACATCGACGGGGAGGTTTGGCACCTCGATGTCGGCTCATCGCATCCTGGGGCTGAAGTAGGTCCCAAGGGTTGGGCTGTTCGCCCATTAAAGCGGTACGTGAGCTGGGTTCAGAACGTCGTGAGACAGTTCGGTCCCTATCCGTCGCAGGCGCAGGAAACTTGAGAAGAGCTGTCCCTAGTACGAGAGGACCGGGATGGACGGACCGCTGGTGTACCAGCTATCGTGCCAACGGTAGTGCTGGGTATCTAAGTCCGGAAGGGATAAGTGCTGAAAGCATCTAAGCACGAAGCCCCCTTCAAGATGAGGTTTCCCACTACGCAAGTAGATAAGATCCCATGAAGACTACATGGTAGATAGGCCGGAAGTGTAAGAGCAGTAATGTTTTCA
>NZ_BAAHYV010000005.1:0-3146 GCF_054657375.1 Desulfotomaculum defluvii | reverse complement strand
CCAGCTCGCCATAGCCACCATAATAATGGTGCGCCTGGCACGATTCGAACGTGGGACCAACCGCTTAGAAGTCGGTTCTCTACCATTAAGATATCGATTGAATATGATGGAACTGACGGGAGTTGAACCAGCCCATGGTGGACACTGCCTCACCACTTGGCTACACCCCTATGGGAGAAGTTTCTCAGTGAATTTACCACATCTACTACAGTTTTTTGCTATAGTAAAAAGCTTCGTTGCATTCCATTAAGTGGGGTTGGTTAACTGCAACAGGATATAAAGGCACCTCATATAGCCAAAGGTTTACCTATAATTTTGTGAACTAGAAGACCATCCCGAACGCAAATTTTCCATGTATTTTTTTTTTTCTTTTTCGCTTATTCTGTCTTGAATTTGCTTTCTTATATCTTTTTGAACTGATAAATGAACTGGAATACATAGCTGATTAATTCGAGAAGAAACACGATCTCCTACATAAGCTGCTAACTCACTAATTATTTGGTCGGGGTCTTCTTGATACAGATCCTTGTTCTTTTGTTTATATATCCTCTTCATTAGGTCTCTAGTATATGGACTATTAAAACCCTCTGCTATTCTTTGGACTTGTCGTGGGTTTATGGGCATGATTAAATCTAAGTTGCTTGTAATGATCGTTGGCAAATTTCTGTTTGCTCGGTAATTCAGTATTTTATAAAGGGTATTTAATGTCCATTCTGTATAGTTATGAGCGCCTAGATCGTCTAATATTAAAAATTGTACACTACTAACTTTTTCAACTAAGCTGTGCTCTGTCTCAGCATCTACACTCTTGTCATTCCACGATGATCTGATCCTCTGTAAAAGATCTGGTACGACAACAAACAGCAAGTCTATATTTGTTCTTGTAAGAATGTAGTTTGCTATACAGCAGGCTAGAAATGTTTTTCCAGATCCTACTGGTCCATACAAATATAAGCCGTGATTTATTTTACCCTTTGTGTATTCTTCCGCATATTGTTTACACAAGTTAATCGAATGGGTGGCTAATGTATAATAAGATACTGCTTCTTGATATTCCTCATGATATTGATCCTTAGAATAATACTGCAAATTTAATTTACTAAAGGAATGATTAAGCATTGATTCCGGTATTTGACAACTTTGAAACCTAGCAATTAATGCCTTTCGCTTTTTACAGGAACATTCTACACCAAAGCCATTCTTATCAAGGTAAATACCTACGTCATTGCATTTTTTGCATTCTACGTTTTTTTTAGGCATATTAGGGACATTGTTTGATTGGTTTCTAAAGGCTATCATTCGTTCCTTTAAGTCGTCTAAATATTTTTCAAAGGGATCCATGGTCTTCCCCCTGTTCTACAACTATATCTGTTTTCTATCGAGTTTATTGTCTAGCAGCCAATATAGTGTTATTCCTTACCAATCCCCTGAAAGATATGGGTTGGTAAGATCCAAATCCATGAGAGTGCATAAACAACATACTCCGATATTTGGTAGAATCATAGGTTGCTTGTCTCTCTTTTGGTAGTATTTATTTTATCAGTTTTAAGAAGCAATGAAAAAAATTAGTTTTTAGAAACTAAAAAGCGTTGAATATTAGATTATGTATTAGAACCCAACTTCCAACTATCCTAGAAGTATTGGTTGATCAATTTGAGTTATTGAATTAAGAATATAAAGATCTCATGATCTTCTTTTTCTTTACGTTGTAACATGCTGGAATCTCACCTTCATGTTGTTCCTGTTTTTTTCTGAAGCCCACCTTTGGGGGGTAAGCATCAGGGTGTTTTAGAGGTCCCATCATCCATTTCACAATATTAGTAACGCTATCTTGTTCAGCAAGTCTATCGATAGCATACAGTACCCTTTCGATGCCAAAGTAGCTAGTCCAAAAATCCCAACTCTCACTCAAGTTAACTATCTGATCGTCTGATACTAAACCATTGAGTTTAAGTTTTGCATAACTAATAACATTTTTTAAATTTTGCTCATGCATTCCATCACTCAATCCTGTTTTTTCTATTTGATCTATTTGCACATTATTATTAACTAAATGATTGAATGAATGAGTGTTGTATTCTCTGTAAGTATTCTCTGTAGTATTCTCTGTTATAGTATGTATGCTACTTTCCGCCATCCTAGTTTGGCGGAATCCGCCATTCTGGTTTGGCGGATTTACACATCCTAGTTTGGCGGAATCCGCCATTCTTGATTTTTCCAGGTTTTTGGGGTTGTTAGGGCTATTTTTACTATCATAGTAATCTTGTAGAACTTCTATCAAACGTTCAAAGTTTATACGATAGAAAAGCCTAGCTGGTACTCCACGGCGCTCTTCTTCTAGCACACCTTTTTGTTTTGCAATCTTTCTAGCTGTTTCCTGTTCACGCCTACCCATGCCAATTTCTTCGTACCATTCGTCCTGAGTTTTATAAAACCAACCGTTTGGATCAGTCCCCTTGCCAGTCCAATACATTGCTTGTGCTACAAATAATCCAGCGTTAACACTACCCAATGCCTTGGCTATATCAACATGATAAGCCACAGGCTTGTCCATTAATAAATTTAGTAAAACTTCTTTTGCTGCCAAAACAAAAACCTCCTTAGTCAGTTGGGAACACCCAGACGACTAAAGAGGAAAAAAATTTGCTTTTTGTTTACAGGAATTTATATTCTGATGTAGAATATAGTCCATATAGTAAAACAGCAAAATTTTGCACCCTTTGGGTGTCTGAGAGGCTTTTACTCAGTTCAGTTTGCCGACGGTCCTGAGTTAGAGCCTTTTTCCCATTTTATTGGCTTTTTAATCCATTCGATACTTTAGGCTAAATTCCTTCTTTTACTTTAATTTTTAGCCAAATACCCACTATAGAGGTGTTCTTGCTCGCTATTGCAATCTATAACGACTCTATAGTTATAGAGTTTAAATTCTAAACTAAAGATTTTTCCACCAAGGAATTTCAGTTTTTGACCTGGGGCTAGTGTAAAATCCCTTCGTGTAATTACTCTAGGAGGTTTATTCTTTAAATCATTAAGAACCCCTTCTATCAATTTATAATTTGTTAAATGATATCCCCTGATGAAATATGTAAATATAAAAAAGCTGTTGCAAAACAAACATTCAGTTCGTTTTGCAACAGCTTTCAAAA
>NZ_BAAHYV010000004.1:0-198391 GCF_054657375.1 Desulfotomaculum defluvii | reverse complement strand
GGCGACGACCTACTCTCCCAGGAGCGCTAGCTCCAAGTACCATCGGCCCTGGAGGGCTTAACTGCTGTGTTCGGGATGGGAACAGGTGTACCCCCTCCGGTATCGCCACCAGAAACTTTATACTATTGGGTAGTTCTTCAGGGTGGCCATGAGCCTTGGGCCTTGCGCCATGGGGTTTTTGGCGCTTTTCCTTTTTTACTAAACCTATGTGTTCTCTGAAAACTAAACAGCGTTGAAGTAACTGCGTCATTTATTTCTACCTTAGCTCACGGCACATGGCACATGGCACAAGGCTAATTCTTGGTCAAGAACTCGATCTATTAGTACCGGTCAGCTGAAAACATTACTGCTCTTACACTTCCGGCCTATCTACCATGTAGTCTTCATGGGATCTTATCTACTTGCGTAGTGGGAAACCTCATCTTGAAGGGGGCTTCGTGCTTAGATGCTTTCAGCACTTATCCCTTCCGGACTTAGATACCCAGCACTACCGTTGGCACGATAGCTGGTACACCAGCGGTCCGTCCATCCCGGTCCTCTCGTACTAGGGACAGCTCTTCTCAAGTTTCCTGCGCCTGCGACGGATAGGGACCGAACTGTCTCACGACGTTCTGAACCCAGCTCACGTACCGCTTTAATGGGCGAACAGCCCAACCCTTGGGACCTACTTCAGCCCCAGGATGCGATGAGCCGACATCGAGGTGCCAAACCTCCCCGTCGATGTGGACTCTTGGGGGAGATAAGCCTGTTATCCCCGGGGTAGCTTTTATCCGTTGAGCGACGGCCCTTCCACTCAGAACCGCCGGATCACTAAGCCCTACTTTCGTACCAGCTCGACTTGTTGGTCTCGCTGTCAAGCTCCCTTTTGCCTTTACACTCTAACGTGCGATTTCCTTCCGCACTGAGGGAACCTTTGGGCGCCTCCGTTACCTTTTGGGAGGCGACCGCCCCAGTCAAACTGCCCACCTGACACTGTCCTAAAACCAGCTTCATGGTCTATAGTTAGAATTTCAATATCTAAAGGGTGGTATCCCAACGTTGACTCCACCTACACTGGCGTGCAAGTTTCTCAGTCTCCCACCTATCCTGTACATCAAATACCAAAACCCAATGTCAAGCTACAGTAAAGCTCCACGGGGTCTTTCTGTCCTGTCGCAGGTAGACGGCATCTTCACCGTCATTACAATTTCACCGAGCCCCTCGTTGAGACAGTGCCCAAATCGTTACGCCTTTCGTGCGGGTCAGAACTTACCTGACAAGGAATTTCGCTACCTTAGGACCGTTATAGTTACGGCCGCCGTTTACTGGGGCTTCGGTTCTATGCTTCGATTGCTCTAACATTTCCCCTTAACCTTCCAGCACCGGGCAGGCGTCAGCCCCTATACGTCAGCTTTCGCTTTAGCAGGGACCTGTGTTTTTGGTAAACAGTCGCTTGGGCCTTTTCTCTGCGGCCTCTTCTCGCTCCAAACGTGTGTTTTTCACGATATCGAGGCACCCCTTCTCCCGAAGTTACGGGGTCATTTTGCCGAGTTCCTTAACGAGGGTTCTCTCGCGCGCCTTAGGATTCTCACCCCACCTACCTGTGTCGGTTTGCGGTACGGGCACCAGCTTACCTCGTTAGAAGTTTTTCTTGGCAGTTTGGGATCAGTTACTTCGCTACTTGTTTTCGCTCCCCATCACCTCTCAGGATATGTGTAAGGCGGATTTGCCTACCTTACTCCCTACGGGCTTGGACCAGCTTTTCCAGCCGCTGGCTTAACTTACCCTCCTGCGTCACTCCATCCTCAAACGGTATCTGGTGGTATCGGATTCTCAACCGATTGTCCATCGCCTACGCCTTGCGGCCTCGGCTTAGGTCCCGACTTACTCTGGGCGGACGAACCTTCCCCAGAAAACCTTAGGTTTTCGGCGGGCAGGATTCTCACCTGCCTTTTCGCTTACTTATACCGGCATTCTCACTTCTTACTACTCCACAGCTCCTTACGGTACTGCTTCAACGCTGTAAGAACGCTCCCCTACCAATGTATTACTACATTCCAAAGCTTCGGTGATATACTTAGCCCCGTTACATTTTCGGCGCAGGGTCACTTGACCAGTGAGCTATTACGCACTCTTTAAATGGTGGCTGCTTCTAAGCCAACATCCTGGTTGTCTTAGCAACCCCACATCCTTTTCCACTTAGTATATCTTTGGGACCTTAGCTGTTGGTCTGGGCTGTTTCCCTTTTGACTACGAATCTTAGCACCCGCAGTCTGACTCCCGGTTACAATATAGCGGCATTCGGAGTTTGATTGGGTTCGGTAACCCGTGAAGGCCCCTAGCCCATTCAGTGCTCTACCTCCGCTATTCTCACACCGAGGCTAGCCCTAAAGCTATTTCGGGGAGAACCAGCTATCTCCTGGTTCGATTGGCATTTCACCCCTACCCACACCTCATCCGCCTCCTTTTCAACGAAGGTCGGTTCGAGCCTCCACTTTATTTTACTAAAGCTTCACTCTGGACATGGGTAGATCACCAGGTTTCGGGTCTACTCCAACGTACATATCGCCCTATTAAGACTTGCTTTCGCTTCGGCTCCGGCTTTTCTGCCTTAACCTGCACGTTAGATGTAACTCGCCGGTCCGTTCTACAAAAAGTACGCCATTACACTTTTAATGTGCTCTGACAGCTTGTAAGCATACGGTTTCAGGTTCTATTTCACTCCCCTCCCGGGGTGCTTTTCACCTTTCCCTCACGGTACTGGTTCACTATCGGTCGCTATGGGTATTTAGCCTTGGGGGGTGGTCCCCCCTGATTCCCACGGGGTTTCTCGTGTCCCGCGGTACTTGGGATTCCCTCTGCAAGTTTCATCCTTTCGTCTACAGGTGTTTTACCTTCTGTGCAGCACCTTTCCAGGTGTCTTCGACTAGGACTATTCTTCACGTGATGAGGGTCCCGCAACCCCAGATTTCCGAAGAAATCTGGTTTAGGCTCGCCCCTGTTCGCTCGCCGCTACTTGGGGGTTCGATATTTCTTTCTTTTCCTCCGGGTACTTAGATGTTTCAGTTCCCCGGGTGCCCTCCTCTATGCCTATATATTCAGCATAGGGTGACGGAGGTTTACTCCGCCGGGTTGCCCCATTCGGGTATCCACGATTCAATGCCTGCTTGCGGCTCCTCGTGGCTTTTCGCAGCTTACCGCGCCCTTCTTCGGCCCTTAGCGCCAAGGCATCCACCGTATGCCCTTTCTTTCTTGACCAAATCTTACTTGCTTGTTTCGGCTCGGTTACTTTTGGTAACCTACTGAAATTGTTTTTATGTCGACGCTTTACTTGTTTCGCTGTTCAGTTTTCAAAGAACAATACAAATATTTTAGATAAAAATGGTGGAGACAAGCGGGATCGAACCGCTGACCCCCTGCTTGCAAGGCAGGTGCTCTCCCAGCTGAGCTATGCCCCCACGATATGGTGGGACTAGGTGGACTCGAACCACCGACCTCACGCTTATCAGGCGTGCGCTCTAACCGGCTGAGCTATAGTCCCGTAGCTTATTTGCATTTCTTTTGGGTCTAGTCTTTAGCTTTTAGCTATTAGACTGGATTTATATCTTACTTCAAGAGACACATTAAATCAACCGGAAGTTTCTGGTTGAAGCTATTGGCCTTTGTCTTGCCACTTAGCCTAAAAAGCTAATGGCTAAAGGCTCAAGGCTCATAGCAAGATCCCAGAGGAATCCCCCCCGGGCCTTGGTCTCTCAAAACTAAACAGATTAGATGATGAATGTCCGACCTTAGATAATCAGCTGTTGCTGATTTCTCCTTAGAAAGGAGGTGATCCAGCCGCACCTTCCGATACGGCTACCTTGTTACGACTTCACCCCAATCATCGGCCCCACCTTCGACGGCTGCCTCCTTACGGTTAGCTCACCGGCTTCGGGTGTTGTCAACTTTCGTGGTGTGACGGGCGGTGTGTACAAGGCCCGGGAACGTATTCACCGCAGTATGCTGACCTGCGATTACTAGCGATTCCGACTTCATGTAGTCGAGTTGCAGACTACAATCCGAACTGGGACCGGCTTTCTCAGGTTTGCTCCACTTCACAGCTTCGCTTCCGTCTGTACCGGCCATTGTAGTACGTGTGTAGCCCAGGACATAAGGGGCATGATGATTTGACGTCATCCCCACCTTCCTCCGTTTTGTCAACGGCAGTCACATTAGAGTTCCCATCTTTACATGCTGGCAACTAATGTTAGGGGTTGCGCTCGTTGCGGGACTTAACCCAACATCTCACGACACGAGCTGACGACAACCATGCACCACCTGTCTCTCTGCTTAACCGAAGTCAAGAAAACGTATCTCTACGCCTTTCAGAGGATGTCAAGCCCTGGTAAGGTTCTTCGCGTTGCGTCGAATTAAACCACATACTCCACCGCTTGTGCGGGCCCCCGTCAATTCCTTTGAGTTTCAGTCTTGCGACCGTACTCCCCAGGCGGAGTGCTTATTGTGTTAACTGCGGCACTGCAGGGGTCGATACCCGCAACACCTAGCACTCATCGTTTACGGCGTGGACTACCAGGGTATCTAATCCTGTTCGCTCCCCACGCTTTCGCGCCTCAGTGTCAGTTACAGTCCAGAGAGCCGCCTTCGCCACTGGTATTCCTCCCAATATCTACGCATTTCACCGCTACACTGGGAATTCTGCTCCCCTCTCCTGCACTCAAGTCCACCAGTATCAGAGGCAATCACGGGGTTGAGCCCCGAACTTTCACCTCTAACTTAATGAACCACCTACGCGCCCTTTACGCCCAGTAAATCCGGACAACGCTCGCTCCCTACGTATTACCGCGGCTGCTGGCACGTAGTTAGCCGGAGCTTACTCTTCAGGTACCGTCACTGACTTCTTCCCTGAAAACAGAGGTTTACAACCCGAAGGCCTTCTTCCCTCACGCGGCGTTGCTCCGTCAGGCTTTCGCCCATTGCGGAAGATTCCCCACTGCTGCCTCCCGTAGGAGTCTGGGCCGTGTCTCAGTCCCAGTGTGGCCGATCGCCCTCTCAGGCCGGCTACCCATCGTCGCCTTGGTGGTCCTCTACACCACCAACTAGCTAATGGGACGCGGATCCATCTGATAGCGTATGCGCTTTCCTTGCAGAGTCATGCGACTCCGCAAGCGTATCCGGTATTAGCAGCCGTTTCCAGCTGTTATCCCGGTCTATCAGGCAGGTTATCCACGCGTTACTCACCCGTTCGCCACTAAAATTAGAAATCGCAAGCTTCATTCTAATCTCCGTTCGACTTGCATGTGTTAGGCACGCCGCCAGCGTTCGTCCTGAGCCAGGATCAAACTCTCCGTAAAATATTTTAAAAATATCTTAAAGAGTTTTGGCTCTTTACTTATCCTAGATTTACTCGCTATGCGTCATCTCGTCCCCGTTAGGGGGTTAATAACGCTTGACGAGGATGTTTTTTGTGGTCGTCTTAGTTTCGAGTGTCTTATCCCCGTTAGGGGGTATCTCGACTTTTGACTTGACCTGTTTTTCATCCATCATCTTCTGTTTAGTTTTCAAAGACCATTTTGTTTGCTCTCGATTTGAAATGTTACCATAATACAAACTTAATGTCAAGATTTATTTGTTAGTGTTATATTTTAGTGAAAATTGTCATCCTGACCACAGTTACTTATTATACACACTGCTTTTTGTTTTGTCTAGTACCAATTTTTGTTCTTTTTCACCACTGCCCTGCCGGGAGATAAAAAGTAGTATATCACTCCCGGCAGTAAATGTCAAAATGAAAGTTAGCCCCTATTAGGACTCCCTAGGTCTCATTAAGGGGAACAAAATAACATCCCTGATAGATGATGAATTGGTTAAAAGCATAACTAGACGGTCAATACCGATTCCTAAACCCCCGGCAGGCGGCATACCATACTCCAGTGCCTGGATGTAATCTTCATCATACATCTGGGCTTCTTCATCCCCAGCCTGTCTTTTTTCTACTTGGCTCATAAATCTACCTTTTTGATCAATGGGATCATTAAGCTCAGAGAATGCATTTGCCAATTCCCTGCCATAAATAAACAACTCAAATCTATAGGTTAATTCCGAGTTATCCTGCTGACGTTTTGCTAGGGGTGATATATCAACGGGATAATCGGTTACAAAGGTTGGTTGAATAAGCTTGTCCTCTACTTTTTCCTCAAAGACAGCATTAAGAATATCACCCCACGAAGCACCTGGTTCTATCTCTAGACCTAATCCCTTGGTAGCATCATAGGCTTCCTGGGCGTTCTTTAGCTGAGTAAAATCTAGTCCCGAATGCTCTTTGACAATTTCTAACATAGGTACCCGTCGCCATGGTTTTGCCAGACTAATTTCCGTTCCCTCATATTCAATGGTGGTTGTACCAAGTACCTCCTGCGCCACATTAGATATAAGATCCTCTGTAAGATCCATCATATCCCGATAATCAGCATAGGCCTGATACAATTCGATCATAGTGAATTCTGGATTATGTCTGGTGGAAATACCTTCGTTACGAAAGTTTCTGTTAATTTCATAAACCTTATCAAATCCGCCTACCAATAAACGCTTTAAGTAAAGCTCCGGAGCAATCCTCATATACAGATTCATATCTAGTGTATTGTGGTGTGTAATAAAGGGCCGCGCACTGGCTCCCCCTGCTATGGGATGCATCATGGGAGTTTCTACTTCCAAAAATCCTCTTTGGTCTAAATAGTTTCGAATACCTCTTACAACCCTACTTCTGATAACAAAGGTCTGTTTTACTTCAGGATTAACAATTAAATCCACATACCTTTGACGGTACCGAAGGTCAACATCCTTTAAGCCGTGCCATTTTTCAGGTAGAGGACGTAATGACTTTGATAATAACTTATAATTATCAATATGTACTGTAATTTCACCTTTACGGGTTTTAAAAACTTTTCCTGAACAGCCAATAATATCTCCAATGTCTAGCTTTTCAAAGCGGGCATAATCTTCCGCTCCTAGGTCATCTAACCTGGCATATACTTGAATATTCCCTTTGGTATCCTGCACATTAGCAAAACTAGCCTTGCCCATTACCCGCTTAGCCATAATACGACCCGCTATGACCACAGTTTGTCCTTCCATAACATCAAACTGATCAGTGATATCAGCAGTATAATGGGTTTGCTCAAATTTTTGTCCAAAGGGTTGGACCCCCTGAGCAATAAGTTCCTGAAGCTTATCCCTACGAACTTTCATAAGTTCGTTAAGATCCTCCACAGTGGTTTGGCCGGCTTCCGTTGTACCTGGAGCCGGCTGAGTTAAATTCTCTTTGCTTATATCATTCATTAACAAAAACCCCCAAACGCTACCTTAAAATATCAACAATTTCGTATTTCAAAACACCTGCTGGTACATTTACTTCCACAATATTGCCTTTAGGTTGTCCCAAAATAGCCTTCCCTACCGGTGATTCATTAGATATCTTGTTTGCATCAGGATCTGCTTCTACAGAACCCACTATTGTATATTCCAGCTCATCTCCAAATTCCAAGTCCTTTAATATAACTTTAGAACCTAGGGATACCACTTCATTGCCCAAGTTTTCATCATCGATTATTTTTGCATTACGCAGCATCTTTTCAAGGGTTAAAATACGCCCCTCTATAAAAGCTTGCTCATTTTTAGCATCTTCGTATTCAGAGTTCTCACTAATGTCTCCAAATTCAATGGCTTGTTTAATTCTCTCCGCAACCTGGCGTCTTTTTACAGTCTTAAGTTGTGTTAGTTCCTCCTCCAACTGTTTTAAACCAGTCACTGTAAGCATTACATCTTTTTCTTTCATTACAATTCTCCTTGTCTCTCTAAATCTATTTTATCTGTTGTCTTTATTTAACAATAAGTCTATCTACATTTAAAGCACTGCAAAAGGGGATGCCAATTGCAGTGCTTCCTTTCTTGGTCTTGTTCCTGTACATTATAAAAACACCATTAATTATTTGTCAAGGATTCATTTGGAAACAACTTAAATGTTAGGACACTTTTATTCTTACCCTCTGTTTGATCGTGTTAATCTCTTCTTCAGATATGGGTTTTTCAAAACTTCTAAAACCAGCTAATTTAAAACCATGTTTTTTTCCAAGTTGGTAAATATCTTCTACTTGTTTGAGTGTTAATTCTCTTCCAAGAGTATAACTTTCCATTTTTCCCTCCAAGGCGAGTATCATGGTTTCTGCCATACAGGCATAGGCCGTTTTAGGAGGGAAACCAAAGTTAAAATTAAAATTGACATCTCCCGGTACTTCAACAATACCTCCCTCAATTACTAGGACGTCATCCCTTTCCTCAATCACTTTGCGAGATACATCCCGCGGCCTAGCCACATCACACACCACGGCCCCAGGTTTTAAATCTTCGGCCTGAATGATAGTATCCATAGAACTGGTTACCGTAATTACCAGATCAGACTTTCTTAAAGTGGCTTTAACATTAGAACTTACTTCCGCTGCCAACCCAGTTTCATACATAATACGGTCAGCCAGCAGATGAAGTTTTGCCTCATTTCGGCCAACCAGTGTTAAATTTTTTACATCCCTAGCTAGAAATAATGCACATACACTACCAATCGCACCAGTCGCCCCTATTATGGTTACCCTTGCCCTTTTTAAATCATGGCCCATTAATTGGGCAGCTTTTTTTGCTCCTTCCAGGGCAATGGCAACTGTATAACTGTTACCGGTAGTTACTGGTATGTTTAAATTCTTTGCAACTGTAATTCCTGCATCACCCACCACTTTAGTAAAGGCTCCCAAACCAACTACTTCTGCCCCCATTTTCTCGGCTAAACGACCTGCCTGAATAATTTTGTTGAGAACAAAGGACTGGGGTAACTCGATCATTTGTTTTGCAGTTAGAAGGCACGATACGAAGGTTCCTTCAATTTCTGACTCCGGGGAGCGAATACCTGTTATCGATGATATCTTAATGGGGGGGAGCAATCTTATGGTCTTTTCAATTAAGGTGTCTGGCATGAATCTTGTAAAATTAAATTTCCTAGCAACGTCATTACAATCCAATGGGTGTAAAATAAATGCAAAGTTTTTCATCTTTGCTTCCCCCGTTCTTGTATTATGGGTATTTCTATACAATCATATGCCTAAATGACTGCATTAATTATTAAAAACACAAGAATGAATGTAGGTTTTTTAGAAAAAACTGTTTGCATTCTACCTTACAGTGCCATAGTCTGCTTCTAGACAGTTCAAAAGTAAAAAAAGGGTTCTGCAAGTGCAGCACCCTAGTCAAGAAGTCCTCTAAGTATTTCCTCGATTTCCTTTTTACTCTGGGTCTTATTAATAACTTCCCTGATTCTGGCCGCTCCCCTCATACCCTTTGTATACCATGCAGCGTGTTTTCTCATTTCAAAAACTGCCACTTGTTCGCCTTTAGATTCCACCATTAATTCTAAATGCCTGATGGCAGTGTGTATCCTTTCTTCTGGCCTCGGGCAAGGTAATGTTTTTCCTGTTGCCAGATAATAAACAATCTCTCGAAAAAGCCAGGGGTTTCCCATAGCCCCACGTCCCACCATAACACCATCACATCCAGTAAACTCAAGCATATTGGCCGCATCCTGAGCTGACCAAATGTCCCCATTACCAATAACGGGTATCTTCAGAGCTTCCTTCACCTTTCTAATTATATTCCAGTCTGCCTTGCCGCTGTAAAATTGATTTCTAGTACGACCATGAATAGTTACAGCAACTGCCCCTGCTGATTCCATCGCCCGGGCAAATTCAACTGCATTTATGGATTGCTCATCCCAGCCTTTACGAAATTTCACAGTAACAGGAATGGTTGGAATGGATTTAACTACCGATTCAACAATTTTTGTTGCTAACTGAGGATCTCTCATTAGTGCGCTACCTTCATTGTTCTTTACAATTTTAGGTGTAGGACAACCCATATTAATGTCGACAATATTAGCTCCTCTTTCCACAACAATGGCCGCCGCTTTAGCCATTGTTTCAGGGTTTGAGCCAAAAATCTGAACGCTTAAAGGCTTTTTTTCACCCCTAAAATCTAACATTCGGTAAGTCCTGGGGTTTGCATATAACAGTGCTAAATCGCTAACCATTTCGGTAACTGTAAGTCCACATCCTTGTTCCCTAGCAATAATCCTAAAGGCCCTATCTGTCACTCCTGCCATCGGAGCAGCAATTACGTTATTAGCAAGCTCTATGGAACCTATTTGCATGGACCCACTCCTCCATTTACCACTCGATTACACTCAAATAATTAAGACCGCAAAGGCTAGGTCCATGTCCGTTGAACCATGAGCCAAACAACCTTTGCTTAACATAAAAAACATTCTACCAGTTTAATTCTTAAAGAGCAATTCCCCTTACTACAAACGCTAAAAGCATATATCTAAAATAATATCCTGAATAAAGCATGGACAAAAGCCAGCAAAACTGGGGTAACTGTCTGAATAGTTATTCTCTAGGAACTCTTTGGTGAATGGACCTTGCCAGCACCGCAACAATTACTGCTTTCACTAGATCCCAAATAACAAAGGGCAGGAAACCAATTTTTAAGGCACCCCATATCGATACCGATTTTCCAAGATAGAAGTTTAACATTACATAAAGGTAGGGTAAACCCACCACATAGATTACACCCATACCTATAACCGATGCCAGTAAATAATTCATAGGTCCTTTACTTTTTGTATGTTCAAAAAACTTTCCCGCTATATAGGCGGCAAGTACGTACCCTAATAGAAACCCAAAGGTGGGCTTAAATACATAGGCAGGTCCACCAAAGGGTTCAGTTGAGAACACTGGTAAACCTATAAGACCTAGCAGTATGTACACAACCATACTTATAGCACCAATTCTTGCCCCTAATAGCAATCCAGCCAATATAGCAATTAAAGGCTGTAAACTAAAGGGTACAACTGCAAGTACAAAGGGTATCCGAGTGATTAGTGTTACTATCACCATTACTGCTGCCATCAATCCAGCCAAGGTAATTTCCCTGCTTGTAGATCGCATACACTTACACATCCTTTCGTTAACCGTTGCATATTATTAGGTTGACATTCTGACTTGAAATGTACCCGGGAAAAACTCCCGGGTTTTATGGGATCATTCTTAAAGAGACTTCTCCAGAATAAAAGGTCTTAATGGTGCCATCGGTTAATCTTATAAGCAATGCTCCGTTGTCATCAATCCCTTCCATTACCCCTTCCCAGTTATTATGTAATCCCGTTACCTGTACCATCTCTCCTATCCATAAAGCACTTTCTTGCCAAATTTGTTTAAAGGGTAAAAAGCCCTTTCTATGCCATAGGTTATAAAGTTCATCTAACTCTTCTAATATTGCAATTAATATTCGAGAACGAATTAATTTCTGACCTAGCTGAACCCTCAAAGAGGTGGCATTATACCCAATCATATTATCTAGTTCTTCTTGGCTTTGATTAACATTTAGCCCAATTCCCAAAACTACATACTTTACTCTATCAGCTTCGGCTACCATTTCTGCCAGTATGCCGCATATTTTTTTCCCGTTAAGATAAACATCATTGGGCCATTTTACCTGGGCATTAAGACTAACGGTACGGCTTATGGCCTTAACCACAGCAACTGCGGCTAACATGGTAAATTGAGGCACTTCCATTGGGTTTGCCCTAGGAAATAAAACCACGGAAAAACAAAGCCCTTTCTGACTCAAACATTGCCAAGTACGACCCAGTCGTCCTTTTCCTTTGGTTTGTTCTTCGGTAATTACAACTATTCCCTCTACCGTCCCCTGACGTGCTAAGTCTTTGGCAACATCATTGGTAGAGGTAGTTACTCTGTAATAACGAACATCCTGACCAATAATTTGTGTCTGAAGGGAGGTAAACCATTCAGTTGGATCAAGCAGCTCAGGTGATGCTAACAAACGATAACCTATCCGTGGCCTGGCATCTATTTCATAACCGTCACCCCTCAATGACTCGATACTTTTCCAGATAGCTGTTCTAGATACCTGAAGTTGCTGACAAATATATTCTCCGGAAACATAACCCGATTCTTCTTCTCGAAGTAGTTTAAGAATTTTTTGTTTGGAATTCATTTATAACCACCTTTTACCGTATGAAAACTGTCAAATCAACCATTTCAAACCTATTTTCATATTAACTTATGTGTTTACACTTTGTCAACCTTCCATGTGTTCTAGGGTTTACATTTAAAGCAAAAAGTTACTAAATAATCCCTCCCGAATACAGTTTAACCGGGAGGGATTATTGCTTTACAAGGACTCATAAATTATTTTTCGCCTTTATTTCTCCGATATCCAGACTAATATCCAAAGACTTTATTGAATGAGTAAGGGCACCAACAGAAATCAAGTCAACGCCAGTCTTTGCCACTGAAACTATGGTTTCCTCGTTGATACCTCCCGAAGCTTCTACTAAAGCTCGACCATCGATCATTTTCACTGCTTCCCTCATTATCGCATAATCCATATTATCCAACATAATAATATCGGCTCTAGCCTCTAATGCTTCTGTAACGCCATCTAAGCTCTCTACTTCTACCTCGATTTTAACTGTATGGGGTACATTCTGCCTAGCTACTAATATAGCCTTGGTAATGCCTCCTGCAACTTTAATATGATTATCCTTAATTAAAACTGCGTCATATAATCCAAAACGATGGTTAAAGCCCCCACCAATGCGCACTGCATATTTCTCCAGCATCCGTAATCCAGGGGTGGTCTTTCTAGTATCCACAACCCTTACGGGGTAAAGTTTTATTTTTTCAACCAAAGAAGCGGTACGGCTAGCTATGCCACTCATTCTTTGTAAGAAATTCAAGGCTAATCGCTCACCTGTTAAGATGGCCCGAGCATCCCCTTCTACTTCGGCAATAACTTCACCAGGAGCTAATAAAGCACCGTCCATAACCTGAGGTGTAAAACTAATTTCTGGAGCTAGATAGCGAAAAACAGCTTCTGCTACTGGTATGCCTGCAACAACACCAGGTTCTTTAACAAAAATTATACCCTTGGTATTGTATTCAAGGGGAACTATGCTATTGGTTGTTATATCACCCGTTCCAATATCTTCTGCTAGGGAAGTCTCTATAAGTTTATTTAATTCAAATAGATTTAGATTCATAGGGAACCTCCAATTAATTACCCTTTAAAATAATATGCTTACGCCATCGTTCAGCTGTTTCGGGATAATCTAACCGAAAATGACCTCCCCTACTTTCACTCCGCATCATTGCTGCCTCTGTTATTAGTGCTCCTACCTCTAGCATGTTTCGCACTTCCATTTTAGCTGTATCCTTTACTTCATGCTGAGCCAAAAATGCACAAGAGTCAAAGAACGCCAATGCTTGGGCTAATCGTTGGGCTGTTCTTAAAGGACCGACCTTCTCTCCCATAATCTGTTGAATCTTCTTTCTTAAGCCCACAAAATCAACCTCTGGGGTAGCCTGTAAGTTGTGGCAACAAAACTCCGGTTTGCCTGTTAAGTCTTCTTCTAAGAGATGTATTGTTCTATGAACAATTCGTCCGCCCCAAACCAAACCATCTAACAAAGAATTGCTTGCCAATCGGTTGGCCCCATGAACAGCCATACAGCTAGCTTCACCACAGGAGAATAGGCGTTGAATACTTGTTTCACCCCAAAGATCTGTTTTCACACCGCCCATCATGTAATGGGCTGCTGGTGCAACGGGTATAAAATCTTTAGTAATATCCACACCATACTTGGAGCAGGTTAATGTTATAGTAGGAAAGCGTTCCTTCATTTTATCAGCATCTAAATGGGTCAAATCCAGAAACACTGAGTTAGCTTCGGTCTTTGCCATTTCACTTAGGATTGCACGGGATACAATATCTCTCGGAGCAAGCTCAGCCATACCATGATACTGAGGCATAAATCTCTCTCCCCAGGAGTTTCGTAGCAAAGCTCCTTCCCCCCGTACAGCTTCGGAAATTAAGAAGCGAGGTGCATCGGGTAAGACCAAAGATGTGGGATGAAATTGAATAAACTCCATATCCATAACCTCTGCACCGGCCCGATAGGCTAAGGCAATGCCATCAGCAGTGGCAACCTCGGGGTTGGTGGTATAGTTGTACAGACGGCCAGAACCACCTGTCGCTAACACAATGGCTTTACCTCTAAAAACACGAAATTCTCCTGTGATTTGATCCATCGCAAGGGCACCATAACAAATATTATCTTTAACCAGTAGATCAACAACATATTGATTCTCAAGAATTTCTACGCTGGACAAAGAAGATACATTTAGGCTTAGAGCCCGCAAAATCTCCGCGCCGGTAGCATCTCCCTGTGCATGGAGTATTCGATCCTGACTATGGCAGCCCTCCCTTGTAAAGCAAAGGTCATCACCAGTTCGATCAAAAGTTGCTCCCATATCAATTAACTCTTTAACCCTCTCAGGTCCTTCATTAACGAGGATTCTTACTGCATCCTCACTGCACAGCCCAGCTCCAGCTACCAATGTATCTTTCATATGTAATTCAGGAGAGTCGTGCTGTCCCAACGCAGCAGCAATACCACCTTGAGCCCTGTCAGTGTTGCTTTCGGCAACAGTACGCTTGGTCAAAAGAGTTACATGAGCACCTGATTTGGCAGCAGCCCATGCAGTAAAGAGACCTGCAATACCTCCTCCGATGATCAAATATTCTGCGCTTTGTTGGGGTAAATCCCTGGAATCAAAATTTACCAGGTATCGATTGGACACTTAAAACAACTCCCCCCAATTATCCTCTTCCCATAACATCACTTATTAAACATTCAACATTCTTTCTAGGCATTTAAGTGCTCTTTCCCGAATTTCCGGAGACACAGTGATCTGTGGTTGCATAGTCTCCAATGCCTCCTTCACCTTACCCAAGGTAGTAGCCTTCATATTCGGGCAAACTAATCTTTTGGTTGCCAAATAAAATTCCTTACCTGAGCACTGTTTATACAATTGATGTAGGATACCAGCTTCCGTACCAACAATAAATTCTTTGGCATTACTTTCTTTAGCAAATTTAATTAAACCTGTGGTACTAGAAACATAATCTGCCAGAGCCACTACTTCTGGTCGACATTCCGGGTGAATTAACACTAATGCATCAGGATGCTCTTGTCTTGCTTTCATTACTTCCTCTGGTGTAACCCAATCATGTGTATTACACCAACCTTCCCAAAGGGTCATTGGTCGGCCAGTTTGATTCGCGACATAAGTTCCCAGGTTTTTATCTGGAATAAAAATAATAGGCTTGTCCTCTGGAATTGATTGAACAATTTTGACAGCATTGGCAGAGGTACAGCAAATATCACTTTCAGCTTTTACCTCAGCTGAGGTGTTTACATAGGCAACCACCAGTGCTTCAGGCAGTTCTTTCTTTTTAGCCCGTAACTCCTCAGCGGTAACCATATCCGCCATGGGACAGCCTGCATTTTCTTCGGGCAACAGGACAACTTTATCTGGTGAAAGAATGGCTGCACTTTCTGCCATGAAATGAACGCCACAGAACACTATTACTTCTGCATCAGTAGCTGCAGCCCTTCGAGATAACTCCAGGGAATCCCCAATAATATCAGCCACTTCTTGTACCTCAGGACGTTGGTATACATGGGCTAATACAATGGCATTACGTTCCTTTTTTAATCTTTTAATATCTTCAGTAAGCTGACTAATCTTCTCCTCAATCGACATTCACTCAACTCCTTGCCCAAGAAATAGCCAGGCAATATATTTTATAATTATACACATCATCAATAAGCCTATGCTTTCTAATATTATAAATAATTATTCTTCTCCTGTAAAAATTCTAACCAGTTGGGAAATCTTTGTCAATACAAGGGGGTTACCCACAGGTGCTATGGTTATTATTAAGCACGTTGTACCGGGTCCCACCTAAATTTTATATCTTAGCTTTTCTAAAGTTTTGGTGACAATAAATACCATTGTATGTATAATCAGTAATAACACAAGTTCTGGCAGATTATATATTGTCAACATTAGTATAAGTTTTCTAAATCAACAAATAATTTAATGATCACTGGGTTTTGTATAGGGTGGTGATTTTTATGCAGCACTTGCTAAATTTTATAGGCGAAATTTCTGGTCAGCTAAACATCAGTATCTATTTAGTTGGTGGTGCAATTAGAGATCTACTATTAGACCAGAAACCTATTGACTTAGATTTTGTTGTGACGGGGAAAGTTCTAAAATTGTCCCAGATAATCGCTGAACGGTATAAAGGAAATATCGTTATTCTAGATAACCGCCGTGAAGTGGTTCGGATCATAACTAAGTTGTGGCACCTTGACATTAGTCCTCTAAAAAATACGACCCTTGATAAGGATCTCTTGACTCGGGACTTTACTATCAATGCCATGGCCTTACAAATATACAAAGGCTTAAATTGGAATTGCTGTCAAAAAGACGTGATTGATCCAACCCAGGGAAGTCAAGATCTAACAAATAGGTTATTACGAGCCACAACCAGTACATCAATTCACCAGGACCCCCTGCGGGTTCTGCGAGGAATTCGATTTTCTGCTAAACTTAATCTATTGATTATCCCCGAGACCATGGTATTGCTTAGACAAGGTGCGCGCCAAATTGAGAAGGTTGCCGGTGAACGAGTCTGGCAGGAATTGTCAGCTCTTTTTATTCTGCCAGTAACTTACTCCTGGGTAGATTATATGGAACGGGAATTACATTTTTGGCAGTATTTATTACCCGGGCAGCGCCGTATGGCTGAAACCAAACAAAATTATTATCACTCGGAAAATGTCTGGCACCACTGTCTACGAACCTATCAGTGTCTTGAGATTATTATAAAAGAATTACCTGTAAAATTTCCCGGCGGGCAAAAGCTATTCTCCCATTTAAATCAGAAGTTGTCCAACGGATCAAGTCGCATTGAAATATTAAAATTGGCAGCACTTATTCATGATGTAGGAAAGCCAGATACTGCTGTCACTCAAAAAAACGGGCGTATTTCCTTTCATGGCCATTCAGAAGCAGGAATTCCTTACGCTGAAGCTCTGGGGGAACGTCTTAGATTATCCCGCACAGAAAGACAATTCTTGCTTAATTTAGTACTCCATCATATGTTACCCCTTGATTTATATAACAAAAGGGATTTTTCTAACTTGAATATATATCGTTTATTTCGTTCATTGGATGACCACATCTTAGACATTCTTATATTATCTTTAGCTGATTTGACCGCCACTTTAGTTGCAGGAGAAAGAATCAGTGAGTTAGTTCCCTATCAAAATTTTATTTTTGACCTTATTAGAAAGTGTATGGAAGAACTGGATAAGTATTCTCCAATACCATACCTTTCAGGACATGACCTGATTAGGCTAGGCATACCAGAGGGTCCAAAAGTGGGCCTGCTATTAGAGAAATTGTGTGAAGAACAGGTTGTTGGTTCTATCGTAGACAAAGAATCAGCCCTTCAGTGGGTAAAGAATAAAAATATGGGTAATCTTATTCATAAATAGCTTAATGAGGGGTGTTCTACTTGCCAACAATTAAAGTTGAGGATTTTCAGAATGACCCAGATTATTTGATAGAAAAAGTAGTCATGGATAATATCCCCAACTTAGGTGATCCCTCAGGAAAAGAGTTTCTACAAGACTTCGAGTCTGCCCTTTCGGAATGTCAAAAGGCTCTTAATAAGGGGTATCACCTAACGGACTTCTGGTCCCATCAAGATACAGGAGTGGAGTTCATCTTTAAGAAAAAGAAAGAGCAAGAGGATTAAATTATTTAGCCAAAGCCGGAGGATTCTCCGGCTTTAACTATACCAATTTTCTTACATCCTGTTCCGCTTGGGCTTTATCTGCCAGTTCCCTTACAAGTCCTTGCGGTAAAATCATATCTGGACATAGCTCTGCCAAAGGAACTAGCACAAAGGCCCTTTCATGCATACGGGGGTGAGGTACGTTCAGTTGAGGTAGATTAATGGTTTCTTGATCATACAGCAAAATATCTAAATCGACAGTTCTAGGCCCCCATTTGATATCCCTTGTTCTTTCTAAACTTTTTTCAATATGAAAAAGTACCTGTAGCAACTTGTCTGGAGATAAAATTGTTTCCACTTCGGCCACAGTATTGATAAACCACTCTTGATTTAGATATCCCCAGGGAGCACTTTCGTAAAGTGAGGCAACTCTTAGAAGTCGGATATTGGGGGATTGACTTAATTTTTCCAAGGCATTTTGAATATACGCCTTCCTATTTCCCATATTGCTACCAAGTCCAATATAGGCAACAGCCATTTATTAACCCCTCCTCCGTGTTATCTCAACGGCCATGTACTGAAAACTTCCTTTGATCGGCGCTCCCGGTTTTTTTAGGGTAACTTTAATTTGTTCTATTTTGGAGTACTGAGCTAATATTCCCTTGGCAACCGTTTCCGCAACTGCTTCTAGTAATTTTAAAGGTGGCCCAGTTAAGATTTGTTCTACGGTACTAAATATTTCAGCATAGCTAACACTTAAGCTTAAGTCATCTGTTTGTCCTGCTGGCTGCAGGTCCATGGATAATTCCAAGTCAATCTCAAATTGCTGCCCTAATCTACGTTCTTCCTCCAGTACACCGTGGTTACCAAAAAATTTCATTCCCTTGAGAATAATTTTATCCCCCATTGGTATACCTCCGCACAATAGCATCACTCATTCTTGCAATCCTAGCTATTTCCTTAACATCATGTACCCTCACAATATCTGCCCCACAAGCGATGCCCAAGGCCACTGTGGCACCAGTACCTTCCAGTCGTTGGTCCACTGGCAAGTTAAGGGTCTTAGCAATAACTGATTTTCGCGATGTTCCTAATAAAATTGGGCAACCTAATACCGTTAATTCTTTTAATCTCCTAAGGACCTCCAGATTCTGCTCGTGGGTTTTGGCAAAGCCAATCCCGGGATCCACAATAATGTTAGCCCTAGGGATCCCTGCCTCTTCTGCTATGTCAATTCCCCTACGCAGAAAGGTAAGAATCTCTATCATCATATCCTGGTAACTGGTACTTGTACCATTGTGCATAAGCATTATAGGTGCCTGATAACGGGCAACCACCTCTGCTAATGCCGGATCACCCCGCAGCGCCCATTGATCATTAATGATGTGCGCTCCAGTTTCTAATACTTCCCTAGCCACACCAGCACGCCAAGTATCTACACTAATAGGCACTGTTACTGATCGAAGAATTTTTTCCAATACAGGTAAAATTCTTCGCTTCTCTTCATCTTCAGTAATATCTTGAAAACCTGGTCTAGTGGATACCCCGCCTAAGTCAATGATATCCGCTCCTTCTTCCACTATTTTATGAGCGTGTTCTAAAGCAGCTTCCACATCCATATAACGTCCACCATCAGAAAAGGAATCTGGAGTACTATTTAAAATACCCATAACCAGTGTTCTTTGACCAAATTCCAGTACTTTACCCCGACAATTCATTCTTTTAACTTTTATTCCCTCTAGATTGTTTAAGGCCTCTTCCAGTTTGGCCGCCAGTGCTGCTAACCCAAAGGGCTGAAGTTTAAGTTTATTTATAAATCCTTTGTACTGCTTAAGGGTTGCCATGAGTAATATATCAGTTGTTTTAACAGAATGATTTACAACCCCCCTCGCTACCGCTGCCTCCCCTCCTCTAGCTAGCATCTCCTGCTTTATGATATTTGCTTGGGTAGGACTTGCTCCTGTTATTTTTAATACTCTATGTACTGCTTTAGATGCCATTTGCTGCCACCCACCAGGGTCACTGCCCACAGCTTTAATTTCATACTTCGCTTGCTCCAAGTTGTCAATATATTTTACCCCAATTTCCATGCTCAAAAAGTCACCTCTTGACTGTTGATTTTAAATCGTATTTTAAAGTATATCACAATCAAGAATTTCCTGCTTTTTTGAGGATTAACATATTTTAAGGGCCAAGCTGTCAGTTAACATTTGACAGTTTGGCCCTTTTAGTATATATCTCCGTTGCCCCTTCTTTCGGGCAATCGTTCCCCTTCCTTAACCCCCTTCTAACAGTGGAAGAACTGATATTAAATTATCATGCTGTAGTTTATAACTTAAATCTACATACCTTCCATCCACCAATACCGTTAGGTAGGGAATTTGCTCCGACTTGAGACCGTTACCTAGTAATAACTCAGTTAGTGTAGTTCCTTCCGCCACTGATATTGTGCGTTTTTTTGTTTTATCTCCCAAAAGTCGAAACTCCAACGTAACTGTTATCATAAGTCCTCCCAAAAATGGTTAGGCTAAACCCAACTCCTTTAATTTTTCGGGGGTGGGAATACCATTGTTATCCCACTGCATCAAGGCATAATAGCTATCCAACATGATTTCCAAATTTACAGTTTGTCCTTTGCTTTCCCCATGGGGCATAGGTTCTTCGGTAAATCTCTTAGGTAAAGTGTCATCTTTACGAGAGAAACCATTGTTCACGTTAAACATTCTTTCCAAATTAAAGAGCTTTTCAGCAAAGAAAAGTAATTTCTCTTGAGTAATTTCCTGGCCAGTTACTAATTTAAAAGCTTCTATTTGATCTTCTCGGGAGAAACCATTTTGGATAGTGGCACAAATACCCAGAGAATCAACTATACAGAAATTCAATTGGGTGTTGCGAACCAGTCCTTCTTTGCCTGCTTCTTCGGTTCTATTACCAGCAGCCATTTCACCACCAAAGACAGGCGCAACCATGTGGTGAGCCCCCTTAGGTGAAGTGGCATAGGTTAGTGCCATACCCTTGGCACCACGGGGATCATATACCGCGGGGGTCATACCTTTGGAATGAATGGCCAGTTCCGGAGCCCCCCATTTATTTGCAGCATAAACCGGGCCATTAGCTAGGTCAGCACCAATACCTTCACAGTTTGAGATCATATATAGCAATTTGACCATTGCTTCTCCATTACCAAATCTTAATTCTAGACCGTTAGTATCTGCCAGTGTTAAAATTCCTTTTTCAAAACATTCCATAGCCAGGGCAACGCAGCCGCCAGCGGTAATAGAATCTAAACCAACCTCGTCGCAGACAGCAGAAACCTTTAACACATCATCCCAGGTGGTTAACCCACAGTTTGTCCCCAACAGGCCCAAAGTTTCAAACTCTGGTCCCTCCAACCTTACTTCACCGTATTTCGTAGATTCAATGACTACATTCTTACTGCAGGCGATGGCACAGGAATAGCAAGCTGCATCATTAAATACAACCTCTTCCCTAAATTTAGCTCCTTCAAATAATTTGTTAGACTCTGCATATCCTTCACTAAAGTTCTTAGTGCACATAAAGCCAGCGGCATTGATACTTTCAACTAATTCGTTAGTACCTTGTTTTCTTCTAATAACTGCCTTGGGAACCACAAAGAAATTAGGCTGTACTTTTTCCACTAACTTCATTAACCCTTGGGGATCTGCCACTTTAACGTCCTTTGTACCTTTTACAGCAATGGCCTTCAAGTTCTTTGAACCCATTACCGCACCACACCCACCACGTCCAAACTCTCGGAATACATCGGCAGTGATACATGCGAGCTTAACTTGATTTTCACCCCCACGACCTATGCAGGCTACATGGATATGCGGATCTTTGCCTTTGCCTAACTCTTCTTTAAGAATATGATCAGTTTCTGCAATAGTTTTACCCCACAAATTAGCGGCTCTGCGTATTTCAACATTGTCATCGTTAATCCAAAGGTAAACAGGTTCTTCAGATTTTCCTTCTATTATAATACCGTCGTACCCAGCAAATCTTAGTTCGGGGCCAAAATGACCGCCAGCCAATGCATAGGAGTAAGTTTCAGTTAGGGGAGATTTGAAGGCCACATTTATTTTGTTATTGCCTGGTACCATTGTCCCAGAGAAAGGTCCGTTAAAAAATACCAACTTGTTATCGGGACCTAAGGCATCTGTCTTGGGATCTACTTCTTTATTTAGGAAATAAGCTGCCATCCCACGGCCACCGATATTCTCTAGGTATAAATCTATAGCAAGTTCTTCTTTGGTAATAGTTTTAGTTGTTAAATTAACACGCAGTAATTGTCCTGCAACGCCTTGATCTTTACTCATCTTATTTGCCTCCTTATGATTTCCAAACCTATCTGCAGTCTACTTTTTCTTTATAGAAAAGTGCGTCTCCCGGACAATGTTTTACACATTGAGGGTCCCCACCACAAAGGTCACAGATCAACATGTACTTTTCATTCGGATGCTTTTTGATAGCCTGATTGGGGCAGGCCTTTGAACATAGACCACAGGCAATACATTTTTCACTATCTAACTTAATAGCACCAGTATTTTGGTCAATGCTTAGGGCTTGAATTTTTTCAGGACAAGCCTTAATACAGGGGGTATCCTCACATTGCTGGCAGACAAGGGGATAATCCATATATGTAGCGTGACTTCTCACTACTGAAATTCTTGATTTTTTGGGGTTGTTTACCTTATAGTGAAACATGCTACACCATTGTTCACAAATTCTACAGCCTAAACATTTGTTGGGATCTGCCGCTAATACTTTCATATTGAACACTCCTCATATCATATATGTCTGTTGATTAGTTAGAAAGGGTTACTTAGCGTCATATCCAAGCTCTCTGGATATGCTTGCAGCAGCTTCAGATAATAATAACTTACACTCTTCTATTTTGTTAAAGTCCATTCTTTCTGTTGGTCCCATTACCCCTAAGCCTGCAATCACCTTCCCTTTATTATTGAAAATGGGTACTGCCACTGCTCTAACCCCTATAAAACCTTCTTCATTGTCAACACTAAACCCCTGTTTCCTAATTTGTTGGATGCGGATATAAAAGGTTTTCTTGTCTGTAATAGAATTCGGAGTCTGTACGGGCAATTCTTCAGGAACAATTTCCTCCAATTCCTCCTCCTCCAGATATGCCAATAGTACTTGTCCGATTGCTGATGTAAATGCACTAAAACGTAAGGTCCTAATACTGGCTCTGATTACTTCAGGACTTTCAACCCTTTTTATATGTACGACCTCTTTATCATCAAGGATGCCTAAATTACAACTCTCTCTGGTTAACTGAGATAGTTTCAACAAGTAAGGTTGAGTAATTTGTTTAATGTCAAGGTTTTTTGTTACTCTTTCCTGAAGGTCAAGAACCTTTGAACCTAACCGATAACCTCCGGTGTTGGTATCTTGTCTCACATAACCTCTTACTTCCAAGGTTGCAAGGAGTCTATGAACTGTACTGCTTGGTATTTTTAATTGCCTAGCAACTTCTAAGCAACCTTTTTCTTGGTCATCTTTGCCTAGATATTCCAATATATCCAGTGCCTTAAAAATAGCTTTTACATATATATCTTTAGTCATTACATACCACCTTATAGTTCAAAGGTATTAATAATCCCGCATTGCGGGAGTGCATCCCATTTATTTATTAATTCCATTTTATTTCAAAAATTCCTTCATAAAATCTATTTTTTCTAGCTTTTCTTTTTGGAAATATCTAACCCAACAAAGTTACTATATAGCTTCTTGTTTTCCTTAGTTGGTGTTTTAATAACATGGGTGTCTGCTGATATAGAAAAAACCAAGGCCAGCGCCTTGGTTTTTTCTATATCAGCATTTTAACTTAGCTAATTAAGTCGGTCATCATATTTTAAATCGTACTAATAAACTGGCCTAAGAAAAGCATCTTTTAACTCTTAGAGTGCTCCAACTTTTTTATAATTTTTCTTTACTTGTGTTTGAGAACATACCATAATCCTGTGGACCGAGCTAAAACATCTTTTTCTTTTGATAGAGTACACTCCACAGATATTACACTACTACCTTCATGGACCACTTTACCACGGGCAGTTACACGTTCCCCAAGGAGGGCAGCAGCTATAAAATTAGTGTTTAAATTTATGGTCATGCCTAATTTCCCCAGAGTACGCACCGCAACCCCCATGGCAATATCCGCTAACGTAGATATGACACCACCATGCAGTGTCCCGTGGGGATTTAGGTGATGAGGCAAAACAGTAATTTCTATACAGGATTCACCTACGTTTAGTTCAGTAATCTCTATATTTAACATTTTGGCAAAAGGATTTTCGTTAGCATATGTAATCATTTCTAGAATCTTAGGATCCATTACCGCCTTCTCCTTCTATATAGATTTACTTCTTTATATAACATATTCAGTAAATATTATATAAATATAACATTGGTTAATCCCATATTTAGAAATCACCATATATTATACCATTTTTTTATTCTCTTCTTGCTGATGCACTCTCTACTGTACCTGTAAATTTATTATTCCAAATGTCTTTGGTAATATTTAAAAGGGACTGGTTTAAAACCAGTCCCTTTGTTGTATTTAGGATTAGTATTCGTTGGGCAGCTTATCCAACTGCTCCTTGGTAAACACGGGGCCATCCTTGCATACATATTTGCTGCCTACGTTGCAACGTCCGCACATACCAATACCGCACTTCATTCTGTTCTCTAAGCTCATGATAATACGGTCTGGAGTAAAGCCGCATTCCACCAGTACCGGCATGGTGAATTTAATCATCACTGGCGGTCCACAGATAATGGCATAGTCTGTCTTCGGTGCCACGTCTTTGGTTACGGTGGGAATAAAGCCTACTCGTCCAGTCCAACCTTCTGCTTCCCGGTCAATGGTGGTGATCAAGTTGATGTCGCTTCTGGCATCCCAAGCTGCTAGCTCATCTTTATATAGCAGCAACCCAGGGTTTCTAGCACCATAGATTACGTTTAGATCTCCGTAATCGCCACGGTTAGCAGGGTCCAGAATGTATTGGATGGTGGCACGCAGGGTCGTAAAGGCAAAACCTCCGCCAATAATGGTCAGGCTCTTGCCTTTCAATTGCTCCATTGGGTAGGTGTTTCCTAATGGTCCACGTACTCCTACCGTAGTGCCTTCTTCCAGCATGTGCAGGGCGGTAGAAACCACTCCCACTTTGGCCACGGAGAATTTTAAAATACCTTTCTCAGTGGGGGATGAAGCGATCCCGAAGGGGGCCTCTCCTTTGCCGTATACCATCAGTTCTGCAAACTGACCAGGGCCATATTTGAAGCTCTCTGCATCTTGTTCATTTTGGAATTCCAGGGTAAAGGTATGGATTAATTTGTCTGTTGTCTCGGTGAAGTTTTTCACCAATTTCATTGGCAGCGGTAGATAAGGGTTTCTCATCTCTTTTCCAACCTCGCTTCCGCTAGTCCAGTGCCTGGATGTCAGCTAATGCTTGACGAATATCCAGGTTCACAGGGCAGTTTTTGATGCACCTACCGCAACCAACGCAGGCGGTGGCATTGTATCTTTCTACAAAGTAGTTGAATTTGTGCATAAGTCTTTGTCTCCAGCGTTCTTTACCACTTGGTCTTGGGTTGTGACCAGAACCATGCAGGGTAAATAACGGGAACATGCAGGCATCCCAGTTCCTTACACGACAACCATTGCAATCTGTAGCTTCGTCGGCTATGTCAAAGCAGTGGCAGGTGGGGCACAGGTAGGTACAGGCTCCACAGCCTAGACATTTTTCATACAGTTTGTTCCAGTATTCGTGGTCATATATAGTACGTAGTTTTTCAGCCATTCCTTCAATGTTAACGCTTCCATCTGCCTTCACTTCTGCTTGCAGTTTGGCAGCCGCTGCTTTGGCTTCTGCTCCTGCTTCGCTTAAACCAAGTTTAGCCACCAGTTCTTTCCCTTTTTCACTGATACCTTCCACTACATAGGCTTCTCCTATGTCAGTCAGGAAGATGTCGCTTCCCTCTTTGGCAAAGGGACCACAGGCTACGCTGCTGCAGAAGCAGGTGCTTGCTGGTTCATTGCAGCCTAACCCAACCACTAGGGTATTGGCCCGACGTGTCAGATAGTATACATCTGTGTATTGGTCATTTTTAAATACGTTGTCCAGCAGTACCCAGGATTTTACATCACAGGGGTGCATACCAAATACTATGGTTGCCTGCCCGTCAACGTTATCTTGCATCCTTACTCCTTCAGTGTCCACGGTGTAGTTGAATAGTTCTTCGGACTGAGGGAAAAGGATTTCTTTGCCTGGCTTTTTGGTGTTTGCATAGTCTAGTTTTGCTTCTTCTCCCTTTTGGATAGCTGCGAATTCAACCAAGCCGTTCTTTTCCACTGGAGCGATTACTCGGTATTCACTGGCCAGTTTGTCGAGTAAGTTTGTTACTTCGCTTTTGTTTAGAATCATCCTTTTTCACCTCACTCCTATAACATGAAGTCTTCTTTATCTTCGAACTTATGGGTGTTTAGGGCCGGAGCATCTTCCAGGTTCACGCCGGCTTCTGCATCAAATAGTTCTTTAACGTCTTTCACCATCTTGCGGTTTAACAGGGATAACTTAATACCCATGGGACATGCTCTTTCACAGGCACCACAGTCTACGCAGCGTCCAGCTAAGTGCATTACACGCACGGTCTGGAACAGGGCGTTATCATCTACTTTTTGCGCCCCTTTGCCTATCCAAGCTGGTGCACCACAGTCTACGAAGCACTCTGTGCAGTAGCACATTGGGCAGGCCTGACGGCAGGCGTAGCAGCGGATACATTTTTCCATTTCTTTGGCTATGAAGGCATTACGTTCTGCAGCACTTAGGGCTTCAAAGGCTTCTACATCTGCATAGTTGGCTTCTTTGGCTTCTACTTTTTCGCCAACTAGTTCATCAAAGATTACGGGGTTGTTGTGTTGACAGGTTTTGCAGGAGACGAACATGACATCGGCTTTGGCTATGGTTTGTTCAAAGTCTTTGCCTTTTACTACTAGTTCTGCTCCGTTGTCGGTTGCTTCCATGATTTCTTTGCAACCTACTGCCTCACAGATTTGTTTACGGTCTACCATGCCTTCGCAGGGTACTCCGACGATGGTTAGGTTTTCTCTGTTGATTTGACCTTCTTTAATCAGGGCGACGATGGCTCTGACGTCACAGCCCTTGGCAATGACGGCTACTTTCTCGCTACGCTTACGTACGAAGTTGGCCAGGTTGTTTTCGCAGGTGGCTCCCCAAATTAGGTTGTCTGCTTCTTCCGGTGTTCTTGCAAAGTACGGTGTGCTGCGGAGGGGCAGGCTACCTTGGGCAAATCCTACAACCAAATCCACTTTCTTTTCTTCTAACAGTTTTTTGGCAATTTCTCTAATGCTTTCGGTTTTGTTCATTCCCTCTCACCTCACTCCGCTTTACGAAATAGTCCTGTATTGGGACCCATTGCTTTTACTTTTCCGGTTAGGTCTGTTATTAATTCGGCAAATCTTGCCCCTTCGGACGCTGATACCCAGGTGAAATTCACTCTGTCTTGGTCTACTCCCATGTAATTTAGGAGGTTTTTCATCAGCGCAAATTTACGGCGGGCCACCAGGTTGCCACTAACATAGTGGCAGTCTCCAGGGTGTCAGCCAGAGGTCAGGATTGCATCTGCACCAGATCTCAGGGCACCAATGATAAATAGCGGGTTAATTCTTCCGGAGCAGGGCACCCGTACCACACGGATATTCGGGGGGTATTGCATGCGGCCTACCCCTGCCAGATCTGCGCCGGCGTAACTGCACCAGTTGCATAGAAACGCTACAATTTTAGGCTCTCGTTCGGCCATTTCTTTCTTCCCTCCATTCGAGCTGTCAGCTGTCTACTATCGCTTCGGCTGCTTATTGGGTGGTTCCATGTATTGGCCATGGGCCATGGGCCATGGGCCATGGGCTTTTAGGCCTGATTGTTCTTCATAGGATTATTAATATCTTGATGGTCAGGCGGTGCTTGCACCGCCCTGACCAATTATTACTTCTCTTTGTATTGCTATTTAGTAATTACTTGGGTTTAGCCATTTCCTAATGGCTAAAGGCTTTTAGCCCAAAGCTCACGGCTCATGGCCTACAGCCGACCCCTAAGCATTACCAGTTAGCTAACTAGAACGCTACCGCTTGGACCATTGCCATGAGTTGTTGGTTGCTGCAACCTTTAACATTGATGGCTCCGCAACGGCAGGAGGAGGAGCAGGCGCCGCAACCTTTGCACAGGGCTGGGTTTACTTCGGCTGCTGTGTTGCCTCTTTCGTCTGTTACTAGGGTTGCGGCTTTGGCTGGGCAAACTTCTACGCACACACCACAGGCCATGCATTTACGTTTGTCCACAAAGGCGGCTTTACCGTCGGTCTGGATGTTTTCTTTAGCCAAGGCTGTAACCGCACGTCCTGCTGCAGCTTTTGCCTGGGAAATGTTCTCTTCCAGGTTCTTCGGTCCATGGGCCAGTCCACACATGAATACTCCGTCTGTACCAAAGTCCACTGGACGCAGTTTCATGTGTGCTTCTAGGAAGAAGCCTTCTGCGTTTATCGGTACTTTGAACTGTTTGGATAGGGCTGTGTTATCGTTCGATACGATAGCAGTGGCCAGACCAACGATGTCTGCATAGATTTCTATCGGACGGTTCAGTACGTGGTCTATTACGGTTACTTTGGTTCCTGTTGATGTTCCTTCTACCACTGGTTTGGCATCAGTGCTGTAGCGTACGAAGATGACTCCCTTGCGACGGGCTTCGGTGTACAGGTCTTCAAAGTAGCCGTAGGTCCGAATGTCGCGGTACAGAATGTAGACGTTGGCACTGGGCTTGGCTTCTTTGACTTTCAGGGCCAGTTTGACGGACTTGGTACAGCATATACGGCTGCAGTAGGGTCTCTCGTCATCACGGCTGCCTACGCACTGGATGAAGACAAAGTTGTTGGCGTTTTCTATTTTTTTGCCTGCCAGCAGACCTTCTACTTCCAGTAGGGTGTGTACACGGGTGTTATGGCCGTAGAGGTATTCTGTTGGCTTGTATTCTGCAGCACCGGTGGCTATGATGGCCACCCCATGCTTAATTTCTTGTCCATCGGTCAATTTGGTTACGTAGTTACCCATAAAGCCTTGTACATCGGCTATTGCTACGCTGGTGTATACTTTGATCTTGTCATGGGTTGTTACTTTGTTGATTAGTTCTTTCATATATGCCTGTACGTCTTCGCCACCCATGCCATAGTGGATCCGATTGGCGATGCCGCCCAGTTCTTCGGCTTTTTCTACTACGTATACTTGGTAGCCTTGGTCTGCCAGGTTCAGGGCTGCGGTTAGTCCTGATACCCCACCACCAACTACTAGGGCGTCATGGTTCATGGGCAGGGTTACTGGTTGTACAGGTTCTAGTAATGCAGCTTTTTTAACAGCCATTTTCACTAGGTCTTTGGCTTTTTCAGTGGCTTTTTCAGGTTCGTTTTGGTGTACCCAAGAGCAATGGTCACGGATGTTGGTCATTTCAAAAAGGTGTGGATTTAGTCCAGCCTCTTTTAAGGTCTCTTGGAACATGGGTTCGTGGGTTCGTGGGCTACAGGAGGCCACTACGATACGGTTTAGCTTATATTCTTCGATGGCTTCTTTGATCTGGGCGCTGGCATCCTGGGAGCAGGCGTACAGTTTTTCGGTGGCATAGGCTACGCCCGGCAATGTCCTGGCATATTCTGCCACTGAGGGTACGTTTACTACGCCGCCAATGTTAATACCACAATGGCAGACGAATACTCCGGTCCGTACTAGGTCTCCAGCTACGTCTTTTTGTTCCGGGTACTCTTTGGTTAGGGTCATGGTTCCTTTGGCTTCGGTCAGCAATTTTTGGATTTCTCCTGCTGCTGCACTAGCCTGCATTACGGTTTCGGGAATATCTCTCGGTCCACTGAAGGCACCTGCTACATATATACCTGGTTTGTTGGTGGCTACACCAGTTAGTTTTGGTACATCGGCAAAGTTGTATTGGTTCAGTTCTACTCCTAGGTTCTTGGCCAGTTCTACCGCAGCTTTGTTTGGTTCCAGGCCTACGGACAGTACTACCATATCATATTCTTCATTAATTACTGTACCGTCTTCTAGGGCATAACGAATGTTTACGCTGTCATTTTCTCCTGGGTCGATTCCGTAGACACGGCTTCTTACGTAGTTAACTCCATATTGTTTCTTGGAGCGCTCATAGTATTGTTCAAAGTCTTTGCCGTAGGTCCTCATATCCATATAGAAGATGCTTGCGTTCAAATCATAGGGAGCGTGTTCTTTGGCGATGACTGATTGTTTGATGGCGTACATGCAGCATACTGAGGAGCAGTAGCCATGACCAATCTTGCAGTTACGGGAGCCTACGCATTGTATCCAGGCTATTTTTGCTGGTTCTTTGTGGTCGCTGGGGCGTACCAGGTGTCCACCGTAGGGGCCGGACGCACTCAGAATTCTTTCAAATTCCAGGGAGGTAACCACGTTTTTCAGTTGACCGTATTTATATAGTTCCAATTCCTTGGCATCAAAAATTTCGAAGCCTGGTACCAGCAGTACCGAACCCACTTCAATTTGTGTTTCTTCGTCCTGCATATGGTGATTGATGGCTCCGGCCTGACATGCCTTTAGGCATTTTCCGCAGAGTTTATCGTTAGCGAGATTTTTGAATTTTAAGCATTTGCTGTCATCAATGGCAAAGGCATTGGGGAAGGCTTGGGCATACAGTTTGTAGATGGCTTTACGTTTATCCAGTCCTTGGTTAAAGGCATCATCTACCTTTACTGGGCATGCTTCAGCACAGCTACCACAACCTGTACATTTATTCAAGTCTACGTAACGGGCTTTCGTCTTTAGGGTTACTTTAAAGTTCCCAGGTTCTCCTTCGATGCCTACCACTTCTGTGTTGGTCATGGTTTTTACGTTCAGGTGTCGTCCACAGTCTACCAGCTTTGGTGACAGGATACACATGGAGCAGTCGTTGGTGGGGAAGGTTTTGTCCAGCATTGGCATGGTTCCGCCAATGGCAGGCAGCTTTTCTACTAAATACACATAGTAGCCGGATTCTGCTAGATCCAGGGACGCCTGAATACCGGCTATACCGGAGCCCACTACCATTACAGCTCCTACTTTATTGGTTGTAGTCATCTTCGCATCACACCGTCCTCCTATTTCGGCTTTTACGGGGGGATGTGTCCCGCCCTAATAAGATCATTTACCCAAGCTGAAACAATAGGGTAAATTTTAGGTTTAGAGACCTAAGGGTCTAAAGCTAGAAATAAGTCCCTTAGATTATGTAAAAACGTTTTAACTAGTTATTTATACTCCAGGGGGTTTGTACTTAACTTAACAATCTTGGCTACACCTTTTCGATACTTGCTCACACTAAGAGTAGCCTGTCTTTAAAACCATAAGGTAATTTCAGCACAGTTAACCGACACCCTAGCGTAACGAAGATACTATTTATGGTGAAATTTAACATCCTTTCCTAGCTAAAAACAGCTTCATTAAAATCTTTAGCTTGTATACAGAGAACTTAAAAAATACAGTAATTTGGGCAGTTTTTCCCCTATGGCTAGTATATAGTTTATACTAACTAGTGTCAATTATTTTAGAATATTTTAAAAAGAGTATCCCTTTTCAATCAATTTATAGCTTGTTTGTATCCTAGCTATAGACAGGTTATTTCGCTAGCACTATTTATCATATTTGATTAAATTTTCTGCCTTGTATGGCATTTCATTATCATTTCTATATGGTATATAAATTCACCTGCATATTATTGCGGGATAAAAAGTTGGGATAAAAAGGCAGACCAAAAGGATCCTAAAATGGACCTCCTTAAGTCTGCCCTGAGCCTCAATCCTGATATTTTTTATCCTTTTTCCCCCATACCCACGTGATCTTCACTTTTATTTGTCATGTTATTGGGAGGTGTTTTAAAAGGGTTATTTATTTGTTGTTTTTCCCAAGGAGCCATTTCAACCTGACTGGTTTCAGGTTCTGTAGATCCTTTTACTAACTCACTCTTTTTAGTAACCAACTGCTCGTGAAGACCGCCTGCTTGTAAGGTGTGCTTCTTACTGTGTAGAGTCATTTATTCTGCCTCCTTCTAAGTTATTTAGAAAACTTGACCCTACCATGCCCCAAAGAATTGGGAATTCTTTAGACACACTCAACATAAGAGAAAGCGGCCAAGTTTGCTCTAACGCATATAGATAATTTCCGATATGCAAGTTTATTATTTCCCACATATTCTTATTATATAGTACAACATACGGAAAAAACTTATACGAGCCCAAGCAGGAGTAAAATTGTACATTAATAACTCTTATTCTTCTGATTTGTTGAATGAAAACCCCGTTGTATAGTCACTTTGTACAACGGGGTCTAATTACTTTTTGATTAAAGCACTTTATAAACTGCGTTGCAATCTTCCATTCCAAATCCTTTAGCCTCTGCATCTTCATAGAATTTCTTAGCCAATTTAGTAAATCTTGCGTCGTAATTCCATGCATCTGCCATTTCACAGCCAAGACGTACATCTTTTAAGGCCAGACTTACACCAAAACGGTTAGCAAAATCATTATTAATTATCCAAGGCCCTCTTACCTGCAATTGGAATGAATTGGCTCCGGTGTCAGCCAGTAATTCAGTTAATAGTTTAGGATCAATTCCAGCTTTTTCGCCAATACGAATACCTTCAGCTAATACAGCCAAATTAGTCATTCCTACCATGTTACTAATTAACTTGAAGGCATAGGCTTGTTCAACGTCACCTAAGTAGTAGACAGGGTTGCCAACAATATTTAAAGTTTCCTGCATTTTTTCATAGACTTCTTTTTTACCACCTGCAAATATAGGTTGTTCAGCCTTCTCCGCTTGAGCAGGACCCTTACCCAGAGGGCAAGCTAGAAATCCAATTCCTTTGCTTATAGCAAAATCAGCTAAATTTCTGGCAGTTTTAGGATCAATGGTACTAACATCAATGTAAACAGCGCCTTCTTTCATTTTGCTAAGTAGTCCATTTTCACCCAACATGGTTCCTTCCAGATGTCTGGGCAACGGTAAGCTAGTAAATACTACATCACAATCAACCAGCTCGTCAACACTTTTAACAGCTTTCCCAGTGGTTCCAGCTGTTAAGGTTCTTTCAATAGCCTCTTGGCTTAAATCAAAAACACTAACATCTTTACCTGCACGGATTAGGTTACGAGCCAGAGGTCCTCCCATAAGCCCTAAACCAATGTAACCATATTTCATAGTTATACCTTCCCTCTCCGTTTTATGGTTTTAATTTTAATAAGCTATTAATAAAATAATTAACAGGTCTAACTTTTTTCTCTCTATCGATATAAAGTATATTTATATAGTACTTTTGTGAAATTTGCGGGGACTGGATAATATCCAGCCCCCTTTTTTTATCAGTTAGAAAGGATCAACCTTCTTAACCTGGATGAGGGCAAAACTAAGCGGAGCGATAAAGCTTGGTCAGAACGAATTCCTTATGACCCAGAGTTTCAGCATTGGTGTTACGTCCATTCAGAGTACGAATCATCATTTCCATTAACTTATCTGCTGCACCATCCAGATCCATTTCACCGCGCAGAATACCAGTTAGCTCTACGTCAATGTGTTCAGACATGGTTTCTACAGTAATGGGGTTAGCAGATACTTTAATTACAGGAATGATGGGGTTACCTACGATGTTGCCCTGACCGGTTGGGAAGAAGTGTAATACAGAACCAGCAGCAGCCATCAGGGTTACACACTCAGCAGCAGCTGAGGAAGTATCCATGAAGTGCAGGCCTTTGCCCTGGGGTGCTTCGGCAGGTGCCAGTACGCTTTGTACCTTTGCTACTTTACCGATCTTTTGGATGTTACCAAGGGCTTTTTCCTCAATGGTGGTTAAGCCGCCGGCAATGTTACCCTGGGTGGGCTGGGTGCCGCACAGGTCTACACCTTGGTCAAGGATGAACTGGTTATAATCGGTCCAGGTCTTCATGAATTTTTCTCTTACTTCGGGGGTAGCACAGCGATCTGCTACCAGATGTTCACCTCCGGTTAACTCGGAGGTTTCACCAAAGAACAGGGTCAGACCCATGGGATCCAGGCGGTCATACAGACGACCGATGGAAGGGTTAGCAGCTAAACCAGAAGTTGTATCAGATTCACCGCATTTGGTGGAAACGGTCAGCTCATCCAGTTTGCACTCAGTTCTTTGTAATTCAGTGGCATACTGAACGAACTCTTTAGCTTTCCAGGAAGCCATTTCCACGGTTTTGAAGTCACCGTGACGCTCGATGGAGAAGCCAGCAACTGGTTTACCAGTCTTGGCAATGCCTTCAACAATCAGGTTGGTCCAGTTGGGTTCGATACCGATAACAACTACAGCAGCAACGTTGGGGTTGCAGCCAGTACCAATCAGGGTGCGGAAGTGTAGATCTAAGTCTTCACCAAACTGTAGACGACCATAGGGGTGAGGTAAAGCCATGGTGCCTTGAACGTGAGCTGCCACTGCTTCGACAGCTGCGTTGGAAATATCGTCAACAGGTAAAATAATTACGTGGTTACGGCAACCAACGGTGCCATTTTCACGGCGATAGCCCATAAAAGTTGGGATGTTCATTATATTTACCACCTTTCAGTTTTTAAATTGTGAGTATGTACATGTTCACCCTTTTTGATGTCAGCAACGGTTTTACCAACAGGAATATGATACTTGATGATTCTTTCACCGTTAGCAATGTCCTTAAGGGCGATTTTGTGACCCAGGGGAATGTTGCTAATGGCTTTAATGTCGATGGTTTGGTTAGAGTCCTGTACTTTACCTGTTACAGTTTCGCCAGCTTCGATGTTAGCAACTGCAACCCCAACCATATCTTCGGGGTCGTGTACTAAGAACTTAATCATGGAAACTCCTCCTATTTTTTGCGCTACGTTTAATCTCCGTAGCTTTATTATCTTAGCCCGAATAGACCTTAGGTTCTAACCGAGCAAATAATACCTTACTAAACCAATTGAGGTACCCCTATACTCTTCGCTAAATCATTTAATTCAGCCAGCAGTTGATCTGGTACAGGAATGCCCTCCTGTTGACGAGTATTGGCCTTCATAGTTCTACGCTCTCCGGGGATAAATATCTCTTCTACCCCTTCTGCCTTTGGAGTATCTTTGATTTCGGTGATCATTTGATCCATTCGGCTTACAAAACTTTCCGCAGGCATAAATTTTGAGACATCCATAGCTATAAAGGTATGCCCAATGTCTACAGGTTTGGTACTTTCGTCATAGATCCAACCAACTTCTTTACCCACAGCTGCTCCACTTAGAACCCCAGACATGATTTCTACAGCTAACGCCATTGCATAACCCTTAGGACCTGCCATTGGTAGCACGGCACCGCCTAAAGCAGCCTTAGCATCGGTGGTAGGTTTACCATCCTTATCGATGGCCCATCCCTCTGGGATTGGTTTGCCTTGTTTGGCAGCTAAGATAATATGACCTCTGGCTACAATACTGGAGGACATATCCACCACGACTGGTTGTTTTTTGCCAGGGAAACCAAAGGCGATGGGATTCGTTCCAAAGTATGGTTCTTTACCACCCCAAGGCGGAATACCAGAAGGTGTGTTGGTAAAGCCCATGCCAATCATGCCAGCCGCCGCAGCCTGCTTGCAGAAATAAGCAGAAGCTCCATAGTGGTTACTATGTTTAACTGTTACTGCACCCATACCAGTTTCTTTAGCTAAGTTGATGGCCACTTCCATGGCTTTTACTCCAACTAGTTGTCCTAGCCCGTTGTCCCCGTCAATAACAGCCACCGCAGGAGCAGTTTTGTTTACTGCGATATTGGCAATAGGGTTGATTCTACCATTTTGAATACGAGTTGTGTAAATAGGCAGTCTACTAATGCCATGGGTATCCAAACCTTCTAAACTGGTGTCTACCAGAACATTTGCTACAATATCGGCATCAGCTTTGGGAACACCAACACCTTGCAAAAGGTTCGAACAGAATTCCAGCAATCTTTCTGCAGAAAAATTCATTGTTAACCCCCCGATTTTTATTTATCTTACAATACACATGGAACCTTGACCGCGTAAAACCTTGGTACATTCATGGGCCACCAGTTCTGATGTGCGAACCTGTGCCTCTTCAGTAAGACCAGCAATATGTGGTGTCAAAATAATGTTATCCAGTTCCAACAGTTTGTTGCCTGTTGGCGGTTCCTTTGCTAAAACATCCAAAGCAGCACCAGCTATGGTATTGGACTTTAGTGCCTCATAAAGATCTTCTTCATTGATCACGCCACCCCGGGCAGTATTGATAATGTAGGCTGTCTTTTTCATGGTGCCTAGACTTTCTTTATTAATTAGGTTTCTGGTCTGATCATTTAGAGGAACATGCAGACTTACATAGTCAGACTCAGTCAGCACTTTCTCCAAAGAAGTCATGCTTACACCGATGTCAGTACAGGCAAGTTCATAGGGTGGTAAAAAGGGATCAAAACCAACCACCTTCATCCCCATCGCCCTGGCTCTAGAAGCTAACCGCGCACCGATTTCCCCTACGCCGATAAGTCCTAAAGTCTTGCCATAGATTTCTTCCCGGGTCCAGAGTTTACGGTTCCAGTTACCCTGTTTAACATCCTGGGTAGCCTTTTCCAGTGGACGGGAGAAAGAAAACATAGCCGAAAAGACATACTCAACTACGGATATGGCGTTAGCATTGCGAGCAAACACTACGGGTATACCTTTGGCTTTAGCTGCGGCCACATTGATATTGTCCAAGCCTACTCCTAATCGACCTATGACTTTCAAATTAGGGGCCTGGGTCATCAATTCTTCGGTTACTTTAGTCTGGTTCCTAACAATCAGAGCATCGCAACCCTTAACAACATCAGCTAAGTTGTCACTTTTCCATAGATTCTGGTCGTAAACAACTTCTCCCAACTCCCGAAGGATCTCTAGACCCTCTTCCCAGATTAATTCGGTAACAACAATTTTCATTTCTTCACCCACTCATTCATATTTATTACTTCACCTGTAACGGCCTTAATCTTTGTTGCAGTGTTCTATATGTATTTTCTGACAACAATACATCAAGGGGTTTTATTTTCTTTGACATTTATATGAAAATTTATCCTTTAAGCTTTGATTACCTATACAGCAAATGCCGTGCCAATTTAAAAACTCAATAGTTCCGAGGTTTATATGAACTTCAATTTGTTTACTTGTGCAAATTTGCAATATTCGTTTCAAAGCCAACGGCTATTTTTCTATTTAACATGTCATTTATGCAACGTTTTAGGGATTGCACCTTCGCAACGTTGTTGATGTTCTGCAATCCCTTCGCCGTGTTACAATTAAACACCACTTAACTTAAAAAAATTTAAATTTAAAATATAATCCGCTCAATTTGAATTTGGCAAAACTCATCTTAACTAACTTATAGACAGTACGTTAAATTTTACAAATATTTTAGATTACAGTGGTTACTTTATACCTAACATTTGTGGTAACCATAAAACGATTTGTGGGAATTGAATAATCAACAGAACACAAGCTACTAATACTGTCACATAGGGAATTGCTGCCTTGGCGATCTTTTCTAACGATAGCTTGCTTATTCCCATGGCCACGAACAAGTTAACGCCCAAGGGAGGAGTCAGCATAGCAATTTCGTTGGTCATGATCATAAAAATACCAAAGTGAATGGGGTGAATGCCCAATTGACCCAGTAGGGGTAACACAATAGGGGTAATGATTGCGATAGTAGCTAGGGTCTCCATGAACATTCCCAAGAAAAATAAGAAGACAAAAATCAATAACATCACAATAGTCGGTTCTGTACTAATGGAAAGCATCATTTCTGTCAACCGCTGGGGTACCTGATACATAGTAATAAAACGACCAAATAACATGGATACACTAACCACTACTAATACGACACCCGTAGTCATACTGGTTAATTTTAAGGACTCCCATAATTCTAAAAAATTTAATTTGCGCGTAATCACAGTTCCTACAAAAAAAGCATAAATGATCGCAATCATGGAAGCTTCTATGGGAGTAAATATCCCTGCATAAATGCCACCTAAAATAATAATAGGCGTCATTAAGGACCAAATACTTTTGCGGATCACCTGCATTGCTTCACCAAAGGTATAATTTACTCCGGTAGCCTTATAGCCACGTTTACGAGCCAAAAGATAGGCTGTGACCATCAGAACGGTACCCACCATTGCCCCGGGAATAAATCCCGCCATAAACATACCCGAGATAGAAACGTTGGCAATAACACCATAAACAATCATGGGGTTACTGGGGGGAATTAGAATGCCCAGTGTCCCACCGGTGGCTGTTACCGCCGCTGCATAGTCTTTGTCGTATCCCGCCCTCATCATTGAAGGAATCATTAAGGCACCCATGGCAGCCACTGTACTGGGACCAGAACCAATCATAGCTGCAAAGAACATACAGCCAAGAATCGTTACTAAACCTAGTCCACCACGTATACGTCCTACAAAAATTGAACATACATCCACAATTTGTTGAGCAATACCCCCCCGCTCCATCAAAGCCCCTGCCAGAATAAAGGCAGGCACAGCAATAAGGGAAAACATTTCAGAGACCTTAAAAAGGTCCAGCGGGATAATGGACAAGGGAATATTTGTTGCTGATAAGGCTATAAAGGTAGCCATCCCCAAGGAGACAAAAATAGGTACTCCCAGGAATAAGGATAAAAATAGTAATAACCAGATACCTATATCTAACGTCATTAGAACTCCTCCCCATCTAAGGCTAATTTATCCAACTCACCAGCACGGTACAATTTATAATAACGTTCCAGTATTCGGATAGATTGCAGTAAAAAAGCTATGGGGATTGCCGCAAAGGCATACTTTAAATTCCAACCTAATACAGCAGATTTAAGAGGAAATTGCCCCATGTTTTGAACTAGAAGGAAACCCTGCCAAATAACTATCCCATTAAAAAATAACCAAACTAGATCCGAAAACATGATAAAGTACTTTCTCCAAGACTGGGGAAACAACCTGAATTGTGCTGTAACTCTTACATGGCGCCCGTGCTTACAAGCATGGGCAGTGGCTAAGTAAACCATGACTAAAAATGCAATACGCGCTAATTCCTCGGCGGAAGCAAAAGACTTACCAAGAAAGTACCGGTAGAAAACTTGAGATGACATTAAAATTACCGTACAAAGAAGAAAGAAGGCACATAATACTTCTTCAAAGTTGTCGATGATCCATTTAATACGTTGTTTCATTAATTTCCCCCCAAGGGTATAGGGTACCTTATCCGAGATAGGTACCCTATACTGTTATGCAGTTAATTAACGCTAGTCTTATTTAGGCATTTCTTTGTCTAAGATTGTCATCGCCTTCTCTACAAGTTCTGTCCCACCAACTTGGTCGTAGAATTTAGGCCAAGTAGCCATGGCTCGCTTTTGCCATTCTGCTTCATCTTTAGGTGCACCTAATTGCTCCATACCATTACTCTTTAAATTTTCCAAAGCCTTCGTTTCTAGCTCAACAATAAAATCACGTTCAGCAAGGGCAGTATCTCTACCTGCCTTGATCAAGGCATCCCGGATATCAGCCGGTAGACTCTGTAGCCATTTTTCTTGAACGACCACAGGTCCGATCCACATTTTGTAGTGAATATCAGTGATATATTTCTGTTTAGCTTCATAAAACTTCATTGAGTTGTTAACAGTATGGGGATTTTCCTGTCCGTCTACTAGACCCTGCTGTAATGCGCTGAAGGTTTCATCCCAGGCGATGGGAGTTGGCTCGCAGCCCCAGGAAGAGAATGCGCCGAGCATCATCGGGTTCTGAGGCACACGAATCTTTAGACCTTTTAGATCATCTAAGGTGGTCACTGGTTTCTTGGAGTTGGTTAAAACACGGAAACCCTGTTCAAACCAGATTAGAGCACGGGTTCCGGACTCTTCAATCATCTTCTTATCCAAATCATCCCAGATACCATCCATTACTTTGTAAGCCTCATCTCGGTTCATAAACATATAAGGCAAATCATAAATTCCTACAGAGGGAGTAAAAACTGCAGCATTGTTGCCTGCAAGCGAGGTTGCCTGCACAACACCGTTTTGAACATCTTGGAAGCCCCGCTGCTCACTACCCAACTGACCACCAGGGAAAATCTGAACTTCAACTCGATTGTCAGTGTATTGTTCAGCCAGTTCCTTAAACTTTAGAGCAACCCACTGGTGAGGATCAGAGGGGTCGGTCCCAACACCATGGGTATACTTAATAATAATCTTTTCTTCTTTGCCGGCAGCTTGATCTTTATCAGAGTTGCCACATCCACTTAGAAGGAACACTAGCGGAACCAATAATACCAAAAATAATGTTGTTAATTTTTTCATGCCGTTACTAAAGTGGACCCTATGTCAAGGACAGTTTAAAAAAGAGAATTAGGCTGCTAAAAGCTGGTTCCTGTATTGTACAGGGGCCAGCTTTTTTAATCCCCATTGATATCTATGGTTGTTATAGTAATTGATATAGTGGTCAATTAGTTTTTCTACTTCTTGAAACGTATTACAGGTTCGATAATCAATTTCATCCTTCATGTGACCAAAGAAGGATTCTTGTGGAGCGTTGTCCCAACAGTTGCCACGCCTAGACATAGATTGGCCTAAACCATATTTCTTGAGAAGCCTCTGGAACGTTGGACTGGTATAATGGCATCCTTGATCGGAATGAACAAATGCTTCAGAATGCAGTAGTTCACTGTTATGATTTATCAAGTTTTCAATGGTTTTTGTGGCAATATCTAAGGTGATGCGCTCAGATACATGATAAGAAAGAATTTCATTTGTAGAAGCATCTTTAATTGTTGATAAATAGGCCATTTTAGATACACCAAATGGAAGATATGTAATATCAGTTAGAAGTACCTTTCCAGGAATACGCTGTTTGAATTGTCTATTTAAAAGATTGGGAACTACCCTATGTTCTTTTGTGGCTTTTGCCATCCGTCGGTAAGGATTAGCCTTCCTGATTGGACATTTAATATCATATTTACGCATGATTCTTTGTATCCGTTTTCTATTAAACACCAATTCGAATTCCTGTTCTAATACCATTTTTATTGAACGTGAGCCTTTCTTGTATCCATGCTTGTAATAGGCGTTAAGAATCATATCCCTTGCATGGAGGTCTTTTTCTTCCTGTAACTGTCGAGTTTCTTCAGACGACAAGTAATTGTAATACCCAGACCGTGAAACCCCCAACATATCACAGAAATACGATACCATACCCTTCATTTTATATTTTGAAATGGTGTCGTTAATTAACTGAAATATATCACTTGTTGCGAGACTTTTTCCTGTGTTTACCATCCTCCTTTCGATTTTGTCTAACTTTTTTAGCAGTTCTATTTGCTCCTCGAGTAACTTTATCTTTGCCTCCTGGCGGGTAATAATTTCTTCTTGTGAAAGTTCATTAATCCGTGGACGACCGGAATTTTCTGTACGAGTATCTCTTAGTCCTAAGATTCCATCTTCATTATAGGACCTAATCCATCTGTAAGCAGCCTGCTCATATCGTTTTACTCCAATAATATCAATATCGAATCCAGCATCCGTAAATATAGCTCGAGGCAACTTACCCTTCAAGTATTGGTCAATGAACAAACGCTTAAAATCATTGGTGTATGTGATGGAACGTTCAGAAACCTTAGCAACATAGGGGTTTGTCTCCAGTTTTTTGATGTCATCGGATGAAAATATAATTTTGCTCACTTTATCCTTCCTCCTGTTGCTATGATTGTACAAAAAAAGAACCCTATGGGTAAAACACTTTTTTTCAAGTGTTCATTCCATAGGGTCCATTTTATACCTCCCATTTTTTATTTATTACATCCATTAATACATTTTTTAAGATTAATGGCGCAACTACTACTTTAATTTCTAGACCTCCGATAGCAGAGTAAACTCCGTCGTTTTTATATTCTTATTTATCTGATTTATTGTGTTGTTTCTTCTTTAAGGTTTTCTATCACTTATAAATATAGTACCTATAATAAAGACCTAGATACTTTCCCTGTAAAGCTGAATTACGTCTTGTAGCGTCGTTTCCCTTGGGTTTGTTACCTGAACATCACTTTGGATTACCTGAAGAGCCATTTGCTCTATCTGGTCAGTAGTTATGCCCACATCCCCCAAGCGATCTGGTATTCCAACGCTCTGGGATAAACTCTTTACAGCCTTGACTGCTTTTAGCGATGCTTCAGTCATCGGTAACTGATCAACTGGTTCACCAAAACTTTTAGCAATCTCAATAAATTTGTCAGGAGCTGCCATGCTATTAAACCTCATCACTGCGGGTAGCATCACAGCACAAGCAACACCATGATGAATGTTATAGTAACCTAATAAAGAATTGGCCATGGCGTAAACATTGCCTAAACCAGAGTTGCAAGAACCCATAGCTGAAAACAAACAAGCATTTTGCATGCCTAGTGCCGCTTCCAGATCCTTGCGGTTAGCAAAAAATCGTCTTAAATATTTGGCAACCAACTGAATCGCCTTAAGGTTTAATAGGTCTGTCAACGCAGATGCCCCCAACGAAACATAACCCTCTATTGCATGGGTTAGAGTAACCATGCCTGTGGATGCCACGATATTGGCCGGTAACGTTTGTAGCATAATTGGATCAAGAATTGCCACCTTAGGAGCTTGCCCTGGAGAACTGACGCAGATTTTACAGTTCCTCTGCTTGTCCACAATAACAGCCCCACCCAATACCTCCGAACCAGTACCAGCTGCAGTGGGCACTGCAATGACGCAGGAAGAGATATTTTCTCTTTGTTTTACATCAATGTTTCCACAGAACTCCACCGAGTTGGGTTGATTAATCAGACCACAAATGGCCTTGGCTGTATCAATGGCACTCCCACCACCCACAGCTACCAATACATCACACTGTTCATTACGATAGATATTTAACCCGTTTTCTACGGTTTCAATGGAAGGATTACTATCCACTTCATCGTAAATTACATAAGCCAGGTTTTCTATACTCAAAGACTCGAGAATATCAACCAACAAGCCAGCATTTATAATCCCTCTATCAGTACAAACAAATACCACATTGCCGCCAAGCTTCTTTACTTCTTTGCCTAGTGTCTTTCTAGCATCCACACCACTTATAATCTTTGTAGGAGTAGCAAAAGAACTGACCACTGTTGCTATTTTTGTCACCCCCTTGATTGCTCTATTGAATAGTTTAGTGATATATATAGCAATGATCATGCCAAGGTGTAAAAGTCAGTAAATTCAAAGATTTTAGATCGTATATTTTTTCACTGCTGTGTAGGTTTGCAACACAACAACAATGTTTTAATCAATATTCTGTGCCAAAAATGTTTCTAAAACTTTCTGATTTTTTTTAAAAAAAAGGGGGGTTTCAGACAGGTTTAGACTTTGTTAGACACATATAAAACATTTATACTAATAGAATAAACGACCTGTGCGTCTTTGCAATAGTACTATGCAAAGACGCACAGGTCGTTTTGTTATGTTAATGAATATTTTTTTAGTTTTCTAAAAATTGTTGATCTATCCATGCGAAACATTCGAGCAACATTTGTAATACTCCCATGCTGATCCAGTGCTTTTTTAAGCAATTCCTTTTCTATATCTTCCATAATTTCACTTAGGGTCCTGTCCTCAATATTCAAGGCATTGGGTTGAAATATCTGTTCCTTATGATTATCATCTATCAGAATATAATTAGGTAAATCATTTATGTCTAGGATTTCCTTTTCCTGGGTAACCACTAAACCCTGAATTAAATTTTCCATTTCTCTGACATTGCCCGGCCATTTATAGTACATAAGGTAATTTAATACCTTTGGGGAAAAATGAATATGCTTTTTATATTTTATATTGAATTTATCCAGAAAGTAATTGATAAGTGGCATAATTTCCTCCCGTCGCTTTCTTAGCGGCGGAATGTCTAATACAGCAACCCTCAAACGGTAATACAAATCACTTCTAAAACGTCCTTCTTTTATAGCTTTTTCTAAATTTTGATTAGTGGCAGCAACGAAACGAACATCCACCTTTTTTATTTTTGTGGATCCAACCCGCATTACTTCCTGATCCTGTAACACCCTAAGCAGTTTAGCCTGCATAGATAATGGAAGTTCACCCATTTCATCCAAAAAAAGTGTTCCTTGATCAGCCAACTCAAAATAACCAGGTTTTCCCTTAGCACTTGCCCCGGAGAAGGCCCCTGGTTCATAGCCAAACAACTCAGATTCAATTAAATTCTCGGGAATGGTAGCACAGTTTATTTTAAAAAAAGGTTGATCCTTACGATTACTATTTTCATGAATTTTTCTGGCAAAAACATCTTTACCCACACCGGTTTCACCCAACAAAAGAACTGTTGTATCAGTTACGGCTATGCGTTTGAGCAGTTGCATTAAATTCTTCATTGTAGGATTTTCTATAATGGTTTGGTTCCCCTGGTAACCAGTTTTTCGAAGGTATTGTGCTTCCTGATGATATTTCTGGATAAGCTCCCCCTGTGAGGCTATTTGTTCCTTTAATTGAGAAAGTACTGTCACATCACGAACATAGGTAACAACATAAGCAACCTTACTATCCTTTCCAAAAACAGGATACCCGTTAATTACTACTCTTCGGCCTTCCTTAATGACCTGTACCGATGTTTGTGGTTTTCCTGTTTTAACAATAGTTGGGTTTAGGGGAGAGGTAAAAACCCCTTCTTTTTCTAAGTCTGTAACCAATCTTCCTAGCAAGTCTTCCTTTTTTAAGCCTGTTAAGCGTTCGTACATACTATTAACCTTTATAGTTTTACCATTGGCATCAGTAATGTAGATCCCATCATAGAAGATATCTAGAATACTGTCAAAGAAATCCTCAATTTTTTGTGTCTTAACAAATTGCCCAGGCATTATATTTAGACTCCTTTTTTAAAAATCCTATGTAGAAAGATATTGGCTAATCATCATATTTTAAGTATATCATCTTTACCACCTAACAGAAGCATTCATTTTTTTACAATAGTGTAATTAGTCATACCTTATACCTCATAATACTTCTTCAATTGATTTTTGACAACTTACTGTATGTAGTAGATTACTAATATTTATAAGTTTGCACTTCAGATATTATATTGGTTTTCTAATGCATACTGATAATTAAACAAAACTCCTCTGCAATCAAATTTACAGAGGAGCTTTTTAATCTAAAATAGTCCGATGGTTCTTCCATATTCATCTATGTCCACTTTGTGGGCAGCAGGCTTTGAGCCTAAGCCAGGCATCGTCCGCATAGAACCAGCCAGCGGGTAGAGAAAACCCGCACCCACGGAGGCTTTAATATCCCGAATTGGGAAGATATAATTGCCTGGCGTTCCCTTCTTGGCTGGGTCGTGACTGATGGATAGGTGTGTTTTGGCCATACAAATGGGTAGATGGCCAAGTCCCAATTCCTCAAATTGTTTGATCTTTTTCTCGGCCAAAGGTTCATATACCACGCCATCAGCATTATAAATCTTAGTTGCCAGAATTTCTATTTTTTCTTTAATACTTATGTCATCAGGATAGATAAATTGAAAATCAGTTGGTTTTTCACAGGCAGCTACAACAGCTTCAGCTAATCCAACAGCCCCCGCTCCACCGTCAGCCCACACTGTAATGGGGTAAGCACCTAATGCCCCTGCCTCTAGTGCTTTTTGACGAACCAGTTCAACCTCTGCATCGGTATCGGTAGTAAACCGGTTAACCGATACAACCACTGGCACACCAAAATAACTTGCTACCTTAATGTGGTGCGCTAGGTTAGTGCACCCCTTTTCAAGCGCAGCGAGGTTTTCTCTGGTTATTTCCTCCGGTAAAGGTTTACCTGCCACTACATTACCCAAACCTCCATGCATCTTCAAGGCACGAATAGTACAAGTTAGGACTACGCAACTGGGACGTAACCCAGATTGCCTGCACTTAATATCCATAAACTTCTCCATTCCAAGATCAGAGCCAAAGCCACTTTCGGTAACAACATAGTCAGCTAATTTTAGTGCAATCTTGTCCGCCAGAACGGAGTTATTGCCATGGGCAATATTAGCAAAGGGTCCCGCATGCATAATGCAAGCTTGTCCTTCCAATGTCTGTACTAGGTTTGGTTGCAGAGCTTCCTTCATAATGACTGTCATTGCTCCAGCTGCTTTAAGATCCTCCGCTGTGACAGGCTTTCCGTCGTAAGTATAGGCAACAACAATTCGCCCTAAACGCTGTCTAAGGTCATGTAGGTTTTCTGCAAGGGCTAAAATTGCCATTACCTCTGACGCCACTGCCATATCAAAGCTAGTTTGTCTGGGGTAGCCATTCTCTTTACCACCTAAGCCAACTACAATATCTCTCAGAGCACGATCATTGGTATCCAAAACTCTATTCCACATAACTGTCATGGGATCAATATTTAAAGGATTACCTAGTAATATAGATGTGTCAATCATCGCAGCCAAAAGGTTATTGGCTGCCTCCACTGCATGAATATCACCTGTAAAGTGAATATTAATATCTTCCATGGGAACCACTTGGGAATATCCCCCGCCAGCAGCTCCCCCCTTAATACCAAACACTGGCCCCATGGAGGGCTGTCTAAGGGTTGTTATCACCTTTTTACCAATCTTCCCTAACCCCTGGGTGAGACCAATTGTTGTAACCGTTTTTCCCTCGCCCAAGGGTGTTGGCGTAATGGCTGTAATAACTATGAATTTACCTTGGGAATGATCCTTAAATTTCCTCAATACATCTAAGTTTATTTTTGCTTTATATTTCCCATAAAGATTAATATCTTCTTCCTCTAGACCAATATTCTGTGCAATTTCAGTAATAGGAAGCATTTTATGGGCTTGCGCAATATCTAGATCGCTGGGAACAACTTTCATCTAAACACCCTCCTACCTAACCAATTTTACTCTCAGCTCTTTTAATAAATTTATCTAAGTTGATAATTACCCTTTCATGGGTACCGGTACCAATGGGACCTGTTTCATCCTTGGCTTCAACAATAAAGACCAACTTCTTGCCATCGATTTGAATTAATTCGGCCTTGGCTATGACGTTCATACCAACAGGTGTGGCGGCTGTGTGCTTGACATTCACCAGAGTTCCCACTGTGGTTTCTCCATCAGGCAAGTGTTGATCTGCCAGTTCTAAAGCTGCTTTTTCCATCAAACCAATCATGGCAGGGGTAGCAAATACCCGAACTCCCCCACTGCCATAGGCAATGGCTGTATTATTCTCATCAACCATGGTACTTACCTCATGGATTAAACCAATTTTTAACTCCATTTATCTCCCTCCATCAATTACCTAGTTTCTTATTAATAACCATAAATAAAAGGGAGTGTCGCAAAACTACTTATTAGTAGGCAAGCGACACTTTTATTTGTTATTCAAAATTTGTAAATATAACATTCTAGGGAATGACTCCCGGGTCGTTCCCGACAATTATCTCACAAGGACTACTAGTCACTGTGCAAAACACTGGATTACTACTCGTAGATCCAGGTATCTATGGCACGTCCGTAATCCACCAGTTCCTCTGGCTGAAAGAAAATTGCTATCTCTCTTGCGGCACTCTCCAAAGAATCGGACCCGTGAATAATATTACGTCCCACATCAACTCCGTATGTTCCACGAATGGTCCCGCAAGCTGCTTTAAGGGGATTGGTTGCCCCCATCATCTCCCTGGCCGTAGCAACAACTTCCTTACCTTCTATTACCATTGCTACTACCGGACCTGAAGTAATAAATTCCACTAGGTCAGCAAAAAAAGGCTTCCCTTTATGTTCCCCATAGTGTTTTTCTGCAACTTCACGTGATATTTGCATCATTTTCAAACCAACTATTTTATACCCTTTTTGTTCAAATTTACTGATAATTTCCCCAACTAATCCTCTTTGAACTCCATCGGGCTTAACCATTAAATAAGTCCGTTCCACGCTGTCTCCTCCTCTAATATTAAGAACAGGGTGCCAGAAAGGCACCCTGTATACTTTACAGTACTTTCTCTGTGACAATAAGCTTCAACTGGAGATGTAGCAAGCTAATGCTATGATTAAACTGGTTTATCAAGACCAGCTTCCTGCATTAGTTGTGCAAATTCCTCTGCTTCAATTGTTTCTTTATCCATCAATACCATAGCAATTTTATCTAAAGTATCTTGATGTACAGTTAATAATGACTTGGCCTTACTGTAGGACTGATCGATCATTTTGCGCACCTCACGATCAATGGCAAAAGCAACTTCTTCTGAATAGTTCCTGTCACGATTAATATCCCTACCCAAGAACGGAGTATCCTGTTTATGTCCCAACGTAAGCGGGCCTAACTCATCACTCATACCATATTCCATAATCATCCGACGAATAATGCTGGTGGCTCGTTCCAGATCATTTTGTGCTCCTGTACTAATTTCCTTTAGGACCACATCCTCAGCAACCCTGCCACCCAGTAACATGACAACTTGATCCAGTAACATTGATCTGGTCATGTAGTAGCGATCTTCCTTCGGTAACAATAGTGTATATCCACCAGCTCGGCCACGGGGAATAATTGATACTTTATGCACCGGGTCAGTATTTGGTAACAGATACCCTACTAAGGCGTGACCTGCTTCGTGGTAAGAAACCAAACGTTTTTCCTTCTCGGAGATCACCTTTGATTTTTTTTCTGGCCCTGCAATTACTCTTTCAATAGAGTCTTCTAACTCGTGCATACCGATTGTCTTTTTACCTGAACGAGCCGCTAACAAAGCTGCCTCATTCATTAGGTTAGCCAGATCTGCACCGGTAAACCCGGGAGTTCTACGGGCTAACACTTCTAAATCCACAGTATCTTCCAAAGGTTTTCCTTTAGCATGGACTTTTAGGATTTCTTCCCGTCCTTTAACATCCGGTGAGTCCACTACAACCTGTCGGTCAAAGCGACCGGGGCGTAAAAGCGCCGGGTCAAGAATATCTGGACGGTTAGTAGCAGCCACAATAATAATCCCTTCATTAGGATTAAACCCATCCATTTCAACAAGTAATTGGTTTAAAGTTTGTTCACGCTCGTCGTGACCGCCTCCTAAACCAGCACCCCTTTGACGTCCCACAGCGTCTATTTCGTCAATAAATACAATACAAGGGGCATTTTTCTTAGCTTGCTCAAATAAATCCCGTACACGAGAAGCACCGACGCCCACAAACATTTCAACGAAATCGGAGCCTGAAATAGAGAAGAACGGGACTCCCGCTTCCCCAGCCACTGCACGGGCAAGTAATGTTTTACCAGTACCAGGAGGTCCAAACAAGAGAACGCCCTTAGGTATTTTAGCACCAATCTCATTAAACTTCTTTGGGCTCTTTAAGAAATCAACAATCTCAGACAGTTCTTCTTTAACCTCATCGGCACCTGCAACATCCTCAAAGGTTACCTTTTGTTTTTCATCCGTATGTAATTTGGCCTTACTTTTACCAAAGGACATTACTCGATTGCCGCCACCTTGGCTTTGCTGCATCATAAAGAAGAATAGTAGTACAAAAATAAGTATAGGTAACATTGTGGTTAATAATCCAGCCCACCAAGATGGTTCCGGAGGTAACGCTTGCCTGTATTGAATGTTTTTCTCACGTAAAAGAGGAACTATGGTTTCATCCAGTATAGGTCCATTAGTTTCAAAATCTCTACCATCTTTTAATTTACCTACGATGATGTTAGTAGACTTATCTGTTGTCATCTCCACACTCTGAATCTTGTTTTGTTCCAAAGCTGTCATAAATTCATCATACCGTAACGGAACAACGGTAGTCTTTTTTTCTCCAGTGAACTGGATCAAAAATATGATTACCAATACAATTAATAGATAGATGCTAAGGTTTTTAAGAACCTTATTCAAAAATGTCACTCCTCCCTACAAGGCCCTAGAATCCCAAGGTAATGAATATTTTACCACAACAGTTATTTGTTATCAATTTATCTGATACTATCATTCCCATTTTCTAGACTTAGTAGAATTACTTTTTGCGTTAAACTTGTTAATCCAATGTGATCTGCCAGTCGAATACCACAAACCCAAATAATCCGCCCTGATGTTGTTTCAACGACTAATGGTATTTGGTCTCTTAAATGTCTCGGAATCTTACTGTCTATCAAAAGTTTTTTTAGTTTTATTTTTTTTCCTAAACCAAAGGGAATAAAGACATCTCCCTCTTTTCTAAATCTTACCTCCAGCGGCTGTGAGACACAATTATAATCGATAGCTACAATATTAGGTGGAAGTTCCCACGGTGCCATAGACATTTCATCTTTATTAATAATCCGGGAGCTAACTTTTATCCCATCAATAGTAACGCTCCCTGGCACCTCCAAAAAATAGGATACCGTCATTGTTTGCCGCTCCATCATACCCTTACTTACATCCAACCTATCTGATGCTAATCTAACTATTATTCCTGCCGGCATTTCAATAATTTTTTCCGGTCCACCCCTGATCAAATGGTTAATCAAGTTATCCACGTGTTCAAAAGCTAGCCCCTGTTTAGTTCCATTAAGTTGTTGATAAACGATTCGTATGATTCTTCGTAATAGAACTACTGGCTGCTTCATCAATTCATTTCTATCCAATATCAGAACCGATTCATCCATTCCGCGTAATACCTTTTGGTATATTTCTCGGGCAAGGCATTCCAAAAATTGGTCTTCCTCACGAATTTGTTCTGCCATACGGGATAAATTGCCGACTAAACCTGGTGCATATTCTTTTTCTAATAAAGGAATTAATTGATGTCTTAACTTATTCCTACGATACTTTGTGTCTAAATTAGACCTATCAATTCTGTATGAAAGCCCTTTCTGTTGACAATATTGTTCAATTTCATAACGACTTATTTTTAACAAGGGCCGTATATAAAGATTGTCTCTAATTGGTGTTATTCCCGATAAACCCTTTAGTCCCGAACCTCTTAATAAATTCATCAACACTGTCTCTGCCTGGTCGTTGGCATGATGAGCCAGTGCTATTTTATCTCCCGCAGTTTTTTTTAATACCTTGCAAAAAAATTGATACCGAATCTCCCTGGCTGCAACCTCAAAGGATACTTTTTTAGTTTGGGCATAGGCAGGTACATCTCGTTCTTCCGCAGTACAAGGTATCCCCCATTCTTGACAAAGTGCCTGCACAAATAGAGCATCCTCTTTAGCTTCTTCCCCACGTAACATATGATTTAAGTGAGCTACATGAAGGAATATCCCCAGATCCTTGCGTAAACAATTTAAAATATGTAAAAGCACTACGGAGTCCAGACCACCCGAAACCCCCACAATAACCCTTTGCCCTCTTATTACCATCGGATTTTGGGTAATTTCAGTGTATACTCTTTCTAACACCTCCATACGTTCTATCTCCTTATATTTCTTTCTTTTAATATAGTTTCAACATTTCCCAATAATCTCCTCCCCTAGACTCACAATATTGCCCAATTCCAAACCTAATCATATATACTCTGCTTTTCTCTATAATATATCCAACTAGCTTTAGTCTTCGACTAAAGGCTAATGACTAACGGCTAACAGCAAAAAAGCTGACACACAATGCGTCAGCCTTAGTTTACTCATATAATTCTTCATCATTCCTCCGGTGTTAGCACTCTTGCCACAATAACAGTCATATCATCGGGTATTCGCCCTCCAGCAGCATTTTGGGCTACTTCTAAAATAACGTCAGCTGCCTCTTGGGCCCCTATCTTTCCTAAGCTCTGCAGAATACCCGTTATCCACTGGTCTTGATCTTCGTCAGTACCCCGATAAGCATCTAGAACCCCATCACTGATCATAATTAAGAGGTCTCCCTCCTCTAAAACTTTACTTACAGATACAAATTGTAAGTTCTCCACAACCCCCACAGGCAAAGCACTGGTTTTTATTACAGCCACCCGGCGACCCCTGACTAGGTAACTGGGAACTGCACCAATCTTTAAAAAGGTTCCGTTCCCATTGTATAAATCCACTACGGCTAAATCTACAGTTGAAAAAGTTTCTTCGGCGGTTCTTAACATCATAATTGAATTTACAGTCTTTACAGCTAAATCTTGCCCAAAGCCAGATTCTAATAAATGTTCAAGTAGAGAAACAATGGTCCCACTTTCCTTAGCTGCCTTGGGTCCAGTACCCATGCCATCTGATAAAACCAATGCCATCCGTCCCTCTTTTAGCTGAAGAATTGAATGACTATCACCACACACTGCATTCCCGTCTTTACCGATTTTTGCTACACCTACATCTAAACTATATCTCAAGGAAGGATAAAGCTTAAAGGCACAACGATCCTCACCGGTCCTAAGTTGACAGTTTGTACTGGCAACATTGAAACCTCTACCCACAACTTTAGAAACAATGGGTGCAATTGTAAAACGGCATTCCATCCCACCCCGGCATGCCTGTTTTACTACCCCAACTTCCATCAAACCATCTTCCTTATGTAGTGTATAGACCTCCTGTACTGGTATGCCCATTTTGGCAAATTGATTTTTGAGAGCTTCATCGATTTCCCCGTCCAATTCAACATCAAATTCCAACTCACTGGACATACTTTCCATTATTTGCGAAATTCCCTTTAATTGTTCTGATACCAATTCCCGACTTTCCAGTAGGCGCTGATGCCAATACTTGTTTACTTTATATGTTTCATAGAGACAGGTAATAGTTATGGACATCTCTTTTAATCTAGCACAACGTTTTTTAAGCTCCTCTGAAAGATCCTCTATGGTAATTTTCCCTTGCAGCTCAACTGTAGAAAGCATATCAAGCATATTTTGATAGGTCCGATAAAAGTCCCTTTCCCAACAAGTTCGGTAAAGGGCACAGCCCTCACATACCTTTTTACTAACTTCCGTAAATAATTGTTGTAGTCCATGTTCCTCTTGGCTCTGTTGAACTGTACTGGATACCTGTTCAAAACTTCTTGAAAGTTCCGTAAATATGGATGACCAGTTTCGAATACGATCTACCGTTAACTCCCTTAACCTAGTATCTTGTATTGGTGTTACCGTTGTAGGTTCTTTTCTACTCTGGGGAAGATGCTCAATAATTTTTTCTTGCAGCCGTGCAGGAAATAATAAAAACAGCATACTGGCAACTACTGTTTCAGTTATTACACCTTTAAGGTCACCATAATTAGATACGTAAACAGCCAATACAATATTCCCCAATAAAAACCCACCGACCACAGCAACCTTACCAAAACCCCTTACAGCCCCTGCTAATACCCCGGCGAAGGAATAGGCCCCTACAATAACGGGAGTTACCATAAAGGCTAAACCCGGAATAACACCCATAACTGCCCCTGTGGCAGCGCCAACTCCCGAGCCTCCTAAATAAGCCCCCAGAAGAATAACAAAACGGCTAATAATACCTCGAAGGGTCAGAAATTCGTAATTTAAACCACCTGTACCTGCTATTAACCCCGCTAACAAAATTAAAAAACAAAAAATGGTTTCCCCTGACATCAAACGTGGCATATTCCCCCTGGCAAAGGGGGTCAAAGCCTGCAGATAAACAAAGGTTAAGACCCCTGCAAACACTGCTTCGAAGCAAGCTGTGATATAGGGATAAAGGGAAGGTGTCTGTAAACTAATAAAAATACTCTTTATAGTAATCGTTGTAACAACAACAACCCCAGGTATCACAAGCCAAGGACGATTAACCTGAGGCTTCACTGACAATACCACAAAAAAAACAGTTGCAATAATGACACAGGAATGCCAAAAATAAATGCCCTCAGTGACGGTCACTAAGCCACCAATAACAGCTAAAGGAATTAATGGGAGGGGTCCAAACACCCACACAGTAGCACAAACAAAACTGGTACCAAAGGGAGAGAGTTCACCCAAAAGAACTGCCCGGCCCAGGAAAAAAGCCAGAATATAAAGAATTATCCGTTCCTTAGTTAAAGCTCGTCCAACAAAAGCTAAAGAAAATTTATTTGCCTTACCTTCTATTTTTTTTGCCTTCTCAGGGCCCTTCCGTCCCTTTGCTTCCTTCTTTTTATTTGAACCCTGTCCCGTCCTATGGTAGGTATAAATATCCACTCGTTCAAACAACAGACCCACCCCTTACCTTGTCACTTTTGCTCCATTATAGTATAGCGGGTGGGAAATATCTGTCATTATTGGTAGGTTATTCCAGTTTTTATTTCGACAACTCCTGATAAAATTCTAATAGCAATCCCTGTAGGATATCACTTTCAGAAACCGTTAAACCAGCTAGCCCTAAGGCTTCTGCAACATTTTTTATAATAGTAACTCCGGCCGGAATAATGTCGGCTCTTTGGGGTTGTAACCCAACAATCTTTTTCCTATCCTCCAAGCTCGTTTCCAATAACAGCGTTAATAAGCGATTTATTTCTGCTGCAGGCAGAAAATATCCGTGTACCAATTCAGGTTGGTAGGGCGACAAGCCTAATGACATTGCCGCAAGAGTAGTGGCTGTTCCTCCCACAGCCACCAGGGATAAATTCCCCTTTTGCTGCTCTTTAATCTTGCCTAGAGTAGTACCCATGATTTCTCTTACTCTCTCTTCGGAGTAGGTGCCTTCCGTTATTCGAACAGCCCCTAGAGGTAAACTTACATAATGAATTTCTTGACCATTTTGCCAAATAAATTCTGTACTTCCACCACCTACATCCAGTACAACAGTAGAATTTCGGTCAACTCCAGGCAACCCGTTCACAACACCCAGATAGCTGGCAGCAGCCTCCCTTTCACCAGAGTATACTTTCACTTCTAGACCTGTTCTGGAGTAAACCATTTGCAAAAACTCATCCTTATTGACAGCATCCCTCACTGCACTGGTGGCAGCCAAAATCATACCCAATGGACTATAGGGCTGAATCTCCTGCAAGAAAGTTTCAATAGCTGCCACAGTCCTTTCCATTGCAGCCAATAATAGTTTCCCTTCATTTATCCCCTGCCCTAATCTTGTGGTTATAAGACCGCTTTTTATAACGGATATATGGTTTTTTTCTACCTCAGCCACCAAAAACCGTGTGGAATTAGTACCAATATCTATACTGGCAAGACGCATAAACTACCACCCTCTTCTTAATAAATAAGCATTCCCTAAAAAAGGGAATGCTTATTAGCTATACTATCTTTTAAAACTTTGAGCCCCGTCCGCCCCTTTTGGAATCGGTCTGCCTTTTAAGGTCAGATAGACGTTCATCACTTTCTTTCATAAACTTGGCCAGCTTATCTTCGAAGGAAGGTTGGAATCTTGGTTTACGATTGCCCCTGTTCGCGGTATTAGCAGGAGCATTTACTTGCTTTATGGATAATCCAATCTTCCCTTTTGGATCCACCGATATAATCTTTACTTTTACCTTGTCCTGAACCTTTAAAAATTCATTAATGTCTTTAACATAGACTTCGGCAACCTCAGATATGTGCACCAACCCGGTCTGGCCACCCGGTAACTCTACAAATGCACCAAAATTAGTAATCCCTGTTACGACTCCCTCTACAATACTACCTTGTTCCAAAGACATGTACTTGCAAGTGCCCTCCTTAATTGGCAAACCAACTTTTACTTAGTAAAAGTATATTGTAAGAGTGTTATAAGTGTCAATACACGAATACTTTTAAATCAGTCATAGATGTTCTTATACTTTACATTAAAAGCCTCACCATTAGAGTTATTTTGCTGAGCAGGTTTACCTGACTCAGAGGGTGTATTCTCCTGCTCTGTTTGTGCCGGAACAACTAACGTCTCACCGGGTTTAACAAGTCCCAGTTGCTCTCTTGCTGCCTGTTCAATGTAAGACTCTGATTTAATTTGTTTAATTTCAGCCCTTAGTGCTTCATTACGGGTTTTTAATTCCTCTACCTGGCTTTGTAGTGTCTTGACACTACTTTGCATATTATCCACTCTGGTAAACTGATTAAACAAGGAGAAGGCCATATATCCAACAATAGCTACAGAAAGAAATAGTATCAGTCTACCACCTTTTTTTCCCCGGCGTACCTTTAGCCCCTGTTCATTAATGTCACGGTGGAGTCTAAGTTCTGTCACCTTTCCTTTCCCAGTGGAAATCATTCATTCATTTCCTCCTCTTCCTCCGGTCCAAATAAGCCTAAACTGTCTCCAGGTATCACAATGACAACCTGATACCCTTTAGATTTGGCTCGGTTAAATAAGGTAGCAACAGTATTAGGGCTAAGTTTTAGCTTGGCTGCAATTTTATCAGTAGAATGCCCCATTTCTTTAAGAGTTACTACTTGACGTTCTCGAAAACTTAATTTTTCTGCGCCTCGTATTTCCAATTGCACCCCGCCTAACCCCCGACCATAACCCACAGTTTATCCACAGGATATGCACATGTTGTGTACAACCTTAGTACGTTTTTATTACAATTTTACTACAAAGAAATATTTTTTCTAGACCAATATAAAAAAATAAACCAACAAATTCACTAATAAAATAGAATAACAGGACATTAGTCCCGTTATTCCTTCTTTTTATATTCAAATATAGGGAATATTGAGGTTATTCGCTGCCAAATACCTCCTTTGATTACTTTTATGGGTTTACTAAAAACTCTTGTAATAATTCTTTTTACCCATGATAAAACTTTTCCAAGAATGCGGCTGACGAAAATCACGGGGACCGTTACCAACAGGTACAGCCCTTTAAAGGGTAAACAAATTATTCTCCAGATAAAGGATATCGTTTTCAATAGTCCTACCCAAATCTGCAAGGTGGTTTTAAATAACCATTGAATCAAGACCGTAGTACGACGACTAAAGATATTTAAGTAACATACTGCTCCAAGGGCTAAACCCAAGAAAACATATAGGCGAACTTCGCCCCAATTTCCTAGTAAAAGCAATACAAAAACGACACCTGTAAGGATAAGCCAGAACAAAACATCCCCCAGAGCAGTTCCTATCTTACGCAGCCCTAAAGTGCCCCTGGTCACCTTGTACAGGTCATAACATAACCCTGCCACCATACCAATGGTTATTGTCAAAACAAAGTAATAAAACTGATCCTGCAAGGGAACCAATTGTTGCACCACCTGTCTTTTAGTTTACTACTTAAGTATCCGGTTAATAAAACCTTTGCTCTTAGACTTATTGCCTCGGGTGGATTTACCCTCAATATATTCTAAGCCGTTAATAAAACCTTCTACCACTAAACTCCCTTTGTCCAGGTTAAGATTCGTAATATGCATTCCCTCACCCTTTAACTGCAAAAAACCCATATTAGTATCTAGGGTTATCTCCTGTTCATCAAAACTGCCTACATGTTGTACTCCTTCAAGTTGTAATTTCTTGCGCCCTTCAATGGTTAAAACATGTTTTCCGTATTCCTCCACAGTACCCCTCCGTTCCCAGGGAAATAAGCCGTCAGCCATCAGCCTTCAGCTCTTAGCTCTTAGTCGCTAGCCTTTAGTTTTTAGCCATTCTAGGCATGGAGGTTTGAGACATTTAGCCATATCAAAAAGCCCATGTCTCACGGCTCATGGCTGACCCCAAAGACCATCTCTTAAGCTGATATATATGCATGTATACCAGGGGGTATGCCTCGAAAAAAGTAAAACAACCTACTAATATGATAGCGGGTTGTTTTAAATAGTCTCTCTGTATAAAACACTGATGAGAATACAGCTCGGCTCATGGCCCAGGCCCTCTGCCAAGGATTTTAGAGCTGATGGCAGATGGCTGAATTAATCGTATAACTTCGTAATGTTTATGTCTTTGAAGTAAAATTTTATTATATCTTGGGGTGAAGTCCCTTTTTCTGCCATGTTTTTGGCTCCCCATTGAGACATACCTACTCCATGCCCGTAACCTTTTCCGGTTAGAACTAGGTTACCATTCTGTACTGCAACGTTTGTTAACAACATAGATCTAGCATCCGTACTTCCCACAGCAAGTCGAAAAGCCGGGCCTCCAACAACTGCCTGATTTATTTTCATCTTGATCACTCTGCCAGAAGGCCCCTGCTCCATAATACTAGCTGCGGTTATAGGGCCTGGATCCGAACCAGCTATGCTTTTAACAGCTTCACGGACCTTAAACCCAGGGATAGTTGCAGTCCAGCTTTGAATTTCTGGCAAAGTATTCTGAACAGACATGGGGTCGTCTACATTGGCCCTAATATAGGGAGTAGGAGTTTTATAGTAGGCCAATCCTTCAGCAGCACTGGCAGTTTTCCCCCCATTGCTGGCAGAAAACCATGCCTTAATGTACTTTCCTTGATAGGTTATGACCTGTCCTCTGGTTTGATCTACAGCCTTTCTTACATTCTCAGTAATTCGAGAAGGATCATAGGCCTGGGATTCTTCAATACTGGTTGAAACATCAGTACCATGAAGTTCTTTCACCCGGCCAGATTCAATATTTTCCATAGTAAATGTACGGGCTAAAATGGCCTGAGCAGCCAAAGCCCCAGTAGTCCATGCGGGCTCCATTTCTGCTGCCACAACCCCTGTAACATATTCTTCAAGCTTGATTTGTTGCTTCTGTCCTGTCTCATTATTATAAAGGCTAATAGTTGGCTCTTCCTTAAAACGTTCCGGTGCTTCTTCCTGTGGCTTCTTGGCAGCTTGCTGGCAACCCAAGGAAAACATACCTATTACGATAAATAAAGAAATTAATAGCAAAATTTGTTTTCTCAAGTGGACTCCCTCCATTTTTCTATTTGCTATATTGTCTCACTCCAAAACAAAAATATGCTATTTAGATAAAACTGGCTTGAGAAGCAGCGGGCATCTCTCACTAGATAATAAAAAGATAAAGACACTTCAATGGACGAAGTGTCTTTATCTTTTATGCTTGCTCAATAATTTTATAAAGACTGGCTGCTTCCTTTGCAGGAACAGTTTCTTTAACTTCTATAATCTCAAAGCAAGTTTTTCTTGAACCAAAATTAATTTCCACCCTATCTCCTGGTTTAACCTCAAGGCTTGCCTTTGCCACTCGACCATTAACCTGAATATGGCCACTGTCACATACTTCCTTAGCCAGAGTACGTCGTTTAATGACCCTGGAAACCTTAAGGAATTTGTCTAATCTCAATTTTCAACCCCCAGAATTATTCTACAGGGAGATTGGCTACAGCGTCCTTTAATGCCTTGCCAGCTTTAAACACAGGTACTCTGGTGGCAGGAATTTGAATTGTTTCGCCTGTTTGAGGATTGCGACCTTCACGGGCTTTACGGGGCTTAGATTCAAAGGTGCCAAAACCCACCAGTTGAATCTTGTCGCCTTTGGCCAAAGACTCTTCAATGCAACCAAGGACAGCGGAAACAGCTTTCTCAGAATCTTTTTTGCTTAATTCGGTTTTCTCTGCAACTGCAGTAATTAGTTCGGCCTTGTTCAAATAAGGACCCTCCTTGAACTCAGAATAAACTATTTTTGCTATTTCGCTATTTTATTAGCTTTTCCTCCCTAGAAGTAAATATTTCCTCTTCTTTTTCTAGGTTTTTATATGTTTTAGCTTCTTCCCACCATTGATCCATTTGCTCAAGAGTTAATTCTGGTAATTTTCTTCCAGAAAGTAATGCTTGTTGCTCTATATAATGAAACCTTTTGATAAACTTATTGGTGGCTAAAGAGAGCGCGTTTTCGGAATCTACCTTCAGCAATCTTGCTAGATTAACTACAGCAAAGAGTAAGTCTCCCAATTCTTCGGCCACTGCCTGTGTATCGCTGTTCTCTTTGGCCTGAAGAACTTCCTGTAGTTCCTCCTTTACCTTTTCCAATGCTCCATGATAATCTGGCCAATCAAAGCCTATACGGGCTGCCTTGGCTTGTACCTTGCCGGCTCGTAATAGTGCCGGTAGGGCTCGTGGAACACCTGATAAATAAGGCTGCACTTGGACTTCTTTGCCTTGTTCCTGGGACTTAATTTTGTCCCAATTAACCAATACCTCTTGGCTATCCTTAACACTGACAGATCCAAAAACATGTGGATGCCTTCGTATCATTTTTTCAGTAATAGATTGAATTACGTCATTGATATCAAAGTGATCCTTTTCATTAGCGAGTTGTGCATGAAAAATAATTTGTAATAATAAGTCTCCCAATTCTTCACAAATTTTATACATTTGTCCTTGTTCAAGGGCTTCCAAAACCTCATATACTTCTTCTATTAGGTAAGGTTTAAGGCTTTCATGGTTTTGCTCTCTATCCCAGGGACAACCTTGTTCCCCCCTTAGGGCGACCATAACATCAACCAGTGGATCCAAGGGAAATAAACAAGGAGTAGGGTATCGTTCACCCTGTTCACAAGGGCGGGTATTTACATTTGCTTGTTTAGGTAGGGGTTCAATGTATAGACTGGTTAAATGATCAATCCAATCCAAACGATCCAATTCATACAGGGGAACCCGTTGAATCCTTTCTTCGTTAGGTATTCCCGCAGCACGTACAACGGTAATAATATACTCATCCGGATAGTAATCCATTAGGCTTAGTTTAGTTTCCCCAGCAACAATTCTGTCGTATATTTGTGTCACAACTGTACCTACAGTAGGATCCGGTTTCTGTTCATCCAAGCGCAGGGCGTCAATAATATGTAGTCCCTTTGACGGGTCAAAGCTAATGGCTGACGATAAGGCATCCAAAAAACTCATTGCCGGTATTATTCGACAGCCAATTCCTTTGGCCGACGCTAACTCCACCACTCTACCTACAGTGTCTTCGGCAACCATAGGATGCCCTGGTACACCATAAATTACCGAATGATTTTGAGCTGCCTCCACGACCTCCTGAGCAATATTTGTGTATACTTCTTCAAATGTTTCAGAGTTTTCGTAATGGTGATCTAAGGAAAAGAATTTTATCCCCTTTTGTTTTAACCAATCAACAGTTGGGTGAATTTTCGTACGCAAATAAACTGTAGCTTCACCATTTAGGATTTCCCATACCCTAAGCGGTAGCATTCCAGGATCACCGGGTCCAAGCCCAACAATAGTAATAAACTTGTCCATATTCTTACCCCACTTTCTATACCTTATTAAATGAAACAGGATAACCACCTTCGTATTTTACACTTTTTGTAAGTATAAAAGAAAAAAAAGGGCCTTTTCGGCCCGTTTGTTTCTGTTTTATTGTTCCATTTGTTTTGCAAGAAAACCAGCAGCAGTCTCGGCTAACTTAAGTTCCATTTCTCCCATTTTAATATCTGGGTCCTTCGAAGCTAGGATAACTGCTCCAATTGGGTCACCTTCGGAAATAATCGGTGCAATTACTTCAGAAGAGTATTTACACTCGCCATCCTCTGTAATGCCGCATTCTTTGCAATGAGGATCATTACCCGGTGAGTTAATTACAACGGCTTTGCGATCTTCCATTACTTTTTCTACATTGGGGCCAATGGGTTTATTGATAAATTCTTTTTTAGGAGCCCCAGCCACAGCAATAATGGTATCCCGATCTGCAATACAAGCAATGTGACCCAGGGCTTCATATAACGAATCTGCGTATTCTTTTGCAAAATCTCCTAATTCTCCGATCGGTGAGTACTTTTTAAGAATTACTTCACCCTCACGATCCACAAAAATTTCGAGGGGATCACCTTCACGAATCCTCAATGTCCTTCTAATCTCTTTTGGTATAACAACTCGACCTAAATCGTCAATACGACGAACAATACCCGTTGCTTTCATATAAGATTACTTCCCTCCTTTTTCTGCATAATCTACGCGGATTAACTTTCATTGATAGTATATAACGGGAGGGAAGGTGTTATTCATAATTTTCCATTGTTAGAAGTTTATTTTCGGGTTTTAGTTTATTATCTATTTTTTTGCCGAATCCCCTGTTTTTGGGGCTAATTTGTTATCTATCTTGGCATTTTTTCTTAGGTCTTCGATAAATTGGTTAAATTTGGCTTGTTTAGTCTCGCCCTCCAACTGGGCTGCTATGCTTTCTTTTACTTCATCCAGAGTCTTTGTCGAAGCTGGAGTAACTTTTTCAAGTTTAATAATATGATATCCATAGGTACTCTTTACTGGTTCCTTAGTAATCTCACCGGGCTGCAAGGATGTTGCAGCTTTTTCAAAGTTGGGGTCAGTGGTATTTGTACCTTTATCAATTGTATAACTTCCGCCATTTTCACGAGTTCCCAAATCATCTGACTTTTCCCGAGCCACAGCAGCAAAATCCCTGCCCTTTTGGGTAACCTCTGCTAAGGCTAATTTGGCTGCTTGAAGGGCTTCTGCTTCGCTTCGTTTGGGGATGCCTTGTTGATCACTGTTAATGGCAAATAACATATGCTTTACCTCAAGACGTTCAGGAGTACCAATAGGCTCCCTGTTCTTATTCTCATTATAAAATGCGGTAATTTCTTCTTCGGTGGGTTTCTTTACATCGGCAGTTACCTTCTCATAGAGTTTACGTGAGGACTCTTCCAATACTAATTGTTCCCTTAAGTATGCTTCGGTAACTTTGGTTTGTTCTAAAGCCTTTTTATATTCCTCTTCATTGGGAAAACCTTTTTTAATTTCAGCTAATTTCTTATCAATTTCTTCTTTGGTTGGGGCTAATTTTTGCTTTTCTGCCTCCTGCAAGACCAATTCTTTGGTAATCATATCTTCTAAAATGTTTTGCTCTAACTGAGTCCGCATCTCTTTATTTTCTTCAGTAGTTACATCAAAGCCTTGTTGCTTGTAGCCCTCAAATACTAAATTGGCCTGCTTGTCCAATTCTTGCCGGGTAATATCTTTACCATTTACTGTGGCTACGATATTGGCCTTATTATTGGCACAGCCTGTAAATAAAAGTATCAGGCTAAGAAGTACCGGAATATAGATCCGAAAATATTTGTTTTTCACTAAAATAGTTCCTCCTTTTACATGATATGGCCATTATACAACGGATTAAGAATGGCCGGCAAGTTATTTCAGCCGGCCCATAAAACTCTCCAATTGCTCTAACTTCCTTAGTGTTAGATCACCTTTGTCTCTTGTTATTAGCTTTATCTCAAATCCCTCGGTAGAAGTGTGAAATTTAACATTGTTCTTATATTTCTCACTGACTGATACTAACTTTTCCCCATCTAAAGGAGCATCCGGTACAAAGAGTAACCGGAAAGTACCCTGGGACCGACTGATGGTTTTGATCTTTAGTTGCCGGCCGATAATTTTTAACTTGGTTACCTGTATTAGGCAACGTACACTCTCGGGCAAATCACCATAGCGATCCACCAGTTCCTCCTCTAAATCAGAAACTTCATTCAGTCCCCACATCGCAGCTAAACGGCGATAGAGTTCTACCTTTTGGTTCCCGTTGGGCACATAGGTATCTGGGATATAGGCCTCCACCGGGAGTTCCACCGATGTATCTATAATCTGCTCAACCTTTTGCCCCCGGGCCTCTTGTACTGCTTCTTCCAATAAGCGACAGTACAAATCAAAGCCCACCTCGGCAATATGACCATGTTGTTGTGCTCCTAATATATTCCCTGCTCCCCGAATTTCCAAGTCCCTCATGGCAATCTTATAACCGGAACCAAATTCGGTAAATTCCCGAATGGCAGATAACCTTCTCTCGCTAATTTCTGTAAGTACCTTATCTCTCCTAAAGAGAAAATAAGCATAGGCCAGTCGATTTGTTCGTCCAACCCTTCCTCTTAATTGGTATAGTTGTGATAAGCCAAAATGATCTGCCTCTTTGACAATTAATGTATTAACATTGGATATATCTAGACCGGTCTCAACAATCGTGGTACAAACTAGAACATCATATTCTCCATCCATGAACTCAATCATAATTTGTTCCAGTTCATCTTCCTTCATTTGACCATGGGCTAAACCAATTCGCGCCTCCGGAACCAAATTTTGCAACCAACCGGCAAGTCGATCTAAATCCACAACCCTATTATGAACAAAATATACCTGCCCTCCCCGATTCAACTCACGCCTTACCGCTTCTCTAATTAATACGGGGTCTTCTTCTAAAACATAGGTTTGGACCGGGAAACGCTCCTCAGGAGGTGTTTCCAACAGGCTGGTGTCCCTAACCCCCACCAGTGACATATGCAGTGTCCGAGGAATAGGTGTAGCTGACAGGGTTAAAACATCTACATTTTTACGTATTTGCTTTAACCTTTCCTTATGACTTACTCCAAAACGCTGTTCTTCATCTACAATCAGCAAACCCAGATCCTTAAAAACAATATCATCCTGTACTAAGCGGTGGGTACCTACAACAATATCAACCTCTCCCAAGGCAAGTCCCGCCAGAACTTGCCGCTGCTCCTTAGGTGTCCGAAAACGAGATAACATTTCTATACGAATTGGGTAATTGGCAAACCTCTCCCGAAAGGTATTGAAGTGCTGCTGCGCTAAAATAGTTGTGGGAACCAATACTGCAACCTGCTTGTTATCCATTACTGCCTTAAAAGCAGCCCTTAGGGCAACTTCTGTTTTGCCATAACCTACATCACCGCAGAGAAGTCGATCCATTGGCCGTCCCTTTTCCATATCCAGCTTTACTTCTTCAATGGCCCGTAGTTGATCAGGTGTTTCTTCGTAGGGGAAAAGTGCCTCAAACTCGGATTGCCAAGGAGTATCTTTAGGGAAAGCATGGCCTTGGACAGTTTGACGAGAAGCATAAAGAGCTAATAACTCATCGGCCATATCCTTTACTGCTTCTCGTACTTTAGCCTTTGCTTTAGACCATTCTGTACCCCCTAGACGGGATAACTTAGGATGGTCTGCTTCTGCTCCCAAGTATTTCTGCAACAAGCCCACTTGATCCGTTGGAACATAGAGCTTATCTTCCCCTGCGTATTGTAGTTGTAGATAATCCTTCTGTAACCCTCCAATATCCAGGGTAATGACTCCCAGGTAACGCCCGATGCCGTGATTTAAGTGGACCACATAGTCCCCTGCCTTTAACTCTGCCAAAGGTTCCATTTTGGCATCTGGCCGCGAACGTTGTTTGCGTGCTTTTTTTCGTTGACCAAATATCTCAGCATCTGTGATAACAACTAGGCGCCCTGATATCAATTCAAAGCCATTGGCCAATTGACCAACAGTAATGACTACATTACCTTCCCTTACTTCCTGATCAAGTTGTTTTACCCGAAAGGCATCTATCTTGGTATCTTTTAGCGATTGTAACAGACTGGCTGCCCTTTCCTCCGAAGACACTAATAGTACAATGGCATAATTTCTGCGACGCCAATGACGGATTTCGTCAGCTAAAACCTCAGCATGGCCTAAAAAACTGTGCATTGCTTTAGCTGGAAAATTGACAACATTTTGAGGTTTTAGGTAATGGGGGTTTCTGGGCAAAAAAGAACAGAAAATGCTCTGCCTTCTCTCTATGGCTGCTAAAAGTTGTCGCCACTCCAGATAACTATTAAAATGTCCTGGTAAGACCTTTCCTTTGCCTAATAAATCGGTATAGGTTTCATTTCTCTCTTTGAGAATTGTATCAACCACTTCTTTAAAGCGGACAGGATCATCCACTAGTAAAAGGGGCTGTTCTATAAAATAATCAAGTAGTGTCACGGGTTCTGGATAGAAATAATACAGTAACTGTTCCATCCCATCAAAGGGTATTCTCCTGCGTATCTGCTCCCGTATCATTGATCCCTGGGAAGAAAGCTGATGTACGGCATCCACGGAGCCAGATCGTTGCAGCTTTTTTAGTTGGTTTTTAAATTCCAATTCATAACTTTCTTCACATCTTTGCCAGACCTTTGAGTTCACTATTAATTCTCTACAGGGCGAAATATTTATGTCATTTAATTTGTCCAAACTTCGCTGGTTATCCACTTCAAAGTGACGAATTGAATCCACTTCATCATCAAAAAACTCAATACGTACCGGCAAATCCTCGGTCATCGGGTAAATGTCAATAATACCGCCCCGGCTTGAAAATTGTCCTCTCCCCTCCACTAATTCCACTCTCTCATAACCCAACTCCACCAGGTTTAACCTCAGTTTTTCCAGGTCTACCCGTTGGCCCAAGGTAAGTTTCAATTTAGCACAGCGAAATACTTCCGGTGGTGTCAACCTTCTCAGAAGAGCTTCCACCGAAGTAACAACCACCATGGGCTCTCCTTCTGAAAGCTTTTCCATAACCCTTAATCGCTGGGCTAATACCTCATTGCTATGAGCTAAAACCTGATAAGGTAGCAACTGCCAAACTGGGAAAGGCTGTACAGAAACACCAGGCAACAATGAAACTAAATCATCTAATAGAATACCCGCTTCCGTCTCGCCCGGTGTTATCACAAGAATTGACCGATTTGTATAGGAGAGCCCTGCAAATAAATAACTTCGCTGGGACCCAGCTAAACCAAAAACCATTTGTTGTTTAAAGCCTTTTTCCAAACCCTGAAGTAAGTGTTGATATTCAATTGTTAACTCTAACGGCCGTAATAATCCGTTCATATTTTCTCCTGCATTATGGACCCATATAGGCCACTGATGTTTTTCTGGTAGCTAATATAGTAGTTTAAATAGCTTCAGCCTGGATGGCATTGGGAGTATCCCTTTATCCACCAGGCAAAAAATAAACTTATCCTATGTCGGCAAATTATACTCTGTCATTATTCCCTCGTCAAGTTACCCTTGTTTGTTTACTATAGTATACTATGAACCAGTTCCAGATGGTATGTACTAGATAAGTCACAATTAGAGCTACCAATAAATTACTTGCCGAATAAACCCTCACTGTAAGTAAACCAAATAAACTATGGGCTATGATGGCTGTACAGGCCGCCCAGACCCCTTTCACACCTCGGCGTTTCAATTCCACCAGGGCTTCTACTAGGCCAAAACCTATGTGAGTATAGACAAGGGAGGTTTTTAGAAGGATTGCCCAAAATGTCTTTGCAGTTTCTTCTACCAGCGGTGTTAAAAAGGCAATCCCTCGATTACCCAAAAAATTCAAAACCCACCCGTTGATAACCCAAGAGGTTACAGCAGCCAGTAAGGTTGCAGCAGCTATGACAATCATTTTATTATCAATAACTCCTCTGTTTCTTCTTGACCCTGTTAGCTGTTAGCTATTTGTGGAGCATTTGTTAATGGTTGTCAATAATTCATAATGCATAGCCTATGTAAACTGTAAATGTCCCAAAAAAGCTGACGGCTGATGGCTAAGGGGGACTCAAACTATTCTGCCAAAGAGTTATCCTTACTTTCTAACTCTGCCTTATTCTTCTTCGTCTTATTCTTCTGATTATATTTATTCATAACCATCTGAGTACCTTCCAATACCCAAACTCTTGCTGCTTCCGCCGCGTTCTGAATGGTTGGGTCAATTATTTTTGCCTCTTCTTCACTGATCTTACCCAGTACATGACCCACTGCACCATATTCAGGGCGACCAATACCCACTCGCATGCGGGTAAATTCCTTGGTACCTAATAATTCGATAATACTTTGCAAACCCTTCTGTCCACCGGCACTACCATTTTTGCGGATTCGCATGGTCCCTGGGGGTAAATCCATATCATCTACAATAACAAGCAAATCCTCTGTGGCTATTTTATACCAGTTCATTATGGCTACCACCGCCTGACCGCTTAAATTCATGAATGTTTGAGGCTTCGCCAAAATTACTTTTTGAGTTCCAATATTAACTTGACTGATCAAGGCCTTATGCTGATTTTTTTCCGAGGTTAGACCCAAGTCAACTGCCAATTTATTAATAACCATAAATCCAATATTATGTCTAGTTTGGGCATACTCTACTCCCGGGTTACCCAAGCCAACAATTAATTTCATTTAATTATTACCCCCTTATCGAAGGTATTTTACCTTAGCTTTTGCTTGAAGGCAATAGAATTACTGACTAGGGAATCTATGAGTAAAAGAAAAGGTTACCCCATGGCCTTTTTAGGGATAACCCAGTCCTTTATAATTTGACAATATGGCTAGATTTTAGGCTTCCTACTCCTTTTCTATAGTTTTAGCCTTCGCTTCCGCTTCAGGTTCTGGTGGTACCTCTGGCTGACCAGCAGGCTCAGGGGCCTTCATGGTGGCTACACCTACTACAGTCGTATGTTGATGATCCAAAATTTTAACACCCGATGGAATGTTTAAATCGCTTACAGATAAGGTATCGCCAATCTCTAAACCGCTAATATCCACTTTAATTGCTTCTGGTATTTCGTTGGGTAAGCATTCAATTTCTGCACTGCGCAGGTCATGCTGAATAACTCCACCAAGGGCCACACCTTTAGGTGTACCTACTAGTTGGATGGGAACCACTGTCTTAACCTTTGTATCTTGAGATACCTGCTGAAAATCCACATGCCTGATATTTCGGTCTACAGGATCCATCTGTAAACTCTTTACCATAACAGTCTGTTTACCGCCATTTACGTTCATATTAATAAGTGTGTTGCGCCCAGTTACGGAATTTAGAATCTTCTTTAAATCCTTAGCATCAACGGAAATATTCATGGAGCCAATTTGTTTTCCATAAACTACTCCGGGCACACCACCATTGTTTCTAATTTGCTTAACTATAGATTTTGTATTTGTTTCCCTCATGTTGGCATCTAATACTGAACCAGTCATAAAATTAACCCCTCCATTGAATATAAAGAAAATCTTATCATGCCATCTATTATTCCCTATTATTGGTCATATCAAACAACATCTGGGCATAAAGATGAATATAATAAGTTTTGATTTAAAGGGGGGGCCTTATACATGCGCAAGAGCAAAAAATTTATTGGTATGCCTATCATCAGTCTTGCCGAAGGCCAAGAAATGGGCACAGTCAAAGGGTTAGTGGTAGATCCGGTTGAGCAAAGAATAGCCGCCCTAATCATAGAGCAAAAAGGTTGGTTTAAAGATCAAAAGTTTGCCCCGTATAGTAAAGTTCGTAGCGTTGGAGCCGACGCCATTACCATTGATCAGGGAGCGGTTGTTGAAAAAGGTACTAGTTTACCAGACATTTTAAAGCTTTTCAAAGAAAAAGTTAACATTATTGGATGCAAGGTTATTGTAGAAAATGGTTCCGACCTTGGTGAAGTAGATGAATTCTTTATTGATGAAATCACCGGTCAAATTGTTGGTTTAGAAATTAGCGGCAGCTTCTTAAATAGCTTGATTAAAGGCAAGTCCTTTTTGGAAGTATCGTTTATTAAAACCATTGGTAAAGAACTAGTTGTAACATCGGTGGATGCCCTAGATAATCTGATCAAAGTTGATGGCGGTCTGCAAGAAACAGTTAAACAGCTAAAGGATAGTACAAATCATATCTGGGAAAGCACTTTGCAAAAAACAAAGGAAATCGGCAATATAACCAAAGAAATCAGCAGTAAAACAGTGGAAGAAATAGAAAGTAAAACCAAAGATCTAGGAGAAAGCCTAAGAGATAGGGTTAAGAAAAAAGGTAATGATGACTATATTGAAGACGAGGTTACGGTTCAAGATTTACCTTTAGGAGCTCTAAGGAAAGAGGAAGAAAAATTACAAACCAGAGAGTCTATTCAGGATGAAGTTATTATTGCAGATTTGCCACCAGGCTCACTTCCCCGTCAAACCGATGACTTAAGTAGGGCAGAACAAGTTGAAGATTTTGTTGAAGTCCATGAATTACCTCCAGGTGCTTTACCCCGTGAAGAGAAGGAACCCGAGGACGAAAAGGAAGCTACCGAGGAACCTTTGGTAATAGAAGAATCACCTTTGGTTTCTGAAAAGTTAAGCAAAGAAAAGGAAGAAAAAACCGATTAGTATGGGGTCACTTACTTTTAAGCATTAGGTATCATTAAAAACCTAAGGCTAAAAGCAAATAGCTAACAGCAAAAAAGCAGTGTCGCTAGCTACTGAAAAGTAGTTTTGCGACACTGACCTTTTTACAACTCTTCCATTAGTTTTGCCACAGCTGCACGGTGGTGTTCCTCTTCCCTAGCCATACGTTCAAAGATAAATTTTTTATCCTGTTGGGCCTTAAAAATATCTGCCATTTGATTATACATTTTAGCTGCTGCATCTTCACGTTGCGTGGCAATGGTCAGTACTTCCTCGGGTGTCATGTCGGGGTTTAGCTCCCCGGCCTCTTCGAAGCCATCAAAATATACTTCTTCATTGATCGGTTCACCAGATTTTAGCCAGAGAAGGTAATCCAAATGGTCCTTTTCATCCTGGGCTAATCTTTTTAAAATCTTCTCAGTTTCTACAAGCTTCGCCTTGCCTGCCATTTCACTGTAAAATTTATAGCTGCTTTCCTCAGATTTAATGGCTACATCTAAAATATCATTAATAGTTAAATGCAAAATCATTTCCCCCTTTTGCGTTATTATCTTAACCCATTGTAAGTTACGCTGGGGGAATTTACCATGACAAAAGTCTTGCATTTTTCTTGCATTAAAATAAAGATGCTCCTAACCCATGGGAACCAACTTAATTTGGCCCCAAACAGCCATCTTCTCTCCTTTAATGGCCACAGCACCAGTTATCCCCTTTATGGAAGCAGCATAGTCCACCGCCCTTTGTACATCTTCTTCTACCTGCACAAAATTGCCAGCGGCAGTGGCCACTGCATCAGCCAAAATGGGTGAGGAAGAAAGAATGATCACTGCATCAGACTTACCAAAACTTAGGGAATGACCTACCGTACCGGATGACGTGCAAATACCCAATGGGCTCTGCCACGGTTGAATTTCCAGTGCAATTTTATTACTAAAGGGGGAGGTTCCGGCAAAGATTCCTACCTTTCGTGCACAGGAAGTTTTAATAAAAATATCTCCTCCATTTTCCACTATCACATCACGGGAACGCCGACTCAAAGCTTTTCCCACTACTTGAGAAAAAGCACCCGCCACCGCAGCCATGGGCCCCACACCAGCCAATTGACCAGCTTCAGCCATTTCTATGGCGATATCCGGGGCACCTGGCAAAACTTTGTGGGGATTTAGGGTGGTTGGAAAAACAGTGTCCCTATTAATATATTCTTCCAACAGTGACCGTTGCTCTTTAATTAATTTCTCCACCCAGCTTACCAGTTCGGGAGTAAAACGATCCCGCCGCACACCAATATCTAGATCTGTTTCTTTAACTCCCACCTGGAAATGTATCAAATCTCCTTGACGATGCAAATCACGATAGGTGCGCTCGATATAATCCATTCTATATTCGTACCTCCATCGCTCGAACCGGGCAAACCTTTAAGCATTGTAAGCACAATACACACTTGTCTCCATCAAACTGCACTTCCATGGAAGGACGTTCTATATATAGAGCTCCCGCGGGGCAATGCCCTGTGCAAGCCCCACAACTGGTGCAACGATCGTTATTGCGGACTACTTCCTGAGTAAGGGGATGTACAGAGATACCCTGATTCCTTAGATACTCTATACCTTCCTCATATTTCTCCCCCCAAAGGTCTAAAACTAAAGTCCCTTCTAGGTGAGGATTAATTTGTGCCTTGACAATATTTACCACCAAATCATAGTCCTTTACTAAGTGATAGATAATAGGTTGATCAGATGTTGATGAAGTGAAACGCAAAACAATTTTATGAGGTGCCATTTACCGACACTCCTTCCATTACTTAATATCTAATGTCTTACCCGTTAAACCTGCTGCAGGGCCAGGTAGAAGCTGTACTGGTTCACCCAATAAAAAGTCTCCTTTTTCAATCCAGTTCTTTAACTGATTAGCGATTTCCCTAGCTTTTGGGTAACTAGATAGGGGTGCCGTAGGGATTTCTTTACCATTTATAGTAATTTTCCCTGATTTTAATTGGGCATAGCTGACTAAACCTAAATTCCCACCAACCCGATTCGGGTAAGCATCACTGTAATCAACTACCGGAGCATGCAGTTCCTCATCTGATAATGCAGCATAACGTAGTATTTCTTCGTTAAGTATAGGAATAGGTATTCCTAACCCTACGGTTAGAGTAGCACCATAACCTCGGAAACTGGTTCCCCTTAGCCACTGGGCTTTCATCTGCTTTAGGTCACCTAGAACAGAAAGTGTCCCACCTGCTGAGCCCACCACGTTTCCCTCTTGGTCCTTTAGCCAGCCGGGGAAATGCTGGGTGCCATTCCAAACCACATAGCCTACACCCCCACCCAGAAAGATTCTGGTGCCTACGCCTATGGTAGCAAAATTAGGATCCTTCATCAGGGGACTTAATTGTCCAGAGGTAGAATAGTTGGCATTTCCTAAGCGGGGTTTAAGTGTTCCCATATAGGTATAGATAGTTTTATCACTTAGGTTAACGGCACAGTTATAGTTTTGATAACCATTGCGAGGGTTAAATAAAATAGCCTCATTTATCTCATTCAAGGTAAGGGTTGTTTCTATTTCTTTTCTGGGGTAACAATCAGTACCGTAGGATAAAGCTTTCAGCTTTATTTGCTTTCCTGCTACCAAATCCTCTATAACATGACCCCCACCGTAGCGAAAATCCCCTGGAAAATCTCCATTTGCCGGATCCTCTTCGGGAATTTCCGTGGCGCCGATAAATGCATCCACTGCAGCTATGCCAGTATAGGCAGGAACATTATTTAGAGATACTTTAGTCATTCTAATCCGAGGAGAAGAATGTCCAAAATTCAAAAACGCACCAGAAGAACACATGGGGCCAAAGGTACCAGTAGTTACCACATCAACTTCTGCAGCCGTTTTAGACAGTCCCTGCTCTCTCACTTTTCCAATCACTTCTTCAGCAGTCAATACCACTGCCTTTCCCGCTTTGATACGGGCATTAATTTCTGCATAGGTTCTCTCAACAGCCATTTAAAAATCCTCCTTCTGCGCGCTCTTCCAGTCCATAATAAAATAAACAAGCCCCTTCTTAACAGAAGAGGCTTATTCCCATATCACGGTCATAGCTCACCTCTTATCTGTCAGAAGAAAATCTTCTGCAGGAATTAGCACCTGTCCGGGTTCTACCGGACGGTTGCTGGGTTTCATAGGGCCAGTCCCTCCACCTCTCGGGATAAGAGCGCATATTTAATTGGTTTGTTTAATTTAAGATACTGTTTAGTTTAGCAAGGCCAAGTTATATTGTCAACTATTTTTTTTTGGTAAAAAGGAATAGTCATCAGCCGTCAGCTAAATCACCTTTGGAAAAGGCCATAGGCTTTTTGTGCTGGTTACACTTATGGGTCTTTTGCTTTGACCAGACAACTTAGTTAGTCTGCATAACCATACGATAATCATCAAAATATATTATTCAACCAGAAGGAGGTGAGTGCTATGTATAACCTGGAAGAGTCCCGCCCGGACATGCTTAAAACTGGTATCGTTGGTTGGGGGTCACCAGAGGAACAAGAAGATGAAACCGGCATTGACTTTTATGAGAATTGGCATGGGCACTGGTAGATATATAAAAAATGCGACAGGGGGAACAGTCCTCCACGTCGCATTTCTTTTATAAAACCCCTTTGACCTACACAAAATATGAAAATGCAGTGTGCCATGAGCAAGAGACCCCTAAACAGAACAGGCAAAAAAGCCCAAGGCCCATGGCTCATGGCCCAAGGCCACCTACCAACCATTAGCGATAACTTACAGCTAAAAGCTGATGGCAAATCTATCTCTTATTAAGAGAATAGCTTGCTAACCGAAAGGTCTTCGTGGATGCGTATAATTGCCTCACCAAGTAATGGAGCCACAGATAACACTTTAATTTTATTAATCATTTTTTCCGGAGGTAATGGTATGGTATTTGTGATAATCACTTCTTTAATAACAGACTCTTCTAACCGCTGTATGGCCGGACCAGAAAGTACTGCATGGGTACAGCAAACATAGATTTCTTTGGCACCACGATCCATTAGCGCAGCCGCTCCCTTTGTGATGGTTCCAGCAGTATCGATAATATCGTCAATCATAATAACAGTTTTCCCTTTAATATTGCCAATAACATTGGTAACTTCGGCTACATTGGGTTCCGGGCGACGTTTGTCAATAATAGCCAAGGGTGATCCAATTCGCTCAGCCAAATCTCTAGCACGGGTAACCCCACCAATATCAGGTGAAACCACAACTACATTTTCAGGGTCCTGTGTTTGTTGAAAGTATTCCGCCAAGATAGGTACAGCAGGCAGATGATCCACAGGAATATCAAAGAAACCCTGAATCTGACCCGCATGTAAATCCATGGTTATCACCCGGCGACAACCACTGGCTGATACAATATTAGCAACAAGTTTAGCTGTGATGGGGTCTCTGGCACGGGTTTTACGATCCTGACGGGCGTAACCATAATAAGGAATTACAGCTGTGATGCGTCGGGCAGAGGCTCGGCGGAGTGCATCAGCCATGATTAGTAATTCCATTAAATTCTCGTTTACTGGTGTACATGTAGGTTGAATAATAAAGGCATCAGATCCCCTTACACTCTCATCTACTTTAACCCTAATTTCCCCATCACTAAAGTGTGTTACTTCGGAAGATCCCATGGTAACGCCAAGATACTGGCAAATCTCCTGGGCTAATTGAGGATTAGCATTTCCTGCAAAAATCTTTAATCTTTTACTATTGGAAGACATCATTTACCTCCGAGATTTAATTTAGCTTTTTTTCCTTTGTTTCTTTGCCCAATCAGCCAGATTGGTTTGGCGTCCCCTGGCCACTCCCAGGGCTTCGTCTGGTACATTTTTGGTAATAGTAGAACCCGCGGCAATGACAGCATTCCGGCCCACTTTAACCGGTGCCACTAAATTTGTATTACTACCAATGAATGCTCCATCTTCTAAAATGGTTTGATACTTGCTCTTGCCGTCGTAGTTACAGGTAATCGTCCCGGCACCCACATTTACATTTTCCCCTATGGTTGCATCACCCACGTAACTTAGGTGGGGTATTTTACTGCCGCTTCCAACCTGCGACTTTTTGATTTCTACAAAGTCCCCCACTTTTACTTTGTCAGCTAATATGGTACCCGGCCTTAGATAGGCATAGGGCCCAATAATCGTATGGTTCCCAATTTGGCTGTTTAAGAGTACAGAATATTGAATTTCATTGTTATTCCCAATAAGACAATCAGTTATTTTGCAACCTGGCCCAATCACACAATCGCTACCAATTTTAGTATCCCCTATTAGGAACGTAAAGGGAAGGATAACTGTGTCTACTCCAATCTTAACACTACGGTCCACATAAGTATTATTTGGATCCATAATGGTTACTCCTTGAGCCATTAGATCTTCAAGAATCCTGCGGCGCAGAACAGTTTCAGCTTGAGCTAATTGAATACGATCATTAATGCCCTGAACCTCTTGGGCATCTTCTAATGTTACTGCTTTAACGGTAAGTCCCTTTTTTATAAGAATCTGTACTATATCCGTAAGGTAATATTCGCCTTGGGCGTTAGCTGGAGATATTTCCTTCAAAGCCGCAAATAACCCAGGTACCTTAAAACAGTACACGCCGGTATTAATTTCTTTTACTTTTAATTCCTCTGGCGATGCATCCTTCTGTTCTACAATATGAGATACATCCCCTACTTCGGTGCGTAGAACCCGACCGTAACCGGTGGGATTTTCCAGTTGAGCTGTTAATAAGGTCGCTGCTGCCCCGGATTGACTGTGCATCTCGGTCAGTTTGGCTAAGGTTTCCCCCCTTAATAGCGGGGTATCCCCACAAACCACTAGTAAGTTACCAGGGTAATCATGCAATTCTTCCTCAGCTTGGATTAAAGCATGGGCCGTCCCCAATTGCTCCCTTTGTATGACCACCTTAGCCTTATCGCCAACAAAGTCAGTAACCTGATCAGAGCCAAACCCTACCACAACTACCTTTTTGGTTACTCCGGCTTCAGCTACGGAATTTAACACATGGCCCAGCATAGGCCTGCCACATAGTTGATGTAAAACCTTAGGCAAGTTTGATTTCATTCTAGTGCCTTTGCCGGCAGCCAAAATTACCGCAGCAAGTTCCATTCCGCGCCCCCCTTTTTTCTTCTTTCTATAGGATATCCTATTACGGCATGTTTTTTTCTACCAACCGTTATCTTTCAACAAAAAAATACAATCTCCTTTTATTAGAGGCAATGACACAATAAAAAGAAGATTGCGAAAATAAAAAGGGAGCAAAAGCTCCCCTGTATAATCATTTACCTATATCGCCTCTTGATATGCTTGCAATACGGCGTTCTGAATTATTTCCCTTGCGGATGAATTTATCGGATGAGCAATATCCCTAAATTCACCGTCCGGAGTTTTTCTGCTGGGCATAGCCACAAACAAACCATTTTGTCCTTCAACCACTTTTACATCGTGGATAACAAATGCATCGTCCAGTGTTACTGAAACAATGGCCTTCATTTTGCCTTCCATGAGTACTTTACGTACCCGCACGTCAGTCACATGCAAAATTCTTCACCACCTTCCGCTGCATCAACTGCTGTTGGGCTACTAAATTCTGCAGCGAAAGTGAAAATCCTTCTTAATTGATAACTTTATTTAATAATTTTAGATCATTTTTTTGTATTATCTTAAAATATCTAACTCATACCCCATTTTACCCAAAGATTCGACAATTTGCGATATGTGCTCGGCATTCCTGGTCTCTAAAGAAATTTCAACCTCTGCTTGTTTTAACGGTACATTGGGCTTTATCCGATCGTGAACAATGGATATTACGTTTGCTTCTGAATCTGCAAGGGCAGATAGGAGTCTTTGTAAAGAACCAGGTTTATCGGTTAAGATTGTCTTAAATCTTAGATAACGTCCAGCCTTTACAAGACCTCTTTCTATAATTATCGAAATAACATTTACATCTATATTCCCACCGCTGATTATTACAGCAACCTTTTTACCATTGAGGTCACACTTTCTATGGAGTAATGCAGCTATACCCACTGCACCTGCACCCTCCACCATCAGTTTTGAACTTTCTAACAACATCAAAATGGCCCAGGCAATTTCTTCATCATCCACAGTGACGATTTGGTCCACATATTTGCGAACCATTTGAAAGGTAAGATCTCCGGGACGACGTACTGCAATGCCATCGGCAATGGTATTAGCAGATTTTAATTCATGAACTTCCCCGCTTTTGTAGGCCTCCAGCATACAGGGAGCACCAGCAGCCTCTACGCCGATGATTTGAATCTCGGGCCTTTGTTCTTTAACCGCACAGGCCACTCCTGCGATTAAACCACCCCCGCCAATGGGTACAACAATGGCATCTAAATCTGGTATCTCTTCTAATACTTCCAGACCTATGGTACCCTGGCCAGCAATCACCAACGGGTCATCAAAGGCATGTACAAAAACAGCATCATTTTCCTGTTGAATTTCCTGGGCTTTACGGAAGGCATCGTCGTAACCTTGTCCTGCAAGAACTACATTGGCCCCATAGGCTTTGGTACGCTCTACTTTAGTGATGGGAGCACCCTTAGGCATTACAATGGTGGCAGGAATGCCTGCTTGACTGGATGCAAAGGCTACTCCCTGGGCATGATTGCCTGCGGAAGCTGCCACCACTCCTTTACAGGACTCCTGAGCTAAGACAGCTATTTTATTATAGGCACCCCTCAACTTAAACGAACCAGTTTTTTGGAGGTTCTCCAGTTTTATAAATACATTTGCTCCTGTCATCTTACTAAGGACCTCAGAGGGCTCGAGAGGTGTTAACCGACTGACTCCCTTTAGCCGCTCTTTTGCTTCTAAAATGTTTTGCAAAGTTATCAGGTTATTATCCATGATCGCTGCTCCTCATAGTGCTAATACTTTTTATTTATCTTATTATTATTCAACCCCATATAGTTCATACTTAGCTACTTTACATCTTTCATATCCCAATGCCCGACATATTAGTTCCAGATCAGCTGGTTTATCAATATCCATTCCAACCTCGGGATAGGGGCAAATTATAGCTCTACCTCGAATATTAAGCATCTTAGATACCCTTTCCTGAGCCTCCTGTAATGTCAGAACTCTGAATAATAGCTTTAATAGGAGGGGTATACCTACCCGCCAAGCCAGAGCAAACACTTTCTTCCGTAAATCCACTAATTCCTGTCCTATGGTAAGACACCGCTCTACAACTCGAGGATTAACCAAAAAAAGATTCCCCCCCGTAAAAACCCCTTCTCTAAAAGAAACATAAGTCCTTTGGGCTCCGGGAAAAGCTTTCTCCACAGTTTCCCTAGGAATTAGAGGATAATAAAGATCATCTGTTAATTCCTTACAAAGCTCCAGAAACCCCGATATAGACTCTGACGTCAATAAGGGAATGTCCGAAGATGCCACTAAATAGTGGCTCTTCATCAGAGCATTACCCCGTTGTATGTTTTCTATCATAGTAAGACCAGACTCTACCCAAAGAACATCCGGTGGTAATTCTTTTTTTACTTCAGGGGGACCAACAACAACAATCCGCTGCACTTCATTACAGTTTCTTAGGGCACAAATGACGTACCAAAGCATTGGAAGTGGCCCTAACCTAATGAGTGCTTCGTAGGCTTCTGAGCTGTTATTTTTTAAATGTACATTATTCATACTGCCGGCCAAAACCAGCGCATCAATCATTTCTCTTTTGTGCCCCCTTGAGGGAATTTAGCATGATGTTTTCTGCACTGTAAATATGTTCTCTTGCTAAGTTCTGTGCCAACTCTACATTACGATCGGCAATGGCATCCACAATTTGACGGTGCTCTTCAATGGCATCTTTACTTCTACCTGGTTGGGATAAAGACACAGTCCGTACCCTCTGAATGATTTCCCTTAGGTGAGTAATAATAATTTGTAATCTTTCATTTCGGCTGGCCTTATATAATAATTCATGAAAATCGGTATCAGTTTCCACAATTTTGTTGATATCTTGTTTATTTGTCTGTTCAGAATAAGCCAATAACGACCTTTCCAATTCCTCAATTTCTTCATTGGTTGCCCTCTCTGCAGCTAACCCGGCTGCCAAGGCCTCCAATGATGCGCGAACTTCAAAAACATCTGTTACGTCTTTGAGAGAAATACCGGCAACATAGGCACCTTTACGCGGTATCATAACCACAAAGCCTTCCAACTCTAGCTTACGAATAGCTTCCCGCACAGGCGTCCGACTAACACCCATTTCCTCAGCCAGTTGAATCTCCATTAACCTCTCACCTGGTTCTAACTTACCAGAGAGGATCGCCTCTCGCAGGGTTTCAAAAACAATTTCCCTCAAAGGTTTATATGCATCAAGCTTTATTGGAGCTAATCTGCTATCACTCATAATATCTCCTGCCCCCTATTTTAATTACTTAATCTCTACATAATTTACACGTCTAATACGCAAAATCAAATCATACAAGTAGCCAATATTGTGCAGTTCGGAAGATGCATTTGATCTGCAATTTTATTAGCCCTTGCTAGATTTTCTGTTAAACCAAATACTGTAGGACCACTGCCAGACATTAGAGCCCCTTGGCAACCATAATCGATCAAATGCTTTTTTATCGAAATTAGTTCCGGATATAATTTTAACGTTACGCTTTCCAAGACATTTGCTAATTCTTTAGCTACATTGCAAAGATTATGCTCCTTCAGCGCTTCTATCATAATTTGAGTTTCCGGTCTCTTTCCTAGGTGTCCCATTCGAAGACCTTGATATACTTGAGCTGTACTTACACCAAAGGATGGTTTTACCAAGACCACGCCAAAGGGCGGTGCCGAATCCAATGGGGTAAGCTTTTCACCTATTCCCCGGGCAATAACAGTACCTCCCTCTAGGCAGAAGGGAACATCGGCACCTAGTTTAGCGGCTAATATCATTAGTTGTTCTTGACCTAGCCCTAAGTTCCAGAGTTTATTGAGACCCTTCAGTGCAGCTGCTGCATTGGTAGATCCTCCGGCTAAACCGGCAGCCACTGGTATGTTCTTATACAAACAGATGTTTGCACCAGCTTCAGGATGAGCAATTTGTTTCAACAGGTGTGCTGCCTTTAACACTAAGTTATCCTCCCCAGTGGTTACTGGGATTCCCGAAACAGATAAACTAACCCCTGTAGTTTGTGAATCAATTTCCAAAACATCATGCAAATCAATACTCTGCATAATCATTTCTACTTCGTGGTAACCATCGGGACGCCGGGCTAGAACATCCAATGTTAAATTTATTTTACCATGTGCCTTTAGCCTGATTCCCATGCGCCTATCTCCCCCTAAAGCAATTATATATTGCTATTCCCTAAATGAGGTGGGAAAACCTTCTTTTCCCCCTTCCTTTTGGCTGAGGAGATCCGCATATTAGCTGCGAAGGTTATTTTTACTATTATTTGCACTAAATAATTAAAAAATACCGCAACCCAACGGGCCCAAATCCTAAATTATTCATAATATAAAGTAATTGGGACATGAAAGGAGGTGGTTAGATGAATACCACCATGTTTTATCGGGCCGGCATTACATTACAGATTGATCCTAAACTAAGACAGTTGAATGTTTATATCGGTGATAAGTTGTCTAAATCTTACCCTGTTGGTGTGGGCAAGGTAACTACCCCTACTCCCGCTGGCGAATATAAGGTTATTAACAAGGTCACAAATCCTGGTGGCATATTGGGCACTCGTTGGTTGGGCTTAAATATTCCCGGAGGTAATTATGGAATCCATGGAACCAGTAATCCTTCTTCCATTGGTAAATATGTTTCCTTAGGTTGCATCCGTATGCATAATAAGAATGTAGAAGATCTTTTCCCTCAGGTTCCTATAGGTACTATGGTTGAAATTAAAGCAGTTCAAGGTTATAACCAAAAAGTATTGGTATCCCCTTCAGCTCCAGGCAGCGGTCCCCCCCTAGATCATTCGGCCTATACAGTTCAAGCTGGCGATACCCTATGGAAAATTGCTCATAAATACCATATAACAACGGAAAAACTCCTTGCCATTAATACTATCCCTAACCCTAATATGCTAGAGGTAGGACAAATAATTTTTCTTCCATAGTAAGTTGTTTTTTATAAAGACTTAATGATTTGGTCATTTACCTTTCATTAAGTCTTTATATTTTTTTGCACGTTCGTTAGAAAAATTTGTCCACATTATGGCTATCAAAGGCATTAAATTTTGTCAACATGGTTAACCAATATATGTCAATTAACTGTACATCAATGGTTAATAATAAAATTTTAAATTTATCGAATTTTGCAGGATTTTTGGTCACTCCGGAAGAATATATATCCACCGTATAAATACATTCTTTAATTAAGGTAGGTGGACTTATTTATGGATTTTGCAACTCTAATTAGTGACATCAACAGTTTTGTCTGGGGTCCTTATATGCTGGCTCTACTGGTTGGTACAGGCATATATTTGACCCTACGGTTGGGTTTTCTTCAAGTAAGAACCCTGCCCTACGCCTTAAAACTAGCTTTTTCCCCAAACAAGCAGGATAAAACGTCGGAAGGTGATATCTCTCACTTCCACGCCCTGATGACAGCTCTAGCTGCCACCATTGGTACAGGTAATATTGCCGGGGTAGCAACCGCCGTCTTTACTGGTGGACCAGGGGCGGTTTTTTGGATGTGGGTAACAGCGTTCTTTGGTATGGCTACCAAGTATTCCGAAGCAATATTAGCAGTTAAATACCGCACTGTGGATGAAAAGGGAGAAATGGCCGGTGGCCCTATGTATTATATTGAGCGGGGCTTGAAATTGAAATGGTTGGGTTGGATCTTTGCTCTCTTTGGTTCCCTCGCCGCCTTTGGCATAGGTAACATGACACAAACCAACTCAGTGGCCCTTGCTATGAATGGTACCTTTGGCGTCAGCCCCATTGTTACTGGTATTATTTTAGCAATTCTTACTGGCGCCGTTGTCCTTGGCGGTATTCGAAGTATTGGCCGGGTAACTGGTTTTGTAGTTCCTTTCATGGCTATTTTCTATGTATTGGGCGGTCTAGCAATTATTGCCATGAACTTGGATAAACTGGTTCCAGCAATTTCTTTAATATTAACAGACGCCTTTACTGGTCAAGCAGTGGCCGGCGGTGCACTAGGTACTGTAATCCGTTATGGTGTAGCCCGTGGAGTATTCTCTAATGAAGCTGGTTTAGGTTCTGCTCCCATTGCTGCTGCTGCTGCAAAAACTGACCACCCTGGGCGCCAGGCACTGGTATCTATGACTGGTACTTTTCTGGATACAATTATCGTCTGCTCAATTACCGGTATCGTATTAACAATGTCCGGTCTTTATACCGGCGAAGTATCAGGTGCTGAACTTACCATTGCTGCCTTTGACTCTTTCCTCCCCGGTATGGGTAAATATATCGTCAGTATCGGTCTTATTTTCTTTGCCTACTCCACAGTTTTAGGATGGTCCTATTACGGCGAAAAATGTTTCCAATATATCTTTAGTCGCAGTGCCGTTAAATACTATCGTTACGCCTTTGTTATTGCAGCGTTTATTGGCTGCACCTTGGAATTAGAACTGGTTTGGAATATTGCCGATACATTAAATGGTGCTATGGCTATTCCTAACCTCATTGGCTTGCTCGGTCTTTCTGGTATAATTGCTGCTGAAACAAAAGATTTCATGGCCATAAGAAAACGTGAGCTTCAAGCCGAACGTTCCGGTAAAAGGGTAAGTGCATAAAAAATAATCACCCTTACGCTTGTAAGGGTGATTATTTTTTTAACAACAAGAAGGCTCCACTAGCCATCAAAAGTGTGCCGCCCACATGATACCAATTAAAGGGTATTCTCTGAAAACCAAAAAGTCCAAGGTGATCAATGGCCGCGGCAGTAAGCACTTGCCCAACAATAATAGCTGTGGTTGCAGAAGCTACTCCGACAAGGGGCATGCTCCTTGCAACCATATAAATAATGATGACACTTAATAAACCACCCAAATATGTATACCAGGGTGCACTTACCCATTTGTCTAAATCGCAGGCTCCCAAACGACAGACAAAAACCAATATACCGACAAACAGCGTTCCAACGGCATGAACTATAAAGGTCGTTTCCCATAACCCCACTACCTTCCCTAAGGCTGAGTTCAATGTCCCTTGCAAGGCCATGGTAAGTCCTGATGTCGCAGCAATAATAAGTGCTAAAAGCTTTCCGTCCATTTATACCTCCATCATTAAGTGGCTAGCCTTTACTTTTTACTTAATTAACCGTACGTTACTTAAAATCACAAACACTGAATAAAAATACAAACAGGCCATGGGCCGTGGGCCTTGTGCCGTGGGCCATTAAGACCCCTTAGCAAAACATGCACAAAAAACCCAAGGCCCATGGCACAAGGCCTTTCCCAAGCTATTTTAAAACTGATGGCTGAAGGCTGCTAGCTAACGGCCAACAGCTAATGTTTTACTTCTATACTAAGATATCATGCCCTAGTGATCTTAGGGTACCACGCAAATAATCCGTGTGAATGGCTCCAGGATCAAAATCGACGGTTACAGAACTTTCCTCAAGATTCACAATAACCTTATCGACCCCGTCAATTTGAGATAGGTAAGTCTCTATCTCTTGTTTATCGTGCTGGCCTCCCTGTAAGCCACCAATTTTAAAGGTTTTACTTATATTCTGATGGTCCTGTATATTTGCCTCAGTCAATGCTGTCACCTCCTGACTTATTCTTTATTTTCTGCCAAAAATCAGGTCATTATACAAATAATCAACCCCCGCAGTATTTAACCTGGCCGGGGGCGATAATATATTCTTTGCAATTTTTATGCCCCCGGGTAAGATTTTAATGAAAGATCAACCCTCACAATACCAGCACCAGTAGATTTACTACCCTTTCCTTGAAGTCCTTTAGCCCCAGTCAACAACCTTCGTATCACCATTTGATTATCTTCCTCAGGGTATTTTGCTTTTAACAACGCAGCAGCCCCGGTTATATGTGCTGTTGCCATGGAACTACCACTTAATCTCACATATGTGCCCCAACGATAAGTTGATAAAATATTGCTACCTGGGGCCAATAAATCCACCTCCGGTCCACTGCTACTGAAGTCAGCTATTTTCCCCTTTGCATCCATTGCAGCAACACTTATTGTTTCCTTAAACACCGCTGGGTAATCAACAGTACCGGGGCCTCCATCATTCCCCGCCGCAGCCACAATTAATAGACCTCGTCGGCGGGCTTCCCTAACTGCTTCCTCCAATGCTCGACTGTACTTATCAGTACCAAAACTCAGATTGGCAATTTTAATGTGGTTTTCGAGACACCAGTGTAGGGCATTAATAACATTCAGTATTGTGCCGTCACCCCACTGGTCCAATACTTTCACGGCATATATTTCAGCCTCCGGAGCCACACCTAAAATTCCTTTGCCAATGTTTGCTGCAGCTATAGTCCCCGCAACATGGGTACCGTGACCATTATCATCATAGACAGGTGAACCTGGAGAAATAAGATTGATACCTCCCCGAAAATTTTTTCTCAAGTTAGGGTGGTTTATATCAATTCCACTGTCAATAACCGCAATCTTAACCCCCTGCCCCCTGGTCTCCTGCCAACATACATCAGACCCAATATAATGAACGCCCCAGGGAATTACTTGCTCCGAATAAGTCTTAAAATTAATGGGTGCCCAAGGTACCAAACTTACTTTAAAATTTTCTTCAACCGCCACAACTCCACCGGTGGAAAGAATTTCCTGGTCAGTAATATCCGACGGTAAAGTACATATCAACCCGTTAACATTTGGCAGAGTGCGCACATCCTGTGCACCCATCCAATTTATCAAACCCATATGGGGTGGGGTCAATTTTCCCCGGTGGAGACGATCTCTGAACAAGATTATTCTTACTCGGTTTTTTTACCACCCATAACCTCATCCCCTCTTACCACCTACACCCCTTATTCGTCCTTCTTTTCTTCGGGTTTATTTTGTATATTGGATGGATTACTCTCTACCTGTTCGGTGCCTAGCAAACCTTGCAGCAGACCCCCCAATGGTGCTAAAACACTGACTAAATCCACCTGCTCTTTGGAAGACCTAGTACCACCTTGACGCTCAGGTGTCTTTACAGTGGTTACAATGGTGTCAAACATCACCCCAAGACTACCAGCAACAATATCCATAACCTTGCCTGTAACCTTAACACCTTTGATAATCTTTCTTACTGTATCCTCTACGGGAACTTCTTCTTTTTTGGAAACCGCTGGTTGATCTGATAAACGTTCCAAAACTTGGCTTAACTTAGCTAGCTGATCATTCAACTGTTGTTCAGCTTGTCGTTGTAGTTCCACCCTAGAGAGAATACTGACCAGTTTATCCATGTTTCCCAGCACACCGGAAACCTGGTCCAGTTCACTGCTCTTCTGGAAATGAATATTTTCCATTCTAGAGACCAGCTGCTCTAGGTTGCTAGCGAGCCGGTTGCTGGATCTTTCTCCCACCTTGATCAACTCCTTTTTTTACTCTCCTTACTGTACCTTTGTGTCGGGTGGAAAAGGGCTACACGAGGATGTAGCCCCTTCCCTCATAAAGGATACAAAACTTTTGTTTTGGTAGTTTAGCACCAGCAAAAGCAGCAGCAGAAGATAGCCAGAGCTAGGAATAGATACAGACCGAGCAGGTGGTAAGGTAAAATGCCGCAGAATACGAGTGCTATGCCAATAATGAATAGAGCTAGGAGCAGGCAGCAGCAAAGACCTAAATTTCCACCATAACCTCCACTTACCTTTTCCTTAATGCCTTCTAATACGTTGGACATCCAATATTCCTCCTTATGTTAAAATCTTTGAACGATATCCCGGGACCGTCCTTACATTAAATTATGAGAAAGAGAGACTTTGTGTTACAGAGTTTAGAGACAAATTTTGCATTGCAAAGTAAAAAAGGGTAGCCCTAGGGCCCCCTTTTTTGATAAAATAGTATTTTATTACTCGCCCATGACCCTCAGTCACAAACCACTGATAAAAATACAGTTGGCCATGGGTCTTTTCTAGGTTTTAAAGCTGAAGGCTGAAGTCTAATGGCTGACGGCTAAAATATTCCGGGCAAACTTGACAAATTTAAACCTGTTGACTTTGTTACTTCTTCCTTGGCCTTCTCCTTACTCTCAATTTGCGCTTGGTTATAGGCTTCTGTAATCATCTGTCCCAGAGCTTCAGATTCTAGGGAGAATATGCGATCGGGATCAAACCTTACAGCAAGAATACTTTGTTGCCCATTCATAATAACCTTAACTAAACCATCCCCAGCTGTTCCTTCCACTGTCATATCTTTAAGAAGCTGTTGTAAATTTTGAAGTTGGCCAACAATTTTGGTCATATTACCAAACACAGACTCACCTCCGTTACCCTTTAAACATATTAATAAAGTTTCCTACATTAATGCCGGTTAATTTGGCCACTTCTTCTTGTACCTTATTTCTACTCTCTTGTTGCGCCAACTTAATCCCTTCTACTACCAAATCTTCTAACTGGGCCACATCTCCTGTGAGGATATCAGGGGAAATTTTAACATTAATTAATTGTTGATTTCCATTCATAGTAACAGTAATATTGCCCTCTCCAGCAATAGCCTCAACTTGTATTTGTTTTAAACTTTCTTGCATATTCTGTACCTGGGAAAGCATACCACCTAGGTTTCCGAACAATTAAACACACCTCCCTAAAATGAAGATGATGGAGAACCAAACCGGGGATCCCATTTTAACATCCCCCTGGGGGTAGGCCCTGTCTCTTTCCTCTGCCCTTCATTAGTCTGTCTCGGTTTCTCCTCGGACCTTTCTGTTTTTTCCCCCTTAGCTGCTTGCTCAGCGGTTTTTTCGGCAGGTCTTCTGGGTCCTAACATATTAGCTAACATCGCCATTAAGGCTGCAGGGTTATTTCCCCCGCCGCCAGGTCCACCTAACATGCCCGCAAGGGTTGCCAACATTGCTGGGTCTAGCCCCTGCTTATTGTTAGACTCTCCACTTCCTTCTGTTTTGCCAGGCCCCCCTAACATGCTGGCCAAAGCAGCAATTAAACCCGGATCAATACCCCCAGAATTACCCTGGGGATTTACTGAATTACTCGCAGAACCGCCCAATACTCCGGCCATTTGGCTTGCTAGATCCCCAGTACCCCGAACTTTTTGTCCTTCGGGTAAAATCTTGTTCATACAATTAACAATACCTAGTAGATTCATCAATGCTAACATAATCATGGTACTGTTCTCATCTGCTCCCTGCTGTGCTTGAAAGTGAAGCAACTTAAACATGGAATCTTCTAACCCCAGGTGCAATGCATCCGTGGCTGATTTAAGAGGCTGATTACCCTGTTCTGGTACATTTGTTTCAATATTGCTATTCAACTCTTCCCCCCCTTTATAAAAATAATTGGCTAGTAAACAAACAAACTACCGTTATAATATATGTGCAAAAAATATATTAGTGACTTCTGGAATCACTCTTAGTTCCTGGTATAAACAGTAAAGCCACCCGATTTCTGGGCGGCTTTACTCATACTGTACTTAGGCACCTCGAACAATTAAAGTAGCATCATCAATTCTAACAAAGGATCCGGTGTCTCCACCTTCTCTAGTAAATACAATAGAAACATTACCCGACACTGCACCTTCTGGAGCAGCATTGGAGGTAACACACTTTCTAGTCCAGGTTCCGTTAATTTCTGTTTCTTGGAAAGTAGTTACTTGTGAAGAATTAATCTCCTGACCAGTCTCATTGTAGAAGGCAATTCTGGCATCAACTCTGTAGTTTTCGACTATACCAGTGGGCACCACATCCTGAATATAGAAGCAGAATTCATATCGCAACCCAGGACGAATAACTTCATTGGGAATGCTCTGTACCAAGGAAGCTGTTTCAGCAGTAGGATTGATGCAGTCGGACGTAGCTGGACCCCCTAAGCCAACAGAAAATGAACCGTTACCATTTCTGCCTGGTTCACCGGGTGCTACGTTGGAAGTTTGCCACACATCCAGTACACAACCAGAGAAGGCTTCAAAGCCAGTGTTTGACAGTACTTGTTGACCCACAATATCCTGATCAGGCAAACAGGTTTGAATAAATATTTGCTGATCTTCAGTAATTTTAAGCACAAAGCTTACTGTGGCAGTTTGATTAATACGGACTGGACGTGGCATATCAAAGGCAATGTCAACGTCTACGTCCTTAAATTCTATATCAGTATTGCCAGGATTCATAACCGGCAGCGGTGGATCCAATTTCACTGTTTTGGTAAAGGGGATATCTTCGCCTAGGTGACGTACGTCGTCATCCCTATTGACATAATAAATTTGCTTGTGGATAGTTCCGTGCACAGTGATGCTTCTAAGTTCCCTCGGACCGCATTCCTTTTCATAGGGATGCACACTGGTCTTGGGGCTACTGCAGAAATTATTAATAAAATTAGGAACTCTACCAGGGGCTATAACATTCTGACGAAAACCATTCAGGTTATTAGGACTAATGAACCCGCCGTAAACAGCATCTGCCTCCAAGTCTCTGACAACTACATCAATATGATCAATCTTTTTGGCTAATTCATCGAGACAAGTGGTATTGTCTACAATAATAGAATCTGTAACATCGGCTATAACAATCGGCAGCTTAACTAAAACACATCCGGTGAAACCGTTAGGCATTTTTTGACTACCTCCTTAAATTTAATAAGAGTTATATTTAACCCTTTGCTTCGCAAGGAATCCTAATAACATCCCCCACATTCAAAACGTTGGGGTTCGTGATTTGTGGGTTGGCGGCTAGAATTGCCTGTACGGTAGTTCCATAACGTTGCGCAAGTTTTGCTAAAGTATCTCCTCTGGCAATGGTATAGTTAAAGGTTGTTCCAGGAACACAGGGTGTACTCGGGGGCTCTGTGGTTGGGGGTTCTGTTGTGGGCGGCACAGTAGGTCTAGGGGTAAAACCAATAACTACGTCTTGCTCCACAGTTTCGGTTACCCTAGCACATACATTTAATACCGCTTCAATCAAGAGTTCACAATCTCTTTCTAGTTTTACATTAGCCCATTCAACCTCTACATCAATATCTGCCTCATTGCCTGGACGTGCCCCAGGTACGTCGATAAAGGTTTTAAAATCAACTTCCCTGTGAATTGTATGCAAAGATTTTCTTTCATTCATAGCAATGTATAGAATCTCAAATTCAATGGTGCCCTTAATGAGTACCTTATCCTGAATGATATCGACATCCCGGATCTCAACATCCCCTACGGTAATTTCCCTTACCTTATCAACATCGGGTTTTCCCGCAGGAATTTCCCTAGCATCCCTAATGATAACCTGTTTACACTCTTCAGCCACTAGACTTTCCATATCCAGTGTTACAGTATCAGTGTCTGCCCCCTCAATGGCAGTAACAACATCCACTTCTCTATCTTCTACTACACGCACTCTGACTTTGAGTACAATTAGAGGAGATAACTTGCAGTCAGTTACATCAGTAACATCTAGGCTGCAAGATTCTACCAGTGCGTCCACATAGGCTTCCATCCCCTGTTCCGCACCTTCTACTTCTACAAAATTACTAAATTTAAAGGTTTTTTCGAAGGAATGAACACCAAATTTATCATCCTTTGATTTATCGAATCCATGCCCATGCTTATCCTTTTGCCATTCCCCGTGGCCTGGTTTTCCCTTATGGTCATTTTTCTCAACTGCATAAAGGCATTCCATATCGACTTCGCCATCAAAAAGTATCTTATTCCTGATAACTCTAACCTTAGTTATTTCTACATCGCACATACACTTAAGAACGTCAGTAATAAGGAAATCTCTTTCATCAGGTATGTCAAATTCATCATCTATCAAAATTTGTTTGATATTGCTGCCCACTACCTGCTCCAAACTCATTCTTTCTGTTTCACAGGTAAAACCATTGGGACATTCGATAACTGCATCAACTTCACGATCCTCGGTAACCTTGGCAGTAATCTGAAGCACAGCCACAAGTTCATATTCGCATTCACGAGTTAGTTTTAGGCTAAAGTCCTCAACCACAAATTCAATTTCCGCATCCATACCCGGCCGAGCACCTTCCACCTCAACAAAATCAGTGAACTCAATCTCTTCATCGAATGAGTGAACAGACTGATCCTTTTCAAAGGCGGTGTATAAAACTCTGAAACGCAGTTTTCCTTCTACGATGACCTTATTGGGGATAACTTCAGCTTTTTTTAATCTTACTCTTGTGTCGATGGAAAGAGTCTCTTCAATATCCGGGTAACCATAGGGTAGTTTAACGGTAGCTCGGATAATATTTTGTTCAGTGTTTTCTCCAATGAGCTGCTTGACCCTGATCCTTTCTGTCTCAAACTGTTGATTTTGGTTTTCATCATTATTCTGTCGGAACTTTAGCTTGGGTCTTTTTCTCATGATCATCAATCTTAGCCTCCTTTCAAGGTATCTCCTTAATATATATATTGGATTGTCTGGAGAAATGTGCTGAAATTGTGGTCAATCCTTAAGAAAATGCAAAAAAACGGGAGGAAATTTTTCCTCCCGTTTCCCTTTTATGGAACAAGGCATTGTACAGGCTATTTTGTTGTCCAATTATCTAATTAGTTTTTATATAGACAATTACCGTCGAGCAAATTCCTGAACCCAGATATAACCATAGCCACTATAGCTTTGATATACGCCTACACCGATTTCATTGTATTTAGCATTTAATATATTGGCACGGTGACCTGAGCTATTCATCCAGTCCTGCATAACTTGCTCCGGGGTTTTTTGACCCATAGCAATATTCTCCCCAGCTGCTAGGTAGCTGATACCAAATTTGCGCATCATATCAAAGGGAGAGCCATAATTAGGAGAAGTGTGGGAAAAATACCTGCTCTGGTACATATCCTGTGCTTTTGCCTGAGCAACTTTAGTCAAGTCTTCTTTAGCTACCAGAGGCTGCAATCCATACTTAGCCCGTTCAGCATTTACTAGGTTCACTACTTGCTTTTGGAAATCATTCATAAAGGAAGTAGGTTCCTGGGGTACTGGCTGTGGCTCTGGTTGTGGCTCTGGCTCTGGCTGTGGAGCCGCCGGCTCAGGCTGAGGAGTTGGCTCCGGTTGGGGAACTGGTTGCTCTGGTTTCTCAATAGGTTCAGTTATGGGTTTATAACCTAACAATTGAACACAGATCTTACCACTGCTAGTATCCATAAAAGCTAACCCAATTCTGTTATATTTTGCATTTAAAATTGAGCGGCTGCCATAATATACTAACTGCTTTTGCACCATGGTTGCAACATCATTACTACGTACAATAGTTTGTCCAATGGTACTATAACCACCGCTTTTAGCAATATCTAGCAACATGGTTGAACTGGGACTCTGACCGGTTCTTTGGTAGTATTCAAGATTCTTGGCAGCTTGCAGTGAAAGCTGCTGGTCTACCATTAGTGCTGTAAGACCGGCTTTACTACGGGCTTCATTAATCAGCCTAACCATTTCTTGGCTGTCATCGGTGGCTGCCCTAGCTGACTGTGCCGTCATAAGAGACAGCATAAGGGTAAATAGGAACACGGTAACCAGGTACACAGAAAAATTCTTTAAGCGATACTGCATTTCTTTTCTCCTTTCCTTTTTGCCTCCGGAGTTAGCTGACGGGTTCGGGCAAGGAAAACCCTACCTAAAAGGATTCACCCCCATAAACGGTTCCTCCGTACCTCAAGGGATTCGGCATTTCTGTTACATGGCATCTGTGCCTGTCCTAAATAATACATAAAAATACCTGATTTTACAAAAGTCGTAATACCTGGTAATAAATTATTTAATTAGCTAGAAGATGTGTACAAACATTTTTTTGGTTGTAAACTCATTTTAAAACATATATACCATTTTTTTACACGAAACAAAAGCCCCACGTTCTTCGTCGCGGGGCTTTCCTTCCTAAAACTCAACATTTAGTTTATCTAACACCATCTGAATATGATTGAAGACAGTTACTCGGTCGGACCCTGCGAACAATAAACCAACTGCTCTGTTCCCTTCAGTAAGTACTAAGGAGCCGCTATCTCCGCCCTGAGATTTCATATCACAAATTACTTGGTTACTGAAATAAGCATTATTATTATCATCCATTTTAACTTGCATCGTGGTACCTATGGCAGTAACTACCCCAGAGGTGATTCCTGTTGTTCTGCCACTCTTAAATACCTTCATACCAGGTTTAGCCTCTGCAACACCTTGTATCTTTCCAAAGCCAATAATATCATCGTTAATCATATCTGGATTCAGGGGTCGGGCAACTGCACAATCCACATGGTTTGCAACCCCTTCTCTTTTAAAAAATTTCAAATCGTAATTGGGCCGGATGGCGTGAACAAACATGTTTGCAATACGGGATGCCCCATTGGCTATGGGGCAAGTAGCAGGTGCTTCTCCCTTTTGGATCGGAATATATCTTAATAGTGTTGCTATTCGGTCATTCTTTGTTCCACCGTCATATTCACCAGGTTGTAAAATTAGGTCTCCCGGAGCAGACCGACCATCTTTACCATCCGTAGCATTGGCTAAAATATGGTTGTTCGAAAGGATAAGTGGTTCACCAGTGGTGCGATCCCTTACCACTGCTCCAAAGGTGCCGGCCGTAACTCGATAGTGCCCCAGACTTAGACCAGGGCGGGCTGGTCTAACATGCTTTTTTCTATCATCTTCCAAAAAACGTATTTCTCCAACTTCAATAACATCTGTCTCTAAACCATTAATTTTATAGGGTACTAGTTCCTCACGACTTAAAGTTTCAGCACCTTCTTTTTTCGATACAAAGATAATAATTGCCTTTTGTTCCGTTCTTTCCAAACCCACATGTTTATAGCCCACACCAACACCAACAACATTTTTAATACCTAGTAAACGCCATTTGGCTTTTTCAACGGCTTTCAAAAAGTTTACCATAAAGGAAATCCCTCCCTAAAATGTCCTAGATCATCATATGCTAGACTTTAGGAAGGGGTACTATGGTTTTAATATTCCGTTCTAGGTACGCCTAATCGATGTTTTCCTCTAGTTTCTACACCACCTATACCATCAAAGCCAGTAATGGTACTTTTAATAATATCCCGAATGGCAATTGGATCATGAATTGATGTATATGCTATCTTTTCTACCACAAACACCGGATCAAAGGCATGAATCAATACCCGTTTTGGTGAACTTGCAAAATTGGCACCAGCACTTAAGACAGCTTCATAACAAGACTGGCAGGCACCGGCAAAAATCACTAAATCATCCCTACTTTTTTCAAAGGTGCGGGCAATTTTTACGGCCTCAATAAAGTATTTTGAGTTATGGTAATTATTTACGTCAGTCAGATCCTTGGCTCCTTTTTTTAAACCGTCATGCCCGGTCAGTACTAAAATATCAGGGTAATGTTTTTCTAGAAGAGCTAGCACTCTTTTGGGCTGTTCCTCTTCATCAATAGCATACCCGAAAGCTGGTATAGAAAGATTTCGATAGGTGGTCATGCATAATTCTAAATAATCTTTATCTCCGTCCAGATGGAGTACTGTACCGGGCACATCAAAACCCTCAATGTCATTATCGTCCCCTTTGTCCGATTGAGCAGCCCTATTCATACATAATCCATCGGTACATCTTTTAATTCGGTCTTTGCGTTCATCCATGCGTCTTTGCATAACCCGATTCATTACTTCTTCGTTCTTTTTTATAGTTTGGGTCCAATATTTTGCCACATCTTTTACATCCACTTTAATCAGGTCATCTACTAACGAACTAGCAAATAACCTTATATCCAGTCCCTTGAGGACTGCGTAATCTTTACCGTCTGGCCCCCGGTAAACGCTGTTAACCTTAAAAAAAACATCGTTGCCATAGGATCTACGAGCAACAATATCGCCCTCTTTAATTTTTGACACGGACTTACCCCCTTTCTAGTTATCATCTTATGTTGGGGGTAAGCGTGTTGTGATTATTTGCTAATAGCTAATGACTAACGGCTAAGATTACTTAGTATACTTATCAGCCACACTGGAGGCAGCAAAGGAATCCGGTTTTATTTTTGCCTTAAACCCACTACCAGTAACCATTCCCACCACTTCTCTAATTAAATCCTTTGTTTCACCTTGAGTTCCCACATCAATATGTATCTCAACCGATAAATTTTCAAGCCCACCTTCTAATAATAAATTTGTTATCTTTGCTCCCAATTCAAGACTCAGAGATGTTTCATAATAAATTTTTTGACGCAAACTGTTAATTCTCTTTTGCATCTTTTTATGGTAATAATATCTAGCACCCTTACCTTTACGATGAACAATAACCGCAGTGACAAAACAGGTTTCACTGCGAACCTGCGAATCTGTTCCCACTACGATCTTATAAGAAGAGCACGGGAGATTTTTAATATAATTTAAAATATCCCCCACCATCTCATTAAAGTTCATTTTACCTTTGGAAGGGCTAATAAAATCCATATATTCCTCCACTAGCTACCCGTCTATTTGTGATAACGGTAAAAAGTATTTGCTAGCATAGCAAAATCTTCGATGGACAGCGTCTCTCCTCTTCTAGTTGGCTCAACACCTATTTTTGACAGTATTTCTAGCCAGACTTCTTTTTCTGCTAACCCAGATCCAGTCAGTGAATTTAGCAAAGTCTTTCTTCTTTGCCCAAAGGCTGCTCGAACAACTTTAAAAAACATTTCCTCATTTTGCAAATTCACTGGAGGGTTTTTTCTTCTGGTTAATCGAATAACTGCAGATTCAACATCTGGTGCTGGATAAAATACTGTTTTAGGGACCCTAGTTACGATCTCCGGTATAGTATAATATTGAACAGCTACGCTAAGACTTCCATAATCCTTACCTCCAGGGGAAGCTTGCATACGGTCTGCCACTTCCTTCTGCATCATCACAACCATTCGATTAAAATTAAAACCGCTGGTTAACAAATGCATCAAAATAGGTGTAGTTATGTAATAGGGGAGGTTCGCTACCAAATTAAAACTATTGCCGTTAGTACCAAAGGCACCAGCAGTATGTTCTGCAGCAATCTGATCAAAATTTACTTTTAGAGCATCTGCATGAACAACTTTAGCATTATCAAATTCTGCCAAGGTCTCCTGCAGTATGGGCAATAAATTTTGGTCAATCTCCACAGCGATAACTTTACCGGCTGAGCAGGCCAGACGCCGGGTTAACACGCCAAGACCAGGCCCTATTTCAAACACCAGATCCTCCGGGGTCAAATCTGCAGCATTTACAATCTTATCAATAATATTAGCGTCCATTAGAAAGTTTTGACCCAAAGACTTCCTTATTTTAAATCTGTAGGAGTTAATAATGTCCTTAACCACTGAAGGCGATGTTAATTCTCGCAAGTTTCATTTCCTTCCTATCTATTTCAAAGTTTATAGTTATTATACCCCGTTATTAGATAATCACAAAAGGCATTAGCTGTTAGCTGTTAGCTGAAATGCACAAAAGCCCCCGGCCCATGACTGACCTATTAGCCACAAGCGAAAAAAGCTAATAGCAAATGGCTAACGGCTAAAAGAGGCCTCCCAACAAACGTGAGAGACCCTTTTCATCCTTACATTATCACTAGTTGTTGTTCTTACCATTACTCCAGGACATATACCCTTGTATGCCTTTTACCCCAAGCAAGGGCTTCAGTATCTGTTTCATAAAACAGATCAATGCGATTCCCTTTGATGTTCCCTCCAGTATCTAGGGCTGTGACTTTTCCATAGCCCTCCACATATAATCTTGTTCCAAGAGGAATAACTGCAGGGTCAACTGCCGCTACTCCGGAACAGGGTGGAATACCTGAAGCAGTATTATTTCCAGTGTAAGAATATCCTGTGGCCAACATGGTCAAAGCTCTACTAAAACGAAGGTTTTGCCCTCCACGGCTAACTGTACTTAAAGTGCCATATTGAACAATGCTATTTACAGGTTTTTCTAGTTCCTCTCTGACTTCACATGTACGACTTACTTCTACACCATTTTCATATCGAATAGACCAAACCTCTCTTTGCAAACCCTCTTTACCACCCTTTACTTCTTTAACAAATCCCCGGGCCATTTCAGGGTTGGCAATGCGTTCAGTCTTAAAAGGTATTGCATAATGCTGGTATTCTTTTTTAACTTCCACTCGGATAATCTCAATGTCCATGTTCTTTTCTAATGACGTTGTAAGAGCGGGCAGTACCTGATCTTCCGACTTGAGCTGGATATTTTGTTCTACCAACAATCCCTTTACATCTTTACTACTTGTAAAAACTACATCATGCTTGCCGTCAACCCGAAGGTTCACCGGGATCTCCCCAGTAACCATCTCACAAATAAAACTCTCTATTTGATCAATTATTTTAGGTATGGTTATCGTCTTTGACCACAGGGCAAACCCTAGAACCACTGAAGTCATAACCAATAAAGAAGAAATACCGATCAATGCAGCCATGGCAGCTTTTTTACTGGACTGTTTTGCTTCCAGCCTCGCTAGTGTAGGTCGTGGAGATTGAGTAGGCCATTCCACTGGGCACCAATTCATAGACTCCCCCCTTAGTGGTGCCAGCTCATAAGAAAATCTTCCTCTCAAGGCTGACCCCTAAGTCTTATTGGAATCTATTCTCCCAGTAGGTGAACTTACCTTCTCAAAAATTTATACATATTCCACTGTGTAGCAACAGATGATAGCATAGTTTTTATAAAGGTTTAGGCTTTATTTATGGTAATTATTCTAATATATGAACCTTTACAGTGCGTCTACCCCAATTTATTGCTTTATTGTAGTTATTGAAAAAAACGTCGATTCGATTACCCTTTATGTCGCCACCTGTGTCTGAAGCAATGGCATAGCCGTAGTTTTCGACATATAATTTTGTCCCAAGGGGAATCACCCTTGGATCAACTGCCACAACACCCTCAGAGGGATAAGTGCCAGTGGCAGTCCGGTTGCCAGTGTGGGTATAGGCTGTGGAAACTACTGTTATAATTTCTTTTTCCTTTTTAGGCATATTAGCATTTCGAATTGCTCCTCCCGCTGCTGGCCTAGAGGTTCCACGTGAAACCGTAACTTGGGGGCCATAGGCAATTATCTGTGGTTCTGGTTTTCTTACAACCTCGCTTCTTAGCTTCTCTCTCCTAACCTCTCTGCCATCCTGATAGGTTATTTGAATATATTGACGACTCAATCCACATCTACCTTGCTTTATTAATTTTTGTTCCCCTGTCTGAAGATTGTAGTCTGGCTTTTTTAAAATCCCATACTGAATATATTCTTGATTTGTTACTTCCTCTGTATCAACGCGGGTTACACGAATACACAAATCATCCCTAACTACGGTACGCAAGGGTGGATCAACAATGTCAGCTCTTCTTAAAGTTACCTGTGCTTTTTCCAATGCATCTGCCACAGTCCCCTGGAAATGGATAACCGGGATCTCCCGACGATCCACCACAACTAGCAGATAATTCGCACAGCAGAGGCAATACACAATAAATACTATACCTGTGAAGAGTACCCCTAAGAGGAGCCGACAGGCCTTATCTTGCCATAGCTTATACACCGTCCCGATAATGAAACCCCCTTTACACATTTCTAGTGCCTTTAAGAATAAATATATTCCTTCAGGTACGAAAATATGTCAGTTCAAGGGGGTTGTATGGTAATATATTCCAACTGTCAGTACCTAAACATTGGGTAGTTATGACTAAAGGCTTTTTTCAAGGGGACACGCCCATTTATACCATTCCACGAATATACTATACCAGCCGGTCATGCTTGCCTGCCGAGCTTGGCCCCGAGGAATAGAAGGAGGTTTTGTATATGCCTAACGGTACTGTATGCCAATTGGTAAATTTACCAGTGGTGATCGGCGATGTAGTGGCATCGGTAACGGTTGAAAACGTCACTTGCCTGGATGAGCAGGCAAAAAAAGTAGATCATATCGATGTAATGGTTCGGGACCTAGAGGCCGAACCAATATTCGGAAGAACGATTGCTCCTGATACAGCCGGCGGTACGGCAAATGCCTATCCTAATAACCATCCTAGCTTTTGTTATAGCCCTAAAACTACCCTGCATGTAGGAGAAGCAGTTTGTGGACCCAGAGAACTAAAAGGGGTTCGAATTCATGGTACTATACACAAACAAATTTACTACGTAGATAAGCATGACGATGTGCGCCATCTGGGCGAGGATATTGATTTTACAAAGGTTATAGATCTTAATCCCCCTTTAATTATTTTGCACCCTAATAATATAGACATTGACCTCCGCAATGTGGAGCTACAGGTGGACTTTGATCTACACAAATCAAATCGCATCCAACAAATTGCCACTGTTTCTTTTTTAATAAAGATCGTTGAAGATACCCAAATGTTCGTATCTATTTTCCCCAATGGTTGTGAACCCACTGCAACTCTGGGTATTCAAGATACCTTTGACGACTTTATAGGAAATCTCCCCACCAACTGGCAGGGAGAAAACGTCGGACCAAACCCCAGTGGCAGAACTGGGCAAGCGGTGGAATTGGGTGTTTGCCCCACCAGACCGGCCAGTCTTGCCAGGAATGTTCCAGATATTGTTGGCGGTCAAACCTATGCATTAACATTTTGGGCCAGATCCTTAGAAAAAATGGCCGATCCCTGTTGTTTTACCCTGTTAGCCCAGATCATCTTTCTAGATGCTTCAGGTAATCCTATTGATACGGTTAGGCAAACAATCCGATCCCAAGATCTTAGTGATACCTACAGACAATTCAGTATTTCTGGTACGGCACCAGAGGGTACCACTGCAGCTATGCTTGGCTTTGTATTCACACCGGAGTCCTATAATACCTGCTCTGTACTCATCGATGATTTAACCTTTGCCCCTGTTTAAAGATTAGCCCTGCTTTTTAAAAAGGCTGACGGCTGATGGCTAAGAACTTTCATGTACAGCCATTAGCCGTCAGCCATTGGTTTTATCGGTAAACCGAACAGCCGGATAGTATTCTCCGCCGCCCTTTGGGCCAGTTCTTGGGCATCCATATTTTTTAGCCTTGCCACATGATCCACTACATATTGAACATAGGCTGGCTCATTACGCTTACCCCTGTGGGGTACAGGTGTTAAATAAGGGCAATCAGTTTCCACCAGTAAGCGATCCAGGGGAACTATCTCAGCTATATCCTTTAGCTTACCAGCGTTGGCAAAGGTCACTGGACCTGCCAGGGAAATATATAAGCCTAGTTTCATGCATTCTTGGGCTATTTCCCAACTGGCGGAAAAACAATGCATAACTCCCCCCGCTGGGTAAGGTGCTTCTTCACGTAATATCTGCATAATATCCCCATGGGCATCACGATCGTGGATAATAAAGGGCTTATTTAATTCCTTTGCCAATTGTAATTGCTCCCGAAAAACTTTTTTTTGGATATCCCTAGGGGACAAGTCATAATAATAATCTAATCCTATTTCCCCTATGGCTACCACCTTTGGATGTTCCGCCATTTTCCTGAGCTGTTCCAAGTACTTTTCTGGAGCTTCCTTTGCATCATGGGGATGTATACCAACGGCTGCATAAATGAAGGGGTATGAATCAGCCAATTTAACTGATCTACCAGAAGATACAAGGTCATAGCCTACATTAATAACTGCCGTTAACTTTTCTTCACAACGAGCAATTACCTGGGTTTGATCTTCATTGAAACGTTCATTATCAAGATGAGCGTGGGAATCGATTAGCAAACTTAAAACCTCCTCTATTAGTTTTTAGTCTTTAGCTATTAGCCATTAGCTTTTAAATAAAAATAGATTATTGATCATTTATAGCTAGCAACCTGACGATTTTAGTAAAGTGCATACACTTTTACTCCTTCCGTCAGTTTTCGCTGCCACCTTCCTCAAGAAGGTTTTATTATCCCCCTCTCAGAGGGAGATGTCATGAAGTGACAGTGGGAGTTAGGCATTTTCATAGGGGTTTGTTACTGAGTGTCATGGGCGATAAGTTTTATTTTTGAGGCTAACAGCTAATGACTAATGGCAAAATACCATGGCCAGTGTTACCCTACGAAAGGTACCAACCAACCATGGTATATATTCCATCCTAGATTTATTCCAAGGTCTTCAAATCAATACGAGGAAACAGCACTTCACCACGTTTAACGGTTGTTCCGGCTGGTATTTTACCCCAGCGCAGGCTCTCCCAAGTATGAAGTTCAGAATTACCTTCGATGCCCAATTGAGGCCAGACGCGAGCTGGCAAGTTCGGCATAAAGGGCGTAATCATAACCGTGGCAAAACGCATGATTTCCGCCACATTATACAAAACGGTATTCAATCTTTCGGTCTGACCGTTTTTAGCCAACGTCCAAGGAGCAGTCTCTTCTAAGTACTTATTAGCTCTACCAACCATCTGCCAAATGGCCGCTATAGCATTAGAAATCTCGCTCTTCTCCATATATTCTTCTACAAGTTTGGGTGTAGCTGTGGCTAAATCGATTAGTTCAGCATCAGGCCCCTCTGGGGCTCCGGGCATTTGTAATACACCCTGTTGGTATTTTTCCATCATGGTAGCAGAACGGGATAATAGGTTGCCGTAATCATTGGCTAGATCTGTATTGATACGTTTTACCATAGCTTCCTCAGAATATAAGCCATCAGAACCAAAGGGAAGTTCCCTCAGTAGGAAATAACGCACTGCATCTACACCATACTTATCAATTAACACATGGGGATCTACTACATTCCCCTTAGATTTAGACATTTTGCCGCTATCCAATAGCAACCATCCATGCCCAATTACTTTCTTTGGCAAGGGTAAATCTAAGGCCATTAGCATAATTGGCCAAATAATAGTATGAAAGCGAACAATGTCCTTACCCACCAAATGAATATCCGCAGGCCAATATTTTTGGTAAAGGCTGTCATTATCTGTATCATAGCCCAAAGCCGAAATATAATTTGTCAGGGCATCTACCCAAACATAGACAACATGTTTTGGATCAAAGGGAACTTGAATACCCCAGTCAAATGTGGTTCTTGATACACAAAGGTCTTCTAAGCCTTGTTTTACAAAACTTACCATTTCGTTACGACGGGAAACAGGTTGAATAAAATCTGGGTTTTCTTCAATGAACTTTAACCAACGATCGGCATATTTGGACTGACGGAAAAAGTAACTTTCTTCCCGGACCTTCTCTACTTCCCTCTGACAGTCAGGACATTTTCCCTCTGCCAACTGAAATTCCGTAAAGAAAGTTTCACAGGGTGTACAGTACCAGCCCTCATATTCGGATTTATAGATATCTCCTTGATCATAAAGTTGTTGAAAAAACTTTTCTACCACTTTGCGGTGACGCTCATCAGTAGTTCGAATAAAGTCGCTATAACTTACATCCAACCTTTGCCAGAGCCTTTTAAATCCTGCCACAATATGATCTACATACTCTTTAGGCGTTTGACCTTTGGCCTTGGCAGCCCGTTCAATTTTTTGTCCATGTTCATCCGAACCAGTTAAAAACCATACATCATAACCAGTTAGCCTCTTGTAACGGGCAATGGCATCTGCAGCAACAGTGGTGTAGGCATGACCGATATGTAAGTTGTCGCTGGGATAATATATTGGTGTAGTAATGTAAAAATTGGCCAATTTAATAACATCCCTTCTCATTTTATTATTTAGTCCCATGGCTCATGGCACACAGCATATAAAATAAAAACCTCGCTCCCTTGCAGGGGCGAGGTTATTACCCGCGGTACCACCCTAGTTTACTGCCACCTTGAGTGACAGCCTTAGTAAGTGCATATGCACTAATTAGCATTAACGGCGCTTCCCCGACCAGCCCTAACAGGAAAATCCATTCGAACCAGCAGCTCCAAGGCCATGTTCAATCGTTCTTACCCTGCGGGCTTTCACCTTTCCCCACTCTCTTTAAGGGTAGCCTCGATTTACTCATCCCTATCATCGCTTTTACTAAAACGATTTTATAAAACATAATTTTACATGTCAAGTTTTCCCTAAAACTTTAATTTTTATACCATAAAATTACAAAAATAAAAGTAAAATATTGACTATTCCGGTTACTACTGGTATGATTAGTTGTAGTAAATTCTGGTATCGTGTCGATTGCATAATAGGGAGGGAGAGCGGAATGAAATCCACAGGTATTGTTCGTAAAGTGGACGAGCTGGGAAGGGTAGTTATCCCCATCGAATTGCGCCGTACACTGGGCATAGACGAAAAAGATGCCCTAGAAATTTACGCAGACAACGAGAAAATTATTTTGCGCAAATACGAGCCGGCTTGTGTATTCTGTGGTAATGCTTCAGATGTTACCCATTACAAAGGTAAAATGGTATGTCATGAATGCATTATTGCTATGGGGGAAAGTGTTAATAAGGAAGTTGTATAGTGCAAAATCGAGAGGCCAGTAGCCTCTCGATTTTATTTGATTATTAATCTATACAATCCAGTCTACTATCTACATCATCTAGTCGATTACTATTTGATCTAACCGACTATCGATATTGTCAATTTTATTAAGAATTAATTTTAAAATTTCTTCCATTAAGCCCACCGGAATTGCCAGAATATTTTTCCCTAGCCGTTAACTTTAGTTATTGATAGTTAAAAAAGCTAACGTCTAAGGACTAATGGCTAATAGCTAGACCCCAAAGGAATAACCTAAAGCCCCCCATGTGCCACTGCATATACTTCTCTCTTTGGTAGACCCCTTAATTGAGCTACCTGTTTAATTGCTTCCTTCTTAGAATACCCCTGCTGTATCAGCGCTTCTAGGTGTTCAGCAATGGAGGTATCAGACCATTGATCCTCCACCTCTTGACTCAGGTCTTCCTTCGTTAGTCCCTCCACAATCAAACAAATCTCCCCGCGGGGGTGGTTATTATCATAGTGTACCAGCAATTCAGAAAGTACGCCTCGTCTAAATTCCTCGTGTACCTTTGTTAGTTCCCTAGCCACAACACCATGTCGATCTCCAAATTCCTGCAGCATATCTTTAAGAGTATCTTTTAAACGATGAGGTGATTCATAAAAAATCATGGTTCTTTGTTCAGATTTTAATACTTGGAGTTGCTTACGCCTTGTTTTTCGCTGGTTGGAGAGAAACCCTTCAAAAACAAACTTATGCGTAGGAAGCCCTGAAGCTACCAGTGCTGCTATTCCTGCGGAGGGCCCTGGCAATGGTACCACTGCAATTTCATTTTTTAGAGCTAATTTTACCAATTCTGCTCCAGGGTCAGAAATCCCAGGCATTCCGGCATCTGAAACCAGTGCAACATTTTCACCCTTCTTTAATCGGTTTATTAAATGTTCTTCCTTGCCTTCGCTACTATGGGAGTGGTAACTAATCAACGGCGTGTGTATATCAAAGTGACTTAAAAGCTTTCGTGTATGGCGGGTATCTTCAGCTGCGATACAATCCACCTCTTTAAGAGCTCGTAGTACTCTTAGGGTAATATCTTCTAAATTACCAATGGGCGTAGCACAAAGAAATAGAGTGCCGATCGTTTTATGTTCCATCCTGTGCTTCTCCTCGGTTCATTAAGGCATAACAAAAGATACACTCACCCTCACGGCCTTTACCAAAATACATATTGCAGATGTGGAAACCTTTATCATATAAATCCCAAAGGTTTCTCGCCCCAGGTTTTTTCTGGGTATTTACTACTTGTCCGTCTTCTAGATAAAGACCTGCTAGTTCCCGTCTTAAACGGGCATTTTCATCCTCAAGCTCCTTTATATCTTGTTTTAAGCGATCCACTTCATCACATATTTGACGCAGTGCCTGTTCTAATCGATTAATCCTGCCGGGCAGGGCAGCCACAGTTGCATTCACCTCGGCCTTTTTTTATTTTCAATTCATTTAATGGATATTCCCGAACAACCTTGCTCTCCTGCAATTCTACGCTCACAGTCTTTCTAAAAATATTTACCGCTATAATTTTTCCTTCACCCTCTGCTACCACCACTTGGGTACCTATCTCAGGGTAATCGGCCTTGGCCTCTTCATAGACATCATTTTCGTATTTTAAGCAACACATTAGACGACCACAAATACCAGAGATCTTGGTGGGATTTAAAGATAGGTTCTGCTCCTTAGCCATCCGTATGGATACTGGGGCGAAATCTGCCAGCCAAGAAGCACAGCAGAGTTCACGACCACAGCACCCTAAGCCGCCTACCATTTTAGCTTCATCACGTACACCGATTTGGCGTAGTTCTATTCGAGTACGAAAGACAGCCGCTAAGTCCTTTACTAATTCGCGGAAATCAATTCTGCCATCTGCCGTAAAATAAAAGATAATTTTATTACCATCAAAGGTCTGCTCTACACTAATTAATTTCATCGGCAGTTGATGTAAGGCTATCTTTTCCAGAGCCACTTCGTAAGCCTTTTGCTCTTTTTCCCTGTTTGCAGTTACCTGTAGATCATCCTCTAGTGTAGCTTTGCGAAGAACTTGTTTTAATGGTGCAACAACCTCTTCATCTGCAACATCCTTTGGGTCAACCACAACTTCCCCATATTCGATGCCCCTTGTGGTCTCCACTACAACGTGCTCTCCCTTGTTTATGCTAATATCTACCGGATCAAAATAATATACTTTTCCAGCTTTTTTAAAGCGTACCCCAACCACTCTAACCGGCATAGTCTTTTCCTCCATCGGAGTGTATTTTCATCATCATTACCTCTAGTGTCATGCGTGTATTAGCATTGGCTAGAATTTTATCCTTAGCCAATTTCACTTCCTCAATTATTTCCACCAGTTTTGCCGGAACATACCAATTTGCTTGTGCCGTAAGGTGGTCAATTTTATCTTGATTATTAAGCATACTTATCTTACCTGTATAATGATAAACTAATAAATCTCGAAACCACAAGAGCATTATTTCTAGACACTCTACAGCTTCATATCGATCAGCAGATAATTCTTCAGCAGCTTGCAAAGCCTGGTATTCACTCATTTGCGGCAGTCTCTGTAGCCACACCAGGGCTTTGGCCCGCAGGGGCCATTGATCCTCTCCCCTTGCTAACTTCAAGGCACGGCCTAAGCTCCCAGCTGCCAGTGGGGCTATTAACTGGGCCCGCTCCACTGTCATATTACAGAGAGTGATCAAACCTTTACTAATTTCTTGATTACTCAAGGGACGAAACTGAAGTTGTTGACAACGAGAAACAATGGTTGGCAGCAAACTATAGGGTTGGTCACTAAGAAGAATAAAGACTGTTTGACTCCCTGGTTCCTCCAGAGTCTTTAAAAAACAGTTGGCTGCCTCCTGAGTCATTACCTCTACTCTTTCTAGTATAAAAACATGTCGTTGACTTTGAAAGGGCTTATATTGAACCTGCCGCTGCAATTCTCTAATTTGCTCAATTTTTATTGTTGCCCCGGAGGGTGTTAATAAATGCAAGTCAGGGTGATTTCCCCCAGCAATTTGACGGCAAGAGCGGCAATTACCACAGACAACCCCTGCACCGGGAGTATCACATAGCAACAACTGGGCAAAACCTTGGGCAACAGTATGTTTGCCAATCCCGGGGGGACCCATAAATAAATAGGCATGAGCTACCCGTTGTCTTTGAACCGAGTTTTTTAACATCTGAATAATCTGTTGATGACCTATAATATTGCTTAGCCTATACACCAATTATCCCACCTATACGGGCACAAATAACTTGGTGCAGTTGTTCTGTGTTCTGACGTGCATCCAATACCAAATAGAGTTCTGGTTTTCGCTGGGCTAATTCCAGGTAGCCCCTCCGTACTTTATGATAAAAGGTTAAGGATTGGCTCTCAAGCCTGTCGGCAATCTTTTCTTTACGCGACCTTGCTAACCCCTCTTCAGGAGATAAATCCAGCAATACCGTTAAATTTGGTGCCAATCCACCACTGGCCAACTCATTAATCTTACTTAAAAAAGGTAAATCCATACCCCTGCCGTAACCTTGATAAGCCAGTGTAGAATCAATATATCGATCACATAAAACTACGGTTCCCTGCTCCAGCCGGGGTCGAATCACCTGAGCAACCAATTGGGCTCTGGCCGCAGCATATAACAAAGCTTCTGTTCGGTCCATGATCTCTGTATAACTTGGGTCAAGCAACAGTTCTCGGATTTTTTCTCCCACAGGAGTACCTCCGGGTTCTCGGGTGGCCAGGGTTTTTATTCCTTTCTGAATAAGGTATTTATCTAAAAGGTTCAGCTGAGTGCTTTTACCTGAACCATCCACGCCTTCAAATACAATAAAAATATGAGCCACCTCCTTGCTACATTGTAACCAAAATCTATCCATACTAGATTAGATTACAACCTTTAAACTCTTCAATGTCGAATCCGCAGGCCCTTGAATTTTTAAATTTTGATCCCTAACTTCAAATAGATACTCTAAAACTTGTGCGGTAATTTTTTCACCGGGACATATTACCGGGATGCCCGGTGGATAAACCGCCACTGTCTCTCCACTGATCCGGCCTAGGCAATCCTTCAAGAGAATTCTTTGATTTGAACTTTGCCAAGCTACTCTAGGACTTAAGATCACCTCTGGAGGTGGCATTGCTATTGTTTTGGGGATTACCAAGGGTTCTCCGGACTCTAACTGTACAATTTGACCTATAGCTTCCACTAATCGGGAACAATCTTCGAAGTGGGAACCCAGTGAAAGGATTGCCACTACACTGGCATAATCTGCCATCTCCGTAATAACTCCATATTTTTTCTGGAGAAGCTCCGCAGTCTGATAGCCAGTAAGCCCCCTTTCCAACAAGGAAATAGTTAAACGAGTAGCATCTAAATACCTTGCACCAGGTAACCCTAGATGTTCAACACTTAATAATCGAACCCCTGGAATACATAGAAGTTTTTCTCTACACCAATGGGTTAGTGCCAGAGTAAAATCAAGTAATTCTTTTCCTTGCCTGGCCATTTGTAACCTAGCCAAATCTAAAGATGCCATTAATATATAGGAAGGACTGGTACTTTGCACCATACGCAAAGCTTCAGTCACCAGACCTGGTGCTATTCGTTCCTCCTTCAGGTGAAGCATTGATGATTGGGTTAATGAACCACCTGTTTTATGAGTACTCTGAACCACTGCGTCGGCTCCACTAGTTAGAGCATCTGGGGGAAGTTGAGGATGAAATCTCAAGTGGGATCCGTGGGCCTCATCTACCAGCAATGGCACCCCAAACCGGTGACAAATGTTAGCAACATCAGTGACATCACCAAGCACCCCATAATAAGTTGGGCTGACTGCCATTACTGCCTTGACCTCTTTATGTTTTTCCAGCAAATCTTGGATCTGAGCTGGATCAGGACCAACCAAGCAGCCAAAATAAGGCAGTGTGGCAGGTTGATAATAAATTGGTGTTGCCCCAGATATAACTAAGCCTGATAATACAGAACGGTGCGCATTTCTGGGAACAATTATTTTATCCCCTTGGCGACAGAGGGACATAATAAGTGCAACTATACCACAACTTGTCCCATTGATTAAAAAATAGCTCCTATCTGCACCATATAAATCTGCTGCCAATGCCTGTGCCTCGGCAATCGCTTCCTGAGGGTTGTGTAGATCATCGAGTCCCGGAATTTCTGTCAAATCCATTAGAAAAATATTTTGGCCAGCCACTTTTTTAAATTCATCTGGTATAGCCTGTCCTCTTTTATGACCAGGTATATGAAATTGCACAGACATGGAGTTGATCTGGTTTTCTATTGCTTCCCAAAGGGGTGCACTATTTTGATCCATAAACCACATACCTTATAAAAATGTCTTAACAATTTATTTTATCACATACATATTTTAACTTCTATTTTAGATTCTATTTTAATTACCATTTGTTTAAGCTTATAGCTCTGTCGAGGGTGGGAAAAATAAAGATAATACTTTTTCCAGGTAAGTATAATAACTTGGCACAAGCCATGGAAAGGAGCACAATCATGCGGCAACAAATATCCCCGCAAATTGATGAAAAGGCTCTGTCTAAGAAATATCGTACCAGTGTCACTAAACTAATTCGCCTTTGGAAAGAAGGCCAAAGCGATGTAGAAATTGCCACAAATACGGGAATTGATCTCTTTACCCTACGTGAGATAAAAAATGATATCGAATTATCCTACAGAAAGTACCGCTTAGAAAAAAAGAAAGAGGCCCTTGCCAAAAGTCAGGCCTCCTTAAAACACCAAATTTTCTTAAGACCCCTTTTATAGGCATCGTAATCAGGATCATCCCAGCAAAGGTTAGTAATCTCCTGTTCACAATTAGCACAGATGCACCTTCCTAAAATTACAAGGCCAAAGTTGTTTTCAGAAATATCTGTTTGGCACAATATACATTTCAGTGTATCTTTCATCACTAGCCTCCTGCCCAGTCTTCTAATACTAGTTTCACCAAATTTCTTTAAATGAAGACTAATTCTGCTAATCTATCTTATGCTCCTGCAGTTATATAGTGTGCTTTGATTATTTTATGCCGACCAAACGTCGGCATTTTTAATTCTTATTTTTTATTGATAAGCCTATAAAAAGTATAGCCGGCAATATAATACCTAAAATTAACGCCATGATAGGGTAACTTATCACTAGGAATTTCTTAACTGTGAAAAGATCCGGAAAGGCAAAATGAGCAAGTAGAAAGATAACCATTCCAGTTGGTACTACTAGCCACCTGTAACTAGCCAAGTTAAGTAATCTAGCAGCTGTAACTGTGGCGATATAATAAAAAATGGAGATTCGACCGAAGCTCCCAAAAATCCACAAAATTACGGCCAATGACTGATAACTTACTAAGTAACTGCCAAATTTCATTTCAGCATATGTTGGATAATCAAATCTAGTTACCCCTCCTTCACCAAACATTGCCACCGGACCCGTTAATGGCCCAATAAATAAAACTCCGATAACCAATACAATCACTAAATTGTACTTCCAAATTGAAGTTGGTTTTCTTATTGAACTATGTAGGCTCCCTAGCACAACAAGTTCCCCCAACAAACCAATTAACGGTATACTGCCGAGCATAGATGGTAATATACCCTGCTCCAATAAGGGTAATAATTCATTATATTCTTTGTCCGGGGCTGCCAAGACGGCAGCTAAAATCCCTATAAATATCAAAATTGGCATTAAAATCGCATAGGTTCGGACAATACTTTCTAAACCAGACCTAACTGCAAACAAACAGAGAATCAAGAAACTAACCCCAATTAGACCCTTGGGTGTTTGATTCAGAAAAGCTGTCTTCATAAACTCCATTAAACCTCTTATTCCCAGTGCAGGTGGTAAGAGAAAATAGACAGTGTAAATAAGACCAATAAAATTACCCACTGGTTTACCAAAAAGACTAATAGCGATCTGGTCTAAGGAATGTTGCGGTTTAATCCTAGCCAGCCCGGACAGAAGCAATACCAAAACAATTCCCATCACTAGAGATATTAGTAGAGAAATCAAAACATCCCTTCCTGCAGCATCTAAAACCAGTGGCACAATATACAGGTGTCCCATTACAGTGATGGTACCAATTATTAAAAGGCATAACTGCCAGTTAGAAATTTGCATTTGCTTCAAATTATTTCCCCACCCTATGGGTTTATTAGTAACCTTTACCATTATAGCCTTCAAGTAAACCTTTCTATTTTTTAACAAGGGGTAATATTTTTTACATTTTTTTCTGATATTAGTAAAATACTACTTTTACCACGGATTACTAGGAGTGCAAGATAAATGAGTTTATTAAAAAAACTTAAGTTTTTATTTTCTTCTAAGAATGGTAATGAAAATCGTCCAAGGAAGAACTCCAGAATAGATTTTAATGATGTCTATACCAAAGAGGAGTTAGTGGGCTTACCTGTCACAGCCTCTCTCCAGCAAAATTTGAGTTCTATCACAAAAATACTAGGGCATAATGTGGATTTTGTTAAAAGAAATTTTACCTTAGGCCTAGAACAGTCCTTGCCAGGGGTCTTAATTTATATGGATGGACTAATTAACCCCAGTTCATTGGACAATGATATTTTGCGACCGCTGTTGGAACCGCATCCAAAGGGATTAACAGGTTCGGCCATGTTAAAACTTCTTGATAACGGAGGCCTCATCTCCCGGGCTGAAATGTATACAGCCAATAATTTTGATACTGTCACATCTCAGATTTTAATTGGCGATGTTGCACTATTTATAGAGGGTTATCCCAAGGCCTTGATCCTAAGTTGCAAGGGTTATAAATTACGTGCCATACCTGAACCAGTTGTGGAAAATTCTGTACGGGGCCCCCGGGATGCTTTCATTGAAAATATCTCCGTGAATATTAGCCTACTAAGAAAAAGATTAGTTACACCTAACCTAGTGGTAGAAAATACAAAGTTGGGTAAAATAAGTCAAACAAATGTCGCTGTAGTTTATATCAAGGGGATTGTATCTGAGGATCTAGTAGAAGAAGTAAACAAAAGATTAAGCGATATAGAAATTGACATTATCCTGGAGAGCGGCTACATTGAACAATTGATTCAGGATCATCCCTACTCACCCTTTCCACAGATGCTGGTCACTGAGAGACCAGATAAGGTAGTGGGATGTTTGGCAGAGGGGCGTATAGCTATTTTGACTGATAATACACCTTTCGCCTTAATTGTGCCCGGCCAATTTATGAGTTTGCTGCAAGCCTCGGAGGATTATTATTACCAGTTCTATTTTCCTACCCTTCTCCGCTGGTTGAGATACGCTGCCTTCCTGGTTGCACTGGTATTACCCTCTTTATACGTGGCCATTACCAATTACCACCAAGAAATGATTCCTACTACATTATTAATCAGTATCGCAGCTGCGCGGCAAGGAGTTCCTTTTCCCGCCTTTATAGAAGCGATTCTTATGGAAGTGGCCTTTGAAGTCCTGCGTGAAGCAGGAATTCGCCTCCCCGCCCCGGTGGGGCAGGCAGTCAGCATAGCGGGAGCCCTGATTATTGGACAAGCAGCTGTTCAAGCCAATATTGTCTCCCCGTTGATGGTTATAGTGGTTGCCTTTACTGGTATTGCCACCTTTTCCGTACCTCAGTACAACCTAGGCATTTCCGTACGCATACTGCGGTTCCCTTTAATGCTTTCGGCAGCCTTTCTAGGGCTATTTGGAGTTATGGTGGGCCTTTTAGCTATCTTACTACATTTATGCTCCCTAAGGAGTTTTGGCGTACCCTATCTAAGCCCATTGGCACCCTTTAATCTGCAAGCCTTAAAGGATACACTGATATTGGCACCCCATTGGAGCAGAAGGATGCGCCCAGCGGAATTGGTGCAGCAGCATAGACGGTCATTGGGGAACAAACAAAAACCGAAACCACCGGACCAACAACACTAGTGAGGTGGGATTTTGCAGAAGAAATTGGTTTTAATATTAGTTCTCTTAATTATGATTAGCAACACTGGTTGCTGGGATTTGCGGGAAGCAGAAGAAACCGGTATTGTGGTGGGTGGAGGCTTTGACCGCGGAAAAGATGGTAGTTTTATTGTTATTGCCCAAACCGTCAACCCCCAGCCCCCTGGAGCTGGTGGTGGTGGTAGCGGCGGTGGTGGTATGGCTCAAGAGACCTTTCATAATTGGTACGGTATTGGTGAAACAGTTTTTGATGCAACTCGTAATCTGACAATGAAATCTCCTAACGCTTTATTCTGGTCTCATAATAAGATTTATATTTTCTCTGAAAAATTGGCCCGGGAGGGTCTCAGTGAATATATGGATTTTATCGAAAGGGATCCAGAGTTTAAGCAAAGCGCCTGGGTATTGATTGCCCGGGATAATCTACTGGACGTACTGCAAGCCAGTGGTAATTTGCGACAGCCTCCGGCCCAAATACTTGCTGATATTATTGAGATAAGAGATCGTAACTCCAAATATGCCATTTCCAACCTGAGTGATTTTATAAAGCAACTGGGTAGCCCCGAAACCCAAGCCTATACCGCAGGGGTCACTTTTTACCAGGGACTGATGGAAGAAAAGAACAAGGTAAGTTTACCAAGTGAAGAGGCCCCACGGGCTAAGGAACTACGAATTATGGATACTGCTATATTTAATGGTGACAAGCTGGTGGGATGGTTCAATAACATTGAGAGTAGAGGTCTTTTATGGATTCAGGGTGAGGTTAATCAAGGTCTTCTTGTATTGAAAATGGAAAACCAAAGAATTACCTTTGAGATATTTCAAAGCAGCAGCAAGTTGGAACCCACTGTACAGGATGGCCAGTTAATCATGAAAATAAATGTTAAGGTAAGTGGCAACATAGGTGAGCTGACTCCTGGCAGTAAGCTTGAAGAAAAATTCATTAAAACAATTGAATCACAAATAGCAATAACTGTAAAAAAACAAATTCTTGCAGCAGTAACTAAGGCACAGGAACTGAACAGCGATGTGCTAGGCTTTGGCCCTGCTGTACATCGGGCTTTTCCAAAGGTCTGGGATAATGAGCTATCTAAGCAATGGCCAGAAATCTTTAAGGATCTGGATGTGGAAATAGCTGTGGAAGCAAATGTACGGGGCACAGGGTTAACATCAAACCCAGTCGCAATTCATAAACAATAGGAGTTGCTGAAAATTGTTTATTACCCTATTTTTGATAACAATAGCCTTTTTGACGATTATCTTTCTGGAAGTTCCACGGCTAATACTGCAAAAAAAATGGCGGGATTTAGCAGCTTTTTCTACTTTGCTACTTCCTGCTATACTTTACAGCTACGGTATCACCCTAGATTTAAATTTACCCAACCCCACAGATTTAATAGCATTCATCTTTGAACCACTGGCAAAAAGTCTTACATCATTACTGGGCACCCCACAGTAGACTAAACAAGTAGGAGGATCCACTTGGAAAAGGAGTACATTTCTGTAAAACAATGTCTATTTTTACTAATGGGCTCCATGATGGGTATTTCCCTAATGCTTGCTCCATCGGTTAGCGTTTTGCTGGCAAAACAAGATGCTTGGTTAGTTCCTTGGCTGAGCGCAGTTCCCGGTCTTGTTCTAATCGGCCTGTTGATTTCCTTAAACAAAATGTACCCAGGTCAATCTTTGGTACAATATAGTCATTCCATTCTAGGATTATTCGGTAAGTTCCTGGTGCTTATCCCAATCTGGTTTTTTTTATATTTGGGTGCTCAAAATTTACGGGAGATAACAAATTTTATAGCTTCAATTATACTGTTTGAAACACCACGTTTAGTTCTTTATTTTTTTACCATCCTTATATCTGTTTATGCCCTTAAATTGGGCCTAGAAACTGTGGCTCGAGCCTTTAGTTTTTTAGTTTTTATTGCCTTTATTCTTTTATTATTTATTCAGGTATATTCTATGCTTAATGCTAACTATGAAAATTTACTACCCATCTTAGGTGCCGGTGTCTTACCGGTTATCCGAGCCAGCTTAAATTTTACAGCTGCACCAGTAGGGGATGTTATTATTCTTTTTAGCATGGTAATTTACCACGTTAAGTATCCCCGTGACTTAGGTGCCAAACTTTCTATTGGATTTATCTTTTTAATGTTCATCATGTTTTTAGTCATAGGACGGGTAATCGTTACCCTTGGACCGGACCGTGCTACTCGCAATATTTATAGTATTGCAGCCACTATTAATGCTACAACTGGTGGTGGTTTAGTTCTGCCATTTATGACCTTAAATTGGTTCTTATTTTCACTTTGCCAATTTATTCTATGCTATTACGCCTTCGTTACCAGCGTTGCCCATTGGGCCAAATTAGCTGATTACAAGCCATTGCTCTTGCCTGCGGCTCCATTATTTATCGTACTGGGGATCTATAGCTTTGATAATTCTGTAGAAGCATTTGCTTTTTATCAAGTAATATGGCCAGTGTATGCGATTTTCTCCTCATTTTTCCTCCCCTTACTGCTTTGGCTGGTAGCAATTACTAAAAATAAAGTAAAATTAAACAGCCAGCAAAACAAAAAACCTAGTGTTACCATACCTGGAGATGAAAATGGATAAGGAATATATTTCTTCCCAACAATACCTGCTGTTACTAGCTGGTTATGGAGTTGGGACATCAATGTTACTAGTACCTACTATTTTGGTTCAGTACGCTAAACAAGGTGCCTTCTTAAGTACTGCATTCGCATTTATACCAAGTATAGCAATAGCAATTTTTCTGTCTTCCCTAAACAAAATGTATCCAGGTCAATCATTAGTTCAATACAGCGCTGCCATTTTAGGGGTACCAGGAAAAATTTTAGCACTGTTATTCATATGGTTCGCTTTTCACCTAAGTGCTCTAGTATTACGGAATATCGGAAATTTCGTAAATCTAACTATGCTTGCGGAAACTCCTACCCCTATCGTTTATCTCATAGTTGTTGCAATAACTGCCTTTGCACTCTTGGCTGGATTGGAGACCGCTGGTAGAGCAATGTCTCTATTGATGTTTTTAGCTATTTTAATAAGCGCCATATTACTGATTTTTACCCTACCCAACGCAGATTTTAGCAATATGCTCCCTCCTCTGGGGAACGGTTGGTTTTCTATCCTTAAGGGCAGTATTTACTTGTCTTCTTTTCCTGTTGGCGAGTTCTTACTCTTTGGGATGATAATTTTCAAAATTAAAGACTCGCAGCATACTACTATGTCATTTATTCATGGTCAACTTCTTGCGGCTTTAATAGGTACCTCTATTTTCTTACAGGTAATAACCATATTAGGCCCAGAAAGAGCCTCACGTTCTGTTATGGCCATTGTATCAACCCTTAACTCTATCCAAGGTAGTAATCTATTACTAATTCCCTTTGCCCTGACCTGGTTTATCTTTGCAATCATAAAATTTTACATCTGCTATTATGCCTTTATTGTTGGCTTCGCCCACTGGGCAGAAATGGATGATTATAGACCTCTAGTATTGCCTGGGGGTGCTTTGATAATATGTATTGCCATAATTCTCTTTAAAGGAATTGGAGAACACCAAAATTTTAATATGGTATACTGGCCAGCTTACTCTCTTCCATTTGAGTACGGAATTCCGTTGCTACTATGGTTAGCCGCAGGCTTAAAGATACTTGTCCAAGGTCGTAGACCCTGAGTATCAGCTAATTGTAGGGCTGACTAATATCAAAATATAGACGACGGCTGAAGGCTGATAAAAAAGAAGCACTCCGACTGAAGGAGTGCTTCTTTTTAAACTATAGCTTGAAGCCTGCTTATTGCTACGCTTCTTTTTTCTTCTTATCCACACGGATAGCTGTATCGGGGCAAACCATCTGGCAAATACCACAGGCAATGCACTCGTCATTGGCCTCCACCGAAGGGGTGCCATATACACCCAGGACCTTGGACCAAGCAATGCACTTCTTGGGACATTTCTGAATGCACAGACCACAGCCCTTGCACAGACCGGGGAAAAGAGTCCAGTCAGCTTTGGTAAGTTCCAGGGTACGACCTTTAAATTCCATGATTTCCCCCCCTATTTCATCAGTTCTATGCCGCGATCGATGGCTGTGAAGTTCAACTCACGCAGCTTAGGATTTTGTTCGAATTTGTAACCCAGTTTCTTCTCAATGGCAGCCTTGGCAGCCTCCACAGGAATAACTCCAGTAGCACCGATAACAGCACCCATGATCAGAATGTTAAACACCCTAGGATGTAGTTCGTTTTTAGAGATCTCCAAAGCAGGAATAGCTAATACTCTCTTAGCTTCACCTTCCTTTGGTAAATCTTCTTCTACACCTTCAATACTGCTATCATAAACATAGACGGTATTGGCATCAACATATTGTTTACACCGCCGCACAGCACGGTCACTTAAGGCAACCAAAATGTCTGCCTTGTCAAACTTTGGAGCACCAATGGCATTATCATCAATTTGAAGATATGCAATGGATACACCACCACGCTGCTCAACACCGAAATTTGGAATGTAGAGTGCCTCACGACCCTCTGCATTGGCAGCAGCAGCAATAATTTCTGCCACAGATTGTACACCCTGGCCACCTTCACCGGCCAAGCAGATTTTAACAGCTTTAGCCATTCTGCTGAGCCTCCTTTTTAGCTTCAAAGGGGTTTTTCTTCTCCCCTACTTTGTAGTACTGAGGCATTTCTTTTTCAATAAAGGCCCAAGTCTTCTCAGCATTGGTCCGCCAGTTGGTGGGACAGCCGGCCAGTGCTTCTACAAAGGAGAAACCGTTGCCTTCCATTTGGTTTTGCAGTGCTTTCTTGATGTAGTTCTTTAACTGTTTTAAATTAGCAGTGGTACCGCGGGCAACATATGCACCGTCGCCAGTAATAGCAGAAATCATCTCAGGTCCTTGGGTGGGCATGCCAGTTGCTTCTGGATCACGTCCATAGGGAGCAGTTTCAACCTTTTGACCAGGCATGGTGCAGGGAGACATCTGACCACCGGTCATAGCATACACAGTGTTATTTGCTAGAAGTACAGTTACTTTTTCATTCCGGGCAGCAGCATTGACAATACCGCCCACACCGATGGCATAACCGCCACCGTCACCCATATAAGCAACACAGATGAGGTCAGGGTTAGCACGTTTGATACCAGTCATTACCGGAGTGGTACGACCATGGTGAGTTTGAACACTGTCACAGTTGAAGAAATCCCAGGACAACAAAGAACATCCAATGTCACAACCAAAAACTACTCTATCTTGAATACCCAGTTCATCGATGGCTTCGCCTAGGCACTTCAGTACCAAACCGTGGCCGCAACCGGGACAAAATTTGTGGGGCTTACTTTCTACACGCCAGCTTTTAGGCATGGCAGGTTGTGGAGACACAGACATGTTGGAACCTCCCTCCTTAGTTTCGAAAATCTTATAGCACCTCTTTAACTCTTTCCACGATTTGTTCTGTGGTGATACCTACACCAGGACGGAACATAGGTACAATTTCGGCAGTTGAACCGTAAATGGCGTCTTTAACCAATTTAGCCAGTTGACCCTGAGCCGATTCTGCAATCAGCAATTTCTTGGTTTTACTAGCCACGGCTCTGAGCTGCTCCGCAGGGAAGGGGCGGAGGGTAATGGGACGGAAGAATCCTACCTTGTAGCCCGCTTCTCTTAATTCATTTACAGCATCACGTACACCACGGAATACAACACCGTGAGCAACAATAACTAGATCAGCATCTTCTACATTGTCTTGGCTATATTCAACAACTTCGGGAGCCATTTTTTCAAAGTCAGCAAAGTGCTGTTGCAAAACTTCAAAGAGTTCTTCTTCGGTGTTATAGGTATTACGGTAATGACCAGGATCACGATCTACACCAGGGGTTCCTTGTTTACCCACATATTTCTCAGATGGTATTCTTTCAATATCTCTTTCTTCAGGATCGTACAGAGTTACGGATTCACGAAGTTTGGCTTGATAACCATCTCCAAGAACAAAGGTTGGGAAGCGATATTTCCAAGCAGTGTTAAAGGCCTTAATTGTATAGTCAAACAGTTCTTGGTGATTACTGGGTGAATATACAATACGCATTCCTTCACCGTTACCACCCTGGGTGGTCAAGGTAACTTCCTGCTGGGAGTAGATTACGGTAGCTGTGGATGGGCCCCCACGCTGCTGGACAATGGTTACGGTTGGGAGTCTCATCATTTCAGCCATAGACATAGGTTCTTGCATTAGGGTATTACCAGGCCCAGCAGTAGCAGTAAAGGCTTTAAGGCCCGCCAACACACCACCCACTGTGGTAAAACCAGCAGACAATTCGTCTTCGGTCTGCAGGAATTTGCGGCCATACTTGGGGATTTGACGGGTCCAATAGTGCATGATTTCGTTCTGTGGGGTAATGGGATAGCCATACATAATATCAGCGCCTGCTGCTAAGCAAGCCCAGGCAACTACCTCGTTACCAGTCATGAACGCCCGTTTTTCTCCGGTAATGGGTTTTTCGGACATGAGAGATACCACACCTCCTGATTTAATTAAATCACTTTGTTTACTAGAAACATTAGTATGATGGTCTGGTTGTCCTACCAGAAAGTGCGAGGCATATATCGTACTAACGACCGTACAGAATTACCCATACAGTCTACAGTGCCGATTTTTTTCGCAACTTCCTGCTCCGCAGTGGTAGCCACCACGGGGATTCCCAGAATTTTAGAAACTTCTCCAATCACCTGGGCTCCTTCTTGCACAACCTCTGGAGTTGTTTCATCACCCAGGTGCGTGTTATTGATGAGACCATGAACAGGACCCAGCTCGTTTATGTAATTGACTATATCCTGAACAGTTGAGGTCATAGGTCTTTTAGTGTTTAATACTACATACACTTGTAATTCTGGGGTTTCATCCACACCTTCCAACAGGTTTAGTGTTTTTGCTCCTTCAACACCATACCCGATGTCAAGAATAACATCCCCTTCACGATATAATGCCCATCTACTTTCGGGTTTAATAATATTTCCTGCCTCACCTAGGCCAACAGTATCTTTTGTTTCCCAGGCAATTACATTTAAGCCGGTTTCTTCTAACTCTTTTTTGATAGGTCGCAGTGTATAGCATGGTTCCACAATATCTAGATCAACTAAATTGACTTTTCGACCGTTCCTGGCAATTTCCAGAGCACGGTTCACAGCAACTTCGCTTTTGCCACTGGCGTACTCGCCAACGTATGCTTCTACTATTCTCGCTGAGATGGCAAATCCACCTCCTTCTTGATAATGGGTTTATTTTACCCATTTCAGAAAATTCCTAAAAGGTCTAAAAATAACAATAACCGGGATGTTTTCTCCCGATTTCCTAATTTCAGTATAATAGTATGAATTTAATAAGTCAATGATTTGTTCTACAATTTAACCTAGCCATTAGCTATTAGCTGTTAGACATTAGCAAATAAAAAACCATGCACATTTATTACCAAAGGTTTCTAACGGCTAAAAGCTAATGGCTAATTATAATACCACATAATTAGCCAACACCAAGAGAACAATCCCCGGCATTTGTAAAATACCCGCTGTCAGAAGTGTAAAGGGATTTATGGCAATATGAATCCCCAAACCACTGCAAACAAAGTTTACCAAAAAAATTAATGCTCCTCCAATAATCAGTGACAAACTCAATCTGCCGACTAAAACAAGTGGCCGAGCAAAGATTGTCCCAAATAAGTACAAGCCAAATAACCCTATCAGGCTAAGAAGTACAGTTTTCCATTCCAAAGATACTCCTCCTTTTTATTGCCCATGGGCCAGTAGCTAATGACTCCCAAGGATAACATGCCCCAAAAAAGCCCATGGCTCACGGCTAATGGCTCATGGCTTAACCTAATAGAAATACCCATAAGCCATAAGAAAACCCCCTAGCTATATATAGGGGGTTAAGACAAAATTTATGACCATGTTTTCCATGGTTTAAAAAATTTTTATCCGAATTCGCCACGGCCCTCCAAAGCCTTTATTAAAGTCATTGCATCAGCATATTCGAGATCAGAGCCCACAGGAATACCGTGGGCAATCCTTGTAACTTTAACTCCTAGGGGTTTTAGAATCCTTGCCAGATATAGGGCTGTGGTTTCCCCTTCTATATCAGAGTTAGCAGCTAAAATAACCTCCTCGATTTCAGTGCTTTTAATGCGTTTTAATAGTTCCTTAATGGTTAAATCCTCTGGGCTTATACCCTCCATTGGCGATATGGCTCCATGCAGGACATGATAATGTCCCTTATAACCCCGGGCCTTTTCCATAGCTATGACATCTCTTGGTTCTTCCACTACACACAAAATTTTACTGTTCCTACTGGTATCCCGGCAAATAGAACAAGGATCTTCATCTGTAAGATTACAACATATCGTGCAACGTTTTATTGAATGCCTCACTTCAACCAGTGCCTTTGCTAGTCCCTGTGCAAGCTCCGGCGGTGCATTTAACACATAAAAGGCCAATCTCTGGGCAGTTTTGGGTCCTATACCCGGAAGCTTGGTAAATTCATCTACCAACCTGGCCACTGGCCCGGAGTAATACAACATGGGAGCTCCTCCTCAACAAAACTCTAGAACAACCCCGGTATATTTAAACCACCGGTTAACTTACCCATTTCCTTAGCCACCATTTCTTGGGATTGACGGAGAGCATCATTAACTGCTGTTATTAATAAGTCTTGGAGCATTTCTACATCATCTGGATCAACTGCCTCAGGCTTTAGGGCAATACTAATAATCTCCTGTTTACCATTGACTACAACCTTAACAGCACCACCGCCAGCACTGGTTTCCACTGTGCGATTCCCCAGTTCCTCCTGCATTTTTGCCATATCCTGCTGCATTTTCTGTACCTGCTTCATCATTTTGTTCATATTTCCACCCATCATAATTTTGGTTCCTCCTTTATGTTGTTACCCTAATGGTCTAACTAGGGTCATTTTCTAAATATACTATTTCTTTGCCAAAAATACGTATAGCTTCAGTATAGACCGGATCCTCCTCAGGTTTCAACTCCGGCTTAGTTAGGGACTTTTTTCCCTGCACACAGCGTACCTCCCATTGCCCCCCGAAGTGCTTAGTCAGCAACCATTCCATATACTTTCTATACTCAGGTTTATCGGCAGTTCGCATGTCAAATTCATCTAAAAAATACATGATTAAGGTATTGCCCTGAATTTCCATGCTGGGTTGGCTGCTGTTTAACAGGGACCAAAGAGGCATTTTTTTCCCTTCTTTAATACCCTTGAGCAAGGCAGGCCAAGCCTTTTGTATTTTCTCTACACTAGCAGTTACTGCTCCGGCATCTTTAGTTATTACCGGTTCTTCTTTACTAGCTGTAGCTACTGGTTCTACTTTTTGATCTTGTTCAGTCTTTACCTGCTTTATTGGCTTATCTATTGGGAGAGGTAATTCTCTCCCTTTTATAAATTTTATAGATTCAGAATCATCCTGGGGTACGCCAGTTACGAGGCTATTCTCCAGCCGGCGTTCCAATTCAGTAATTCTGCGAGTCAATCCTTCAACTGAGGCAACGATTTCTGGTCGGGAAGCCTTGACTAAGGCCAATTCTAAAATTAAGCCTGGTTGTGAGCTCCATTTCATCTCTTGCTCTGCCTGAACCAAGGTACTTAAAATACTAAAAAGTGTCTCATTACCAATATCATTATACTTACCTTCAATTCCTTCTACCAATAGTCCCCTTAAATAGGACGTTATCTCACGGGTAAAAAGCCTAAGGTCCTTACCTTGATCTGATATTTCGGCTACTAATTTTAGCGCCTCGCTGGTATTGCCTTGTGCCACCAAGTGTGTCATTTTAATTAGCACATCCTGTTGTACCGTACCCAGTATGCTATGAATATCTTCGGTGGTAACAGTTTTTTCGGCAAAGGCGGCACCTTGATCTAGTATGCTCAAAGCATCCCGCAATCCCCCTTCAGCCGCCTTGGCAATTAACTGTAATGCTTCTTCTTCTGCATCAATATGGGACCCTCGAGCAACTTCTTGTAATCTCTCAACCATTTCTTCAGGTTTAATCCGTCGAAAATCAAATCTTTGGCAGCGGGAAAGAATCGTTACTGGTACCTTGTGTGCCTCGGTAGTTGCCAGTACAAATACAACGTGGGATGGCGGTTCCTCCAATGTTTTTAACAAGGCATTAAAAGCTTGATCTGTAAGCATATGAACTTCATCTATGATATATACTTTTTTACCCCCAGCCGAAGGAGCAAATTTAACCTTTTCCCGCAGATCTCGAATTTCATCGATACCCCTATTAGAGGCAGCATCAATCTCAATCACATCAACGGAATTACCCTCATTAACAGATCTACAATTGTCACATTCATTACAGGGTTCTCCACTGATGGGGTTAAGGCAATTTAAAGCTTTAGCCAAGACCTTTGCGGTTGTAGTTTTACCCGTTCCTCTAGGACCGCAGAAAAGGTAGGCATGGGCTACTTTATCCTGCAGCAGGGCATTTTGTAAAGTTCGAGTAATATGTCCCTGCCCAACAATATCTTTAAAATATTGCGGTCGCCAGGTTCGGTACAATGCTTTATATGCCAAACTAACACACCTCATTGATATTCTTCCATATTGTTTCGCCCTTTAATACCTATTTCCTTTTTAAGCTGTTATTTCCAAAAAATAAAATCCAAAAAATACCAAAATTTATTATTAGGTAGAAATGACTACTTAACAGCACACCCTCAAGCAGTGCTTGAGGGTGTGTATATTTATCTTACTGTACCAACGAAACAACTACCACCAATAAACTCCCTAACTATGGAATTCAAGGGAATATCGTCTACCCCTAGGGAAGCAAAATAGCCGATAAAATCAAGTAATCTTTGGGCCTCTGCATACTCTGGGTATTCCTGTTTTATTTCTTTTAGATGTGGTTCTACCACATTCTTTAAAACAGCCAATTCATAGGGTAGTGCGGAATTAAACATTACGTCTGCACTTTCTTGAAAGGGAAAAATATTTTTTTCTTCTCCCCGGCGTACAGATGGCCACATCTTTATCGTCTCTCTAGCAGAGCGGCCCCTACAGCGTTGATCCCTGGCAATGCGCCTTAATAGTCTAACGTCAGTGGTAGGAATACGGTTTTGATTATCTAGATTGATCTGGGTTAAGGCACTGACATAAATCTTAAATTTCTTTCCCTTTGGGATAGAGCTGGTTAACATATCATTCAAACCATGGATCCCTTCAACCACCAGTAAGTCCGAAGAATTTAACTTTAATCGTTCACCATGATACTCTCTTTTCCCAGCTTTAAAATTAAAATACGGTAATTTTATTTCTTCCCCTTGAATGAGCTTTATTAAATGATCATTGAACAAAGCAATATCAATGGCATAGATACTTTCAAAATCATAATTTCCGTTCTCATCCAGAGGGGTCATTTCTCTATCAACAAAATAATCATCCAAAGAAATAGCCACTGGTTGGATACCATTAACCTGTAACTGGGTAGATAATCTTTGGGCAAAGGAAGTTTTGCCCGAAGATGACGGACCTGCAATCAAAACAATTCGAATCCGATCAATGTTATCACTTATTTGATCAGCAATCTCTGCAATTTTTTTCTCATGAAAAGCTTCGGACACCCTAATTAAATTACTGATATTACCATTTGTGACTACTTCGTTTAGGGAAACAACATTGTTAACTTTAAGAATTTTTGCCCATTTTTTAGCCTCAAAATGTATATTGGCTAATTTACCTTGCTCAACATAGGGTGGTATTTCTATTGGGCTATCTGCATTAGGAAGTTCAAGAATAAACCCTGGTAAATAAAAACGAAGTCTAAAGTTCTTCAGTAACCCCGTGGATGGCACCATTGGACCATGGCTCAGGTCATAATAACCACCACAGGAGTATAGTTCAATTTCTTCTTTTAAAACGTAGTTCAGAAGCTGAATCTTTTCACTTTGGCCTGCTTCTGTTAAAAGACGCTCCGCTTCATCTTTTTTGAGATTCATTAAGATAATAGGTTCATCTGCATCAATTATATAGTGCATTTGTCTTTCTATTCTTGAAATATCTTTATCCTTTAGAGGCCTATCATAATTAATTTCTCCATAGAGTCCATTGCCAAGAGTGTGTTGAATTACCGCACTGCTCCCAGGTAGGACTTCAGATATGGCTCTCATTAATAAAGCTGTGACACTACGCCGGTAAACCCGCACTCCCTCCGGCATTGTTAAATCCACAAATCTCACATCACAATTCTCCATTATGGGTGTCCTTAAATCCTTTAATTCATTGTCAATAAAGGCCGCCACAACCGGAATAGCTTTTTCTTGTTGTCCCATCTTTAATAGTTCACTTACCGGTGTACCCTGGGAAATTTCAAAGGGCCCTTCTCCTTCTAGTAAAACCTTAACTACATCTTCCGCCATTTGTACACCTCCCAATTGTTCGTTAGTTAAATTAAAAACTATTATATATAGATTAATTAAATAAATCCACTCTTTATGTAATATTCTTGCGCCGAGGGCATTTTAGAGAGTTATTCCCATAATAACGTATAATTGTAATTATTAGAAAACTAGGACCTACACCCTACCCTAAGTGGCACTTAATACCCTGGCGTAGATCCTAGTTTTCTATGCTAAAACAAAAACTGCCTGTATAACAGGCAGTTTATATTGCTTCAAATTAAGCGACCGTGCACCTACTGTTGAGTGATAACTTCCGAGCGAATCACCGCAGGTTGCTCAGACCAGGTTGCCTTACGGCACCCGTAGGGGTTCCCTTAGTGCTGCTTCCGTCAGGACCTGACACGGTTCGAGAGCCTACGCTGCGTAAGACCCGATCGTCAACGCCCCTTACGATGACCAGACCTCACAAATCATACCCTCGAGTAGGAATTCAACCCAGCTACAGCGGATTGCTGGTGCAGGGCACCGCTACCTCCCCATCTAGCACGGTCATAGATTTACAATTTTTAATGGCGGAGAGGGCGGGATTCGAACCCGCGAATGAGTTACCCCATTACATGATTTCCAGTCATGCGCCTTCGACCAAACTCGGCCACCTCTCCATTGTTCTTATTCAATTATTGTTAGCCACCACATATTAGATTATATTAACTTCTGATGCGTAAGTCAAGAGTCAATTGAGACAAATATATATTTTGTTTGTCCCCCTAATTTTTGCTGCTTGTTTAGTATATATAACTAGCAGGAATATAGCAACCGGTAAGATATATTGTTATTAACAATATATGCAAAATAAAAAAACCCACCAATTGGTGGGAAAATTTATTCAATAGCCAGATTTATAATAGAATAATTACTTTGTTGTTCTAGATTTTGAATCAACTTGATCTGTTGGCTAATGGCAGTGGTTAAAATAGCTAGCTGTTCTTCGGTTTCAGGGTCAGCCTGTTCTGCAACTTTCTGCTGAAGGTTTGCTTGTTCAGCTTTAAGTTGCTCTAACGCACTAACAGCTTGCTGATGCTGATTGCTCAAATCTCTCTCGGAAGGCATATCAGTTATTACTTGACCCAAAGCCTTTAATTGAGTTTCTAATTGTCTAGCATCTTGGGCAGGTACTTTAATTGCCAACTTGCCATTACTTTCATTATAAGGTACCATAATGGAGCCGTTATTGGTTTGTGTAATAGAATGGATTGATTTAAGTGCTGTACTACTGTCTTGAACTTCCAGTTTTAGTGTTACAGACCTTGCAGTCATTCCTGCACTAGGTTGTGGCTGATAATTTTCGGACACAAATTTTCTGTCTTTTTCACTGGCTACTTTGACAGTGCTTGTTGCTACATCCTGTTTTGGCGGTACCTTTACTTCCTGGGTACTGGTATTTGTACCGGTAGCCTCAACCTTACCCGGAGAATTAGTTTTCTCAACCTCCTTAGTAGCTATATTACTGGTAGGTTTAGGTGGTTGATTACCCAGGGGTTGCTGCACATCCTGTGTATTTTGACTTTGTCCAACGATTTCCTGAGCACCACTAGGTACTGGCATAAATTGGTTGCCTTCATTTTCCCATAATGACGTAAGTCCTAGGGTCATAGCCATGACTGCTGCCACAGCAACTGTTCTATACCATGATTTACGGGTCACCCCGTTTACATGATCAAACCAACGTTTGTGTCTTGTGGCTGGCTCAGCCGAAGGCAGTTTATCAATCTTTTCCATTAACCCGGCTCGGAAACCAGCCGGAGGAGCTACTTCAGGAAGTTCCTGTAACAAATTCATACATGCCTTTAAATCAGCCAACTCCCGACTACAGGCGGGACAACTAACTAAGTGCTTTTGCACCAAGGCATGTTCGGCAGGATCAAGGACTCCGTCCAGGTACGGCGATAGTAATTCTGATATAACCTGGCAATTCACGGATTATCCCCCCCTTCTATTTTGGTAGACGAACCTATTGCCAAAAATGTTCCAATTGCTAGATATTTTTTCCTAGAATGGTATCGCCTTTATCTAATAAGGGGTTATATTTAAAATTAACGCATACACCTATTTTTATTTTAAATCAACGTAGGTTAAAGGGATAGTTGTAAAATTGTAGTCTAATGTAAAACAATGGTTTTAGAAGTTACCTAAAAATTGCACCTTCGCTGAGCTATTGATAAACAGCAGAAGGTTTATTAATATAAATAAAAAAACTGCCCTAGGCAGTTTTTTTATTACACTATAGTTTCACAACATTTTCAGCTTGAGGTCCTCTATTTCCCTGAACCACATTAAACTGAACGCGCTGTCCCTCTTCTAATGTTTTAAATCCTTCTCCGGTGATGGCTGAAAAATGAACAAATACATCTCCACCATCCTCTGTTTCAATGAAACCATAGCCTTTTTCTGCATTAAACCATTTAACTGTGCCAGTTTGCAACGATGTTACCTCCAAAATAAATAATCTTAATTCCTTTATAGTATTAACAATTGTTATCTATTTTATCCATAATTATTATTTAAAAAATATTACTGTCTAGCCTTAAGCTAAATTAAATTATTCTTCCCAAGATTTCCAAACCTCTTGATTATAACCAACTGTGGCTTTTTTCCCATTACGTACTATGGGGGTTTTATACAAACCTGGGTTATTTAATAACATCTCTTGCCTAACATGGGAGCTAATAATGCGATCCATATTTAACTTTTTATAATCCTTAGATTGACTGTTGATTAATTCATTTAACCCAATAGCAGTCACGACACTTTGCAATTCACCCTTGCTTAAACCCTTTAGGGCTAGATCAACAAACTGATATTTAATTCTTCTCTCCTTGAAATATCGCTCGGCCTTTTTTGTATCAAAGCATTTCTTATAACCATATATTTGTATATTCATGTTTATTTTCTCCTACAATGGGGGCAAGGGACCTACCTCTTTAACTAACCCCTGTTGAAATCTATGGCATACTTGCACGGCTACGTTGCTTACTATTTCCCTTAAAACTCCTGCCCTTTGAAGCAGTATTTTGAGGCTTTTGTTTTCCAAAGCCTTTATTGCCAACTTTTACCCCTTTAGGAGATGCCCCTGTTTTTTTACCTGACAGGTCATTATTATCTCTTCTACTCTTTCTTTGGCCAGTGCTAGCAATTGAGTTTCTGTTACTTTTTAGGCCACTACCCTTACCTAAAACATCTGGGTTCTTTCTTCCCTTAGTTGGTTCCTTTTCCCCAACTCTTTTTCCTTTGCCTTCACTCTTTTTATTAGAGGCATCCGAAATTTTATCACCATTTTGATCCCTTTTTTCAATCGATATTCCAATACCCTTTTCAATCATCTGCAAATACATACGCTCCCGGGGAGAAACTAAGGTTACAGCAAGACCAGTCCAACCTGCACGCCCAGTCCTACCTATGCGGTGGATATAACTCTCCACATCATGGGGGATATTGTAATTGAACACATGGCTAACCCCTTCAATATCCAATCCCCGTGCTGCCACATCTGTCGCCACCAATAGCTGTAATTCCGCTTCCCGGAATCGCTTCATAACTTGTTCCCTTTTTGATTGGGATAAGTCACCATGTAGTTCATCAGAATTAAAACCTTGCCCAATCAGGTACTCATTAAGGGCACTGGCTATTCGCTTGGTACGACAAAATATAATGGCTAAATATGGTCGATACATCCTAATTAAATTACAGAGGGTCTCTTGTTTTGTACGATCAGTTGTCTCCACGACAAGCTGTTTAATTTCATCCAAAGTAATATTCTTACTCCGCACATGAATATCAACTGGTTTATGCATGTAGTGTAGGGCTAGTTCTCTTATCTTTTGAGGCATGGTTGCAGAAAAAAGCATCGTCTGCCTTTTCTCGCTGGTCTGTAATATTATTTTCTCAACATCCTCTAAAAAGCCCATATGTAGCATCTGATCTGCTTCATCTAGTACTAACTTAGACACCCCTGTAAGCCTTACCGTACCACGACGTAGGTGGTCCAGTAGACGTCCGGGTGTGGCAATAACTAAATGAATATTGCCCTGCAACTTCCTAACTTGCTGCTCCACATCTTGGCCGCCATAGGCTGCCAGTACATTTATATCCATATCCTTTACAAGCTTTTTTACTTCGGTGGTTATTTGCAGTGCTAATTCCCGGGTAGGAGTAATAATTAGGGCTTGTATGTAAGGTTTTTTTACCTCAATTTTTACTAAAATGGGCAAAACGAAGGCCAAGGTTTTGCCTGTACCTGTCTGGGCTTGGGCAATTACGTCTTTGCCAGCCAGCAGTAACGGTATAGTTTGCTCTTGAATTGGGGTAGGCGTAGTTATCCCGTTGGCTCTCAATTTTGCATTAAGCTCGCCCTTAATACCTAGGGTTAAAAAATTGGCAACCATCTTATCTCATCCTTTAAACGTAATGCCTTATTTTATCAAAGTAAATGCATTGCAGAAAGTAAATTTATTAAAATTACTAGGATTATCAATTTTATACTTTCGGAAAGTGATAAAAAATACTGCCCAAAGGCAGCATTTTTTAAGTACTATAATTTTACTACGTTCTCAGCCTGAGGCCCACGATTTCCTTGTATTACATTGAACTGAACCCGCTGACCCTCATCTAAACTCTTATATCCGTCACCAGCTATGGCTGAAAAGTGAACAAATACATCATTTCCCTCTTCTGATTCGATAAAACCAAAACCTTTTTCTGCATTAAACCATTTAACCGTTCCTGTTTGCAAATATAAAACCTCCAAAAAGTTATTGGCTGAATTACTAGCCATTTGAAGTATGTATAATTTGTCCCTATTTTATACCTTTATTGTTTTATTGCTTATAACTATTCTATTATAATAGAGACATTTATCTTTTCGGCAGCCGTGGAAGGACTATTTTGGTAGTAAAATGTAACTAGGTGTTATAAAACCATTTGTCAGGCCATTATATAAATACAACCGAATGTAAACAAGCAAGAAGTTTTTTCTATGATTTGATACAATGTAGAATATAACTAAGAAACCTGTTTTGGGTAGGATGGTGAACTATTTTTGGACAATGTTATTATTCTTGGTGCTGGTGCCTCTGCTGCAGAAGGTGCGCCAGTTCAATCAAAACTATTTAAAGAGTATTTCTTGCTCAAAAGAAAAAAAGGAGAACCTATCGACAAACACCTAGTATCATATTTTTATAACTTTTGGCATATCAATCTTAACACTGTTGATCTAGAGGAGGTCATATTTCCTTCTTTTGAAGAAGCATTAGGAATGCTTGAGCTAGCTAAACAACGCCAAGAATATTTTCTTAACCTATATAATACAACTAACTATCATCATATGGATCAGATTATAGAAGAGTTAATATTCTTGATCGCAGAAATATTACAAAAAACCCTCGGGCAATTCAGTAAACTTCATACTTTGCTGGTAGAAAAAATGGTAAACAACGACAAAATAAGAAACACTTCTTTTATTTCATTAAATTATGATATTCTCATTGATAACTCCTTGACTCGAATCCCCGACGTCATAGACCTAGATTATGGTATAGATTTTATTAATTTTGATGAACCAGAGAACTGGCATCGGCCTAACCCAGGTAATTCCATAAAGTTATTTAAAATACATGGTTCCTTAAACTGGTTGTACTGCCCAATCTGTAAAAAAATACGCATTACTCCTTTAGAAAAAAGTGTAACGCGGCTAATTAGTAAAAATCTAAAAAATCGGTTATTATGCCCTAGTTGCAAAGCACTATATGTCCCTATACTTGTACCACCAACCTTTTTTAAAATCATGTCCAATCCTTATTTGGTTCAAATCTGGGACAAGGCTGAGAATGCCCTTAGAGAATGTAAAAATATTATCTTCTGTGGCTATTCCATACCTGAAGCAGACATTCATATCAAGTATTTGTTAAAGCGGGGGACTTTAAATCGATCAACACCCCACCCTAATATTGTGGTAATAAACAATTATGATGGTAAACCCATGCGAACAAAAGAAGATGAAAAGATCCGTTTTATTCGGCTTTTTGGAAAAGAGCGTGTTCATTATTCTACTATAACAACCTTTAAATCCTTCTGTAGGCGCCCGGGGTTATACTTGGTTTAGTTGGTTGACTATACTTTAAAGTGTTTGGACAAACTTTCAAGTTCCTCAGCCATCCTGTTAAGGTCTTGGCTCGTGGAGGAAACTTCCTCTATGGTTGCCGCTTGTTCCTCAGTGTTTGAGGCAACGCTTTGCACACTGGCGGACATCTGTTCTGCGGCAGATGCTACAGACTGTATTTCTTCTGAAAGGTTATGGACTGCCGCAATAATTTTTTCAAAGGTTACACCAACATCTAATACCACAGTGGAGCCTTCCTTTACCTGAGCTACGCTATCTGTCATACTTTGTACTGCTTTATCAGTTTCCTGTTGTATTGATTTTATAAGCTGATAAATATCCTTCGCAGCGTTTGCTGACTGTTCGGCAAGTTTTCTTACTTCTTCGGCCACCACAGCAAAGCCACGTCCCTGTTCTCCTGCCCTAGCAGCCTCTATGGCAGCGTTCAAAGCTAGTAAGTTTGTTTGGTCAGCAATCTGAGTAATCAATTCAACAATTTGCGATATTTTAGCCGCAGATTTATTAAGCATATTAATGTCTTCCCCGCTACTGATAGTAGCTCTTTCGATTAACTCCATCTGTCTACTGATTCGTCTTAATCCCTCAGTTCCTGCCTGAGCATAATTGGTAGCATGATCTGAATTTTCTGCTATGTTCTGTGTATTTATAGTAACTTGTTCCACTGTACTGGCTACCTGAGTAATTGTTGATGAAGTTTCCTGGGCACTGGCAGCGACATTTTGGGAGCTTGCTGAAAGTTGCATTGATGAAGAGGCCACTAGTTGTGATTTTTCCTGCACCTCATTAACTAACCCCCTTAAATTTTGCTACATTTTATTAAAGGATATTGCTAACTGACCGACCTCATCCTTTGTTTTAATATCAATCTGTTCACCGGTTAAGTCGCCCTCTGCAATTTTAATTGACTCTTTAGCAACCCTTTGCAGCGGCATGGTTATGGAACGGGTCATGAAAAAGGCCAACATAAAACCAACAAACAAAGCCAAAATTACGGATATCAAGGATAACCTTTTCATGGAGGTAATATCTGAGTTAGCCTTTTGAACGATTCCTAAAAGGTTGTTGTTTCGATCTTCAGCATAAGAGGCACTAGTTTCGTTAAAACTACTGGCCAATGGCACTCCTTGATTTAAAATTATCTCGTTGGCTTCTTTTTCTTTACCTTCTTTAATAAGTGGGATAATTTGGTCCAAAACCAGGGTATTATAATTTTCCTGGTACTCCAATAGCACTCTGAATTTTTCTTTATTTTTAACCTGCCCAGTATCGATCATATTTTGTATTATGGTTTTATTTTCCTCACCCAGTTTTCTAAACTGTTCGATATATCTATCCTGCTTGTAATAGAAAAAACCTCGTATGGCAGATGTCTGAGAAACAACATTATATTTAATACTATTTAACTGATTGTCTCTTCCAACCTCATGAGGGATTGAATTGACTTCCTCCTGCATTCTTCCGATATCGAATAAAATAATACCAGCAGCAAGTGTAAATATGGACATAATAAAAATAAAACCGCCAAAAATTTTTACTCGTAACGACATTTTTTACCTCCTTTTATAAAAGCATTATCTCTATATTAAGTACTATCCTTTGCTTAACCATCACCTCTTAACTTTTAATAGCTTATAAATTAATTCCTAGCAAAAATCCTTATATCTGCTAGTTTATATAAGGAACAGGCTTGCCAAGATGATACCCTTGGCCATAACCGATTCCCAAATCAGCCAATATTTTTAAAATACTTTTGTTTTCTACAGACTCTGCAATAGTTTCTTTGCCAAGGCTATTTGCAACACTACTCATGGCCTGTACCAGTGAACGGTTGACAAGGTTTTTTTCTATATTACGGACAAAGGAGCCATCAATTTTCAGGTAATCCACAGGAAGAAACAGTAAATAAGAAAAGGATGAAAATCCACTGCCAAAATCATCTAGGGCAAAGGAACAGCCCGCGTCCTTTAGTTTATTTATCCAGCATTCCGCTTGGACCAAATCCTTTACAGCCGCCGTTTCTGTAATCTCGAAGCCAATCCTATCAGGATCAATACCGCTTTCTAAAATGCTGTTAGTTATATCTGACAATAGATCCTGATCCCCTAAACTCTGCCCAGAGATATTAATAAAAATTTTTATATCAGGCTTCTCCTGCAAAAACTGAAGAGCTGCTCGAAACACCCACCGATCAATTTGTGGCATTAAACCAAATTGCTCGGCCACCGGGATAAATTTATGTGGTAGTATCAAATCCCCGTTATTATCTTTTAAACGGACTAAAGATTCGTAATGATTTACACTTCCGTCAGCTAATTTAATAATTGGTTGAAAAAAGAGAATAAAACGATTCTCCCGTAGACCACTCTTAATTAAAGAAATTACTTGATTTTTTTCAGTATAAGTTGTGATTATACTTTCATCTGGTTCGATAAAGATAACCTTGTTACGCCCCGTATCTTTAGCAGTATTAAGGGCAATGTCTGCAAGGGATAGAACCTTCTGATAATTTAGGCTACCATCAATTACAACTGCACCAATGCTTACGGTAAGGTTTATAGGCATTTGCTTATTAAGGTAAAACTCTTCATTGTCAATTACGCCGCGTATTTTCTCTGCAATATCTTTAGCTTCCTCAATACTAGTTCCTTCAAGCAGCAAAGCAAACTCATCTCCGTTTAACCTAGCTAGAAGATCTTCTTCTCGCATATATCTTTTTATCAAACTAACCAAAGAAACCAATACTCGGTCTCCGAAAGCATAGTAAAAGGTTTCATTAATAAGCTTGAAATTATCTACATCTATCATTAGCAAAGCGCTTTTATTTCCCCTCTTTGCCTTGGCTACCGTTCTTTTTAATGCTTTTTCCATAAAGTTTCGATTAGATATACCAGTTAAAGAATCATTGGTAGAAAGAAATTGTAATTGTTCTTCGATAAGTATACGATCGGTAATATCCCTAGCAATAATTATGTAGGTGTTTACTTTCCCCGTTTCATCAATGATAGGATTAATAACTGATTCTAACCATAGATAATGTTCATTGGCGTGTTGATAACGATAGATTCCCCTTATAGCACGCCTTTCAATGTTTCCTTGGTAGACAACTTTTACTTTGTCAACATCATCCCTGTGAACAAAACGAAATAAAGATTTACCCATTAAATCTTCTGGGCCATAGCCAAGAATGTCTTGCACAGCAGGGTTTACATACAGAATAATACTCTCTGAGTTAATTTTAAAAATTATATCCAGCATATTGTCTGCTATTTGCCGTAGGTTTGTTTCGCTTTCTCTTAAGGAGTTCTCAGCCTGTTTATGTTTATCTAATAGTTTGCTTGTATGCATGGCTATTTCAAAATATTTAGTCACTATGCCTAGAAACATTAAGTCTTCATTGGACCATGTTCTCCGAAAAGATACCTGATATAGGGCTAAAAGATAAAACCCATCCTTATTCTTAGATAATGGATACCAAAGTAAACTTTTAACTTTCAGCCAATTATGAAGAATCTTGGCCCATCTCTCATTTTGGAAGACAGGATTTACTTCCTGATGGCTTTCAAACCAAAGATTCTTCAACATTTTGTCCCTAATTAGTCTAGCCATAGGACGTTCAAAATCTATAAAGACTATTCTTGCACTATCCACTCCAAGTGTATCCCTGATAATATTTGTCATGTTCTCAAAAAGTTTTTTCTGGCCATCGCAATTCATAATAGTATCAGCTAACCGGTTAATGGCATACAGAAAAGAAAATTGTTGTTCTACAACCCGATTACTAAAATTTTCCTCATTCAATACAAATCACCCCCGAATAAGCATATATGTAGCAATAAACTAATTAAGCCAAGCTTACCATTCAGACAATTAGTTGCTATTAGATATCCCTATATAATAAAGAATAAATGTTAAGAAAATATTGAAAATATATTTTATTTTTGGCCAGTTGTATTAATTATTTCCAATACAAAACAAGCAAAAAACCTGCCAATATCGACAGGTTTAACTTTGTGTTCTATTTTTACGCCAATTAACGGGACTTTTCTAGCAGAAATCATTATATTTTATTTGTTTTTTCTATTATTTTTGCACGTATTCGTTATCGCAAGTGTACCATAACGTTAAAAAACGGCTCACTTACCTTCAAGTCGGTACTGTAAGGAACGTCTGGTTATACCTAAAAATTGGGCTGTTTTAGTTTTATTCCCTCCATTTATTTTGAGTGCCTGATCAATTATTCTATTTATGAAAAGGCTAAGATCCAACCCCTCCGCAGGCAAGGAAAAGCATTCTGGGTCAATAAATGGCCTTAAGTTTTCTGTTGCCAACTCGTTCCTCTGTATACATCGAAGGATTTCTAGATGTTCAGGCCTTAACACATTATCATCATGTAAAAAGGTAACACTATCCATAACGTTTTTTAACTCCCTTACATTCCCTGGCCAGTTGTATGAAATCAGTATTTTTGCCGCTTGATTAGTAATTTTCATAAATTGCTTTCCTCTTTTACGAGCAAAACTCCTTAAAAACGTTTGGGCAAAGGGTACTATTTCTTCCTTACGTTCCCTTAAGGGAGGAAGAACAAATCGACCAACACTTAAACGATAATAAAGATCTTGCCGAAAGGTTCCCTCTTTTACCTTTTTTTCAATATCCGCATTGGTGGCACAAATAATTCTTACATCACTTTTAATTTTTTTTAGGCCACCCATGCGGTAAAATTCCTTTTCCTGAATCACCCTTAATAATTTAGCCTGTAGATCCACAGTCATTTCACCAATTTCATCCAAAAATAGAGTCCCTCCGGACGCAAGGTCAAACTTTCCCTTTTTCCCTCCCGGCAATCCACCTGTAAAGGCACCACCCTCATAACCAAATAATTCACTTTCAAAGGTGCTAGAAGATAGAGTGGCACAATTTATATCGATGAAAGGTTCCGCTTTATCAAATTTACCATAATGAATGATTTTAGCAATTAATTCCTTGCCTGTTCCGGTTTCTCCCTGGATTAAAATTGGTATCAGACGATCTGAATGATATTTTATAGCCCGCTCGTAAATCGCTTTCATAGTATCTGAGTAAACGTTAAATGTTTCCAGTCCTACTGCCCTGGCAAAGACCATTTTAAGGCGGGATAATTCTGAGAGGGTTTCCTCAGTTGCTGCCCTGACATTTTCCTCAAATTTTTCGGAAAGGGCTCTATTTTGTTTAATTAGTGCCCGACGTTCAGCCACCCTTTCCACAATAATAGCCAATTCATTTACGTTGATAGGTTTAATTAGGTAATCGTATGCCCCTAATCGCAACGCTTTAATTACTGAATCCATGTTACCTTGCCCAGTAAATAGAACAACATCCACATCCCTGGCTTCGGGCATGGAAGAAATTTCTTGCAACAACTCCATGCCTGTCATCTTAGGCATATTTATATCTGAGAGTACCATATGAAATTCCTCTGGCCCAAACAAATTTAATGCCTCCTGCCCATTTGCGCAATCTACTACGTGATGACCTAGCTTAGATAAAAATTTTTTTAGATTGCTACGGCTAGTATAGTCATCTTCAACCAGTAGAATATTCACACCCATACCCCCATAATGTCTTAATATTGCCACGGAAAATTAATCCGTGGAAAATATAGTTTTCTCTGTAGCTCATAATACTTATTATTTACTAAAATTGAGACACATTAATGACAGATTGATAAACTACAACCATACCATCCCCATTCCTTGAATGTAAGAAAATGTACTGTCGTATATTTTAATTATGCACATGGTTTTTCCTTATTTCCAGAGTAATACTTTAATTAGTTAAAAAATTAATAACTATTCCATTTGTGCTATTTAAGGTGCTTCGCATTAACCATTATAATAAATTTTTATTTTAATTTTTATATTTCTTTAGCTATTTCTTTATACACGACTAATTTTTTATATTTATCTATTTTGTACTTCTTTTGAATACTGACAAAATAGTTTGTCATAGCAATGAGTAAATTGTAAAATACTTCTTTTTCAATCATTGCACTTCTGGCATAATACCAGTAATTATGGTTGCTAAATGGATAGGGAATGAACAGCCCTAGCTATACTTTAAACTTTACCTATTTTATAATTCTTCGTACAATTGAGGTTCCCCATCTATACCAAAATGGCTCCATTCTCTTTCGTACATCATCTAATCCTTCTCTGATCTTTATCTTTTGAGGGCAATGTAACTCGCACTTTCCACACTTGGTGCAAAAACTGGCCCCGCTTTGTTTTTCAGTCATTGCACCGGAACTTGTAGCATACATCATGACTCCAGTATCTCTACCCATAGAATAAGATGCGTTATATGCAGCAAAGCAACCTGGGATATTAACATTTTGTGGGCAAGGCATGCAATAGCTACATCCGGTACAGGGTATTTTATTGGATGAAATAAAAATATCTTTTACCTTTTGCAAAGTATTATTTTCTTCATCTGTAAGCATAAATTGGAATGAAGTGCTGGCTATTTCAATATTCTCCATTACTTGCGTATTTTCGTTCATGCCAGATAATACAACTGTTACTTCAGGCTGATTCCATAGCCAGCGAAGAGCCCATGCTGCAGGAGATAAATTGGGGTTCGTTTTCCTTAAAAGATCTACCGCCTTTTTCGGTAGTCCATTTACCAGTTTACCGCCTAACAACGGTTCCATGATTATAACAGGGATTCTTTTTTCAAAAGCTTTCTTTAGACCTGTTACACCTGCTTGAAAATTCTCATCAGAATAATTGTATTGAATCTGGCAAAAGTCCCAATCGTAAGCCTCGATTATTTTAAGAAATTCATCCCTGACACCGTGGAATGAAAAGCCAAGCTGTTTTATTTCTCCTTCAGCCTTTTTTACCTTTATCCAATCTTCAATCCCCAGACTACATAGTTTTTCCCATTCCGAGAGACTTGATAGCATGTGCATTAGATAGTAATCTATAGTATTAGTTTGTAATCTCTCTTTTTGCTTGTTAAAAAACTTATCAAAGTCCTGTGGTCTACGGGTGGAAAATATGGGAAGTTTGGTAGCTATGTAGACTTTGCCGTGTATTTGATTTTTTCTCAGAACGCGCCCCAGTGCCTCTTCACTTCCGCTATAAATATACGCTGTATCAAAATAATTAACGCCCTTTTCAATGGCTTGAAGAATAATACTCTCTGTTTTTTGCATATCTATAGAGCCTCTGCTCCTAGGAAGCCTCATACAACCAAAACCGAGAATAGATAGCTCATTACCCGATTTGGGATCAATACGATATTTCATAAAATAACACCCCATAATTAGTTTAAAATTTATTTAAAAAACTAATGACTTTCGATTCAAAATGTCCTCTAATGTAATTAATATAGGGGAATCTAGTCACTTCACAGAAACCGTGTATGATCCCATGTTTTAAGAAAACATTTACCAAAACACTATATTAATCTAGCCCTAGGTTATAAATATTCGTTCATTTTATTTATATACAATATCCTAAAACTATCCTTTCATACGGAAATCTGCACATAAAAATAGCCCTAACTTTTCTGCTCACACGATAGTATAAATACTAGCTAAAAACTATATGAACACTATATAATAAATAAAAAAACCCAGTCATCCAATTAAATCTTGGAATCTCTGGGGTTTCTTTTTGAACGTTTTTTATGCTTTAAAACCTCTGAAGGTGGCTGGTAGAAATTAACCGAATTACCAAATGAAAGAATACCAAAATGTGGCCAGTACAAGAGGACTAAAGGATTTTGGCTATAAATGATGCAATATTTTTAGCAAGTTTAAGGTTCCGTGATACCTAAGTATGTTGCCACAATAGCGAGAGCAGCAGCACCTTTAATAATTGTCATATTAACTCCTACTTCTCTCTTCAATGTGTATTTACCAAACTTATTATCCTTAACTGTCTTCGTCCCTTTTGTATTCTAAAATATCCCCAGGTTGGCATTCTAAAGCCTTACAAATCGCTTCTAAAGTTGATAATCGAATCGCCTTTGCCTTTCCATTTTTCAATATAGAAAGATTAGCCATCGTTATTCCAACCCTCTCCGAAAGTTCTGTCACGCTCATTTTCCTTTTAGCCAACATCACATCAATATTGATTATAATCGCCATATTATTTCTCCTCAAACCGTTAGATCATTTTCTGATTTTATATCTATGGCATTTTTTAATAGCTTTTGAAGGACAGCAGCAAAGACTGCAACCACCATTGAAGCAAAGACAGGGACCATTCCAACTATAATGAGGCCTGGGGCATCGTCTTTCTCTGCTACTAGATAAACGAATGGCATTATTACCACATACAAGGTACTGATCGAAATTGCACAGTATTTTATATTCTTTAAAGCCTTTACAGGTAAATCCGAGAATGCTTTGTTCATGTCAATATAGTTTAGAAGTTTAAAAGCTTGATAAAGAGCAAAGTAAAAAGGTATCGCCGCTAAATACATACCTATTACAATGGGATATAGTATAAGTGCATAATCTGGATTTATTGGATTATCAGCTAACCAAGGTAACCCAAATATGCACAAAGCAAGAACTGGAAGGCCCATAAGAATAACAGCTAACTTTAAAAAAAGTGTCTCTCGTTTCATAAAAAGCACCTCACTTATTATTGTTGAGTTGATTTTAACACTTAATATATTGTTTTACAATAAATTATTATTGAATTATATTATATTTTTATTGCTGCTAAATATATCTGATATGTAACAAAGATAAAAAGGATTCTCATTACAAAGAGCTGCTCAATAACTTTAAACTATTCAATTGAGCCTTTGGAGGATTAAAGGCAAGACAAAATAACCAGCTCGCAAAATTGAGCTGGTTTTTCTATGGTTATCCCCCCGATATTGCTATTTACGGACTAAAAATTGTGCTCGTCTAGTCATTTCCTTTATTGAGTTTTTCGCAAATATCCAGAGCGCGTTGACTGTACTGTTTTGCCTCTTCGTAGTGCCCCATTGACTGACAGAGCAGCACAAGGCTGTCAAGTAAAGAGACAGTTTTTGTGTGTTTGTGTCCTAGAACTTTTTCAGAGAGAGTCAAGTGACATCGTAACAACGACTTGGCTAGGTCTAATGTCATCCCTTTTCCTTCGTAGAGCAAGGGAATGTTATCGAGTAAGGTGCCCACTATGTTGTAGTTTTCTAAATCGATTACTTTCTCCCAGATGGTTAAAGCTTTTTTCAGAAGAAATTCAGCCTCAGCGTGCCAACCCATGATTTCATAGAGTATTCCTAGGTTAGCAAAAGAGGTTGCCGTGTTTTGATGTTCATAGCCAAGCTTTTTTTCCACAATAGCCAGGGTACGTTGGTACAGTGGCTTGGCTTCTTCATATTTCTCCTGTTCAAAATATATGTTAGCTAATCTATTGAGGGACTCAGCTTCTTTTAGATCCTCGGGGTCGAGTTCCTCCCATATCTCTATGTCCCGAATAAGAAGGTCTTCCGCATCTGTGTATCGCCTCATGTCCTTGTAAAGCAACGCCAACCTTTCGATGGCAATAGACGTCTCTGGGTGTTTTGAACCTAAGACCTTTTCTAAGATAGCCAAGGAACGCTGGTAAAATGGTTCAGCCTGGTCATATTGTGCCTGACTTTGATGGAGTAATGCTAAATCATTAAGAACAGGAATCACTCCTAGGTTTTCTGGACCTACTTCGGGTAGTATTTTTTCTGAGATAGCTAGGGCACGATAAAGGAGATGCTTGGCCTTGTCGTATTCACCTTGCTTAAGATATAGTTTAGCTAAAATTAGAAGGGAATCGGCCACGCTAATCTCTTCCGGTCCGATGGTCTTTTCCTTTAGAGCTAGGGCACGCTCGTACAGTGGCTTCGCTTGACCGTATTTTCCCTGTTCACTATAGATGGTGGCAAGGTTCGTGAGGACTTTGGAGAAGTCTTGCTGTGTTAGAGCCTTCTCTAAGACATCTATTGCACCGACTAGAAGGGCTTCCGCTTTATCGTAGTGGCCCATTTCTTTATAGAGCCACGACAAGTTGTTTATTATAGAAACCGTTTTTATGTCCTCCAGGCCGTAAATCTTTTCAAATATAGCTGATGCACGCTGGAACAGCGGTTCAGCCTTGTCATATTTTCCCTGAGCCTGGTATAGTATAGCCAACTGGTTATAGGAGGCAGCCAGGTTTGGATGTTCTGGCGAAAGAACCTTCTCCCAAATTGCCACAGCACGCTTCAAAAGGTGTTCTGATTCGATTAGGTTGTCTAAATCCTTTAAAATTGACCCCAGGTGGTAAAAGGTTAGAGCTATGTCGTAGTCCTCTGATTGAATAAAATGTTCTGCATGTTTGCTGGCTACGAGGACATGTGGTAGAAGTCGAATAGACTTAATCCATGTTCGCGAATCACTATCATCATATTTAGAAAGTTCATTGCTAAAGCAAATGGCAGTTCGTACCCAAAATTGTTTTTCCTCCTCAGACATTTCGTTTCGCTGCACAGCTTGCACAAAGCGGTGTATCGACAGCCCCTTTATATCTAAGTTGAGCAAGGAGTAACGCCTCAAAACAGCTACTGCTCGATCAAACTCAATAGGGGTAGGAGTTACGAGTCGTTCTGGAAGCCATTCACTTCCGTATGTAAGTATTTCCTTTGGAATGTGGTCCGGTGCAAAAAATGCAAATAAGCGCAACAGGTCCGCTCCTAAAGGCGAGGTAGTTTGCACCTGTTCAAAAGCTAGTTTCCATGTGGTAGTTATGGTATCCTTGTATCCCACAGGAGGTTGGCTCCCCTTCATCAATTCGAGATTGTAATTGCGGAATAGGTCAAGATATTCTGACATAGTTCTTCCGGTGGTTTCAATGTAAGCCGCTGCATGCTCTAGTGCCAACGGTAGGTCTCCAAGTTCTTCAGCTAATTCGTCAGCTATTCTTCTATCCGTTTGTTTAATCCGTCGACAGAGAAACTCGACCGATTCTTCTCGTTCCCATTCACGGAGGGATATGGTAGAGGCTACTTCCAACCAATTTGGATTTCGTGAAGTAATTAGAACATGGCCCGTGGTACCTTGGGGAAGGTAGGGGCAAATTTCTTCCGGGTTGTTAGCATTATCAAAAATCAACAGCCAGTCACCTTTTTGTCCTAGCCATCGACGAACATCAAAAATGATTTGCTGTTGAGACGTAAAGTCTTTGGCTGGCAGAGCTAATTCCACGGCCAGTTGAGCGAATTCTGCAGCTAAAGTTGCAGGTTCCTCGGCCCGCATCCACCATACAATATTGTACTCTTCATTATGGCGGTAGGCAAATTCTATAGCAAGCTGAGTCTTGCCCATACCTCCTAAACCTGTAATAGCTTGGGTTGTTGTCGCATGTTGTCCTGATAACAGGGTTGTCCAGAGTTCCTTTAATAAGGTTTCACGCCCAGTGAAGTTTCGGTTCCGAAGATGGGGTACATTCCAGACGGGTGGTAAAGCTCCAGGCAAAGAAGACCGCCTTTGGAAAGTTTGTTGAAATGGTGGTGGAGTGAAAGGCTTGGAACTGCATGGTTTCAATTGTTCCATGTAGTTGATTTGAGATCCACTTCCCGTGTTAACTGGTCCATAAATTGGACCCATAATTATCGTTTTATTTACATGCTCCCTTTCATTTACCATTTAAGCACACCTCAAAAAATAAATAATTGGGTAATTTGTTTAAGCCTATTTATTATGTATATCCCCACTTCCTGTATGAATTGGCCCATAGATAGGACCATAAATAATAGTAGTATTCTTATTTTGTAAAGTTAATTCTGCTTCTTCACCTTTAGACTCAATAAAATTAATATCTTTAACAGATTTTACTCCTAACTCTGTAGCCAGAGGATATGGACTTTTTCCTAAAGTCATATTCCATTTTTCAAATCTAGGATCATACTCGTAAGCACGTCTCAAGGCACTTCTGGTATTTGTATTTATTTGTATAATTTGAAAACTATTTTTATATTCTGAACCTGAATATGTCGTACCTCCAGTGAAAACCCATGCGCCATTAACGTCCTTAGTTGGTTCTACTATTGCACTATGTACATGTCCATTGAGAATAATATGACATCTTTCTACAATGTAGTTATATCCACACTTCCTATTGGTGTGATAATAGTATTCTTCACTATTAAACCATTCTTTAGGGTGATGAAACAAAGAAATGGTTATTGGATCACTATGAAACTGTTTTTCATCTACAAGGTGACCCTTATTTCTTATCACCTCTAGTTGAGGTAAACCTAACCAAAGTTTACCCTTGTCAGAATTACCTCGACAAAACCATGCAGAATTTAGCACAATAAATCTAATACCTTTTATTTCACAGACACCATAAAGATGTTGAGATTGCTTCTCAGTTCCGATGTAAAAAGAATTAACACCCAAATTATCACAAAACTTATTATAGGCTTCAAATGGTCTAATAAAATCACTTAGATTTTCAAGTGCTAGTATTTCATCAGCATGAGCAGCATTATCCGGGACAATTAGATTTTTTGCTGACTTTCTATCAAGATCATGATTACCTGCGCATAATATAAGATCACTTTTGGTTAAATTTAAAGCATTAATTAATTTTTCCAACCACACTACTGCTTGATTATAGTCTGAATCTAAACCTTTCCAACCTATATCTCCTGTTATAGCAATAATTTCGGGTTTCCATTCAACTTCTATATTACTTATAAATTTTATTAGAGGAATTAAAATATTTTCACGTTGCGCTAAAGTTGTTAGTGTAATATTATCTTCAGGTTTTGGTTCAATTCCAAAATGAATATCTGAAAGATGCAAAATGTTAATTACTTGCCCCATCTTAATCCCCCTCAGGAATCTTTTAAACTAAAATTTATTTTTATGTTTTTTAGGATATACATTCAACCCTTAATTAAGAATGATAAATAAACTTAATCTAAAGAGTTTATGTGTTGCATTTATGAATAATTTCAATAGAAAATTTTATACTCCTTCATCTTTTAAATTTTTAGACAAAAATTACCTGTATATTATATTTTGCCGTTGTTTAGGGGTTGGGGTTTATTTCTAATTCCAGCCATTCATGAATTATATTTTTATAGGGGTCCATTACAGAACAAGGCTTGTTCTGGGATAGGTTGTATTTTGGTATTTCTGAGCTTTGTAGAGCTTTTCGTATGGTCTGCCGTGCAACGTTAAGATTGCAGCTGATTTTACGTATTGACCAACCTTCAATAAAGTACTTTTTTCTGATATACTCTGAATCTACTTTTAACAATATGGATCCAAAAGATTACTTTATATCAGTAGCCACTGGCCAAAATCCTAGAGTTGATTAACCATCTTCTCTAGGATTTCTTTCATTAAAATCCTCAAAAGCACAATATTTCTATGTAGAATGGCCGATAAAATTGATTTCTGGTATACCCTTATTGTATATTCCGATGTGTCAGAGCCACCCATTCCGGAATTTCAATCAGTGGCTCATTTTGACCCGGAATATTCACCCTTATAAAATAGTAAACAATAAACGTGACGTTTATGTTTTTATAATCCTAATTACATCTTCTAGTCTCATGAAGTATTTTTCAAGCCTGTCCATCTTTTTAACAACATACCCAGAAGCACCTGCATAACGTATCTTAATCCCATTTTCTAATGTGAACCAAACTCGCCCAAAAGGAACTTCTGGGTCTTGTAGAACTACTTTTTCTGGGGAAAGATCAAAATTTATGCCGCAAGCACGTAGATCCTCGTATAGACGCCACTCTGGCTCTGTTTCAATTAGTAACTCTGAGATAATCTCCGCCCTTTCTAAGGCTAAGCGTGAAGTCCATCTATGGCTAGAAAACCTTTGCCCCTTTCCATCCGAAGTCCTATTCACAATAGGTTTAGGTAGTTTGATAAATGTGCCAAGTTTATATAAAACACACAATTTATCTTTATCCTTATTTGAATTCCAGGGTGTATTTATATTTTGCCTTTGCATAACCTCAACACCTAAAATGGGAGCATAGTATAATACAGATCCATTTTTATCTAGGTTCCTTGAGGTATAGAGTGCTAACCATTTTGCAGCAAACTGTCTTTTCTGGGTTTTAAGAAGTGGCATATAGTATTGATTATTTTCTAAAACCCAATCCAGGTGTTGCCTTTCATTCGAAGGACGAAGTACCCCAATAAGGACGAATTAATATTCTTCTCATAGTAATTCACAATAAATCACCTGACTTAATAAATTCTCTTTTCGGGGATGACTCCTCTCACGCCGCCTCTTGGATTATCTATATCTCCCTTGTACCTAGGAATTAAATGTACATGAAGGTGCCAAACAGTCTGACCTGCAGCCTCTCCTACATTAATACCAATGTTATAACCACCTGGCTGATATCTAGAGTCAAGATAATCTTTACAATTGTCTAGTAGATTAAATAAAGCTTGTTTTTCTTCATCAGTAACATCAAAAAAATTGGCAAAGTGCCGTTTTGGTATGATCAACATATGACCATTGGTAACAGGATATTTATCAAAGATTGCAAAGGCTAAGTCATTTTGCAAAATAATATTTTCCATTGCACAAAAAGGACAATCCATAAAAATCCTCCTACAATAACCCTGAATAAAAATTAATTGTTATATTCAACCTTAATACAAATTTACCCTTTATAATAATCCCAAATACTATCCACTAGTTCTACTTTGCTACTTGCGGTAAAAGTGTAGCGGCTTTCAGAAAATAGTATGTCACATTATGTGGTTGGGGGTGAGGGGATGGAACTATCCAAAAGGCAGGAAACCATTATTGAGATTTTCAAAAAGAATGGTCCCATCACCGGCGAGCAAATCGCAGAGCAGCTAACCTGTCCAGAGCAACCCTGTACCTGATTTATCAATACTTACGATGGCAGGGTTACTGGAGCTCAACCGAGCGTAGGGTATTTTTACAGTGGTAAATCTACTGATCGAGTATTGGCAGGTAGAATTACCCGGATAAAAGTCGGAGAAGATCAGTTCCCATTGTGGTTCCTGAAAATTGCACTGTATATGATGCAGTGGTAACAATGTTTCTTGAGGATGTAGGAACACTTTATGTTGTGCGCGAGGGTGGCCTTCTGGAAGGCGTAGTATCCAGGAAGGATTTACTTAAGACAACACTAGGTGAACACGACATAAATAAATTGCCCCTTGGCGTAATAATGACTCGTATGCCCAATGTCCATATGCATTAGAAAATGATTCGGTATGGTTGGCAGTTCACAAACTGCTAACCCATGAAGTAGACTCCTTACCGGGTTTTGTTCGTAAGTTGGATGAGGAATACTTCAGGCGGGTAGAGGCTATTGAGTTTGCAGTTAAGTATGATGAAGGTAAGGACTCCCGGGGCATTCAACGTGCAGATCTAGTGATCTTAGGAGTATCCCGCACTTCTAAAACTCCATTAAGCATGTATCTGGCCCATAAACGTATTAAGGCGGCAAACGTTCCTCTGGTGCCTGAAGTAGCACCGCCACAGGAAATTTTTCCTTGCCGCCTCATAAGGGGATTGGCTTGACTATTAAACCACAGCAATTAAATGTCATTTGTACTGAACGCCTTAAGACCCTAGGTCTCACCCCTCACGCGGACTATGCCAGTCACGAACGGATTTTAAAAGAATTAAATTATAAGGGTAGGCTGCCCTATCATCGATGTTACTAATAAGGCAGTGGAAGAAACAGCAAGCAAGGTTTTGGAAATATACTACCGTGGCGAACGACACAGATAATCAGTGAGTCTAGAGAAGAAATAAGTTAGAAAATAAAATCGAGGTGGGTTGCTTAAGAGGATACTGAAATTAAAATAGTCTATTCCCAAATTACTTCTTATAGAAAGATAAAGTGTCAGCAAGGAAATTACCGTTGACATTGTAATTTGTTTAATTTGCTGGGAGAAGTATCATCAGTAAAGTATTTGAAAGCTTTCAATGATATAAATAAGATTTGTAGAAACCCTTGGCCAAAGTTTTCTGCAAACCTACTGTTCCAAACCTAATAAATAATATCTATTATTGAAAGGGGAATATATTGTGGAATTTGTACTTGAAAATTACCTTGATATTTTTTGGTGGCTTATGATTATCTTTATGTTTAAAGTAAAAATAACAACAAAGATATATCATATTAAAATTAGTAACTTGATCTGTTCATTCAGTGTGTCGAACTATACCGGAGAATATAAAAAAGTTAGACAGACTCCAGTCAATTCACGGGGTAGATTAAATATTTCAATGATTGCCCCCTACTGCTTTGATTTGAAATTGCCACTGGTAGCAGACCAGGACCCCACAATGAGCGGGACTAGTAGAGGTGGCTCCATTTTACCCATAGTAGATTCCAGGAGACCCGACATATAGCCATTATAACAGCCAGAGTTATAGTTGCTATTAGATGCAAAAGGAGCAGCAGTGGCCGCCCCCTCTGTTTAGCCGCGGCTGCGGCTATTGTGGCTACTTATCGATTACTGGCAACATCTATGCAAGTATTCGTCCCAATAATCATCGCCTTTCAACTCACCACTCTATATTTTCAGGGTAATCTTTTTTAAGCCTTAAATTTTTTACAGAGCAATTGTGCAGTTTTGCAGCTTCTTCCAGATCTTCTTTTAGGTTTATGTATTCCTTCCCTTTTTCTACTAACCGTTTGGCCATTGTTGGAATGCTTTTTAGGCGTTTTTCCTTATCCATCTCTATAAATTTAAGATTTAGAAGGTCTAAGTACTGTGTCATGTAGTTATCGAACCACGTGTAATCTTTAGTCATCAGGTTGATCATACGGGTATAAGAAGCCTCGGATACGGTTTCTTTTAAGCACTTTGCTACAGCTGCTTGAAAGAACCGCACCTGGGCAATGGAATTGTCCCAGATATTTTTGTGATGTCTCATCACAGTATATGTATTTTTTGCCTGCTTTCTGGCATGCAATAACACAAAGTCATTCAGGGCCATGAGAACAAACAGCATTTCAGGCCAGAGAACATTAATAACCAGGTAGATATTTTTATCACTGGTAATTGTGGACAAGCGTCTCATCTTATCCTGGTCCATACCATTATCAATAAACTCAATTTCCCTATCCCCCATCATTGCATGACGTAAGTCATAGCACACACCAAGTACTCTTATACGGGCGGTATCATAGGAGGGATAGACCCCCTCATCACCAACAATTTCGTGTAACTGATCGTAAAGTGCCTCAAAGTCCATAAAGTCGCCATAAATGGCTACTCCAGTATTATTGGGTGTGTTTTTAGCATATAGCATTTTTAGTCACCTGCTTATCTTCTTTTTATTCTGCTGCCTTAAAGTTATAGATCGGTCTTATTGTATCAATAATATCAACTGTGTCACCGATATTATTTACTATTTCCTCAATAGGCTTATAGGCAAGAGGACATTCGTCAAGGGTTTCTTTGTTAACCGAGGTGGTAAAGATACCTGTCATTGTATCTTTATACTGAGAGAGTGTAAAGGACTGACGAGCTTGTGTCCTGCTCGTGGATATAGTCATTAAATAGTTTTCCTGACACATAGGCCAAGGGCTTAGGAATATCGGTCAGTATCTCTTGTTTTTTCCTTTTGAGTTCTTTCTTAATCTCCTTTTCACGTCCTGCTTCTTTAAGCTCCAGGATATATGCACTCCGGCAGTCGCCATCTAGGTCATGAGGTTGCTAGCCTCTATCAGGAGGAAGCCTTTAGGTCCCACAATAAGAGTACCAAACTTGAACTGGATGCAGATTTTGCTTAAGCAAATGATAATTTAACCTAATTCTTTCAACCACTCTAATAATGATTTATCTTTTTGCCATGAAGGCATTTTATTTGAGAGATGCAGCAGGAAGCAATTGACAAACAAAAGATTAGTCCGATACCTTAAAGGAATTAGTCTGTGTCTACAAAGGATCTTAAATAAATTCAGATCCTATATAACAATAAATACCCTAATAAAACTGGATATAATATGGCTCAACTTTATAAATGTTGTCATTATCGAAATCACAACCAAATCTAATATAAAAAGGACTTCGGCGTAATCGCTAAAGTCCTTTTTATATATGTATTGGCGGAGAGTTAGGGATTCGAACCCTAGAGACCGCTCATCACAGTCTACTCGATTTCGAGTTGTACAGGGTGCCTATTATAAACTACTGCAACCTGTCTCAGGCCAGTAAAATCAAGACTTTTATTGATGTAGGTAATTACCTTATTTCATACCTTGACAGGTTTTTTGTGAAATTTTTGTGAACATCAAGGTCAGATGTTACCACTCACATGACTATGTAGTCGAAAAAACCCTCATTACCCCTCCATCCCGGAGGGGTGTTTTTCTCAGCACCCATCCCTATAAGATAGATACACGCCGAAGACACAGCCAACCGACAACACTGCGGAGATCTACCAGACCCTAAAGCTATACCCCAGGGTTTGGCCCCGTTTTCCAGTGAAGTTTGAGCAATGACGGAGAACATAAAAAACCGAATAATCTTCATCCCATATACGTCGAGACCTCCAGGCATTCACAAAGACCCGAAAACTGGCAGTCAGTGAGAGCGGGGGAAATAAAGACTTGTTTATGCTTGGCTCCCCCGCTACCGCTGTCTAGTGACCTGACACTAATTAGTACTCTCAGGATTTTAAGTCCTTCAACTCACCTCGAAATTATTAGCCTTGTAGCCACGATACCTTGAAATTACTGAATTTCTTTAGGCTAGTTAATGAGCAATATAGGTAATTAGGGGTAGTTTTGGCGACTTGTTGGCGACTCTCTGGCAATGTTTTTACACCATATCCTTCTTCCCCTCTGGTTTTAAACATTCAGCATTCCATTTTTCATATTAGTAATTATGGATAATCCGAAGTTGATTTTACCATTCATATACCTAACCAAAAAGCTCCAAATCTTCTGCTCAAATTTCTCGGGCATGTGGTGCTATATCGTTTGTTTCAGTACATTCCTGAAATACTTATAAGTCTTTATTGTTATCAAATCTCTTTCTGTTTTTACCACTTTGGTCTTTGTTTCGAGTGAGTGGTCCTCCCCCTCTTATTATCATAATAATCAATTACCTTGTTAGAACACTGTTCAAATTGGCTTTGGGATAAAATCCCCCTAGCAAAATTATGCAAGTCATCTTTTGAAGAGAATCCTTTTTGATAGATTACAATAATACATCGAACAATTAAACTACGTATAATTTCTGAAACAGATTTAGAATCTGCATCTTTAATACTGATAAATGAAGCCCCAGAATGTACCAATTTGTTTCGGACATCTGAGTAAACATACTCAAATATTTTTAAATCATGTTCATAAGTATGAATATTTCCGCCCGAAGATATCGCAGCAATATAGGTACGATGCTTCCAAGCTTTCCATTTTGAATCTGGTGAACAAAGACCGTCAAGAGCAAATACTAGCGCTAAAAAGCGTGCTTCTTCATAAACTGTATAAAATGCTTGACTAAGTGCTATTATGGAACTGCGTATTGCCAGCTCAATTTCAGTGTTAGAATCCCCTTTCACAATCCTAGCAAGCCATTCTAAATAAGGTTCACTAATATACTCTGCTTCTAAGCCTAACCAGTTATTTGATGCTCGGACAGGGTATACAATGTGTTGAAGTAATGTTTCTTTGTATTCTCTTAATTCGGGTAAAAAATATGTTACTGTAAAACCATTATCTAATTGCCCTGCCCTATCAGGTAGATATTCAATCTTTTCAAAACTACACTGAGTTATCCTTAAAAGATCTAATGCTCTATCTGCTTGTTCACTTGCGGTTCTAAGTAATCTCATTTCGGCATTAATATCGGCATTAATTCCCAGTAAATCAGATTCATACACACTAATATTGAGTTCAATTAAAGGGTAACGTAAAAGGTCTTCTTCTTTTCTTATCTCGCCATCCCATTGACCGAAAGATTGTTCAGATATCTCAAAAATAGAAGTATCTCCTACAAAATATTCAAACCAAGGATGTTCATTTGCAGAAAATCCATTCTCTTCAACGGGGGGCCAAAATTTAAAATCACCTATTGTAAATGCATTTTCTATCCGTAATTTCCTGATTGGAACCAAAACCTTGCATCTACATTTCTTATCTTTAAGGATTTCTGACATCTTATTTTGTAAATCTGATAGTTCGCACTCTTCAATTTCAATCCACTCGAATGAATTTCTGAAGTCATCAAGTGCTTGGCTTGGGAAATAATTGTCATTAGTAAAGGTTATACCATCACCTTCCGGAAAGGGGCTTGCCCAATAGCCTAGTTTACGAATTTTATCAAGAGATGCAGAGATCTTATCTTGCTCAAATTCATTTCTAGATGGCCACCGCAGATTACCGTTCATATTTCCATTTGGATGGAGTAAAAAAGCTTTTTTCATCTAATTCACCTTTGTTTCATTCATGTATTATCAACAACTTTATTCACTTCTCGTTTCTCTTCTACTTTTTTGAGGAGGTCAACTAAGAATTCACATAATTTGTTAAGCTTATCTTTACCAGCTAATGCAGTTTCATAGATTGCGTCAGCTAAATCCATATTTATTGCACCTGTATTATCTACCGCAGTCTGAGCATATTCATCTAAGAGCTCAGGATCACCTTCCTCAAGATACTCTTTAAAGAGTTCTTGGATCTTATTGTCAGAATTAAATCTCGAAAATTGCTCAAGCTCTGAGTCAATTCCAAACCAATGCCTTATTTCTTTGCAAATATCTAAATCAATATTTTTAAAAATATCTGGATAAATCTCATCATTATTCAATTCTTCAATAGAATTTTCAATCATGTAAGTAAGCTTTTCAATATTTTCTACAGTAATCGGTGATAATTCTGCATCAAATTTTCTATATTCATCGGATCTGCCATGATGTTGATGTCCCGAGTCTGCAAAGAAACTCCAATAATAATCTTCATAATAAACTTTTGCTTGCGTAAGCATATTTGATATCATTACAAATACTTTCATATATTCACTTGAATAGTATGAAACAGATTCATCGATTTGCATCTGAACAAAAACTTCATTTATATTATTGATAACGCTAACATCGGTAATTAATATTCCGCATTCATTATTGTTTTTGCTTTCATCAGAAAAATTTGCTGAACCTATGTAAGCCATCTTATCAGTCATGATGATTTTGGAATGGTTCCCGAAATTGAAGAATGTTTTTAGATTTGCATCATATTTCTCTGGATTAAGTCGCTCAATGTACTTATCAATTGTATCTTGGGCTCTAGCTCTTGCATACGAACTAGTGTACCTTTTAAATCTACCTGGTATATTAGTAATAATAATTACATCCTTTCCTTCCGGAAAGGTTTCTAATTTATTTATTAAGTCATCGCTTTCCTTTGATATATTATAAGTAACTATTCTAATAAAATTTGTATCATCTAAAGTCTCTAAAACCTCTAAATATCCAAATTCATTCTTTGTCATAACTAATTTTACATCATCATTTATTTTAATTTCCCTTCTCACATTAAACCTCTTTTCAAGTACTAATATTAGGTAATGCATGTTTTTCAGGTTCTCATTATAGACATTAATTAAACATTTTCCAACAAACACATTGAAAAACTATCAATGTACTTACCCGGTAAATCTTTTCCACGGTGTTGTAAATACAATTTCTTTCATCTAACATTCTGGGCCTACACAAACTTCAATGCTAAAAAGTTTATAAGGTTCATGTAGAAATAATTTCCATGTAAACAATTGTATTCCTTCTTAATTTTAACTCTTTAGATAAAAAATTGTCTGAATTTTGTACATTAAAGAGTTTTTACCCAGCGGTTCCACCACATCAAAATATTAACCTTTTACCCCTCCATCTCGGAGGGGTGTTTTTCACAGCACCCAACCCGCTCAGTGAGGTACCAGCCGAAGCCACAGCCATCCGACAACACTGCAGAGATCCACCAGACCCTAAAGCTCAGCCCCAGGACCTGGCACCGCTGTCCGGTGATGTTCGACCGATGATAGAGAACAAATAAAACCGAACAGCCTTCATCCCATTCACGATACGGCCTCCGTGTTTCTATGTTCGGTGATGTTTAGAGAAGTGCCAGGGCCGCAGCCGCGGCCCATCAAGACCGGCGGCATCTGCCGCTGGTTCCCAGGGTGAGGCAACCGGTGCCCAGGGCAGCAGCCAACCAGTTAACTGCATTGATCCGTAGCAGTTCCCGCGGGCAACCGCCCGCTTCCGCAGCTGCCACCAATGCCAGCGGGCATAGTGACCCGCAAAGTCTCGGCAAGCGATCTTTCTCCCGCTCCGAGACCACAAAGCAAAACCCCATAGCGGAGCGGGAGAAAGTTCGCGGCCCTGGACCACAAAGCCAGGCCCCGAAAGGCCAGTATGCCAATGATGGACCCTTCAGCAGGAGTACCCGCTTTGTACTGGCAGTTGCCTGGCGGTGGGCAAGCCGCTGCAAAGGCCTCTGTATAATGGGGAGTCCGGGAGAGGTTGACCCCAAAGCTTGCCGCGAACCAGCACAGAGTTGTCTTAGTACGGAAATATTAAAGCCTCCCGGCCCCATGAGTGGGGTGGGAGGTTGGAGGGTTGGAGTTGAAGGACCACAGAGGCAAGGCAGCTAGTAGGCCCCGTCTACAAAGACAGGCCCCAAAACAGGACCTATTAGCTGCCTGACATGCAAAAGACCACAAAGAAAGGCATTCACAAAGACCCATAAGCTGGCAGTTACCGGCGACCCTAAAGATTGGCAACGTGGCTGCCGGTATCTGCAGACCCGAGATAAAAGACCCACGTAGGCCGGCGAGCTCCTTGCAAGCAGACCGATGACCACAAATTTATTCTCCGAAGCAGGCTGCGGCCAAAAACCCAAGGGAGAGGCAGGGTGCCAAACCCAAAAGACTTCCCCCAAGGCACGGCACTCTGCCGAAGGTTACCTTGACCCACAAGCTGGCCGTCCATCTGGGCGGCTTCCACTGTAATAGAAAATTAAAAGCCGTCCTGTTGGACGGCCGACATGCAAAGAACTCTATAGAATTACATGCATATGACCTGTAAGCTGGCAGTCAGCGGGAGCGGGGAGAATAGATCTATTTAATAGTATCATACTCCCTCTGAACCGTAAGTTCTCCACGGTGACAGGCAGTCACTAGGGTAACCAAGACTAATATGCTACCCTCGGAAGCATTTTGAACAAGTACAAAAGAGATATATATTCAAGCAGTAGAAAAATATCAAGCGCAGCCTTTTGCAAAGCCTGTTTAAGGGTTGTTACCTTTTCTTTTTAGTATCTTTTTCTTTATTAGTCACACTTGCAATGTATTGTTAAAGACACTCTGTTATAGAGTGCCTTCCTTAGTCATAGGAATATAAAGTTCTTTGATTCTGTTAAGTAATTGTTCAAAGGTAACCGTTTTTATTCCTAAATTCTTTAGATCTGGTTGATCGTCCGTAATTTTTTCAAGAAATCGGTTAATATCTTCATAAATCTCATCTTCCACCTCAATCTTACTTGAAGGAGTTAAATTAACAAGTAACCGGAAAATATCATTCTTATGTTTTTTCACATTTTTAGAATCGATTTGCTCGCCAGCTTCAAGTCTTATAGTTAAATCTAACCAAGCTCTTATTTTGAAAAGCATTATATATTCCATTTCAAGAACTGAATAGCCGTCTACAAGGATCTTTCCCTTTAAAAGCAAATTATAATAAGCATCATTGAGAAGTATAGCCGATAAACTAGCAACATCGTCCCCAATGTGAATTGGTGTAACTAACGAGTCAAAATGCAACTGCATCTTTTCGGGCTTTCGACTAAATAATTCTATCATAGTAGGAAATCCCAGTTTGCTCGGATTTGCGAAACGATAGAAATGCTCTTTTCCTGTACTCTTTTGTCGGTATTCATAGCCACCATCTTCGATGAATTCCCAAAACTTAATTCCAAAAGGTTCATCTAAAGATTCAATGATAAGAACCATATCCAAATCTTTTGTGGATCTAAAAGAAACACCGATTTCTTCTAACAATATACTACAAGCAGTTCCTCCAATAAAAACATACTGTCCTGTGTAGTCACTAAAATACTCTTTAAATTTTTCTATCCCATGTACCATTTTTCACCCTTTAACCTTTCTTCCAGTGCCTGCTCGATTCTCTCATCATTGATCCCTTTTAAAGATAACGCAAGGGATGCAAGATCCACATAATTTTCTTTGCTTAATATCCTTGGATCGTAGTTCCAAACCTCAATTTCCGTTAGTTTTTCGTCTATAATCCTGTCCCTGTCTTTCAAAAGATAAGGCTCAATCTCACTTAAACTTTCTTTTGAAATTGCGATGACCGGGTTTCTGGGCGGATTCATCATAGAAATTAACGAAAGTGCCTCCAATCCGGCCACGAGGCTATTCTCTATTTTTTTCCATGTATATACCGTCTTCAATACTGGATTTTTTAGGTATCGACTACCTTCATTATAATACTCTGGGTCACCAATCCTTTTATATTCTTTACTTCTTTTGGTTTCTCCACAAATTACATAAGTCAGGAGCCCAAAATTATACAGGTCATTTAAGCTTCGAGAAGCAGTCATCTTGGAAGTATTTAATACTGCTGCTAGTTCTGTCGCGTTGATGGTCCTGTTCCCATTATATAACAAATATAAGAAAGCCAGTTGCGTGGAAGAAGAAAACATGGTTATCTTTTTTTCCTGTTTGTACAAGATGTTTTTTAAATCTAATCCTAAAAAAGGCAAGTACATCTGTCCATCTTCTATAACAAATGGTACGCGATTTTGAATTAAACTTTTTCTTCGAAACCATGAAATTGACTTATAGTAGAATACTAAATTTTGTTCAACCGTTCTATTAATAACTTTTATATGTTTTTTTATGGTATCTATTCCGGGAGCTTCCTGCAATATCTCAATGATTATGCAATGCTGTCCTAATATTTTGGTTTCATAGAAATTATAGATCTCAAGCAAAAACAAAGGAATTTTCTTCTTACCATCCCAAGGTTGAATAGTTATATTTTCGTCAATGTTTTCTTTTAAATAACTCTCAAGCGTGTATTTCAAATCAACCGCCCTCTTTAACATAACTAACTTTAAATATAACAACACCTATGTTATATTTCAAGTATTTTTTGTTACATTAAAGTATCTCCATTTTTTGTATTTTTAGACTTCGCCATAAAAGTTAACAAATTTGGTCATGAATTACAGATTGCTTATTAATTTCCCAACTAACCTTTTGCCTGCTTCCTCAAGATTACCCGCCAGCGGAAAGGCTAGTGTTTTAACGGTAATATCTCCTATGGTCTCCTTAAATGGCCGAATATTTGATGATGGGTAAATCAGCACTGCATCACGGCACCCCTTGGCGACAGCATAGGTAACCACCTGATTAATATCTGCCTGGGTCGGAGTGGCAGCGGTCTTGTATTTGGTGTCCATTACACACATAGCAGTTTCATCTCTTTTACGGTAAAGAACCAAGTCGATGGAAAATGTAAGTTCTCCGGTTTCTCCGATCTCCACCCTTTCTTGTGGGGTTATTTCGTATTCAGGTGGCAGGTAGGTCCGTAGCCACTGGGCCACAAATAGCTCAAAGAGTCTGGGCATATCCACCAGAAAGGGGATCATTGAATGGTCTCCAACTTCATAACCAGGTCCGCACTGCTCCAGAAAAAAACGGCACAAGGCATGAAGTGGGCGGTAATCTTGGTTTAACCTGCTATATACTCTACTACTGAAACAACCCGGGTCAAGGGGGATTAAGGACGTTTGGCTCAGTAAGCTACGGTAGGCCTTTTTTATCACTGGTAAACCTCTATCGGAACAAAGCCCGCTATATAATATCCTATTTAATGTCCAGGTTAGAATTTGATTATCTTCAATGTCTGCAGTGTGCTCTTGATAGCGACAAGAAAAACCAACCTCCCAGGGTTTTACAAGCTGGTGCCGTATATTAAGCTGCCCTCTAATATAAGGCAGTTTGTCAACCTGTTCTCTGTATTCCCGGTATAATCCCTGTCGATTTCGATTTAGTATCATCCCTGCCAGGATCATGGCCAATCTCTCATAAAATTCCTGTAGAGAATCACATTCCACCATCCCATCAAGTATCCTAAAACTTTTTAGTCTGTAAGCATACTCAAGCATGGTAAAAATATTACTTAGCTCAACCCTGGGGCACAAGTACAAATATAGATAGCGGGACACAGGGATATAACCCACCCAGCCCTGGTTGATGAGGCGCCATTTATTACCTGTTGCAGGTGAAGGAAATTCAACCTTAACCTGATTACCAAAATTTTGGTAAAGGAATAACCCTTCATCTTCCGTTAGATATGACCTTTCAAATTCAGCGGGCAAATATTCTCTTAAGGAGAGGAATTCTGCCTCTGTCATGACAGCACTTTCTCCCGGATTTTATCCCATCGAAAATCCTCCACTTTTTCCGGTTGATCAAAAAAGAATTCTTCGATATATGGCTCTATTTCCATGCGCCAGATATCCTCCAGCTGTTCCCCTAAATCAGCCCTTAAAAAGAAGGACACTCCGATTTCGTAGTTTGGATCATTGATTCTCCTGTTCAGTTTCATCAGGGTTTCAATTAAGCCCTCCACACCTAACCCCGTCTTAGTGTGGTATCGGCGTAATACTTCATAGTTAGGCTGCAACGGTATAAAAGCAAATCTTCTGCGCAGGGCAAAATCTACTAAAGCAATGGAGCGATCAGCTGTATTCATGGTACCAATAATACGTACATTCCTGGGTAGGCTGAATGTCCCTCCGCTTGCTAAAGGTATTTCCGCATCCCGATACTCTAGTAAGTACATCAGTTCACCAAACACACGGGACAGGTTGGCCCTGTTTATTTCATCAATGATCAAAACACACAGTCCTTGCCTGTTCCTGGCCTTCTGGCAAAATTGCAACAATCTGCCTGGTAATACCGGGTATTTTAGAATACCCTCGTTATCCACCTGGGGCCTGATACCTTGAATAAAATCTTCATAGTCATAGGCTGGGTGAAATTGCACTAAATCCACCAGGCCATCACTACCCCCGATTAAATGCCTGGCAAGTGCTTTGGCTAAAAAAGTTTTGCCAGTTCCCGGTGGTCCGTATAAAATTGCCTGACCTTTCCGTTCGATAGCCTTAATCCATCTTTCAAGCTCCCTTGGATCCGTTTCGGTATCAGCGGCCAATTTTTCCAGGGAATATTCCTCAGTGATGTACAGAGGATCCTGGGTAGCTAATTCACTTTCGTCAAGTTCATCTTGCATATGCAGCCCCTCTGTCAGCAAACGCATCAGTAGTTCTCTATCAAAAATAGCACCAGCAATTTGTTCCAGGTGGTGTTTTCGGTAGGGTGATTTATTATACTCCTTAAATCGGGAGGCAATATGTTTCATAGCTCCCACATAACGATGTTGTATATTATCTAAAGGTTTTTCCATAGGCAAAAGGTAACTGGCAATGGCTGGTTCGTCCTGGTTCTGAGCAAATTTATAGGAATTATCAATATCACTATCTTGTTCCTTTTCCTCCAGTAACGGAAGTCGTAGTCTCCTGTCGGCCTTATTGGGACCATAAAAGCCAAGTAACAGCCAGTTACCAAAATTAATATGTAACCCCATATACTTATTCCGAATAGTTACAGCCAACCGTTGATCCTCGGGGGAGTCAATTCCCAAAAGATTTGCAGCACTGGCTATCATTTCAAAGGCCCAAAGGGCTTCTTCCCGGTTAATAAATATTCTGGAGAATGGTTCGGCCAAGAATAGAGAATCGCCCGGTGGAGATTCCTCCTGAACTGAACCTGCTTTTCGCCATTTTATCAACTTCAACTGGTAAATTAATGGGGTATCTGTTTTGTAAAACTCAATATATTCAGCCCTATTGTCGGGCACAATAATATCTTGCTTCTTAGCTTTGTTTTCATTTCTTATTCTTTTTTTCTTTATAAAATCATGACTAGGGTAAAATTCCTCTAATAATTGCTTCCTCAGAGCAGCTTCAGATTGGTAACGCAATTGCAACGTATCTGCGGCTACACCCTGCCGGTTAACGTTTGTTATAACAGCCTCGTAATCGATTCCATTTAAACGGAGCTTTACGGAAAAACTTTGTCCCCTCTCTGGTAAAACTCCACCATTGGCTTCCCTAAAATATTCATGATATTCCACTGGTATATGACAGCCAGTTTCAAAAACAGACCAGTCCACCTTTTTTCTAGCGATGAGCCCCGGAGTATCATCTTTAAACCAGCTTTTGCTTATCCTGGCCACTTTTGTTCCCCCTTAAAGCTTGGCAAGTCTAGTACCTAGGCCATTTAAACTACCTTTCCTAAAACTGTAAATGTACATTTTCATTAAATCTAAGAAAAATTCTAGACCTAAAAATAATCCCCTTCCTTAAAGTTCTATGTAATAGCTGAGGTTGTTTATTGATAGAATCTTATTTCAAATACCATTCTGGTGTAGCAGTTTTTTGGCCTTACCGTTAGCAATATGTGTTTTTTACGGAGTTATCTTGTAAGATCCACAACTACCTCAAAAGAACTTGTGAAATAATTCAACTTAATAGCAAGAAGTCCTTTGATATATTCAAAATAACCTGAAGTTTCTTACCTATTATTGCCATTATGTTTATAAACAGTTTACGCGCTCACTTACACGCACACGCGTAAACTTTACACGCGCGCGTGCAAAGTTACTTACGTATATAATAACTGAACTTAGAAGATTCCTTAATCATTTTAAGCAAACCCCTTTAACACATCTTTCTTAATAAGCGGTATGCCTGATCTTTATTGATTTTGCATAAATCAGAGATCTGCATCTCTACAGTTACTTCCTTTTCATCGTTTCGGGCGGCAAAGCGGGGTCAAATCTCTTTTTTAATATATTGAAGCTGACTCGACTGGTGGAATCTCCTCCGTATAATAGAAAAAGCCGACCCTAACATACGTCCAGTCGACTTTGACTTCTAATAATGCAATTTTTCCAGATGTCAATACCTATCGCTTACTGAACTCAAGAATCTCAGAATAGAGTTTTCCTATTACGGGTTTAATCTCCTCAACAGAGGCCCTGGCTCTTTTTATACACTCTAGGAAGTCCATCATTTTGTCTACCTCCCCCTCTTTAAAAACCACTGCGGATAAGGACTCCCTGGAATTTTGCTGCAATTCCACCTGTTCCCAGAGGACCCCATTTGGCATAAAACCAACGTTATAAGCTAAACTGATCTCCGGGTTAATTACTACATGAATACTTAACTCTTCTTTTTGGAGGTTCATCTTATCCCCTTCATACATTATTTTCTCCTTGCCTGTATTTTTTCAGGAGAAACTTTAAAGCGATTATTTTCTAAAAGCCATTCTATATCAGAATAAACCTTTTCTACCGTTATACCTGCATGTTTGGCAACCCTTTCAGCCGTTATGCTAGGATTCTTTTCTATTAAACTCAGAACATCTATTCTCGAATCCCATTTTAAAATTGGTATACGCATTTATCCACCTCCAGAACATTTGTTTAGTTGTATCTTAGTTGGTTGCAGTTAAAGCTTACACATTATCGAGCACCCGCAGTGTCCGAACTTGGGTTGGTTCCCATTCAATTGCACCACGCTCTCGCAACTTAGACAAACGGTAATAGGTCGTTGCCGTTGATCTAAAGCCAACCGCTTCGCCTACTTCCCGAACAGAAGGTGCATAACCCCTTTTGCTTAATTCCTTAATTGCATCAAGTATTTGATTATCGGTAACCATGATACCACCTCAGAACAAGTGTTTGCATTGATTATACCAAACACTTGTTCTTAATGGCAATATAAAATAATGCATGCCCTATCAATCTAATCAATGAGAATAATTAATACAAAGGCAGGTAACACAGACTAGTAGTCCCCGTTCGGCAGCTAGCCAGGCCAGCCCTCATAAGAATAACTATCGGGTCAGGTTGCCCCGGCTAACTGCCAGCTTATGGGTCTTATTGCATGCCTTTCTCTTAGGTCCTTTTACATGTCCGGCGGCCACCAGGGCACCTTTTATTTACCGCAGACAGCGGCAGCTGCAGGTGAAAGAACCCTGCCGGCTGGCCAGCTTACGGGTCAATGAAGCCGCGGTATCGTAAGCTGTTGCAAAATCAGGCGGCAGCTGCCGCTTATCATCACCCCAACCCCTTGTCTTATTCTGCGTCACGGCCCTAACAACAACCACCTAGTACACAGCAACACCCATTGGCAACAGCCTGCTCCAGGATACCGGGATCCCGGGCAGCGGCCCTACCTGCAGCCGCCAGGGCAACCACCGCCACACTGCGACAGCGGCACCAGGCCGCACAGCAGCGGGACCCACGGAGGCCAGCGAGCGATCTTCTACCCGCTCCTGACCAGCGAAGCCTATCCAAAAAGCGGAGCGGGTAGAAGTTCGCGGCCAGGACCCACGAAGCCAGGCCCCACTAGGCCGGAGCAGTCGCACAGGAGCAGGAGCGAAGTGCAGGGAGTGGAGCGGGGCTTGTGGCCCGCTACCCCAAAGACCGGCCCGCAGGGCGGGCCACTGGCCAAGCGGAGCGACCGGAACGCAGCGGGAGCGGTGGGCGATTGCGGAGGCCAGGACCTGCGAAGGCTGGCCCGCTATTTGGACCCCGATCCACTAGGCTGGCACAAGAGTGGGGCCAAGTAGCGGGCTGACATGCAGGGAACCCGGAAGTATGGCATGCAAAGGACCCGTAAGATGGGCGGCTAGTAGGCCCCGACCGGCAAAGCCAAACCCCAAAGCTGAAGCCTATTAGCTGCCCGACATGCACCGATGACCCGCGAAGGCTGGCAGTTACCGGCGACCCCAAAGACCGTCCCGCTGTGGCTGCCGGTATCTGCCGACCCGGACAAAAGACCCGTAAGCTGGCCAGTTACCAGGGTGGCCATGATCTCGGAAGGAATGCCCCAGGGCCACCCTGGTATCTGGCCGACCCAAGCTGCCTAACTTTTATCCGCAACCACCGGTAGCAGCAGCCGACCTGCAAAGCCCTCCCCCAAAGCTGGCTGCTGGTACCGGTGGTATCCATTGACCCCTTATGGATCGGGATAACCGCCTGCCCAGGCGACCAAAAAAAGAGGCTGCGGCCTAATGGCCGCGAACCTCCTGTACCTGCCTGTGAGCGCTGCGCTCTGCTGCATAGTGTGCCAGCTCTGCCATAGCCACAAAGGCAATGTGCTTGCAAGGCACCTTGCGGCTCATGTAATCCTGGCAGCTGCAGAAGCACTTGCTACCTTCGATATGCACCGTGTACTTCTTGCCACCGTAACTGACTTGCCCCCCAACCTGCACGCCGGACTTACCAAAGATACGGTAACCAACTTCAAACTGCCAACCGGCCTGCATGCCTGCCAGCGCCCGGCCAAAGCGACCTTCTTCAACCTTGCCTAACAGCTTTCTCAACATAACCTTCAACCTCCCGTTTTTGTTACGGGAACGTGCCGGTGCCAGCCTGTCAAGGGGCCGCGGCACGCGGGCTTGGAAAAATTTTTTTACGACCACAAAGCCTAACCACAGAGCTGTAAAAAAATTTTTCCAAGCTTTCCCCTTGACAGGCATGGCACTGCCGCTACCACTAAACGTAAGCTGGCCAACGTGGCTAGCGCGGCTTCCTCTAAATGCCGCGCGTACGCCGGTAGTACCAGCCATCGCCAAGCAGCAGCCCTGGTAGCGGGCAAGAGACAACGAGGGCCAGCGCAGCGGGAGTATAACCGCTTGTATTAGCTGTAGCCATTCGAGGCGGGCAAGCGGCAGAGGCACGTATAATAGGAAGATCGGGAGATCGACCCCAAAGCCTGCCGCGAATTAGCAGTGGTCAGCTTAGCACCGTAACATCGTGGCCCCCCGGCCCCAAGATTGGGGCGGGGGGTTGGGGGGCTGGGGTTGAAGGACCCGTAAGCTGGGCAGCTAGTAGGCTCCGACCGCAAAGCCAAACTCCAAAGCTAGAGCCTATTAGCTGCCGACATGCACCAGGACCCCAGGGAAGGGCAGTTCCCGGCGACCACAAAGCCAGGCCCCAAAAGCTGCCGGGATCTGCCGACATGCATAAATGACCTCGGAGGCTGGCCAGTTCACCTGGTGGGCATGATCCCCAGAGAAATGCCCACCAGGTGATCTGGCCGACCCCAGCCGCTTTTACTTGATCCACGGCAACCGGTAGCAGCAGCCGACCCGTAAGACCAACTCCAAAGATGGCTGCTGGTACCGGTTGCTTCATTTGCCCGGAGCCAGGATCGGCACCAAGGCCCCAAATCCTGGAACAGATTCCCGGAAGCGGTGTCCTCTTAATCTGGCTGGCCCCGGCCAGGATTGTCCCGAATCGCTGCTAATTTCTTAAAAATGCAATGGTATCGGTATCGAATAAATTACAGAGTTTTAATAAATTAAGCCGGGGACCAACCTTCTATCCTCGGCTTTTAAAGTTAACCATCCCATCTGTCTCGGTAGCCTCGCACATCTACAATGGATAAGAATTAGCCGCACTGCCCACCACCCGGTTGTGGTCCGGGCAGCGGTAGCCGCTGTTCACCATCAGCGGCAGGCCAATTCACCTTCTGTAAAGTGTGGCGTTAACTTCAGCCAGTGCCTTGCCTTAACCGCGCCCATGATTACACCTTCTTTATCTGTCGCAGTTCGTCAACGTCAACGTCCATATGCTTCGCTATAACCAATGTTTGCATGTCTATACTTCTTTGCAGGTCTTTGATTATCGGTTCTAATCTTATCAACAGGTAGCCGGATACGACTATAGGAAAACCGTAATTGCTCACCATTTTGAAAAATTCTTCCATAATGACACCCCCCTTGTAAAAAAGGGAGTGGACTATTCTCCACCCCCCCTAGCCAGTTAATTATTAAATTTTTAAGCGTTCAGCACATCAATGTCAGTGGTATCGCGAGTAACCACCCGAGCACTGCTAATAGCGGTCAGATCGCCGCCGGAGCTAGTAAAGATGTTTCTACTGATAATGCCTTCCATTGCAGTCTTTACTTCCGCTGCGGTCAGGTCCTCGCGCGCGTCAGGCAAACTCAAGGTGACTTTATCGCCAGCGGCATTAACAAATACCATTTGCAGGGTAACTGCCATTGTTTAACCCTCCCTTATAAAATTTAGTCATAAAAGTGCTAATTCACTGGATTAACCAGCGTCAGTAATGTCGAAATAATCCTCCCTGATAACAGAGCTGAGAGACGCAGCCTGCAGACTATTAAGAGATGCAGCAGTATCCCAAATCTGTTGGTCAGTGGCGGTAAGCTTGGCCTTGAAAGAAATGTTCTTAAAGATCGGGTTTCCACTGGCAGAAACACCAGTCTGCACCCTCATAACCAGAGACTTACCATAGGCCGTAGCAACAGCTGCCATGAATATAACCCCCCTTTTCTTTAATTAGATACCCCGCGCGGGCTCCTGCCGGTACAAGAGCCCGCTATTAAATATAAAAGCCGGCACAAATTCCTTGTACCGGCTATTTCCATTATATGCCTTATGGTTATACATTGTCAAACTATTATTTATAATAATTAGATATTAATCTATTGTTACTTCCATAAATGTTGTATCATCTGGGTTCTTCCCAATTTTGATTAAAATTTCACCATCGCTCCTTGTAGTTAGGCACTTTCTCTGTTCAGAGTTACCACTTCTTTTTTGAACTTCCCATCCCTTAGCCAATGAGCTATAACGACTGACCGCGCTAGTATCACAAAACCTACCGTCTGATACAATTACCAAGTTCGGTTCAAAGTGTTCAAAAAGTTCTTTACAGTAACCTGATTCTCGGCCGTGATGGGGAGCCACTAAAATACGGGCGTTTTTAATGGCCTCCACAAAATCGTTTTTTTCCAACAGTTCCTTCCAGGAAGGTGGTTCATTATCACCGGGAATGATCACTTTTATGCCTAGATATTCAATTACTGTAACTACACTGTGGTTATTAATGTTGGAAGTACCACAGCTTGTTGGCAAAAATGTTTTAATATTAACATCTCCGTTATTTTCTGGTAAGGCAGGGTTTTCGGAATCAGAAACCGGGTACTTATAACTATCATTAATTTCTAAATATTTGTCCACCTTATCCGAATCTTCAGAGCGGTTGGCTTTCCTGATATCTTCCTGGTTAAGATGCTTAGGTCTTAGCAATACTTTTGGTGACAATTCGTAAAAGTTAAAAATATCGTCTATGTGATCTGTATGAGGATGGGTTATAATAACCTCATCAAGCTGATTGACATCCCAGTTAGCTTTTAAGTGTAACAAGGGACTAAAGGTTTCATTATTATCATTATGGGAACCTACTCCAAGGTCTATAACAATGTGTTTGCCATTGGGGGTCTTTATGTAAGCCGCGCTTCCGTGTTGGACATCCCACACTACAATTGTTAACATAATTTACCTCCTGCTTTAAATTTTGTCATAAATTCTAATTTATTCCGAAGTTTTCCTGCAAGAAAGAGAAAAAATATTTATTATACGAGAGGATACCTATGAAGGAATTGGGTCTTAAAGCAACTATATATGACATTTTTGGTTATTTAGTACCGGGGATAATTTTATTGGGTTTAGGTTTCGTTAGTTATGAGCACTCCAAGGGGGTTTTCGATGTTTACCCTGTTTTCCAGGACTTTATTGGAAAACTGGATACAAAAACATTGGTTTTTTTGTTGCTGATAGCTTACTTCTTGGGTCATGCTATTTCTACGATTAGTTCATTAGTTATTGAAAAGAACATCGTGTTTAGGTTTCAAAAACTATCCACAAGGTTGGAACCAGCAAATTTATTGACTGAGGGGTTATTTTCCAGGTTTAATAATAAGTTTCAACAGCTTTACGGGACTACATTTCAAACAAAGGATTTTAGAGCTATACTTTGCTATATTGAAGAATACCGCCCTGCTGTGTATTCTACTGTCTTTGTTTTTATGGCTTTTTACGGAATGGCCAGGAGTATTGCCTTTGTATTAAGTAGTTTATTTCTTTGGGAATTAATTAATCTAAGGTATTTTTCAAATGAAAAAATCTGGCTATATGCTATCATTTATTTTATTTCATCCTTGGTTTTTCACTATCAGTATTTTAGATTCTTAAGGTATTTTAGGGAGCATGCATACAATGGATTTATTGTTCCTGATCCAGTACCCAGTAATCCTGTTTCTTGATCTAAATAATTGTTAGAGGTAAATCCTCTTACGATATTGTGTTATTTTCGTGATGATTAATTCACATAAGGAACCCAATGATTGGCGGCAGCAGTCGGGCCGCTTCCCTCTGTTCAATATGCAGAAACGGTCAATACAGTTGCCTAATAAAGTCCACCACCTTGATCAAGCGGGCGCACCTTTAGGGGGTCCCGGAGGCCACTGCACTCGGCAGCGTAATAGGCTCTAGACTGGCCCCATTCCTATGAACTGACCCCTGAGTTAGATCCGTTATGACCCAGGAGGTCGGGTCATTAAACTGGAAAGCTCGGGCAGCCTTCCTTCATAGGTACGGCTACGGAGTTTAAACTCATCTTAAGCACTTTGAAGTTATCTTCACACTTTCCGTAACCTTACCATCTTTGACATCTACTTGAGATTTAAACAAACAATTCTTTAGACTTAGGGAAATCATAATAACCTTCCTTTATACCATTACCCTTGGAGTAACCGTTTTAAATAATAAACTGCCCAGTGCCGTTCTAACTTTCCTGACGCTATTTGCGCATCAAACGTCAACAAACAATCCAAACAGGCCCGCTGACACAGTTGATCATGCTCCTCGTTAATAATCAATACTTTTTCCAAAGAATACTCCAACCACTGTCTCCCCATTGCCAGTAATTCCCTGGTGTGCCCGGCACCTCCAGGAACATTATCATATAATACCACTGCCCAATGGGTACGGTCTGTACCAACATTGATTGTTAATACACCAATTTCTCTAGTGTCAATTTCCAATAACCTACTAGCTGCCTGCTGCAATGCATACCCAAGAGTGGTAGCGGTGTATCCTTTCTCATCCATACTTATCCTGCAATCTGAGAAGTCTAAATATAACGCGTCTGTAGTTTCTCGGGCAGCCAGCACCATTCTCCGCATCACCGGTGCTTCGTCAGACTTCCAGCAGTTTTTCCAAACCTTTTCTTCATCTATTGGGGCATGTTTTGCAAAACCATCTGGCAGGTTTATCATCCCTTCGCCAGGTGTTTCCGGTTCGCTTTCTGCATAACCACATTTTAAACAAATAGCAAATCCTTGACGTTCTTTACCTTCGTTAAATACCAATAATTCAGCATCTTCCTTGTACTGGGCTACTAGCCCTGATACACCGGCAAAATTTTGTTCTACTAATCTGCCATCATTGGCTGTTTGTGAAAAGGTGATAGTTTGTACTTCAGCTTGACCAATCCGTTCAATATCAGTGCCATAGTATGGCGGGTCCCATTCTGCCGATGTAAAACCATAGCGAGGAAATAGCAAATTTCTTACCGTACCCTGGAGTTCTTCTTCACCACAAACCGGACATGCGTCAGGTCGTTCGGTAGTCCAATAAAAGAAATGTTTATTTTTACAACGGGAAAATTGCCCCCGGGAACCAATAGCATTATCAAAGTTCTCACCGGACCAGTGCTTTAATACCCCGTGGGAAGTAACAATTCTTCCACCCACCAGCAGTTGGGACCCAGGCACATACTCTCGTAGTGCCAACAAGCCAGCACGTTCCAACCGAAACTGGTCTTCTTCTTTCTTTGAGTGATAGTCCTCCGAGGGGATGATTACCCTAAGTTTTTGTACCCCAATGGGAAATCCATAACGGGGTAAGAATTGACGATCAGCTAATGCTTCAATGACAGTGGTATTGTACATATGCATCATTTGATAGTATATTGCATTTGCCTGTGCCGGCTTTTCAGCCTCCTCCCAGGAAATAACTAATCTCCGGTATTCATCCTGCCAATCCTTGGTAGATAGGTGAAATTGCTGTAAGGTAGCTTCTATAAGAGTTTCCCAATGGTACAATTCCCTGGCCAGATCGGTATGACAGAATAAACTGGCTACAGATTCTGAAAGAATTCCCTTACCATCTTTTTTTGCCCATCGCAAGAAGCTCTCAAATTCACCCTTTAAGCAGTCCACAGTGTTTTTCTTAGTCCAACCTAGTCTGGATGGATTCACCTCTACCGGTAGCGGATCTTCCAAATGTGGTTTGATTGCCTTGCTGGTCCAACGATGGGGAGCTTTTACTGCACAGAAATGACCCATTTTGCCGTAGGCATTCATCGCTCCCACCCTGGTCTGGGGGTGATAGATCTTACTGAAGAAAAGACCCAACAGAAAAGAATTAAAATGCCGCCGTACAACCCGGATACGATCTAGGAAAATAATCGGTTTTCGTGGAATTCTACCAAGATAATCTCCCAACCGGTAGAATACTTCCCGGTCGTAAGGGCGCTGACGACAAAAGGTAACTACCACAGACGAGCCATCGGCCCGCCGGCCTGCACGTCCTGCCCTCTGTAAGTAATTTGCTTTTCCAGGGGGTACATTACCCATCAATACCGCTACTAAACTACCAATATCGATACCTAGTTCCAGGGTAGTGGTAGCAGACAAAAGGTTTCGCATACCCTGACGGAACATATCTTGTAATCGTCTGTTTTCAGCAGGTGCCAATTGAGCACTATGCTCCTCCGCCCATAAGCCCGTTGTAAAAAGTTTTCCTTCTGCATATTCCCGACGAGTACGCCCCCACCTTGGATCTTGGTCTGCCTCAGTGTGAGTTATTGGTTCCAAGGTGTTTGTACATCCTGTTTCCGGGGCACAGCCTAATACACTACGTGGCCAAATACGTCCGGTTACTCGGCACCTGTAGAGTTGTCTCGGCTTACGTAAACCCAGTTCGGAAAAAATGATTTGAAAGCTGTTCTCACTGGTGAACTTTTTAATATTCTGTTGGACACTTGGTCTTTTAAGCCACACCAATTGCGCTACTTCTATGTTTCCGGTGTAGCTCTCCTGTTCTGCGACTATGTTAGATAGTTGGCGAAAAATAGTGGACAGTAACTCGGGTGTAAATTTTCTAGCCTCTATCTCTTCCAATCCGGCCGCCCGTAGAACCTCAAGAGTAAACCGGTTTCGACGAGATAATTTTTTGCGGTAATCTGCTGGAGATAATTCTTCCCAGTTAGCAGGTTGTTGACCTACAAAGTTAGTTATACCACTGCCGCCTTTAACTTCAACACAAATCCTATTACTATAAATTGTTCTGGCATAACGCTTATTGCGTCGTCCGTCTTTGTCCCAGCTGATGACCCCTTCTCCCCGCAAAGTGTCTAACAGAAAGGCCACCAGCTCAACCCAACAATCTCTTAGTGCTTGCCGCACTTTTTCATTTGGTAACACCGCCAGAAACTCATCTACTGGTAGTAGAGTATCTAACCCAGGGTAAGTGACTTCCACCAACCCTAGTGTTTCAAGGGAAATCCCCCTTCTGGGAGGAGAGGCTAATTCTTGGGCTAAATAATAACCTAATTCCCGAGCCATATTACGCCAGTTCTCCTGCCACGCTTCCTGATATTGACCCGGACGGTGATTAATGGCGGATTCTACATGCATAAACTCTCCAATTACCTGCTCGGTGGTTAGTTTTTGTTCCCACGCTTTAACTGATCCCCCAACAGAAGCTGCATTTAACTTTTGTAATAACTGGAGCCGCTCATTTTCCATGTCTGTCTTTTCTGCTTCAGAAAGGCTGTCATCAAGCAATTCCTCTTCTAGGATAGCTAACTTTCTCTGATTTCTGGCAATTACTCGTTCATCACTAAATACTTCTCTATGTACCATACGCATGATTGAACTTCTGGCCATTTGTAACTCGTGCTGGCAAGTTAACAAAGGCCCAAGTCTTGCTGCATCCTGGCGACTATCAGAAAAAGCTAATACTCTTCTTCCCCTAGCTGGTAATTGGTCATTGTGGGAGCCTGGATAGGGTGGAACCTCGGACAATAATGTCTCAGCAGTAATAGATAAATATAAATTATCTTTACCGACAAATAATTTTGCCTCCGACACTCTTTCCCGGCAGTTAGGACAAACCTCTATAGTTTTTAACAGCACTCCTGGAGCACCAGGTAAGTCAATCTTACCGGTACTAGGGTTGCTAATGCTAAATACATGATTGTGATTACCTATCGCCTCAATATTGGTAGTTAGATGCTTCATGTCTGAGGAATGACCCCCGGGAGGGTAGGACAGGAAATCTTGCTCAATTTCGGCTGCAAGCATCCACTCGTTGCAACAGGTGCAGCGATATAAGGGTAACGTTACAGTTTCACAATAAGGACATTTTTCTACCATTCCGCTCATAACTACACCAAGAGGTTTTAATTGAAGGGCCTCCGGGCCTGAGCAGTTACTGTTAAGACAGACACTCAAACCATCGGCAGCCCGAACCAGCACATGCAGGCGATGGGGCATTAATGGATAATCGTGAACTGTTAACCTGGCAGAGGCAGTGATTTGTAATAAGCGAACTGTAGCCAAAAGAGCTTTCTCATCAACCCTACCCCACAACATTTTGGCCAACTGAGTTAGTGTTAAACTCCGGTTATTCCATAAAATATCCGCCAGTTGATGGACAACCGGGGCATGTGCCAGGGAATGGTAAAGAAGTTTAGCTGGTTGGTTTTCATTAAAATAAGTCATCACTTCTTCACCAGCCAGGGATATCAGGCCAGTTCGGAGTTTCTGACTGTAATTAGTATCTTCTGTTAGATAGGATACTCCCTGTTCATCTAATTCTATGGTTTGTTCTACAGTATCAAAAACCTTCGTAACTATTTCAGGGGTTGGCTTAACAGAAGGTGAATATTGAGTACGCAGTGGGATCTCCTCTGGCTGACCCTGTACAACATATACATGTTTTTTATCCTTGCTAAAGATTTGGCTGGCAAAGTTTCTTAATTCATCTGCACTGCCTGTCCCCAGGGTAGCAGAGGTGGCCATTTGCAGTACATCGCTACTAGTTAAACCGCATTTCAAAAGAAGTCTACGCAAAAGTAACGTTATTTCAGCCGCCAGAGTGCCTGTATAGAGGTGGGCTTCATCCAGCACAACGGCTTTCAACCCCTTGCCAAAGAATACTGAATCCTGAGGACGGCAAAGCATATATTCTAACATTGAGTAGTTGGTAACCAGAATATCAGGAACCTTGAGACGATCTGCCGGGTTAACAACCTGTCCGTTAGGTGTCTCCAATCCCCTTGCCTGTTGCCGGGTACGAATACGGCATTCCTCATATATTGGAGTTCCTAGTCTGTCCGCTGCCTTTTTATCTTCCGGGGTTTCACTGGTAAAGTGGAACAGGGTTACCAGACTTTGTCCACGAATCCACCGGTAAACTCTGTCAACCTGATCATTTACCAGTGCATTCATAGGGTAAAGCAAAATACAACGAACACCCTCCCCTGGTTTGGCCGGGGACGTAAATAACTCATTTAGGATAGGTAGCAGGAAAGCCTCGGTTTTACCTGCACCTGTACCGGCTGTCACAACGATAGCCGGCCTCTCGTTATTAGCGCCTATTGTCTTAGCTGATTGGATGGCACTTAGTTGGTGCGTCCGCAGTTCCCAATGTGCAGGAAAACGGTTTCCATCTTCGCAAGGTTGGTTTAATAAGTCAGCCAGTTTAGAATTAAACTGATTTTTCTTAACCATGTCATTCAACGTGACACCGGAAGATTTAGCCGGGAATGCCCCTTCCACCCATATATCACCAACCAACCCGCCCTCCTTCGGGCCTGATGACCAAATAGTTTGACATATCTCAGCAAGCTTGAGATCCCGCACTGCAAACTGTTCCAAAGAAAAATCTACTAAGCGCTTTTTTAAAGCTTCAGATAATTTCAGCGCATCAATTTGTGACATCCTAGTACCCCCCACTCTAGTTATAGGCTGCATTAATAAGGCTCAAACATAAATATTTACGTAGGAATGGAAAAGAACAAGCAGCTAGGGTATTTGGCCTGCTCCAATTACCCAACGGACGTTGGTAAATCCAATCTAGAGCCCTTCGAACAATACCATTTTTTATGAAGAAATAGTCTACATTTGCTTCCCTGGCAGCCAGCAAACCAAGGTTTTCCCGCTCATCGTTTATCTTACTGGGGTTTTTTAGTTGAAGAATATCCATCTCTAGCCTTTGTACCAGGTTACTGGCAGCAATAACACCCAGTTCTGTTTTAACACTACGGACATTTCTTCTTACTAGATCGGCATAAAGCAAAGGTGATATGTCATTAATTTTTGCCCTGCACCAGCTTAGGTATCGAACTAAATCTTCTGCAGTATGTTGCTCGGTTGTATTTTTGAAATATCTATTTGTCATTAGTTCGTTAAGTTTGTTTCCTAATCGATAATCAAGTATATAAAAGCGTAATGCCGCTTTTTCTGGTTCACCGCTATTTCCATGTCTTAACCCTTCTGGTAAACCTTCGTCCAATATCCATCCGGCAATGACATCCATAGGGTAAGTCTTTAGAAGTCGTACCACGAATCTATGGGCTTGGGAACTTAATATTGGAAATTTGCCCCATCTTAACAAAGCTGCAGTGGTGGCAGGTGAAGTTATTTTAGGTGACATGAGTAACGCTTGAAAAAATCTCTCCCCCCACCATGCACCAACTCGAAACCCTCGGTAAGAAACAACAATGGCTGTTTCCGCTGATACTACATAAGGAACAAACCAGGATTGCCCATCTTTTAACTGCTCGATCAACTCCCCGGGTATTTCTCTTAAAGTACCGGGGGGGTCCCAGATTAATATCCTATGCTCCTTTCCTGCATCGTAAGCACAGTTAAATACAATGGTTGTCTTTTTCTGTTGACCATCAAAATAGATATCTTTTACAATACCTCTATTTTGAATTTCAGCAGCAATGACCAGCTTGTCCTGAGAGTTGTAAGGTTTTTTCATTAATAACGGAGCCCCGAGACCACCAACACTTTTTAATAGTTGAGGGGTTGTTTTTACATCTGTCAGTATTTGATATCCTTCCATTAGGCATAGTTTTTGACGGTCTTCCTTTTGTCGCCAGTTAACAGGTAAATTAACTTGCAATGGATAATTTACCAAATCTTCTTTTTCAAGGATTTGTTGACTCGTTAGGATCGCTTCCTCATTCTTTTTAATTAGGGAAGCACCCCGCCAGTTTATCCTCGGCCTTTTCTCCAAGTAATATGTATCAAGACTTTTGTAAAGGATATGTATTTTAAACTCGGGTTTTACCTCTTTTATCATGACATGAGTAGTTATATATCTAGGGCCATTTTTAGTAAAGGCAATATTTTTGTCATGATACAAAATTTTAGTTACTTTGCAGGATTGCCCCGGTACTGAAATGATAAAAGTGATTGCCTCACCCAGTCGGGGTATTACATTCCGATCAGGATACATAGTAACTTGCCGAATATTAAAGGGTAATTCTTGTTTTGTATTACTTTCATCTAGGACTCTTAAGTTATTAATTCCATCGTCTAACCAGAGAAATCCATGCCCCAAAACAGCTTCTATATCGACTATCTCCTGCCCATTGAAGTGATATAAACGCCACTCTTGGTTAAGATTAAACATTCTCTGTCCGGAAACAGGTAATTCGCTTTCACTATCAACAATGGCATAAAAGGCTTGTTTCCCTCTGTTTGGATCCACCCGCCTGGTCAATAATAACCCATCCCGGTTGTAGATGCTTATTGAACGGGTTGTATCCCAAAGCTCTATATCATCGCTGAATAACTCATTGCCACTATCACTAATTACTTGAATATTTACAATAGGCTTACTGTAGTCAAGTTTTATAGGATACAGCAGCGTTAATACCCCGCTTTGTTCTGGAAATACCACACCCTTTAATTCTTCATCCACCAGCACCTGGTATTGCTCCCATGCCATCCCTGTTAAGGATTGCTGTAAACCTAGCATAAAAAATGGTTCATCATTGACTGGCCAAACCAGTCGTGGCTGGGCAAATATTATTTTTGCATCATATTTGGTCATATATTTTCACCCGAGTTTGTACTAATTTTGTTTGTAAAACACGAGAAAATCTTTTAGATAGTTTAAATAATACCACTTATACTTGTCGAAAACTGTAATTATATAGGGACTAATAGTAATGTTTGAGAATTTCTTTATGAAATAACCTTTGTTACCATCATGCTCATTCCCTGCACCATTGTAACAATTTGACAATTCCAGTTTTCCCCGTAGGGGGCCTTCAAGAAAAAACAAGTATCCTTCAAACAGAAAACGCTCAATGTAAATTAATGTAAAATTAGCTTTATGACATTGGTCGGCAGATACCGGCAGCCACGATGCCGGCCTTTGGGGTCGCCGGTAACTGCCCTGCTTACGGGTCCTGTGCATGCCAGCCCGCTACTAGGCCCCTCTCTTGGGCTAGTCTATTGGGTCAGGCCTAATAGCGGGCCAGCCTTCGCGGGTCCTTCAACCCCAGCCCCCCAACCCCCCGCCCAATCTTGGGGCCGGGGGGCTTTGGTATGGTGTTACGGTTCTTAGCTGGCCACTGCCGGTTCGCGGCAGGCTTTGGGGTCGGCCTCCCATGTCTCCCCATTATACAGAGCCTTTGCAGCGGCCTGCCCGCCGCCAGGCAACTGTCAGAGCTGAGCCGGCTCCTCCCGCTGTAGGGGCCACCGCTGGCATACCAGCCAGCGGTGGCTGTGGTAGCCGCTGCAATCGCTGGCCTGTCAAGGGCCGCCAAAATTTTTTTCACCGGTGGGGTAAGCATCTGGGGCAACGGTGAAAAAAATTTTGTCTTTCCCCGCTGCCGCGTGTCACCCTTGACAAACCAGCGACCGGCTCTGTCCCTGCCAAAGAAAAGGGGAGGTTGATAGGTTATGTTAAGAAAGCTATTAGGCAAGGTTGAAGAAGGTAGGTTTGGCCGGGCACTGGCGGGGCTTGCCGCCGGCTGGCAGTTTGAAGTAGGTTATCGTGTCTTTGGAAAGTCCGGTGTGGAAGTGGGTGGGCATGTTCGCTATGGCGGCAAGAAGTACACTGTGCATATTCAGGGCAGGTGCACGTGCAGCTGCGATGACTACATGCGCAGAAAGGTGCTCTGCAAGCACATTGCCTTTGTGGCTATGGCCGAGCTGGCCTACTACGCCGCAGAGCGTAGCGCACACCGCCAGCCCCAGGAGGTACGGCCCGGCGTATAGCCGGGTCTTTCTTTTTTTGATCGGTCTCGGCCTCGGCCCCGCTCCCGCCCCTGGCAGCTGCCGTTATCCGGCAGCGGTGCGGCGGCTGCCCCGGTGGACAGGCGCCATTCTCTGTCATCGGCAGCGGCGTGGCAATTGCTATTTTTGACGTTGCCCCTAACCTGAAAGCGGCCGTTACCGCCCTGCTTACAGGTATTCACCTGGGGTCAAAGGAAACCACCGGTAACGGCCCACTTCCTGCCTCTGCTTTCCGGTCAGGGCCGCTACCGGTGGTTTATGATTTACCATGTTCAGTGTCGGCAGACACCAGGCCAGCCCCCGCTGGCCGGTCTTTGGGGTCCTGGCTGCCCTGGTGACTGCCAGTCTCAGCGGGTCTTGGCCGGATCCTCTCCCGCTTCCCCCGCCTCCAGCGGGAAAGGCCCCGGCCTGTCGGGGTCATCCTATGGGGTCCTGGGCCGCGAACTTTCTCCCGCTCCACCTGGGTGCTGGATTTTAGGGTCCCGGAACGGGAGAAAGATCGCTCGCCGGGCTTTGCGGGTCAACCTAGCCGCTGCCTTGGAGAACCGTTACGGGAGCGGGCAGTTGCCCTGGGGTGGCTGCAGCCGGCGGCCTGCTGCTCTGTGGACAGCTGCACTCCCTATGGTGAGCGGCGGCTGCCTTGGATGTAGCTGATGGTGATCGCTGCAATCAGCGGGTGGACTTTATAACCAGGGGCGAGCCGATTTATGGTTGCTGTTTGGCGCTGTTGCGCCTGGGGATGTCCGGTCAGCCGTTGCTGTTCGGACCCTTGGCCGCAGTTGCGGCCTTGAAGAATATTTAAATGCATAAAAAACAGTCAATTTTTATCTATAGATTTACAATAAGAAGGAGAACAAGTTTGTCCATTGAAATTTTCCTGTAATAAACTCATTAACTCTACAAGATTTTATAATATTTTTAAGAAAGTGTAGGGGTGAACGTTAGGATTGAAAGATATCAAAAGCATCAGAGAATTAAATAAATCTGATATATATAACTTATTAAAGCAAAACGAAGCAGATAGAGTCTTTGCTGAGAATATTAGAAAAAATCATAATTCAAGAAAAGATCCTTACGCAGAAGGACACTTTCGTTTAAATTTTTATAAGGAAGTTTTGTCTGATATGTATATTGATGGGTTTGTAATGACCTATCCACATGGAACAGTAGTGCGTCAAGCAAAAAGAAAATTCTATTATCGTGGCGAAAACCAGCTATATCCTAATACCTCACCATCACTCTGCAGATTTTTAAAGAATATTGAAAATAAAGAAGAAAGGTCTGTAGAACGTTTTGTTGCTGACATAAGAATAGCTGAATTTCATTCTTTGCTGTTTAAATTTCAACACACCTCTAATATATGGAAACAAGGTATTGATATTCTATCAGAGCAACTAGCTCAACATTACGGTCTGCAAACTCAGTGGTTGGATATTACTAATGACTTTGAAGTTGCTTTGTTTTTTGCTTGCTGCAAATATGATAAGCATAACCACACATGGCTCCCACTAACAAATTCAGACTTTAATAAAAACGAAAATACACAATACGGTATCATATTCAAAAAGAATACTGACTTGTCAGATTTGCTCCTTGGTAGTTATTTAACTTTGGAAGGCCAAGTATTACCAATCGGTTTTCAACCATTTATGAGAAGTCATATGCAAACAGGCTACGCCATGCTAATGAATGATCAAATGGACTTACAGAACGACTCAAGTTTTGAGATCTATAAATTCAAGCATAGCGAAAAACTTTGCAATTTTATTTACAACAAGATGGATCATGGCAAAAAAATATATCCTCATGAAGGATTGAATTCTGTAAAAGATCAAATAGAATTAATCGATAAAAGCAGGGAATTTAGCCATGAAGCATTTGAATATGCCTATAGCAAAACAGATCAGAATTTAAATATTAGCTATTGGGAACAACTTCTGATGAAATATAAATATTACATAGGAAAGTCTCCGATTAATTTATCTCGACAGAGAATTAGAGCTATAAATCGAACCTATGAAAAGTTTGATTTCGAAAAAACATATAATATTAAACTGGTGTCTCGCTTGGTGTATACTCCATGATATAACCCAATATAGTTGACTAATTGACATAGTAACCATAATCAACACAAATAATTCTCCTCAAGTAAGAGGACTCTTCACTTTTGGATTATGATTGCAACATTCAGCAAATGTACATTACTGACAGATTACCGGCTGGCTGTTGCTACGGCTGATACCTTTCTAAGTGGGCTGAGTGCTATGAAAATACCCCTCCGGGGGGAGGGGTGGAGAGGAATTTTTAGATACCTATGCCTGGAATTGGTTCAAGTAAAGTCAATCCTTCGGCACTTGTCCGTTACTCGCCGGAAGGAAATTGAATTACCTTGGCAGGTTCTTGTTCCCTGTCCCTGCGTGCCAGAACTTCCTTTAGCAATTTTTCACCGGCTTCCGTTAAACCTAGGCTTACTTCAGCAATCAGCGAAGGGGCCACCAGAAAAAGCTCATTTAAGTATTCATATTTGGCTGCTTCCTGCGGCATGTTTTGTTTTTCGTAGAATTGCTTGGCCACATTAACCGCATTAACAACGTCCATAAATTCATCCTTCGTTAATTTAATATTCATCAGAAATTCCACTCCTTTGCAATCATCTCAGGCGGCACAGGGTCCGGTTCCCCTTCAGCCAACAGGAAAAGATCATCATCTTCTTGATCCTGGTCATCATTAATGGATTCAGAGTCAGAATTTGACTTGACAAGAGTTAGATGCTTCTCGTTATTAACACAATCATTTAAACTCACTTGCACCGGTGTGATCACCACCATAACCGGCTCATTAGGCTTAAATTGCTTTAGTTCCAACAGGTTTTCATCTGTCAGGTCAATGTCATCCAGAATAAGCCGAATAGCCTGGGCCCAGCCGTCCGTTAGGGTGCGGTTGGCAATTTCGATTTTCTTGACGCGTGCTTTAAAGTCAGCTTGTCTCATGGTAATCTTTACCTCCTTTATTGTATCACAAATTTTAAGGGTAGGGCCCTGATGGTTACCTCCGCCCGCTCGGAAATACCCTTCTGCACTGTTAATTTAGCCTTTAGTTCCACCACCTGCCGGTCGTCTAGATAAGCAATTCTGTTTAGGCCATCGCTGACTGCTTTAACATAATTATCCAGATCCCCCGGACGGGAAGATAAGAAGAAGTTGACTTTCAGGGCCACCGGTCCGGCATAGGGCCTGCGGAAAACGGTATAGGCCGATGTCGCTACCTTTTTCTCGTACTCCCGGCAGTTTTTGGGAGTATAGACATGGCCATTTGGCCCCATCCGGGGCCTTTGCTTGGGTACCGGTCGGCCTGGGATGGTAAAAGAGACTTTCATGGGTGGCACCTTCTTTACTGCAGCCGGAAGTTGCATGCTTGACCCTCAATAATGACCGTATGCCCTTTGCCCCGCTCCAGGATGCGGGAACCGATGGCTTTGTCTATCTCCAATAGTTGATAATCAATCCTCTCGCTGTTGATGATGGTGGGAAGCAAATTCAGGTAGCGGTAGTTAATCACCTCAAATACCAGCTCCAGTACCCAATCGGTGGGCTTCTCACGGCCTTTAAAAAGATCGTCCCAGATTAAGACCTCGGCATTTTTCATTTTGTCCACCCTGTCGTGGATATTGGCTTCGCTCTTTTGCTGGAAGTATTTAAGCAGCTCCTTGATACCCTCCACATGGGGAAAATATAAAACCGGCACCGGCTTAGCTAACAAAGCATTAGCCACTGCCATACTCAGGTGGGTCTTACCACTGCCCACTTCGCCTAGAAAAACCAGCCAATTATTTTCTAATTGCTGAATGTCAGCAAAACTGTCGGCATAGTCTTTGGCACACCTAAACATATTAATTATGGTCTGTGGCCTGTTTTGTAACGTAAAGTTAGCAAAGGTTTTGGCACGGAAGGCCGGGGTAATTTGGGAGCTTTTCATAAGCCTCTCTAGCTTTCTTTGCTCCTGGCATTGGCATATTGCGCAGGTGTCGGGGCTTACCATTACAATGCCCCGGTCCTGACAGACGGCACATTTATACGTCTTTTCCTCCGTTGAAAAGGAATTTGCTACGGTCAATGACGAAAGGTCTATGGCTTTGTCTATGGGTTCCATTGGTTGACTCCCCTTTTTCTTTGACTAACCCGCGCATAATACCGGCTGTGTAATTCTCCTGCTTATCCCGGTATTTTTCCAGATGAAGCTCTATTGCCTCGATAACAATCCCCACAGGAAACCGTTCCCAATAGTTCATTTGTTTTGCGACAATGGAAGGTGAGATAGTCCTGTTGTTACGTGCCCGGCCAATCATTTGCCAGTAGTCCAGGATCTTATCTGTCTGCCTGCTGGTGTATCTGGGAAACCGCGTGAGGATATCTTCAGTTGTTGCTTGTCCATCTGTCCCCTTATGGGGGGGTTGGGGGGGTATACCCATTTCTTTAATATTTTCTTTAACCTTTTCTTTAGGGGGCTGGCAGGCCTTGTATTGATTGGCCCCAGTGTCCCTGGTGGTTGGTATTTTACCAACTGGATAATTGGTAAAACACCAATTGGTTGTTGGTATTTTACCAACTTTGTTATCATCGATTGGTATTTTACCAACTCTGGCATGCTCTAAATTCCTGCTTAGTACCTCATTCCATCTTTCAGTATTAATAGAGCGGGCCATACCCACCCGCCAGCATTCGTAGTCTTTATTCAGGGTGATGTTATTTTCATCAATAAATAGCACTTCTGCCTGAAGCAGAACATCAAGTTCTTCCCTGATATCGGTTTTATGAATACCCACTAAGTCAACAAAATCCTGGGGTCGTAAGATAGCATATTTTTTACCGCAGCCGTAGCTCATGCGGATCACCAGGTCCAGTATTTTTCTCTGTCTTTTGCTGAAGTTGGTCTGCATAATGGCTGTGTAGAGCTCATTGGATATTCTGGTAAACTGCTCTGGCTGGGGATTGGCCAACGTGCAGACACTCCTTTTTGCAAAATCTGATCCTGCTATTCTCCGTCCAGCACCAGTTTAAGCTGGCGACTGAATTTTTCCCTGGCGATCTTCTCCAGTGCCCGGCTTCGCCGTATAATGGCCCTTGCCCTTGGCATCAGGTGCCGGGTGGCAACTTCCAGGTCCTCTTCGTCCAGAATAATAAAGTAACCACCACCGCTGGGCTCGGTACTGCTGCCGATGGGCAGGCCATGTTTTACAATGAGACCGTAAATTATTTCCCGGGCCTCCCGCTCGGACAGGCCGGACAGCTTAGCCAACTGAGCTTTGGTAATTGTCTGCCGGTGACCTGGTGGGATGAGATTATAGATAAGTTGTTCCCGAGGTGATAGTTGATTTAAGTTAATTAACATTTAGACCCCTCGCTTATAGGTGTTTATTATTAAAGGAGTTTTAATTAGTCCACCGAATAAGAACAAAAAACTAGAGTGGGGGGTGTTCTGTTTTGAGTAAAGAAGAAACTCGTCAAGCATTATTACTGATTGGTTTTACAAATGACGAAATAAATCGGATGGCAGTTAGATTTAAAAAATTACTTAATCTAACTCCTAATACAATTGAATTGAAATTTAACGAATTACTAGCTCAAGGTCTTAATACAGAATTAGCTCATAACTTTCTTGTTTATACACCCTCAATTTTCGGCATGGGAATAGATAATATAAGGCAGAAATTTAATATATTAAGAGACATATTTCAAGAAAGGTGTACAGAAGTTATTGGTGTAAATCCTATGCGATTAGTTCAAGGTCCAGGTACAACAGCAGCAAGGTATGAATATTTTATAAATCAAAACCTTACAATTGACGAAATAGAACGAAACCTTTTTATCACAAGACCACAATTTAAGAAGAGATATAAAATAGATCTATAAAGTCTTATAGAATAACCCGAACACCCCGCTCCCGAAATCTGTCCGGTAGATGGGAGCGGGGTTATTCAGTTGTCTACAGCTCTTTAACTTTACCTTCCTCCACCCAGAACACCTTAACCCCTTCTATGCCTGGATTTTCCGGCGGTACATCGCCGACAGTGGTAAACACCAGTACCTGCTCATATTCCTCTGCCAGGTCTAAAAGCCACCCGGTTAACAGATCCCGGTTCTCCTGGTCCAGCATGTCCGCCTCATCAATGGCCAGGAAGGAAAGACCGGCGACATTGCTCAGGGCCTCTTGAATAGTAATGCCCACTCGTAATTGCTCAGATTTGGATAAAAGCTTTAGCTGCAGGAGTGGTCCCCCGTTAGCCCGGCAGAGTAATTCCATATTCTCGCCCAGGGCCAATTGGTAACTACCCTCGGTCAGCCTATTCAGCCGGTCATTGACCCGGCCCAGAAAATTGTCCAACAAACCGGCTAACATGGTTTTACGCATACCGTCCGGCCCCAGTGCCCTAACCAATATTTCCATATCTGCTACCTCTGTGGTAAGGGTGGCCAGATCCTGTTTCATTTCTTCCCGCCGCTTGGCCAGGGCAGCCAGTTCTCCGGCTTGATAAAGTTGTTCCTCGGCATTGGCAATTTGTTGATCCAAAGCCTGTATTTCGTTATTTAAGTTTGTGCTGTGTGTTTGTGCCTCTGGCAATTCTGCCAGTTCCTTGGCCAGGGCATCCCTATCTGTATCTAATTGATTGTTAAGTACCTGCAGGGTTTCAATCTGGCTTTTTAAAGCCACAACCTGCCTGCTTTTCTCCTGCCCTTGCTGTTGTTTAACCCTAAGTTGCCGTAGTTCTTGACTGGCCAAGTCCAGCTCATCCTGTACATTTTTTAGATTAGTCTTAATCTGTGTAAGTTCATCCTTGGCTGCCTGGTATTCCGCCTTCAACTGAGCAATGATAGCCTCCACCTGCTGATTGCTCATAGCACACTCTATATGTTCCGGTGCCAAAGGACAGCGGCGGATTCGGCTTCCCAATGCCTGACCGGCCTCACTTATGGTTTTCATCCGACCGCTAATACTTTGATCCCGGCTTTTTAAACTTGCTGCCTCATCGCTTAAATAATTAATCTTTTCGATTAAGCCATCTTCCAGTTGCTCTGTCTCATGTTCGCTTTCAGTGGTTACAGTGCTCACAGACAGTTCTTCAATTTGCTTTGTCAGCGCTGAGATTTTGTCCTGGTTATCCTTGAGCCTTGCTTCCAGAGAAACTATCTTTTGTTGAAGAGTTTGGCGTCGAATTGGAGTGTTATCGTTTAAACGGAGATATTCGTCCCTTTTACTTCTCAATTGATTAATGTGTACTTTTAGATCATTTACTCGCTCCGGTAGATCAGCTTTCATACCGGGTTCTTCCATTTCTGCCAGGGCTGCCTCCAACTTTTGTTTATCCCTCTTTAAATCCCTCCGCAGTTCCTTGGCCCTTTTCTCCATGACATCCAGCACTTCCGGGCCACCGGTGATATTGGCCGGATAGTATGTTCGTGCCTTATTGGCTAAAACTTCCACCCGCTCTGCCGGCTGCCCCTTTTCCTTGAGCCAGGCTGCTAACTGTTTGGACACAATATTAGAGGTAAAGCTTAACCCGTAGGCATTAAAGAGAAAATTACGCTGTTCAGCCTGGGGTAATGTAAGAAAGACTCCGGCATTCAGGGACAGATGTAGCTTTTCTTCATCAGTAGCCAGCTGATTTAATATAGCTGCCTGCCCTTCCACAGCTCCCATAATTTTACCTACCCGCAGGGTGTGGGGCGGCATTGTTCGTACAATACCACCCAAACCCTCAACCTCCAGTGCCACCGCTGCCTGCTTTTCTCCCTGCCGCACCAAATCAACTGCCCCTCTGCCTCCCTTATCTGTCCAGCCGCATTTACCCGTTAGACCCCATTCAATGGCAGCCAGAAGAGAGGATTTACCTGCATTGTTATGCCCAACAAAAAAGTTAATCTTGTCCAACTTAAGATAAGTCTGTTTATGGTTACGGAAATTTTCTACCGTTAGTGTCTTGATTTTCACGGTTCCAGCCTCCATAATTAATTTGGTGATTTTTGTTGTGCCGCCCTACAAGTTACCGGCTTGTAGAGCGGCTTCTTTATTTCTGGTTCTCTACCGCCAGACGATAAAGGACCTTTAACTCATATATGGCATCATTAATTTCATTAACCCGTTTGGCTTTCTCGGAAAGATCGTATCTGTATGTCTGTTGTCTTGTTTCCCGCTCCTTTTCCAGAAGTTTAAGTACTCCCTGAAAAGCAGCTTTGGCTAACTGACCATTGTCCCTGGGAAACAGGCTGTGTTCCCGGTATGTCACTAAAAGAGCCTCCTTCTGCCACCACCGGCAGTCCTCACCGGCGGATTCATTTGGTTAACTGAGTTCCAGAAGGGATCATCTCCGCTATGATCTTGATTCATCTGTGCCTTGGCACCCTGGCTTTTTAGGTTAACCTGTTTACTCTGCTGCTGGTTGATCTGTAATTCTGGTTTTGCCTGTTTGGTATCCTGGGTTTTCTCTTTCTTCTCACCGTAAAGTGCTTCCCAGGCAGGACTGCCGGGTCCAGGTACTTTAATGGGACCGGTAGGTGGAAAATCTATAATCTCAGCACTGTTGGGTACCCCACTATCAAGCCATTCCACCAGCTTTCTACCGATTTCCCTGGAGGGTTTAAAGACTTGTCCGTCAAACAGAGATGTTCGGTCCTTACTGGAACTTGCCATATGGGATTGATCCAAATCCAAAAACAGTCCAAATTCATACTCCATGCCATCCCGCTGAATTGGGTTCATGCCTACCTTCTTGACTACGGTTTTACCGTTTTCAGTGGTTTGGATATGGTCCATCTTAGAGCGCAGGGTGGCGATGATGTGGCATTTACTCTGTAGTAAGGCATCCACCAGCTCGTTGTGCCGTGGTGTTACCTGCCGCCAGGCGGTCCAGGAGTTACCGGATTTATCAGCAGCATAGCCGTGAATATCCAGCACCCCGCCGGTACCTGCCCAGGCATGGGTTAGGCTATCTATGATAATAATGTCATAGCCTGCACCTTCGGCTACCTTGATGGCCTCCACATATTTTTCCGGAAGAAAGGGGGCCTCTATGGTGCAGACATCGTACTCACCCAGGTGGGAGTACAACTCGCCGGAACCCCGCTCGGTATCTATCATCGCTACCCTTCCACCAATACCAAAGGCAATTAGCAGGGCTGAATAAGTTTTTCCGGCACCGGCGGGACCAGCCAGGGCCAGGCGTAGTTTAGCTCTTTTGCGCTGAGCCCGTTGAAATTGTACTAGCATAAAATTCTCCTCCTTCGCTAACTGGTTAGCAATGTTTCAGATTATAGAAAAGATTAATCTTAGCCTTTTCTGCCTCCAACTGTACCCAGGAGAACCCACCCTGTTTGTGAGAATAGCGGTGGATCTTATCCTCTTCAATCATCCTGTTGCCAAAACCACTGATGGCGATATCTCTGGCCAAGCTAATGCTCTGTGTAGGTGTCATATGGTGACAGTTAATAACTACCTCTGCCTGGCCCAGACCACACTCCTCCAGTACTTGCTGCAGGTTTGCCAGCGCCTCGTTCAGTTTTACCATGTTACACAGCCTCCTTCTGGTTTAATAAATCATTGGTTTCTACCTTGGCAGCACCGTATGATTTGTCTTCATTTTCCCAGTAATGTATGCCACATGAACTGTGAGTTAACCACTTACGCATAGTCCGCAGGAATTTTGACCAGTCTCTGACCTTGCCTGTAAACACCACCTTAATAATCAGATCACCTCCCTCAAAGCCTCTAATCTTCATGACAAGAATGCTTTCACATGGTTTTGCACCTTCTAACTAGATATTCTCTTAGCATTCTCTTGTGCTGCCATCCACTTATCCAAGGCCTCTTCCCTCAATAGAATTTTTACGCCAACGCGAACATGTGGTATTTGCCCTTGCCGAATAGCACTCCTTAGTTTTGTTTCACCGATGGTACCCTGAAAATATTCCTTTAGGGCAGTTTGCACAGTGTATATCCGTTTTGGTTTGTCATCTAAGAAATTACCAAGCTCAGCCAGCTTGCTCCCACATTCCAGGCAAAACTTTGCATTTTCAGGCATCCTGGTTCCACACTCTTGGCAGTACCTATCTTTAGGTATTAACGCAATCCTGTCGCGTTTCATTGATTTTCCTCACCCCTTCCAACATCATCTCTGGTTAAGTTTTCAACTGATGTTCAACCTAACGTTTTATCTAAAGCCTTAATTTTACCGGATTTATTCTCTGAAAATGCCGTTTATAGTGTGGACATTTAGGTTTTGTTAAAGCCATTATTTTCGAGGCTTCTGGGTTTGTAGAAAAGTGAAGTTTTTTAACTGGCCCCTTTGTCAGTTTCTTTTGGGACAACTTTTATTTTCAGATCCAGAACGTCACAGACTTTTTCAATCATAGTTTCATTCCAGCGTCTCTTGCCTTTAAGTACGTCAAGGATATATTGATAGGAGTATCCCGTCATTCTGGCTAAATCTGACGTTTTGAGTCCTTTATCAACCAAAACGTGCTTAATTGTTCTTGAAAAGTCCAAAACTTACCACCTCCTAAGTACAATATTAAGCTAATAGCTATATATTTACAAAGGCCAAAATAGAGCTATTAGCGTTATGCGTCTAAAAAATAATATGTTTTATAGCTATTTGCTCTAAATAGTTGCGTTTTATAAAAAAAATAGCTATTAGCTGATTGTATTTTAAGCTAATAGCTGTTACTATAGAGCAAACAGCTTTAGGAAGATGGTGTTTTTTTTGGATAACAAAATTAGAGAACTTAGAATGAGCAGAAATATCTCAGGCACAAAGATAGCCAAAGAGCTAAACATTACTCCCACCTATTTTTATGAAATTGAACGAGGCAAGAAAAGATTAAGTGCGGAGATGGCAGCTAAGCTTGCTGCGATTTTTAATGTAACAATAGATTATTTATTAGGCCACGACGAGCAACCGGTTGATAACGAACCTGCAGAAGCTGCAATCCCCACCTGGGCCACATCTAAAGATAAGCGTGACTTTAAAAAGATGCTGGACGATGATGCCCCGCTAATGTTTGACGGTATTCCGATCCGCAAGGAAGACAAAGAAAAAATCAAACGTGTTATGGAGGCCATGTTCTGGGACGCTAAGGAAAAAAATAAAAAAACCTACGGACGTAAGAAAAAGAAAAACAATGCCGGGGATGATTTGAGTGGACCAAGTCATTAATAAATTAATTCGCAAATTTAAGACAAATGATCCATTCACAATAGCAAATGGTCTTAACATTGAGGTTTGGTTTGAGGATTTGGGTATGGGAACCAGAGGGCTCTATTACAATAAGCTGCGCAGAAGATATATTGTCATACATCGTGATCTATCAGACGAGTGGCAAAGGTTTATTTGCGCCCATGAACTTGCACACGATAGGCTTCATCCAGGCTTTAGTCGTTTCTGGTTGGACGCGCACTCCTTATTTAATCCCGGAAAATATGAGCGTCAGGCCAATAAGTTTGCCGTTAAATTACTTTTATCCAAAGCAGAAATTTATCCTGGTGAAACATTGGAAAATGTATTTAGGAGAAATTATATACCCCTTGAAATGTTGCAATATTATTAGTTTGAGTAAGACAAGCATATTTTTTTTACCCCTTTGGCAGAACATATGTTTTTGCCAAGGTTTATTTCTATTAACTAATGAAAGGAGGTAAAGCATGGCCACAATTAAGTTTAACGAAAAGAAAGGCTTTTATGAGGTACGCTATGATGCAGGATTTGATGGCAACGGGAAAAGGATACAAAAATATAAGGGAGGTTTCAAAAAAGAGAGAGATGCCAAACTCTTTGCTGCTCAACTTACAGTGAACATCAGTCAAGGTACACACATAGAGCCTAACAAAATGTTTTTATTTGAATACCTTAATACTTGGCTGGAGGAGAAAAAGGAAACCCTCTCACCAACATCCTATAACGGGTACGAAGTTAACATCCGGTGCCATATTAATCCATACATCGGTGGAATTAAGCTCTCGGATTTAAGGGCTGCCCATATAAGAGGGTTATACTCAAAGCTCCAAAAGGCCAGGGAAATTAAAATTGACGGGGAAAAGAGATCCTTTAAACCTCTGTCCGGCACCTCTATTCGTTATGTACACAGAGTGCTGTCTAAAGCTTTGGAAGATGCTTACAGGGAAGAAACAATACCAAAAAATCCAGCTAAACTGGTTACCCCTCCAACCAAAAACAAATTTGAAGCAGGTTTTCTGTCAACCAAGCAGATTAGGGAAATGTTGGATAAACTCCGGGAAGATGCCTTATACATGCCGGTGTATTTATCCGTGGTCCTGGGTGCCCGCCGAGGAGAAGTCTTAGGCCTGCAATGGACCGATGTAGATATGGAAAACAAATTAATTCATATTCGTCATAATTTAATAATGGATAATGGTAATCCTGTGCTGAGAGAAAAAACTAAAACTGATTCTTCTAACAGGGTTATCGTGGTTACAGACAGATTAATCAAAACATTAAAGGACCATAAGCTAAAGCAAATAGAAATGAAACTCCAGCATGGTCAACTATATCATAAGTCAGATTTTGTTTGCACCTGGCCCGATGGAAAACCCTTCAACCCCTCACACTTATCCAGGTCCTTCAGCTTACGGTTACAAAAATATGGGCTACCTAATATAAGATTCCACGATCTACGCCATTCGAACGCTGCCTTAATGATTGCCCAAAACGCCCCCATGAAAGGGGCCAGTGACAGGTTAGGGCACAGCACTATTCAAATCACTAATGATCTTTATGGTCACACCGAACGGTCAGTGCAGGAAGAAATTGCACTTAAAATCGATCAAGCCATCTGGGGTAGCTAAGGCGCACAACTTTTTGTGAAATGACACTCGATTTATGTGAAATGAATTTATGACTTGTGAAATTTTATGTGAAATTTTTGTGAAATGGCATGAAAAAACCGCCTTACTTTAGTTAAGTAAAGCGGTCTTCAAGTGGCGGAGAATGTGGGATTCGAACCCACGAGACGCTGTTAACGTCTACTCGATTTCGAGTCGAGCGCCTTCGACCAGCTCGGCCAACTCTCCTAGTTTATTTATTTCTTAGTTCCCGAAAAAACTTCTGCATTATTTCCCTGCATTCGTCTTCCATGACACCAGAGATAACTTCTACCCTGTGATTAAATTTAGGTTGGTGAACAATATCTAAAATAGTATCGACAGAGCCTGATTTTGCATTGGGAGCACCGTAAACTAATCGCCTGACTCGAAATTGGACAATTGCACCAGCACACATGGCACATGGCTCAATAGTCACATAAAGAGTGGCATGATTTAAACGCCAATCACCCATTAGCTTAGCTGCTTCCCGCATGGCTAAAATTTCAGCATGGGCTGACGCATCACAAAGACTTTCTCTTAAGTCATGACCCCTGCCTACTATATTCCCTTCAGCCACCACAACAGCACCAATGGGTACTTCTCCTTTTTCAGCTGCCAATTGTGCTTCTAACAATGCTTCACGCATATAGGAAGCATGAGACAATGAAAAAACCCCTTAAAATAATAATGGTGCGCCCGGGAGGACTCGAACCACCGGCACGCGGTTTAGGAAACCGCTGCTCTATCCACCTGAGCTACGGGCGCATATAAATAAGTTGTTAGCCCCAATTTTTACTTAGAACTAACAACAGTAAAATGGCGTGCCTGAAGGGACTCGAACCCCTAACCTCCTGATCCGTAGTCAGGTGCTCTATCCAATTGAGCCACAGGCACATATTAACACGACACAAATCATAACACTTTTTCATTGATATGTCAAGTAGATTAATGGCGTGCCCGAAGGGACTCGAACCCCTAACCTCCTGATCCGTAGTCAGGTGCTCTATCCAATTGAGCCACGGGCACATAATTAATTAACTTAACATATGATGTAGCGACTGAGATGCTCAAAAGTGTTGTTCCTGTCGCAAAAACTATTATATAACAAGTAGTAAGCTAAAATCAACTGTAATCAAATAACTTATTTAGAATTTTTTAATCAGGGGAGTTTTATATGGATCATGATGATATTCGTCACCTTGAATGTAAATTAAAAAGCCTTATTATTGTATGTATAATCATTTTTTTAGGTTTTTTCTTTGTAAAAATAGTTCAACTTCCTTTTTATAATATAACCAATCAGCCAGAATATATAATACCTTTTTCAGAAAAAGTTAACAATTCTATGGTTAAATTTTTTCTTTCTGCTATAGTTTTTTCAATTATTGTCATTGCAATCGTTTTCCGCTCTAACTTAAGTTTAAATGTATCCAAGGATAAACTTGAATTTAATCTAGACATAAAAATGAAGGATTTCAACCATAGTATGGATGGCATGAAACGTATTGTCGATGAACATGGTAATATCCCTTTATATAACTCAGAAGTATATCAGCAATTAACACAAGATTATATTATTTCCCAAGTAAATGATGAGGGTAAACCTGAAAAATTTATTACTATGGAGTCTTACCTTAACGGCTTTTTACATTTATGTAACTCAAATATCTGTCATAACCAAACTATTAATCTTCAAAGTGTTAACAATGATAAGATTTATGCACCAAAGGATTATGTAGAAGTGAATGATAGTTTATTAACGGTAATTAAAAAAATGAATGAAAAGAGGCTATCTGCCCTGCCAGTGGTAAATAAAAATGGTGAAATGATTGGCTCTATCAATTTTCTGCAAGTATTAAGACTGGTTTTAGAGGCTATAGAACAACAAAAAACCGTTAGAAAAAACTAACGGTTTTTATATCATGGCGGAGAGCGAGGGATTCGAACCCTCGATACAGGTTTACCCCGTATACTCGCTTAGCAGGCGAGCGCCTTCAGCCAACTCGGCCAGCTCTCCGTATATCTATCTCACATGGCGGAGGGAGTGGGATTCGAACCCACGGAACCCGTAAGAGTTCAACGGTTTTCAAGACCGCCTCCTTCAACCGCTCGGACATCCCTCCGAACTCGGAGGTGAATCCTCCTAAGCAGCTCGTAACCCCAAGCAAGATAGAGTATACCATAGTAAAAAACTGTTGTCAAACCATAAATCAAAACAAATAATGGTTTTACAGTTTTATTCTTTCAACTCCACCCATGTAGGGTACAAGTACTGGGGGTACTGTGATACTACCATCAGCTTCTTGATAATTTTCCAAAATAGCGGATACTGCTCGCCCTACAGCAATGCCTGAGCCGTTTAATGTATGCACAAATTCAGGTTTTGATTTAGGAGTAGGGCGATATTTAATATTTGCCCTTCTGGCCTGAAAATCTAAGAAGTTACTGCAGGATGAAATCTCCTTGTAGGCATTGTAACTGGGCAGCCATACCTCTAAATCATAGGTTTTAGCCGAGGAAAAACCCATGTCACCCGTAGATAATAAAACTACACGATAGGGTAAACCCAGGGCTTGTAGTACCTTTTCAGCATTTGCAGTTAAACGCTCCAACTCATCAAAGGAATCCTCTGGCTTAGAGAACTTTACTAATTCAACTTTATTAAACTGGTGCTGTCTGATTAACCCTCTAGTATCTCTACCAGCTGCCCCGGCCTCTGCACGGAAGCAGGCACTATAGGCACAATGATAAATAGGAAGCTGCTCTCCAGAAAGAATCTCCTCTCGATATAGGTTTGTAACAGGAACCTCAGCCGTGGGAATTAAATAATAATTTAATCCCTCCAGTTTAAACATATCTTCGGCAAACTTAGGCAGTTGTCCGGTACCTAACATACTATCAGCATTAACGATAAAGGGTGGTAAAATTTCTGTATAACCATGCTCTCTGGTATGTAAATCAAGCATAAAGTTTATTAAGGAGCGTTCCAAACGGGCACCAATACCTTTATAAAAGGAGAACCTGGCACCGGTTACCTTACCTCCCCTTTCAAAATCAAGAATATTTAAATCTTCACCAAGATCCCAGTGAGGTTTGGGTTCAAATTCAAATTCACGGGGTTTACCCCAGCGTCTTATTTCTATGTTGTCATTTTCGTCTTTTCCCACAGGAACTGATTCATGGGGGATGTTAGGAATGGACAATAAAATCTCTTGGAGCTTTGCTTCAATATTTTTAATTTCATCATCCATATCTTTTATTTGCTGGGATACCTTGCGCATTTCTATGGTTTTGTCCTCAGCTTGTTGTCCAGATTTTTTTAACTTGCCAATTTCTTGGGATACAATATTGCGTGTGTTTTTAAGCTGTTCAGCAACTACTAATTTTTCACGACGTAAGGCATCAAGTTTTAAAAAATTATCAAGGGATATGTCAGAACCACGTTTATTGAGTCCTTCTAATACAAGTTCAGGGTTGCTACGTACAAATTTAATATCTAACATAAATATGACCCCCAAAATTTGGTAGGAATTTAGTTCTAATGTTAATATTGCCACATTTAAACAAAAATTTCCTTATGTATTATACTATAACCCTACTCCTTTGTAAAATGAGGGGAAATACAATGAATTTTATTAAAAAAATTACTGGACTAAATCTATTAATTCAATCTTAGTTTTACTTATTATTACTGAAAATTTATAAAATTTTCTACTATGCTCAAAACGCAAGGTTAGGGTTAGCAATCGTAATGCTAACCCTAACCTTATTCTTATGCTATAAACTTACCATTTTTACTTCTAAGATTCCATCAATGGTTGCCAATTCCTTTAAGGTATCGGTTGGAATAATGTTATCAACCGTCATAATCATAATAGCCTTGCCACCTAGCTCAATTCGACCTACCTGCATACCCGCTATGTTAATAGCAATGTCACCTAAAATAGTTCCAACTTTTCCTATAATACCTGGCTTATCAATATGGGGAACAACCAACATATGACCAGAAGTTGCAACATTTATATGATATCCGTCAATGTTTACAATCTTAGTTTCATTATCCTGGAATAGAGTACCAGATATAGTTCTTATTCCTTTATCGGTATATATATTCACAGTAATTAGGTTGTGGTAATTTTCCCCATTTTCCTTTGTGGTCTGAATTACCGAAATTCCACGGTTACGGGCCACTAGGGTAGCATTAACAAAGTTTACATTTTCCTGAAGAATTGGGTCCAAAATACCTTTAAGTAAAGTAGTTGTAATGGGATTTACATCATACTTAGCTAAGTCACCGCTGTATACAACTTCAACCTTTTCAATTCTCCCATCGAGCATTTGGGCCTGAAAGGCACCCAGTTTTTCTGCTAGATCCAGGAAGGGACGTATTTTAGCCAGTAATTTTGGACTCATCGAAGGCATATTAACGGCATTTTTTACTAAATCGCCGCGAAGAGCCGCAACAATTTCTTCGGCCACGTCAACTGCTACATTAATTTGAGCTTCTTTTGTGGAAGCCCCAAGGTGGGGGGTTGCGATAAAGTTATCTAATTTTATCAATGGGCTATCAGTACAAGGTTCATTCTCAAAAACATCCAGTGCTGCTCCAGCTACTTTACCAGATATCATGTACTGATATAAAGCTTCTTCATCCACAATTCCGCCCCGAGCACAGTTTATAATACGAACCCCATCTTTCATAGTTTCCAAAGCTTCTTTGTTGATCATATGATAAGTTTCTTTAGTTTTAGGCATATGAATTGTAATAAAATCAGCTCTCTTAAAAAGTTCCTGAAGGGTTACAATTTCAACAGCCATTTTACGAGCATGATCTTCCGAAATGTAAGGGTCATAAGCTACTATATTCATTTCCATGGCATGGGCCCTTTTTGCTACAGCACTCCCGATACGACCTAGACCGATAACACCCAATGTTTTACCCCTTAATTCAACACCTAAGAATGCTTTTTTATCCCAGACGCCATTTTTCAGCTTATCACAGGCTGCAGGCACCTTACGAGCCAAGCCTAGCATCATAGCCATGGTCAGTTCTGCAGCAGCAATGGTGTTACCATCAGGAGCATTTACTACAACAATCCCTTTGTTGGTTGCTGCATTACGGTCGATATTGTCTACACCAACGCCTGCACGACCTATTACTTTTAATTTTGTTGCTGCTTCTACGATTCTGGCAGTCACTTTAGTAGCACTACGAACAATCATTGCATCATACTGGCCAATCACTTCAACCAGTTGATCTTCTGTCATTTTTTCACCAATAACAACTTCAATATCTGTATGTTGACGTAACGGTGCTAAACCCTGTTCCGATACTCCATCCATCACTAATACTTTCATTATGCGTGTTCCCCTCCTACAAATATCATTTGAGCTTCTCTTACACCAGCACCCAGTTCAGCTTTATAACCACACTTGCCAAGGGCCATTTCTAAAGCAGAAATTGCAATTATTACATCCATCTTATCTGCAAAGCCCATGTGTGCGATGCGGAATATTTTACCCTTCATCGCATCCTGACCACCCGCAAAGGTTACACCATAATCCCTTAATAGTACCTTGCGAAGGGTATCAGCATCTACTACCATCGGTGATTGAACTGCCGTTACAGCCATCGATGCACAATCATCAGGAGCTAACAATTCCAAACCTAGACCTTGGATAGCTGCCCTCGTTGCCTTTGCTAGTAACTTATGACGTTCAAAAACATTATCCAATCCTTCTTCTAAAATCATATCTAAGGCTGCATCCAACCCATATACCATGGATACTGGAGTTGTATAGGCCGTATTCCACTTAGCAATGGATTTCCTTGCTTTTAGTAAGTCAAAGTAGTATTTCGGAGAAGTATTTTCCTCAATTTTTCTCCATGCTTTATCACTTACACTTAGGAAAGCCAATCCTGGAGGAAGCATAAGAGCCTTTTGAGATCCACTGGCCACAATATCGATATGCCATTCATCAGTTTTTAAATCTATGGCAGCTAGACCACTTACAGCATCAACTGCAAGAACTGCTTCGTACTGTGCCACCAGTTTACCAAGTCCTTCAATGTCGTTTTGTACACCAGTTGATGTTTCGTTCTGTGTAGCCAATACCACTTTAATGTCTGGGTTTTCCTCTAACTTCTTCTTAACAACCTTGAGATCTATATCATAACCCCAACCAAAATCAACAAAATCAACTTCACCGCCGTAAATTTTAGCTAGATCTCTAAATCTTTCACCAAATTTTCCGCAGGACAGTGCTAAAACTTTATCACCAGGGTTTACTAAATTGGCAACAGCTGCCTCAAGGGCACCAGTGCCGGAACTACCAAGGATAAAAACATCATTCTTAGTTTGAAATACTTTTTTTAGTTTTCCGGTTACCCTTTCTACTATGGCTTGAAACTCAGCACTTCTGTGACCAATAATAGGTCTTGACATTGCTTCTACCACAGGGGGGGGAACTTGAGTAGGTCCTGGTATCAAGAGATACTTTTTGTCCTTCATTTTAACAATCCCTCCAGATAAAATTTTTACCCGTCGGGGGGGAAATACAAAAACCTCCCGCCCCTAACGGATGATCAGTCCATTAGGGACGAGAGGTATTCTCCCGCGTTGCCACCCTTGTTGACCAGGAGTAAATCCCGGTCCACTCAATTGTTATAACGGGTATCTTCCCGTATCCACCTACTAAACAACAACTTATTCTCCCTGTGTGTTCGGCAGATCCCCTCTGGGGAGGAATTCACTTAAACCCTCTACCGATTCGCACCAACCATCGGCTCTCTGAAAGAATAGCTTAAATTACTTTTCCCCTTCTTTGGGTTTAATTACTTTACTGTTAATGATTTTACACAGGAGACCTTTGTTTGTCAATAGTGGATATTGTAAAAAAATTCATTTGGACCTAGTATCTATCCTCCCTTTCAAGGTCCACGATTGGTTGTTTTGGGCAGTGAGCTCAAGATTATGGCTAGACTAATAGCTGTACCAATTTTTAAAGCTTCATAAGTTTTTTCGGCTTCTTTGTAGTAGGCATCAAACCTTTCTCTAATTTTATTGCCGGCCGGCAACACAACTGCATTTACGTTTTCGACTGCATTTGTTAAGTTTTCCACAACCTGTAATCTATTTTCTATCAGGGTGCCAAACATAAATGAGAATATTACCGCCAGTGTGACTATCCACTTGCCTAGTTTGTTCAGGTTGACAAACTTCATCGCAGTTCACCTCCTGAACGCCGCCAAGTTAGCGTCAATGTTATATTACCATATAATACCAAATAACAATATATGTTATTTTTGTTTATTTAATACATTTATAGCCTAAACTGAATTATTTTATTAGCTCTTATTCTCCCACAGTTATAATTACATTTATTTACTGTTTATTACTAATGTTGTATAAAGAAAAAACAAGGGAAAAATCCCTTGTTTTTATCTTATCATATTTAAGAAATGTTGATGAAGTATCAAATCTTTTGTCAGTTCAGGATGAAATGCCGCAGCCAAATAATTGTCCTGTTGAGCTAGAACAATTTTATCTTCATATTTGGCTAGAACCTTCACATCTTTACTTACACTTTTTATGTAAGGTGCCCTAATAAATACAGCCCTTATTGGTTCATTTCTAAGATCTGGAATAGATAAATCAGTTTCAAAGCTTTCTACCTGTCGACCAAAGGCATTTCTTTCAACTTCTATGTCCATTAAATTTAATCGGGGTTGTGTTGAACCAACTATTTTCTTAGCAAGCATAATTAATCCGGCACATGTACCAAATATAGGTAAACCAATATGGGCCTTTTCAATAATGGGTTCAAATAAGTCAAATTGATTCATTAATTTACCCATTGTCGTACTCTCTCCACCGGGAATAATAAGACCCTGGATATTTTCTAGCTCTTTAGGGTTACGTACTTGTACACTATCTACTCCACAGGCCGCTAAGGACTTTTGATGTTCAATAAACGCCCCTTGAAGTGCTAAAACACCAATAACCATGATCTCTTTACCATCCTCTTTCTTGCATCCTGTGCTCAGTAGGAATTGAAGAAATCTCCATGCCAGGCATTGCCTCTCCTAAATCCTTTGATATCTCTGCTAATATTTTAGCATCATTAAAGTGAGTAGTTGCTGCTACTATGGCTTTTGCTCTAGCAACAGGATTATTCGATTTAAAGATACCAGATCCTACAAAGATACCATCACAACCCAATTGCATCATTAAAGCTGCATCGGCAGGTGTTGCAATCCCACCTGCTGCAAAATTCACTACTGGTAATCGACCCAATTCATGAACTTGTAACACTAGATCATAGGGTGCGCCCATTTCCTTTGCTGCTGTCATTAATTCATCCTTAGGCATGTTGTGTACCATTCTTATTTCACTCATAACTTGCCTCATGTGGCGTACAGCTTCTACAACATTACCAGTACCAGGTTCCCCCTTTGTGCGTATCATAGCCGCACCTTCCCCTATCCGCCGCAGTGCCTCACCTAGATTTCTAGCACCACAAACATAGGGTACTTTAAACTGGTGTTTATCAATGTGAAATACTTCATCTGCTGGTGTTAAGACTTCACTTTCATCAATATAATCCGCACCAAGTGCCTCTAAAATTTGAGCTTCTACAAAATGACCAATACGTGCCTTGGCCATAACGGGAATGGTTACTGCGTCCATAATTCGTAATATAATATTAGGGTCTGCCATTCTGGCAACTCCACCAGCAGCCCGAATATCTGCGGGTACCCTTTCTAAAGCCATGACAGCACATGCTCCAGCTTCTTCAGCGATTTTTGCTTGTTCTGGCGTAGTAACATCCATTATTACCCCGCCCTTTAACATCTCTGCCAGACCTTTTTTTACAGTCCAAGTTCCTTTTTCCGCCATTTTTTTCCCTCCAAATGTTAGCTTTGTTACAATAATGTATTTTAGATCATTTATTACAGTATGACAATATTTTTCCATTGTATTTTTTAAATTTACATTCTCATCCCATACTATCATGTCATATTTGTTTAACGTATATACTAATTGTTGGAAACAAAATAAGAAATTACTCTCATTTTGAGGGTAAATTTCTTATCTCAAACTGTTATATTTAACATATAAGCTTCTTCATAATTAGAGATTAAAAGAGATGTTAACTCTGAATCTATGGCACCTGCCTTTACCTGGTTCGTTAATATCTTTATAACCTCTTCTTTTTCCATTGCCTGTCTGTAGGGTCTTGTTTCAGTAAGGGCAGTAAAAATATCTGCCACCGCTATTACCCTTGCTCCGTGTTTTAAATCAGAAGCATCCAGCTTAAAGGGGTAACCTCTACCACTTAATGTTTCATGATGGCTAGATGCAAAATGATTAATATCCTCAAATCCATCAATTAACTTTAATATGTGATAGGTGTAGTATGTATGCTTTTTCATAATATTAAATTCACTATTGGTTAGCTTTCCAGGTTTATCTAGTATATCATCTGGGATACCTAACTTACCTAAGTCATGTAATAAACCAGCTACCTTTATCAATTTGCTATCTTCTTCTGCACATCCAGCCTTGCTAGCCAAATAACTAGCAACATTAGCCACACCACTGGAATGTCTTCTAGTAAAAGGACTCTTAAAATCAATAACCTTTGACATAGTATCTGCCACTGAAAGTACCTCTTTTAACCCTATTTTCTTTGAAATTATGGGGCAGTGGTGTGATAATATTTCACTTATAAAGGGTGAATGCATATCTAGCCAAAAACATTCCCTACTGGAAATATCGTTAAAGGCTTCTACCAAGTGAGGATCAAAAAGCCCATAACTATCCTCATTTATCTTCTTGCATATGTGCCTTTTTTGTTCGAGTATGTAGAGGTCATCACGAATTAAAACGTCAATTCTGTCAGCCAAATAAATAATTCTGCTTTCTACGGGTATTAGATTTCCTTTTAATCCAGAGATGTTATTTATTCCGTTCCAGTGATCATGGTGACATAGAATAATTTCAGCAATAGAGTTAAATAATGTATGGTTTTTGAACAGATTATATCCTTTTTTACAGTGTATCTCTGTATCTGTGGAAAAGAAATCAAATAATAAATCCTTTTCAGTCCATGTGCTTGAGCCAGCATCATGCAGAATTGCTGCAGTAAATAAATTTTCCATTCTTTTTAAATTTAGACCATATAATTTGCCAATTTGCAGAGATATTAGTGCAACCCTTTGATGATGTCTCATTAAACCATGGGTACAAAAATCCATAGCAAGGCTTAGCGAACTTAGTAATTTATAATAATTAGTTATAAATTGTTTCATTAATTCACCTACTTAGTAGTATTTAAAGGATTATAATAGTTTTTCAGCTAGAGAAATAACAATTTCAAAGGCAATTAGAATAATAATCATCCATTCCAACTTTGTACCTCTATTTGCATGGCCAAGAATGGTAAAAACCTCGGTAATATCCATAATGTTTTCGGTCTTTTGACGTAGATTTTCATACCTTTCATGTAGGTCAAAAAGATCGGCGAGCTTTAGAAATAATTCTTCAGCAGCTTCCTTGTACCAAGTAATGTCGGGTTTGTCTAATACCATAACATATGATATTATGTTATATTTATATCGCAGTACCTTAGCTGATAATTTTGCCAATTTATTATCATCTATATTCAATTTACCCTTATCTAAGTATTCGATTATCTTCTCAATTTCATCAGAAACCTTTTCAACACTGTCTTCTATTCTATCTAAGGCAACAGATCTTGCCAAAACAACGGATATGATCTGTGGATAAAAATCCAATAATTTTGGAGCTCTCATGTAATCATGATGCACTTCTTTTTCTTTATCAGGATCAAGTTCTAATTTATATGAATCCGAATATTTCAGATGATGATCAACTTGTGTTAAGGAAGGTTCAATCGTACGAAGGTAATTATAAAAATCTGATATATCATATTTAGTTAAATTAATGAACACCAAACATCCAAAATGAAAAAGATATATTGTTTTATTATGATGATGATTTAAAATACCTTTTAAATCATCATCTTTTAAAATCAAAGTTTCTTCCCACTTAAATTTTTTATTGATTCCAAAATGACTCGCAATAAGATTTAAATTTAATTCATGAGCTACTGATATAGCTAAAAATTCCATGGCATTTATACCTCTTTATTTTTATATATAGGTATTTTTACCATTAATATAGAATATATCACGTTTTTCAAAACAATTGGCAGGTTTTTATATCTACATTTTATCACTTTAAATTATGATTGTTTTAACTATTATGCGACAGCGGGGACGGTTCTCGCTGTCGCAAACAAATTGGAACTGCTGTGGTAAAAAATGCGACAGCGAGAACCGTCCCCGCTGTCGCATAAAATATCTAAATATAACAAAACCACAGTGAGAAATCACTGTGGTTTCTTAAAAATTACTCTGGCGACGACCTACTCTCCCAGGAGCGCTAGCTCCAAGTACCATTGGCCCTGGAGGGCTTAACTGCTGTGTTCGGGATGGGAACAGGTGTACCTCCTCCGGTATCGTCAC
>NZ_BAAHYV010000003.1:0-24392 GCF_054657375.1 Desulfotomaculum defluvii | reverse complement strand
GACCGAGTAACAGGAGAGGAAATTAGCCGAGAGATAACAAATATCAGGCCAGCAACTGGGACGTGGGAAGAGTATATGAGCCCCGCTGTTGAGTACCTTAGCAATACCATGCTTAAAGATCCGAAGTTCTGGGAAATAGTTAGAGAACATTGAAGATGAGCGGGAAGTTAAAAGGGTCGGCTGCCTAAGAAATTAGATGTAAATTAGAGAAGGTATTTAATGCTTAATCTTTGGCTTGAGGTTTCCAAACGTTTGGAACCTTTATTTTCTATGTTTCTCTATAACTAATTAACTTAACTATAAACAATTGACTAATATTTATTGTAATGAAAAAATGTATGTAAACTATTTAGGAGTTGTTAGTATGGAAGAAGATTGGAGTCCTTGTCCTCGATGCGGATCTAATAAGGTTCAAAAAGTATATAAATGGGCTATCGTATTCGCCTTGTTCTGCACTGCTGGGTGCATGTTCTGGATAGGGCTTTTATTTCCACCCTTATTGTTGGGGATACCAGTCGCTATTATATTAGGATTTATTATGATGTTTGGTAAAAACCTATGGCAATGTCAGGACTGCAAAAAGACGTGGGTTGCGAAAAGTAAACCTTTTACTGTTGGTGATTTGATAAAATATCTGGCAATAGCATTAGTTATTATGGTACTTGCTTATAGTTGCGGTTCAAATTAAGAGACTAATTAAATAGATTAAGCACCCAATCTTGGGTGCTTTTGTTAACTGCTCTGTTCTAAATAACGGTCTATATCGTCGCTTAATTTGTTTGCCTCTGATGTCATAAAAATTGATATTCTGCTAACCTTGTTTGCCAATTTGCCTAGCTTTTTTACATATTTAAAGTTACCTGATTTTATTAAGTTATCTGTAGTGTAGGACATAGATATTTGAGTTGCGATAAGGTCTTTCCCTAGCTGGTGGTAAGTTTTCAGTTTTACCGGGGGATCTAATTTTTTAAATTGTTCACTTATATTCCTTACACTCTGGATATAAGTGTTAAGTTTATCCGTATCTAAGTTAGGGAAGTTTTTAATACCTTCCCAGCATAATTGATTTAGATTGGTTAATTCACGTAATACGCTACTCATTTCTTCTAAGTACGTCATTTTAGCTCCGCAGCTCCCTTCTGAGAATATCATTAACAGCTACTTCGATAATACCAACTAGCTGACCACGGTCAGTTACCCCTTCTACTCTTAAAGTACCAAATTCATGTTTAACAACCTGAGTCTGGCTACTATTATTACTTAAGCCCGATGGAAGAATTGTTTCTCCATCTTTTAATAGTGCTAGTCCTTCACCACCAGGCGTAGGAGCTTGAAAAACACCGCCGTCATGAAACTTAGGAATAGTACCGATATTAACTCCCCACGACTTACCACCAACACCAGGAACCCATTTAGGTATACTAATCTTAAATGTTTCATTAAGTTCCGTGATAATCCAGTTTAGGCCCTCAATAATACCGTTAATAAAGCCTATAAATGGTGATTTAATAGTATCCCAAAGAGCAGAGAATCCTTCAGATATACTATTCCATAAATCACTAAAGAACTGCTTAATCGGAGCCCAATTATCCATGATTTCATAAGCTATAAATCCTATACCAGCAAGAGCTGCTACTGTTATCCCTATTGGTGACGTTATGGCGCCAAATATAGTTGCAAAAGCTGTACCCAGGGACGGCAAGAGCGTTCCTGTTAACCAGGTTATGGCTTTTCCAATTCCTCCGGATCCGATTATTAAAGAAACTTGTCCAAGTGCAAATAGCACAGGGCCTAAAGCTGATAACACTGCACCTAAACCAACCAAAAGCGATTGCACAGGCTGTGGTAAACCATTAAATAGGTTTAATAAACCAGACATAAGATTATTTATTTTAGTTAATAAGGGAGTGGCTACCTCTGCAAACTCAGACATTGATAACATCATGTCATAAATTGATTTTTTATTTTCCACTAGTGCTTTATTGTTTTTTACATACTGTTCGTAATGATTTGCTAACCCTTGTTTTGCTAGCACATCCAGAACATACTGGGTTTGGGTACCGTTTGCCGCAGCCTCTTTTAATCCAGCGTTAAAAGCATCAAGGCTTACCCCGGAGCGTTCCAATAGTTCGGCAAAGGGACCTACGGCGTTAAACGCGCCTAAAGTTTCCTGCAAGCTTTCGCTCAGTCCTTCGAATTTTAGAGTATCTTTAAAGAGAATGGCAGCACCGGCCAATTCCTTAGTAACTTGTGTTAAAGCAGTATCCTTAAAGCCTGCTTTTAATAAATTCGAAAAACCCTCTGTGTTAGAATCTAACTCACCTGTGATAGCATACATTTCGCGGTATAGGCTATTTACTTGCTCAATACTGGCCCTAGCTTTCTTAGCGTTTACTTCTAACATCGATAACTCGGTTCTTAATTCCTCTGTTCCGCTGGTTGCTAGGGCTGTAAAACCTGTAAGCGGAGCAGAAATACCAAGCATCATAGACTGGCCAACATTTTTAAGTTTCTCAAAAGCTGACTCCATCTTAGAACTAAGTGTAGTAGACTCAGACGCCTGTTTCTGCATTTCTGCCGTTGTTTCCCTGAGCTGCTTTTGTAATACAGCTTCAGCCTCTTTAGCCTTAGCTAATCTAACTTCAAGGCGTTGAGTTTCATCAGCATCTTTGCCTTTGGCAACAACACTCTTATCGTAAGCATCGTTGAGAGCGGCAACATACTTTTGCTGTACTTCGACCTGACTAGTTAATGCCTGGTGTTTTACTGTTAACTGTCCTACTACAGACGTTCCTTCAGTCATTTTGGCTATTTGTTCACCCATGCTGGCTTTAATAATTGCAAACTGTCTGCTGGCCTCTTTGCCTACTTGACTAAGTTGCGCCCTGGACTCTTCTAAAGATTTAAGCATCCCGTTTACATCTAAAGCAAGTTTTAAGTTCATTTGGCCAATTGTACTCATGTTTATCTCCCCTTCCATTTTAGTTTGCTACGTGGAAAAGCTATTATTTAACGTTTGTCATGGCTTCACTCCTTTTAGTAGAACGCTCCCATAATTCGATTAATCAGAATCAGCGAATTTTATATTTATCCCGCCAGTCCTGTTTCTGTGGTTTATATTCCTCATGCCAATACCAGGGACAGAAAATCACTATTTTTAACGATTCCTCTGTGCCTCTTTCGTTTGACTTTGCAAAAGTTAACCCAGGCATTATCTCTTGAGGCCAGGTGCAAAGGCACGACCATCCTGCTCTTTGGCAGCTCCAGCAGAGGGCGATTTCCCCTGCAGGTAATGTAGCAGACTCTCCGTTAGTTGTTGCCATTGATCTCTGCACCTCCAAACTTCCGCATTAAGGTCTTTAGCTACGCTATCCCATCCATATCTCCCAACCCGCCATACAGCCAGTAGGAGCGGCCTTGCTTTTTGGATTAATTCGTAATCAATCCATTGGCGTACCAGGTTTAAGATGGCCATAAGTTCTGATATCTCAAGCAGTTGAATAGCTTTTTTAGCTGTTTGATCACTTGGTTGGTTACCACTACGGCCACCAGCCACCGCACTCTGGCGGTAGCGTTCAATGATATTCTCCCGCTGCGATTCAATGTTTGCCCAGAGCACAGGATAGTTAGCTAAGAAGAAAGCGACTCGCTGTTTATCCATGTCACCATAGCTCATGCCACTCTCAGTCCTTTCCTAAAAATAAAAGAGGCCAAAGCTATTAAGCTCGGGCCTCCGGTTGTTCCGGTCAGTCCTGGTGTGCTATTTAACTGTCCAGCCGTTTGGGGCTTGTGGTTCTTTTTTAGGTTTAATTGATTTCTTAATGTTTATAAGAACTAATCTACCATCTTGTACTTTTAGGACAACTTCCCCGTGCTGGAGTTGGTTCATATCTTCACAGTTTCTCTGTATCTCCATTATAAACTGTTCGGTTAGATTGTTGGTCACATTACCCCTCCTGTAGCATTAGGGTTTTAGCTTACTAAACTCTTCGGTTGCCATGGTAATCCATTTTATCTTTTTATCTATATCTTTAAATCCTTCATCATCCTCAGCAGTAAGGAACAGTGCAATATAGCCTTTAGGTGCATCGTCTTGGCAGGCATGTGTATCTTCTTCAAACACAAAACTCACATCAATAAAGACTGAATCACCGTTGCTCTGAATTTCATTGAGCACTTCTGCAAGCCTGTTTATTTTGCTAGACCTACAAAAAAATTGTATATATAAATTATTATGATACTTACCACCGTAGTGCCCCTCACAACAGGAAGTAGTTGTTATCCATCCGCAAGCATTCATCGAGTTAATTAACGGTGCAATATTCTTATCTATATCTTCCAAATTGAATCAACTCCTAACTCCTTTAATTATAATTCTAGGGTTAGATATACCTCATCTAGTTGGTCTTGGGTTATCCCTATATATCGCAAAGTCACCGAAGGGGCTGAGTGATTTAATAGTTTTTGGATTAGAGTTAAATCTGTGCCCTGCTTATAGGCGTGGTATCCAAAGGTTTTTCTCAGGGTGTGTGTGCCGATGTTCTCTTGGATACCTACGGCATGGGCGGCGTTATTGATTATGTTATAGGCTTGCTGTCTGGTTAGGGCTCCTTTCCCTTTCCTAGAGCGGAAAAGGAAGTCTTCTGGTTGATGAGTCCATGAGGCTAAGTGTTCCTCTAAGGATTTCTTTGCCGTCTTCCCGAGCGGGAAGTCTTTAGCCTTGCCCGTCTTCTGTTCCCTTATGATTATCCGGTCTCTTATCTTCTTACCTTCCAGTACATCTGAAACCTTAAGCTTTAAAAGGTCGCTGATACGGAGGCCAGAATTTATGCCAAGAGTGAACAGAGCATAGTCGCGGAGACTGCCGGCTTTTAAAATTTTTTTCATGGCCTCAATCTTCTTCTTATCTCTGATGGGTTGCACAAATTCCACTCCCACCCGCCCCTTTCGTATTTGTCTTATTATATATAATTATACATTATGACAAATTCAAAGGCAAGCGGTTTTATTTAGTTTATTTAAAAGCCTTTTCAACCTAATAAAATCAAGGATTGATCAGTTTTGATGTATTTGACACAATAACAATGTGTCAAATTGGTTTTTTGCGTTTTTGTAACTCTCTTTTAGCAACAAAGAACAAACATTTGGTACTAAAGCCTTCGCCATACACTTTGTATAACTCGCCGTTGGTACTTACCCATTGCTCTAGGTAACCAGTGTCCCAGGACTTAATTTCTTCCAGAAATAGTCCCATATTATCGGTGAGGTGATATATTTGCTGCTCCCATGCACTCTGGAGAGATAAGAGCCGGTCGCGTCCTGTCTTCGGATTATTCCAAGCATCGACCAGGGTTTCCTCGAGTTCTCGGAAGGATAGGTTTTCGACGTTCATTAAATCACTCCTTTGGCATTCACTAAGGCCTATATATGCCTTCTAATATTGGAGCAGGTTATTTTATTAACTTTAAATAACGGGGCACTTTCCTTTTGACCTTTAAACTTTTGCCTGTCTCATTATCAACCAGGAATTTTTTGCCCTTTTGGTTTGTGTGCATGGTGTAGGTTTTTATTTCGTTCTCAGCGCAAAACTCTTCCATGATTGAGGGCTGTCCATTCATTTGGCGCAGGTCGCTTGCACAACCGAGTGTGTGAATTACAAACTCTGATACTTCCCAGTTATGATATTCCCATAGGAACTCCATTACTTTCTCAATGTCACCTATAGGTTCATCCGGCAGGCTCATTAGGTAGTCTCTGGTGTAAAAATAGTCTTTTATTTGATACTTTTGGCCGCTATAATCCTTCGAGATTGGGAACAGGTTTGTAAATTCAGATGGTTTTAACAATCCAATTAACCCCTGTATAAGGTTGACAAATTGAAATTTAGTCTCGGCCACTTTTGTGGTTATAGTGGGCTGATCTTTCTTGGTGTTCACTGCTTTCACACCATAAAAGACTAACTTTTTAACACTTGCTGGGTTTGGGTCTTGAATATCTACTGCCTCCATTTCTTTGAAGAAGGCATTCAAATATAGCTGGTGTTTAGTCATGCTACCATCACTCCCGAAAAAAAGTTTGCATGTATATGAGCGGGCGGGGTCTGTTATTTTTGGCACACCGTACAATTACTTTGGCTGTGGATAGGGGGGTGTCATATCTTCATGGCCTTTTACCCCCTAGACCGAACGGGTATCATCTGTATAAAAATATCCGTTTATAAAGTACCTGGTTAGGGATTAGTCCCCCCTGTCGTATATGGTAGGCCCTTTTGACAGGACCGGAGGTGGAACCTTTGTAAACACTCGATGGTTTCCTTATAGGGGGTGTAGTCTAAATTTCATTACACGACATTTTTGTTCAGACGATAGCTGGACAGTCTAGGTACTAAAAGGTTCCGGAGAATGCGATAGCCCTCCCCCCTATAAACCTTTAGTTTTGGGAAAAAAATTTGTCCTTGCCTGCCGAACGGTCTAGCATTAAAAGGTACCAGAGACCTAATACCCCCCTGGTAGTAGGGGTATGTAAATACCTAGAAAGCTTAAGATACTAGACCGTTTGGCCATCAAATTTAAAGAAATGTCCCCAAAAAGTTTTAAATACAGGAAAGTTCGGGTAGGGGGGTCACGCGTGCGACCTGTGTGTTATTTGAAGGCCCCCTCTCGGTCCTGGAAAATAATTTACATATTATGAGAAAGGGGGGGCTATACACTTTCTCTCAACCACCATGGAATGGCTTTATCCTCACTGGCTTCAGCTAACTGCCGACCGTTTAACACAACACGCCCTACGGTAAGGCCTTGAATTAATCCTTTGTTACCACACCTAGTACAGATCACCTCAGCCGTCGTGGTTCCCATCTTCCAGTTGTTTATATCAACTATTTCACTGCCACATTTCAAACAAAACAGTGCGGCAATCTTCATTTTTTAACACCTCTCTGCTGGCTTTCCTTGGCCCTGGTAAATGCCTTGCCCCGCTTTATAGCAGTGGTCCATAACTCCCGATCCTTAGCTAGCAATGACGTTAACTCCTGTTCTGTTAGGTAAAGTACACACTTTGTCACCTTTATCGCGATATATTTCATTACTACTCCTCTTTCCCAGCGTCATGCTATACATGACAGAAAGCTAATAAAAAGCCCTCTCTACACTTCAAAATTCAATTCTTCCCATGGCTTCAATTACCGGCAACATGATAGACAGATATTTGTTTAAGGCCATTAAATCATTGCAGAGTATAAACCTAGAGATGCTTTGAGTGTTTTGTATTACCATAAACCTGTGATCATAATCGGGATAATCAGAAGCAAAAACCTTAATATCAATACTCGCTATTTTGTGGCTCAATTGAAATTCTGGGCTTTCCTTAAACCCTAAGTAGTAAACAAAATCTTCTGCTCCTTGTCCTATATCCTCTGGCCATACGGCTTCTATCGTTTTATAGGTTCCATCTGCTAAAAAACCATACATTTGTACCCTCATTTTTATCTTTACCCCTTCATAAAGTACACCTTAAGTGAGTTATAGTGAGTCTTCAAGCCAGGCTAATTAACAATACACGCTTCAGCATTAACTGTGTCATCCTCAATCAGCTCGCCGGATCTCCACCATAATTACATGGCCTGGGAAATGCCATCCTGGCCAAGTGGAAATGCTCGCTGTTAACCCTAACTGTTTACAATAACTAACTAGCTTATCCATTTTTTCGAAAGATAAATGGTAAGGTTGGGTGACAAATATTTCTGGCTTTCCATCCTTCTCCCAGCGGAGTGCATCTGTTACCTAGACCACAACTACGACAGCCCTTCTTACCCAGCAATCTGCCTACACATTGTCTGCCACTGGATTTTTTAACTCCGTTCCGTTTAATCCAATCAGATTTAATCCTATCCCATGCGACCTCAGCGTAGGCCCTGTCGGCGTTCCCTTCAGTCTGCTCCAGGTCCTCAATTGCATCCACTGTTATTAAATACTTGCAAGATGGTATGGCCACAAATTTGGCATTGTGCCTGTTTTGAACTAGAATGATTGCACCTCCAATTATGTCTCTTGCCAGAACTTTGCCGGGTTTGAAACCCACTCATCCCAGCATTTGCCGAGTTCTGCCGAGTTTGCCGGGTTTTTTTGCTTTATTTATTCTAAAACCTATATACCCCTTAACCCTTAAGGGTATAAGGTACCTTCTAGTCCCATATGTGAGAATTTCTTGGCAAAGCTGGCGGAACCCGGCTATGACTGGGCTGAGGCCACTTCGTTCCTGGCAAAAACCTGGCAAAAACACAACAGAACCTGGCAAAATTTCGTTTTCGAACTTTAGTTAAAGCCATAAGCCTCATCATTGAGCCCTATTCCAACCCACATTCTAGCCCCACCCGTTGGCCTTTCCTCTGTGATTGCTGGGCAAAGCTCCTGTAACCGCTCGTTAAACTTTCTAGCTGATAATTGCTTTAGATTATTCTCAGCGACATACCGCTTATAGGAATCATAGATTGCCACTTTTCCAACTATCGGTTTGCGGTCCTCATCGTTTAAATTCACTACACACCAATCATTGATGAAAGCGGCTACGCTATCGTTCATAACCTTATACTTTTCTAGCTCGTTGTTAACTGTCTCTGATGTGCTAAACCCACCCTGCCTGTCCAGTCTACGCAGGCCATTCAGTGCCCGATTTAATACCCCGCTCAATTCCTTCTCTGATGTTATGCCCTTAATTAGGTTGTTATCCGCATTTTGACCAATCACAAATTTGTTAGGGAAAGACAGGATAATCCAACGCCGGTAGTATGCAAAGGTACGGTCATTCGACCTTGGTAGCTCGTTAGCTGAGAATATGAGTCTGGAGAACGGACGGAAGAAAAACGGGTCTTTATGTTTGCGTTCGGCGTCGATCTCGTCGCCCGCTACCACCATCTTGAAGTAACTGGTTGAGAGTAAAGCCTTTGAGTCTAGGTCAGCAAAGATGTTGATTAGTTTACCGAATATCTCGGCCCGCTTAAATCGGTGTTCCGCTAAGTCTTGGAGCGGGACGTTTGAGGTGTTTGTCCTACCGATAAAAGATGTTAACTGGTCCAGTAAGGTACCCTTGCCATTGGAGCCACCACCTGTGAGCATGAAAGCCTTTTGGTATTTAGTCTCTGGTATCATTGAGTAACCAAACATTTCCTCCAGTATCGGCAAGCAGTCTGCTGGAACAATCTCCGACCAGAATTTATCGGTAGCAGGACACGTGGCCTTTGGGTCATATATAACAGGTAACTGAATGGTGCTTAGGTATTTAGGAGTATGCGGGTACAGTTTTCCTGTTCTCCAGTCCAGCAGGCCATTCTTTACGTTGATTAAGTCGGGCCGGTTGTTTAGCTCGCCCGGATCCCTACGATTGCAAGTCTCGATGTAATAGGTTGTTTCGTTCACAAGGTCTTTTTTAAAATAATCAAAGGTAAGTTCTTGGCACTTTGACCGGACAATTTCTGTACCTTTATTCAGGTAAAACCCATTCCGGTAAATGTGTAAAATCTCCCCAGCGTAAAGAAAGTTTTCGTTTTTCATGATGTGCTCCCCTAATCGAGGAGTAATTACTTTATAGCCATAGTCAGTTTGCTTGAAGTAATCGGGTAGTGTTCGCTTGTTTGGGAATGGTATTAGGTTATCCATTTCCTTTTCTTGGTTCTTCTGCTTAACCAGTTTTTCAAGATCGTTAAGATTTATTTTCCCCTTGCAATTTGCCTTAAACTTGGTGTATTCTAAGGGATCATTTGTCTTCAGTAGGGCTAAAGCACCCAATATATCGTTAGTCAGAACCGTTTCTACTGTTGGTTTATCTATGGCCTTCACGACTGCCCGGGCTTTTGCTACTTTCCCTAAGCTCCAACCACACGGGGCCTTTACATCACACCCGCTCTCGGGGCAACCAGTGAACCCTATGACCTTCTGTATGTATTCGCAGTTCTGAGGGTTCATGTTATTTAAAGCCTCGGTAATTTTGCGGTCTGTATCCTCTTGGTTGTACCTCACAGGATCCAGAGCGGAAACCTCATGCACCTTCTCGATTCCGTCGGCTGCCCTAGCTACGTTCGTGATCATTGCCAACCACTCGTCATACCCAATACTGGCGGCATCCTCTTGGCAGTGCTTTAGAAAATGGCAGTTATTTAACATAAGTTGAGCGGGGCCATCTGTTTCTTTTCGCTTGAACTTATCCTCTCGCTGTTGCCCAGGGCTGTTACTTGGTGGAGCCGGTGGCAGTAGGTCCTCAATGTCTGAGGGGTTAAACCTTATTTCAGACTGCTCGATTACTTGAACCTGCACCGGTTGGCTAGGGTTCTTCCTGTTTATTGTGCCTGGCAATCTCAGTACCCTGGCTAGATCAGCGGTTGGGTCTAGTTCCCACTTAAAGTCACTGGCCCTCCTTTTAATCGTTGCTTGTAGTGCCCTAGATAACTGGGTAGCTCTTTCGTGTTCCTCCGGTGTATCTAAATCCCATGGTTCACGGAATAGCCAATATACATGGAGTCCGTATCCACTCCAAACAACAAAAGTTGGTGGAAGTTCATCGGGGATTAGTTTCATGGCTGAAGGCATATCAGGTGGTAGTGCCTCTTTTTTATGGGCAGTAGGATCCTTTACATCAATGTCCACCCATAGACCGGGAATTGCTGATACCTCTATATTTTTTGCCCGTCCCGGGCTGTTTAACGGCTTATTCGTAGCCCCTGCCCCAAAATAAACCTCGTATTGAGAGGATAAATTCACTGCTGCATCTGCCATCTCTGGCAAATCCGTAACTCTGTAACGGTGGGTAGATTCCCCAGGCACCGTAAAGAGGTAAATGGTTTTGTCTGGGTCAAAGTCCCGGTAAAGGGCTGATAGGAAATCATAAGTTGTAATCAATGCACCATCCACCCTCTCTTAACAGCCCTCCGGCATCTCCTTATCTCCATCTAACACTTCCTCAAAGAGTTGGTCTGCCTCTGCTTCATGGATTCCAAGAGCTTTCGCAATTCTTTTTTTCCAACCAGGGAAGGTCTTTTTCCAACCATTTTCGATCGCGGAAATATCGGCTGAGGCAATCCCGGTCATGCTTGAGAGTTTGGTTTGTGATAGTCCTCGCCGCTGTCGTTCTTCTCGTAGCCTTATCATTCTGTGTCCTCCTTCTTGACTATTGACTAAAGACATTATAAAGTAAATGTAAGCGCAAATAAAGAGAGAATATGCGTATATAAAGCATACGCATATATAAAACATTCATATGCTTACACAGAGTGTTGGAGGTGCATAATGTCGGGACCATCAATATATCACTGGGGATGGATGAGAAGGCCGGACGCAAGAATTGAAGATGGCTTAATCATTGACGGTGTTAAAGCTGAGCCATATCACCCTGGAGAATATCAAAAGGATATACTTAACGCTATCCAAAGAATTTCTGACGAAGCAACTGCCTTGGACTTTACCAGGCAATGGGGAATATTAGGGTTAGCGACAAGTGCCCCAGAAGTTGAAGATCACTTCAGTCAGATCAACGGGGCAATAACATTTGTTTATGCTGCCCGGAAAAAAGAAAACCCGGACATCGACATAAAGAGTATTCATCGGGAAGTGCTAGAGTTTTTTAACCCTAATCGCGGCTGCAACCTAACCCCAAAGGGTGAGCCTATTTCTGCTATAATTCATTTCGCCCAAAGAATTAAATATTTATCCGAAGCAAAGAGACTGTTAAAACTATACCAGGAAGATGAGACGGAAGCGTCTTATGAGGCAGAGGAGTGGATTAGCGGCCTTTCAATTGAGTGGCGTAAGGTTTTTGATATAGAAAATATTGAGTTTCTGCAAAAGCAGTACGAACGAGGATGCAGTAACTCAGACTTTTACCATTACCTCTTGAGTTTAATTATAAAAGCAACTCGGTTTTCGTTTTCACATCGCTCAGAAAGAGGTGTTTGGGTTCAGTTATATACCAGCCCCATTGCAGGTAGGCCAGAGGGGCATCCAGTCATCCAATTTGATGGCCTTTTTCGATTTATTCAATATATCCTCCTTGTTGACGGTGGGCCATCACCTAAACGGTGCGCCGATCCTAAATGTGGGCAACTATTTTTCCCTGCAAAAGCTGATCAAGAATATTGCCCCCCACCGCCAGGAGTTAAACGGTCGCGATGTGAAAACCGTCATGGCCAATGGCTAAGGCGGCATGGAATAAGCAAGCCGAAACTAAAAAAGTGGACAACATAAAGTAGGTCAAAAAAGTATTTTGGAAACCCGCTCTGTTTAAAACCTTCCTGACCATTCCTCAGGGGCCCTCTCTTTTCGCCAGCACTAGGGCATAAAAACAAAAACCCCTCTCATTTCGAAAGGGGTTTACATTTTCGTAATTACCATGGTAGAAACTTAGTATGTTATGTTATAATATGCCAAAATAAGCTAATAAAAAGCACGAAAGCCTGTATCCGTCCCTCGCCAAAGTTTCGGATTACAGGCCCCAGCACCTCCAGAGAGGTTGCTTTCTGTTTGTTAATTTATCACATGATAAACAGAAAATCAACCTCTTTGGGGCTATTGGACATGCTTCCAGGAGGTTTTTCTTTATGTTCCTATTAGAAGCTCATAAACACGTGTTTTTTCAGCATGGTAATGCTGATGGCTGGGTAACATTAGCCAAGGCAGACGGTGATAATTGGCGGCAATACCATTACAAAGCCAATGAATTAACAAACGTTCTTTCTGAGTGGCTAGGGATTGATACTTACATCCTTCAAAATACACTTTATAAGCCAGAAAGGCGAATTGAAAATATAAAACAGTTCAGGGCCTGTTATCTTGATTTGGACTGTTACCTTTTGAATATGGTTCCTGGGTACGTTATTGATGAGCTTGAAAAGGGATACTTTCAAAGGAGTGTGCCAGAACCTAACCTTATTATCCATTCTGGCAGGGGTATCAACCTGATTTGGCTTATCGAACCGGTTCCCTATAATGCCTTACCCCTCTGGATGGCTGTCCAGAGGTATTTGGTTGCACAACTAAAGGGCGTTGGCGTTGACAGTAAGGCTACAGACCCTGTACGGGTATTTAGACTTGCTGGAAGTGTAAACAGTAAGAATGATGCACGGGTAACAGTAGAGTATAGGCACAATCTAAAGTACACCCTCAGACAGATCCAGGAGGAGTACCTGCCTGAGATTAAGCCAAGAAAAGGCCAGAAGTCTAAATCAGGTCAATCGGCTAAAGTACATAAATTATTTAACGTCTACACCCTCCACGGGGCAAGACTGTTTGATATAACAAAATTGGTTGAGCTACGAAACTATAATGTTACCGGTTACAGGGAAATAATTTTATTTTTGTATCGATACTGGAGTTGCTGTTTCCTATCAGACCCGGGGGATGCACTTAGGCAAACTTTAGAAATTAACGAAAGCTTTACTGAGCCCTTACCCCATCGGGAGGTTGTTAAAGCTACTGAATCAGCCGAGAAAGCGTGGACTGCAAAGAATGACCAAGAGGCTGACCGTCTGGCCAGAGAAAAAGGTTACCCTGGGGCAGGTTATAACATCTCAAACAAAAAATTAATTAGTTGGTTAGATATAACCGAAGACGAGCAACGTGGATTAACTACTATTATTGGGCGTAAAGAAAAATACCGCAGGGAGCGAGAAAAGGATATTGATAAGGTTCGGGAACAGGACCGTAAACGCCAACGAAAGGCACGGGAAAAGGCTGGATCATCAAGTAGAAATGATTACCTAGTCCAAGCCGAAAAACGCCGTCAGGATGCCGTCAGGATGCACCAGGAGGGGCTGAAACAGAAGGAGATTGCAGAAGCACTTAAGATTAGCTTACGTCATGTAAGAAGGTTGTTAGAGCAAAGCTAAAAAAGAGGACAAGTCCGTCACGGCTTTAAATTAGAGGGCGTAGCCTGTGTACCAGTATCTTTCTAAAATACTATAGACCTGTGGACTAATCGAGGTGGTGTACCTCTTATCCACAGGTCTATTTTTGTTTAATCCACACAGGTTGGGGTTTTTATGTCCGTGTTAGTATAATTACTTAATACCAAAAAAACCTTTAATTCGTTTAAATAGATTTTGATTTGATTTTGTTTCTAGTTCCTCAATTCTAACTGTTGTCCAGTCTTTATGCTCTTTCAATTGAATTTTAAGGTTTCTGGTTTCTTTTAAAGAATTGTCTTGAACTGCTTCTAAGGCAATATTGGTCTCAGTTAGATCACTAGCAATGGTGGACTGTTTATGTTTTAATTCTGCATTCTCTTTTTCTAGTTCAGTTACCCTAGATTCTATTTTTTCCAGTTGTTCAATGCGTTCCATCATGGTGGTGACCCTGGCGAACAACTCGTCATACTCTTGTTTACTGACTAGCCCCTGCGGAACCTTGTCCCGCAATGCTATTTTTGATATATTTGGTTCCCTAGAAACAGTATCACTAATCTGCATAGGGTATTTCTCAGCAAGTAATTCTTTAATAAGGTTAATGGTTAAACCACGTTGGTGCATATCTTTAATGTGAATAAGGATTTCTTTTGCAGTGTTATTATAGGCCTTAAATCCATTTTTAAAACCTGTTTGTACTTCAAGGAATTCTGCATAGTCTCGGATGTAATCTCTGATTGTACTCCGTGAAATCCCAGTTTCCTTTGAAAGTTGTACTTGGCTGAATAATTCCTTCATATTTACCCCCTGGCGGTTAGTTCGCCACCAATAAGATATTGATACGTGCGCTAGCGGAGCTACCAACCATACATGGTGAATGTTTCACCACTACCACCTCCCCTGCTATGACGAATATCCCGTCAGATGTGGTGAAGGTAAAATCACCACCACCATGGTGAAGTAGTTGGTGAACATGGTGCCATGATAGTTAATAATTAGACTAAATCTGTTATTTACCTTTAAAAGCTATCCCATGTTTTATAATTCTTATGGTAAATAAAAAAAGCAAGTGTGAAGGACCTCTTATTATTGTTCTAGACAGGTTTTACCAGTTGGGGTATAATCAATTCAAAGTACGTTAACAATAGATTTACATTTCGTCCAGGCGTTATCTCCCGCATTGAAGTTAGACTTTAATGTGCTAGGACATGAACGCATTGTTGCTGACTAAGTACCTGCTACCTGCTTAGTTAGTTCAGCCATTAAACCCCTTTGGATTAACACTAACAGGAGTGCCGACTGTAGGGTATGAATGGATTGTTGATTTTTTGCATACATGGGGCATAACCATGTAATTTAACCACAAGCAAGGGTTTGTAATTCATTAACCAGTTGATGGTAATTCTTTTTGAACAAATTTTTAAAGGGGCAAAGTATGCCCTTATAAGATTTTATTGTTTTCAGTTAGCAGATGGTTTCATTGAAAAGATAGACTGCTTTTAAAGTTTGAACTGTAAGACTTATCGCAACAGGTCTGGCTAAAAAACTATATTACAAGAGGCACAAGTTGCCGCATCGATAAGATTTTAACTAATCACGATGTGGTATTTTTGTGCCTTTTTTTATTAGATGATTCAACATTTTTTAAGGATTTTATGGGTTTTCCAGGGAGGCCCGTGGACGAAGATATCTCTGGCGGGAGAGGTCTGCAGCGCGATAAACTGCAGCAGGCGGAGGGTAGTTAAACCGGACCCACTGGGGGTTATACCAGTCATGTCGGAGGAGCAGGTACTTCGTGACTAAAATCCTGCTGTCGGCTGATATGGCAAAAGTTAATCAGCAAAGGTTATGTGGCAAGTTTCCTAAAAACTTCAGCTCGACCAGGTTATCGGGATCGGGTACCCACCCGCTAACGCCCATTGGGTTTTTGGTCTGAACGCTCTCATAATATGAGGCTGCCATCGCGGTATGCGTTATTTAGTGCTCAACATTATTTAATTTAAATGTAGATGAGACCACAAAGGAATACATTCAAAAAGCCCCGGCACACATGGCCTCAGTTCTTTGTTAGAACCTGAAAAACAAATGAAAACAGGTTCGATAGCCCGGGGCTAACTATGCACTGAAGGAGGTTAACAACAGTGATCGAAAGAGTAGAAGGATTGTATAAAAACCTAATGCTACAAGCAGATAAGACATTTAGACACATCAACCAAGGGAGCATAAAAACCCGTTACCGCTATAAGTCTCCTGTAAGCCAGTTGCTTTATATCTGTGCTAAGGATTTCAGCTTGCAGAAGATTACCAACATAAAAGAAAAACACTTAGCAGCCTATGTCAAAGATATGCAAGCTAGGAATTTGGCACCGTCTACGATCCAAACTAATATCTCAGCGGTTAAGTTTTTTTTGAATCAAGCTGGTGCAAAGAACGAAATGCCGGATAATAACCAGCAGTATGGCATTGTTAAACGAGTAAAAGTTGGTATTGATCGTAGTTGGGCACCTGAAGAATTTAATTCCATGTTAGATAAGGCTTGTTCCCTTAACCGTTTTGACGTAGTGGATGCCCTTATCCTCGCAAGGGAGGCAGGATTGAGAATCCACGAGGTTGTAAAGCTGGATAGATCTCAGGCCGAAAAAGCCGCTAGGACAGGAGAATTACACATCAAAGGCAAAGGTGGGCACGAAAGGGATTTAACACTTAGAAAGGCAGCAATAGATGTGTTAAAAGAACGGTCTGAAAACATATACCGCGGTGATAAATTATTTGTTCCAACTAATAAAAAAGCACATCAGGTAATTAAGAGCATCGAAAAGTTTATTTGGGATCACCGCAGCGAAATACAGTCTGTTTACAGGATCAGCAGAGAAGACGAGAAATATTACCGCCAGATGTCTGTAAAAGATTACTCGCCTGTCCTGACCTTTCACGGCGTTAGACACTCATTTGCGAGAGAGGAATTTGAAGCCAGGATCGCAGCTGGTAAGAGCGAAAAACAGTCTCGTTTTGAAGTCTCTAACCTTCTGGGACATGGTAGGGATGCAGTAACAAGGATATATCTTGGAGGTAGGTAACTCGATCAACTAACAAACAAAAAATTTTTGGTCCCTTCCTCTTGGGGAACTCAATCCCCCCGAACCCCCTTATCTCCGAGATATGGGCCAGTATTTTCAAGGCTTTAGACAAGCAAGTTCATGTTGTCGCTGGTACGGACTAAGGATCCAACCTAGGGGCTAACTATGGCTTAAACCAAAGAAAAAGCCCCGAAGGGCTTCAAATATCCAAAAAAAATCCTATAATTTCCACTCACCATAATTGTTGTGGACTCTTCGGTATAGCCATGCATTGAATCTAAAGGGTAAGGTCATAACGACCTTACCCTAGAAAATTGGCCACCGAACCAAGGGCCTTAACCGCAGCCCCGGCCACAATGGAGATACAGGAAAATACAGATACTATATGAATCATGCCAGCGATTTGCCCTTTGCCACAGGCCTGAGCAATGTAACCGGCCAGCCAACCAACCATAGCAATGAGCAGCAAGCTGATAATGAGGAACCCGGGTCCACCAGCACCAAATGTACTTACTGCAACATCCTTAACTATTTCAGAGCCAGTTGAGGCCATTACTGGGGTGGCAGCAGGCATTAGGTGCATGGCTAACCAGGCAGTACCGGCGAATCTGACTAGGCTTTCAGCTTGGGCCTTAGACACTTTGTGGGCTTTCTTATGAGGTCTAACGTAAAAACCAGTTATCATCATACTTAACACTCTCCTTATAATGAACTAAATTTTTTACAATCAAAGATAACACCACAAAGAGTGGCAGCATTATCGGCAACATAATCACATTTCCGATTTCGTCTAATACATATTCGTGTAATGGTACTGAGTGAATAGGGGCGTCATGGTATTCACGAACTGCAAAGCCTGTTATTCTCATGGTGTTAGCACTCTCCTTTAACTTCTTCAAGTAACATGACTTTGAACTCTAGGCCATTGGTATTTTCCTTTTCGATTCTCTCTAATATCTGAGCCCTGCGCCTGGCGGAAGTAGTAACCACCAGGATAGTAGGGAACCTGTCTGCCAGCTCTGACCACCACTGGCTTGTATATCCGTCCGATTCGTACCAGCGATTATACTTGACTACCTTGTCAAAATCGTTGTCGCTACGATCCAATTCCACAAAGGTAAAATTCGTTTTCTTGGTAATGGTGTTTGTGATCCCTGCCAGTGCATCTGGTTGTAGTATCTTCAACGGGAACTCGTGGTAAAAGTGTTCTAGCACATCCCAGGACTTTAGTTTCTTTACTAGCCAAACATAAACCCAGTTCAAGTCTAGCAAATGCTCCAATCTGCCATGCTTACGTCCTACATAATAGCAATATGGGTCATTCAGTGAGTACCTGCACCGCTTAACCTGTTTCCTCTGATAGAGCTTTAAAAGCCTTTCCCTGGCCTTCCTTTGGCCATTTTCCCCCTCAAAATTGAGGGCAAAAATCTGGTCAGTGGTGAGGGCTTTTAACTTTTCAATCTGCTGGAGAATCCGCCTATCTCGGTGGTAACCTTTTAACTGTGCAGAACTCGGCAAAGTCACTCACCACACTTTCTGTCCCTTTAAGCATTTTTTTAGCATCCTTCAGGTAAAGGCACATAGACTGTACTTCTTGGATAGTCAGCCCTGCTTTAAATATCCCACGTCCTTTGACTTCTGGAAGGTAGGCCGCCTGGGGGCATTGCTCACCCAGTACCATACGACTGCTAATCTCGTCTGCCATTTGGTAGCATAACCTAGCCAGGAACATGTCCCGGGTATCATCTTTGAATATCTTCAGTTTCTTACTCGGCCGCTGAGTGGCAGCTACCACAGAGATACCCACGGCCCGGGCTAACCTGACAATGCGGTCAATGTAATGAATAGTTTCCTCGTCCTCAATTTCTGCCACCTCATCAATCACCAGTACAATGAATGGCATTTCTCCTTTATACTGCTGGATTTTTTCAACCCCTGCGGCCTCTAACACGTCAATGCGGCGTTCCATTTCTTTGTTGAGACTCTTGACCATGGCTAGCCCTTCAACCTCGTTTCTAGCTAGGGCACAGTGATTTTTGAGATATGCAAACTCCAACCGTTTAGGGTCAATTACAGCGACCAGGGCCTTTGGTAATAGCGAATGAATGAGTACATGCAGGAAGTTTGATTTACCAAACCCAGGGACTCCAGCAATCAACAGGTGGGGACTTTGAGTCAGGTCATAGACCACTAGCTTACCGCCACTGTCAAAGCCTATGGGGACAGGTAAATCCATTTTTGAATAGGGCTCTGGATTCCACAAATAAGGATAAAAATTCTCCATACTGCCGGTTGAAATGTTCATATGAGCAAACCCTTTTACCTTATTAATATCTACCATGCACCTGCAAGCATCGGAGAAATATTCCGTTCGGTTTTTAAAATCATTGAAGCTAATCCCGGGCATCAAAGTAAAAATCATATGCCATCCGTTTGCTGTTTTTATCTTGTGGGTTAATAATGGCCGGGGCTTACCTTCAGGCCACAAAACATCAATAGTGTCCAGTATAGCCGCTGGGATCTCCTGGCCCTTCCTGCGCCTCCATACTAACTTTAGGGTGGTAATAGATTCCCCCAGTGCGTTAGTCTGTTTGCTTATGGTTACCACCTCCAATTTAGAATTGCTTTGCTCTGTACTGTATTTCTAATCTAATATGCTGTACTGATTGTCCAACTTGCCAATAAAATAAAGCCCATAGGCATGTAATTTATTCCTGCTCTATAGGCTCTAGTGAAAATACATCATTAAATTTTTCTATAGGGTAGTTTATATCCCTTAAAATAAGCAATGCAGTGAGAACGGAAGGGGTATAGACTCCCCTAATTATCTCTGAAAGGTAAGCCCTGCTAATCCCTATTTCACGGGCTACCTGCGCCTGAGTTTTACCAGATAAGGTAATAGCCTCTTTAAGATTGTTCTTTAGCTGAACTTGATCTTTTGGGACTGTCTCGGCATCATCTTTTAAATAGGGATCAAGCCACATTGTAATAATCCATTTCAGAAATTGCTGTTTATTAATTGCGGGGTTTAGTTTCTTAGCCCTTTTAAATACCTCTTTTAACGTTTCATCAACATCACTAGGTAGCTCTATTTTAGTACCGTTAAATGACACGTTATCACCTCGTTTATGTTTACTTAAATGCTGTACGGTAAACAATACTACTAGAGGTGAAATATAATGCTAGAAAGTATCTATAATTGCACAAAAAAAGACTACAGTAAAGATAAGGTCGACTTAGATCGGGCAGCCAGAGACATAGCAAAGGCCACTACTAAGGACAGTGAAAGCAAATAAAAAAAATACTCTAAAACCTTAAGGCTAGGCAACACTATAATCTATGTTGTGGATCCGTCACCAATGACTAAAGAAGAGGTTGAAAAAAGTAAAAGCGGATTATCATGCTGCTGGGTGGGTTATCATTGAAGGGGTTATACATAGAAAAATAAAATGATTTATAAATCGTGTTCGTTTTTTGGATTTAGAATCAACTACCTTGTTAAAACTACTTATAGTTGGTAAAAGTGATGTTTGACTAGGTAAAACAATTAGTGTTAATTTATAGCTACAACTAATGGGTGTGAGTAAATTACGGAAAAAGCTATCTTATCTTTGCAACAACAAAAACCGGGCGGCAACCCGGTTTTTGTCTTTAGAGTAGGAATTAGCCCCGTCACATCATTTTCCGACGTATCCGATAAAGACGGACCAACCGCACCAAAGCTATCTAAAGGTGCCACCCTTCGGCAAAAGGGGTCTGAACCTTCTACTATCATCCAAGTCAGCTAAGGAGCTCATTGCCTACAAGTTATTCCAAGCCTTGAGCAATTGAACGAGTAACTCCAGAAGGAGAAAAGCCCATGCAATCATCTCAGGGCGGCTAAGTCCGTTTCTGCGTCTGGGTGTAAGCATGACGGACCACCTGCCTTCGCATTTGGATTTTTGTGGCTGGTCTGAACATAGTATAAGCTTGGTTTATATGTAAATCAAAGGCGGTATTCGGGCAAATTTTCCAATTTGCGTTTTTGACCAATTTAAACAAACAGTCGTTCCAAGAATGTTATAATTGCGGTTTGTCTGACATTTAACCTTTCTCTAGCTCTGTTATACATTGAATTACTCTCAGATAAGAAATAACGTCTAAGGGGTCTAAATTTGTACCCGCTATAACACTAGATAAATAAGGGGTTATAATGTTAACGCAACTTTGTGCTGTGCCTGCTGGATGACCGGCTAGTTCTGCGCCTATGGGGCCATAGTGGCCAATTAAACCTGTTTAATGCTGTTACAAGAGCTGCCAACCCGCTAAAGAATGTGCCTGTTGCGTGAATCCAATGCCAAAACTCCAAATCAATCACTCCTTCTATTCCTTGCTAAAGGCTGTGGCTTAATAAAGTTCAAATCACAAGTAATGCCTCAAAGGTTTTTTAAAAATAGTACCGGTATCTTGAGATGAAGTTGTAATACAAAATCCCGATATTTTTATTAAGCCGTTAAGGTAGCTAGGGAAAGACTCCTTGATGCCACTATCTGTAGCTTAGAGTAGCTAGGAGTGTTCTGGTATAACAGAAGAAGGCTAAAAAAGTTGGATGTAAGCCCAACCTTTGACAATGAAAATTGATTGCTATTCTGAAGTCCAAAATTATTCCCTTCTAACTTCCGATATCAGAACTCAAAAAGGTATTTTCTATATGGAAAATGGTAAAAATTCAAATAAGTCCGGTCAAAACAGGGGCTTATATTTCGTTTTTTGCTGAACCAAACTGGAGGTTTGTAATGCTTAAAGTGGAAGAATATATTGCACAAAGGAAGAAAGAGGATGGTATAAATGAATTAGATCACACTAAAAGTATTGAGAATATCAAACTACTAGTTAACTACATATTTGAATACTTTAACACTTATATTAATAGCCAAGATGCAAAAGGTGGAACGGCTTTACACCGTGAAAAGATAGATAAATACTATCAACAATTAAGTGAATATGAACCTGAAGTAAGAGAATGGCTTGCAGGAATTTACGATGATTATGGAAAGCAGATAATAAGAAGTGTAGGTAGTATCTTAAAAAAAGATAGGTTTTTTTATCTTTACAATAAAGACAGTGAGTTCAGAGCAGTATCATATGATTGTTACTCTAAACTAATTAAAAAACTCCCATTTTTAAGCAATCAAACAGAAATGCTTTTTTTATTTATAAAGGATTACCAAAGAGTTCAAATACAAAAAGGCCTACAGTCAAATTTACCTGTAATACCTTTTATTTCTGATAGTATATCCGAGTGGGTTGAAACAACTTGGAAAAAATATCAGATTGACATAATGATATTTGTATTTGACTGGCTTATATATTTTAGTGACCATGAGGAAATATGGCCAATAACTCACAGAAAGAAAAGTAAGGAAGCCTGGAGAAAATACGAATACGATTATAAGCAAAAATCTAACCTTTTTAATCTTGATTCCTTATACAGAGATATGCCCAAAAAGCCTTATACAAAAGGGAAAAAACAATGGTTTGAGATATTAATGATGTATGAATGGTTACACAGCTTTGAGGGAAACGATGACAGCAGTTACTGGGAAGAGTATGCAAAGAAATCTTTCGCTTCAATTGAAAGCAATTAGGTAAAAATAAATTAGCCAGGGTTAACCCCGGGCTAATCTTGTAACCGATAATTTTTCAATAGCTATATTGAGGCCAGAATTTATTCCATCTTCATAACATTTTATTCCGTAGTGTCGATATAAATCATCGGCAGAATGTAGCATGTTGAAAAGGTCTCTTCGTTTAGTTTTAGGTAATGCTTTAAGCAACTTTAGAAAAGATTTATTGAACCGGTTTGCCATTTCCCTTTCTTCTTCGCTATCAAAATCTAATCCATCGTTTGCATATTTTTCCCACACTTTAATGCCACCCACGATCATTCACCCCCCACTAACCTTACAGGTTTTTCAACCTCTTCGTTAATTATCTTGTCAGCGCACAGGGGACTGATTAACACCACGTCGATTAAGACTTTGTAATCCATAGGTAAACCAGGGACGATAATAACCATTTTATTCATATTGTCATCCCCACTAACTTGCGACTGAATCAAGTTTAGCTTTAAGGGCTAAGCCATCATTTAATCCAACTACATAGGCCTGGTGTAGTTCAAAGGTGTTAACCATGCCAGAGGCTGATTCATAAGCCATGACAAGATCCTTATGCTCGGGCCCGAGTAACTCCACAATTTTGTTAAAAAGTGTACCGGCATCATTAGTGGCATCCCGGTATTCCTCGTTCTTGACAAGTACACGAAAAGCATCATGGTCACAACGATCACTTGCAAACTCAAAAAACCTTTTTTCGAAACTCATTTCAACATCTCCTTAGATTATGTATTTGCCACCCAGAGATGCTATAATATTTGTGCCTGTCCTATTAGGGCGGGTCCCAAGGGGAGTGCAGCCACCGGCCAAAGTGATGCTGCCTCCCTTCTGATTCGTGCAGGTATTCCACAAAGAATAATTTTCCAGGTAAGACTTTAATTAACCTTATTTCATAATCAATGGACTCATACTCATCCCGTCTTATGTACTTTTCGGCCAAGTAATTTAGACCTAGTGACAACATGCCAAATTCTTACCCCACTACAATTTCTTATAAACTTCCCGTCTGTGCAGGACCCGCATGGCATAAATGGTTATTTGTTCTTGTTCGATACGGAAGATAACTCTATGATCACCAACACGGAGTCTCCAAAGGTTTATTTCTCCCTTTAGTTTCTTGATGTCGGCGTTTCTTGGTTCTTCCAGCATCCTGTCCATGGCATCAGCGATCCGTTTTTGGGTATGTTTTTCTAGCTTGGATAGATCCTTAATTGCTTGCTCGGTTAAGATTAAATTCACAGACCCAACTCCTTCTTTACTTGGTCCCAGCTCTTAACCATTCCGGCTTTGACGTCCTGTTCAGCCTCTTGGATTGCTAGTTTATCATCTTCGTTTAAAGGTTCGTTAACTTCGGTTTGCTTGGATAGTACCTCCTGCCACGGGTTATGCTCTTTAATAATAAACTCCAGAAACCTTTTAACTGTTTTGGTTTCTTGTTCGGGTAAGGCATCTATTAAACGGTGCAATTCGGCTTTGTTTATACTCATGCTCTAGCCCCCTGCTGGCAATAGAATTTGATCATTTCCTCAATCATCTGTGCCAATGTCTTACCCTGTTTAACAGCCTCTAACTTTAACATTGTGTGGGTTTCTTCTGGTAATGTAATGTGGACTATCTTGTCGGCCATTATCAAACCACCCTTCTAAGATTAATAAATACATAATACTTCACAATGCTTACAATGTCAACAATGTTTGCAATGTAAAATAAGTTAACTGGAATGGGGGTGAAAAAATGATTAATGAGATTATTGAAGGAACACTGATAATTAAAATG
>NZ_BAAHYV010000002.1:0-7206 GCF_054657375.1 Desulfotomaculum defluvii | reverse complement strand
CGGGACTTGAACCCGCACGGTCTCCCACACGCCCCTCAAACGTGCGCGTCTGCCAATTCCGCCACGACCGCATAAAGTTTATATGGTGGGACTAGGTGGACTCGAACCACCGACCTCACGCTTATCAGGCGTGCGCTCTAACCAGCTGAGCTATAGTCCCATATCTTATAAAATGGTCGGGGTGACACGATTCGAACGTGCGACCCCCTGCTCCCAAGGCAGGTGCGCTACCAAGCTGCGCTACACCCCGAATAAAGTTTTGGTGCCGAAGGCCGGACTCGAACCGGCACGGCCTTGTGGACCGAGGGATTTTAAGTCCCTTGCGTCTGCCAATTCCGCCACTTCGGCAATTAATAATATTATGGTGTGCCCGAAGGGACTCGAACCCCTAACCTCCTGATCCGTAGTCAGGTGCTCTATCCAATTGAGCCACGGGCACATACTTGGAGCGGAAGACGAGATTCGAACTCGCGACCATCGCCTTGGCAAGGCGATGCTCTACCACTGAGCTACTTCCGCATTGGTGCGGTCGAGAGGACTTGAACCTCCACGGTTGCCCGCTGGAACCTAAATCCAGTGCGTCTGCCAATTCCGCCACGACCGCATATGGGGTGACTGATGGGACTTGAACCCACGAGTGCCGGAGCCACAATCCGGTGCGTTAACCACTTCGCCACAGCCACCATAATAATGGCGCGCCTGGCACGATTCGAACGTGCGGCCAACCGCTTAGAAGGCGGTTGCTCTATCCCCTGAGCTACAGGCGCATATTTGGAGCGGGTGATGGGAATCGAACCCACGTATCTAGCTTGGAAGGCTAGGACTTTACCATTAAGCTACACCCGCATTTAAACTGCTGGTGGGCCCACCAGGACTCGAACCTGGAACCAGCCGGTTATGAGCCGGATGCTCCACCATTGAGCTATAGGCCCAGTTATTGTATTGTACATGGTAGCGGTGGTAGGATTTGAACCTACGACCCTACGGGTATGAACCGTATGCTCTAGCCACTGAGCTACACCGCCAAAGATGGAGCCGGCGACAGGACTTGAACCTGCAACCTACTGATTACAAGTCAGTTGCTCTACCAATTGAGCTACGTCGGCATGGAATATGGCGGAGTGGGCGAGATTTGAACTCGCGCTGGCCTTGCGACCACTAACGGTTTAGCAAACCGCCCTCTTCAGCCACTTGAGTACCACTCCGTATGGCGGAGAGAAAGGGATTCGAACCCTTGAGACAGTTCACCCGCCTACACGATTTCCAGTCGTGCGCCTTCGACCAACTCGGCCATCTCTCCTTGAATAAAAAACCGTTCCCGAAAACTTCGGAATCGGCAATTTTGCTTGGTTGCGGGAGCAGGACTTGAACCTGCGACCTTCGGGTTATGAGCCCGACGAGCTACCAACTGCTCTACCCCGCGACAATATGGCTCCCCGAGTAGGACTCGAACCTACAACCTACCGGTTAACAGCCGGTTGCTCTACCATTGAGCTATCGAGGAATATGGCGGAGCTGACGGGAGTCGAACCCGCGATCTCCTGCGTGACAGGCAGGCATGTTAGGCCACTACACCACAGCTCCATATTTTAAATGGTGGGTGATGACGGGATCGAACCGCCGACATCCTGCTTGTAAGGCAGGCGCTCTCCCAGCTGAGCTAATCGCCCTTATATGGTGACCCCTACGGGATTTGAACCCGTGTTACCGCCGTGAAAGGGCGGTGTCTTAGGCCGCTTGACCAAGGGGCCATTTTTGGTGATCCATCCGCGACTCGAACGCGGGACACCCTGATTAAAAGTCAGGTGCTCTACCAACTGAGCTAATGGATCAAGTATTGGCAGGGGTGGCTGGATTCGAACCAACGCATGGCGGAGTCAAAGTCCACTGCCTTACCGCTTGGCTACACCCCTAAATGGTGGAGGGAGAAGGATTCGAACCTTCGAAGTCGTCTGACGGCAGATTTACAGTCTGCTCCCTTTGGCCACTCGGGAACCCCTCCATATGGTGCCTCGGGGCGGAATCGAACCACCGACACGAGGATTTTCAGTCCTCTGCTCTACCAACTGAGCTACCGAGGCAAAATGTGGTTTTTTATCCACTCTTCACCGCTAGTTAACAGCGACGTTTGTTATCTTACCATAAAATTTAAGTAATGTTCAACAAGTAAATTTTTTATTTTGTGTTTGTGTTTTCCAATAACTTAATTAGTTCTTTAACTAGGGTAAAATTTTTTTCTAACCTTATCAAGGTTTTTATCCTTAACACTCTTTACATCTTTTAGTTATAAATACCTATGACCACTTGACAAGTGATCGATAAGATATCTGGCAAATTGGCGATACGGACACTTATACTTAATGACCGTCATGTTCAAGATGTGTTCTCGGACATGACCGTTAGAACCAATTGAAAAACCAGATTGGTTACCTCTATCTTGTTTTTTAATTTAAATAGGATCTTGTAACCACCTCAGGGCGGTTATGACAGAGGTTTTGTGAAACCTGCAGTATTGCATTTTGATCATAGTTCTTTCGGTCAAACTCTCGGCCGGTTATCTCTTTATAGAGATCTGATGCATATTATCGACGGTAACCATGGATGTGGGATCGTCTAGATTACGACCGTTAAGTATCTCACGTACAACGCTGGACACTGGTTCTTGACAGCTTTGGTAATACTATTTGGTTAGCGAGTGAGGGATCCTCGTAGTGCGGAACTTTGCATTTGCAATGTCCAAGCTGACATTCCTCGGTCTACCCCCTAGGCGATATACTTAGAGACATACTGTTTTGCCTGATCTAACCACTGACCTCAAACTGCTTAGCCCAAGCAATACACTCTTTGCGGTATGTTTGCATCGTTGAAATCGAGTAAATACCTAGGGCTCTGCTGGGGTTATAAGTTTCACTAGTCGATTGTGTTTGTGATTTTACTACTTGTTTAGCCTGATGTTTTGAGTGTCCGAAACGCTGTTGCTTGTACATCTCATCAATAGCCTGTTTCTTTAATGATGGGCGTTTCGCTTTTTTAGCCAATGTATCACGTCCCATTTCTTTTTTCTGCCCTGAGTTTTAAAGGTCAGTTTATACCTGGAAGGTGGTTACTCGTCGATTTTGCGTAGCAAAATACGACGAGTAACCACCTTCCAGTTCGCAGCATTTCCTATCTCCCCTATTACCCAGAGCTGGGATAATAAATGGTTTGCTACCCTCGTTGACAGTTGTATCAAAGTGCCACGAGCATACACCGTACCTGCAAACCGCAGAACCACGACTATCCAACTCTGGGCCTAACGGCCCACAGATAAAAGAGAAGATAACAAAAGGACACCGTATATACTCATGACTCTTAGAAATAGCAATAAAACGACCCGGTACCAGAACAGGTGGCACTCTCTCGGCGATCAGACATCGGTTTTTATCACTTTGCACAGTCTGTTCCCTCTGCCAAAGCCCCCAAATGGATACAATTTATAACGCTTACCTTACGTTATAAAAGGTTTTATTTTTTTTGGGCACTCTCTTTGGTCGCCAAGCCCCTGGTTTTAGTCACCAACCCCTAGGTGGTCGGATCATACCATGAAACCCCTAGGTAGGGTCATAGTCAACTAGCTAACGCCGGGTCAGTACATTCCTGACCCCTAGGCCCCCTACTACCTGTCATCTGTTTCGTAACAACAACTATGGTTATCTATATAAGCCTTCTGCAGGGCATATTGTTGAAAACAAAAAAAGCATCAAAAATCCGCATATAGTATGCGGATTTTTGATGCCATTGGTTAGTTATATAAGGTTATATGGGTTTCGGGCATAGCTATACTGTGGTTAGGGGTGTTAAAGCAATAATCCACTCATTCCGTACAAATTGGTACTCCTGCAAGTAGTTCTCCAACGGGGATTAGTGGCTGACACTGATTAACGGATTACTCAGGCCATATTAATCAGCAACAATGCATTCATGTCCTAGCACAGTTAAAGCCTTAACTTTTAATATGGGAGATAACGCTTGGACGAAATTTATGAGATTATTATACATTAGATCAAAACTTTGAGTACAAAATTTGGTAATTTCTTACCTTCCGAATATCCTTTGATACCATGACTTTTTGTTTTCAATTGTTCCAATACGAGCAGTTAGGTCTTTTGTACTGCAAACTGCCCAGTCCTTTATTTCGTTAGTTGATTTATTAATATCTTCTAAGCTTTTTTTAGTTTCTTGACTACTTAATGCTATCTCAGTTCGTAATTTTTTATTTTCCTCTCTGGTAGCTACAACTTCTTGTTTGAGAGACTCTATAGCGTTTTGATGATATAGTTGGTTTAGAGCCTCCATATCTTGTTTATGCTGGTTTTTGAGTGTCTCAACAGCTTGTATATACTGCTGTTGAAGGGTCTCTATTTGCTGTTGTAAGGGTTGTATAGCCCTCTTAGTAGCTTGATCTAGTAAGATAATAAACTCCTGTGGTGTTATCTCTTTAGCCACTGGGATCACATCAACGATCTTCTGGGCTGTCCTTATCTCAGACTCAGGTACAAAATATTGCTCACCGAATGGACCGTTAATTTTCTCTGCTTTAATTTCGCCACGGCGTATCCTGCGGCGGACAGTCTCTTTGTGAACCCCTAATCGTTCAGCAGCTTCATCTAATGATAGCAAATCATCGCTCACTATATGCACCCCTAAACTGTATATACATGGTCTATCGCAGTACCCTATACAAGCTGTAATCAACCCTATACAGAGCTTATACAGTGTATATTGTTACACTTTTAGGGGCTAATACCCTGCTTTTAGGTAAAAATTTCCCTTCAAATCAAAAGAAGTTAATTTTTTGACCATTCAAACTTGGTACCCTCTGGCGAAGTTCTTTTAGTCAGATATTCATATTTAGCCTTTCTTTGTACTTTCTCTATTTTGTACAATCAGTTCTAGTCTATGCCTAACTTCATCAGCTACCAGTTGGATAAACGCCTCGGGCTTATTATATCTGCCTCCTCCAGCGCTGTGTAATAATCCCACCGGTTCTCTTTACGTATAGCCAGGGGATATCCGTTCTTCATCAGGATATACGAGATGAATCAAAATACCAACAAGATAGAACCAATAATGGATATTCAATAGACTGACAATATCGTCGTTTAGCTATATATCGCAAGTACAAAGATAGATGTACCGTTTGTGGTTATGAGATAGGGGGTACCAGGATGTGGAGTGACGATATCCGGGTTCACGGGATACATATACATCATAAGGTACCAATATCTCAGAAAGGATAATAATCCTTGGGTATAAGATAAAAATGCTACCCCCTAAAACGAACCCCCTGGCCAGTTAGGGGTTACTTCTTAGCCATTACCTTGGCAATCTCTTTCATATCCTCTTTTGATAATTCAGATGATAATTTAGACCAATCTAATTTCTTTTTTCTTCCAGTTAGCCTGTCCTCTTGTTCTTTACCCATTACACGAGCAGCTATTTTCATAAAACGATCTAGTAACACGTTACGCCACCTCCAATTAAATAGTTATCTAATTACTTATTATTGCCATTTTCGACGTTCTAAACCCTTCCCTATCGTGCATATGTATCATTGTGCAATAATACAATGGTGTTATTGTTCGTGGGTTAACATCAAATTGGGGGTGTTTTGGTGGCTAAGAGAGAAGTGGATACACGAAAAAGAGAGGATAAAAAAGTACACTATAACTTTGCTATAGAACAGTCTGACTATGATAAGTTACGAATGATTAGCTTCAATGCCAGAATCAGCATACAAAGGATATTAAGTTATGCGTTGATAAATGCACTTGAAAACGATCATTTTTTGGACAAGGTTTATGCAGCTCACCCTCCACAGGGAGACCAGTTTATTTTGGTGAGGGAGGATAGCTAGATGTTCTTTTCATGCAAAACTAAGTTAATTACCTTTGAGATTCCTAGGGATCAGTATAATGCTCTAGTGGGGCTATTTGAGTCAGCTCAGGAAGCAGATCCTAACTTCAAAAAGGATGAATGGTTTTCTGATCTAATAGGTGACTGGTTAGTTAATAACTGGAGGGGTACGGTCAAAAAGATGGTTCAACACAGGCAGGACAGAGAGCAAAAAAATAAGAGGCGTGTACCTCGTAAGTAGAAACGAATTAGGGTTGATTCTCAGTGTTTAAGCACCTCAGATGTAAGAATTGGCGGAGCAGGGGAGTTCTTTTTGACGTGAGTATAAATAATCTTTTTGGGCTTTTCCTTTGCAGGCTTAGATTTAAACATCTGCAACCTGACTTATCCTCTTTTTACCCTGTAGTAATAAAATCGCTATCTTGCAGTCAGATATGATATTTACTGAATCAATATTAACTACTGCCCAATTTAGCGCATTAATAATTGCCATAAACTCCGCTTCTATTGGACCATCCGATCTACACAACCAGTCGGGTAATCTCTTTTTTTGACTTGTTGCAATCCATCAAAGCCCTATTAACCGTAGCTGGTGCAGCTCCCTTGCCCTGGCGACCACCATAATCCTGTAGGTACTGGCGGTACTCCACCAGGTCAAGTGGGCTAACCCCTTGCAGATTAAAAACACCATGTTTGTCAACCATCCACTTCGAAAATCGCTTTACATCACCCAGGTAACTGCGTCCGGATCCGCCACGTCACTTTTTTAAAATTTGATTTTCAAAGCCTCCTAAAATACCTTCAAAGTTATCAGAACCATTTTTTATTAGATACAGGCTTTTTGCCAAAAATCTCCCCCTGTAATTACTAACTTTTTTCTGGAGTATACCATATTTTAGTTCTGATAAGATATATTATCAGAAGAGGTAAGTAATTAAATTTACCTTACACTGGTTTTACCAATAAACCTCATATCCCTTAACTTATAATACTGGACCAATGCTTTATCTAACTGTTCGCTTGCAGCTAAAACTTCAGGATCCCCTAAATTCTTATTTCCAGCTAAGTATTTAAGCTCATAACGCAGAAATTCTATCTTGTATAATAATTTCTCAATAGACAATCCAGACACTTCTTTCCACAAATTTCATAAGACATATACTCATAAATCTTGGAAATTCGTCATAGATTTTAATTGTCCTTCATGCAAATTACGACATATATCGGTGCTTTTTATATTGAATTAAGGTTCAGTAAACATGCTAGGAAAACAACAAAACACCCACATATTAATAATGTAAGTGTTTAAAA
>NZ_BAAHYV010000001.1:0-268098 GCF_054657375.1 Desulfotomaculum defluvii | reverse complement strand
CCATGGCGCAAGGCCCAAGGCTCATGGCCACCCTGAAGAACTACCCAATAGTATAAAGTTTCTGGTGGCGATACCGGAGGGGGTACACCTGTTCCCATCCCGAACACAGCAGTTAAGCCCTCCAGGGCCGATGGTACTTGGAGCTAGCGCTCCTGGGAGAGTAGGTCGTCGCCAGAGTAATTAATAATCCTCGATAGCTCAATGGTGGAGCAACCGGCTGTTAACCGGTAGGTTGCTGGTTCGAGTCCAGCTCGGGGAGCCAGAAATTAACCTTTAGTCAGTAGCTATTAGCCATTGGCTAGGTTAGAAATAAATCGATGAACTTACTTTAACGCTGTTTAGTTTTCAGAGAACACAAAGGTTTGTTAAGAGGGGAAAGCTCTAATAAGCTAAAGGCTAACAGCTAATGGCTAGACCCGAAAGAATTACCCAATAGTATAAAGTTTCTGGTGGCGATACCGGAGGGGGTACACCTGTTCCCATCCCGAACACAGCAGTTAAGCCCTCCAGGGCCGATGGTACTTGGAGCTAGCGCTCCTGGGAGAGTAGGTCGTCGCCAGAATTATTAATAATCCTCGATAGCTCAATGGTGGAGCAACCGGCTGTTAACCGGTAGGTTGCTGGTTCGAGTCCAGCTCGGGGAGCCAACGAAAACCTCTGCAAGATGCAGGGGTTTTTTTGTATGCTAATAAGTATTAAATGATAATATTTAATGTAAAATAATAAAATTAATAGTCATCCTTAATAAAATAAGGGTATTGGCTAAATTAGGCTAAAATTTGCGGATTTAACCTGTTGCATCAATCTAAAGTATTATTTTAGAATACAATTAAAGTCAAGGTCAGGCAAAGTCTAAATGGATTAGATGTTTGTATAGATAAAGGGTTTATTGTCTAATAATAAGGTAAACAATAAATAATGTTAAGGTCAAGGTTAAGCAAGGTCAAAAATTAAGTCTTCAATTATCTTGCGAGGTGAACATAGGAAATGCCTAGTATCTCAGAGTTGATCGAAAAATACATTAAAAAACTGATCCAAGACAGCTCTTATGATTATATTGAACTTCAGAGAAATGAATTAGCTGCCCAGTTTAATTGTGTGCCATCTCAAATTAATTATGTCCTCTCTACTAGATTTACCAGCGAGAATGGTTATATTGTGGAAAGTCGCAGGGGTGGTGGTGGGTTCATAAAGATTATTAAAATACCTTTAGATCGACATGATGACCCTGCGGCTCAAATCTATCGTTTAGTGGGGGACAATATTAATCAATCTCAGGCAGATAAAATTATCAAAAGATTGTTAGAAGAAAAGTTTATTACTTATCGGGAAGCCCGAATATTTAGAGCAGTAATCGATAGGAATACCTTGTCAATTGAGTTACCCTGGCGGGATAACTTAAGGGCTCAATTGCTTAGAGCTATGCTGGGAGCAATATTTAGGGATTAAGGAGGGTCAAATTATGCTATGTGATCGGTGTCAACAAAGACCTGCGGAGGTTCACTTTACACAAATAGTTAACAATACTAAGAAACAAATGAATTTATGTTCTGCCTGTGCATCAGAGCTTCAGGCTGAGAGTTTTGGGTTTTCACCCCAACTAAACCTGCATGATTTTTTAGCAGGCTTAATTAACCATCATTTTACAGGTTCTAGTATTAAGGCTAATGCTATGCCCCAAATACATTGTGAAAAATGTGGCTCCTCAGAAAACCAAGTTGCAAAGAGTGGTTTATTTGGTTGCAGTGAATGCTACAGTCGATTTGGGGAGAGAGTAAGACCTTTACTGAAAAGAATACATGGTAGTAGTGCCCATACTGGCAAGGTACCTAAGAGAACAGGTGGAACTGCACTAATAACTAAGGAAATAAGAGTATTAAAGAGTCAACTACAGGAAGCTATTAGCATAGAAGAATTTGAAAAAGCGGCTAGTATTCGTGATCGTATTAAAGAACTTGAACAGAAACTCCAATAGGGGGGAGAAGATATGTCGTTAAAGGAAACAGTTAGTAGTCCATATAGTAAGTGGCTAGAGGCTTCAGGACCGGAAAATGACGTTATTATTAGTAGCAGAGTTCGATTAGCGAGGAATCTATCAGGTTATCCATTTCCACATTTATTAGGCCATGATAATGCAGACAAAATAATCTATGCTGTACAGTCCGCCATCGGTCAAAATGCTATGCAGGAAGAAGTGGGGAAATTGGAATTATCTCGTATGACAGAATTATCCCCCACGGAGAGACAAATACTAGTGGAGAAACATCTAATTAGCCCGGATATGCTTGATAAGCCCGAAAAAAGGGGAGTTGTTCTGCGAGATGATGAAGTGATTAGTGTGATGGTGAATGAAGAGGATCATTTACGTATTCAATGTTTACTTCCCGGCCTACAACTTAAAGAATGCTGGGATTTAGCAAATACAGTGGATGATGGCTTTGAACAAATCTTGGATTTTGCTTTTTCTGAGGAACAAGGCTATTTGACTTCGTGTCCAACAAATGTTGGAACTGGGCTAAGGGCTTCAATCATGTTGCATCTACCAGCATTAGTCATGACGCAACAAATAAATGCTATATTAACCACTCTATCAAAACTTGGTTTAACAGTGCGAGGACTATATGGAGAAGGAACCCAGGCCACAGGCAATTTATTTCAGGTGTCAAATCAGGTAACTCTTGGTTTGCCCGAAGAGGAAATCATTGACAGCTTAATTACGGTGGCTTTACAGTTAGTAACCCAAGAAAGGGCAGCCAGAAGGGCCCTCCATCAAGAGCAAAAATCTCATATAGAAGACAAAGTATGGCGAGCCTATGGTTTACTTAAATATGCACGAATCTTAACCTCAAATGAAACCATGTCTTTGTTATCAAATTTAAGGTTAGGGGTTGATCTAGGTATTCTTCCTAATATCCCGCCTGGCCTTATTATGGAACTCATTATTATGAGTAGACCAGCTTTTTTAAGTAAACTAAAGGGTACAGATTTAAATACCTATCAGAGAGATACCTATAGAGCTACCTTAATTCGGGAACGACTAAACGTATTGTCAGATCAAGATGAATAGGAGGTAAGAGTATGTTTCAAAGATTTACCGAAAGGGCACAAAAGGTACTTGTATTAGCTCAAGAAGAAGCTCGTAGATTTAAGTACCCTTATATTGGTACTGAGCATATCTTACTAGGTCTTATAAGAGAGGGTGAAGGCATAGCAGCTCGGGCCCTTGGTAATATGAATATCAACGCAGATAAAGTAAAGGCTGCTGTAGAGCAGATGGTAGAAATGGGAGATCAACCGGTACCCGGGGATATTCCACCCACACCTAGGGCAAAGAGGGTATTGGAATTGGCAGTGGAAGAGTCACGCCTTATGGGACATAACTATGTTGGTACTGAGCACTTATTGTTAGGTCTAATCAGAGAGGGAGAGGGTGTTGCGGCCCAAGTACTAATCTCTTTGGGAGCAGACTTAGAAAAAGTTCGTCAGCAGGTTATTAACATGATAGGGGGAACTCCGGGTGGAAATCAACCTTCCGGGGGAAATGGTCAAAACTGCCCAGCAGGAGGATGTAAAACAGCCAGTTTGGATCAATTTAGTCGTGATTTAACGAACTTAGCTAAAGAAGATAAATTAGATCCGGTGGTAGGAAGAGCAAAGGAAATTGAACGAGTTATTCAAGTTCTTTCCCGACGTACAAAAAATAACCCAGTTCTAATTGGTGAACCAGGAGTTGGTAAAACTGCAATTGCTGAAGGACTGGCGCAACGTATTATTGCTGGTAATGTACCAGAAATTTTAATCAACCGTAGGGTAGTTACACTTGACCTAGCTGGTATGGTGGCTGGTACCAAATATCGAGGTGAGTTTGAAGATCGATTGAAAAAAATCATGGAAGAAATCCGGCAAGCTGGCAACATTATCGTTTTTATCGATGAACTCCACACATTAATTGGTGCCGGTGCAGCTGAAGGTGCAATAGATGCAGCTAATATATTAAAACCAGCCTTGGCGAGAGGTGAAATACAGACAATTGGTGCAACGACACTGGATGAATATCGTAAGTATATTGAAAAGGATGCAGCACTGGAAAGACGTTTCCAACCCATCCAAGTTGATGAGCCTACTGTGGAAGAAACCCTGCAAATACTAAAGGGTATTCGTGATAAATATGAAGCACATCATCGTGTAAGTATTACAGACGAAGCATTGGAAGCTGCAGCTAAATTATCAGATCGTTATATTACGGACCGTTTCTTGCCCGATAAGGCCATAGATTTAATTGATGAATCTGCTTCCCGTGTGCGGATTAAGGCTTTTACAGCACCACCCGATTTAAAGGATAAAGAAAAAATTCTTGAGGAGATTCGCAAAGAAAAAGAGGCAGCCATTAATAACCAAGAATTTGAAAAGGCGGCGGAGCTGAGAGATCGTGAACAGACCTTGTTAATGGAAATTAATCAAGCCCGTGACAATTGGAACCAAACAAAGGGTGGCGATAATCTGGTTGTTTCTGAAGAAGATATTGCACATATTGTTTCCAGTTGGACCGGGATTCCGGTGCAGAAAATGGCCCAGGAAGAAACTGAAAAACTATTAAATCTTGAAGAAGTCCTTCACCAGAGGGTAGTTGGACAGGATGATGCAGTACAGGCTGTTTCGCGAGCCGTGCGTAGAGCTAGAGCGGGATTAAAGGATCCTAAGCGACCAGTTGGCTCCTTTATCTTCCTTGGGCCCACAGGTGTTGGTAAAACTGAATTGGCGAGGGCTCTGGCCGAGGCACTCTTTGGAGATGAGGATGCTTTAGTTCGTATAGATATGTCTGAATATATGGAAAAACATGCTGTTTCTCGATTGGTAGGTGCACCTCCTGGTTATGTTGGTTACGATGAGGGGGGTCAATTAACCGAAGCTGTCCGAAGGAAGCCTTATTCAGTAGTATTACTGGATGAAATTGAAAAAGCACACCCTGATGTATTTAATATATTGCTACAAGTTTTGGAGGATGGAAGACTCACAGATTCCAAGGGGCGTGTGGTTGATTTTCGCAACACAGTAATCATTATGACTTCGAATGTTGGCTTGTCCACAATAAAATCTGTGGGTAAGGTAGGCTTTGCCGCAAATTCTGAGCAGTCTCAGGCGGATTATGAGAAAATGAAGGAACGGGTAGAAGAAGGTTTGAAACGGACTTTCCGGCCTGAATTCCTAAATCGTATTGATGAAACCATTGTATTCCACACCTTAAGTAGAGAACATATTCAGCAAATTGTTGGTCTTATGTTAAAGGAAGTAGCAGGCCGGCTGGAAGAGCATGAAGTATACTTATCCTTTGATGATGCAGCTATGGCAGTCTTAGGCAAAGTAGGCTTTAGTGAAGAATTCGGTGCACGCCCATTACGTAGAGAAATTCAGCGTAGGGTAGAGGATAGGTTGTCAGAGGAGTTAATAAAAGGTACTTTTAAGAAAGGTGATCGAGTGGTTATCGGTGCTTCCGATGATCAAATCACAGTAACAAAAGAACAATAATCTTAGAAAAGAGGTAGTTCGTAGGGACTACCTCTTTTAGTCATTAGCTTTTAACCATTAGTCATTAGATATTTTTGTTGCATTCCCCCTAAAAGTCTGCCAAAAGGCTAGGATTAAGATTTGCAAAAAATACTTGACAGCTGTTAGTAAAGTCTCAAAATTAAGCTAACAGCTAACAGCTAACAGCTAACAGCTAACAGCTAACAGCTAACAGCTAACAGCTAACAGCTAACAGCTAACAGCTAACAGCTAACAGCTAACAGCTAACAGCTAACAGCTAACAGCTAACAGCTAACAGCTAACAGCTAACAGCTAACAGCTAACAGCTAACAATATTCCGACTAGTTCAGCAATAACAATAAGCTACTTACATATAGTGGCAATATTTTTAGCGAAGTGGCAGGAATTTATAAAATAGGCAGCGAAAGTCAAGGCGTGTAGATTTACCAAATAAACAAATTAATATTGTTCGGGGGTTTATTTGTTGCGGAACAAAACAACCTATACCTGTCAAAGTTGTGGTCACAAAAGTGCAAGGTGGTTAGGAAAATGTCCTGGCTGCGGCCAATGGAATACTCTGGTAGAAGAAAGGGCAGCTATTGAGAATAATAAAGTACGGGGAATATCAGGTCAGGCTCCTGTACCGGTAACTGAAGTTGTCACTACTGAAGAAGAAAGGTATTCTACGGGACTACAGGAACTGGATAGAGTGCTAGGAGGGGGATTAGTTCCCGGCTCATTGGTTTTGGTCGGCGGTGATCCAGGTATTGGCAAATCAACTCTACTTTTACAGGCTGCATCTGCCATAGCAGGGGGCATTGGGAAGGTTCTGTATGTATCTGGGGAGGAATCTGTACGTCAAATAAAGATGCGGGCTCAACGTATTGGAACACTACACAGCAACTTATTTTTAATGGCTGAAACAGATATGTCTGTGGTTGAAAGGTTTATTAAAGAAAATGTCTTTTCAGCAGTAATTTTGGATTCTATCCAAACGGTATATCATCCAGAACTTTCATCTGCACCGGGAAGTGTCTCACAGGTAAGAGAATGTACTGGCATGTTGATGAAATTGGCCAAGGGTAGTGGAGTTCCTATTTTTGTTGTAGGTCATGTGACTAAGGAAGGAGCCCTAGCTGGGCCCAGAGTGCTCGAGCATATGGTGGATACGGTATTGTATTTTGAAGGAGATAGACACCAAGCCTATCGTATTTTACGTACAGTTAAGAATCGGTTTGGGTCCACCAATGAACTAGGGATTTTTGAAATGAGGGGTGTGGGATTAGTAGAAGTATTAAATCCTTCGGAACTGTTTATGAACCAACGAGCCCATAGTATAGCAGGCTCCTCCATTGTATCAAGCCTAGAGGGAACCAGACCTTTGCTAGTAGAGATTCAAGCGCTGGTATGTCCCAGTGGGTTTGGAACACCTCGAAGAATGACAACAGGCGTGGACTATAACCGAGTAGCCTTAATTATGGCGGTTTTAGAAAGGCGAGTGGGTCTTCGACTATCTTCGTATGATGCCTATGTCAGTGCCGTGGGTGGTGTAAAATTAGATGAACCGGCTGCTGATTTAGCAATAGCATTAGCTATTTCATCTAGTTTTAAAGAACAACCAGTATTGGATAGGCTGGTTCTGTTGGGAGAAGTAGGACTAACTGGAGAGGTTAGAACAGTTGCAGGTATGGAAAAGAGGTTACAAGAAGCTGCTAAGCTAGGGTTCAAAATGTGTATCGGACCTAAAGACAAACAAATACAAGCTATGGGTATAATAGATTATATAGGAGTGCAATCAATTCACGAGGCAGTGGAAGCCGCCATCGGGCGGTAAGGGGTGAGATTGTGGTAAAGGACGAGAAAGTAGAGGATAAGTTACTTAAATTACTAAGACTGGTGGCTCCGGGAACCCCCTTAAGGGAAGGATTGGAAAACATTTTACGGGCTAAAACAGGCGCCTTAATTGTTATTGGCGACAACTCTGAGGTTATGGACTTAGCTGAAGGGGGATTTGCGATCAATGCAGATTTTACCCCAGCAGGTTTGTATGAATTAGCCAAGATGGATGGTGCCATTATTTTAAGCGAGGATACCAAGAGAATTATAGCTGCCAACACGCAGTTGATTCCTGATTTAATCATACCTTCCAGTGAAACTGGTATTCGACATAGAACTGCAGAAAGGGTAGCTAAACAATGTGATGTGCCTGTTATATCAATTTCCCAAAGAAGAAGTGTCATTACTGTTTACAAAGGACCTATTAAGTATTTTTTGAGAGACATTAGTGTAATTCTAGCAAAGGCTAACCAAGCGGTACAAACCTTGGAGAAGTATCGTACTGTGTCGGATCGGGTTATTAATGAATTATCTATGATGGAGCTACAAGAAGTAGTGACTCTATTTGATGTGACTAAAGCCATTCAGAGAATTGAAATGGTATTGCGTGTTAAAAAAGAAATTGATCGTTATATCAGCGAATTAGGAACAGAAGGTCGCTTAATTGCCATGCAGTTAGAAGAATTGGTGGCAAATGTCGAAGAAGAAGGCTTATTAATGATACAAGATTATGCCACTACATTGGGAGAAAAGACTCCGGAAAGTATTCTTAAGGTGATTGGTAGTTGGCCAGCGGAAGATTTGCTGGACCTAGTACTGATAGCCCGAGCTTTAGGATACCCGGGCAGTGCCAGTGTACTTGACCAAAATGTATCACCGCGGGGATACCGTGTTTTACGTAAAATTCCTAGGTTGCCTTTACCTGTTATAGAAAACCTAGTTGCAACCTTTAAATATCTACGCACGATAATTGTTGCCAGCATTGAAGAACTAGATGAGGTTGAAGGTATTGGGGAAGTTAGAGCCAGATCTATTAAAGATGGCCTTACCCGGTACGGTGAAATGCTTCTACAAGACCGTTATAAAAATCAAAAAATATAGGCGTGGAAAGAACCACGCCTCTTTGTATTGTAGAAAGTTTTCAATATTCTGATGCTTTGGCCTAAGTTAAATTATACCCCCTTAAAATTTCTAGTTGTTTGTGCTCCTTGATGAATATGTCATAAAGATTTAATTCCATAAGGTTGCATAGGGCAGCCATGTAAAAAAGTGAACGTCCAAGTTCGCTTTCAATGCTGTCACGACAGTTTTTACAAAGGTTACCAGATAAGTGGGAATCCAATAAATGCTTTAAATCCAGAAAAGTTGCATTCTCTGGTAAGGGCTTTTTATCGGCCGTGATTTTTTGGCAACCACAGGATGTTACAGAATGAACAACAGAGCGTTGAACTCTTACACCGGATTCCTGGAGCTTTGACAGTATTTCCAATATACTTCGATGGCAAAGCATCGTCTCAGAAACGGTATTTTGAAACTGATCACAAAGCAAATCTTTCATTCTGCCGGACCACTCCTTTTACTTTCCGTTACAGCAATTATAGCTATCTTAAAGGGGCTTTGTCAAACGGACCATTATGTCATAAAATGGTTATTGACACAGCAGTTGTGCTGTGCTAAAATATATGTTTTTTGACAGCTAAGTTATTATATGTTATAATAGTTACAACTTAGTTTGGGAGGGATTGGCCTTGTTTAAGATTGGCGACAAAGTCGTTTACCCTATGCATGGAGCTGGAGTTATCGAGGCCATTGAAGAAAAGGAAGTACTAGGAGAAAAACGACAGTATTATATCTTACGCCTTCCGATTGGCGATATGAAAGTGATGATTCCTATCAGCAATTGCGATGATGTTGGGCTCCGGGGCATAATTAACCGGGATGAAGTACCCACGGTTATGGGAGTGTTAGAAGGTCAAACAACTGTCATGTCGGGTAACTGGAATCGTCGTTATCGTGCAAATTTAGAAAAGATAAAAAGTGGTGACATTTACGAAGTTGCTGAGGTTGTAAGGAACCTACTAACTCGAGACAAAGAAAAAGGACTCTCTTCAGGGGAACGCAAAATGTTAGAGAATGCACGCCAAATACTAATTAGTGAACTGGTTCTAGCGGCAGAAATGGAGGAATCTAAGGCGAGGTCATTAATTGACGAAGTATTTGCCTAATAAGGATAATAGATATCATTTTGTCAATTCCTGATATTTAGGGTGTAAAATTCGCCCTTATTTGTTATTGAACCTAATTTTTGGTTAACTTATAATAACTATACGTAATGAAAATGTACCATGGGGAAGGGAGGTGAATAGATTGGTACGCAAAATGATATATGGTCTATTGATTTTGCTTTTTGGAAGCTTAGGTTTAGTGGCGGCTTTACAGAGTATTTCTAATAACTTTGTAACAGTTCCAGCCACTTTACCACAGTTGAAATTTGGAGTTATCGCTCTAGGAGCCTTGTTGGGGGTGCTGGTAGGTGTTATTATTACACCTTGGATTATTAGAGGAGGACTTGCTCTAACTGTAGTTGTAGACCAACATCTAGCAAAAACCCCAACCCAAGATATAATTATGGGTTCCCTCGGACTTATTTTTGGACTTATAATTGCTAATTTACTTGGCAATATTCTATCAAGCATGGGCCCTATTGGTAAAGCCATATGGTTAGCAGGGACATGTTTACTAGGTTATCTGGGTCTTTCAGTGGCTGTTAAGAAAAGGGAAGAAATTGTTGCCTTGTTTTCAACTCTACCACGTTTGGGTAAGGATAAATTTGGCAAGTCTGAGTCAAAGGCAAATCAGGTCAAGTTGTTAGACACCAGTGTGATTATTGATGGTCGAATTTCGGAATTATGTCAAAGTGGTTTTGTTGAAGGTGTTTTGTTAGTGCCCGTTTTCGTGGTGGACGAACTAAGGCATATTGCAGACTCGGCTGATTTATTAAAGAGAAATAGAGGTCGCCGAGGACTAGATATTCTCAATGCCATGAAAAAATCCTCGGATATTAAAGTGCAAATATATGAGAATACCAAAGGTTTAGATGAAATTCAGGAAGTAGATGCCAAGTTGGTTAAATTAGGGCAAAAGCTTGGTGCCAAGATTATTACTAACGACTACAACCTTAACAAAGTGGCAGAACTTCAAGGAGTAAAAGTACTAAATATTAATGAGCTGGCCAATGCTATTAAGCCAGTGGTATTGCCTGGTGAAGAAATGTCTGTTACCCTTGTAAAAGATGGTAAAGAAATGGGTCAAGGTGTTGCATATCTTGATGATGGCACAATGATTGTTGTGGATGGAGGTAAACGATATATTGGTCAAACCATTATCGTTTTAGTAACCAGTGTTTTGCAAACAGCTGCAGGTCGCATGATCTTTGCCAAGCCAAAGAGTCTAGATAAAAGAAGCGAAGCAGCGGGACATGTAATAAGTGGAGTGAATGCAATTGGGTAATGTTATTGCTATAATTCCTGCAGCGGGTACAGGGAGTCGTATGGGTTCCAAAGTAAAAAAGCAATATCTTAACTTACAAGACAAACCGGTATTAACCCATACTATTGAGATGTTGGAAAGGACTCCTGAGGTAACGGGAATAGTAGTTGTTGTGGCTCCTGGTGAAGTAGACCAATGCCGGGAATTACTTTTCCGGGGCAATTTATTTAGCAAGATTTTGGCGGTGGTACCCGGAGGTAACCACCGCCAAACTTCTGTCTATAATGGACTTTCTAGCTTATCTAGTCATACCGAAATGGTTGTTATCCATGATGGTGCTAGACCGCTGGTACAAGTAAATCAAATAAGCAGTGTTATTAAAGAGGCTCGGTTGGTAGGCGCAGCAGCCTTAGCAGTACCTGTTAAGGATACTATTAAGATGATAGATGATCAGGGATATATCATAGGTACACCTAACCGGGAAAAACTTTGGGCAGTTCAAACCCCCCAGGTATTTTGCTACGATATTATCTTAGAGGCACATCAAACTGCCCACGAGAAAGGTATTTATGCTACTGATGATTGTGCTTTGGTAGAAGCCTTAGGTAAACCAGTTAAACTGGTACAGGGTACTTATGAGAATATTAAAATTACCACACCTGAAGATATGGTTTTGGCTGAAGCTTTTCTGAGAAGGAGGAATCGTTAGGGTGCGAATGGGTATTGGTTATGATGTACATAAGCTAGTACCAGAGCGTCAATTGATACTGGGAGGAGTTGTTATACCTTATGAATTAGGGCTTTTAGGCCATTCAGATGCAGATGTTTTAATTCATGCCGTTATGGACGCATTACTGGGTGCCGTTGCCCTAGGGGATATCGGTCAACACTTTCCAGATAGTGATCCACGTTATAAAGGAATATCTAGCCTTACCCTCTTAGAGGAGGTTCGTGAAAAACTGTCTTCAAAGGGGTACTTTGTTAACAATATTGATGCTGTAATTGTGGCTCAGGCTCCTAAATTAGCACCTTATATTCAAGCTATGAGAGAGAATATTATTCAAGTGCTTAGGACCAATGCAAACTGTATAAATATTAAAGCAACTACCACTGAACGCCTTGGCTTTGCGGGGCGCGGCGAAGGCATTGGGGCCTATGCTGTTTGTACTATCCGAAAAAAGAGTTAAAAAAACTAATGGTTAGGGATCTTGAGCGCGAGTACTTAGAATATTGCTGGCCATGGGCCCTGTGCCATGGGCCATGAGCTAAAGACCCCGAAGCAAAACATGGATAAGAAGCCCAGGACCCATGGCACAAGGCCCTCTCCCAAGAAGGGAAAAACTAATGTTAAAGGCAAGATTGCTTTTACCTTATATAGTTTTTGACAATGAACGTCATTTAGTAATAAGAAAGAGGATTTTTGGACAACATGTGGAAAAATAGACACTTTATGACGTGTTTTTCTAAAAATTCTAAGAGGGAGTCATGAAGAATGAATAATAAATTGACTAGTTTTATCCACGATATTATAGATAAAGACATAGATGAGGGCAAAAACAAAAGAAAGGTACATACTCGATTTCCCCCTGAGCCAAATGGATATCTTCATATTGGACATGCTAAGTCCATATGCTTGAATTTTGGTATTGCTCAAGAATACAATGGATTATGTAATTTAAGGTTCGACGATACCAATCCAAGCAAAGAAGATGTTGAATATGTAGATTCTATTCAGGAAGATGTAAAATGGCTGGGTTTCCACTGGGATGATCGAATGTTTTACGCGTCCGATTACTTTGATCAACTATATTATTTTGCTGTCCAGTTAATCAAAGCCGGCAAAGCCTATGTAGATGACCTGAGTGCTGATGAAATCAGAGAATACCGGGGAACGTTAACTCAACCAGGGAAAGATAGCCCCCACAGAAATCGGTCGGTTGAGGAAAATTTGGAACTTTTCCAGCAAATGAAGGCAGGAGAATTTTCAGATGGTTCCCGGGTATTACGGGCAAAAATAGATATGTCCTCAGCCAATATCAACATGCGTGATCCTGTTCTGTACCGCATTCAAAAATCAAAACATCACCGTACCGGGGACAAATGGTGTATCTACCCAATGTATGACTATGCACACCCCCTTTCGGATGCCATGGAAGGTATTACTCATTCCATTTGCACCTGTGAATTTGAGGATCATCGTCCCCTCTATAACTGGATTGTAGAGAATGTTAATACCCTCGTTAATCTTAAGTCAATACCCCAGCAAATAGAGTTTGCTCGGTTGAATCTCAGCAATACCGTCATGAGTAAAAGGAAACTTAGACAATTGGTGGAGGAAGGATATGTTAATGGCTGGGACGATCCAAGGATGCCGACCATATCAGGCCTGCGTCGGCGGGGGTATACGCCAGAGGCCATAAGGGATTTTTGCGAACGTATTGGAGTTGCCAAGGCTGTAAGTACAGTTGATATTGCATTGCTTGAGCACTGTATCCGTGAGGATTTAAACCATAAGGCAGCCCGTGTGATGGGTGTACTTCGCCCCATTAAATTAATTATTGATAACTACCCAGAAGGACAAGTAGAATGGTTGGAAGCAGAATACCATCCGGATAATCCTGAACTTGGTAGTCGGAAAATCCCCTTTGCTCGGGTGGTTTACATTGAACAGGAAGATTTTATGGAAAACCCTCCGAAAAAGTACTTTCGATTAACGCCGGGGAAAGAAGTTCGTTTGAAATACGCCTATATTATCAAGTGTGAACGGGTAGTAAAGGATGAACAAACAGGAGAGATTATTGAAATTCACTGTACCTATGACCCTGATACAAAAAGTGGAACCAGCAATGAGGTTCGTAAGGTAAAGGGTACTCTACATTGGGTATCTGCGGATCATGCGATTAAGTCAGAAGTTCGACTTTATGATCACTTATTTACCAAAGCAAACCCCGAAGATGAAAAAGATGCAGACTTCAAACAAAATATAAACCCCATGTCATTGGAAGTGTTGGCATCTGCCTTTGTGGAACCCAGTCTAGCCAGTGCTAAACCGGGGAGTGGCTATCAATTTATCAGGCAAGGCTATTTTAGTGTGGACCCCGATTCAAATGATCAGCTAAAGGTATTTAATCGCATTGTCTCCTTAAAAGACTCCTGGGCCAAGACACAAAACAAATAACAACAGGACCCTTCCGATTCTTTTTCGGAGGGGTCAAATTATTGCCATTAGCTATAGAATCCTAGTTAGGGGGCCATGAGCCATGAACCATGGGCGTTTTACTTAGGGGTCTTTAAGCTCATGGCCCATGGGCGGCTTATTTTTACCGGTGTTTTACCGTAACTCATAGTTAATTATGAAAATTATTAACCTGTGCAACAGTTATTGGAGTAATCCCAACGAAGTTCACAATAGTCTGGACACCAATCCAGAAGTAGATCCAAATGGCCAACTGGATCAAAATTGTTTAAATCAAGTCTGGCTTGGTGGGTTTTTTTACCTACCTGGTGAGTGAAAATAATCTCAAAGTCTTCGTTGCGAATAAGTGAGAAATGAGATGTGCCAATGGTTTTCTCACAGAATATAACTCTTTCAATATTCCTATCGATTAATTTTTTATAATCTGGACGAAAACTTATGTGGCCTTTAATTTCGTTATATTCATCAATTAAGTCAGAAAGCCTAGGAGTTGTCATAGTTAATAAATACCTCCTAAAAATAACAAATAAACTCAAATTCATTTTCGCCATTGCTTAACAAAACCCTTCCAAGAATTGAAAAAAAAATCACAAGCTTTCTTATTAAATCTTATGATTAAATAGTAAATATGTTCCCAAAGATTATCGACAAAAAATAGTAATGTTGCAAAAAGTTGTGTGCCTTTACGTAAAGGTGATATAATATCCATCTAGAGATCAACTAATTTAAAATCATATAATTAAAAGGGGGAAGTCTCTTTGTCTGTTAGAGTAAGGTTTGCCCCGAGTCCAACGGGGCCTTTACATATTGGGGGTGCTAGATCTGCACTTTTCAACTGGCTTTATGCCCGTCATCACGGAGGTCAATTTTTGGTTCGGATTGAAGATACCGACCTGGAGAGGTCTTCCAGAGAGTCTGAGCAAAATATACTAAATGCCTTACGTTGGTTAGGTATCGATTGGGACGAAGGAATTGAAGTAGGGGGACCTAATGGGCCCTATCGTCAAACTGAACGTTTAGATGTTTACAGGAGACTTGCTAAAGAGCTTCTCGAAACAGGTCATGCTTATTACTGTTACTGCAGCGAAGAAGAATTGGCAGCCGAGAGGGAAGCCCTAATGGAGAAGGGCGAGCTGCCTCGCTATTTAGGAAGGTGCCGCAATTTATGCCCTGAAGATAGAGCGAAATTTGAGGCCGAAGGGCGGAAGCCGGTACTTAGGTTTAAAGTTCCAGAGGACAAAATAATAACCATTAATGATTATGTTCGGGGTCAAGTTGAATTCGAGAGTAACGGCATCGGGGACTTTATTATTATGAAGTCTGACAACATCCCTACCTACAACTTTGCTGTTGTTGTTGATGACCATGATATGAATATTACCCATGTGGTTAGGGCGGAGGAACACCTCTCCAATACCCCCAGACAAATCCTAATTTATGATGCTTTGGGTTGGCAAAAGCCGGATTTTGCACATATTTCCTTAATTCTTGGTAAAGACCGCAGTAAAATGAGTAAACGACATGGTGCCACTTCCATTGAACAGTACCAGAACTTAGGCTATCTGCCAGAAGCCTTGGTAAATTTCTTGGCCTTGTTGGGTTGGTCTCCTGGTGGCGAAGAAGAAATTTTTACCTTAGAACAAATTAAAGAACAATTTATCCTAGACCGGGTGGCTAAAAACCCCGCTGTCTTTGATATTGATAAACTTAACTGGTTAAACGGTCATTATATTCGCCAGGCTCCCGTTGATAGACTTACAAAGTTAGCTATTCCCTTCCTACGGGAAGCCGGCTATTTAGGGGAAAATCTTAGTCAAGAAGATATTATCTGGTTGGAAAAGGTTGTTGCCATTGCTAGAAACTACATTTCCTATATGCAGGAAATTACTCAACACGTAGATGTTTTCTTCTGTGATAGCATAGAGGTTTTAGAAGAAGATGCAAAACAGGTCAAAGCTTGGGAGCAAATGCCGGTGGTAATGAAAACTGCCCTTGAGTTATTTACTGCGGCTGAGGACCTAACTGAAGAATCCGTCAAGGCAATAATAAAAGCCGTTGGCAAGCAGAGTGGACTTAAGGGAAAATTTATCTTCCAGCCATTGCGCGTGGCGATCACAGGACGCACCCACGGCCCAGAACTCCATCAGATTATTCCTGTTATTGGCAAAGCCAAAACTCTAGCAAGGTTAGAAGCGGCTTTAAGGTAGAGGTAGAGAACTTGAAACATAAACAGAAGGATTTAGGCAAAAAGATTTTAAGGAGGATTTGCTTTGTTTGGCCGGATAAAGAAAGAAATCAATGCAGTATTTGAACGTGACCCTGCAGCCAAAAGTATTATTGAGGTAATACTTTGTTACCCCGGCCTGCATGCCATTTTACTCCATCGGGTTGCCCATGCATTATATAAGAAAAATTTTTTTGTTGTAGCAAGAGTTTTATCACAATTATCAAGATTTATTACAGGCATAGAAATTCACCCTGGGGCTAAGATTGGTGAAGGGCTTTTTATTGATCATGGTTCCGGTGTAGTCATAGGAGAAACTGCAGAAATAGGGGACAATGTTACCATTTATCAAGGAGTAACCCTGGGTGGAACAGGGAAAGAGAAAGGTAAACGTCACCCTACCATTGGTAATAATGTGGTTATTAGTTCTGGTGCCAGGGTATTAGGATCCTTCACCGTAGGAAACAATGTAAAAATCGGTGCAGGCTCTGTAGTACTAAAACCTGTACCCTCTAATTGTACGGTGGTGGGGGTACCTGGACGTATTGTGATTCTTGATGGTCAAAAGATTGATGATAATTATGTACCTGATTTGCGGCATGATCAATTACCAGACCCAATTGCCGATTTATTAGGTCAAATGCAATCGGATATTGAGCGATTAGAAAATAAATTTAAAAAACTAGAGCAAGAATGCTGTAAAGTAGAAAAATAATCGGAGGGAGCTAAGGATCGGATGCAAGTTTATAATACACTGACCCGGACCAAGGAAGAATTTGTCCCAAGGGAGAAGGGGCAAGTTAGCATGTATGTTTGTGGGCCGACCACCTATAACTTTATTCACCTTGGAAATGCTCGTCCGCTGGTATTCTTTGATACGGTTAGAAGATATTTTATTTATAAAGGCTTTAACGTTAATTATGTGCAAAATTTTACCGATGTAGATGATAAAATTATTAACCGTGCCCATGAAGAGAAAATGAATCCACTGGATTTAGCAGAGAAATATGTGAGAGAATTTTTTGTGGATGCCGATGCCTTAAATGTTTTGCGAGCAAATACACACCCAAAGGTATCAGAACACATCAATGAAATCATTGACCTAATTAAACGTATTGAAAAACAAGGCCATGCCTATAGTGTAGATGGGGATGTCTATTTTGCTGTTCGGAGCTTTGAAGGTTATGGTAAATTATCCGGCCGAAGCTTGGAGGATATGCAGGCAGGTGCTAGGGTAGAAGTGGACCTGCGAAAGAAAGATCCTATGGACTTTGCACTTTGGAAGGCTGCCAAACCAGGTGAACCCAGCTGGGATAGTCCCTGGGGACTGGGACGCCCAGGCTGGCATATTGAATGCTCAGCCATGGCGGAAAAATACCTGGGAAATGGCTTTGATATCCACGGCGGGGGCTTTGATTTAATTTTTCCCCACCATGAGAACGAAATTGCTCAATCTGAAGCAGCTTCCCAGCAGCCCTTTGCCAGGTATTGGATGCATAATGGGTTTATTACTGTGAATCAGGAAAAGATGTCTAAATCCTTGGGCAATTTCTTTTTGGTTAGAGAAATATTAGATAAGTTCCCTGCCGATGTGGTAAGATGGTATCTTCTTTCTACCCATTATCGCAGTCCTTTGGATTTTGACGATGAAAAGCTGGTCATGTCTGGCAAAGGTTTAGAACGTATTAAAACAGCCATACGTCTGCTTTATGAGGTTATGGATCTTCCAGTTGATGAAGCTACCAATTCAACAACGCCTATAGAAGATTTTGCAGAAAAAATTCAGGCACTTAAACTGGAATTTGAGAAAGCCATGGATGATGATTTTAATACTGCCTTAGCCATTTCAGTTCTCTTTGATTTAGCAAAGGAGGTTAACATCTACATAGGCAAACTCAATGGGAAAGTAACACCCGAAGCCAAAGGATTTTTAGATCAAGCACACAATTTAATCAAAGAATTTAATAGTGTATTGGGTATATTAAAAGAAGATAAATTGACAGGCAGACTTATTCTTGAAGTGAACAATAACGACAATGCCTTAACAGAAGGGTTGGTTCAGCTTATCATAAAAATAAGACAAGAAGCACGAACCAAAAAAGATTGGTCTACAGCTGATGCAATCCGAGATGGCTTGAAGGAGCTAGGGATAGTACTTGAAGATACTCCCCAGGGAGTTAGATGGAAAAAGCAGGGGTAAATTTGTTTAAAGAACTATGTTTAGAATGTCAAAAAATAAATCCGGTACAACTACCCAGTCTGGCCTTGGCTTATATTGGGGATAGCGTATATGAACTGGCTGTTCGTCAGTATTTGCTAAGTCAGGGGGCAGTGAAAGTCAATCAACTTCACAAAAAAGCTGTTCGCTATGTACGGGCAGGTTCCCAAGCTAAGGCACTATTCGCATTGGAGGGGAACTTAACCGAGGAGGAGATTGCAGTGGTCAGAAGGGGTAGAAATGCTAAGTCAGCTACTCTGCCTAAAAATGCCGATATTATGGAATATCGGCATGCCACTGCCCTAGAGGCTCTGATTGGTTACCTTTATCTGCAGGGTAATACTGATAGAATGCTTGAGGTTATTAACCTTGCCATAAACGCCATTGAACTAAATTAAATATAACAGTTATACTTTTTTTCTAACATTTTCATAAAGAATAAGTGCCGTACCAAAGAATTCACTTTTGGGAGAGAAGATAAGTGGGTAAAGTATCATTAAAAGTACGTTTGTTGGAGCATACCCCCAATCCAGAAAAGGTTGTGGCCATGGCGGCTAGATTGTGCTATTCTCCGTCTAATATTGATGGTCTAGTGGAGGATGTATCTGAGACAGACCAACGGTCTTTTATAAAAAAACTGATGGAAATGGGTCATTACAGCACCATCGAACACGTTAGCTTTACCTTTGGCATTGAGGGTGTTTCCCGGAGTCTTTTAGCCCAGATAACGAGGCATAGAATTGCAAGCTTCAGTGTGCAATCGCAACGGTATGTAGGTGAAACTAGATCGCTAAACAATCAAGGAACCTTCGATTTTGTTGTTCCAGAAACTATTTTGGCCTTAGGACCAGAGGCCGTAACAGAGTTTGAAGAGCAGATGACCCAAATTCAAACGTGGTATGATGGCTGGGTTCAAAAGTTGGGTGGTGGCCGAGGTGCCTATGAAGACGCTCGATTCGTGTTACCCAATGCTGCTGAGACAAAGATTTTTGTCACCATGAATGCTCGAGAACTGAGACACTTTTTTAATCTTCGCTGTTGCCAAAGGGCACAGTGGGAGATCCGGAAACTGGCAGAAGAAATGCTTAGCCTAGTTAAGGAAGTGGCACCGCTACTATTTGCAGATGCTGGTCCTGAATGCCTTGTCGGGCCATGTCCAGAAGGGAAACTAAGTTGTGGCAAGAGAACAGAAATCCGTAAAAGGTATGGGGTAGATTAATAGGGAGCGTGAATTTAATGAAGAGTCCTTTTATTATCCTTACCCTTTGGGGCGTTGCTATGATTTTAGGTGTTATTGGTGTAGTAACCCGTAAGAAAATACTACTTATATTAGGGATGGTTGCTGCATTAGGTGGACTAGCCGTGACCTTTTGGCTCAAGAGCATGATTGAATAAGAAGCTTATATCCAGAAACAGTGGAGGCGTTAGCATGAGTGAAATCATTGCCGGCAGGAACCCAGTAAGGGAGGCTCTACGTGCAGGGCGACCCATTAATAAAATAGTTATGACAAAGGGAGCCGGCAACGGTCCTCTGGCAGAGATTGTAAGATTAGCAAAAGAGAATAATGTTCCCATACAACTGGTGGATAGGGAACATCTGGACAAAATGAATTCAGGCGTGCCACACCAGGGAGTGGTTGCTTATACCGCGGCCAAGGAATATGTAGATTTAGATGAAATATTAGCAATGGCCAGAGCTAAGGGTGAAGATCCTTTTATCATTATGCTTGACGAAATAAATGACCCACATAATCTTGGAGCTATTATTAGAACTGCTGATGCGGCGGGGGCCCATGGGGTTATTATACCTCAGAGAAGATCCGTACCCTTGACAGCTACAGTGGCAAAGGCCTCTGCAGGTGCGGTAGAATATGTTCCAGTGGCTAGGGTTACTAATCTAGATCGAACAATCCGACAGTTAAAAGATGAAGGACTTTGGGTTGTTGGGGCAGATATGGATGGGTCGGAGACATATTGGGAAACAAAACTAACTGGGCCGCTGCTTTTAGTTATCGGGGGAGAGGGCAAAGGGCTGGGCAGGTTAATAAAGGAACGATGCGATATATTAGTTCGTTTGCCGATGGTTGGTCGTGTTGGATCACTAAACGCATCTGTGGCAGCCGCATTACTTATATATGAGGTGGTACGCCAGAGAGGGTAGATTAGTCCATGCGAGAATTTTCTCTGGTGGACGGATATAACGTTATTTACGCCTGGCCGGAATTTGAGAAGATGCTTGAAAATGGCTTAGATCATTGCCGAGACCAATTGATTAATTCACTTGCTAATTTTGCCGGATATGAGGGTAGTTCAGTTACAGTGGTTTTTGCCGCTCATTTGGTTAAGAGTGGAGTTGAGCACCACGAAATAGTCCATGGTATAGAGGTGTATTATACCATGGAAGGGGAAACTGCAGATTCATTAATCGAGAGAATCGTGGGTGACCTAGGTAAACAAGGAAATGTGTATGTAGTTACCTCTGATTGGGATGAGCAAAAAATTATTTTTGGCCGAGGTGCCTATAGAGTAACACCTAAGGAATTCAGAAGTCAGGTAAAAAAGGTAAATAAACAGAGGCAAGAGAAATTTAACAAAGTTAATCCTACCGAGGGGTATTTGGCAGACAAGCTCCCGGCAGATATTAGGTTAATGTTGGAAAAATGGCGTCGTAGAAAGAACTAAAGTCCGTGCCTATTGGATTTATTTTACCTTGACGATTCTTTTTAGGATAAGCTATAATTAGTCATGTAACTAAAGAAGGCTAACTAACTAATTATGAGGACTTGTAAATCAGACCCCAGGTTTTCGTTTTGCAGGGCTTTTCTGATTGCTTTTTTCTGTTTTGGTGCTTTCCTAAGATGAGAAGACGGGGGCGATAGTTTTGAATCATAATGCACAAAGAGAAACTTCCGGCGGATATCATATAATGGTAGATGAAGATGTCGTTGAGTTTGCGCGTGAAGGTGATGACGCGGCGCTGGAGTTCTTAATTAACAAATATAAAAACTTTGTGCGTGCAAAAGCTCGCTCATATTTCCTTATCGGTGCAGATAGGGAAGACATTATTCAGGAAGGCATGATCGGGCTTTATAAAGCAATCCGTGATTTTAGAATGGACAAGCTATCATCATTTCGTGCCTTTGCAGAATTATGTATTACTAGGCAGATTATTACCGCCATTAAGACTGCCACCAGACAAAAACATATCCCATTGAATTCTTATGTTTCTCTAAACAAACCTATTTACGATGAGGATTCAGATCGTACACTTCTTGATGTGATATCTGGATCTAAAATCACCGACCCTGAAGAACTAATTATCAGCAGGGAAGAATTCGACGACATTGAAGAGAAAATGGGAGAAATATTAAGTTCTCTTGAGTGGAAAGTACTCATGTCATATCTCGAGGGGAAGTCCTACCAAGAGATTGCTGAGGATTTAAATCGTCATGTTAAGTCTATCGATAACGCACTCCAAAGGGTTAAACGCAAACTCGAGAGGTATCTGGAGAAACGTGATCTTTAACTAGTTAACTGATCTATCTAATGTTGATAAAATTCTACACGATATCCAATATACCTTTATTTAATCCAAAAAAAATATAGTTAAAAACATCTAATATTTCCAACGATTACATCTCATAAAGTGTTGACATGTCCAAGTACATCTGTTATCATAATCAATGTTCGGTGCCGGCGTAGCTCAATTGGTAGAGCAGCTGACTTGTAATCAGCAGGTTGCGGGTTCGAGTCCCATCGTCGGCTCCAGTTAAAAATTTGGAGGGGTTCCCGAGCGGCCAAAGGGAGCAGACTGTAAATCTGCCGTCAGACGACTTCGAAGGTTCGAATCCTTCTCCCTCCACCATATACCTACTAATTGAGTCTTGTGTATGTGATTTAATTGTGGTAAACTGTTTAATGCTGACGCGGGATAGAGCAGTTGGTAGCTCGTCGGGCTCATAACCCGAAGGTCGGAGGTTCAAGTCCTCCTCCCGCAACCAACATGCTGCTATAGCTCAGTAGGTAGAGCGTATCCTTGGTAAGGATAAGGTCACCGGTTCAATCCCGGTTAGCAGCTCCAAAAGAATATGGCGGTGTAGCTCAGATGGTCAGAGCACACGGTTCATACCCGTGGTGTCACTGGTTCAAATCCAGTCACCGCTACCAAGAGAAGCCAGTCCTATGGACTGGCTTCTTTATTTTGATTTTGCGACAGCGGGGACGGTTCTCCCTGTCGCAAAATTATGCAACTCAAGCGCAAACTTAGCCAGCAATGCGACAGCGAGAACCGTCCCCGCTGTCGCATTGCTGGCTAAGTTTTTTCTAATAAGAAAAAGAAGGATTTTTGCGATTATTATCGAAAATAGCAAATGGCTTACATAGGGTTATATATATGAAAGGTATAAAAAGAGCATAATTTTGGAAATAACTTTAGAGATGGAAGAATCTCTGCTAAATCCCGAACAATGGAGGAGGAGAATTTAAGCATGGCTAAGGCAAAATATGAACGTACTAAACCCCACGTAAACATCGGAACCATTGGTCACGTTGACCATGGTAAAACCACTCTGACTGCTGCTATCACCGTGGTACTGTCTACTTCCGGTGGTGCTGCTGTAAAACGTTACGATGAAATTGATAACGCTCCTGAAGAACGTGAACGCGGTATTACTATTAACACTGCACACGTAGAATATGAAACTGCAAATCGTCACTACGCACACGTTGACTGCCCTGGTCACGCTGACTATGTTAAAAATATGATCACTGGTGCTGCTCAAATGGACGGAGCTATTTTGGTTGTATCCGCTGCTGACGGCCCAATGCCCCAAACCCGTGAGCACATTCTGCTCTCCCGTCAGGTTGGTGTTCCTTACATCGTAGTATTCTTGAACAAAGCCGACATGGTTGATGATGCTGAACTGCTCGAACTGGTAGATATGGAAGTTCGCGAACTGCTGAGCTCCTATGAATTCCCTGGCGATGACACCCCCATTGTAGCAGGTTCCGGTCTGAAAGCACTGGAATGTGGCTGTGGTAAGCGTGAATGCGAATGGTGTGGCAAGGTATGGGAGTTAATGGACAATGTAGATGCTTACATTCCTACTCCTGAGCGTGCTGTAGATAAGCCGTTCTTGATGCCCGTAGAAGACGTGTTCTCCATTACTGGTCGCGGTACCGTTGCTACCGGTCGTGTAGAGCGTGGTCAAGTAAAAGTACAAGACGAAGTTGAAATCGTAGGTCTGAACGAGAAACCTCGTAAGACTGTTGTAACTGGTGTAGAAATGTTCCGCAAGCTGCTGGACTTTGCTCAGGCTGGAGACAACATTGGTGCTCTGCTGCGTGGTGTAGATCGTAAGGAAATTGAGCGTGGTCAAGTATTAGCTAAACCCGGCAGCATTAACCCCCACACCAAATACAGTGCTGAAGTATACGTACTGACCAAAGAAGAAGGCGGCCGTCATACTCCTTTCTTCAACGGCTATCGTCCTCAGTTTTACTTCCGCACCACTGACGTTACCGGTATCGTACAACTGCCCGAAGGTGTAGAAATGGTAATGCCTGGTGACAACATTAAAGTAGATGTAGATCTGATTACACCCATCGCCATTGAAGAAGGTCTGCGCTTCGCTATCCGCGAGGGCGGTCGTACCGTAGGTGCTGGCGTTGTAACTGGTATTAGAAGTTAATACAAAAAGCTTTTAAAGGGGAGTGGGTTATCCTACTCCCCCGCTTTAGCCATTAGCTCTTAGCTATTGGCTGTTAGCTAAAAGATTTTTAAGTCATCTTGATGGCCTTAGACAACCCAGGTGCCTGGCTCTTACCGTAGCAAAGTACTTCAAACTAAAATGACCTTACAAGCGAGCAAGTGCCTGGACCGTCGAACGATTGGGCTATTTTAAAACTATGGAGCAACTGGGGAACGGGCGACCAGAGGGCGGCCCATCCAAGCCCATGGCCATTAAGTATGCTATACTAACAGCTATCAACTAAAAGCTAAAAGCTAAAGGCTAATGACAAAGTGGTATATAAATCCAGCAAGTGAGACAGAATACTAATGTGGCTTATTGCCACGGGATAACTATTGACATCCAACAACACTTATGTTAAATTTGTTAAGGTATATTACTAGACACGTATATTACTAGATAATACTAGACAATATCGGTCCAAGTCTTTTTTCGTTTTAGGGAGGTGGCAACAGTGCGAGTAGGCGTAACTCTGGCTTGCACCGAATGTAAACGGCGCAACTACACCACTGACAAGAATAAAAAGAACGATCCTAACCGGATTGAACTGAAGAAATATTGCAAGTGGTGTAACACACACACCGTACACAAAGAAACCAAGTAGTTAGAGCCAACTTTAGCCCCAAGAGTTGTATTACCGCATTACATAATGGGGTTTTATTCAAGGCGCTACTGGTGAAAACAAAAAACTAAGGATGTGGCGTTTTTCGATGGCTGTGCAAAAGAAGGATCATAAAAAGGCAAGCGCTGCCAAGGAAACAACGGCAACCAAAGAAGCCAGCGGGGCTGAGAATAAAAAGGATGCGGTCCCGAAGGATACTGCAAAGTCTGTGGCAAAAAAAGAGCCGTCTAAGGCACAAAAGCCTTCAGTTTCGGATCGGGCTGGCAGCGTAAGCAAATATTTGCGTGGGGTTCAGAATGAACTTAAAAAGGTACACTGGCCCACCCGTAAGGAAGTTATAACGTATACTGGTGTAGTACTTGCTTCTGTGGCTGTGGTTGCCGTGGTTATTTGGGTGCTGGATTCGCTTCTCAGCTTAGGCGTTTCGGCCATAATATCCTAAATGTCAAGCGAGGGGGTGGGGAACCCCAGAGGAAAGGGGTTCCTTCTGTTAATGAGTAAACAGTGGTATGTTGTGCATACTTACTCCGGGTATGAGAATAAGGTTAAGGCTAACTTGGAGAGGCGAATAGAATCAATGAATATGGAAGACAAGATCTTTCGTATTCTAGTACCCATGGAAGATGAAGTTGAAATTAAAAATGGCAAGAAAAAACTCTCGAAGAAAAAGGTATTCCCAGGCTATGTGCTGGTAGAAATGATTATGACCGATGACTCCTGGTATGTTGTTCGCAACACTCCTGGTGTTACTGGCTTTGTTGGCAGTGGTTCCAAACCCATTCCTTTAAATGAGGATGAAGCTAAGGCTATCATTAAACAGATGGGCATGGAGGAACCAAAGGCCAAGATAGATTTAAGCCTTGGCGAAAACGTCAAGGTAACCGATGGTCCCTTTGAGAATTTTGTTGGTGTGATAGAAGAGATTTACCCCGACAAGGGTAAAGTTAAAGTTATGGTATCCATGTTTGGACGTGAAACTCCCATCGAACTCGATTTTACACAGATTGAGAAATTAGAATAAGAAATAGGTTGTAAGGAGGTGGACTGGAAATGGCTAAAAAGGTAGCTGCCATTATTAAATTGCAAATTCCGGCCGGTAAAGCTACCCCAGCACCCCCGGTAGGACCTGCTTTAGGTCAACATGGGGTTAATATTATGGGGTTTGTTAAACAATATAACGAAGTAACTGCTGCTCAGGCAGGCTTGATTATCCCGGTTGAAATTACTGTATATGAAGACCGGTCCTTTACCTTTATTACTAAAACTCCTCCTGCGGCAGTATTGCTGAAGAAGGCTTTAGGTATTGAGACCGCTTCTGGTGAACCTAACAAAAAGAAAGTGGGCAAGCTTGACCGTTCTAAGGTTAGAGAAATTGCCGAATTAAAGATGCCTGATCTAAACGCTGCCAGTGTAGAAGCTGCTATGCGTATGGTAGAAGGAACTGCCCGTAGTATGGGCATTGAAATTGTAGAAGGATAACTTCATCCGGTGGGAGGATGTAGTCCGCTAGTACCACAAAGGAGGTAATTTTCATGCCGAAAGAAGGCAAAAGACTTCAAGATCTTAAAAAAGAGTTTGATAAAAATACTCTTTACGAGCCCCTTGAAGCCATTGAATTGGTTAAAAAGACTGCCAAGGCAAAGTTTGATGAAACTGTAGAAGTTGCTTTTCGCCTGGGTGTTGACCCCCGTCACGCTGACCAGCAACTAAGGGGTGCTGTAGTTTTACCCCATGGTACTGGTAAAACTAAAACAGTATTGGTTTTTGCTAAGGGTGATAAGGCTAAAGAGGCTGAAGCAGCTGGTGCAGATTTTGTTGGTGCTGAAGATTTATTGGAAAAAATCCAAGGCGGATGGCTTGGGTTTGATGTGGCTATTGCCACTCCTGATATGATGGGTACTGTTGGTCGTCTGGGACGTATATTGGGTCCCCGTGGCTTGATGCCTAACCCCAAAACTGGTACTGTTACCTTTGAAGTGGGTGACGCTGTTAAAGATGCCAAGGGTGGTAAGATTACCTATCGTACTGATAAAATTGGTATCATTCATGCGCCAATTGGTAAAGCATCCTTTGATGCTCAAAAGTTGGTTGAAAACTTTAAAACCTTGGCCGATACCTTAGTGCGTATTAAACCGGCTTCTGCAAAGGGTCAGTACATGAAAACAATTACAGTTTCTTCAACCATGGGACCTGGCGTTAGAATTAACCCGAATAAACTTTAGTAACATACCCGGTACCTACAACTGAAAAGGTTTTCCAGTCGTAGACAGTTGGTGTCCTTAGGGACTTAATGAAACATGTCGCCAACCGAGACCGGGTTCTTGTCTGCAAACTTATAAAGTATTGCGGGGATTTCGGTGTGTGTCTATGCCAAATCCCCGCATTTGTTTTTCAATAAATCAATCGGAAGGGGGTGTATCTCTTGCCGAGTACAAAAGCTCAAAAAGCAGTGATGTTAGAACAGGTTAAAGAAAAAATGTCCAACTCTCAGGTAACTATCTTGGCAGATTTTAGTGGCGTGCCAGTAGCTAAAATTACTGATCTACGTGCTCGCCTGCGTAATGCTGGTAGTGAAATGAAAGTAGCTAAAAATACTATTGCTGGTATTGCGGCTAAAGAAGCTGGCATTGAAGGACTAGATCCTTATCTTGAAGGCCCCACCGTGTTTGCCTTTGGAATCGAAGACCCTGTAGCTCCAGCTAAAATTCTTAGTGATTTTGCCAAGGAAATCAAGCAAGGGGTTGAGATTAAAGCTGGTATTCTGGAAGGAAAAGTAATTGATGCTAATGGTGTTAAAGCATTGGCTGACCTACCATCCAGAGAAGTTTTGCTGGCCAAAGTGTTGGGTGGTATGCAAGCACCTATGTACGGCTTTGCAAGCGTATTGGCCGCCAATCTGCGTAATCTGGTTTATGTATTGGATCAGGTGCGTCAACAAAAAGAAGGTCAGGTATCTTAAGATAATTGTAGCTTAAAAATATTTTAAAACCTTGAGGAGGTTACTTATTATTATGTCTAAAGTAGCTGAAGTATTAGAAATTGTAAAAGGCCTAACCGTTTTGGAACTGGCTGAATTAGTTAAAGCTTTTGAAGAAGAGTTTGGTGTATCTGCTGCTGCTCCTGTAGCTGTTGCTGCTGCTCCTGCAGCTGGTGGTGCTGCTGCTGAAGAAGAGCAAACAGAATTTGATGTAATTCTGACCAGTGCTGGTGACAAGAAGATCAACGTTATTAAAGTTGTTCGCGAAATCACTGGTCTTGGCCTAAAAGAAGCTAAAGAATTGGTTGATGGTGCTCCAAAGCCTGTTAAAGAGAAAATCGCCAAAGAAGAAGCTGAAGCTATCAAAGCTAAATTGGTTGAAGCTGGCGCAGCTGTTGACGTTAAATAATTATATTATAAATTCTCTTTCTAATAGGAATGCAAAAACACTGCCATTACCGGCAGTGTTTTTGTCTTTAGCTAATAGCCATTAGCAGGAAGGATAGCTAAAAACTAAAGGCTAAAGGCTAAAAGCTAAAAGCTTAATACCAAATGGCTCATGGCACAAGGCAAAGCTGAAGGCTGAAGGAAAAGATTATTTCTAGATAAAATTTAATTAAGCGACAACATGAAATAAATAACGACTTGACAAATACAATTACCTGTGCTAACATTACAAAATGTCATTCTATGGTTTACTTCTATAATTTTTAGATTAGGTGGCAAAAACTGTGCATATTTTTCTGCATAAAGGGCCAAAATAAAATAGATAGGGATCATAATGCATAGGCGAGGTATTGTTAAAAAAGCAAGACCTTGCTTTTCGTTGTCTGTAGTTTTTATATCGGAGAGCGAACAAATTTCTGATTTCCAATGGCAAACAAAAACAGACGCTATACCCTAAAGGGTAGGTGAAATACGTGCCCATTAGGGTATGACGTCGGCCAAGTTTTTCTAAACACTTTGATAATAAAGTCAAAGTTTTTATATAGCTACATTATGTTTATGCTAAATATTTAAGGGGTGTGATGCGTTCGATGGCTTACCCGGAAAAAGTAGGAAACAGGGTGAGGTGGAACTACGGCAAGCTTCAAGAAGTGCTGGATTTACCCAACCTTATCGAAGTACAGAGAAATTCTTACGAATGGTTTCTCCAGGAAGGTCTAAGGGAAGTTTTTCATGACATCTCTCCCATTCAAGATTTTACGGGAAATCTTATTCTGGAATTCTTGGACTACACTCTGGGGGAACCAAAATACTTAGTGGAAGAATGCAAGGAACGCGATGTAACCTTTGCTGCCCCATTAAGAGTAAAGGTCCGCCTAATTAATAAGGAAACTGGGGAAGTTAAAGAACAGGAAGTCTTTATGGGGGATTTTCCTTTAATGACTACCAAGGGTACCTTTATTATTAACGGTGCGGAGCGTGTTATAGTAAGCCAATTGGTACGTTCTCCAGGGGTGTACTTTGCTGATCAAATTGACCCCAGCGGCAAAAGGTTATTTACTTCCACTATGATTCCTAACCGCGGAGCGTGGTTAGAGTTTGAAACAGATGTCAATGATCATATTTTCGTTCGTATTGATCGCACCCGTAAGATTCCAGCAACAGTTTTGATTCGTGCTTTAGGCTATGGTTCCAATGCATTAATAATGGAACTGTTTGAAAATGACAAATTTGTACAAGAGACCTTAACCCGTGACAATACTGACACAGAAGAAGAGGCTCTAGTTGAGATTTATAAACGTTTAAGACCAGGAGAGCCACCCACCGTAGAAAGTGCAAGATCTCTATTAAATACATTATTCTTTGACCCTAAACGATATGACCTTGCCCATGTCGGACGTTACAAACTGCAAAAGAAATTAAAGCATGGTATTCTGTATCGTTATCCCAATGGAGAGGATGGCCCCAAGGAATGGGATCGCCTATTAAGCAAGGAAGTTCCGGTGGATCGGACATTTATCCGTGAATTAACCAAGGAAGATATCATCGCCACCTTCCGTTACCTTCTAGGCTTAATGAAGGGTGAAGGGATTGTTGACGATATTGACCACTTAGGCAATCGTCGGTTACGTTCCGTAGGGGAGTTATTACAAAACCAATTCAGGATTGGTTTGTCCCGTATGGAGCGGGTTGTGCGGGAAAGAATGACCATTCAAGATGTTGATGTAATTACACCGCAAGTCCTAATTAATATTCGTCCGGTTGTAGCCTCCATTAAAGAGTTCTTTGGTTCCAGTCAGCTGTCTCAATTTATGGATCAAACCAACCCGTTGGCTGAGCTAACCCATAAGAGGCGTCTATCAGCATTAGGCCCCGGGGGGTTATCTAGGGAACGTGCAGGATTTGAAGTGCGTGACGTTCACCATTCACACTATGGCCGTATGTGTCCCATTGAGACCCCAGAAGGTCCAAACATCGGCTTGATAGGATCTTTGTCTACTTATGCCAGAATAAATAGTTTTGGGTTCATGGAAGCACCCTACCGTAAAGTAGATAAGGAGAACAAACGCGTTACCGATGAAATAGTTTACTTAACAGCAGATGAAGAAGAAGGCCATATCATAGCCCAGGCTAACGCGCCCCTAGACGAAAATGGTTATTTTGTCGAAGAGAGGGCAAATGCTCGTAAGGGTCATGATACTATCCTGGTACCAACGGATCGCATAGATTTTATGGACGTATCACCTAAACAGGTGTTTTCTGTTGCTACTTCTTTAATTCCCTTTCTAGAGCATGATGATGCTAACCGTGCTTTGATGGGTGCAAACATGCAACGCCAGGCTGTTCCCTTGCTGAGATGCCAAGCACCAGTGGTAGGCACTGGTATCGAACACAGGGCTGCTAAGGACTCCGGGGTATGTGTAGTTGCTGAAAGAGGTGGCGAAATTGTAAGAGTCACCGCAAACGATGTTGTAGTTCGGACTGATGAAGGAATAAATGATACTTATAAACTTTTGAAGTTTACGCGTTCTAACCAAGGTACTTGTATCAACCAAAAGCCAATCGTTAATAAAGGCGAAAGAGTGGAAGCTGGACAGATACTTGCCGACGGTCCTGCCACTGAAAAAGGCGAATTAGCATTGGGCAGAAATATTTTAGTCGCCTTTATGACCTGGGAAGGTAACAACTATGAGGATGCTATTCTGATTAGTGAAAAGGCAGTAAAAGAAGATTTCTTTACATCAATCCATATAGAAGAATATGAATGTGATGCCAGGGATACGAAACTGGGGCCAGAAGAAATTACCCGGGATATCCCAAACGTAGGGGAAGATATCTTAAAGGACCTTGACGAAAGGGGTATCATTCGGGTCGGGGCCGAGGTTAGGCCTGGTGATATCTTAGTGGGCAAGGTAACACCTAAAGGTGAAACAGAGCTGACTGCTGAGGAGCGTTTACTTAGGGCTATTTTTGGTGAAAAGGCTAGAGAGGTTAGGGATACCTCCCTCAGAGTACCTCACGGAGAAGCTGGAAAGATTGTTGATGTCAAGGTATTTTCCCGTGAGAATGGTGATGAACTGCCACCAGGAGTAAATCATTTAGTTCGTGTCTATATAGCCCAGAAGAGAAAGATTTCCGAAGGGGATAAAATGGCTGGACGCCATGGTAACAAAGGGGTCGTAGCACGTATCTTACCAGAAGAGGATATGCCCTTTATGGAAGACGGTACCCCAGTGCAAATAGTGTTAAATCCCCTTGGTGTGCCATCTCGTATGAACATTGGCCAGGTTTTAGAAACCCACCTGGGTTGGGCTGCTAGAACTTTAGGGTTTAATGTGGCAACCCCAGTATTTAACGGAGCTTCTGAGGAATCTATTTGGGAATCACTAAAACGTTCTGGTTTACCCGAGGACGGAAAAACCGTTCTCTATGATGGGAGAACAGGTGAACCCTTTGACAACAGAGTTACAGTAGGGTACATCTATATGATAAAACTGCACCACTTAGTGGACGATAAAATTCACGCCCGGTCCACAGGTCCCTACTCCTTGGTTACCCAACAGCCCTTGGGTGGTAAAGCCCAGTTTGGGGGACAACGTTTCGGTGAGATGGAAGTGTGGGCATTGGAAGCTTATGGTGCAGCCTATACTCTGCAAGAAATCCTTACCGTCAAGTCAGATGACGTAGTGGGTCGGGTCAAGACCTATGAAGCCATTGTGAAGGGTGAGAACGTACCAGAACCAGGTGTTCCCGAGTCCTTTAAAGTTTTAATTAAGGAATTGCAATCCCTTGGCTTGGATGTGAAGGTGCTTTCCGAAGATGAAGAGGAAATTGAAATTAAGGAAATTGAAGAGGATATAACAGAAACCGCAAAAGAACTGGGGATTGAACTACCCGAAGAAAGACGGGTGAGCTCTTCCAAAGAGAATGTTGATGATGGAGAGGAAGTCGAAGAGGATTCTGATGATTTCGATGAAACTTTCCTGGAAGAAGCTGAAGACGACTTCAGTTTGGATGACGAGGACTAAAACGAGCGGTATGTAAACCATTGCAACCAAATCCGCTATAAGGGGGAGTAGGTCCTTTGTTAGAACTAAATAACTTTGATAGCATACGTATTGGTCTTGCCTCACCAGATAAAATTCGTCAGTGGTCCAGTGGAGAGGTAAAAAAACCAGAAACCATTAACTATCGGACATTAAAGCCGGAAAGAGATGGGTTGTTCTGTGAAAGAATTTTTGGTCCCACTCGAGATTGGGAATGTCACTGTGGAAAGTACAAGCGTGTTCGCTATAAAGGAGTAGTCTGCGACCGCTGTGGCGTTGAAGTAACCCGTTCTAAGGTACGACGTGAAAGGCTAGGACACATTGAACTGGCTGCTCCGGTTTCACACATTTGGTACTTCAAAGGTATTCCCAGTCGCATGGGTTTGTTGCTAGATATGTCGCCCAGGGCGCTGGAAAAGGTCTTGTATTTTGTTTCTTATATTGTGATTGAACCTGGTGATACACCGCTGTTGAAAAAACAGCTGCTTACAGAAACTGAATATCGGGAATACAGAGATAAGTTTGCCAACACCTTCAAAGCAGGCATGGGGGCAGAAGCTATAAAAATCCTGTTGGAGGAAATAAACCTAGAAGAATTGGCCCGGGAACTGCGTCAGGAACTGAAGGAAGTATCAGGTCAGCGCAAAATACGTGCCATACGCCGACTGGAAGTTGTAGAGGCCTTTAAAAAGTCCGGTAATCGTCCTGAATGGATGATCATGGATGTAGTACCAGTTATTCCCCCGGAATTAAGACCCATGGTACAGTTGGATGGGGGACGGTTTGCAACTTCAGATTTAAATGATCTTTACCGTCGGGTAATTAACCGCAATAACCGTCTGAAGCGATTACTGGATCTAGGTGCACCAGATATTATTGTTCGCAACGAAAAGAGAATGCTGCAGGAAGCTGTTGATGCCCTTATTGATAACGGTCGCCGCGGCCGTCCTGTTACAGGACCAGGCAACCGTCCCCTGAAATCCCTTTCAGACATGTTAAAGGGTAAGCAAGGACGTTTCAGACAGAACCTGCTGGGTAAAAGGGTTGACTACTCCGGTCGTTCAGTTATCGTGGTAGGGCCTCGCTTAAAGATGCACCAATGTGGTTTACCCAAAGAGATGGCCCTGGAGCTCTTTAAACCCTTTGTAATGAAAAAACTTGTTAACGATGGTCATGCCCATAATATTAAGAGTGCCAAACGTATGGTTGAACGGGTGCGTCCTGAAGTTTGGGATGTACTAGAAGAGGTTATTAAAGAACACCCAGTTATGCTCAACCGTGCACCAACCCTGCACCGTTTAGGCATTCAAGCCTTCGAACCAGTACTTGTAGAAGGTCGTGCCATCAAGATTCACCCTATGGTATGTACTGCCTACAATGCTGACTTTGACGGTGACCAAATGGCTGTACACGTACCTCTATCTGCTGAGGCCCAAGCTGAAGCCAGACTCCTAATGTTGGCTGCTAACAACATCTTGAACCCGAAAGATGGTAAGCCAGTGGCCAGCCCAACCCAGGACATGGTTTTAGGTTCCTATTACCTAACCATGGACAGAGACGGTGATTTAGGTGAGGGTATGGTCTTTAAGGATGAACAGGAGGCCATCTTGGCCTATGACAATAAACAGGTATCCTTACAGGCCAAAATAACTGTGCGTCGCCAGAATGGGGAAAGATTACAAACTACTGTTGGTAGGATTATTTTTAATGAGGTTATACCCGAAGAGTTGGGTTACATCAATAAAGTCTGTGATAAAAAGACACTTAGTAAGATTGTTGCAGATTGTTATCGTCTCCTAGGCAATGCACACACCGCAGAACTTCTAGACGGTATCAAAGAGTTAGGCTATAAATACTCAACTAGGGCTGGTATTACTATTGGTGTGGCAGATATTACCATTCCTGAAGAGAAAAAGAATATCTTGGCCAAGTCGGAAGAACAGGTAAACAAAATAGAAATGCAATTCCGTCGGGGTCTAATTACCGAAGATGAACGCTATCGTAAAGTAATTGGAATTTGGAACGATGCCACTGACCAAGTAACCAAGGCCTTGATGAATACCCTAGATAAATTTAACAACGTATATATGATGGCAACCTCTGGTGCCCGGGGTAATATTCAGCAGATTCGTCAGCTGGCCGGCATGCGCGGGTTAATGGCAGATCCATCAGGTCGAATTATTGACTTGCCCATTAAGGCGAACTTCCGTGAAGGCTTAACCGTATTAGAGTATTTTATTTCCACCCACGGTGCCCGGAAAGGTCTCGCGGATACAGCCCTGCGTACAGCGGACTCAGGCTACTTAACCAGACGCTTGGTGGACGTGGCTCAGGATGTTATTGTGCGTGAAGATGATTGCGGTACAACCGAGGGGATTGAAGTAAGAGAAATTAGAGACGGTACCGAAGGTATTGAAAAGCTGCATGAGCGCCTGGAAGGTCGGGTGCCTATGGAAATGGTAGTACATCCCGAAACAGGTGAAGTGATAATTTCCCAAGAAGATGTGGATAATCATCGGGTACTTACCGCTGAACAGGCACTGGCCGTTGAAGAAGCGGGCTTCGAAAAGCTCAAAATCAGATCAGTTATTACCTGCAAAACTCGCTACGGTGTATGTAAACACTGTTATGGTAAGAACCTGGCAACTGGTGGTAAAATTGATATCGGTGAAGCAGTGGGCATTATTGCTGCCCAGTCCATTGGTGAACCTGGTACACAGCTGACAATGCGTACCTTCCACACTGGTGGTGTAGCTGGTGATGATATTACCCAGGGTTTGCCGAGGGTTGAGGAACTATTTGAAGCACGTCGACCGAAAGGTCAAGCCATTGTGGCAGAGGAAGATGGCATCATAGCCATTAGAGAAGTAAAAGGCAGAAGAGAAATTGAGATCACCAAGGACAACGGTGAAAAGAATGTTTATGCTGTTCCCTTTGGAGCCAGATTGAAAGTAAAGGAGGGGCAGCGTATAGATGCTGGCGATGAATTAACAGAGGGCTCCGTCAATCCACACGACCTGTTAAAGATCAAAGGACCTGCAGGTGTTCAAATTTACCTGCTGCAAGAAGTACAGAGGGTTTACAGACTGCAGGGTGTAGAAATTAACGACAAACATATTGAAGTTATGATTCGCCAAATGTTAAGGAAAGTCAAGATAGAAGAAGCAGGGGATACGGATTTACTACCCGGTGGGCTAATCGATATTTTTGAATTTGAAGAGGAAAATCGTAAGGCCATAGAAAAGGGTGGAGAACCTGCTGTAGCTAAACCTGTATTATTGGGAATCACTAAGGCCTCCTTAGCTACAGATTCTTTCTTGTCAGCAGCCTCTTTCCAAGAAACCACTCGGGTCTTAACTGAAGCAGCTATTAAAGGCAAGATGGATCCACTGCTTGGTCTGAAAGAGAACGTTATCATTGGTAAACTGGTACCGGCTGGAACCGGCATGTCGAGATATCGCAACATTGATGTCTTTGAAGAAAAGATGCAGCCAAAGGAAGAAGATAGTGACATATTGCTCCCCGATAGAGGTAGAGACTATAACATTCTTTCCAATGATGCAGATGATCCTTTCGACCTGATATTAGAAAAATAAGACTATAACAACCCGAAATACAAATTATTGACACGGATTATTGTAAGTGATATTATATGTAAGTGTTTTATTACTGGAGGTGGGAATACCATGTCTTTGGAGCCTTTAAAGGCTGCCCGCAAGAAAACAATAGGGGCAAAACAGACGTTAAAGGCTGTAGAAAAATCTCAGGCAAAGGAAGTGTATTGGGCTTCCGATGCAGAGCATCGCGTGGTAGACCCCATCCTTCGGATTTGTTCTTCTAAAAACATACCAGTCATAAAGGTTGAGACTATGAAAGAATTAGGCAGAGCTTGCAACATTGAAGTGGGCTGTGCCATAGCAGCTATTACTGAGCATTAAAAATTTCGACTTAATATGCAGTACTTCGAGAGGAGGTGTAGAGAGATATGCCTACCATTAACCAGCTCATTCGCAAGGGTCGTGAACAGGTTATTTACAAATCAACTGCCCCTGCTCTGAAAGAATGTCCTCAAAAAAGAGGCGTTTGTACCAGAGTATATACTACAACACCAAAGAAGCCTAACTCTGCCCTGCGTAAAGTGGCACGTGTTCGCCTAACAAACGGCATTGAGGTTACATCTTATATTCCTGGCATTGGCCATAACCTTCAAGAGCACTCAGTGGTTCTTGTTCGCGGTGGTCGTGTTAAGGACTTACCTGGTGTACGTTACCATATTGTTCGTGGCGCACTGGATTCTGCAGGTGTTCAAAACCGCAACCGCAGCCGTTCCAAATATGGAGCTAAACGGCCTAAAAAATAAGTTTACTTAATCATTAACAATATAGATTATCGTGTAAAGGGGGGAAAATTAGTGCCAAGAAGAGGTGGAATCCCCAAACGGGATGTACTTCCCGATCCTATCTACGGGAGCAAGATTGTTACCAAACTTGTTAACCAAATGATGTTGGATGGTAAGCGTGGCGTAGCTGAAAAGATTATTTATGATGCCTTTGAAATCATTCAAGAAAAAGTAGGCAAAAGCCCTTTAGAGGTTTTTGATACTGCCATGAAAAATGTGATGCCTGTTCTGGAAGTTAAAGCACGCCGTGTTGGTGGTGCCAACTACCAGGTTCCTGTTGAGGTAAGGGCAGATCGTCGTCAGACTCTGGGTATCCGCTGGCTGGTTTTATTTACCCGCAAGCGTGGTGGCAAGTCTATGGCAGAAAAACTGGCTGCAGAAATCATGGATGCAGCTAATAATACTGGCGCAACTGTTAAGAAGCGTGAAGATACACATAAAATGGCTGAGGCTAACAAAGCATTTGCTCACTACAGGTGGTAAGGGGGAGTCATTATGGCCCGACAGTTTCCATTGGAAAGAACCCGCAACATAGGCATTATGGCCCATATTGATGCCGGAAAAACCACTACCACTGAGCGTATATTGTTCTACACCGGGAGAGTTCACAAGATTGGTGAAGTTCACGATGGTGCAGCCACCATGGACTGGATGGTTCAAGAGCAGGAACGTGGAATTACCATTACCTCTGCTGCAACCACGGCTCAATGGAAGGATCACCGTGTAAATATTATAGATACACCCGGGCACGTGGATTTTACTGTTGAAGTAGAACGTTCGCTACGGGTATTAGACGGTGCTGTGGCTGTATTTTGTTCGGTCGGTGGGGTAGAACCCCAGTCTGAGACTGTTTGGAGACAGGCTGATAAGTACGGTGTACCCAGACTTGCCTATATCAACAAAATGGACCGTGTTGGTGCCGATTTCTTTAACGGCATGGACATGATCAAAAATCGTCTGGGCGCTAACCCAATAGCGATTCAATTACCTATTGGTAGCGAAGATCGCTTTAAAGGTATTGTGGATCTGGTAACTAAGAAGGCCATCATGTATATTGATGACCTGGGCACAAATAGTGAAGAAGCTGAAATTCCAGCAGATATGGTAGAGCAAGTTGAAGAATACCGTGAAAAAATGCTGGAAGCAGTGGCTGAATCTGATGAAGAACTGATGATGAAGTACCTAGAAGGCGAAGAACTGACAGAAGAAGAAATCAAGCTGGCTATTCGTAAAGCCACTCTGTCAGTTAAAATCACTCCGGTAATTTGTGGTTCTTCTTTTAAAAACAAAGGTGTTCAGTCTCTGTTGGATGCAATTGTAGATTATTTGCCGGCTCCAACTGATGTTCCGGCGATTCAGGGTATAAATCCTGATACTGGTGCTGAAGACCAAAGGATCTCTAGTGATGCAGAGCCCTTTGCGGCACTGGCTTTTAAAATCATGACTGATCCATACGTAGGCAAACTCAGTTACTTCCGGGTATATTCCGGGACTTTAAAATCAGGTTCCTACGTTTTCAACTCCACAAAGGGTAAAAAAGAACGGATTGGTCGTATTCTTCAGATGCATGCAAATCACAGGGAAGAGATTCCTGAGGTATATGCCGGTGATATTGCTGCGGCAGTTGGTCTGAAAGATACTACTACCGGAGATACACTCTGTGATGAGAAAAACACAATTATTCTGGAGTCCATGGAATTCCCTGACCCAGTTATTCACGTAGCCATCGAGCCTAAAACTAAGGCGGATCAGGATAAAATGGGTGTGGCTTTAAGCAAACTGTCTGAAGAGGATCCCACCTTTAAGGTGCGTACCGATGAGGAAACTGGTCAGACAATTATTGCTGGTATGGGTGAGTTACACCTGGAAATTATTGTAGATCGTCTGTTGCGTGAATTTAAAGTTCAGGCCAACGTAGGACGTCCACAGGTTGCTTACAAAGAAACCATTCGTAAAGCTATTAAGGCCGAAGGGAAGTTTGTTCGCCAGTCTGGTGGTAAAGGTCAATACGGACATGTCTGGATTGAACTGGAACCCCTGGAAGCAGGTGGCCCAGGCTACGAATTCGTTAACAAGATTGTGGGTGGTGTAGTTCCCAGAGAATACATTGCTCCGGTTGATAACGGAATTCGGGAAGCGATGGAAAACGGTGTATTAGCAGGCTATCAGATGGTGGACATCAAGGCAACCCTTTACGATGGTTCTTACCATGAAGTAGACTCCTCAGAGATGGCCTTTAAGATTGCTGGTTCTATGGCATTCAAAAATGGTGCCCAGAAGGCAAACCCAGTTTTGCTGGAGCCCATCTTCAAGGTTGAAGTAACAGTGCCCGAAGAGTACATGGGCGACGTTATTGGTGACCTAAACAGCCGTCGTGGACGTATCGATGAAATGGGTCAACGCGGCAATGCCAGGATTGTAACTGCCTTTGTTCCCCTGGCAGAAATGTTTGGTTATGCTACCGATTTGCGTTCTAAAACCCAAGGTCGTGGTGTTTATTCCATGCAGCATGACCACTATGATGAAGTACCCAAGAACATTGCCGAAGGAATTATTGCTAAGCGCAACGGTTAATCAATAAGATATTTTCCAAAGGTGCAAGGAGGAAAGTAATAGAATGGCAAAGGCAAAATATGAACGTACTAAACCCCACGTAAACATCGGAACCATTGGTCACGTTGACCATGGTAAAACCACTCTGACTGCTGCTATCACCGTGGTACTGTCTACTTCCGGTGGTGCTGCTGTAAAACGTTACGATGAAATTGATAACGCTCCTGAAGAACGTGAACGCGGTATTACTATTAACACTGCACACGTAGAATATGAAACTGCAAATCGTCACTACGCACACGTTGACTGCCCTGGTCACGCTGACTATGTTAAAAATATGATCACTGGTGCTGCTCAAATGGACGGAGCTATTTTGGTTGTATCCGCTGCTGACGGCCCAATGCCCCAAACCCGTGAGCACATTCTGCTCTCTCGTCAGGTTGGTGTTCCTTACATCGTAGTATTCTTGAACAAAGCCGACATGGTTGATGATGCTGAACTGCTCGAACTGGTAGATATGGAAGTTCGCGAACTGCTGAGCTCCTATGAATTCCCTGGCGATGACACCCCCATTGTAGCAGGTTCCGGTCTGAAAGCACTGGAATGTGGCTGTGGTAAGCGTGAATGCGAATGGTGTGGCAAGGTATGGGAGTTAATGGACAATGTAGATGCTTACATTCCTACTCCTGAGCGTGCTGTAGATAAGCCGTTCTTGATGCCCGTAGAAGACGTGTTCTCCATTACTGGTCGCGGTACCGTTGCTACCGGTCGTGTAGAGCGTGGTCAAGTAAAAGTACAAGACGAAGTTGAAATCGTAGGTCTGAACGAGAAACCTCGTAAGACTGTTGTAACTGGTGTAGAAATGTTCCGCAAGCTGCTGGACTTTGCTCAGGCTGGAGACAACATTGGTGCTCTGCTGCGTGGTGTAGATCGTAAGGAAATTGAGCGTGGTCAAGTATTAGCTAAACCCGGCAGCATTAACCCCCACACCAAATACAGTGCTGAAGTATACGTACTGACCAAAGAAGAAGGCGGCCGTCATACTCCTTTCTTCAACGGCTATCGTCCTCAGTTTTACTTCCGCACCACTGACGTTACCGGTATCGTACAGCTGCCCGAAGGTGTAGAAATGGTAATGCCTGGTGACAACATTAAAGTAGATGTAGATCTGATTACACCCATCGCCATTGAAGAAGGTCTGCGCTTCGCTATCCGCGAGGGCGGTCGTACCGTAGGTGCTGGCGTTGTAACTGGTATCCGTTCATAATTTAGAAATTCGGGATTCGAAGTTCGAAGTTCGAGGTTAAAGAAGACCCGGGAGAAATACCCGGATCGAACCTCGAAACACGAACGCAGAACTTCGAAAATGACTAGCGATGAAGTGGAAGGTTGCTCGTATTCTGAGGTAATTTTCATGGAGCAGTCCGCAAATCGGACGAAGGGAGAGTTAGTAAATGAAAAGCCAAAAGATTAGAATTAGGCTAAAAGCCTTTGATCATCAAATGCTAGATCAGTCTGCCACTAAAATTGTAGATACAGCTAAGCGGACTGGTGCTCAGGTAGCAGGTCCTGTACCCCTACCAACTGAAAAGAGCATTTACACCATTTTGCGTTCCCCCCATGTTAATAAAGATTCCCGGGAACAATTCGAAATGCGTGTACACAAGCGTTTAATTGATATCCTTGAGCCCACTCCAAAAACTGTAGATGCTCTAATGCGCTTGGACTTACCTGCCGGCGTGGATATTGAAATTAAACTTTAATTGACCCCGCAGTGTATGTTAGGAGCCTGGGGTACCAGAGCTTCTAACCTCTGACTATAACAGGAGGTGTTTCCCCATGCCAAAAGGTATTCTTGGCAAAAAAGTTGGCATGACCCAGATCTTTAACGAAGCAGGTATTGCAATTCCTGTTACCGTTGTTGAAGCAGGTCCTTGTCTGGTAGTACAAAAGAGAACTCCCGAAAACGATGGCTACAGTGCTATCCAATTGGGCTTTGGTGAAAAACGTGAAAACTTACTGAACAAACCCACCAAAGGCCATTTGTCCAAAGCTGGTGTACGTCCTGTACGTTTTCTGAGGGAATTCAAAGTGGATGACCTAGATGCTTTTGAAGTAGGTCAAGAAATTAAAGCGGACATCTTCGCTGAGGGCGAAAAGGTGGACGTTGTAGGAACTTCCAAGGGTAAAGGTTTTGCCGGTGGTATCAAACGTCACAATTTCCATCGTGGACCTATGGCCCATGGTTCTAAGTATCACCGTCGGCCCGGTTCCTCCGCAGCAAAAGGCCCTGCTCGTACCTTTAAGGGTAGAAAACTTCCCGGTCACTATGGAGTTGAACGTGTAACCGTTCAAAACCTTGAATTAGTTAAGGTTGACTCTGAACGCAACCTAATTGCTATTAAAGGTGCAGTGCCCGGACCTAGGGGTGGCCTATTACTGGTTAAGAATAGCGTCAAAGCTAAGTAGCGGTGACGCAGCGAAAGGAGGACTGTGAACGAATGCCTAAAGTAGCTTTATATAACATCAACGGCGAACAAGTTGGCGAAGTGGAGCTCAAAGACGAAGTTTTTGGCATTGAACCCCATGAGCATGTCATGCATGAAGCAGTAAACATGCAGTTGGCCAACCAACGCCAAGGTACTCACGATACAAAAACTAGATCAGAAGTACGCGGTGGCGGACGCAAACCCTGGCGTCAAAAGGGCACCGGACGTGCCAGAGCTGGTAGCAGCAGATCTCCGATCTGGCGTAAGGGTGGTATTGTCTTTGGTCCCCATCCTCGTGACTATGCTATTTCTCTGCCCAAGAAAGTGCGCCGTCTAGCTCTCAAGTCAGCCCTTTCTAGTAAGGTATTAGATCAGGACATTGTTGTGTTAGACAGCCTGACCATAGATGCTCCTAAGACCAAAGAAATGGTACGTATTTTGAGCAATCTAAAGGCTGATAAAGCCTTGGTAGTAACTGCTGAACGTGACTTAAATGTTGAAAAATCTGCTAGAAATATTGAAGGTGTAAAGCCTCTTAAAGCTGATGGAGTAAACGTTTACGATTTATTAAAATACACCAAGCTGGTTATCACCAAAGATGCCGTTGCTAAAATTGAGGAGGTGCTGGCGTAATGAAAAACCCACGCGATATCCTCATCAAGCCGGTGGTAACTGAGAAGAGTACTGGTTTGCTAGCAGAGAATAAATACACCTTCATTGTAGATCTCAATGCTAACAAAACCGAAGTTAAAAAGGCTGTTGAGGAAATTTTCAAGGTTAAGGTGGAAAAGGTGAGCACCATGCGCGTTAAAGGCAAATTAAAGCGCGTTCGTCAATTCACTGGCAAAACCCCTGACCGTAAAAAAGCCATTGTTACCTTAAAAGAAGGCAACAAGATCGAGATCTTTGAAGGACTGTAAGGAGGGAAGCCCAGGTGGCAGTTAAAAATTTTAAACCTACCTCACCTGGCCGCCGGTTTGTAACTGTTCCCGACTTTAGCGAGGTTACCAAGGTTGATCCTGAAAAATCTTTGCTAGAGCCCATAAAGAGGACCGGGGGACGCAACGCCCAGGGCCGACTGACTGTTAGGCACCAGGGTGGTGGCCATAAGCGGATGTACCGCTTAATCGATTTCAAACGCAATAAAGATGGCATCCCTGCTAAGGTTGCATCTATTGAATATGATCCCAACCGTTCGGCACGTATTGCTCTTCTTAACTATGCAGACGGTGAAAAACGTTATATTTTAGCTCCTGTAGGTCTGGAAGTTGGCCTAACTGTTGTATCCGGTCCAGATTCGGATATCAAAGTAGGTAACTGCTTACCATTACGGAACATTCCTGTTGGTACCATGATCCACAACATTGAATTGCACCCCGGTGCTGGAGCTCAAATTGTTCGCTCTGCTGGAACCTCTGCGCAATTAATGGCCAAAGAAGGTAAATATGCAAACCTGCGTTTACCCTCTGGTGAAATGCGCCTAGTATTGCAAGAATGCCGGGCAACAATCGGCCAAGTTGGAAACCTTGAGCATGAGAATATTACCATAGGTAAAGCTGGTCGTTCTCGCCACTTAGGTATTAGACCTACCGTACGTGGTAAAGTTATGAACCCTGTTGACCACCCACACGGCGGTGGTGAGGGCCGTAACCCAATCGGTCGCAATCCATCTACTCCTTGGGGTAAATTGGCTATGGGTGTTAAGACCCGTGGTAGAAAGAAAAGCGATCGCTTAATTGTAAAACATCGTAATAAGAAATAGTACAGGGCCAACAACACACCCGGCCCCGTGAATATGGAACATGACCATGATCCGGAAGGAGGTTCATAATGGCTCGTTCTCTAAAAAAAGGACCGTTTGTAGACGATCACCTTCTGAAGAAAATTGAAGGGATGAATGAGAAAGGCGAAAAAAAGGTATTTAAGACCTGGTCCCGCCGCTCCACCATCTTCCCACAGATGATCGGCCACACCATTGCTGTTTATGATGGGCGTAAACATATCCCAGTATATGTTACTGAAGATATGGTTGGACATAAATTAGGTGAATTCGCACCTACTCGTACCTACAGAGGCCACGCTGATAAATCAGAACGGTCCACTGGACTTAAGTAAGGGGGATAAACGATGGAAGCGAGAGCTATCGCAAAATTTATCCGTGTGTCCCCGCGTAAAGCCCGCATGGTAGTTGATTTAATTCGTGGCAAAAAAGTAGAAGAGGCATTGGCCATTCTGCGTTATACCCCGAATAAGGCTGCCGCTGCAGTGACCAAAGTGGTTAAATCTGCCGCTGCTAACGCGGAACACAATAATGATATGGATAAAGATGAATTAGTAGTATCCCAAATTTTCGTTGACCAAGGTCCCAGCCTAAAACGCATGATGCCTAGGGCTATGGGACGGGCTGACATAATAAAAAGAAGGACCAGCCACATCACCGTAGTGGTTTCGGATAAAAAGGAGGGATAATTGCGTGGGCCAGAAGGTTAACCCAAAGGGTTTGCGTATTGGCATAATCAAAGACTGGGATGGTAAATGGTTTGCTGATAAACGCAATTACTCCAATTTGTTAATCGAGGACGTTAAAATTCGTGAATATATTAAGCGCAAGCTATATCAAGCAGGTATTGCTAAAGTTCAGATTGAACGTGCAGCTAACCGCGTGAAAATTTCCATTCACACTGCCAAACCTGGTATTGTTATTGGTCGCGGTGGTGCAGAAGTAGAAGCTTTACGTAAAGAGCTTGAGAAAATGACTGCTAAGCAGGTTCACGTAAATATTGTTGAAATTAAAACTCCGGAAGCTGATGCACAACTGGTGGCAGAAAATATTGCTTCCCAGTTGGAAAAGCGGATTGCATTCCGTCGTGCCATGAAGCAAACTGTACAGCGCTCCCTAAGAATGGGTGCCAAGGGTATCAAGATTGCCTGCAGTGGCCGCTTGGGCGGTGCTGAAATCGCTCGCACTGAATGGTATAGTGAAGGCAAAGTGCCCCTTCACACTCTGCGTGCTGATATTGACTATGGCTTCGCTGAGGCCAATACTACCTACGGTAAAATTGGCGTAAAAGTTTGGATCTATAAAGGAGAAGTTTTACCGGAAGCGAAAAAACCCGCAGCCGGTCAAGGAGGCGAGTAACCGATGCTTATTCCGAAAAGGGTTAAATACCGCAAGCAGCACCGTCCCCGTGGTAACGGAGGCGTTTCTAAGGGCGGTAGAGAGGTAAGTTTCGGTGAATACGGAATCCAGGCTCTAGAGGCTGGTTGGATTACAAACCGTCAAATCGAAGCTGCTCGTATTGCCATGACTCGTTATATTAAACGTGGTGGTAAAGTATGGATTCGCATATTCCCAGATAAGCCGATCACCCAGAAACCAGCTGAAACACGTATGGGTTCCGGTAAAGGTGCTCCAGAACACTGGGTGGCTGTTGTTAAACCAGGTCGTGTTATGTTTGAAGTAGCAGGCGTTGCCGAGCCTATCGCTCGTGAAGCTATGCGTTTAGCTATGCATAAACTTCCTGTTAAATGCAAGTTTGTAGTACGTGGGGAAGTAGGTGAAGCCAATGAAAGTTAAGGAAATCAGAGATCTTTCTGATGTCGAGCTGGCTAAGAAGATAGATGACTCCAAAGATGAACTCTTCAAATTAAGATTTCAATTGGCAACCGGACAATTGGATAACCCCATGAAGATTAAAGATGTTAAGCGTAATATTGCTCGCTTAAAGACCGTCGAAACCGAAAGAAAACTAGGTATTCGATAAGCATAGTTGTGGAAATAGTCATCGACCAGGAAGGAGGTACGATGGTGGAACAAGTGCGTAACATGCGCAAAACTCGTCAAGGTAAAGTAGTCAGCGACAAGATGGATAAGACTATCGTTGTTGCTGTTGAAGATCGTGTTCGCCACCCGCTTTATAACCGCACCATTCGTAAGACTACAAAATTCAAAGCCCATGATGAAGAAAACAGCTGTCGCATTGGCGATACTGTACGTATCATGGAAACCCGTCCGCTTTCCAAGGATAAGCGTTGGCGTCTGATAGAAATCCTGGAAAGGGCCGAACAACTTTAGATTTGGCTAATACCGGGCACGAAGGGAGGTTTTTTGCGTGATTCAAGTTCAAACGATCTTAAAGGCTGCAGACAACACAGGAGCTAAAAAGTTAATGTGCATTCGTGTCATGGGAGGCTCCCTGCGTCGTTATGCCAGTGTTGGTGATATTATTGTTGCTTCTGTAAAGGAAGCTACACCCGGCGGCGTTGTTAAAAAGGGTGACGTAGTTAAGTGCGTTATTGTACGCACTAACAAAGAAGTACGCCGTCCAGACGGTTCTTACATCAAGTTTGATGAAAACGCCGCTGTTGTCATCAAAGATGACAAAACCCCCAGGGGAACACGTATCTTTGGACCCGTAGCCCGGGAGTTGCGTGAAAAAGACTTTATGAAAATTGTTTCACTTGCACCTGAAGTTATCTAGTCGGATTAAGCAAGAGGTAAGAGTGGTAGGAGATTAATACGATCCAACCCTAAAATCCCCTCTCACTTCTTAATCGGGAGGTGTATGAACTACATGCCGAAAGTTCACGTTCGCAAGGGCGATACTGTTATGGTAATTACCGGTAAGGATGCTGGTAAAAAGGGTAAAGTTGTTACCGTAGAACCTGCTAAAAACCGTGTGATTGTTGAAGGCGTTAACGTTGTTAAACGCCACCGGAAGGCCACTCCACAAATGCCTCAAGGAGGTATTGTGGAAAAAGAGGCCCCCATCCATAGCTCCAACGTTATGCTGTTCTGCAATAAATGCAATAAAGCAACGCGTATTCAGAAGAAAGTTCTGGACAACGGCAATAAAGAGCGTATTTGCAAACATTGCGGTGAAACACTCAGCTAACAAGAGCTCGGAAAGGAGGAAAAAACGTGGCAAGGCTAAAGGATAAGTACCTGAGCGAAGTTCAACCAGCTTTAATGCAAAAGTTTGGTTATAAGAATATCATGCAGGTTCCTAAGCTTGAAAAAGTTGTTATCAACGTTGGCCTGGGCGAAGCAGTTCAAAACAGCAAGGCTGTTGATGCTGCAGTAGGCGATTTGATGGCTATTACAGGTCAGCGTCCTATTACTACCAAAGCCAAAAAGTCAATCGCTGCATTTAAACTGCGTGCAGGTATGACCATTGGTACTAAAGTAACAATGCGTGGCGAGCGCATGTATGAATTTGTTGACAGACTGTTCAACGTTGCGCTGCCCCGGGTAAGAGATTTTCGTGGGGTATCAGATAAGTCTTTCGATGGCCGTGGTAACTATACAATGGGCCTCAAAGAACAACTGATTTTCCCAGAAATTGAATATGATAAAATTGATAAAGTGCGTGGTATGGATATTACATTCGTAACCACTGCCAAATCTGACGAAGAAGCCAGAGAGCTACTGAAACTTATGGGCATTCCCTTTGTTAAGTAAGCTAACTTCCGGTAAAGGAGGGTAATTCGGTGGCCAAAAAATCCATGATTAATAAGGCCAACGCACCACAGAAATTTACGGTGCGCGGACATAATCGTTGCAAACTGTGTGGTCGCCCCCATGGTTATATGAGAAAGTTTGGTATTTGCCGTATTTGCTTCCGTGAGCTTGCCTATCGTGGGGAGATTCCGGGAGTAAAGAAAGCCAGCTGGTAATCAGGAAGGAGGTTGCATCACATGGTCATGACTGATCCCATTGCGGATTTTTTAACAAGGGTTCGCAATGCTAACACTGTTTACCATGATAAGGTAGAAGCCCCGGCCTCCAATGTAAAAAAGGCTATTGCTGAGATCCTGAAGCAAGAGGGCTACATTAAAGACTACGAAACAATTGAAGATGGTAAACAAGGAACTATTAGACTGTATCTAAAGTACGGTGTAAATAAACAACGCGTTATCACTGGACTGAAGAGAATTTCCAAGCCCGGTCTGCGTGTATACGCAAAGAAAGACCAAATCCCTAAGGTATTAGGTGGGCTAGGTATCGCCATTGTATCCACATCAAAGGGTATTATGACCGACAAACAAGCACGTCAAAACGGACTCGGTGGCGAGGTTATTTGCTACGTCTGGTAAGCGTCGTAACAGGAGGTGTGACAGATGTCCAGGATTGGTAAAAAGCCTATTCCAGTGCCCCAAGGTGTTGATGTAAAAATGAACGGCAACGTTTTAGCCGTTAAAGGACCCAAGGGCCAATTGGAACAGGAATTCCACCAGGATATGATCATTAAACTGGAGGAAGGCAATCTGGTGGTGGAGCGTCCCAGTGATGCAAAAAACCACAGAGCTTTACATGGTCTAACCCGCACCCTGTTAAACAACATGGTAGTAGGAGTGACCAACGGCTTCCAGCGTAATCTTGAGCTGGTTGGTGTTGGTTACCGCGCTGCCAAGCAGGGTAATAAGCTGGTGCTGACCATCGGTAAATCTCACCCGGTTGAAATAGAGCCCCCGGCTGGCATTGAAATCGAAGTTCCTGCAGCAACTAAGATTGCTATTAAGGGATGCGATAAGCAAGCTGTAGGGCAGTTAGCAGCCAATATCCGTGCAGTTCGTGAACCCGAACCATACAAAGGCAAGGGTATTAAATACGAAGGCGAAAACATTCGCCGCAAAGCCGGTAAAGCCGGCGGTAAAGGCAAGAAATAGGGAAGGAGTTGAACTCGGTTGCTTACCAAACCTGACCGTAAAGCGATACGTGCAAAGCGTCGTCTTAGAGTCCGGAATAAAATTTTGGGCACCGCGGCAAGACCACGTCTTAACGTTTTCCGCAGCCTAAATAATATCTATGCCCAACTCATCAATGATGAAACTGGCGTGACCGTGGTTGCCGCTTCAACCCTATCGCCGGAACTTAAAGGAAAAGTGAAAAATGGTGGCAATGTTGAAGCTGCCAAAGCTGTTGGCGATTTAGTCGGCAAGCTGGCCCTGGAAAAGGGTATTAAGGAAGTAGTATTTGACCGTGCAGGATACCTCTACCACGGTCGTGTAAAAGCTCTGGCAGAGGGTGCCAGAGAAGCAGGATTAGACTTTTAGTCTGATCTTAAAGGAGGGAAGCAACGACACATGGCAAGAATTGATGCCAGCAAGCTGGAACTAACCGAAAAGGTTGTCTATATTAACCGTGTTGCCAAGGTTGTTAAGGGTGGTCGGCGCTTTAGCTTCTCCGCTCTGGTGGTAGTTGGCGACGGTAACGGTCACGTGGGTGCCGGCTTAGGTAAAGCCGCGGAAGTTCCTGAAGCTATTCGCAAGGGAATTGAAGATGCTAAGAAAAACATGATAGAAGTTCCTTTAAATGGAACAACTATTACCCACCAAGTTCAAGGTCGCTTTGGAGCCGGAAAAGTTCTAATGAAGCCAGCTGCTAAAGGTACTGGAGTAATTGCGGGCGGTCCCGTACGTGCCATCCTAGAATTGGCTGGTGTAAGAGATATCTTAACAAAATCATTAGGTTCTAATAACGCTAACAACATGGTAAACGCTACCATGGAAGGGCTTAAGCAGCTTAAGACCCCAGAAGAAGTGGCACGTCTACGCGGTAAAAACGTAGAGGAATTATTAGGATAGGGGGACGGACAATGGCCAAGCTGAAAATTACGCTAGTACGCAGTCTTATCGGCAGGCCTGAGGCACAGCGGAAAATTGTCCGCGCCCTTGGCTTGGGTAAGACCAATAGTATAGTAGAACAAACCGACAGCCCCAATATTAGGGGTATGATCAATAAAGTTTCTCACCTAGTCAAGGTCGAGGAAGCCTAAAGGAGGTGTACCGGTGAATCTTTCCGAATTAAGACCAGCTCCCGGTGCAAGAACAAAGCCAACCCGTAAGGGTCAGGGTATCGGCTCCGGTTTAGGTAAAACTGCCGGCAAAGGTCACAAGGGTCAAAAGGCTAGATCAGGCGGCGGTGTACGTCCTGGATTCGAAGGCGGTCAAATGCCTTTACAACGCCGGTTCCCCAAGAGGGGCTTCACAAACATTTTCAAGAAGCAGATTACTGCTATCAACTTAGATCAGTTGAATGTTTTTGAAGCTGGCACTGAAGTAACTCCAGAGTTATTATTAGAAACAGGTGTAATAAAGAAGATCGGCGACGGTGTGAAGATTTTGGGGGATGGCACCCTAGAAAAAGCTTTAACCGTAAAAGTTCATGCCTTTAGTAAAACGGCATCTGAAAAGATTGCTGCTGCAGGCGGAAAAGCCGAGGTGATCTAAGGGTGTTAAACAGCCTGACAACTGCGTTCAAACTAGACGAACTGCGGAGCAAGCTGCTTTTTACCCTGGCAATGCTTTTCTTGTTCCGGGTGGGTGCCCACATACCGGTACCTGGAGTTAACCCGGAGGCATTTGCCAAGCTACTGCAAACTGGTCAATTGCTTGGTTTTTTTGATGTCATCTCTGGGGGAGCATTCAAAAACGCAAGTATCTTTGCGATGAGTATTACCCCATACATTAACGCCTCTATTATCATGCAGCTCCTTACTGTGGTAATTCCTCATTTAGAGAAATTAGCAAAGGAAGGGGAAGAGGGGCGTAAAAAAATCACCCAATATACCCGATACTTTACAGCTGTTTTAGCCTTTGTTCAGGCTATTGGTATGACCATGGCTCTGCAGGGTGCTCTGGCTAATCCCAGTGTTTTAAATTACCTAACAGTGGCCATTACATTTACTGCTGGTACCGTGCTTTTAATGTGGATTGGTGAGCAAATCACAGATAAGGGAATAGGCAATGGTATATCATTACTGATTTTTACTGGTATAGTCTCCAGAATTCCATCAGCTATGGTCAATATCGGTCAGTATCTAAAGACTGGAACTATTAACATCTTTAGTGTTCTGGTTCTCGTGATCATTGGAATTCTGGTGATTGCAGCTGTTGTTTATGTGCAGGAAGGTCAGCGACGTATTCCTGTACAATATGCCAAGCGTGTAGTGGGACGTCGTGTGTACGGCGGTCAAACCTCACATCTGCCTTTAAAGGTAAACCAGGCTGGCGTTATTCCAATTATCTTTGCATCATCACTGTTAATGTTCCCAGGTCAAATTGCATCATGGTTTTCTGGCAATGCATTTGCTGCTTGGTACCTAAAGTGGTTTGCCTGGGGTGGAGTTCTCAACAGTATTTTCTATGCCCTATTGATTATTGGTTTTACTTACTTCTACACAGCGGTAATTATGAACCCAGTTGATATGGCAGAAAACATTAAAAAGTACGGAGGGTTTATCCCTGGACTACGCCCGGGACGCTCTACTGCAGAATATATTAGTAAAGTTATGAGTAGAATCACTTTGGCTGGGGCAATCTTCCTAGCGCTGATTGCTATCTTACCAAACGTAATACTAGCGTTAACCCGTATTCCTAACGTATACTTCGGTGGCACCGCACTTTTGATTGTCGTAGGTGTTGCTTTAGATACGATGAAGCAGATTGAATCACACCTGCTGATGCGGAGTTACCAAGGCTTCTTGAAATAGCGGGTGAAACAAATGATTACTATAAAAAATGAGCGCGAACTAAACTATATGCGGGATGCCGGACGGGTTGTTGCTGAAACCTTTGAAATTCTCAAGGGTATGGTTAAGCCTAGCATTACTACCAAGGAACTTGACAGCAAGGCAGAAGATTTTATTCGTAGCAAAGGTGCTAAACCGGCATTTAAAGGGTATGGCGGTTTCCCCGGAACCCTGTGCACTTCTGTGAATGATGAAGTTGTTCATGGAATCCCCGGTTTAAGAAAATTGGAAAATGGGGATATTATTAGCATTGACTGTGGTGCGGTAATAAATGGTTTTGTTGGTGACAGTGCTCTAACAGTACCGGTAGGAACCATAAGTCAAGAGGCTCAGGAATTGTTAAGAGTAACCGAAGAATCATTATATGCCGGCATTACTCAAGCAGTGGAAGGTAATCGCCTTTCCGACGTTTCTAATGCCGTCCAAAAATGTGTCGAGAAACAGGGCATGTCAGTTGTTCGGGACTATGTGGGGCATGGTATAGGAGCCAAAATGCATGAGGATCCACAGATACCTAATTTTGGTCCTCCTGGCCGGGGGCCCAGGCTTAAAAAAGGAATGACATTAGCAATTGAACCAATGGTAAACTTGGGTACCTTTGAGGTACGCACCCTTGATGATGATTGGACGGTCGTAACCCTTGACGGAAGGTTGTCAGCTCACTTTGAACACACAATCGCCATAACCGATGATACGCCAGAGATTCTAACAAAACTTTAGAAGACCGAGGCACGGAGAGGTGTTGGAGGTGCAAGGTTTGATTGAGGAAGTGAGGCCCGGGCAACTGGTAAGTTCGACCCAAGGGCGTGATGTGGGAAGGTACTACCTGGTTGTTAACGTTTTAGGCAATAGTTTTGTAACTGTAACCGATGGGGAGTATCGTGGCATAGAGAAACCCAAAAGAAAGAATATTAAGCATCTTAAATTTTACCAGCTATATTCAGAAGTAATCGGAACAAAGCTAGCTGCCCAAATAAAGATAACAAATGCAGATATCATGTCAGAAATGGCTGAAATGATAAGAAAGCTCCAGGAGTAACCTTTACTCAAAGGTTAAGGAGGTTGGGTAAAGAGCAATGTCAAAAAATGATGTTATAGAAGTAGAAGGCAAAGTATTAGAGCCGCTCCCAAACGCTATGTTTCGGGTAGAGCTACAGAACGGACATAAGGTACTGGCACATGTATCGGGAAAAATTCGTATGAATTTTATCCGTATACTACCTGGCGACAGGGTTACGGTGGAACTGTCTCCCTATGACTTAACCCGGGGTCGCATCGTTTACCGCTTTAAGTAAACAAGATCCCCCAAAGGAGGGTTACATTATGAAAGTCAGACCATCGGTAAAACCGATTTGTGAAAAATGCAAGATTATCCGCCGTGAAGGTAAGGTTATGGTTATCTGCGAAAACCCCAAGCATAAGCAAAAGCAAGGGTAACACGGGAGGTGTATTCGTAATATGGCACGTATTGCCGGGGTGGACCTGCCGAAAGATAAAAGAGCAGAAATAGCTCTTACCTATATCTACGGCATTGGTAAGCCAACTGCTCAAAAAATTCTAGCTCAAACCGGAGTAAATCCGGATACTAGAATGAAAGATTTAACTGAAGAAGAAGTCAATAAGCTCAGAGACTATATTGATAAAAATATTCAGGTTGAAGGTGACCTTCGCAGAGAAGTTGCCCTCAATATCAAGCGTCTGATTGAAATTGGATGCTACCGTGGCCTCAGGCACCGTCGCGGACTTCCTGTTCGCGGCCAGCGTACAAAAACCAACGCTCGTACCCGTAAGGGTCCTAAGAAGACTGTTGGTGCACGCAGGAAGAAGTAAGGCGAGAGGGGGTAAAGAACAAACATGGCTCGTCGCCAAGTAAGAACTAAACGTAAAGACAAGAAAAATATTGAGCAAGGTGTGGCCCATATTAAGTCCACCTTTAACAATACCATCGTAACCATTACCGACCTTAAGGGCAATACCCTTGGCTGGTCCAGTGCTGGTCAGGTTGGCTTTAAGGGTTCCCGTAAAAGCACTCCCTTTGCCGCCCAAATGGCTGCAGAAGCTGCTGCCAAAGACGCGATGGAACACGGTTTAAAAGAAGTAGAAGTTACAGTTAAGGGACCTGGTTCCGGACGTGAGGCTGCTATTCGTTCACTGCAGGCTGCTGGTCTGGAAGTTAACATGATTAAAGATGTTACTCCGATTCCTCACAACGGTTGCCGGCCGCCTAAGCGCCGGAGAGTGTAATTAGGGAGGTGCATGAGTTTCCATGGCAAGATACACTGGTCCACACTGCCGCCTTTGTCGGCGTGAAGGCCTAAAACTGTATTTAAAGGGAGACCGTTGCTACACCGGTAAATGTGCTATTGACCGTCGTAGTTATGCTCCCGGACAACATGGTCAAGGTCGTAAAAAAGTTTCTGAATATGGTATTCAATTGCGTGCAAAGCAGAAAGCACGTCGTATTTACGGCGTACTGGAGAAACCTTTCCGCAACTATTTCGAACATGCAGAACGTCAACCAGGTGTTACTGGTGAAAACCTGTTACGTCTTTTAGAGCGTCGCTTGGATAATGTAGTTTACCGTCTAGGTCTGGGAGCTTCTCGCGTAGAGGCAAGACAACTGGTTCTTCATGGCCACTTTACCGTAAACGGTAAAAAGGTAAACATCCCTTCTTTCCAAGTTCGTGTTGGCGATGAAATTGCTGTTCGTGAAAAGAGCAAAGCATCTCCTCGTGTTAAAGAATTGATGGAGAGATCAGCTGATCGTACTCCTCCAGCATGGTTGGAGTATGACGGACAAGAAGCTAAAGGCAGAGTTGTTGCATTACCCAGCCGGGATCAAATCGACGCTCCGGTTGAAGAGCATTTAATTGTCGAGCTGTATTCCAGGTAATTGGTCGGTATATTAGTTCCGGTCCGGCCAAAGGAGGGTTACCGAATTGTTGGAAATTGAAAAGCCGAAGATTGAGATAGTAGAACAGAGTGAGGATAACACATACGGTAAATTTGTAGTAGAACCTCTAGAGCGTGGCTATGGTATTACCCTGGGCAACTCTCTGCGCAGGATTCTACTATCCTCCCTGCCTGGGGCTGCTGTTACATCCGTTAAAATCGAGGGTGTACTGCATGAGTTTGCCACAGTTCCAGGGGTTCAGGAGGATGTTACCGATATTATTCTAAACCTGAAAAATCTTTGCCTTAAGATTCACAGCGACGAGGAAAAAGTTCTTCGGGTGGAAGCACAAACCGAAGGTCCCGTCACTGCCGGTGATATTATTACTGATGCCGATGTTGAAATATTGAACCCTGACTTACATCTGGCAACCCTTGACACCGGTGGACGGCTGTTTATGGAGATTACTGTAAACAAGGGCCGGGGATATTCTTCAGCAGAGAAGAATAAAAAGGGTGAGCACATTATAGGGGTTATACCTGTCGATTCCATCTATACACCGGTACGTAGGGTGAACTACAATGTGGAAAACACCCGTGTAGGTCAAATAACGGATTATGACAAGCTCACTCTTGAGGTCTGGACCAACGGCAGTATCCGACCGGACGAGGCTACCAGCCTATCTGCCAAAATATTAAATGAACATCTCAGACTGTTTATTGGTTTAACAGAGACAGTTAATGATGTTGAAATTATGGTAGAAAAAGAAGAGGAGCAGAAGGACAAGATCCTAGAGATGACCATTGAGGAACTTGATATGTCAGTACGCTCCTATAACTGCCTGAAACGGGCTGGCATCAACACTGTAGAAGAACTGATTCAGCGTAATGAAGAGGATATGATGAAAGTACGTAACCTCGGCAAGAAGTCGCTGGAAGAAGTAATTAATAAATTGCACGAACTAGGCCTGTCGCTTAGGACCGATGACGAGTAAGGGAGGGACGAATTGTGGGCTATCGTAGATTTGGTTTAACCACTGGCCATCGCAAAGCGATGCTGAGAAACCTCGTTACCTCTTTATTCCGGGATGAACGGATTGAAACCACCGGACCCAGAGCTAAAGATGTGCGAAGCATTGCTGACAAGCTGGTAACTGTTGCCAAGAAGGGTGACTTGGCTGCCCGCCGCCAGTGCTTAGAATACATCTATGAAGAAGATGTAGTCAAAAAACTATTTGATACTATCGCTCCCAAATATGCTGACCGTCAAGGCGGATACACACGTATTATCAAAGTGGGTTATCGCCGGGGTGACGCAGCTGAAATGGTGCTGTTGGAACTAGTATAATTCCATGGCGTAAAAGAATTGGCGGAAACCCCGGGATTGTGTGGTTTCCGTTTCGCCTTGCCTAAAGGTGAAGGCAAAAGAGCCCCGGGGATTAACCGATGCTTCGGTCACCCTGGGGCTTTTTGCCATATCCTAGAGAATTAAGCTTTCATATATACATAGACAAATTAAGGACGAAATGGTACCTTAAAGGGCACTAATACTACATGCCCTTTAGGGTATGGCTTAGCACCTTCGCATTGCAAGTGGGTTAATTCTTTGCGAGTTTCTAAAACGTAATATTATACTAAGAACAAATGATGCTGTGAGGCCTTATGAGAAATCCTATAATATCGATTGAGAATATTTATTATCGATATCCAGAGGCAAGTACTGCCTATACTCTGGAGAATATCAGTATAGAGCTATATCCAGGTGAAATGATTGCTATACTAGGACCTAATGGTTCCGGAAAGTCTACATTGGCCAGACTATTAAATGGTTTGTTAATACCAACAAAGGGAAAAGTAATTGTTGATGGGTTAGTAACCAGTGATGAAAAAAGTATTTGGGAGATCAGGCGAAAAGTAGGCATGGTATTTCAGAACCCGGATAACCAACTGGTGGCTGCTCTGGTGCAAGAAGAACTTGCCTTTGGCCTGGAGAATATAGGACTTCCGCCAGTAGAGATGAAAAAACGTATAAATGAAATTAGTGAAAGAATGGAATTATCCCATTTGTTGGATTTTCCTCCTCACAGGCTTTCTGGCGGGCAAAAACAAAGAGTAGCCATTGCCTCAGTACTTGCCCTGGAACCAGAGGTGTTGGTCTTGGATGAACCGACTTCGATGTTAGACCCTGGGGGTAGAAAAAGAGTTCTTTGGGAATTACATAGATTAAGACAGATGAATAAAACTCTTTTGCTAGTTACCCATGATATGTCAGAAGCAGTAATGGCAGATAGAATTATAGTGATGGAAAAAGGGAAACTAGCCCTAGAGGGAGATCCAAAAGAATGTTTTGCTAATATTGAACTGCTGGCTAATATAGGATTAGAACTCCCCCCGGCTGCGGAGCTAGCTAAAAGGATAAAACAAAAGGGTCTGGTTGTTCCTAATGTTCCTTTGGGTGTAAAGGATTGGGTAGAATATTTATGTCTCCAATAATTGAAATCAACAAATTTAACGTTACCTATGCTCCAAAAACTCCTATGGAACGGCAGGCCCTATGCGATGTGAGTCTTTCAGTTCTAGAGGGAGAGTTTAGGGCTATCATTGGTTCCCAGGGATCAGGCAAATCCACGCTACTACAGGCTATGGCAGGGCTAATTGCAGGAACAGGCAAAATAAGCATAGCAGGCATAGATTTGGCCGATAAGAAAAATCGTACTCACCTTTGGCGTCAAGTGGGCATAGTTTTTCAATACCCGGAAAAACAACTGTTTGAGGACACAGTTTGGAACGATGTAGCCTATGGTCCCCAAAATCTTGGCTTGGATCAAACAGAAGTTGACCGCAGGGTAAAAGCGGCATTGGATAAAGTAAGGCTAGAAGAAGAATATTTTCAAATATCACCCTTTAAGCTTAGTGGTGGACAACAACGTAGGGTAGCCATAGCGGGTATCTTAGCTATGGAACCTAAAATATTATTGCTGGATGAGCCAACAGCCAGCCTAGACCCCCGGGGAAGGAAACAATTAATGAATATGTTTTCTAACTTGTGTAGAAAAGAAAGAATAACCATTGTGTTGGTCACCCATGATATGGAAGAAGTAGCTCATCGAGCAGACCGAGTCACGGTTTTGCAGCGGGGGAAGGTAGTTATGGAGGGTACACCTAAGGAAGTGTTTTGCCAGGGGGAAAAACTAGAGGCCATGGGCCTTGGAGTTCCCTTCGCAACGGAACTTGCCACGTCTCTAAGGGCTAAGGGGTTATCCAGCAAAGAAATGACTACCCTTAAAGAGGCTGAACAGGAAGTGGGGAAGATATTGAAGTCCATGGGTCGTTTTAGCTGTTAACCATTAGCTATTAGTCACAGACGTCAGCCCTCAGCTTAAGGCCTTAGAAGAGAGCCATGGGCGTGAGCATGAGCCATGAGCCTTGGGCTTTTTGTGCTTGTTTTTCTTAGGGGGTCTTTAACTTATGACTCACAGCACCATCAGAAGATGAAAAACTATGGAGCAACCAGAGAACGGGCGACCAGAGGTCGGCCCCTACAAGACTAAGGCCCACGGCTCATGGCCCATGGCCGTTATGCTAAAAGCTAAAGACTAACAGCTAACGACTAAGAAGAGGAAAGGAAGAACGATTTGTCCCTTTTTTCAAACATCACGGTTGGCCAGTATTATCCCGGAGATTCTATAATGCACCGGATGGATCCTAGGGCTAAACTGTTAGCCATGCCGCTCATTATGGCAGCAGTACTGCTAGCTAATCAATCGCTGAGTTATATTGCAGGGGCTACTCCTGTACTATTGGCCTTGGTACTAGCTAAGGTACCGCTTTCAGCTTTCCTGCGAGGCATGAAATTCCTGTGGTTGATCCTTATAATTAGCTTGATCCTACAGTCTATATCCTATCCTGGAGAAACATTATGGCAGTGGAGCATTTTTACAGTAAGCCGTGAGGGTTTTTTCTTAGGGTTAAGACTAATTTACCGTTTAAGCCTACTTATTCTATCTACTATGCTTATTACCATGACCACAACACCAGTGAATCTTACGGGAGCCATGGAAAAACTTCTCCACCCCTTTAAGACCATTGGGTTACCAGTTCATGAATTAGCAATGATGCTAACCATAGCCCTTAGATTTATTCCCACATTGTTGGAGGAAGCTGAGATTATCATGAAGGCTCAACAATCCAGGGGAGGTAGTATTGCTACAGGAAACCTTGGACAAAGATTAAAGGCCTCTGTGGCCTTACTAGTCCCTCTGCTGGCTAGTTCCCTTAGGAGAGCAGACGAGTTGGCTGTGGCAATGGATGCTCGCTGTTATAGGGGAGATCAAGGTCGTACAAGTCTAAAGCAGTATCGATATAAGCCGTTTGATTTTCTGATACTGCTGCTAGTGTTTGCTGCACTGGTTACGGTAAGCTTTGACCGTTGGACCTAATCTATGGGGGTCAGACCCCTGAAATATTTGTCGATTTTAGGTCGATGGAGGAACTAAATGAAGAATATCAAATTAACCGTGGCCTATGATGGTACAAATTATCACGGTTTCCAGGAGCAACGGGGAACTGGATTGGCAACCATACAGGAAGTGTTGGAAAGCACCCTAAGTACCCTAGGAAAAAATTCAATTCAGGTCATAGGGGCTGGTCGTACCGATGCAGGAGTTCATGCCCAAGGTCAGGTTGTGAATTTTCGTAGTGATAAATGGCCAATTCCCATCGAAAAGATTCATTTAGCCATGAATGCCCTTTTGCCCCTGGATCTTAGAATTGTTAAGGCAGAGGAAGTAACAATGGACTTCCATGCCAGGTTTTCAGCCAGTGCAAAGACCTATCGCTACTCTATTTATAACCATAGAGTTCTCTCGCCCTTTCATCGACTATATTGCTACCATGAACCAAGGAAACTCGATGTGGAAGCCATGCGGAAGGGTGCACTGCACCTACTGGGAAGTCATGATTTCAAAAGTTTTCAAGCTCAGGGTACACCAGTAAAGGATACTATTAGAACAATCTTCCGAGCAGAAATTATTGAAGAATTACCGATCATTCATCTGTACGTTAGGGGAAATGGATTCCTATACAATATGGTTCGCATAATTACAGGCACATTAATTGGCCTTGGTATCGGAAAAATAAAGCCAGAGGATATGCCAGGGATTATCCAGGGCAAAAACCGTAAATTGGCAGGCTTTACAGCACCACCCCAGGGATTGTGTTTGATGGAAGTGGAGTATTAGGCTAATGATGCATTCCTTTTGGGTCTAGCCATTAGCAATAAGACAATATCCTTAGTATGTAGTTGAAGTTTTCACACAGCTAAAAGCTAAGGACTAATAGCTAAACAATGAAATACCTTCCATCGACAAAGTAATGTGCTTCCACTTGACAGTGGTATATGTTTGGATTAAAATACACTTATGTGTGGCCAGTTGCGATTCCCGCCCCGTTATCGTAAGCTGGCACAGGCTTTAAGGGAGGGTAACGGATAAATGAAGACTACGTTTATGGCCAAGCCAGCTGATGTACAGCGGAAGTGGTATGTCATAGATGCTGAGGGAAAGGCCCTTGGTCGTGTTGCAGTAGAAGCTGCCCGTATCCTGCGTGGCAAGCATACACCTATGTTTACACCCCACGTAGATACCGGAGACCATGTGGTTGTAATTAATGCTGATAAGGTAATCCTTACCGGTAAAAAATTGGATCAAAAAATGTACACCCGGCACAGTGGGTATCCTGGCGGTTTGAAACAAACTCCTTACCGCACCATGATGGATAAGCGCCCTGAGCTAATGGTGGAGAGAGCCATTAAAGGTATGCTACCTCATAACCGTTTAGGAGATCAGCAGTTTAAAAAGCTGAAGGTTTATGCAGGTAACGAGCATCCCCATCAGGCTCAACAGCCAGAAGTGTGGAACTTCTAATTTTTAAGATCTTTACCGGAAGGAGGAAATATTGTGGCTCAAGTACAGTTTTACGGAACAGGCCGTCGTAAAAATGCTGTGGCCAGAGTTTATCTGGTTCCCGGCGAAGGCAAGGTTTTAGTAAACAATAAAGAAGTATTAGACTATTTTGGTCGTAAAACTTTAGATATGGTTGTTCGTCAACCCTTAGAGTTAACCAATACTGCCGGACGTTTTGACGTAATTGTTAAGGTAATCGGTGGTGGTGTAAGCGGTCAAGCAGGTGCTGCAAGGCATGGTCTTGCTCGTGCTCTGGTACAAGCTGACCCCAATCTACGTTCTGTATTAAAACGTGCTGGTTTCTTAACCCGTGACCCTCGTATGAAAGAGCGTCGTAAATACGGTCTCAAGAAAGCACGTCGTGCTCCTCAGTTCTCCAAACGTTAATATCAGCGAAGCAAAGGAAGGCCTTGGGCCTTCCTTTTTAGCTATTATTAGCCCTTAGCTATTAGCAATTAGCTTCACACACTGTGAACGGTACCAGTAAGTTTGAAAATAAGATTTTTCAGCACAGTTGTTAAACAGTAATAGAAAGGCCTAAACTAAAGCTAAAAGCTAATGGATATTTGTACCTAAAAATATTCTATTTTCCAGTTTGCATGCATATCCTTTCTAAGTAAGATTACATGTTCAAAAAGGAGAGGGTATGCAGTGGCTTTGATTCGGGCCGTTAAAATAAAGAAGAGGTATTTATTAGGTTTAGCTATGTTTGGTGTCCTTGCCTTTCAGTTGGTTCAGATAGCCCTTGATAGGTGGGAAGAAAAAAATATAGCAGCTATGTCCTATGTATTGGCTAATAAAATTATCGTCGTAGATCCAGGACATGGGGGCAGGGACCCGGGAAAGATAGGTGTTAGTGGTGTTCCTGAAAAAGAGATAAATTTAGAAGTTTCAAAAAAACTAGCCACTGTATTAAGACAAATGGGAGCTACAGTGATTATGACACGGGAAACTGATGTAGATTTAAGTGATAGCTCGTCATCTGGTTGGAAAAGCAAAAAACAGCAGGATTTAACTAGGAGAACCGATATGGCCAATGAAAAAAATGCAGACTTATATATAAGTATTCACTGTAATGCCTACACAGGTCCAAGGGAACATGGGGCTCAGGTATTTTCGCAACCTGGCTCAGAAGATAGTAAAAGCTTAGCTGAATGCATTCAATCGGAAATGACAGGGTCACTAAAAAATACTACCCGAAAGGCCAAACAAGTAGATTATTTTGCCCTGCGAAAAACCAAAATGCCGGCAACCATTGTGGAGATCGGTTTTATTACAAACCACAAAGAAGAAGAGTTGCTTAGGGATCCCCTCTATCAAAGTAGGGTAGCTTGGAGTATTGCAGCAGGAATAATCAAATATTATTCCGACAAAGTATCAAGTGATCAGCAAAATACTGATGACTACAACAAAGAAATAATAAAAACTTTTCAGCAACAACCGGGTCATCACATTCCAGCACCATAAAGTCAGGGTGACTTAAAAATATTTGCCCCAAAAGAGACCTAGCGAAACAAAAACTCGTTACGTCTCTTTTTTGTTTTGAGCGAAAAGGAACAGTTAATTTAGTCACTGGAGAATAAAAAAATACATATCATGGAACAGTAAATAGGCATTGGTTTTTAGCAAGATAGTGCAGTTATGCTGCTCTGAGCCTTTGATCTTTTGCTTGAGGGGGGCAATATTATGGTGTACTTTGATTCAGCTGCAACGTCCTGGCCTAAGCCTCCGGAAGTGTGGCAGGCAATGCAACACTTCATTCAGGAAATAGGAGCCAGTCCTGGTCGTGCAGGACATAAACGGACCGTTATGGCAAATAAAATCGTAGATGAGACCCGGCAGCATTTAGCAGAGCTTTTTAACGTAGATAAACGGGAAAGAATAATCTTTACCTTAAATGCCACTGATAGTTTAAACCTAGCCATCAAGGGTTTACTAAAACCCGGAGAGCATGTTGTTACCAGTTCTATGGAACATAATTCAGTAACTAGGCCCCTTTATACATTGCGGGCCTACGGAGTTGAGGTTACAAAAATAAATTGTGATCAGCAAGGAAATATCGATGTTGAGGAAATTGAGCGGGCCATTAGACCCAATACCCGTGCCATTGTAATGACCCATGCCTCCAATGTAACTGGAACCATTATGCCGGTAGAAGAAGTAGGAAAAATTGCTGCCAAGTACAATTTGTATTTTATCCTGGATGCAGCTCAAACAGCAGGCCTATTAGATATTGATGTTAAGAGGTTTAATATTAGCATGCTTACTTTTCCAGGACATAAAAGCCTAATGGGTCCTCAGGGTACCGGAGGGATTTATATTCGGGAGGGGGTACCGTTACTTACACTGAGGGAAGGCGGTACCGGAAGTGGTTCAGAAACACCAACCCAACCAGAGATGATGCCTGAGAAATACGAAAGTGGTACCTTAAATGCAGTGGGTATTGCAGGCTTAGGGGCGGGTGTAAAATATATACGTAAAGTTGGTCTGGCCAAGATACGAGAACACGAAATGTCCTTAACAAAAAAATTTCTCGAAATGGCTAAAGAGATCGGGGGACTCCACATATACGGGCATCCTAATGTGGATAACAGGGTCCCAGTAGTATCCTTTAGAATAGATGGTTATAAGGCAGGACAGGTGGGAGATAGACTGGATAAAGAGTACGATATCGCCTGCCGTGCTGGTCTGCACTGTGCCCCCGATGCCCACCATACCTTGGGGTCCTTTGATGAGAAGCTCGTTCGTTTTAGTTTTTCATATTTTAATAAACCTGATGAAGTTGATTATGCAATAAATGCCCTTAGGAAAATAGCATCGCAAATTCCTGCTCAGACTTTACCTGCTAGGTGATTAAAATAACAATATCTTTAAATAACCAAACCGACCTCACTGAAATGCACTCCACTCAAATGTTAGACAAATCTAGCATTTGGGTGTGCACTTCGATGGGGTCGGTTTTATTTTTTATCCAAGGTCATTACGTGGGCTAAAATCTTTGCTACCGCTTCATACAGCTCTGGAGGTATTTCAGTCCCTATGCCCAGTTCTGTAAGGGTACGAGCTAAGGTTTCATCCCGGTAAAGTGGAATATTGTGATCTTTAGCAAGCCTCTCAATGGCTGTGGCCATATCACCCTTTCCTATGGCAACTACCCTAGGGGCCTGATCCTCACCATGCTGATAACGTAGGGCGGCGGCCACCCGTTCTTTCTTTTTTTTCATGATTACACCTGCACATTTAATAAAGAAAAGGTTTCAGTGGCAGAAAAATCTGGATCAATATCAGCAATGCCTCTAATACCAGTCTGTATCCGACAAGACACAATGACATTTTGGTAACCTGTTTCCACTAGAGATTTTTGTAACTCTAAGGAATTGTTCCGAAATACTTCAGCCGTAGTATTGCTTTCTGTAATGCACTGTACTGATAATAAACCCGGTTGAGTAGATAGGGAAAACCATAAAGAGCCCAAAGTATCTGTATTAACATGAAAAATCAACTTAGATTGGCCATTGGCGTCAGACTTAGTTGCTAGATCTTTAATCTTTAGATAAAAACGGGCATTCTCATAGTGAGAACTACGCAATGGTAGAGGTACGTAGGATAATTGATCCTGACGGTCTGAGACGTTAGTGGGTTCTGTTGGTTTAGATTCTGAAGAACGATTAACTTTAACAGTTTGTTTAGCTTCAGCAAGGATGCTTTCGTCCATAGTAAAGGGTTTTTGCTGTGCTTTATCAACCTGTTTTCCAGGAGTTATTCTCATGTTCTCAGAAGCCTTAAACAGGGTGGACATGATTCGATCTATCATAAAACCCCCCCTTTTATATACAGTAGGTTCGACACAGTTAATTTTTCTTCCTTCCGGTCAGAATGAAAAGGCAGGATTTTAACATTTTCACCCGAACTTTTACCCGGGGTGATTTTCTGGGCTTACATAAAAATATCCATTTTACGTAAAAATAGCGATAAAAATAACTGAACATATAAACGTTATTAAAATATATCCTATGCTAGGGAGGGATTCCTATGCCTGTTGTATTTTGTGGTATTATGCCTCATCCCCCCATTGCTTTACCTGAAGTGGGAGGGGAAGAATCTAATATCATCCGGTCTACCCGTGCAGCGATGCTAGAACTGGGAAGATTAATAAAAGAAAGTGGAGCAGAGACACTGGTGATGATATCACCACACGCCACCGTTTTTGGTGATGCCATTGCTGTCAATGCCATGCCTCAAACAAAGGGAGACTTTGGAGCCTTTGGGGCAGCTCAGGTATCGTTAGACTTTCAATATGATAAGGAATTGGGTAGTGAAATAGGCTGGCAGGCTGAAGAATTAGGTTTGCCTGTGGTTGAAGTGGATCAAAAACTTTCCCATAAACTAGGTATAACTTTAGCATTGGACCATGGTTTTATGGTACCTCTTTATTTCCTAGCAAAGGCAGAGGTTCACCTACCCTTAGTCCCCTGTTCAATGGGGGTTTTTTCTTCGGAAAAATTATATAGCTTTGGCGTAGCTGTAAAAAAAGCTGCTGAAGTTAATCAGACCAAGGTAGCGGTGATTGCCAGTGGTGATTTATCTCACCGTCTGACCCCAGAAGCACCGGCAGGTTACGATGAAAAAGGCAAAGAGTTTGACCAGGCTATAGTCTCATTGATTAAAGCTATGGATGTATATGGTCTGTTAAGTCTGGAGGAAGATTTGTGTGAGCGGGCTGGGGAATGCGGTCTAAGGCCAATTACTATGATGTTGGGGGCCTTAGACGGTTTAGCATGTAAAAGCGGGGTTTTATCCTACGAAGGGCCCTTTGGGGTTGGTTATATGGTGGCATCTTTGGTACCCACTGGGCCTGACTCTACAAGGGGAATATTATCAATCCTGCAGCAAGAACGTAAGCAGAAACTTGCTTCGATGCGGCACCAGGAGAGCTACTTAGTACAGGTGGCCCGGCAAAGCCTGGAAAGCTACATTAAGGAGCAATGGAAGGACCCGGCCAGTTATGACATACCGAAGGAATTTGCCGGAGCAGCAGGAGCCTTTGTGTCCCTTAAAAAGGATGGGAACTTGAGGGGTTGCATTGGTACCATGGGCCCCACCAGGAAAAACATTGTCCAGGAAGTAGCCTACAATGCTGTCAGTGCAGGAACCCAAGACCCTCGGTTTTACCCCGTTCGTTTAGATGAACTGGATGAATTAAATGTATCGGTAGATGTTTTAATGCCCCCAGAGGCCATCAATGGTTTGAATCAATTAGATGTGAAGAAATATGGCGTGATAGTGCGAAAGAACTCAAAAAGTGGCTTACTTCTACCTGATTTGGAAGGGGTGGATACTCCTCAGCAACAGGTGGCCATTGCCAAACAGAAGGCTGGTATCGGACCGGAAGAAGAGGTAGAGTTAGAAAGATTTGAGGTTATTCGATATAGCTAAGAAAGAGTAAAGTGGGAGTGCTTTAACATATGCAAGAAGCAATGTTTTATCACCAAAAAGAAGATGGGTTACTTTTTTGTGAATTATGTCCCAAAGGGTGCAGCATACGGGAAGGTCATAAAGGGTTCTGCAGAGTAAGGGAAAATCAAAACGGGGTGTTATATACCCTAAACTATGGAAAAGTGTCATCCTATGCCCTGGATCCCATGGAAAAGAAACCACTTTATCATTTTTATCCCGGAACTCTTATTCTCTCCCTGGGCACTGTAGGTTGTAACTTAAGATGTGGTTTTTGTCAAAACTGGCAAATAGCCCAGGGAGACCCACATACCATCCACTTAGAACCCCCCGAAGCTGTGAAACTCGCCTTAGAACAACGGGAGAAAGGAATACCCTGCACAGGGCTTGCCTATACCTATTCAGAACCCTTTATGTGGTATGAATACGTTTATGATACCTCCCGCCTAGCCAGGGAAGCGGGTTTGAAAAATGTCATGGTTACCAACGGCTATGTAAGGGAAGAACCCCTAAAAAAGCTGCTTCCTTATATCGATGCCATGAACATTGATGTTAAGGGTTTTACAGATGACTACTACCGTGAGAATTGTGTAGGCCAACTGGAACCTGTTAAAAGAACAGTAGAAATTGCCCATAAAGAATGCCATATAGAATTAACAACTCTACTGGTACCGGGATTAAATGATTCTCCTGACGAGATTAAAGAACTGGTGGATTGGGTGGCTAATTTAAACCCGGGAATTCCGGTACACTTTTCGCGCTACTTTCCTAACTACAAATTTAACTTACCACCAACTCCTCTAAAGACAATGCAACAAGCCTATGATATAGCAAAAAAGAAATTGAAGTATGTGCATCTGGGGAATGTTTAATATAGCCTTGGACCATGACCCTTGGGCCTTGGTGCATGTTTTATGCTCAAGGGTCTTTGCCCATGGTCCATGACTGATTAGTCTATGATTTCTGGGCTGTAGTAGGAGGGTAGTAGAAACTCAGCATACTCGGCCCATTTTGCACCGTGTGGTTTTTCCTTCGGATATTTCACCGCAACTATGATTTGGCATAGGTCATCAAGGAAGGTGTTAATCATATCCACCACAGGGATGCGGGAGGTATCCGGGAAAATAAAATAGGATATTCGAAGGATTTCACCATTATCTTGGTTAACTTGGTAGCTTATTAAAGACTGTGACATAAGATTTTCATCAATCCCTACCTCCATTTGGTCGATGAGACATTGCATTGTCCATTGGTCGGTGGTAGTTAATAACTCCTCCGATACAAGGTACTCAATTCCCTTGGTGAAAATTTCCTGGATAATTTTCCGGTCATAAATCAGACTGTTTTCGGCTTCGCCTTGGAAAACAATTGGGCCAAGTTTCTCGTGGCCGAAGGTTAATGTTTGCAACTGAAGACCCTCCTGTTGTTTTACTTTTTTTACAAGATTATTTTACAGTAAATAATCATTTTCTAGCCAGTAAATTTTAAGGACAAGCTGGACCCCAAGTGACCTAAAAAATAATGTATAAAGGGTATTGTATTTTATGCAACCAAATGTATAATTATAAATATGATTGTATAAAAATCTAAATTATATATATTATAAATACTTGCCTAAATATAGGAGGAAACAAATATGATCAAGGTCGGAGTGGTGGGTGCTACTGGTTATGCAGGTGCAGAGCTTGTAAGATTACTTTCACGCCATCCACAGGTTAAGTTGACTATGCTTACTTCCCAAACCTATGCGGGAAAGCAAATGTGGGAAGTATTTCCCCATTTGTATGGTATTGTTGATAATATCCTGGAGGATTTAAATATTTCGGAGCTAGTTTCTCGTTGTGATGTGATTTTCACAGCACTACCCCATGGGCATGCCATGCCTTTGGCTCTGGAAGCAATAGCAAAGGGGAAAAAGTTTATTGACCTGGGAGCAGATTTTCGGATCAAAGAAGTAGAGGTATATCAGTCTTGGTACAAAACTGAGCATACAGCACAACAGTTATTAACTTCTGCAGTTTATGGGCTGCCGGAATTATATCGGAACCAAATTAGGGAAAGCTCGATTATTGGCAACCCGGGTTGTTACCCAACCAGTATTATTTTGGGTTTAGCGCCCCTGCTTACCAATAAGCTGATTGATACAGAAACAGTTATCATCGATGCAAAATCCGGTGTATCAGGTGCAGGCCGAGGTTTAAGTCTAAAAACACATTATTCGGAGACTACTAATAACTTTCAAGCCTATGGAGTGGCTACCCACAGGCATACACCAGAAATTGAACAAGAACTTTCCCAATTAGCCGGGAATCACGTTACAGTTAGTTTTACGCCTCATCTTACACCAATGATTCGTGGAATTCTTAGCACAATTTATGCAAAACTAACCAAGCACATAACCACAGAGGAACTTACAGAGGTATATAGTCAGTTCTATCGGGGAGAACGATTTGTTCGGGTGCTACCGGTAGGTATGTACCCGGCAACTAAGTCAGTGGCAGGAACCAATCACTGCGATATTTCCGTGACAGTGGATCCCCGGACAAAGCGGGTGATTGTTTTATCCGCCATTGATAACTTGATAAAGGGTGCTGCCGGTCAGGCCGTACAGAATCTTAATGTAATGTATAATCTACCAGAAGAAACAGCCTTGGATTTTGCAGGGATGTATCCATAGGAGGAAGAGAGAATGACAGAAGCTGTTAACTTAAAAGAGATAGACGGTGGAGTTACAACTGCTAAGGGCTTTTTAGCCAGTGGTGTGATTGCTGGTTTAAAAAAGGATGAAAAGTTAGATCTGGCTTTGATTTATTCCGAGGTGCCAGCAAGTGTAGCTGGTGTCTATACCACCAACAGAGTGAAGGCTGCTCCCCTAGAGTTAACCCGACAAAGGGTAGCTGGTGGCACAGGGCAGGCTGTAATTATCAATGCAGGCAATGCCAATGCTTGCACTGGCGAGCGGGGTATGCCTGATGCCCTAGAAATGTCCCGGTCCATTGCTGTAGGCCTAGATATACCTGAAGATTATGTGCTGGTAGCATCCACAGGTGTTATTGGCGTACCCCTGCCAGTAGATAAAGTTGTCAAGGCAGTACCACAGATGGTTTCTGCACTCAGTAAAGAAGGCCATGGGTTGGCCTGCCAAGCGATTATGACAACTGATCTAATCCCCAAGGAGCATGCCATTCAGATACCCATGGGAGAAAAGGTTATCACCATAGGCGGTATGGCCAAGGGATCTGGTATGATTCACCCCAATATGGCAACAATGTTATGTTTTATCACCACCGATGCTGTCATTGGCAGTGAAGTACTGCAAATTGCCCTGAAAAGAGCTGTGGATCATTCCTTTAATATGATTACAGTAGATGGTGATACCAGCACCAATGATATGGTTCTAACACTGGCTAATGGCCAGGCGGGTAATTCGGAAATTCAGATGGATTCAAAGGATTTTGAGCTTTTTTATCAAGGACTATTAAATGTTTGTACGACTTTGGCTAAAAAAATAGCCCGGGATGGTGAAGGTGCTACCCGTTTAATTGAGATAAAGGTCACTGGTGCCCCCACTTTGCATGACGCTAGACTTGCGGCCCGTTCTGTGGCTGGTTCCAACCTATTTAAAGCAGCGGTCTTTGGAAAAGATGCCAATTGGGGTCGCATACTCTGTGCCTTAGGATATTCCGGTGCAAATTTTGAACCAACCCAAACAGATATTTTTCTGGGGGAAGTTCTGGTATCGAAGGATGGGGGAGCGGTACCCTTTGATGAGGAATTAGCTGCCCAAATGCTTGGGCAGGATCCTGTTACGGTCTCAGTAAATCTGAAATCCGGCAATTATTCAGCCACAGCCTGGGGCTGTGACTTAACCTATGACTACGTCAGGATAAATGGGAGTTATCGCACCTAATTTGCGATGGCTAAACCGTTAGGTCACGGAAGTTTGGAGAAGGAGAGTTTATAATGTTAAGTGCACTGGAGAAGGCTAGTATTCTGGTGGAGGCTTTACCCTATATAAAAAAGTTTTATGGTAAGACTGTGGTCATTAAGTACGGCGGTCATGCCATGATAAATGCAGAATTGAAACAGGCTGTGATTACAGATCTGGTTCTTATGAAGTTTGTTGGTATTAACCCGGTGGTAGTGCATGGTGGTGGGCCAGAAATTACCGGTATGTTAAAAAGATTGGGTATAGAATCTCATTTTATCAGTGGACTCAGGGTCACGGATGCACCCACCATGGAAGTTGTGGAAATGGTGCTGGGTAAGCTAAACAAAGAAATTGTTGCCCTTATTAATCGCACTGGCGGCCGTGGTATTGGTTTGTCTGGCAAGGATGCTAACTTGATGCTGGCAAGTAAAAAATATAGTAGCGATCAACAGGACATTGGTTTTGTGGGTGAAGTGACGGGAATCAATCCTCAACTGTTGGAAACTGTTATTCAAGAGGGTTATATTCCGGTTGTATCCCCCGTAGGTGTAGGTAGTGATGGGGAGACCTATAATATAAATGCCGATACTGCAGCCAGTGCCATTGCCACAACACTAAAGGCGGATAAATTGATCATCCTTACGGATGTTGAGGGGATTTTAGAGGATCGTGAGAATAAGGAATCTTTAATCTCCACTGTTAAACTGGGAGACGTAAAGACCTTAATTGAGAGGGGTATTATCCAAGGCGGCATGATACCCAAAGTAGAATGTTGCATGAATGCCATTGAAAGCGGAGTGTCCACCACACACATTCTGGATGGCCGGGTACCCCATTCCATCCTGCTAGAGATATTTACTGATAAAGGGGTCGGGACCATGGTGGTTGCTGATTAAAAAAGAGGTGTTAAGATGAATAATCAAGAAATAATGGCAATGGGTCAGCAATATGTGATGAATACCTACGGACGTTTGCCCATGGCCCTGGTAAAGGGTAAGGGGGCATGGGTTTGGGATGCAGAGGGTCGTCAATATTTAGACTTTGTTAGTGGCATTGCGGTTAATTCCTTAGGACATACCCACCCGAGGGTAGTAGAAGCCATTAACAAGCAGGCCCAGACCTTATTGCATTGCTCAAACCTTTACTGGATTGAGTCTCAAGTAAAATTAGCCAAACTCTTGGTGGAAAATTCTTGTGCGGATAAAGCTTTTTTCTGTAATAGTGGTGCCGAGGCCAACGAGGGAGCAATTAAACTAGCAAGGAAATATGCCAAGCAGCACTATGGCCCAGAGAAGTATGAGATTATTACTGCTACCAATTCCTTTCACGGTCGTACTCTGGCAACCATTACTGCCACAGGTCAGACCAAATATCAAAAGGGGTTTGAGCCTCTACCACAAGGATTTACTTATGTTCCCTTTAATGATCTAAATGCTTTAGAGCAGGCCCTAGGGCCTCACACTTGTGCTGTGATGCTAGAACCAGTACAGGGGGAAGGTGGCGTTATTCCAGCGGACCCTTCTTACCTTATGGGAGTCAAAAGGCTCTGTGAGGAAAAGGGATTACTCTTGATCTTTGATGAAGTCCAGTCTGGTTTAGGGCGTACAGGGAAATTCTTAGCCTATCAACATTACGGGGTAGAACCAGACATTATGACCCTAGCTAAGGCACTGGGGGGAGGCTTTCCCATTGGGGCCATGTTGGCCAAAGACCATGTGGCCAAGGTTTTTCAGCCAGGCGACCATGCTAGCACCTTTGGGGGTAACCCCTTAGCTTCCAGTGCAGCTTTGGCAGCAATGGAAACTTTGCTTCAAGAAGGAGTGCTGGAAAACGCCCAAGCAATTGGAGATTATTTTAAAGATAAATTGAGTAGTTTAAAGAACAAATTTTCCTATGTAAAAGAAGTTCGGGGATTGGGACTAATACTTGGCGTGGAACTAACCATAGAAGGCAAAGATATTGTTGCCCGGTGCCTGGAGCAGGGACTGTTAATCAATTGCACCAACGTCAATGTACTGCGCTTCCTGCCTCCTTTGATCATCAATAGGGATGAGGTTGATCAGGCCCTTGATATACTAATAGGAGCTATGGGAACTAGCCTTTAGCTGTTAGTTATTAGCTATTAGCCACTAGATCAAAGACAAAAAACAAAGGCTAACGGCTAAAAGCTAAAAACCATAATGAACCTAGTCGCCTGGCTCTTGCCGCAGCAAAAACCTGCAAACTTAGCTAACGTTACAAGCGAGCAAGTGCCTGTCACCGTTGGGCAGCCAACGACTAAATGCTAAAATGTGAGGTTATAAGTATGGAAAAGATAAGTAGTTTATTAAAGGGCAGGGATCTTCTTACCCTGCATGACTATACTGCTGATGAAGTTAGCTTGATTTTACAGGAAGCCAAGAAAATAAAGGCCATGCAAAAGGCCGGCATCCCTCATCCTTACCTACAGGGTAAAACCTTGGCTATGATTTTTCAGAAAAGCTCTACCCGTACCAGGGTTAGCTTTGAGGTAGGGATGTACCAACTGGGTGGTTATCCGCTATTCCTGAGTCCCAAGGATATTCAAATGGGCCGTGGGGAGTCTGTGGCAGATACAGCCCGGGTATTGTCACGTATGGTTGACGGTATTATGATCCGTACCTACGCCCAGAGCGAAGTGGAGGAATTGGCCAAATATGCCGAGATACCGGTAATCAATGGGTTGACTGATTCAACGCACCCCTGCCAAATTTTAGCTGACCTTTTGACTATTGAAGAGCACAAAGGTACTCTAAAGGGGTTAAAATTGGCCTATGTTGGGGATGGCAATAACATCGCCCACTCATTGTTGTATGGTTGTGCTAAGGTAGGTATGGATATCGCCATAGCTTCGCCAGAGGGTTACCAACCTAATGCTAAAGTTGTACAATTGGCAATACAGGATGCCCAGTCCACTGGTGCAAAAATTGAAATAGGTACTGATCCGATAGCAGCCATGCAGGGGGCCGATGTGGTGATCACCGATGTCTGGGCCAGCATGGGCCAGGAAGCCGAGCAAAGGGAGAGGGAAAAGGCCTTTGCTGGCTATCAAGTAAACACTGAATTGTGCTCCTATGCCAAAGAAGATTTTATCTTTCTACATTGTTTACCGGCTCACCGGGGAGAAGAAGTTACAACAGATATTATAGATGGACCCCACTCAGTGGTTTGGGATGAGGCAGAAAACCGCCTACATGCTCAAAAAGCCGTCATGGCCCTGTTGATGCAGAAATAAGCCATTAGCTATTAGCCATTAGCCCTTAGTCTAACGAACTATAAGCTAAAAGCTAAAAGCTAAAAAGCGATGGTAATAAATGTTTATGTATCAGTAGGAATATAAAATAATATGTCGAAAACAATATGCAAAAAGCTTTTTTGAAAGGGGTCCTTTTGACAATGCCAAAGGTTGTATTGGCCTATTCTGGAGGTTTAGATACCTCTGTTATTATTGCCTGGTTGAAAGAAAACTATGGTTATGAAGTTATTGCTGTTACCGCAGACCTTGGACAAGGAGAGGAACTGGCTCCTTTGGAAGAAAAGGCCATTAAGAGCGGGGCAAGCAAGATATATATTGAAGATCTGCGCAAGGAATTTGTTGAAGATTACATCTGGCCAACCCTGAGGGCTGGGGCTATCTATGAGGGAAAATACTTGCTAGGTACTTCCTTTGCACGTCCGCTGATTGCTAAAAAGCTTGTGGAAATCGCTGAGAAGGAGGGAGCTGTGGCAGTTGCCCACGGTGCCACTGGCAAGGGTAACGATCAGGTTCGTTTTGAACTTGGTGTTAAAGCTTTGGCCCCACATTTGAAAGTAATTGCTCCCTGGCGGGAGTGGGATATCCGTTCTCGGGAGGATGCCATTGATTATGCAGAAGCAAGGGGCATTCCGGTACCTGTTACTAAGAAAAGCATTTACAGCCGGGATCGTAACATCTGGCACATCAGCCATGAGGGTGGAGAATTGGAGAGTCCAGCCAATGCGGCTTCCTATGATATGCTGATGCTCACAGTTCCCCCGGAAAATGCTCCGGAGCAGCCCACCTATGTGGAAATTGGCTTTGAAAAGGGCACTCCAGTTTCCCTCAATGGTGAACACCTGGATAGCATCAGCCTATTAGAAAAACTAAACGTTATCGGTGGGGCCAATGGTATTGGTATTGTCGACATGGTAGAAAACCGCTTGGTAGGTATGAAATCCCGGGGTGTTTATGAAACCCCAGGCGGAGCAATTTTGGTTTATGCTCATCGGGAGATGGAATTATTGACCCTGGACAGGGCTACCTTGCATTATAAAGAACAGCTTGCTCTTCGCTATGCGGAATTAGTTTACGATGGTGTTTGGTTTGCTCCCCTGCGGGAAGCTTTAGATGCCTTTGTGAACAGCACCCAACGTACAGTCAGTGGTACTGTTAAGTTAAAACTATATAAAGGCAATATTATGCCAGCGGGAAGCACTTCTCCCTATTCCCTATATGATGAAGAACTTTCTACCTTTGGTCGAGATGAAGTGTACAACCAGGCTGACGCCGAGGGCTTTATTAATCTCTTTGGTCTACCCCTAAAGGTAAGGGCACTGATGGAGAAAAAAGCAGGATTGAGGTAATAGCCATCAGCTTTTAGCTGGTGACCATGGGCCATGGACTGTCCCTTTTGCCATAAAATTTTTAGTACATGGATAAGATACAATTTAAAGAATATATATCCCGGAAGTCACAGCCTAACCCCAAAGCATACATGCAAAAAGCTGAAAGCTGACGGCTGAAGGCTGATGGCTAAGAAATATAGATGACCCATGGCTCAAGGCCAATACAGAAGAGGAGCGAAAAAGCATGAAACTTTGGGGTGGTCGTTTCCAAAAAACTACCGATAGTTTAGTGGAGGATTTTCATTCCTCCATTTCTTTTGATCAAAGACTATACAAGCAGGATATCCGGGGTAGTATAGCCCACGCCACCATGTTGGGTAAGGTGGGAGTTATATCCGTAGAAGAAGCAAAACAAATTGTCCTTGGTTTGAACCAGATTTTAGATGAAATTGAGCAAGGCAAAGTGGAGTTTGATGTAGCTGCTGAAGACATCCATATGAATGTAGAGCAGCTCCTAACGGCTAAAATTGGAGCGGTGGGTAAAAAACTGCACACTGCACGCAGCCGGAATGACCAAGTGGCTGTGGATATACGGATGTACCTGAAAGATGAAATTATGGAAATCCAGGCTCTTTTGAAAGAACTGGTGGAAACATTATTAGGTCTGGCAGAACAACACACCCATACGGTAATGCCTGGTTATACCCACATGCAACGGGCTCAACCCATAACCTTGGCCCATCATCTGATGGCATATGCCCAGATGTTTATACGGGATATAGAAAGGCTTACGGATTGTTATAAACGTACCGATGTGATGCCGTTGGGTTCTGGAGCTCTGGCAGGTACTACCTTCCCCCTGGATCGGGAATACACGGCAGAGTTATTGGGCTTTGCCCAGGTAAGTGATAACACTCTAGATGCTGTCAGTGACAGAGATTTTGCGGTGGAATTTTGTGCCGATGCATCTTTAATTATGATGCACCTCAGTCGTTTCTGCGAAGAGGTTATTCTCTGGGCCACCGGTGAGTTTGCCTTTATCGATTTGGATGATGCTTACAGTACGGGATCCAGTATTATGCCCCAAAAGAAAAACCCAGATGTAGCTGAACTGATACGAGGTAAAACTGGTCGCGTTTATGGCAACTTGATGGGTTTATTAACCATGCTTAAAGGTTTGCCCATGGCTTATAACAAGGATATGCAGGAGGACAAGGAGGCCCTTTTTAATGCTATAGATACAGTTAAAGGCTGCCTATTAGTCTTCCGCCCCATGATTGCCACCATGTCGATACGTAAAGAGAACATGGCCAAAGCCGCTCGTGGAGGTTTTACTAATGCTACCGATGTTGCCGACTATCTGGCCAAAAAAGGAGTACCCTTCCGGGAGGCCCATGAAATTGTCGGTAAAGCCGTATTTTATTGTCTGCAGCAAGAAAAGTCTTTGGAAGAATTAACGCTTGATGAATATAAACAGTTGTCTCCGGTTTTCGAAGAAGATATCTATGCTGCTATAGGGGTAGAATACTGTGCTGCTGCCCGTAAAGTGCGAGGAGGCCCGGCACCGGAGGCAGTTAAGCAGGCCATAACAAGAACCAGAGAAAGACTGGGTAGTCTTTAGCCATTAGTCATTAGTTGTTAGCCATTAGCAATTATTTGGGCATGTATGGATTCAATGGTTATCTTTGTAGCCATCAGCCCACGGCCCTAATACTAACAGCTAAAAGCTAAAGCTACTGGCTAAAAATCTTCTTGACAGAAACATGGTTAAAAAATATACTATAAATGTACTTCAAATGTGAACAGCTTTGATAGGGATTGGGAGTTTGAAACAGGGCTGCAGAGAGCCGGGAAAGGTGAAAGCCGGTGCCAATGTCAGATTAACTTATCACCCTGGAGCTGCCTCCCCGAAAACCTTTGGTTAGTAGGTGGGGCCGGGTTAAAGAACCCGTTACCAAATCTGCACAACTCAGAATATTGTGACTATGTGCAAAGTGGCTCTATTGAGCAATCAGGGTGGTACCGCGGAAGGCTTAACCTCTCGTCCCTGGCATAATGCCAGAGAACGAGGGGTTTTTTAGTTTACGTACACCTTGATGAAATCAACCCGATTTTCAGAAATTATTTCTTGACAGTTGTCAGCTAAGTAATTATACTTTTAGTAATTTATATTTAATAGCTGAGATCGGGACAACAGTTTGAAACAAGGCCAAAGAGAGCCGGAGTTGGTGGAAGCCGGTGCCTATGACATACTGTGCTCACCCAGGAGCTGCCCCTGTGAAAGGTTTACGAGTAATTGGGGCCGGGATAATAAACCCGTTAGTAAAGTCGCACGTTACAGTTGATCTGTATTGTTGCATGAGTGGCTCGTAAGAGCAATCAGGGTGGTACCGCGGAAGGTTTAACCTCTCGTCCCTGGCGTTGATGCCAGAGATCGAGGGGTTTTTATTTTTTCAATACTCACCGGGAGGTAAATGTTATGCGCAGTGATACGATGAAAAAGGGTTTGGAAAGGGCACCGCACCGTAGTTTGTTTCGGGCCTTGGGCATGATAGATGAAGAGATATCCCGTCCCATGATCGGGGTGGTCAATTCCTTTAACGAGATTGTTCCGGGCCATATGCATTTGCGGGATATTGCAGAGGCTGCCAAAGCTGGTATTCGAATGGCTGGTGGTACACCTATAGAATTTCCAGTGATTGCTGTTTGTGATGGCATTGCTATGGGGCATCCGGGCATGAGATATTCCCTCGCTAGCCGTGAAATTATTGCAGACTCCATAGAGATTATGGCCCAAGCCCATCCCTTTGACGGTCTGGTCTTAATACCCAACTGCGATAAGGTAGTTCCCGGTATGTTAATGGCAGCGGCTAGACTTAATATACCAGCCATTGTAGTAAGTGGCGGACCCATGATGGCTGGCAGGTTTCAAGATAAGGATGTTTCCTTGAGTCAAATGTTTGAAGCTGTTGGGGCCGTTGTAACTAACCGTATGACCCAGGAAGAATTGGCAGAACTAGAAGACAATGCTTGTCCTGGCTGCGGCTCCTGCTCCGGTATGTTTACTGCCAACAGTATGAATTGTTTAACGGAAGCCCTTGGTATGGCCTTACCTGGCAATGGTACTTTCCCGGCGATCTCTGCAGCCCGGAGACGACTGGCCAAGGCAGCGGGTATGAGGGCAGTGGCTCTGGTCAAGGAAGATTTAAAACCCAGAGATATACTGACCATGGAGAACTTCCGAAATGGTTTGGCTGTGGATATGGCCTTAGGTTGTTCTACCAATACCGTTTTACACTTACCGGCCATTGCCAATGAAGCAGGTATTACTTTGGACTTAGACTTGATAAATGAAATCAGCGAAAAAACTCCCCACTTGTGTAAACTTAGCCCGGCGGGAGAACATCATATACAAGATCTCTATGCTGCTGGAGGAATTCAGGCAGTAATGAAAGAATTAAATCATAATGATCTGATTAATCTGAACATTATGACCGTCAGCGGCTTGACAGTTGAACAATTATTAGAACAAGCCAAGGTGAAGGATCGCAATGTTATCCGTAGTGTCAAGGAACCCTATAGTGCTATCGGTGGCCTAGCCATCCTGAGGGGGAATTTGGCACCGGATGGAGCTGTGGTAAAGAGGGCTGCTGTGGCACCAGAGATGTTAAAGCATACTGGTCCCGCCAGAGTCTTTGATGGAGAGGAAGCTGCCAATGCAGCCATTACCGGTGGCAAAATAAAGCCAGGTGATGTTGTGGTTATTCGTTATGAAGGGCCCAAGGGAGGGCCTGGTATGAGAGAAATGCTAGGACCCACATCAGTACTGGCTGGTATGGGATTAGATAAAGAAGTGGCTCTTTTAACAGATGGTCGTTTTTCTGGAGCTTCACGGGGTGCTTCCATCGGGCATATCTCCCCGGAAGCAGCGGAAGGGGGTCTTATCGCCGTCATACAAGACGGGGATATTGTGGAAATTGACATCCCCAATTATCGACTGGAAGTACAACTAGATCAGGAAGAAATCAAGCGTAGGATGTCAGAGTGGCAGGTACCTCAGCCAAAAGTAAACCAGGGCTATCTAGCCCGATATGCCGAGAAGGTTTCCTCCGCCGGAAAAGGGGCGGTGTTGAATAGAGTATAAACGAGGACGAACTGGAGGTTTTTGAATATGAGAATGTCCGGTGCACAAATATTACTTGATAGTTTAAAAGAAGCAGGCGTGGATACCATTTTTGGTTATCCTGGAGGTCAAGCGTTACCTATTTACGATGCACTTTATGATTCAGATATTCGCCATATACTATGCCGTCATGAACAAGGGGCTGCCCATGCGGCCGATGGATATGCCAGGGCATCTGGTAAGGTCGGAGTTTGTTTGGCAACCTCGGGTCCTGGGGCCACAAACCTAGTAACAGGGATTGCCAACGCATACATGGATTCGATTCCCTTGGTGGCCATTACCGGTCAGGTACCTACCTCCATGCTGGGACGGGATTCTTTTCAGGAGGCAGATATCACTGGTATTACCCTCCCCATAACGAAGCATAACTACATTGTGAAAGATATTAATGAATTGGGAAAGGTAGTCAAAGAGGCCTTTCACATTGCTTCCACAGGTAGACCTGGACCAGTACTGATTGATATGCCCAAGGATGTTTCAGCTGGAGAAATGGATTATCATCGTAATGGTCCCGTGGAACTGGCTGGCTATAGACCTCCAGGCAAGGCCAGTGAGGAGGCTGTTAACAAGGCCTTTAAAGCCATTGCAGAAAGTGAGCGTCCGGTTATTTATGCCGGCGGGGGGATTATCAGCGCCGGTGCCCAGGAAGAACTGAAGAAGCTGTCTGAATCCTTGATGGCTCCCGTGGCAACCACCTTGATGGGGTTAGGTGGGTTCCCTGAAGATCATCCGTTGGCTTTGGGTATGCTGGGCATGCATGGCTCAAAATATGCCAATTTCGCTATCTGCGAATGTGATTTGTTAATTGCTGTAGGGGTACGTTTTGATGATCGAGTTACAGGTAAGGTAGAATCATTTGCACCCGACGCCAAGATTATACACATTGATATTGACCCGGCAGAGCTTGGTAAAAATGTACGAGTAGATGTTCCCATTGTGGGAAATGTAAAGCTAGTACTTAACCAACTGCTGGAACGGGTTCAAGCTAAAATAGCCGGAGCATGGCAGGAAAAAATTGATAAGTGGAAAAAGGAATACCCTCTAAAATTTGATGAAAGCGGTGAAAACCTGAAACCCCAACACGTGATCAGGGAAATCTATCGTCAAACCAAGGGGGACGCCATAATTGCCACCGAGGTGGGCCAGCATCAAATGTGGGCAGCCCATTACTACACCTACACCAAAGCACGTTCATTTATCTCCTCTGGGGGATTAGGTACGATGGGTTATGGCTTTCCCGCCGCCATCGGTGCTCAGGTGGCCTGTCCTGAGGAAACAGTATTTGATATTGCCGGCGATGGCAGCATCCAGATGAATATTCAAGAATTAGCCACCGCAGTGGATTATGATCTACCAGTAAACGTTGCAGTGATGAATAATGGCTACCTTGGTATGGTTCGTCAGTGGCAAGAGCTCCTTTATAATCGACGTTATTCCTACGTGGAAATGAAAAGTCCCAACTTTGTTAAATTGGCCGAAGCCTATGATGCAGAAGGATATCAAGTAACCCGTAAATCCGAAGTTGCTGAAGTACTCCAGGCAGCAATCCAATCCCGTAAACCTGTACTAATGGATTTTGTGATTGAACCTGAGGAAAACGTATTGCCCTTTGTCCCACCGGGCAATGCGCTAAATGAAATGTTAGATTAGAAAAGGGGTGGCTAAATGTATCATACACTGGCGGTATTAGTGGAAAATAGTCCTGGCGTATTGGCCAGGGTAGCGGGCCTATTTAGTCGACGTGGCTATAACATTGATAGTTTGGCAGTGGGCCGCACCGATGATCCAGCCATCTCCCGCATGACCATTGTGGTTGAGGGGGATGAACGGGTACTGGAGCAGGTAAATAAGCAACTACACAAGTTAGTGGATGTCATCAAGATAAACGATATTACTTCTAATCCTCATGTGGACCGGGAAATGGTTCTGATTAAGGTGAGTGCTGACAACGGTAATCGGAATGAAATTATGCAAATAGCCCAGATCTTCCGAGCCAATATCGTTGACTACGGCCACAAAAATCTTACTTTGGAATGTACTGGCAATCAAGAAAAAATCACTGCTTTTGAAGAGGCTCTACGCCCCTTCGGCATTAAAGAATTAGTACGTACCGGTAAAGTAGCTATGCTCCGGGGTGCTAAATATACTAACATCACAAGGACAAAAGAGGAGGACTAAAAATCATGGTTAAGGTTTACTACGATGGAGATGCAAACTTGGAGTTTTTAAAAGGTAAAAAGATTGCTGTTTTAGGTTACGGTAGCCAGGGTCATGCCCAGGCCCAGAGCCTTCAAGATAGTGGTTTAGATGTGGTGGTTGGTCTACGTAAAGACAGCGCTAGCTGGAATAAAGTGGAGGCTGATGGATTGCAAGTAGCCACAGTTCCCGATGCTTGCGCCCAAGCTGATGTCATTCAAGTTCTGCTGCCCGATGAAATTCAAGGTCGGGTTTATGAAGAGGAAATTGCACCCTACCTCAGTGAAGGTAAAGCATTAATGTTCTCACATGGTTTTAACATTCACTTTGGACAAATTGTACCACCTAAGAATGTAGACGTGTTCATGGTGGCCCCCAAAAGCCCTGGCCATATGGTAAGACGTATGTATCAAGAGGGCAATGGAGTTCCTGGGCTGGTTGCTGTGCATCAGGATTACACTGGTAAAGCTAAAGATATTGCTCTGGCCTATGCCAAGGGCATTGGCTGCACAAAAGCCGGTGTATTCGAAACTTCCTTTAAAGAAGAAACCGAAACTGACCTCTTTGGTGAACAGGCTGTACTCTGTGGAGGCGTTACCGAATTAATTAAAGCTGGCTTTGATACTCTGGTAGAAGCTGGTTATGCACCGGAAATGGCGTACTTTGAGTGCCTACATGAAATGAAACTAATCGTTGACTTAATCTACGAGGGTGGTCTCTCCAGAATGAGATATTCCATCAGTAATACCGCCGAATATGGGGATTACATGATTGGACCTCGTATCATCACAGAAGAAACCCGTGAAGAAATGAGACAGGTGCTGATGGAGATCCAGGATGGTACCTTTGCTCGCAACTGGATGTTAGAGAACCAAGTAAAAACACCACAGTTCCGTGCTATTCGTAAAATGGAACAGGAACATCAGATTGAAGAAGTTGGTGCAAGACTCCGTGGCATGATGTCTTGGCTGAAGAAGTAGTAGCTATTTAGATTTTCTTTAGGATCTAGCCATCAGCTATCAGCCATCAGCCCTCTGCTTAGGTTGGTAGTTGATGGTGGGACTGCCTAAGGGAATAAAATGTAATAGGATTTATAAAATAGAAAGTATATTAAAAAGCGTTAAGCTGACGGCTGATGGCTGATGGCTGACGACTAGAACGGGAGGGATTGCTTTGGAAATTACTTGTGCCGAAGCTTTGGTTCGCTGCCTGGAAATGGAGGGCGTAGAAATCGTTTTTGGTTATCCTGGTGGTGCCATCCTCCCTGTTTACGATGCCTTAATTAACAGCAAGATCAAGCATATATTAACCCGGCACGAACAGGGGGCGGCCCATGGGGCCAGTGGTTATGCCCGGACTACCGGTAAAGTGGGGGTATGTATGGCAACCTCAGGACCCGGTGCTACAAACCTTGTCACTGGATTAGCTAATGCTTATATGGATTCCATTCCCATGGTTGCTATTACGGGGCAGGTTCCCACCTTCCAGGTAGGAACAGATGCCTTCCAAGAAGTAGATATTACCGGGATTACCATTCCTGTTACTAAACACAATTACCTAGTCAAAGATCCCAAAATGTTGCCTAAGATTATGAAACAGGCCTTTCATATCGCTCGTACTGGCAGACCGGGACCAGTGTTGATTGACCTACCAAAGGATGTTGCTTCGGCTCTTATTAATTTTAACTATCCAGCAGATGTAGAACTGATGGGATATAAACCAACTGTTAAAGGGCATGTGGCCCAGATTAATCAAGCAGCTAAAATGATCATGCAAGCTGAGCGACCCGTCATTTACGCGGGTGGCGGTGTTGTTAATGCCAATGCTTCGGAAGAACTGTTGTGGTTAGCAGAAACCATTGATGCGCCGGTGGTTTCTACCCTCATGGCACTGGGGGCTTTTCCCGGTGATCATCGCTTGTTCTTAGGTATGCTGGGATTACATGGTATCAAAGCAGCCAACTTGGCAGTTACTGAATGCGATTTGCTAATTACCTTGGGAGCACGCTTTGATGACCGGGTTACTGGCAGAATTGGCGGCTTTGCTCCTAACGCAAAGGTTATCCATGTAGATGTTGACCCAGCGGAAATTAGCAAGAACGTCCTATCACACCTTCCCATTGTAGGGGATACTAAGAAGGTGCTGGAGGCTTTACTAGTTCGGATAGATAAAAAACAAAACGTTGCTTGGAATACACAAGTTGCTGCCTGGAAGGAAGAGTTTGGACCTAGATATATGGCTCAGGGCGATCATCTTAAGCCCCAACATATTATAGAAGAAATTCACCGGCATACCGCTGGTAAAGCCATTATCGCCACTGACGTGGGCCAGCACCAAATGTGGGTAGCCCAACACTATCCCTTTACTGGTCCCAGAGATTTAGTTACTTCTGGTGGGTTGGGCTGTATGGGCTTTGGTTTACCCAGTGCCATTGGGGCACAAATTGGCCGACCAGATGAAACAGTGGTTCTAGTAACTGGTGACGGCAGTTTCCAAATGACTTTAAATGAACTGAGCACAGCCGCAGAACAGGGCTTACCCCTTAAAATATTCGTTTTGAATAACCAGCGTCTGGGCATGGTTCGTCAATTACAGGAGTTTTATTGTAATAAGCGTTATACAGCAGTGGATTTCTCCTTTGTACCAGATTTTGCTTCACTGGCTAAAATTTATGGTTTTAAGGGATTAACCGTTCGAACAGAAGCAGAACTACAAAGTGCACTAACTGAAGCCTTTGGAGAAAAGGGGCCGGTTTTGGTGGACTGTTCCATTGACCCCGATGAAAATGTTCTGCCAATGGTAATGGCTGGCAAAGCTATATGTGATGCGGTAGATATAGAATAATAAAATATGGGAGGGAATGGTTTGAACAACCAGGTGTATATCTTTGATACGACCCTAAGAGACGGCGAGCAATCTCCGGGGGTCAGCTTAAACTTAAATGAGAAACTACAAATAGCCAGGCAGTTGGCACGGTTAGGCGTAGATATAATTGAAGCTGGTTTTCCCATTACCTCCCCTGGTGACTTTGCTGCTGTGCAGGCTGTGGCCAAGGAAGTAAGAGGAGTTACCGTAGCAGGCTTGGCCCGGGCAAATTTTAAAGATATTGATCGTGCTTGGGAAGCATTAAAAGACGCAGAACAAGCACGCATTCATACTTTTATTGCTACATCTGATATTCATCTGAAATATAAATTGCGGAAGGATCGGGAACAGGTTATTGAGGCTGCTGTGGCTGCTGTAAAACATGCCAAAAAGTACACCTCCGACGTAGAGTTTTCTGCGGAAGATGCCTCCCGTTCAGATCAGAATTACCTTTGTAGAATTTTTGGAGAAGTTATCAAGGCCGGTGCAACAGTAATTAATATACCGGATACCGTGGGTTATACCACACCTGAAGAATATGCCAAATTCATTAGATACATCATAGAAAATACCCCAGGTATGGATAAGATCACTGTCAGTGTTCATTGCCATGACGATTTGGGCTTGGCTGTGGCAAACTCGTTGGCTGCAGTGGGAGCCGGTGCCAGACAGGTGGAAGGTGCCATTAACGGCATTGGAGAAAGGGCTGGTAATGCTGCTCTGGAAGAAGTGATTATGGGGTTGCATACTAGGAAAGATCACTATGGTTTAATAACAGGCATAAACACACAGGAGATTTATCGGACCAGTCGGTTAGTAAGTTCCTTGACTGGTATGCCTGTGCAACCTAACAAATCTGTGGTGGGGAAGAATGCCTTTGCTCACGAATCCGGTATTCACCAGGATGGTGTACTAAAGGAAAGAACCACCTATGAGATAATGAATCCCGAACAGGTGGGGATTATAGCGAACAATCTGGTTTTGGGTAAACACTCTGGGCGACATGCCTTCAAAGATCGTTTGGCGGAACTGGGTTATAGTTTAAATGAAGAAGAATTAAATCTTGCCTTTAGTCGGTTTAAGGTTTTAGCTGACAAAAAGAAGGAAATTGCTGACCAAGATCTACAGGCCATAGTGGAAGACGAGATAAAGCATATTCCAGATACCTATGTGTTAGAATACCTGCATATTTCCACTGGTACTTCTGTTGTACCTACTGCTACCTTGGGACTTAGGTGCGGTGAGGAATTAAAAGAAGAGGCTGCCTGTGGAGATGGTCCTGTGGATGCTATTTATAAAACCGTGGACAAAATTACCGGACTTTCCTGTGTTTTAGTAAACTATGCCCTTAATGCCATTACAGGTGGTAAAGATGCATTGGGCGACGTGACAGTAAAGCTTCGGTGTGGCGAAAATGAAAAGATATATACCGGACGTGGTATCAGCACTGATATTCTAGAGGCCTCAGCTAAGGCCTATGTAAATGCAGTAAATAAATTAATCTACGACATGAAGTAGAGATCATCAACAAGAGGGGTGAAGTACCGTGCCAATGACCATAACAGAAAAAGTTTTAGCAGCAGCAGCAGGCAAAGAAGGGGTAAAACCCGGAGAACTAATTAATGCCAAGGTCGATCTAGTTTTAGCTAATGATATTACCGCACCAGTAGCCATCAAAGAATTCAATAAGATTGGCCTGGGAAAAGTTTGGGATAAAGAGAGGGTGGCTCTGGTACCTGACCACTTTACACCGAACAAAGATATTAAATCTGCCGAGCAGGCTAAGATGGTACGGGACTTTGCCCATGACCAGGAACTAACAAATTACTTTGAAGTTGGTCGGATGGGTATTGAACATTGCTTACTCCCGGAACAGGGTATAGTGGGACCTGGTGATGTCATTATCGGAGCTGATTCCCACACCTGCACCTATGGTGCTTTGGGAGCCTTTGCCACTGGGGTGGGTAGTACCGACTTGGCTGCTGCCATGGCCCTGGGTGAGACCTGGTTCAAAGTACCTGAATCCATGAAGTTTATTTTCAACGGTAAATTAAGCAAATATGTTGGTGGAAAGGATTTAATCCTTTATACCATTGGTAAAATCGGTGTGGATGGTGCCTTGTACAAAGCCATGGAATTCTGTGGGGAAGCCATTAGCCAGTTATCCATGGATGGTCGCCTAACCATGTGCAACATGGCCATAGAAGCTGGAGGTAAAAACGGTATTATCCAGCCGGATGAAATTACCCGGCAATATGTAGAAGGCCGCACCAAACGCCCCTATAGATTCTTCACCAGTGACCCCGATGCTCAGTACTCAGAAGTCTTTGAGTTCAATGTAGCAGATATTGAACCTCAGGTAGCTTTCCCCCATTTGCCAGAAAATGCACGACCTGTAAGTAAAGCTGGCCATGTGGATATTGATCAGTCAGTGATTGGGTCCTGCACCAACGGTCGGATGGAAGACCTGAGAATAGCAGCGGAAGTACTGAAGGGGAAAAAGGTTAATAAACGCGTAAGATTAATTATTATCCCGGGAACCCAAGAAATCTACCGTCAGGCTATGCGGGAAGGCCTCTTTGAAATCTTCTTGGATGCCGGTGCTGTGGTAAGCACACCCACCTGCGGACCTTGCCTGGGAGGGCATATGGGTATTCTGGCCAAGGGTGAACGTTGCATTTCAACCACCAACCGTAACTTTGTAGGTCGTATGGGTCATCCCGAAAGTGAAGTCTATTTGTCTAACCCAGCTGTGGCTGCAGCCAGTGCCGTGACTGGTCATATTTCTCATCCTGAGGAGGTGCTGTAAATGAATCTACAAGGTAAAGTATGGAAGTTTGGCAACGACGTAGACACCGATATAATTATTGCAGCACGCTATTTAAACAGCTCCGATCCGGTTGAGCTGGCTAAACACTGCATGGAAGATGGCGATCCTACCTTTGCCTCCAAAGTAGGTTCTGGCGATATTATGCTGGCTGGTAAAAACTTTGGTTGTGGTAGTTCCCGGGAACATGCTCCTATCGCCATTAAAGCCGCAGGAGTTTCCTGTGTGGTTGCAAAATCCTTCGCGCGGATATTTTATAGAAACTCCTTTAATATTGGATTACCCATCTTTGAATGTGCTGAGGCAATTGATGAAATAAATGAGGGAGATGTTATTACCGTAAATGTTGAAACCGGTGCCATTACTAACCAAACCACCGGTAAGACCTATCAAGCGGTACCTATTCCTGATTTTATGAGGAAAATCATCGATGCCGGTGGACTAATCAGCTATGTTAAAGGACGGGTGAATCAAGATGTATAAAATAGCTCTATTGCCCGGTGATGGTATCGGGCCGGAAATCGTTCCTCAAGCAGTACGAGTTTTACAGGTCATTGGGGAGAAGTATCAGCGGCAGTTTGAATTCCAAACAGCCCTCATAGGCGGAGCTGCCTATGATGCCACCGGGCACCCTCTACCGGAAGAAACCCTAGAAGTTTGCCGGAATAGCAATGCTATTTTACTTGGTGCAGTGGGAGGCCCCAAATGGGATAACCTGGAACCGGATTTAAGACCAGAAAGGGGTGCCTTATTACCCCTACGTAAAAAATTAGGTCTCTATGCCAATGTACGGCCTGCGGTGGTAAACCCGGCCTTAGCCGAGGCTTCACCATTAAAGGAAGAATTGGTTTCTGGCTTGGATGTCTTAATTATCCGGGAATTAACTGGTGGCCTTTATTTCGGAGAGAAACGCCGGGAAGAATTGCCCGATGGCGGACAAAAAGCAGTAGAAACTTTGGAATATACCACTGCGGAAGTTGAGCGGGTAGCCCGCTTGGGCTTTGAAATGGCCAGAAAGAGAAATAAAAAATTGATGTCTGTGGATAAAGCCAATGTTCTGGAGAGCTCCCGCCTATGGCGTGAAGTAGTTGAACGTTTGGCCACTGAGTATCCCGACGTTGAGCTGAGTCATATGTATGTTGATAACTGTGCCATGCAGTTGGTACGTAATCCTAAACAGTTTGACGTGATGGTCACCGAGAACATGTTTGGGGATATTCTCACAGACCTAGCTTCTCAGCTTACTGGTTCCATCGGCATGTTGCCCTCTGCCAGTCTGGGGGGGCAGGTGGCCCTATACGAGCCTATTCATGGTTCAGCCCCAGATATCGCCGGTAAAAATTTAGCCAACCCAATTGCCACTATTTTATCGGCTGCCATGATGCTGCGTATAACCTTTGGCTTAGACACAGAAGCAGCGGCCATTGAACAGGCTGTGGATCAGGTTTTGGCCCAGGGATACCGTACCGGTGATATCCTGCAACCAGGAAAAACGAAGTTAGGCACCGTTGAGATGACCGATGCCATAATAAAGGCTATAGGTTAAGAATATCGGGTCAAGCCATGCGCCTTGGGTCCATGGCCGACCCAAAGAATACAGTATAAGCTAATATGAGGTGGTTGAAATTGGGGATTTAAGGACAGTTAAAATATACGACACCACCCTGCGAGATGGTACTCAGGGTGAAGGGGTAAGCCTTTCGGCAGAGGATAAGGTTAAGATCGCCCTAAGGCTAGATGAACTGGGCTTCCATTATATAGAAGGGGGTTGGCCAGGGTCCAATCCCAAAGATATGGAATTCTTTCATCGGATTCGACACCATAGCTTAAAGAATGCTCAGGTTACAGCCTTTGGCAGCACTTGTAAACCCGGTGTGGAACCAAGCGAAGACGCCAATTTAAATGGATTACTGGAAGCTGGCGTAAAGGTAGCAACAATTTTCGGCAAAACCTGGGATTTCCACGTGACCAAGGCCCTAAATACTACCCTTGAAGAAAATCTGCGGATTGTCAGAGAATCTGTAGCATTCTTAAAGAGTAAAGGTATGACTGTTTTCTTTGATGGTGAGCACTTTTTTGATGGATACAAGGCCAATGAGGAATATGCTTTAGCAGTCTTGAAGGCGGCAGTCCAAGGGGGAGCAGAGGCGGTGATTCTCTGCGATACCAATGGCGGTAATCTGCCTCAGGAAATTTACAAGGCCGTAAGCCATGTGGCCCAAGAATTGCCTGGAGTGGAACTGGGTATACATGCCCATAATGATGGGGAAATGGCTGTGGCCAATAGCATCATGGCGGTGCAAGCAGGTGTTACACAGGTACAAGGAACCATCAATGGCTTAGGGGAGCGTTGTGGCAATGCCAATCTATGCTCCATCATCCCAAACCTTACCCTTAAAATGGGATACACTTCTATTCCAGCGGGTAACCTAGCCTACCTGACAGAACTCTCTAGGTATGTATATGAACTGGCCAACTTAAACCCAGTTGCTAATCAACCCTTTGTGGGTGAAAGCGCCTTTGCCCATAAGGGTGGTATCCATGTTAGTGCGTTAATGAAGGAACCCGGAACCTACGAACATATGCCACCTGAACTGGTGGGTAATGTGCGGCGTGTGCTGATGTCTGAGCTGGCAGGTATCTCCAACCTCCTCTACAAATATAAAGAACTCCATCTGGACAAAAGCAGCCCAGAAGGACGGCAAGTACTGGAACAGCTAAAGAACATGGAACACCGTGGTTACCAGTTTGAAGCTGCAGAAGGATCCTTGGAACTAATGCTCCGCAAGGCTATTAATGGCTATAAAGAACCCTTCAAAATGGAAAGCATGAGGCTTATTCTAGAGATGAGGGAACAGAACCCCATTTATTCAGAGGCAGTCATTAAGCTGAGGGTAGGCGAAGAAATAGTTCATACTGCAGCCGAGGGCAATGGCCCAGTAAATGCTCTGGATAACGCTTTAAGAAAGGCTTTGGAAACGATCTATCCAGAAGTGGCCGGCATGCGTCTTCTGGACTATAAAGTTCGTGTGCTGGAAGAAAAGGCCGGAACCGAAGCCCAGGTACGTGTTCTTATCGAGACCGGAAATGGCAAAAAGAACTGGGGTACCGTGGGGGTTTCTACCAATATTATAGAAGCAAGTTGGCAAGCTTTGGCTGATAGTATGGCCTATGGTTTACTGGAAAAAAGCAAAGTTAATAGCTAATGTTAGCCCTTGTTTTGCCTATTTGGCAAGAACAAGGGCCTTTTGATTTTTGGCGTTAGCTGTTTGCAAGTGTTGCATTATGAGAAGAATGCGTCGCATATAGCTATTCTTTTGTTTCGCTGACATCACTATCGGTAATTATGACTTATACTTTTTCAGCTCATTCAAAACCTTCTGCAATTGCTCCGCATACTCATCAGAATAGTAATATGCGTCAAATGAAAAGATGCACTCAGCCCCCTCCCAAGGAATAGGTCTATTTTCATACTCGGATGGATCACGTTTTTTCTCCTCTAATCCGTTATCATTCCAAGAATAATAGTTTTCACTAGAATGATGTAGTTCTTTTGTTATCCACTTGTTATTTACTATAGTACTGTAGGTATAATGGTTCTCCGCATGGTAACTGTCCCTATCCTGAAATCTGTCTTCATATACTTTATGGAACAAGTCATTCACAACATAGGAATTCTTAGCTTGTTTGTATACTTCAAGATGACACCACTCATCTCGCCCTCCACCATAAGCATTGACTTGTTCCTTTGCTATTAAATGCGCAGACCCGTTATAGCCCCAGACCTCATAGCTATAGGGGCTGCCGTTGGATTCTTTATTGTTATAGAAAATAAGTAGTTCTTCGGTACTATTTTCATCAAAATTTAATACAGTAGCAAAGGCAACACCGTTAATAGCAGCCAAGTTGACCCCAGCATCGTAAAGACCAGGCGGCAGTGTGCCGTATTCATCGATTCTCTTTTGTAGTATTTCATAATAGGCTGCATACATTTTTGGATCGCCCATTAGGGCTGCTGTGGGGGTTTTTCCCTCTTTTGCATTGGCCTGCGTACCCCTACTATCCGAATGGGCACTATTGGCAAGGGGATGAGTCCCACCGTTCTCCCGCCCTGCCACCTTCTCTCCAAAAAAGGCGATTTCATTAATGCAGGTATCAGTGTATTTTTCTCCGGGGTATACGCTTAAAATGGTACATTTTACTGAGGTTGTGGACACCTCCTGGGGAAGATTCACGAGAGTATATTCATACATGCTGTCTGGAAGTTTTACAACATGGCTTGTTCCATCGGAAAATTCCAGTTCCATCTCCTTTACACGGCTGTTTTTCAGGTAAGTCTCCTTGTTGCTGCAGTACCCATTGCTGATAACTATAGTCTTAATTGGCGCTTTTCCATCGCCTGAAAGCTGAAGCCATTGGTTTTCTCCATTTCCCTTAACTCCTTCCACCCAGGCAGTTAAGTCATTGCCGTCGGCAACATTTTGAGGCCCATAGGTATGCGATGCGGCAGGTGAAAGACTGGAAGATGCCGTAATTGATTGGAATTCAGTCCTTGTCAGGTTGGTGTACTGTTCAAGAAGTTTTTGCCCACCTTCATTCTTCTTTTCAACTGCTCCTACGATTAAAGTCCCCATGGGAGTATGCAGAGGAAAAGATTCTCCCCATCCGTGTCCTGGTTCACCTTGGACATAATAGAAGCTGTCAGACCCAAGATCCATTACAAGTTCATTTTTTTCATTGATAATTTTCCAGGTACCTCCCTGTGCAAACTCACCGACCGGTCCGCCCTCGTTGACTACAAAAAAGCCGCCGCCCATGCTGAAGGCCATGGTGTACTGAGGCCTTATAATTACATTACCTTCTTTATCGGCAATACCCCACTGATGTTCATCGCCTTTTTCCTCTTTTATAGTGATATATTGAAGTTCCGGGGCATATTCGGTTGTTACAGGAGGGATTTCATTGCCGCCATTGTCGTAATAAATAAGTCCTCTATCGTAAGTATAGATTGAAAAGGCATCATTTCCCAGGTATTTTGCATCGATTAAAAAGACCATGGCAGGCTCAACTATAGACTTTTGCATCGGAACAACCGTAGTGCCTTTTATATCGATAAATCCACATTCTATATATGTACCTTCGCCAGACTCGGTCTCTCCAAGGTAGTTTCCGACCATCAAGTAACCATCCTGGGAGCAAAGGCTCATGTAGTCCCATTGGGGTTCCATTATAAACTTGCCCACAGTGTCAATAACTCCCCACTTGCCGTGAACATTTACAGGACAAACACCATCCCTAAAATATCCCGCATTGTCATAAACTTTGTCTACCAGAACTCCAAGGGCAGGCTGATGCTCTTCGACCTTCGTCTCAACTGCCTGAACTGCTGTAAGGTTGGAAGCTTTTTCTCCCAAGGCCATGGCCACAGTGGCCACCATAATTCCAACAGATACTGCTCCTACTAAAACTATTTTGGCAGGTGCGCTCAGCTTGGCAAAACCTCCGGCTATCCGTGAAATAAGATTTCCTTTCATCCCAGAAATGGATTGTTGGGCTGAGGTGGTTGACTGAACGCCCGATTGTAAGGCAGCGGAGATACTGCTTTCATGGATTGAAGAGAGGATTTGTTGCCATACAGATGCACTGTCTTGAAGAGAAACCTGGGTTGCTTTTGCTTCTTCTGCAAATAGCCTTGCCAGGAAAGGTACTGGGGCTGCTGCATATAACTTATCTCCTCTTTTCTCCAGTGTTTCTACCTCGCTTTTTATATGCTTTTTTGCGTAGCTTATGCGGCTCGTCACAGTACTTTCACTGCATTCCGTTATTTGAGCGATTTCCTTAACGGATAGTTCGTCATAGTAAAAGAGTAGGACGGTAATTCTCTGTGCATCAGGCAGTCTATTAATTATTTCCATTATCTGCTGTCGCTTTGTTTGATTTACTATATAGTCCTCCGGAAGAAAGTCTTCGCGCTGCTCTTCCATGTTGTTTAAGGTCATCGCGTCATTTTCATTTGTCCATAATAAATTGGGCATTTTTTTCTTATATAAATTTTTGCAGTTATTTACCGTGATTCTTTTGAGCCACGCTTCAAAAGAAGCGGCCTCTTTAAGCTGCCCTATTTTGCTGAAGGCAGTTATGTAACTGCTTTGCATAACATCGAGGGCATCTTCCTTGTTTTTTAGTATGGAATATGAAGTAAAATAAATCATATTGGAGGTTCTGTTATAAATTTCACTCCAGGCATCCTGGTCTTTTTCAATGGCCCTTTTTACAAGTGTTAAATAATCCATCATGCTCCCATCTCCTTATAAAATGATGCTCTATAATACAGACAATCAATTAGTTTAATAAATCTTAAAATACTGATAAATTTTTTGCTTTTAAGATATCAGTAAAATGGGAAGCATGAGTTAGTTTATTTCAACATTAGGGATTACCGCTTTTATCTTACCCTCTATTTCACTCTCATTAGTACCGCCAATCATATCAATAGCCTTCAAATTGCCCAATGAACTCAATGGTGAAAAATCCGTAACCTGACTAAAATCTAAAGACAGATATTCAAGCTTAGTACATTCCTTGAGAGGCGATAAATCATTTGGAGCGTCAGTTAATTTTAAGTATTTTAAATTAGGCATATGGCTTACAAATTCTATATTTTTAGTAGGTATGAATGAAGCATTGAGTTTCTCCATGTTAGTAAAATATTTAAAGTCTTCTGAAGACTTCGGAAGTTCAATCTCATCAATCGGGCCAAGATCAATCTTATCGAAAGGTGCCTCAGCTTCAGAGTTGTATGGATGATATGATATACTTATATTCCCTATTCCAAATTCCACTTGCTTAATGCCTTCAAAGTCCTTTTTAGTAAGATCACCTGATAGTTTGCCAATTATTTGCCTTGCGTAACTTTCAAAAATTTTGTCTGCAAATACGATGCTGGTACTTTCATCCTGTTCCTTTTTTACTGTTTCCGTACTGCCGCAGCCAGTTAAAGTAATTAATATAAGAGCTACGAGTAATGCAAATATTTTATGTAATTTCATAGTACATTTTCTCCTTTTTATGTATTAATGATTAACCAATTCACTTAATAATGTGCTTAAAACAAACTTAATGAAACAAGCCCTATTTTTCGTCCTAACATTTGCAGTTGATATCAAAAGCTCTAGGATTATTTTGTCTTTTTCTATTGCTTTCTTCGCATATCCGGGTATTCTATCATATCGAAACTTCCTCATCAAACAGTTGTTCTATTTATAGACAATCTAACAATGCAAAAAATATAGGATGACATAAAGGGAAAAAGGGCTATTAACAAACCCCAAAAAATCAGGAATAGATGTCTCTTCGCATAAAGCACCTCCAAAGTTTATATTTAACTATTATTTAGACGAAAGACGGGAAAAACCTTTAGTAAAGGAATATTGATTCTAACAAATGGCCCTTTGAGTTACACGCTCCGAGATTTGCAATTGAACGATCATATCTGCCACTTTTATATATTAAGGTGCTATACTGGCCATTGGTCTGCTCCCTATGGCAGCGGCAAGTGCAAGCAGCCAAACTGTAGTGCCATAAAGAACCGTAAGCTTCGATTAATTAGTTAATGGAATACCCTTTTTGAATAGGAGTGCGGATTAGTTTTGGGATAAATTAAGAAGGGAGTGTCGCGAACTACTTTTAAGTAGCCAGCGACACTCCCTTTGTTTAAATGTATGTTAGGGATAGGTTTAATGATATAAGTACCTTTATTATAATTTTGTCTTCTAAGCGATAGCCAAGGATCTCAAGGTTTTAAGTTTCTATCTCAATCTTAATATTAAAGGCACGATGCCAGGGCAGAGAAGTTTCTTGTATCTTAACATTAAAATTATGGTTATCAGCAAAGGTCTGTAACCGCGTCTGTATTTCTTCCTTTACCTTAGCTTCCAGTGGGCCTAAATTATTTCGGTCATAGCCCAAGGGGAAAAGGATTTCTCTTTCAATGGCTTGACGAATATCTGCTTGATAAGCCCAGTCGTCCAAATATCTAATGAACAGTAGCCTTTGCTGCAGCTCAACATCCATATAATCAGCCAGCATACCTTGGCCCAGGGCATAGCCAACACTGTTACTACAGGTATTCCAGCCGGAATAGGCTTTTAGATTGGGCAGCATTTTTTCTTTTTCCAGCAGGTCCATGAGGGTATTATCAGCCCCATTGGAAAAGGCAATATCAGCAACGGCAACATTTTTATTCTGCTGCAGAAAATCTTGAAGAATTGCCACAAATTTGGCAGTACTGGTCCTGTTTTGAATAATATTGTGGGCAGCATCCGCCTCTCCAGTGACACCATTTTCCGGGCTATTAACTCCTAGGATAAGGTCTGCTTCGGAGGGATTTGCCACAGTAATGCCGCCGGCTGCAATAATGTGATCCAGAAGTGTGGCAGATAAAGGTTGGTCTTCATACCCAGGCAGAGTGTTGCCCCCAGCCCCCGGTGCATATTGAATATACACTTTTGGTGTGACCTTGGCCAATTCATTGGTAACCCGGGTCAACAATACCATACCCAGTTCATCGGCCCCAGGGAAAGTAACAAATTGGCTTTGGGGTAGTCCCCTAAATGCGTCCTGCAGCCTACGGAAGTCATGGTGACTGGCGCAATAAACCGCACAATCATCCCGAGTAAGGGCCATGTAGTCGACAATACCCTTTTTGTTAAGACCTATTAATTGATTGGTAACATTCAGGTTCCTAGCCCTGCGGTTAAACCAATCACTACGGATGGTTTGGGGGATGCTTGCTCGCAATTGAGCAAGTTTTTTCTCTTCATCCAGGGTTAAGGCTCCCATATCTGATCGGTCCAATAAGGCACTGTACTGAAATAGTTTGCTGCCATAAGTAAGGTAGTAATCAGGTTCTTCGGTGTTACCACCTTCCCTTGGAGATCGCATAATCGTAGTAAAAATATAAACCTTTGCTTTGGGATTGATTTTTTTGATCTTAGAGAAATTAGCGACCCGGTTGGTTAAGACCTGCATATCAAGGGAGTGTATACGGGAAGGAATAAGCCCCCCATAAAGCATGTTATCGCTGGACAACACCAGATAGTCTACTCGAGGACATTCTTCAAATACCCATTGCCAAAGCTTGTCGGTATCTGCTGCTATTTTTTTATTGGACAGTAATTCCCTAGGCGGTATAATTACCTCTATCCCTGCTCCACCAATGGTCTCAGTTACATAATCCAAACTGACTGGCCTTTCATCCAAAGGCACAAACAATACTTTGCCCGATAATTTTTCCTTAAGGGGTTCCTTTATATCGGAATTTCCGTTGGCCGTTGATTGTGGAAAAACCGTAAGAAGAAATAGAGACAAACAAAGGAAAAAGATACTTTTCATGGTTATTTTACCTCTAATAATAGAAATATTTAGCTAAAACAAGAACATCTTAAATATAAGGACGATAAATTGTCAAAAACGTTCCTGCTATATAAATTTTTTTGGTATTTTTTGGGCCGAATTGTCTGATAGTTTTCGTTTCTAAAATGACAAGGGACATCATATAATGAAAGGATGGTGATAAGAGAACGTAATGGCTTAAAAATTGGTGCCCTTTCCTTCAGCCGAGTAGTGCCCTACCCGGGGTGGGTGGCCGGACATAAGCACCAGTGGTTGGGATACTAAAGTGATGCTTGATACAATTAAACAGGTTCATAATAAGGTTGATATATTGGTTGTTTCAATTCACTGGGGTAAAGAATTAGGTGATTACCCTGGTCCAGATCAGACTACCTTGGCCAAATTAATGGTAGATAATGGTGCCGACATAATCCTGGGACACCATTCCCACTGCTTACAGGTAGTGGAGATTTATCAGAAGAAACCTATTATCTACAGTACTGGTAATTTTGTCTTCACTTCCAGCACCAACTCGTTTGGATCGAGGTCAACCCCGGATATTAGAGGGGGATGTGAAAACCACAGAAATAAACAGAATTGAGATACTTTCCAAGCCCTTTGGAGTAACCTTAAATGATAATGGAGAAATTGAATCTTGATTAAAACTTTGGCAGATTAAGAATCTGTCTTTTTTATTTTTAAAAATTAAACCTAATCTCTAGGTACCCGTGTATAATAAAAAACTAAGAAATGTTAGGTAGTGAAATAATTCATTATTTTTACCAGAAGGTTAATGCAAATTAATAGCGAAAAACTTCAAGTATAAATGTATATGGCGGATTAGCCCAGGAATTTTAGTTATACTAGAAAATATCAGATATAGGGGGAGTGCCAGTTGCTACCACAACTGAAGGCGCTAAACCTTGACATTATAAATTTAACTGGCATCTTGGACATTCTCCTTGTGACCTATGTAATTTACCGTTTTATGAGAATTATCCAAGGCACTCGGGCCGTCCAACTGATTAAGGGATTGGTGGTTCTGTTGGTGGGAACCACTGTCACCAGCTGGTTTCATTTATATACCCTGAACTGGTTGCTACAACAGGTAATGACAGGTCTGGTGGTGGCCTTGCCCATTGTTTTTCAACCAGAGCTTAGGCGTGCTCTGGAAAGTCTCGGGCGAGGCAAGTTTTTTGCCAGATCAATGAGTACTCTGAAGGAAGCAGATAGAAGCCGTATGATTAATGAAGTGGTAAGGGCCATTACTGTTTTGACCAAAAACAAAATGGGTGCCCTTATTATCATAGAAAGAGTTACGGGCTTGGAAGAGTATATTGATACAGGGGTCAAGGTAGATGGAATTGTGTCCGGTGAGTTTCTCGTCAATATCTTTATTCCTAATACACCCCTCCATGATGGGGCCGTTGTAATTCGGGGTGACCGTGTGGCAGCAGCAGCTTGTTTTCTGCCTCTTTCCGAGAATCCAGATATTAGCAAAGAATTGGGAACTCGCCATCGGGCGGGAATTGGGATTACGGAAGTATCTGATGCCCTGGCAGTCATAGTATCGGAGGAGACCGGAGCTATTTCCCTAGCTCTTGATGGTGTTTTAGATCGTATGTTGGATGAATCAACCCTCAAACAAAAATTATCCGAAGCCTTGGAACCCAAGACCAATAACTCACTGAGCGGGGTATTAAGGAGGAACGAGGAATGATTCGCCTGAGATTGAGCAACAAAACAATGTTGTTGCTATCTTTTTTACTGGCCATTATTCTCTGGTTATATGTAAATATCGTTCACAACCCCGGCAAGGAACAGGAATTTCGCGTAATGTTGGATACCCGGGGTACGATACCCCAAGGGCTAACGATCGGCGAACTACCTCAGAATGTTGTTGTCCGTGTCCAGGGTAAAAACATTATTCAGCTATCAGGTGTGAGGGCTCAAGATTTTCAAGCCACTGTGGATTTAAGTAATTTGCAGGAAGGAGTCAACAACCGCCCGGTGCAGGTAACAGCTCCCAGTGGATTACAGGTGGTTCAGGTAAAACCAGCTCGATTGGAAATTACGGCAGACCGAGTTATTCAAAAACAATTAACGGTTAATGCAGTAATCAAGGGGGAATCCAAGTACGGATATACTGTATTGGAACCTGTAATTGAACCGAGCACAGTATTAGTTCATGGTACAGCTCGTCTTCTTAAAAACGTAACAAGTATCAATATTAATGTAGATGTATCTGGCGCATCTCAAAATATAGAACAAGTACAGACAGTACCTCTGCCCACGGGACTATCAGCAACACCCGAGAGGGTTAAGATATTGGTACCTGTTACTCGTTCCTTACCTTATCGTGATTTACCCATATTGCCCAGTTATACTGGTAGCCCTGAGACCAATTTTCAGCTTGTACGAGTTATTGCCCAGCCAACCAATGTAAGGGTATATGCACCAGAGGAAATTCTAAATAATTTGGATAGTATTAGTACTCAAGTCATCAATATTGACGGTATTAGCAAAGATACTATCAGAGATGTACCTTTGCAGTTGCCCTCTGGAGTAGTAGACCTGATTCCAGGGAAGGTTGAGGTGGCCATTCAAGTAAAACCTAAACAGCCTGCGGCTGAGCCAGAACCACCTAAGGAGACACCGCCTCAGGGAAATACTGATGAAGGCGATGAAGCAAAGCAGCCAAGCCCGGGAGAGTAGTTTAAAGAGTTGTGAATTTTTCCAGGGCAAACAAAGGACCAACGGCAGGTCTTGTTCATACTATTCTTGTAAATTGACATGCAAAATAAATGAACGTATAATTACTTTAATTTGCATGGCATAGAAATATTTGACTTCCTCAACAGATAGGGGGAAAGATTTTTAATGGCTAAACTATTTGGTACCGATGGGGTACGTGGGGTTGCTAATACAGAACTTACAGCTGAACTTGCCTTTAGGTTGGGGCGAGCTGGGGCCTATGTCTTAACTAGGCAGGGTCACCCCAATAAAATGATAATAGGTCGGGATACAAGAATTTCCGGTGATATGTTAGAAGCAGCTCTGGTGGCAGGAATATGTTCCGTAGGTGTGGATGTTTATAAAGTTGGGGTATTACCTACACCGGGTATTGCTTATTTGACAAGAAAATTAAAGGCAGGGGCAGGAGTTGTAATTTCAGCATCCCATAACCCTGTTCAGGATAATGGCATCAAGTTTTTTGGACCCAGTGGCTACAAACTACCGGATGAATTGGAAAATCAGATAGAAAAAATGGCTCTGGACGATCCCACAGAACTACCCAGGCCCACTGGGGGAGACCTAGGTAGGCTGTATTATGTGGAAGATGCAGTAGACCAATACGTTAACTATGCTAAGACTACCATTTCCACTGATCTCAAAGGGTTAAAAATAGTAGTGGACTGTGCTAATGGAGCTGCTTATCAGGTCGCACCCAGAATATATTCCGAACTGGGTGCCGAGGTTATTCCCATATTTCACCGGCCAGATGGTGTTAATATCAATGCTGGCTGTGGATCGACCCATCCTGAGACTTTGATGGAGGAGGTTGTCAAGCAGGGAGCTGACCTTGGTCTAGCCCATGATGGAGACGCCGACAGAGTACTGGCTGTGGATCATGAAGGTAATTTGGTTGATGGTGACCAAATAATAGTGTTATGCGCCAAACATCTAAAGTCTAAAAAGAAACTACGCAAGAACATTACCGTAGTTACTGTTATGAGCAACCTCGGCCTACATAAGGCTTTACAGAGAAACGATATTGAAGTGGTAGAAACCAAAGTGGGAGACCGATATGTATTGGAAAAACTATTGGAAACCGGTGCTCGTTTTGGTGGAGAACAATCCGGCCACATTATTTTTCTTGAGCACAATACCACTGGAGATGGTATAATTACTGCACTGCAACTTATGTCTGTAGTGAAAGAAAGTAATATGCCTCTGGCCAAACTGGCGAGTCAAATGGAAAGGTACCCCCAGATTCTTAAGAATGTGCATGTAAAAGATAAGAACTATGTCATGAACAGCCCCATTATTTCCGAAGCCATTCGCAGGTTTGAGCGGGATTTAGCTGGCCAAGGTCGCATCCTAGTCCGTCCTTCCGGTACCGAACCATTGGTGCGGATTATGGTAGAAGGAAAGGATATGGATGAGCTACAGCGAATTGTAGAAAAAATGTCAGAAATTGTGGGCAACATTTAATGTTGCCCACATCATATAATAGTGTAACTTAAAGACTCATTAAGGCTAACGAAGGGTTTAGCTCCCGTTAGAACGACAACCCAGGTGCCTAGCACCGTTGAATGACGGTGCTACTTTTCAAAGCAGTATTTAGGATTGAAAGCTAGAAAAGGAGGTGATGCCTGTAAAATAACTTGCCACAACTAAATACACAAGCGCCAGAACCCCCTTGAGGGTTGACGAGGAGAGGGAGTATCGATATTTCGGCGGATGCCCTCCGGCTAGATCGCGGCCGTAAGCGCAGAACAAAACCAGAGAGTAATTTTTGGTACAAAGTCTGCAGGTTGATTAACAGGCGACATTTTGTCAATGTTTTACGCCCGGGTATTTTATTGCCTTTATCGGGGGAAAATTACACAAAAAGCATGACGCCGTGACCCTATGGTTGCGGCATAACTATTTTAAGGAGGTCGACATTTATGTGCGGTGTAGTCGGCTATGTAGGTAGTAAACCTGCAACCCCTATTATTTTAGATGGCTTAAAGAAACTTGAATATAGAGGATATGATTCTTCCGGCGTTGCTGTTTTAGATAAAGATGGTTTGAAAGTTGAGAAAAAGAGAGGTCGCTTGGCCGAATTGGAAAAGGCCCTGGTCGGTAGGGAAGTGGAGGCCACCATTGGCATTGGTCATACCCGCTGGGCCACCCACGGACGCCCCAGTGATGTGAACGCTCACCCCCATACTTCCAATGATGGGAAGATCGCGGTTGTTCACAATGGGATTATAGAAAACTATCTGCAGTTACGGGAATGGCTTTCTTCAATGGGACATATCTTTAAATCCGAGACTGATACCGAGGTTATCCCACACCTGATCGAACATTTTTACAAAGGAGACCTCATTGAAGCGGTACAGCAAACAGTATCCCATCTGGAAGGCTCCTATGCCATTATGACCATCTCCATAGATCAACCGGGACGCATTATCGCGGTTCGTCAGGATATGCCCTTGGTTGTTGGTCTGGGTGAAGGAGAAAACCTGTTGGCATCAGACATTCCTGCCCTATTGAAGCACACCCGGAAATGCTACCTGCTTAATGACGGTGACGTAGTTGACCTAAGGGCAGATAAAGTTATCATTCAGGATGTTACCGGGAAAATTGTGCAAAAGGACATTTTTGAAGTAACCTGGGATGCTGAAGAGGCTGAAAAGGGTGGCTACGATCACTTCATGCTAAAGGAAATCAATGAGCAGCCCAGAGCCCTTAGAGATACTCTGAAAGGCCGAATCTCCCATGAGGGTGATAAAGTAGTTTTAGACGAAATCAAAATGACCCCCCAGCAAATTCAAAATATTAAACGAGTGATTGTTACCGCCTGCGGTACTGCATACCACGCTGGATTGGTGGGCAAATATGTTATCGAACAATTGGTACGTATTCCAGTGGAGGTAGATATTGCATCGGAATTCCGCTATAGGGATCCCCTTGTGGATGAAGAAACCCTGGTTGTGGTCGTAAGCCAATCTGGAGAAACTGCCGATACTTTAGCAGCACTCAGAGAAGCTCGCCGCCGTGGTGCTAGAGTGGTGGCCATTACCAACGTTATTGCCAGCTCCGTTGCCCGTGAAGCAGACGATATTATCTATACTTGGGCTGGGCCGGAAATTTCCGTGGCCTCCACCAAAGCTTATACCACTCAGCTAGTGGCAATGTACCTCTTGGCCCTCTATCTGGCCCAAGAGCGTAACACCCTGGCAGCCGGAAACATTAAAGAAATTCTTGACGACCTTAAATCGATCTATACCAAAGCACAGGAAGTATTGGATGATATTGAACCCATTAAGGAATTTGCCCATAAATACCATAAGGCAGAGGATACCTTCTTCATCGGACGTGGCCTAGACTATGCCGTAGCACTAGAAGGCTCCCTGAAACTTAAGGAAATCTCCTATATCCATGCCGAGGCCTATGCTGCCGGTGAATTAAAACACGGTACCCTGGCCCTGATCGTGGAGAATATCCCAGTAATTGCCCTGGCCACCCAGCAAAGCCTTTTTGAAAAAATGGTCAGCAACATCAAAGAGGTAAAAGCCAGAGATGCATCGGTAATTGCTCTGGCAATGGAAGGCCATACCGAAGTAGAAAAGGTAGCAGACCAAGTACTCTACATTCCAAAAACCCACCCGATCTTGGCACCCATTATTACCGTGATTCCACTGCAACTTTTAGCCTATTATATGGCTGTATATCGCGGCTGTGATGTTGATAAGCCGAGGAATTTGGCCAAGAGCGTGACGGTGGAGTAGAGAATATAGGATATTGATATTGTTGTAGTGTCTTTTTCATTAAAGTATGAGAATGCTGCAATATAGTTTGAGAATGATTTCAGGAAAGTTTAAGAACAAAGAACACCACCACCTTTATAGAGTGGTGGTGTTCTTGTCTGGCTTCAAATCTTTCAGCCTAAATAATCAGACAAATGAAAATGTATTTATCTGTTTCGACATAATTTTTAAACTTTCTCGAATTATGGGTGATAGAATACTCTTACTAGGATTCTTCAAAGTTAAAATTGATGGGAAAAATAATTAGTTTATCAGGGAAACTGTCGTCTTGTATTCTTTAAACAAGTTTAAGTTCAGACCTTATGAGGGTGAATTAATGTCTTTTATGAAGAGTTGCTTTTGATATGTTGGAGGATTTGCAATGATAAGAGAATGGCTTGTTTATACTAATAGAAATAACCAACAATACAAATATAATGTTATCGATATTTCCGAAACGGATATTCGTAAAGTAAACGGATTTCCAACATGGCTTGCAAGGGAATTATTATTAGCATATAAAAATCCCGACCATCTAAAAAGAAGATATTCTAGAAGAGATAAAAGGGAACTTCGAGATTATTTAGTTAATGAGGTTTTCCCGCAAGTCACTGAAGTGATAGACAAAAATGTACGTCGTGGGGACTGGGGCGAAATAATTACTAGCCTTTATCTTCGAGATATCAGTCAATTAGAAACAGCGTTAATAAAACTTAGATATAAGCTTAATAGAAAAAAATCTTCATTTGGTATAGATGTATTTGGCGTAAAACTTGACCAATCTGGAAAAGTATGCGGACTATGTGTTTGTGAGACGAAAACGAAGATTACATATGATAAACAAATAGGAGTAAAGGCATACAATTCACTTTTTTCCAATGACATCTCAGCTATTATAACAATAGCTGATTTTATGTCTACGCTCTATTTCAATGAGGGAAAATTAGAACTTGCAGACCAATTTGATGAAATAGTATTACAAAAGGCTAATTTTCCAACAGATCATCACATTTTTCTTGTACATGAGAAAAAGTTATGGAGTGAAGATGTCCTTGTTGAATTGAACAATTTACAAGATTTGAAACAAGGATTTAATGTGAATGTTCTTCTTATCGATGAACTTGATAATTTAGCTAAAAACTCTTTTTCACTGGTTCCGGATGTGGGGGAGGACATTGTTTATGGAACTACATGAGTATATTGATAAAAAAGAAGAGGAGATAGTTAAATTAATTGATTCTTCTTTTTTGAAAAATCAATTTGGCCAGATCTACGCCAAAAAAATGGGTGCGCAATTTAATGCGACATATAACGAAACGACTATTTGGGGGTATACACTATTTTTAAGTTCTTCAAGTGTTAAAATTCTAAAAAATAAAAAGAGTGATATTTGTATACAAGCTCTCAAAGCTGCTGCAGAGTTATTTGAGGTACTGTCCGAAATGTCTGAGGAATATGATCGAGAGTACGCTAAGGTTTTATCAGCATTATGTTATGACTTATCAGGCTATCAGGCAAATGCCTATTGTATGTTGAACTCTCTAAATTATGCAATTGAAGAAAATGGGTTACTAGACGATAGTCTTAATCAATTGTTTTTATTAGTGACTCTGCTCATGAGGAGACAACTTCAGGCCCTGGATACAATTACATCACAAATTTCCACAAGTTCTGAGATGGACGAAATGGAAACACATTGGAAATTAGCCATTAATGGATTCATAAAATATCAGCTTATCGGACACAAAACTGAATATGAGTATGATATTGCTGAAGCTAAAGAATATGCAATTAACCTCAGAGACGCCACACTCACCACAATTTTATCCTTGTTAGAATTAAAATTAATGCTTTCCTATCAACGTACATCCTGGACAGTTTTATCAGGTGTTGTTCAAGAGTCGCCTGATGTTTGGACACCATATTTGAGATTACTCGCGTCAAATCCCTACTCCGATGATACTCTAATACCTCCCGAAAGGAGAATATCTCAGGCTGAACTTTGGCAATCTCAAATTACCGCAATACATAAGGGGTTGTTGGAAAATAACAGAGGCTTTATCATACAGATGCCTACTAGCGCGGGGAAAACCTATATAGCAGAATTGGCTATCTTACAGCAGATCAGTAATAATAAAAAGTGTTTGTATATTGCTCCATTTCGTTCATTGGTAAATGAAATTGAGAATTCGCTTAGTAATCATCTTTCTAGACTGGGATATTTAGTTTCAAGTCTGGCTGGTAGTTTTGAATTGGATGACCTTGATCAATTTTGGTTAAGAGAATCTGATGTCTTAGTTTCTACTCCAGAAAAGGTGGATTTTTTGCTTAGAGTTAAGTCTGAAATGTTCAATGATGTTTCTCTAATTGTTATCGATGAGGGTCATGTATTAGGGAACTTAGATAGTCGATCAGCACAATTTGAGTTACTTCTGACACGACTAAAAAGGTGGTTTACGTCTAAAGGATGCCGGTTCCTATTTATTTCAGCGGTCATGCCTGATGACGATAGCAATGATTTTGCAAAATGGTTAATAGCTGATGAGGAAGCTAAAATTCATTCTCCAAAGCAATATGATGGGACTACATGGCAACCCACTAGAAGACTGCTCGGATTTTTCTCATGGAATGGGGATAACGGTAGGCTTGATTTTAAAAATTATGTACAAAACCCCAAGCAGAAAAATAACAATTTTTTTATTCCTAATTTTATCAATCACATACATTGGGAAACAACTTACGGTAAGAAAAACCTAAAGGTTAAGAAACATAACTTTCCTAATAATAAATCAGAAACAGCGGCGCTTCTAGCATACAGATATCTTGAGGAAGGTTCTGTTTTAATTTATTGTGCTACGGTTGGTCGTTCTGGCGGCGGTGGAGTCTATAGTGTTTTAAAGGCGTTTATAAAACTAATAAATATCCTGGATGAATATTTCGATGCAAGAACTCAATTCCCTAAGATTGATGATAGCGAATCATTAGAGGCAGCGATCCGATGGTACGGCAATGATCATATTATTACTCAATGTATTAAAAGGGGTGTGGCACCCCATTTTGGTGATCTCGCGGATGAGGTTAGAAGAGCCATTGAAAGAGAATATGCCCAGAAGAAGTTAAAAATTTTAGTATCTACTAATACTCTTGGTCAGGGAGTTAATTTACCGATAAAAACATTACTAGTTTATTCGTTAGATATTAACCCGGACCCATCTAATAGACTTTCTGTTAAAGTTAGGGATTTTTGGAATATTGTCGGCCGAGCTGGACGAGCAGGACGTGAAACGGAAGGTCAAATTATCTTCATTATTAATTCAAATAGAGATAAATATTTATTTAATAATTATTCAGATCCCATGAATTCAGAACGTGTTCGTAGTATATTTACAGTAGCAATGGAGTTACACCGTGCTGGAAGGTTATCTAAACAAACACTTGATGAAATTATCTTAAACATAACTGAACCAGCTCTCATGAATTTTCTAGTAGAAGAAGTTGTTGATACACCTGATCAACAATTAATTGAATCGTTTATAGGTGATACTCTGTTTAAAATACAATCTATCGAGAACGATACGGAACTTGTAGAAAATGTTTTATTAAATAACGCCAAGCGTTTTTGGGATGTTGAATCAAGAGAGAGGAAGGTAGTATTTGCGAGAACAGGGTTGTCACTAAACTCATGTTTAGCGATTGAAAAGATTTTAAGAGACTCAGAAGCAAATCTCAGCGATGCATTTATTAATGGCAATGAGGAAATGTTTTTAAGCATTGCATTAGAATGTTTATTTAAAATTGAGGAAATGGAACCAAAAGAGACATTGAAAAATGTCAATATTATTAATAATTATAAACTTGAAGCGTTCATTTTCTCCTGGATAGGTGCAACTAACTTGGATAGCCTTAGACCACTTTGGATAAATGCAGTTGGTGAAGATTATGTTGATTTAATGAATGTATATATAGAGGACTGTCTTGCCTTTAAGTACCCTTGGGGAATCACTTCAATTATTTTTATTGCATCCTTTGTTATGAATAAAGATTGGGAAAGTTTAAATCCAAGTATAACCAGTTTTCCATCAAAAGTTAAATACGGTTTGCCAACTAATCTCGCATTATGGTTACGTGGTATAGGGGTTTTATCAAGAGAATCTTGTAAGATACTATCTCAAGCATATAACGGACCATACGAAATACCAAACTTTGTAAAATGGTTTATTAACCTTAATCCAGAGGAAGTTATTAATTTTGGTGTGATATCAAAATACAGTTTACGGAATATATTTAACGTGACGTCTAAGTTAACATTGAAGAGCGGAGTTAAACAATCTGACCCTTTTCAAACCTTTATAGTAAAGGGAATTCCATATGAAACTGAAAGGGTTGAAGCGGCTAAACAATTGCGGGTTGGTGATTACTTAACTTTAATTAGGCAGCCAGATAATGAGTTTGATCACTTCGCTGTGCAGGTATGGGCTGGAAGTAATCAACTTGGATTTGTTCCAAGGGAACTGGCTAAATTCTTTGCTTTTCAAATGGATATTATGGGAACTGAGATTGAGTGCAAAGTGCAAAAAAGAGTAGGTACAAGGATATATGTTACAGCTCACCTCTTATAAATTTGAAAAAGGGGTTTGTCGTAAGGCTCTTGCCTTTGTAAAGCCATACGTAAAAATCTTAATTTGAGGAGTATGGGGTGCTGCAGGGTCCCCAGATTGTTTAATAACAATTTAGTCGGAATGGCTAACCAAATAATAAGCACTTTTATAACAAAGCAACACCTTAAAGGTTGTTGCTTTTGTTTGTAAAAAATAGATTTTGGTTAATCTATTGGCAATATTAGTATAAGGAAACTAAATCATGTTAAATAGGCCAAAGCCCAATAAAGGGGAATCCTTAACTGGATATCTTCAAAGGGTAGCACAAGCAAATTATATATCCTCTCACGAGTTATGGCGATGGTTTATTCTTAAGGGCAAGCACTATCCACAATCTAGTATGGCGCGGGTTATTGACTTTGTTCCAGGCTGTTTACTAGACCTAAAAAAGATGACTTGTTCTTTAAATATAAATAAAGAAACAATTCTATTAATGACATTCCAAGAAGCTTTATCCAAGTTTTATCCATATGGAACGTCTGAAACTCAACTCTTGTCAAGCAAGATTCTTAGTGGAATCACATTACAAACAAGATGGTTCTGTCCAGAATGCCTTGAAGAAGAACTGTTTTATAAATTAATCTGGCAAGTTAAAGAAATAGAAGTTTGCCCGAAACATAAAGTTGAATTAATCTCCTGTTGTCCACGGTGTCATAGAAGTATTCCCTTGTTAGATGTAAAATCTAAGGTTGGCCTCTGCAGCTATTGCAATTCTTCACTTGCAGATGCTCCCAGGATAAATACAACAGATATGGATAAAAGTAGGTGCGACGATTGGAATTACCTACTTGGAGTAAATGATAATTTTCTAACCATGGGAAGTAATTATAAGTGTAATTTCAACCAAATCCTTGCTTCTAAACTAATCTATACTGCATGTAACTATCAGGAAACATATAGCAAAGAAACTTTAAAGAAATCTTGTTTTAATAAGAATACCCAGCAGGTTTTACTCCAAACGGCTCGGGGAACAAGGGTTGGTAGTCGTGTCCTTCATATAGATAATTTCCTAAACTTAATAAGATTACTAAGACTCAACATTGAAATAATACCAAAAATCAATGTGCTAACATCATTTTTAGACTCCTTATTAAGTCAAAAAGAAACTATAAAAGAGAAAATTAGTTGCATAGCTCCTTGGTGTAAGAGCTACAAAAAGCCAGGTAGCTTGCATCGCACCTTAACCTCAGTAAAGTCATTAATAGGTGGTGAAAACCTAAAATACTACCTGTATTGCAATGAATGTGGTATTGAGTATGCAATAGATGCTAATACTGGAACATTGATTGAAAGAGGTTATTTTATAAATTTAGCTTGGTACAAAGTTCGTCCTTTATTACTAGAAAATAAAACTCTTGCACAAGTAGCCTTGGAACTCTCACAAACAAAGGATAGGATAAGACGGTGTTGTATCTTTTTATTTGCTAACAGCTTGGTGGAAAAAAATAATATTCCATTTAATGTGCCAGAACAACACGAAGATTCCAAGCTGGAAATAATGCTAGAAGAAATAAATAAAGGGGTTAGAGCTAAAGGGTTTTGGCGCAACCAAGGTTGGATATACAATGAATTTTTATTTTACTGGTTTAGGTCTGATGTACAAGTAGCATATATTCAAAGGAAAATTCCTAGAGAGGACAAACGAATTGATAAATTGCAGAAGCAAGAAAGAGTATTAGAAGTTCTAAATAATCTTTTAGATAACAATATTTCTATTACAATTGCTAAAGTTGCAGAGGCTATGTCAGTTTGCCCAGAGACATTACGACAGTGGGAAGTTCTTAAAATTAACAAAGCAAAAACAGAACAAAAGAGCATAAGACATAAGATACATACCTAATTCACTTGATTACCCTTGATAGATAAAAGATTATAATTTTTAAAAAGTATGTAATAATTTATTGACATACCTAATGGGCGGCGTGTATTATTGATGTATTACATGAATATGTGAGGGATTATATGGGGGAGTTTGAACAATTTCTAGCGTTTCAAAAAGAATTAGCGGAGTCGACGCTAAAAATAATCAACAAATATATGAAAAATAATGAACAAATGAGTAGCCCGAAACGTACGTCTAAGCTCGATATAATTCAAGATATACTTAGAAATACCGGACGACCTATGCACATCAAAGAAATAATTGAAGTAGCAAGTAGAGATTTTGAGGTTAATTTAGAACGAGATTCTGTGGTATCAGCAATAACAAAGAAGATCAGATCTGGACAAGTGTTTGTTAGAACTGGACCTAATACATATTACCTAAAATAGGATTAGAGCTTATTAAAGAGGTGGGTACAATGCCTGTCCGAAAAATAACAAATCGTAGTGCAGGAAGAAACTTAATTGGGAAGTACCCAAGCAGTAAAATGGGTAGAACTATTTTTTGGGAAGGTACCTTAGAAAGAGATTTTGTGTCTCTCCTTGAATGGGATGCGAACGTACTAGAATACTGGGAACAACCTATAAAAATAAAATCTATTTTTAATAATAAGGTATCTCACTATACCCCTGATTTTCTTGTGATAAAAGAAGGGGTTACGGAATTGGTTGAAGTAAAGCCATCAAATCGAATTAATAATCCTAATACTCTTAGACAAACCAGTATAGGTAAAGATTTCTGCCTTAAAAAGGGTATAGTATTTAAAATAGTTACTGAAGAAATTAGAAATGGACACCTTCTTTGGAATATCCAGATGCTTGAAAGATATTCCCGGGAAAAGGTGTCCCTATTTTTTATTAATGAGGCTATTAGTAAAGTGATTAATTCAAAACTAATAACTTTGGAGTTTCTTAAAATGTATATGAAAAGTAAAGGTTACGATGATGCAATTCAAAAGATTTACTATTTAATATACAGAAATATATTAAAGGTAAATTTAGATGAACCAATATCTAGTAAGAACACCAATCTTGGGGGTTAAGGAAAATGCCTAGAACGAGTATACTACCAGGGAAAAAGTTTGAATATAACGGGAAGGTATATCTAATCGAAAAGTGCCTTTATGATAATAAAGTTCTTACCCAAGACGTAACTTTCGGTGGATCTAAGACTTTTACTCGAACAGAAATTGCAACGTATCTAAAGGAAGGAACACTTAGATTCGGTGTTGATGGTAAAAACATTAAGTCAGTAGGAACGAGTCAAATTAGCACTGCATATGTAGTCGAAGATTTTAATATGGTTAGTGATATTAATAAGGAAATTGCAATTGCTAGGTACAAAATTATATCCCCCTTATTGAAACTTCCCAATAGAACATTGATGCTAGAATAGAAATCGGACAACTGAAATAGAGATATTTCCTAGTAGTAATGTCAATCAAAAAGTTGACCACCCTCGAGGCGGTTTATTGATTTAAATCTGGGTCTAGTTTTTCCTTGCTCTCTTTAAATCGGTAAGACTCACCCACAAACGGAAGTACATGGGCATGGTGCGTTAACCGATCTAGGAGAGCGATTGTTAGTGCATTATCCCCAAACACCTCCTCCCAACGTGAAAAATCTAAGTTTGTAGTTATGACCAGGCTTCCCTGTTCATAACGCTCAGAGCAGAATTGGAAGAGAAGGGGGCTACCGGTACCAAGGTTTATGTAGCCAAGCTCATCTAAAATAACAAGGTCATATTTATTCCAGATCTTAAGGTACCTCGGGAGGCGATACTCACTCTCTGCCTTTAAAAGTTCTTGAATAAGGTCATAAACCTTTATGAATCTTACCCTGTATCCCAGCTGAATAGCTGTAATCCCAATGGCTGTGGCAATGTGCGACTTACCAGTGCCAGATTGGCCTATGCGAATGACATTTTCTCGTTCTTTGATGAATTTGCATTCTGCCAAGGAGATAACCTTTGTCTTAGGAAGTTTAGGAATACTGGTGAAATCAAAGCTTTCCAGAGTTTTAATTTCACTAAATTTAGCTTGTTTCAGTCTTGTAGATAATCTTTTTTGAACCTGTATTTCAACTTCCTTAGCTAGACAAGCAGCTAAAAATGAAGTGGGTGTCTGGTTTTGTTCCATGGCATCCCGGGCCAGTTCTCGGAAAGAAGCTTTTAACCCTGGAAGCTTAAGTTGCTTGCAGTAGATATCCACCATGGCCTCCCGTGGATCTAAATGCTCACTCATGTTGTGGCACCCCCTATGAGGTAATTAAACTTAGAGGGGCTGTCAACGGGAATGTCCAGGTTGGGAAGTGTATTGGTGGCGACCCCTTTGACTGTATGTTTTATTCTTAATCCTTTAGATATCAACAACTGTCGTATGTGCTCAAGCCCTATGTAGCCTGATTTTAGACTATCTTCTACGGCAGTTAATACATCTTTGAAATTATACTCCATGTTTAGGAGAAGAATTTTAGCATATTCCCGATATCCTTCCGGAGAACGTTTACACAACATAACCCTTAGTTTTTGGTAAACTTCAGGAAGCTTTCTAACTACCAGGGCATTCTTGGCAGCCCTTGGCTTCCGTGCAATTACAGGTAGATAGTGTTCCAGTTCCATGACTTTTTCGCCACGTTTATAGGAACGGTTATGAACAGCTACTAATTTGTTACTGTCATAGACTTCTAGCTTATCCACAAATGCTTCTACCCGGAGTCTTTTGTGTCCACAATCCATGGGAACTGAGTAATAATTGCGTTCAAACTGGAACAGAAGTAAACTGTTAGCCTTAACTACGTTGGTTTTACAACATCTAAAAGGACTTGCTGGCAAAGGTCTTAATTCCAGGCGTTCCAATTCCCAATTTTTAGCGTTAGTTTGGCGTTGTTTTTCACACCAGCTTATTAATTTCTGATTTAGTTCTTCAAGGGAATTAACCCGTGGTAAGGGAACCATGGCATTACGCCTTACATATTTAACAAGGTTCTCTACGGTACCCTTCTGGTTAGCCCTACTAGGGGTGCAAAACTCACTGTCAAATAGGTAATGGGCTCTTAGGCTAGATAACATGGTGTGTTCAACTCTATATGGCCCTTTTAAAATCTTAGTAACTGCTGTCTTTGGGTTATCATACACAATGGTCTCGGGTACTCCACCTAGCCACTCAAAGGCAAGTCTATGACCTTCTAGAAATGCTTCTAATTTTTCAGTAGGAGAGGCCCAAACAAATGGAACTAAACTAGCTTTAAGTCTTAGACAGAAAAGGCAAACCTCGGTTAAGCGATCATTGATGTAGACCTTTGCTCTGCCCCAGTCTACCTGGGCTTGCTCACCCCAATCAGCTGTAAGTGGAACGAACACCTCTTTAGTTGTATTTCTTTCTAACTGGATGAAACGTCTTACCGATGATTCGCTGCCAGTAAAGTCAAACTCTTCGCAGAGTCGGTTAAAAATACGTCTGGCAGTATGCCGTTGTTTAGGAGGCTGGGTTTTATCGAATTCTAGCCATTCCCTAATGATATTTTTGTATGGGTCCATAACTGGACAAGGCTTGTTTTGGGATAGGTTGTATTTTGGTATGTCTGAGCTTTGAAGAGCTTTACGGACGGTCTGCCGTGCAACGTTAAGGTTACGGCTGATTTTACGTATTGACCAACCTTCAATAAAGTGCTTTTTTCTGATATACTCTATATCGACCATCTTGAGCATGTCCTTTCCTCCTGTATGTTGTTGTCTCGTCAACTTCAATCATACAGGATAGGGCTCTCGGGGTGGTCAATTTTTTTATTATCACTGGCCACCAAGGTGGTCAACTATTATGTTAGCACTACTAGGTGATTTTACAAATCCTTGGGATAGGACAGCACCAAAAGCAGGCAAAATATCCTTTAGGATTACGCAAGACGGGTTAATTGATAAGTTTAGAGCATATCAAGGAGCAAAGGAAGTTTGGGCAGTAAATCTACCTCACATACATTGGAGGAAACTTGGTGGTGTTCATGTTACGAATGGAAATCCATAAAAATCCGTAATAGCAGTCTACGAATCCAGCTTCCCATAATCCATAAACCCATTAATGATTATGGAGATAGTTAAAAGTTAGTTAAACATCATTGCAAGTGGGTTTGAATTGACCGCTGACTGTAATTGGTTTTCATCTATATGGGTATAAATTTCAGTTGTTGCAATACTTTCGTGCCCAAGGATCAGTTGGAGAGAGCGCATATCCACTCTGCCATATTTGTACATTAGAGTTGCAGCAGTATGCCTTAATTTATGAGCGGAGATCGTTTTGGGGTCAAGGCCAGCAGCTAAAACATACTTTTTTACAATATTTTGGATAGCTCTTGTAGTAATCCGACCGGAGTTTCTTGAGATGAATAGTGCTTTAGTATTTACATTGAAAGTGTTTCTAATTTGCATCCAATTATTGATTGATTTTTTAGCAGCCGGGGTTAAAAAGATTTTGCTTTCTTTGTTTCCCTTACCTATCACAGTTAAGATATCATTACCCACATTACCCACCTGCTCAATATTTAAACTTGCCAATTCAGATAGTCTTAACGCACAGTTGAGAAAAATCGTGATAATACAATGGTCTTGAGGAGATTTTTGACATTGGATTAATAGCCTGACAGATTCTTCGAGACTTAGGTACTTGGGTATTCTTTTAGGAATTTTCGGAGTTTCCAGCTCGTCGGTAATATTGTTTTCAATAAGATGAGCTTTGGTTTTAAGGTATTTCCAAAATTGCCGGAAGATACTATTTTTCTGGCTCTGGTTCCTGCAGAAGCTTGTAGCTCAGTTTGACAATATGCAATGAATGAGTACATATCATTGAGAGATATAGTTTTGATAAATTCCACATTAACCACAGAAAAACTATTATTTATAATAGGGGTATTGCGTGAGAGCATAATGAAATTGAAAAACATAAGTAAATCTGTGCGGTATTCCTTAATAGTGTTTTCAGAACGTCCCTTTATAACTACAAGATATCCTAGGTACTGCTCAACTAGTGGACAAGTTTTATTAGATTGCATAAGATCGGCCTCCTTAACAAATAGTGTTTACAATTATTTGGAAGGAGATAACAAGTGTCTATAATGCGAAGGTCACACTGATTTGTTGGGAATAAAATGGCGAGTTTATTCCCTAGGGCCGCTTTCTGCTGCGGAACACATTTTTCGGGAGAATCGACTGTGGGGAAAATAGGGAGTATGATGTTTCCATGTCAGATAGCATAAAAGAAATTGTTCGAATAATTAATATTGAAGAACAAAAATTTAAGAAAAGTCAATTACCCGGTCAAATTGCAATAATTGAACTTGCTAGAGCCATGGATTATTTTTTAATAGGAGTAAGACATTTGTTAATGGCCATGATAAAATCCTCATAAATGGACACGAAAAACCGACACTAATGGACATTCCAAAAATGTAAAATGCCCGTTACCTCGAATATCTCTGTTATCGCCAAACAACCGAGATATGAAAGAGAGGTAACGAGCAATAATGACTGGAGTGTGGGAAATCGTGAAAATTGTTGAATGTCGTGAAGCTGGACTTAACAAAACAGCAACGGCCAAAAAACTATCAATACATCGGGAAACAGTAGCTAAGTATTGGGATACTAATGATCCCAGCCAAGTCAAAACAGGCTTCAACAGGCCCTCAAAGTTAGACCCATACAAAGAGTATATCATAAACCGGTTACAGAAGTGGCCAGAATTATCAGCACAGAGAATCTTTGAAGAGATTCAAGTAAAAGGCTACCCTGGTTCGGAACGTAATGTTCGTCGTTATGTGGCAACAGTGCGGCCTAAAAAGGTTCGGGAATTTAAGCCATATGAAACAATGCCTGGCGAGCAGGCCCAAATTGATTGGGGTCATTGTGGTGAAATCATAGAAAATGGCCATCGTAAAAAACTCTATGTATTTGTTTTTTGCCTTGGCTGGTCTAGAGTTCGTTATGTCGAATTTATTACATCCCTAAATATGGCCGTTTTTAACGGTTGCCTTCATCGGGCACTGCAGTACGTAGTAGGGGTTCCCGGCACTATACTTTTTGATAATGCCAAAACAGTAGTATCTGAACGGGTTGGAACAATAGTCAAATTCAATGAAAATCTACTTCAGTTGGCTCTAAAATATGGATTTACACCAAAGGCCTGTTGGGTAAGTGACCCTGAGACTAAGGGCAAGGTAGAATCTAATGTTAAATATGTTAAACGTGGCTTCTTCTATGCTAGGGAATTTAATGGCCTGAGGAACTTAAATGATCAGGCTCAAACTTGGTTGAATACCATTGCTAATAAAAAAGTTCATGGAACCACGGGTTGTGTTCCCATGGAGCAATTGGTAGAAGAACAAGCTTATCTAAAACCCATTCCTAATATAGATACACCACTCCCAGTATATGAATCCCGTAAGGCCACCAAAACAAGCTTAATTTCGATTGATAATAACAAATACTCAGTACCTTCCTTTTTATCCCGGAAAACGGTAAATTACCAGCGTTATGAAGATCATATTGAAATCATTCACCAGAATAAAGTTATTGCAAAACATAGATTGAACCAGGGTAAAGGAAAGACTGTTATGGACGATGCCCATTACCCGGAACATAACAAGCAAAAAGCCCCAAGAAAATGTGCCTTACAAACTGAATTTGAGGCACTGGCGCTTGAAGCAGCCGCCTATTTACAAGGATTAAGTCGTTATCAACCGGGGCACCTAAGGAGGCAAATGGAAGAAATTATTCAACTAAGCAAGCAATATGATTCTGAGGCCATTAACCAAGCTATGAAAAGTGGTCTTCAGTCAAGATTTCGGACAGATTAAAAGTAGAAATAATTCCAGTTTATTAATTTAACACGCTAAAGCATTCTTGAAATCATAAGGTGACATCATGCCACAATGTTCATGAATTCTAACGGTGTTGTAAAAAGTCTCAATATACTCAAATACTAATTCATGAGCGTGTCTAGAGTTTTTGATCACATACCGGTTGAGCCATTCTCGCTTTATTAAGGCATGGAAGGCTTCTATACATGCATTGTCCCAGGGGGTACCCTTATTTGAGTAACTGTGGATAAAATGTGCTGCTGGTGTAGCTTCAAGATAGCTTTTCGATACAAATTGACATCCTCTGTCGCTGTGGATAACAACTGGTTGACTAACTTTTCGATTCGCTTTAGCCTTTTCAATCGCTTTTAATACATGTTCTGTTGATAAACTATCCGATACGTGCCAGCCTATGATTTTTCTAGAAAAAAGATCCATCACACTGGTCAAATAAGCAAATCCAGATATGGTGTATATATAGGTTATATCCGTAACCCAGACAGCCTTAGGTGCCTTCGGATTAAAGTGTCTATTAAGGATGTTTTTGAGTTTGTCATCAAACTCAGGATCTATAGTTGTTCTGGTGTAGGGGCGTACCCATATGGCTTTTATTCCTTCTTCCCTCATGTAGCAAGAAATAGAGAATGGTACAGACATGAATATGCTTCCTATGTAAATACTTCCGGTTATACACGTACAGATACCAAAGATTTCACCAAAGATGAAGGATATAGCACCATTAAAACCAATTCCTCCCCAAACTTCTCTAATGACACATATATTAAAACCGAAGCTGAAAACCGTTACTGGCAGAATGACCCCGGTCTTGAAACTTGGGCAGGGATAGTTTCCTAGTAAATCAATGTAAGGAGTAGAGATATGAATAAAAGAAGGCTAGCTGCTATTATATTGGTTTTTATCATGTCAATTTTAGTTACTGCAGGTCATGTAGCATCAAAGAATGTAAAAACTGTGCAAAATCCAAATTTGCTATATGATTCGGATATTTCAGGGGTTACTACCTGGGAGAATTCTGAGAATAGCAAAGTATTTAAGATCACTCCGAAAATAATCCTAAAGCAAAATCACCAGGAGAGCGACACGTTTTTACTTTACGATATTCTAATAGAAAACAAAACAGATAAGCCCATTAAAAACCTAAGAGCTACAGCCTTTCTTCCTTTTGAAATGGAACCTTTTATTTCTACTCCTTTACGTATCTTCGGTAATGCAAAAGATGACCCTATTGACCTAATACCAGGAAAAGTGCCCTATGGATTATATATTTCCAAGACAACTCTGGTGACAAGATACTCTAAACTAAGCAAGGAAGAAAGCATTAAGTTTGAAAAAGCCCTTCATTTACCCCTTAAAATGAAGATTTCTCATATTGAGGGAGTTGAGTATCTAATAATTAACCCAGGGGATATCCATTTTGAATAATAAAAAATAATAACTGTACTTAATGTTAAAAGGGTTCCAGATAATACTTACGGGTTCCGTTAAGAGGTCCAAAATAGTAAAATGACATATTAAATGGCATACCATTGGCAACTAAATGGTATGCCATTTTTCCTTGTATACTAATTGGTAAAGATTAGTATAATGATTTGGGTTTTAGATAGGGGGAAAGAAAAACAAGGGTTATTAGAAAAATCTGCTAATAATATGGTTAACCTAATAGAAAAGTAAACAGAAGATTTTCCGTCTGAGTTTTACCATAGATGGTTTTGGCACAGCATTTACCTGTTTCACAAGGGCTTATTGAGTGGTCTTCAGTCAAGATTTCGGACAGATTAAAAGTAGAAATAATTCCAGTTTATTAATTTAACACGCTAAAGCATTCTCGAAATCATAAGGTGACATCATGCCACAATGTTCATGAATTCTAACTGTGTTGTAAAAAGTCTCAATATACTCAAATACTAATTCATGAGCGCGCCTAGCATTTTTGATCACATACCGGTTGAGCCATTCTCGCTTTATTAAGGCATGGAAGGCTTCGATACAGGCATTGTCCCAGGGGTTACACTTATTTGAGTAACTGTGGATAAAGTGTGCTGCTGGTGTAGCTTCAAGATAGCTTTGGGATACAAATTGACATCCACGATCACTGTGGATAATAACTGGTTGACTAACTTTTCTATTACTATAGCCTTTTCTATGGCCATTAATACATGCTCTGTTGATAAACTATCCGACACGTGCCAGCCTATGATTTTTCTAGAGAAAAGATCCATCACGCTGGTCAAATAAGCAAATCCAGATATGGTGTATATATAGGTTATATCCGTAACCCAGACAGCATTAGGTGCCTTCGGATTAAAGTGTCTATTAAGGATGTTTTTGAGTTTGTCATCAAACTCAGGATCTATAGTTGTTCTGGTGTAGGGGCGTACCCATATGGCTTTTATTCCTTCTTCCCTCATGTAATTACCCACTGTCTTCTCTGCAATTACATGACCTCTGGATTGAAGAATTGATGTTATTTTAGGTGCCCCGTATATTTGATGTGATTCATTATAAATCTCTACAATTTCAGCTTTGATTTCTCGCTTCCCAATTTCCTGACTGGATGGGGCCCGTTTGACCCAACTGTAATATCCTGAGGAAGAAACGCCCAATAATTTGAGCACACTGTTAACAGAAATCTTGCGTTCCTTCGATGTTAGCCTTGTTGCTAAATAAATGGATTCTGTTAGTTGTTCAGTATGCTTATAGCCTTTTTTAAGATATCCAGCGCATCCTTTGAATCTTTTAATTCTTTCTTTAAGCGAGCAATTTCCTTCTCAGCGTCTGAGCTATAATTGCCCGATCCTCTGTGATTAACTGTACCATTATTTGTATTAGCACTTGCCACCCACTTACTCAAGGCTGACTTGCTAACTTTAAGATCTCCAGCTACTTGTTCTAGGCTTTTGCCTGATGAATGATAATAGTCTACAGCATCCTGCTTGAATTCAGCACTGTATTGTTTTTTGTGTTTTCCCATTAAACAGTTCCCCCTAGTTCAGTTATTTTAATTTTATACTAAACTAGGAAATATCTCTATTTCAGTTGTCCGATTTCTATTCTAGCATCAAAGCTTGAGTTAATATTAGAAAACCGTTTTAGCAATAAGTATAAAGAGACAGTAGAAATTATTATTGCAGTGTTATCCGAACATAATGACAATAGCTGGTATTTATATATGAACCCCCAGAACTATCATATAAATAGATTCACTAAAAACAAAAACGGTCAGATCGTTTTAGAAGATGAGGTAGAATAAATCACTCTAATTATTAACTTCCCATAATCCATAAACCATTTATATCTAACGATGACAGTCAAAAAGTTAGTTAAACAGCTTGGTTGAACCGACGGAGTAGCATCAAAGTACCCTAAAGTAACTATTCCAATGACACTGTAACCGGATTGAATATTTAAGACGCTCTGAGCTTGAGGTGCTTGCCTCAGACCGCTAATAGTAAATTTTGGACGGCAGCCGCGGCGGCTAGTGGGTAATCATTACTGTCCGCCTCATTAGTTGCCGACGGACAAATAACAGCTACTAAGACGGGTGCTCCACCAAAGTTCTTGGCAAAGTTACACATTACTTTTTTTGTACTTCAGGCAGTTGTAGGGATGTGTAGGTCACGTGGTTGAATGGGACGAAACTGTGACTTTCGAACTTATTTTCCCATCGGCTTCTAGGAGTAATTTTAAGTAAAGAACCTCAGATAATCCCCATACCCCTCTTTTTCTAGATCTTTAACCGGAATAAATTTAAGGGCTGCAGAATTGATACAATAGCGTAAGCCTGTCGGTTTCGGGCCGTCTGTAAACACATGTCCAATGTGAGAATCCGCATGTTTACTTCGCACTTCAGTCCGAGTCATAAAATGACTTTTATCTATCTTTTCATTAATATTTTCCTTTTCAAGGGGCCTTGTAAAACTAGGCCAGCCGCAGCCTGAATCAAACTTATCAAAAGAACCAAATAATGGCTCACCAGATACGATATCTACATAAATGCCCTGCTCTTTATGATCCCAGAATTGATTATTAAAAGGTGGTTCCGTACCATTCTCCTGTGTTACATTATATTGAATTGGCGTTAATTTTTTCTTAATTTCTTGTTTATCTGGTATGGTAAGTCTCGTGTCATTCATGCTCTATCACCCCATGTTTTATCAATAAAATCCTGCCTGCCTGAACCGGTGCGATAGCTTTTATAATGTGTGGGATTTTTTTTATGATAGTCCTGATGGTATTCTTCTGCAGGATAGAAATTACAAACTGGCAATATCTTGGTTGCAATTGGCTTTTTAAACCTTCCAGAGTTTTCTAGTTCTTTCTTTGATGCAAATGCTAGTTCTTTTTGTTCTTCATCATGATAAAAGATTGCAGTCTGATACTGCTGTCCTCTATCATAGAATTGTCCTCCCGTGTCTGTTGGATCTATTTGCCGCCAAAAGGTATCTAACAGTAATGTGTAATTAACTTTTGAAGGGTCATAAGTAATTTGTATTACCTCATAATGTCCACTTGTACCTGAACATACATCTTCATAGGTAGGATTCACTATATGGCCGGCTGTGTACCCAGATTTAACGTCTAACACACCAATAAGTTCCTGAAATGGTCCTACCATACACCAGAAACAGCCTCCGGCGAATGTAGCATATTTGTAATTCTCATCTTTATTCTGCATTTCATCCTCCAGGTGTAAATGTAGTTAATTTATTTTATTTTAACCAGCCTTACATAGAAGTCATTCGGTTTAGTCATTAAATATAGAAATTAACCTTTTTATTTAATTCCATTAATAATGTTAATCAATTGGTTGATCCTCAACGGAATTGCTGCTACGTTAATATAAGAGGTGAGAACACTTAGCAATAAAATCTTAAATAATTACCTATTTGTTCATATGAAATGGTAATTACCAACCCAGCCTGTCATAACTGAAAGATCATAAATCGATATTTTAGAAAGGGGGTTCTACCGATGTCGGGTTTTAAACGCGGATGCTATGAAACCGATTATGTAACAGATACCTACAAAGATGAAAGAATTACTTTTGTAAAACGCTAGAGTATTAAAAACCACAACTTTTCATAATCCATAAACCAAGTGAATATCCAATGAGGACAATTAGTTAAACATCATTGCAAGTGGATTAGAATTTACTGCTGACTGTAGTTGCTTTTCATCTATATGGGTATAAATTTCGGTGGTTGCAATACTTTCGTGCCCAAGGATCAATTGGAGAGAGCGCATACCCACTCTGCCATATTTGTACATTAGAGTTGCAGCAGTATGCCTTAATTTATGAGCAGAGATAGTTTTAGGGTCAAGGCCAGCAGCTAAAACGTACTTTTTTACAATATTTTGGACGGCTCTTGTAGTAATCTGACCGGAATTCCTTGAAATGAATAGAGCTTTAGTATTTACATTGAGAGTATTTCTAATTTGCATCCAATTATTGATTGATTTTTTAGCAGCCGGGGTTAAAAAGATTTTACGCTCCTTGTTTCCCTTACCTATAACAGTTAAGACATCATTACCCACCTGCTCAATATTTAAACTCGCTAATTCAGATAGTCTTAACGCACAGTTAAGAAAAATCGTGATAATACAATGATCTCGGGGAGATTTTTGACATTGGATTAATAGTCTGACAGATTCTTCGAGACTTAGGTACTTAGGTATTCTTTTAGGAATTTTGGGAGTTTCCAGCTCGTCGGCAATATTGTTTTCAATAAGATTAGCTTTGGTTTTAAGGTATTTCCAAAATTGACGGATTGATACTATTTTTCTGGCTCTGGTTCCTGCAGAAGCTTGTAGCTCAGTTTGACAATATGCAATGAATGAGTACATATCATTGAGAGATATAGTTTTGATAAATTCCACATTAACCGCTGCAAAATTATTATTTATTATAGGGGTATTGCGTGAGAGCATGATGAAATTGAAAAACATAAGTAAATCTGTGCGGTATTCCTTAATAGTGTTTTCAGAACGGCCTTTTATTACTACAAGATACCCTAGATATTGCTCAACTAGTGGACAAGTTTTATTAGATTGCATAAGATCAGCCTCCTTACCAATAGTGTTTACAATTATTTGGAAGGAGATAACAAGTGTCTATAATGCGAAGGTGAATTTAACATAAGGAAACTCTTTATTAACACCTGTAAGATCTACTTTATGCTCGATTACAGGGGGGGATTAGGTTGTACATACAGTTAGCAGAAATAAATATAGTAGATGGAAAACGAACTATTAAGGTATTAAAAGATATTCAACAGGAAGAATTAGATCAACTTTATTACCATCTAAAACCAATATCAGAATATAAACACATAAAGTATCTATATGAAATTACGATTTCAAATGGTAATGAGCTACAATCATTTTTAAAAGCTATTTACCTTAATTATTCATCAATACAAAATATGAAAACCGATAATATATTTATAGAGGGTAATCGGCTGATTGCTAATTACTGTTCATTCATTGGCATGTTTATAGACCAGATTGAAAAGGTATTAACAAAAAAAGGGGGCAATAAACTAGAGGATTTTAGAAAAACAACAAACGATCTTTATAATGAAAAATTTGAATATAGATTCCTTGTACTATTAAGGAATTTTATCATGCATTATTCCTTACCTTTTACAAAATATAAAGTAGATTTTAGTGGGAATAGTCTAGAATTTAGCAAAAGCCATTTAATGGAGTTCTCTAAGTGGAAACATGTTAAAAAGGATTTAGAAAAGTTGGATGAGAATATAGACATACGTCCATATATAAAACCCATGAATGTCAATTTGACAGTTTTGCTTTTAACAGTAGTTTATCACTTATCAAAAGAGATTGTGGATGCTTATCAACAAATAAGCAATTTTGTAATTAAGCATAGAGTTAAATCCCCGGCTATTGTGAAATACAATTCTATAGAGGAATTCAAAAATGGTAATATGAGTTTTAATCCAATAGACTTTAAAGATTTACAAAAAGCTTTTGATGACGTTAAGAATCATCCAAGTATAGATATATCAATTAATGATATTACGCCTGATTGGTTGAAAGAGTAATAACATTTTTGGATGAAAACTTCCCATATTCATATATACCCATTAGGCTAATAATCAGCAGTTCAAGATGCCGACAGTATAACAATTATGGGAAGCCCTGTTTTGAACTTATTGAGAAGATAACCTAACAAATTACTATGGCTTAAGAATAAAAAATGTCTAAGAAAAGGAAGAAAATATGCCTAGGCTATCTCAAACTGAAAAAGGAATTTTTATGAAGCTGTTCAATAGAGGCGGCTATGTACTAAATTTCTCCACAAATGACTTTAACGTGTTTACATTAGAAAGTGTTGGGGTTCCGTTATGCGCAGGTTTACAAACAATCAAAGGGTAAATCACTGATGGCTTATATTAGCGAAGCTACCGAGGATGACACCATAAAGTTGTTGAAAGATTTGTTGGACTATTACGAAGTTCGTTACGAATATGAAATTGAAAACAGTGGGGAATATTCAAAAGTGTATGGCCGATGCAAAGATATAATGGAACGTATCTTATATAACAAAAATCCTCTTGCTTCCGCTGCGGTAGAGTTGAAAGAGAAATTTTCAAGCACATATCTTTCTGCACAGATTGATTTAATGTTAAAAATGCAGTCTGAAAATCCAACAGAAGCAATCGGAAAAGCTAAGGAATTGGTTGAGAGCTGTTGCAAAACTATTCTTGATGAAAAAGGAGTAGAATGGGACAAGAACTGGGATGTAGGGCAGTTGACTGGCGAGACGGTTAAACTTCTTAAGCTAATGCCCAAAGACATACCCGATACGACATCTGCAGCATCTGAGATGAAAGCCATTTTGGGTAATTTGCGTGCGATAGCTACAAACTTGGCAGCTTTGCGCAACCCATATGGTAGTGGGCACGGGAAAAGTGCATCATACAAAGGACTTGAAGAGCGTCATGCTAAACTTGCCGTTGGCAGTAGTATAACGCACTAGTTTGAACTAACAAAACTTATAAAGCCAGATAGCAAGAATAATGCTATCTGGCTTTAGTTTTATTGGTGTCTGTTCATTCCCATATGGCCACTGTGTGATTCTGTATCATGTGAAGTGCTAGAACTGTGTTGATCCTGCATTACTGAATGGTTCATGGTCCCCTGTGTTGTATGCATTTGGGTTTGGCTAGATGTACCCTCGGATGGTCGGGTAGCGGGTAAAGAGCTCTGTTGGTGAATAGGGTTGGTTATCATAGTGCCATTTTCCATAGGACTTCCCTGTTCATGCATATGCTCATTAACCTCCATATAATGATGACCAAAGATGTCGCCACCTTTAACACCTGCCTGGGATAAGGCGGTGAGGACATCTTGTTGTTTAAGCAGGTCAAGTTTTACTGGTTGATTCTGTTGACGACTATTTTCATAAACCACATACTTCCCCAAGGGCATGCCAGCCTTTTCAGCAGTTTTAAGGATTTCCTGCTTTTGGACCGTTACCACCAGTGCCCCTTGGTAACCCTGCTTTTCTAATTGGCTGTATAGGAAGTCCTTTAACTGTTGTTCCGTTATATCGGGGAGGTTTTGTTCATTTGTTTTAATCAGGGTGCCAATAACCATACTCTGTTTTTTTTCTAAATACCCTTGTTCCTGGCTGTACTGTAATAGCTCACTAAGAGCAGAATAAAGGTCTTGCCCCTTAAGGGTGGTGCCAAAATCCTCATTCGGTAGTCCCACGATATTGGCCTGGGTGACTTTACCTTCTCCATCAACCCATAGTCCAATTTCCGGTTGCCAAGCTAGATTTACATAGGCCGCAGCGGCCGGAGTGGGAGCAAAATTAGGCATTAGACCGGTGAATAGGATTAAAAGAACAGCCGCTGCAACAACCAACATTTTAGGTTTAGCCATAATGGACGATTGATTTACATAGATGGTAGAACCAACCTGTGGTTCCGGCTTGATACGGGTGGTCAAGTATTGGCCATCTTCGGTGTAAACTAAGGTATTCTTATATTTTTCTCTGTGGGCCATAACTACTGCTTTTATTTTTACCATTTGTTTTTACCTCTCTGTCTCGGGACTGAATGGTTTGGTGAACCTCTTTAGAGCGGAAAGGTCCGGTTCGGTGAGCAGGATTACCGTAGCAATAATGTATTTACGGCCCTTTTCCAAAACTCGGGTGCTTAGTCCGGTGACTTCTACGAGTTCTTTGGCAGGTAGCTTTCGAGTCTTCTGTAGGCAGCTTAGAAAATCTTTGTTATGGAGAATAGTCATAGCCACCTGAAATAACTTTTCCCGGCTGTCCCGGTGCTTGGGGGAGCATAGTACCAGATCTTCCAGAGTAATATCGTATTTGTTCAAATGCTGTTGGTACAGTTCGATGGTTTCGGCCATTTTTTCCTGCTGCAAACCTTCTTCATAGGAGGTGTGAGATCGCTGCTCCAATAGGAATAGCATATTGCTATCGGCAAACTCAGTGTTCTCAGAAAGCATAAGTTCGTATTTGGAAGGACTTTTTCTAAAGTAATCCGTTAGGCGTCTTTGCATCACGGTGTATGCAAAGGAGGAAAAAGCAGCTCTCTGACTAAAATCATAGCTGTCTATGGCCTCGTTGAAAGCTAATAAGGCAATGCTTAGCTCATCATCATTCTCCCAGCTTAAAAAACGCTTACAGATACGGGAACTTACTTTGGCAATGTAATCCCGGTGTTTGACAAGGAGTTCCTCCCTGGCCCTTGCATCGCCGTTCGTTGCTTTTTGTAATAATCTGTTAAGTCTAAATTGAAACATTGTTTTCCTCCGCTATTAGACATTCGCAATGAAGCAGTCTTTTTAGGTGGGTAAGCGAAAAAAGATAGGTATTTATAAGCCTTTACTTTAAGTGTAGCTTGCAAGTTTAACAAAACCTTTACAAAGATGTCACATTATCGGGATATTTTAAATTTGTACTATGTTTCAAAACGTAACCCACCCAAAAACTGTTTTCATATGCGAATGAGTAAGTGAAAAGGAACAAGGAGCACCTAAAATTAAGAGTTCCTAAATAAACATCAGGAGGTTTGACAAATGTTAAGCAAAAAGAAATTGGTTACTGGAGTTTCTACATTAGTTTTGGGGATTTCCATGGTGGGGGCTGCTTACGCATTGCCCATAACGAATGCACCAATTCAACCTGAGAATACTAAAACTCCCAATTCAACTGTAAATATGCAGCAAAGCAGTGACACGGTGGATGGCGCTAAAACAGTGGATCAAATGATGCAAACGGATACTTCTAAAACAATGCCTAGTGGACAAGTCATGAATCAGCAACCAATAGATCCACAGATCCAGCAACAAATGAGTTCCTGGATGCAGCAAAATCACCAGCAGATGAGCCAGAATCATAATGAAATGCTACAAAACCATCGAGCCATGTCTGGTTCAATGATGTCCAGTCAGCATATGGGAAACGGACACATGGGATTCCAAAGATAAATACGCAAGAAAGCCAAAGAAGCCAACTCCTTTTATGAGGAGGTGGCTTCTTTACTTACACCTTAAACTTATCCACTTAAAGAACCACCAGTTGACCAGGACTCAATTAGTTTCGAAGTCTCAGTATTGTAGAGTTTACCACTAACGATTTTTTCATAGGGCATCATCCCTTCTTTAATTCATTATTTGGAGCTTGTTTTTCCATTTAAGACATCTCCCAGTGGTTTTCCACCTCATAACGGTTGTATGTTGGATGGGAGAATTGAGTACCACCGTTATCACCCCCTTTGATTGATTTAAATGGGAACAAAAAAAGAACAGATGGCAATTCGCACTTGTAAGGCCCCAATTTGCCTTTTAAAATGTGAATTATCATCTGCTCTAAAGTAATTAGATATACAGCCAAGAGCTGACTAATATCAAGTTAGAGGGCCACCCAAAGGAGGGTGTCCTACGGGAGTCAAGATATGGGGGAAGAATATGAAAATATTTAGATTTGAAACAGTAGACTTGGGCGGTACAATTTAATTTAACATATTCACAACACTGGTACCAAGAATTGTTACGGATATATAACGAGAAATCCTTCTAAGGAAGAGGGGTAAGTATAGGTTGACCTTAGTATCAACCGGCGCAATGAGCGGTTTTATCTTTGTAAATAACAATAAAAATATCTAAAAATTTATGTAATTTTTACAAAAGGGATATAGGACTTCGTTATTTTAAATAGAAGACAATACATCTAATTCTTTAGTAAAGAAATGGCCTACTTTGCTAGTCCCCCAAACGGTTGTTTAAATTAAATATTATGTATATTTGGGAAAGTAGCAGAAACTTCTTTAGAAGGAGGGGTTTATTATTAAAGGAATCGGGACGACTAAGCAACAAATTCGAGAGTGGTTAAACGAGGGGGTAAAAAGAGGTGCTACCCATTGTTTAATTATATTTGATTCATGGGACCTGGAAAATCCCGAGGATTATCCGCGCTATGTTATGCCAGGAGAGAATATTAATGAATTAGTTAAAATGTATGATTTACCACATGGTAGTATTGAAAGATTAATGGAAGTATATAATCTTTCAATGGATATTGAAAAGCAATTAGACGAGGTAAGGGCAATGAATATCTAATTTTAAGATTTAATAAATAGTTGAGAAGGTGTGTGTGGTGTCTAGTATTTTAACAGAACGATTTACAAACGCATTGGTTTATGCCAGTCGATTGCATGCAAACCAGGTCAGAAAACTTACGATTAAGGAACGAGAAGAACTTGGTATAAAAGAGATCCCATACATTGGCCACCTACTTGCGGTGACATCTATAGTTATTGAAGATGGAGGGTCTGAAGACGAAGTAATTGCTGCATTATTACATGATGCAGTAGAAGACCAAGGTGGTCTAGATACTCTATCGAATATAAAAAGCCTATTTGGTGATGGGGTAGCTTCAATTGTTTTAGCTTGTAGTGATACTAGTGAGAGTCCTAAACCACCGTGGAGACAACGTAAAGAAAGGTATCTAGCCCATTTGGAGCAGTCGGATTTATCTTTACGTGTATCTTTGGCTGACAAAATACATAATGTCAAATCAATACTACGGGACCAAAAGCGGTATGGTGATGTAATTTGGGAAAGATTTAATTGTACCAGAGATGAGTGTTTATGGTATTACACAGAGTTATCTAAGGTATTTCTTAAAAAAATGCCCGGAATATTATCAACTGATTTTAGTTCTTTAGTTGTTGAGTTAAGGCAGTTGGTAAACCGTAAGAGTATTAATAATTCTGAAATCGAAGAAGTGCTTGAGTTTATAAAATCAGTTTCGGTGACTTTTAATACGGGTAGCTTCCTTAACAAGGATGCAAGAGAGCTATATCGGGAAATAACAAAATTATCGCCTAAAACAATACAGAAGCTAATAGAATATTCCGAAGCTACTTGTGGAGTATGGGAATTATTAAAAAGCTTAAATGAGAAAAAACAAGATTTTGATGATAATGAATTTTTTATAAGTGGAATATCTAGAAAACCAAACTTTCAAAGGAATGTTTACAATAATTTAAGAGCTATTAGTAAACTCTTATCTGCGTTATCAATAAAATACCCTGAACTTGAATTATCCAATAGTTATTTTAAAAAGAGGTATTGGGATGAAAAAAAGAAGGACTATGTAGTATATGAACACAAACCTGAAATTGGGGTTTGGAAAAAATACTTACCCGCAAGTCAATACTCAATAATTGAGAATTGTATTGAACATGGGTTTTGGAAAAAGTCACTTCCTGAGGTAAGTAAAGCTTTTGAAATATCATTAGACCTTTCTTTTAGGCTTATGGAATTGTATAAAAAGAATTGTTCAGAACAACCATTGGTAAGGGGCTAGGGGTGTGAGTATTATAGAAACCAGATAGTATATGAGTGTAAGTTGTTTGCTTTGTTGTCAAAATTATATCAGGAGCATATAGAAGGTATAGAGAATAAATGGGATAGTAGGGGAAAACACTATAAAAAATAGCAGAGAAAAATAACAGAAATCCCTGTAGGGGTGAGTAGGCAGAGGATAAAAACAGAGCTGAAAACAGGTGATTCAGAAGCCCAAAACAGGATCCCCCTGCCTTTTTAAAAAAACGCCCGTTTCAAACCTGTACCAAACCACTACCCAAAACTCACTAAAGCCTTGATTTTACTGTATTTATTGATATGATATCGAGGATAAAGATAAAAGAAAGCCTGATAAATTTGAGACAACTTTCCTTCCTGTAACGGATAAAGGGAGGGTCTGCCAATTTTAAAATTATACTTTAAAATGGAACAGGTTAAGAGTAAACCGGCGTAGCTTTTTTCTTTCTTTTGTCCATTAATTTTAGTATCTAGTAGTTCACTACTTTCGAATCATTAGAACTTAATTGTTTGAAAGGGTTCGTATCCTTTGTTAATCTTAACTTCTCCACTCTCTAGATAAAATATCTCCACAACAGGATTATCCCAGCTCTTATACAAATCTTGGACTCCCTGAGATAACCTCGAAAAATACTTCTTCCTTTCATCAGCACCTACAAAAATTGCCTTGCCGGATATTCTAACGTTATGATCATTACTGACACCAGCAAAGGCTACCTGTGGATTTGCCTTCATCTGCCTATAAACATCCTTCGTGTTTGCAGTGATAAAATAAAATTTGTTGTCTTCTGCAAACTGATACTGCCATCCTCTAACCTCAAGCTGTTCCCCGTTAGTAGTTGCAAAATACCCTAGCGTTCCATCAGTCAAAATTTCTTTGACCTGTTCAATATTCATATTACTCTCTCCTCATATTTAATCATTATAATTTAGTATGCCTTGCTTACTAAATATTTATCCCAAACAATGACATAGCTAAAATAATTCTAAGACAGAAAAAAGATAGTGGCCAAGGTATTCTCAATCTTTCAATTCTTAACCAACCAATTTATTAAAAGCCTCTTATGTCTGAAGTGAATACAAATGAGTATAGAAATTAGAACGCAATTTACAGGAATATCTCTAGTTACTCTCGTTCCACATATTAACAGCGGGAAAAAATCATTTTACCACTATCCAATTAACTAGTAGTCTCGTCTTAATAGTGTAGAGGTTGGCGCCGATCTACTAATTTTAATGAGGAGGTAACTACGTTGTCACAAAATAAAAGCCTAATCGAAAAACTTTTTCAGGTGTTTCCGCAACAAGCTGATCTGGTGTTAAGAATTTCTTTAGGTACTGTATTTATGGCTCACGGTTCCCAAAAACTCTTTGGATGGTTTGGAGTGAATATTATGATGGCTTAGAGCCACTAGTCCGATTGTTGAGAGCCACTATGTGCATCAAATAGAGCCACGATGTTCATATGGGAGAGCCACCCCCATTTGGTGACGATGGCTCCCGCATTAATTGGTTAACTACTTATCTTTTAGCCCGTGTCGTTCACGCATCGAGATCTTACCATCAATAAATATGGAATACGAATCATGAACTATACGATCAAGAATGGCATCTGCCAGGGTATCTTCGCCAATCTTTTGGTGCCAGCCACCAGGTGCGAATTGTGAACAAAAGATGGTTGAGCCATTCCCATGCCTTGCCTCGATGATCTCAAGAAGATCACGTGCTTCGGCCCCCTTCAGTGGTACTAGAAGCCATTCGTCAAGGATGAGCAGGCTTACGTTTTTGTACTGTTTCATGGTCTTTTTAAATACGCCTTCTCCTCTAGCCACGACCAACTCATCGAGCAAATCTGGGAGACGGACATATTTAACGGTATAGTAATTACGGCAGGCGGCTACGCCTAATGCACAAGCAAGATATGACTTGCCATTACCAGATGCACCCATGACAATGACATTATGCTTGTCCTGAATATAATTACAGGTAGATAACCTAGTTAACTGGGCCTTATCAAGCTTTCTGTCGGCATGATATTCAATATCCTCGATGCAAGCGTTGGGAAACCTGAAATCAGCCTTCTTAATTAATCTCGCTAGTTTATTGTTCTTCCGTCTAGACCACTCCAAGTCCACAATAAGGCCAAAACGTTCCTCAAAGCTTAGCTCCTGGTAGGAATTATCCTTTAGCTGTTCCCTAAAGGAATCAGCCATTGCAGTCAAACGCATTTCATTTAATTTTGATACAGTAGTCTCGTTAATCATTACTGTTCACCCCCGTAGTATCCTGAACCTCTAGTAAAACCAAAGTTTGCTGTGGATTCATTACTAGGTGGGGTGGGATCTTCTTCTGTAGCAACTTTATCCTGACCCGTTTTCAGGATTGTTTGAACGCTCTTGTAACTGGGCTGTGGTGTATAAGTAAGAGCCTTTTTACAGGCAGCCTCTACACGGGTGACAGAATATTTATCCGCTAGTTTTAGCAGTGCCATGCAGGACTTATAGCCTTGTTGCTCTACCTTGTGTGCAGATAAGATCGCCCTAATGGTTGTAGCGGCATTAGGACCAACCCCTTCTGCCCAGGAAATAAACCTTTCAGCGTTCCAAGAGGTATAGTTTTTATGGTCGTCTGGCATATGGTCTACGATGGTACTATATTGTCCTACCCGCCCATGAAGCTTTACATGAGAAGCAATGCGGTGGTTGTTGAAGAAAACTTCTACTACATTTCTGGTTATGCGAACGTCGACTTTATGCTTGATATATTCATAGGGCACGGAATAATGCATTTTGTCCACAGATATGTGATAATTGAACTGCACAGTGGCTGTCTTCCAGATAGCTAATTCGTATGGGGTTGCAGGCAGTGGCATAAGAGCTGATTTCTCCTCTTCAAGAAATACGCTCAGCCTGCTCCCTGGTTTTTTCTGAAATGGCCTGATATTAAATTCAGCCAGCTTTTCTTGAATTGCATGATTCAACTCTCTTAAAGAGAAAAACTTCTGATTCCGTAAGGATGCTATGATCCATGTGGATATGTTACCCACAACACCTTCGGCATTTGGCTTATCTTTGGGCTTGCGAACACGGGCGGGGATAACCGCAGTACCGTAATACTCAGCCATTTCATGGTAAGTCTTGTTAATGGTAGGCGTATACCAAGAAGACTTTTCCACACCTGTTTTTAGGTTGTCAGGAACAAGAATTCTGGTCGCACCACCAAAGAAATTGTAGGCATTCACATGGGCTGCAATCCAGCATTCCTGATTCTGAGATAGAAATGCTTCTACATAGGCATACTGGCTGCAGGATAAAACCCCGACGAAAACATACGCTTTAATTGTTTCGCCCGTAATTCGGTCAACAATCTGGGCTGTTTGTCCAGCCCAATCCACTTCAAGTTGCTCCCCTGGCTTACGATCAATATGCATAGTGGCCTTTGTGGTATTGGCATATTTGCGATAATACCTGCAAAACTGGCTATACATGAGGGGAATCTCATTACTTAGCCTACACTGCTCACAATACTCATTCCACAAAAGGCTTAACGTCACTCCGCTCTTTGCCATCTCCCTGTGGATATACTCACAATCTGGAATTTTCCTCGAAGTGGGTAGGGCCTTTTCGGGAAACATTAAATCCTGAAGCTCGCTGTCCGATAGGTCTTTTTCAAACGGCCAGGATATTCCACATTCATCTGCTCGTTGAATAACAGCTGATGCGGTGTTACGTGAGCATTGGCAACTTGCTGCTATGCCACGCTGACTGATGCCTTGGCTATGGAGCCGAAGGATTTCACGGTACTTGATCATTTGCTGATCCTCCTAGATGTTATTTACACTGAAGAAGTGCAAATTCCATTATAGGGGGATTAAGAGGGCAGTGGCTCTCTTGAGTACCATGATGGCTCTATTTCATGCACATGGTGGCTCTCACAAATCGGAACGGTGGCTCTATCTCGTCATATTATTCATGGAGGACACGGGTGGTCTGGGACAATAGCTTATTTTTCTCAGGCAATGGGTATCCCAGAAGTTCTATCAGCTTTAGTAATTTTGGGTGAGTTTTTTGGTGGAATAGCAATATTACTAGGTTTCTTAACCCGTCCTGCAGCTTTGGGTCTAGCTATCATAATGGCAGGTGCAGCAATTAAGGTAAGTTTGCCAAATGGATTCTTTCTTGATTTAAAAGGTCCGGCAGATGGCGTTGAATATGTATTTGTTTTATTTTTAATATCCTTATATTTTGTGATCAAAGGGGCAGGTACTTTATCACTGGATAACATTATTTCTAGGAAAATTTTCAGGTAAATATTTTTACTTAGGTATTGAAAACCTAAGTAAAAAATTATGTGGGTTTTAAAGTCTAACTAGAATTTCGGCATAGTTTGAAAAGATACTAAAAAACTAACTTTAAATGATGGGAGGTGTGAGTATGCGTCTTATGGATAATCTTTACGGTCCAGACACTATTTCAGATGGCCTTTCTATTGAAGAAATCATTAATGATAATGAACAGAAAATATTGAATCTTATATATGGAATGACCGGTGATTATCACCTTGCTCAAGATTTAACACAAGATACCTTTATTAAAGCCTTCCAATCAAAACAAACTTTCAAGGGTGAATCAAAGGTCTCCTCTTGGCTTTATAGAATAGCAGTAAATACTACAATAGACCATCAACGTAAAAGTTGTGTTCAAAGAGAGCATTCGGATGAGGAAATGCAATCCACCCCCTCAAGTAGTGATTGTTCTGACCCAGATCAAGGATGCCAGAAAAATGCGATCAAACAGATTTTATATAGTACAATTGCAAAATTACCGGAACAACAACGTGAGGTATTCGTCTTAAGAGAAGTTAATGGCTGCACTACCAAAGAAGTATCTGAAATACTGGATATTACCCAAGAACTTGTAAAATGGCGTTTGCATAAAGCGAGAACAGCTTTACGAAAATTATTAAAACAAAGTAATGATTATAAAAATATGGGCAAAATCAATCTAAATGGTTTTGGGTTAGAATAAAATATTTGAAGACACCCGAGTAATTGGGTGTCTATTGTCTTAAGGGCATAGGACAACTAGTCCCTCCGAGTATTGGGGCCCACCTTCCTTTGTTTTGCAAAGATTTTTGTATCTCTGGGGAAATGCTATCCCGGACAGTCCAATCAGTAACGTTGATAGAACAGTATTGATGGGATCTTTGTTAAGAACAAGGTGAAAATCATAATTAGTTTTAAGTAAATTTAAGGTAACAGAATTGCTTAAACATATTTTATATAGGTTTTTAACATATCAAAAATTGCTGGAATGTTCCCTTTGCAAAGGAGTGAAAATTCTACTGCAAATAAATAACCACACTCCTTACATAAACCGTCGATTTGTACACACCTTCCACATATGTACCTCTTATTATTTTCGGAAACGATACACTGGTAGCAGGGCCTGGGCCAGTCATTTTTTAAGAACGCATCAAGGGCGGAATAGAGGTTGAAAATGGGCATACCTTCTTTAACCATTTTCCTGATAGTACTGACTGCAATTCGCTTTTCTTCCATGTTTAAAATTAGTGATTCTGTCCCTTTATAGGGGGTGTGAAAGTTGAAAGAGATGGAATTAATATTTGAGTATTCTTTGGTAAGTTGGCAAACATCTTCAATGTGTGAGTAATTTAATTTATTGACTGCCATGTAGATACAAATGTTACATCCCTCAGCCCTGCTAAGGTTTTTGAGAATGAGATCATAAGTATCTCCCCGAATTATGTTATGAGATAGTCTATTACCATCGAGACTTAGGAATATAACATCAGCTTCTGGAAAGTTAAGATCAACTGTTCCGTTGGTTACAATGTTAACTATATAGAAACCGATCTCTTTTGCTTCCCGAATCAAATCCTTGACGTTTTTTCCTGAATCCTGCCAAAGTACAGTTTCGCCTCCACAGAAGAAAAGAATCCGGATACCTTCTTTATAGAAGCATTCCATTTCCTTTCTAATACTTTTATAAGAGAACATTTGCCTATTAATGTTGTTTACTGCACAGTGCTTACAGCTTAAATTACAGTAATCTGTCAATATTATAGTACCTAAAATAGGTTTCTTTCTTTTTAGTAAAATCGTACTGATGCCAAAACAAATGAGCGATAGGAGGTGTTTAATCTTCATTTTCTATGATCCTTATATTTGTATTTCTTTAATCCAGGGTTGTTTCATTGAATTCTCCCATAAGTGGTTTAGATAATGAATTGAGTATTGTTTTTCAGTATAATGGTAAGCGAATCTTCCCCAATCAGTTAGTTTAATTTCAGTACCTTGTTTTTTGGTTATTCTAAGTAATTTTAAGAGGTTGATTAATAGCTTAAATTCCTTATCTAAGTCCTTATCGAATAGTTCATGGAATCTCTGCATGTCAATAGTGCCCTCGTAGCATCTCCAGAAAATCCAAAAAATCATTTTCTCTCGTTCATTCATAACATTAACAAGATTAATTGGTATTCTTTGATGTTTAACAGCATTAATGTATTCGTCAACATCAAAAGTGTTGAGGTAGAAATAATCTCCGTACAGTGAAGTTGCTCCCGCTCCAAAACCAACAAAACTTTCCCTGGTTACGGAAGTATATCTGTTATGATGGCTTTTACCATAGGTCCAGACGGAGGTCCTATGGTAGCCATAATTTTGGGATGTTTCGTCTATGACCTTGAGAATATATCGCTCCTGAAACTCACTAAACCGACTAATACTCTTTTGTTTTATGTCCTTGCCAATTTTAGTCATGGGAAAAATAATCATAGGGTATATAGAGAGTTGGTCTATGTCATAAGAATATATCTTTTCTAAGTCATATTTAATATCCTCAATGGTCTGGCCAGGTAGATTAGTCATAATATCTATATCGACACACTTGAAATTGTAATCTTTGATAAGAGAGAGTGCGTGCTCTATGTCAAGAGCACTATAATTACGACCTATATTTTTAAGTGCTTGATTATTAAAAGTCTGAACACCAAGACTTATAAGGTTTATACCTATATCTACTAATGTGCTGAATACCTCCGCATTTGCTTCATTTGGATGAACCTCAATACCAATATCACCTTTGAAGTTAAAATTATCTCTAATGAACTGAATAATCTCTATTAGTTCTGACAATAACAGGGTAGGAGTTCCACCTCCAATATAGACAGAAGAGATATTCTTATTTACTAGATATTCTTTGTATAAGGATAACTCCTGAATTAAGGCTTCTTTATATGCCAGGGCCTTGTTTTTATCATATATTATCTTGTTGTAGGGGCAGTACGGACAAATGGTTTGACAAAAGGGAATGTGAATATATATGCCCGTTTCCCTGTCAATTGAATTAAAATCTACTAAACCGTTCTGGTAGCCTTTAAACAGAAATCTTTCTTTTTTTCCTAAAATTATTCTTCGTAGTAACTCAGTAATCATTTTTACTTTCCCCTTTACATAATTCAAGTAATCTCTTTCGTATATACTCGATGTTAAAGGAGGAGCAGACCCGTCTATCTTGATTATCCAGAATTCTATAATGCTGACTGATAATGTTTTGCTGAATTTTATAAGAAGCTTTTTGCTCCAAATCTCTCCACCATACTTTACCACCCATGGTACTTTGATAATCTCTTTCATAGTTCTCAAAGGCAAGGGAAAAAATCAGTTCCTGTGGATTTCCGCCAAAAGTCATTTGAAGGATTTCACTATCTCGAAATATAGAGGCCACAGCTACAGACCCTGTCCAGCCTAAACTTGACCGCCCCTTTTCTATCTGAACCAGTGTTTTCTTAGATAAGCCTATAATTTCAGACATTTTATCCTGGGTAAATCCCAGTTCATTTCTGATAAGTCTTAGCTTTGAATCCATTTTATTAATAAACTCAACTCTATCCAGAAGTCATCACTCCAAAAATTACACTATTAGTGTAATTTTACACTTTGATTATTGGGATGTAAATAATATTCTGAGAGTTTATCTTAATTTATTTAATTACAATAAATACAAAAGGGGCTGACAATTTGCCTATCCCCTTTTGGTATGTAGAGAAGTTAGGATGGAAATCTTAAATTGTTATCATTAGTAAACTTTAGGGAGGAATTTGGATATCTTTAGTATAAACATTTTATAAGGGGGTTATCAATGAAATCAATTCCTGAACTATTAGTAATTGTGGGGCTTTTAAAATGACGCATGGTTATTTTTAACTAAGTTAAACCAGAGAATATGATCCATGCTACTGTTAATTAACCCAGAAGGAGAAAGGTAGATGAAGAAGAGTTATATCGGCATACTTTTTCTGTTGCTTATGATATTTGGGCTGTTTTTTGCAACTATAGCTTCCAATGGATTTTGCTTAGGGGATTATTTGCTTCACAAAGTAGGATTGAAAGCTTGGCAAAATGATGAAGAAAAGATGGGTTTGCGTTATACATTTTTTTATGGACTTTTATTTGTTGTTATTGGTTGGCGTGGAGCAGTTGACTGTCTAAAAGAGGATCACCCCTATTTAGTCAGGAAAATGCCAGGGATTTTTTTAGCTCTTTTTATATTTATAGTTCCTGCGGTAACAGAGTACACCAAAAATACTTATTATTCTTATCAAAAAGGTTTAAATGTGGTTGAATATCAAGCAAAAGAAAGTGAATGCAATGTTAATACTGAAGGGGAAAAGCAAAAGGTAACTGGGACTATAATCTTAACAAATCATGGCAAAGAAGAATTGAAAGTATCTATAAAATTAATTAATAACGAATTCTTTATAGAGGATTTAGCCCTAAAGGATAACAATAATCAAAGCGTATTTGTATTACAACCAGAGAAAAAGAATTGCTTAGATTTTAACTTCTTAATTGATAAAGGTAAAGGCGAATTTGATAGTGGTAATATGACAGCACCAAAAATAAGGCTTGAACAGATCTAATTTCGGGGACTTATTAAAGGCGGTATTTGCGATATTTATGGAAAATTATTTTTATATCATAGTTGTGGCTATTATATTACTCTCTAAAATTTTTAGAGGGATCTATTTATATACTAAAGGTCAATATAATCCTTATCCATTTAGAAAAGAAAGTAATAGTTCGATAATCAAAAATTTTGAGTGGCTTATCGTATCGGTAGGTGGGTTTTTATTTTTGAGAGATATTAAATTAATGGCTATTATTTTTCTCTTTTGTTCTTTTTGGCTTGTTGTTAGTGTAAGTATATTGAATTACTTATCTTATATTAAGATAAAAGATAAAAAAATAATAACCCAAACTATTGTGTTTAATATAATAATAATTGCAGTTAGTTTTGGAATTTGGAAATATACTATCAGTCTTCATACGTAAGATAAACCCGATTTATCAACGAACAGCAAGGGACAAATGACCGCTAAATATACATTTTATAAATATTAAATAATGAACAAAATTGGAATAAATTGCATATGTTACCATGTAAACACTTCCGGAAGTGTTATGGAAAAATCAAAGGAGTGATTTTACATGGCAACAATTTTTCAACTTAAACGGGGTTCTACTGCACAAGTTAACACATACTCAGGTAATGCAGCAGAAGGAGAACTTGTATTAGATACCACATTAAATCAGTTATACGTTGGTCAATCAGATGGGAGTCTTAGGTTAGTAAACCCCAATATAACTGTTGCTGCAGATGCTCCAACAATTGCAGAAGTAGGCGATTTATGGTTTGATACTGATGATAATAAATTATATGTTTGTACAACGGCTAGCAGTGAGAGTCCTCATGTTGATCCTGTATTTTCAATCCACACCTATACAGCAGCTGATATTAGTGATTTTGCTAGTGGAGTCGACGCCCAACTTGCAGCAACAACTACAACAGCAACTGTTCTTACACACGCAACAATTGACGGAGGAGTACTAGTACCAGAATTAGATGGCATAAGTCCTAATGATGGTCCATTAGCCGGAAACACATCAGTAACCTTAACCGGAACTGGCTTCTTCAGTGCTACTGGTGTAAATTTCGGTGCAACACCGGCAGCATCCTATACTATCGACAGTGACATACAAATCACCGCCATTTCTCCGGCTGGAACAGAAGCAGGAGCAGTAGACGTGACCGTTACTGGGCCTGGCGGGGCCAGCGACGCAGTAACATTCACATACCTAGCATAAAGTTGAATTATTTAAAATGAGCCTGCGCAGGCATTCTGCCTGCGCCTCTCTTTAATATTTTACGGACATTTCTAGTAAAGCATAAGAATCATGGGCAGGTGAAATCTAATATGCCAACCATAATTCAAATTAAACGTGGCCCTCGAACGAGTATACCTGCCACAGATAATTCCCCGGGGCAATTGTTTTTGTCTACGGATACGATGGAGTTATTCGTCACAGGAACAGATTTAAATGTGAACAAAATAAGGGATGTGATAGTTAGTCCCATAGAACCAACCAATCAAGTAGAAGAACAATTATGGTTTGACACATTATCACACCAGTTAAAAGTATATGATGGTTTGGTCTGGTCACCGGCCTTAGACAACCGCATAGGTGATTTAAACAACCTACTAACCAATAATAAATCCAGTGTCATAAGTGCGATTAACGAAGTTTATCAAATGTCTTCCGGAAGTATATTCTTCGATGAATTTCTTGGTCAAAAAGTGAATGTTTCATTTTTTTCTGGTGCCTTTAGCAAGCGAGTGGTTGATGCAGTTTTATCTGGCACAGCAGGCAGTGCAATTATCCTAACTCCCCCGGCAGGAGCTTCTAGTTTTAGAGTTTATACCTTTGTCTCTGGTGTTGCCTCGGTACCCCAAAATAATAATCCTTTTTTAGAAAGTTGCGTTACTAAAATGCTGGTTCCCATTCACCAGCTGGCAAGCGTTGAGATAGCAAGCAGTACAGTAATTTGTTCTTTGACAGCAGAGCCTACCGCGGGTACTGCATCCTTGGACGTTACATTTAATTGTATTGTTAATTACCCGGATATAGTCAAGGAGTACCAGTGGGATTTTAACGGAGATGGAGTTATTGATAGAACAACAACTACCGGAATTACATCCTTCCAGTACAGACAGCCTGGCACCTATCCGGTCACTTGCACGTTGTTAGATGACAACGGCGCTACCCTTTCCACTGCTTCAATAGACATATCGGTATACGAAGCAGCCCACATTACCTTATTCACAGCAACTCCTGTTACAGGGGCCGCTCCGCTGAGTGTTGCCTTTAACTGTGTATGTCAGAACTCAGACAGTGTAGTTGCCTTTCAGTGGGATTTTGGCGACGGATCTCCCAAAATAACGACACAAACCGGAAACTATCATCATATTTATTCAAAACCCGGAGTCTATCAAGCAAGGTGTACAGTGTTAGATATATATGGTTACTTAAAAACATCCAATCCATTAAGTATTAATGTTATTCAAGTATGTTTTGCCCAAAACGTAATTACCCAGGTTATTGACCCTTGCAAAAGCTCTAAAATATATGATGTGGACTGAATTTATTAAAGTTTCACTTTGAATTAAAAACAAGTTGCTTCCTGAAAAAAGCCCAAAATATTAGTAAGAGTTTATAGCTTCTACCTAAAGTTCTTCTGAGAGCATCTAATCGTATAAAGAGGTGAAAATATGGGATTTAAGAAGTTGTCAATTTGTTTTGTGGTGATCCTATTTTTATTTACAGGATGTCAAGACGAACAAAGGCTGGCGGAAGAGAAACTTAAACAGATGGGAGTGAATTTTGATGAAAGTACCTTTATTCAGAACGTTAAAGATAATGACATTGAAATAGTAAGACTGTTCCTAAACGCAGGAATAAATCCTAATGCAAAGGATGACTTGATGCTAACCCCCTTAATGTATGCTTCTGAGAAGGGGCATAACGATATAATTCAACTATTACTGAAAAACGGGGCAGAAGTAAATGCTATTCAGTCTACGGCTGGAATTACACCACTTAACCTTGCCATCATCGGTGGAAATGTTGAAACCATTAAGCTATTGCTAAAAGGCGGCGCGGATGTTAATTTATCTGATGAGAAAGATGGTATGACACCACTTATGTTAGCATCGGGGGTAGTCCCTAATATAAAAAACTCTTGTGAAACAGTGAAATTGTTATTAGATAGTGATGCAGAGGTAAATGCCGTTGACAAGAATTTTGGGTGGAGTGCATTACATTATGCAGTTTATGAAGGAAACCAGGAAAAAGTTCAAGTGTTATTAGACGAAGGTGCAGATATTAATATAAAAGGAAATGATGGGCAGACTCCCTTGATTAGAGCATCCATAGTAGGAAACGCAGAAGTTGTCCAGTTGCTGATAAGGAATGGAGCAGATGTCTTCGCAGGCTTATGAGTGGGGTAAAACGCAAAACAACGCTACCTTTGTTTTATCTGAAAGGTAGCGTTGTTTTCGTATTCTACTTAAGATTTTTCGCTTCAAATTCTCTCATTAATTCAACCAACTTCTCAACACCTTCAATTGGCATTGCATTATAAATAGATGCACGCATGCCGCCAACTGTCCTATGGCCTTTTAAATTCACAAATCCAGCAGCAGTTGCTTCTTTAACAAATTTGGCATCCATATCTGCATCGCCAGTTATAAACGGAACATTCATAAGGGAACGATCTTCCTTGACAACCGTGCCTTTGAATAACCGACTCTGATCCAGGAAATCGTATAGAATCTTTGCTTTCTTCTCATTGTGTTCTTTGATTGCTGTCAAACCACCGACTTTTTTCAGCCATTTGAAAACCTTACCGCAAATATAAATTCCATATGCAGGGGGAGTATTATATAAGGATTTTGCATCAGCATGGGTCTTATACCGTAGCATTGTTGGTGTTCCCGGAAGCACATCCTCTGTGATTAGATCTTCTCTGATAATTACAATTACTACACCTGCAGGGCCTACATTTTTTTGAACCCCTGCATAAAGAACACCATATTGAGTTACATCTACTGGTTCGGATAAGATACATGAGGAAGCATCGGATACCAATATTTTCCCTTTTGTATTAGGCAATTTTTTGTATTTAGTTCCATAAATAGTGTTATTCTCACATATATAAACATAGTCAGCATTCTCTGAAATCGGGAGGTCAGAGCAGTCAGGTATATAGGAAAAAGTTTTATCCTCACTGGATGCAATTTTGTTAACCTTTCCAAATTTCTGAGCTTCTTGATAAGCTTTCTTTGCCCATTGTCCGGTAACAATATAATCTGCAACACCGTTTTTCATTAGGTTCATTGGAATCATCGAGAACTGAAGGCTCGCACCACCCTGGAGAAACAACACTCTGTAGTTGTCGGGAATATTCATCAAATCCCTTAAATCTTGCTCTGCAGTAGTAATAATCTCTTCAAAGGACTTAGAACGGTGGCTCATCTCCATCACAGACATGCCTGTACCGTTATAATCTAACATTTCGTTTGCAGCCTCTTTTAAAACTTCTTCAGGCAATACTGCTGGACCTGCTGAAAAATTATACACTCGTGACATCTTAACTCCTCCCAATTTTAAACATTATTTTCAATACTTCGTTTGTTGTTATCCCTGGATTTTAGGTGATTACTCACTTATTTTTCTCTTAAAATATTTATCCAGCATCAAACACTTTAAACGAATCATTATACCCAAGCGTTAAACAATACTACTTCCACCTTAAAATAGTTCAATAATTTTATAACAGTTATTATAGATTATATTGGAACAATTTAGTAAATTCAATGACTAAGCGAGTTTATTCTAAAAAATAATGCAAACATGCTTAATCAAATAGAATATAATGTTGTATATTTCATCAATGGGACGTACTAACTGACGAGTTTAATTTTTCTGCTAACGCAGTTTAAAGCCATAAAATTAGAGAAAAATAAAGAGGTAAAAATAATAACACAGTGGCCCTGAAATTTGGAAAGCGGTGAGCAAAAATTAGGACGTCAGAACAAAACGTACCCTTTACATACCTAGGTAAAGAAGATTTTTCAGAAAAGCTAACAGATTGGATCGGGGACATATTTTACGATGTGCTGCCCCAAAGGGGCTATGAGGTTCGTGAGGAACAAATTTATACTGCCTTTCGAATTGCCGAGTCAGTTTGCAGTGGTAAGGTACATCTGGCAGAGGCAGGATTAGGTACAGGTAAAACCTTTGCGTATTTGCTTACTGCCATTGCTTATGCCCGCTTTAAAGGAAAACCTGCCATAATTGCCTGTGCATCCACAGCACTTCAGGAACAATTGGCAGGACCAAATGGAGATATTGAAAATCTGTCACGGCTACTTGATCTGAACGTTGATATCCGGATGGCCAAAGATCCACGCCAGTATATCTGTGACGAAAAAGTTAGCAAGTTGAATTACACATCATACGAACAACCAGAAGAATTGGTGAGTATCCTCAACTGGGGGAGACATACCAAGCGTGGTGAACGTTCCGAGATGCCAACTATATCTGATTATATATGGAAGCAGGTAGCCTGGGATGAGACAATGCCCTGTGAAACTTGTTCTAGGCGGGGATTTTGTAAGTTAGTAAAAGTTAGGGAACATTACAGGGCAGGTTTAGATATAATTGTTTGTGACCATGCTATCTATTTTGATGATTTGTGGACAAGGGATGAGAGAACTGCAAACGGCCAACTTCCCATCTTACCGGAATATTCAACCGTTATTTTTGATGAGGGGCATAAGGTGCTGCTCCCTGCTGCTTTAAGTGCCGGGAGGTATTTGAATAAGCAAGAGATCAAGAGTATGCTCTCTTCCATCGAAGATATCCAGGGGAGTAGAACTTCTTTAATTTCTGCCAGCTTCGCCCTAGATAGGGCCAGTTCCCAATTTTTTGAGCTTTTGTATAAGTCTTCAAGCAGGGATGAACGTTCCGACCGCCTAACTGTGATGTTAAGTGATGAACTTCTAAAATCAGTAAATACTTTACTTCGGGCTTTAGATAAATTACTTTTTGAATTTCAAAATGAGCAAGCTCTTAATACCCAATCCGTTCCCGAATCTCAATTACTAGTCTATGAGTCAAGAATTGAACGGGCGATTGTAGCTCTGGACAGGTTTTATAGGAATAAAGGAGCGGATGTTATCTTCTGGGCCGATGGGGACCAAAGTTTTTGGGTTGTACCAAGAGATCTTAGTGGCTTGTTAAATAGGCACCTTTTTGACAAAGGGCTGCCAATGGTTTTTTCCTCTGCTACCTTGAGCACTGGTGGACACTTTGACTACTTTGCGCGTACTTTGGGTTTGAAAAATTTCTCTAGTTCAACTGTTAAAAGTACTTTCGATTATGAAAAACAAGTGCAAATATATCTACCAGAAAATGTGCCTGACAGCCGCCAAGAGGATTGGTTTGACTTTGCTTTAGAACAACTATATGATCTTTTAAGATTTTCTCAAGGAAGGGCGTTGATTTTAACTAATGCACCATCCGATGTACACAAAATTCGCCAAAGACTTAAAAATTACCAATTACCATACGAGTTCCTTTGGGAAGACAGTGCTGAACGAGGATATCTGCTCCGAAGATTTCGTGAAAGAGTTTCATCGGTGCTTGTTGGCTCAGGATTTTGGGAGGGTATAGATATACCTGGTGAAGCACTGACTCTATTGGTAATCTGGAACTTGCCTTTTCCTCCACAGGAACCACTAATGGAGGCACGCAGGTACGAGGTGGTGGAACAGGGCCTAGATCCGGTGTTTGCTGTAGACTATCCTGAAATGTCCCTAAGATTAAAACAGGGGTGTGGCAGACTTATCCGAACACGTGAGGATGGGGGTGCAATAGCTATTTTAGAACCAGTGCTGGGTACACCTTGGGAAGAACACGCCTTGGCGGCTTTACCAGAAGGGGCCGAAGTTGTCCGAAACTTAAAAAATCTTTCGCCTCGGTATCCCGCAATTAAATATAATAATATTCAACCTTTTATTATGCTCTTTCCAAATCTGTCAATTTATCAGAAGGACCAAAGATAATTAATTCATCACCGGGTAGAATCATGTCATCCGGATTGGGGTTGGGAATGGGTGTTCCGGTTCTATTAATTAACAATAACTGACAGCCAAATTTTTCTCGGAGGCCGGAGTCCTTTAAGTGTTTATTGGCTAGTGGGGAGCTAGAATTAATGGTGAGTTCCTCTATTTGGTAATTGATATTTTTTTGCTCAAAGAGAGTTTGTACAAAGGCAACACTGGCTGGTTTGATTGCAGCCATAGCCATTCTTTTGCCACCCAGTGTAGAGGGAGAAATAATACTGTCTGCACCTCCCCTTTTTAGTCGAGGAATACCTTCATTCCGCGTGGCTCTGGTAATTACTTTGATATTGGGGTTGAGATCCTTTGAGGTCATGACGATAAAGAGATTGCCAGCGTCTTCTGGCAAGGTGGTGATGAGGGTGCTTGCTCTAAGAATGCCGGCCTGTAGTAAAACAGCATCCTGACTGGCATCGCCTATGATTATGGGTATCGTGGAGTTGCGATAGTTCTCTGCTCGGGCAGGATCTTTTTCAATGGCCATAAAGGTCTGACCCTCTCGCTTCAATGTATCAAATACCTCTGAACCCACTCGTCCTAGGCCGCAGACTATAATATGGTTATTTAATTTACCGATCATTTTTTTCCTCCGCTTTTCTCCCAATAAATCATACAATTGGCCCTCAGAGATAATAACCATTAAGGTACTAAGGACATAGGTGTAGAGACCCACACCGCTAAGAATCAGTCCCATTGTTACCAGACGGCCTGAAACAGTTTTAGGGACGACGTCCCCATAACCTACGGTAGTTATGCTAATAGTAGCTAGCCAAACTGCATCTGTCAGGGATAACCCTTCAATACGAATCAGGGCCATTACTGCTAAAATCATTAACCCAATAAGGGCCAGGAACACATAAAAGAAATTTCTTAAACTCATCGGTGCACCTCATAAGTAGTATAGCATTGCTAAATATAGGCAAGTGGTAAAGATTGTATAAATATTTTATGAGTAGTAGGGCGTGTCGCCAATGAGGTCTGTGAGTAAGAAAGAGATAATTCAAAGGTGAATTATCTCTTTCTTACAGGGGGAGTTTATAGTTTAATATGTTTTTACTGTTAAATAAGGCTTAGGTCTTCTCCATTTAAGATTTTCTTCATGTTTTTCATGGGACACATCTTTCCGCACATAGTACAAGTATCTTCACACTCTGGTTTGGACTCTTCCCTGTACTTTCTTGCTTTTTCAGGGTCAATGGCTAAAGAAATCATACGGGTAAAATCAACATCAGCACGGGCCGCACTCATTTGATTATCCCACTGGCGTACGCCGGGGATTCCTTTGGCAATATCAGCAGCATGGGCTGCAATCCGGGCTGCTATAATACCTTCCTTCATATCATCCAGATTCGGTAAACGAAGATGTTCGGCTGGGGTTACATAACAGAGGAAATCAGCACCATTTGCAGCGGCCACTGCACCACCAATGGCACTGGTGATATGGTCATAACCAGGAGCAATATCCGTTACGATTGGTCCAAGTACATAAAAGGGTGCTCCGTGGCATAACTTTTTCTCCAACAACATATTGGCAGCGATCTCATTTAGTGCCATATGCCCCGGACCTTCTATCATCACTTGGACATTTCTTGCCCAGGCCCGCTTGGTTAGCTCGCCCAGGGTTATCAGTTCTTCAATTTGCGCCGGATCAGTGGAGTCATTAAGGGAACCAGGACGACAAGCATCGCCTAAACTTATTGTGACATCGTACTTTTCACAGATATCTAGTAGTCTATCATAGTATTCATAAAAAGGATTTTCCTGATTATTAAGTTCCATCCAGGCAAAAAGTAGTGAACCGCCCCGGGAAACAATGTTTGTCAGTCTCTTGTTTCTTTTCACTCGTTCTGCAGTAGCTTTGTTCATACCACAATGAATAGTCATAAAATCCACACCATCTTCAGCATGCCTTTGGACAACTGAAAAGAATTCATCTACGGTGATATCTTTTAAATCTTTATTCAACATGCCCACTGCGTCATACATGGGTACGGTACCAATCATAACTGGTGATGCTTCAATAAGCTTACGCCGGAATTCTTGTGTCTTACCATAGCAGCTTAAATCCATAATAGCATTAGTTTTTAGCTCTATTGCCTTTTTTGCTTTCTCCAATTCCAACTCAATATCATAACTGTCTTTGGAAACACCTAGATTGACATTAATCTTAGTGCGTAGTCCCTGTCCAACACCATCGCAATCAAGATTAGTGTGATTCTTATTTGCTGGAATAGCAACTTTCCCCTCTACCACCAATCTACGTAAACATTCTGGATCCATATTTTCCTTTTGAGCTACTGTACGCATTTGATTTGTAATCAAACCTTTTTTAGCAGCATCCATTTGGGTAGTATAATTCATATTTTCCCTTCTTTCATTAAAATTGTGAAAGGAAGAAGCTTTGAGACCACAATAAAAAAGCTTACCGAAAAGGTAAGCTTATCAATTGAGCATCACAAAGCTTCCCTACGGTGGTACTAACCACATCAGGTTCAAGGGTTGGAAATATATTCCTCTCAGCCGTTAGGCACCCCTAGCCAAATATTATTTTAATAAAATTGTAGTTTACTTAAGTATATCTGTAAAGATTAATTTACAAATAAAAACATTAAAAGAACCTTTTTACTATATATCTCTGGCTTTATCTTGTCTAAAGTCAGTGATATAATTAGATTAGTTAAGTCAATAAAATAAATTGAGAAGTCATTTGGGGTGCCGGAAGGCTGAGAGGTAATTACCAACCCATTGAACCTGCTCTGGGTAATACCAGCGAAGGGAAATGCAACTACGCTATTTGTGGCACCCCGGGCAGGGGTGTTTATTTTTTTGACTTTTTGTAAACATCATAAGGGGTGAAAAAAATGATTGGTAAGGTAAATGATGAATTTTTCCAAAAAGCAATCCTGCCGGAAACAGGTGCAATGACCCCAGAAGTGGTCGTTGGGCCAAGTATGGGCGTGGACGCGGCCATCCTAAAGATAGGGGACCAGTTTATGGCTATTGCCGAGGATCCCATTTTCCCCGGACCCACCACATCACCGGAGGATTTTGGTTGGATTACTGTGCATATTGGGGCCAGTGATGTGGCAGTGATGGGCATTAAGCCCCAGTTTATGACCTATTCCCTTCTTATTCCGCCCGATACCAATGAAGAATACATAGCTCGCTTGGTGCGAAGCATCAGTGAGACTGCTAGAAATCTGGGGATTTCCATAGTCGGTGGGCATACTGGTTTCTATGGTGCGGTTAATGTGCCAACGATAGGAGGTATCACCGTGTGGGGCATGGGCCGAGAATATATAACCCCGGCAGGTGCCAGGGTGGGTGATGCAGTCCTGATTACCAAAGGAGCAGCCATAGAGGCAGCGGCCCTCCTGGGGAGTGAGTTGGGAGATAGTTTACGGTCCGCGGGCATTACAGAAGAGCTAGTGGGGCAGGCTTCCCAGAGAATTAAGGAAATGACAGTGGTAGAGGACGCTCTTCTGGCAGCAGCCTGCGGTGGGGTACATGCTATGCACGATGCTACAGAGGGTGGATTGGCTCGGGGTCTCTGGGAAGTAGCTGAAGCCTCTGGCGTGGGCTTACGTATTGAAAGATCCCAAGTTATGGTGCCCCCTGATGTAAAAGCAATCTGCAGCCACTTTCAACTGAATCCTTACGAAGTAATCAGTGAGGGCACCCTAGTGTTAACAGTTGACCCAGATAAGGTTGGGGATGTCTTAAAATCTTATGAAATGGCCGGCATACCCGCTGCCGTGATTGGGAAAGTGGTACCCCAAGGGGAGGGTCGCCGCTGGTTAGAAGTGGATGGGAGTGAACAAGACTTGTTGCCGCCTCCGGTGGATCACTTTTGGGAAGTATTCTTTGGGGCATTGTCTCAAGGTTAGGAGAGGGTGAAACCACTGAAGAGAGTGTTTTTTGTTGATTTTGATGGAACAATTACCAAAAGGGATACCTGTGATGTAATGGTAGAAAACTTTGCAACTGATGGTTGGCAAGAGATTAATGAATTGTGGGAGAAGAGGGAAATTTCAACCCAAGAATGTGCCAATAGAACCTTTCAACTTTTCCAGGCTTCTTTAGCTGATCTGCAGAGACTGTTGGATACGATAGAGATTGATGAGAGCTTCGAGGCCTTCGTCAGTTATTGCAGGAAAGAAGGCCATCCTATATATATCCTTAGTGATGGCTACGACCTTTGTATTGAACACATTCTAACAAAATATCACCTTAAAGTACCCTATTTTGCTAATAAGCTAGTATATGAGAAGGGGTTTGGTATTACCTGTACCTACCATAACCAGGACTGTGGCCTATGTGGTACCTGTAAGAGTTCCCTTATGAAGCGTTTGACGGAACCAGGTAGTCAGGTGATTTATGTGGGTGATGGGGTCTCAGATATCTGCCCTGCTGGCCACAGTAATCTTGTGTTTGCCAAGGGACGGTTGCTTGACCACTGCCTGGCCAAGGGTATTCCAGTCGTCCCAATCACAGGGTTTAAGGACGTATTAAAAAAGCTAAACTAGATCAGTTTTACCCTAACTAAAAGGTGAGCAACCTATTAAAAATAATCTATCAACAAGTCCCCCGCAGGATTAAACTGCGGGGTATTTTGTTTTTGGTATAAAACTGAGGCAAATGAAAAATATAATAATGCGAAATAAACAAACCTAGAAATATGGGGAACACGGGGGAAAAGATGGAGCAAGGACACAAAGGGTTATCTGCAGGGCAGCTTACAATGATGGCATTAGGAACCGTTATAGGAGGTTCATTTTTCCTTGGTTCATCGGTAGCCATCTCGGCAGCTGGACCTGCCATATTAATTTCCTACATACTTGGTGGGCTGCTTGTTTACCTCATACTCTTTGCTTTATCTGAGATGACAGTAGCCAATCCTGATGCTGGCTCCTTTCGGACCTTTGCAACACAAGTCTTTGGCCCAGGGACTGGCTTTGTTGTTGGATGGGTGTACTGGACCGGAATTATTCTAGCTATGTCCAGTGAGGCCACTGCTGTATCAATCCTGGTTCGTGAGTGGCTACCCAATATATCTATAGCTTTTCTGGGGAGCCTAATTATAATCGGTGTTACACTGTTAAATCTTTTAGGAGCTGATAAGCTAAGCAAGCTGGAGAGTAGTCTTGCTGCAGTGAAGCTATTAGCCATAGCCTCCTTCATAATTCTAGCCTTATTATTGATTGTAGGGCTTATGCCAGGAAGCCCAGCAATTGGTGCTGGAGAATTGGCCAGGGAACCTCTATTTCCAACAGGTTTACAGGGCATTGCCGGCAGCATGCTGATAGTGATTTTTTCCTATGCCGGTTTTGAAATAATTGGATTAGCTGCTTCAGAGACGACTAATCCCAAGGAAACTGTTCCAAAGGCAATCAAATATACGGTTTTAAGTCTTGTGGGGTTTTATATACTTTCTGTTTTAGTACTTCTTCCATTGATTTCTACGGCTCACCTTAGTGAAGATGTCAGTCCAATGGTAGCTGCACTTAATAGACAAGGATTTAGCTGGGCAGGTAATGTTATAAATGTAGTGCTTATAACAGCAATAATTTCCACGATGCTGGCAGCTATGTTTGGGCTCGGGCGAATGATACGCTCCCTTGCCAATGAAAATCAGGCTCCTAAGTGGCTAAAAGACAAGAGCAATGTTCCCTATCGTGGAATATTGTTCTCTGGCCTTGCTATGCTATTAGGGTTAGGCCTTGGTCTGCTGCTGCCCAGAGTCTATTTATTTTTGATAAGTTCTGGTGGCTTAGCACTCTTATTTACCTATGCTGTAATTATGGCCAGCCATTTACGTTTCCGTAAGCTATACGGATGCCCTCCAGAAGGGAAGTGCCAAATGCCAGGATATCCATATACTTCTTGGATTGGCTTGCTAAGTTTGCTTATTGCTATTATAAGCATGCCATTTATTTCAGGTCAAACATCGGGCTTGCTGGCAGGAATTATCATAATAGCTTTATATACCTCAATTTATCTGGGTATAAAATTTTTTCGTCTTGCCCCCAAAATCAATCAAGCTGGTAGGCGCTTAGATAGCAAGAGCTACGACCAGATATTATCAACTGAATACTCTAAGGAACTGGCGGAGGGTAATTATGATCAAAATAAACAGAAAACGTAATCTTCCCATAAAGAAGTAAATTTTGTTAATATATTAGTTGGAAAAAACATTAAGGAGTAGATTGCTAAATGATAACAGTAAACATAGAAGAATGTATAGGATGTGGACAATGCGTACAAGATTGTTTTCCCAAGGATATAGAACTAGTTGACGGAAAAGCAAAGGTTAAAAACAAAACCTGCATTAAGTGTGGGCATTGTATCGCTATATGCCCAAAAAATGCAGTATCAATAGATGAGTATAACATGGAAGAAGTAAAAGAATATAACAGAGAAGCATTTTCTGTGGATGCTGATCAGTTACTTAATTTTATTAAATTCAGAAGGAGCATAAGACAATTTAGAGATAGAGAAATAGAACAAGAAAAAATCATTAAAATTATAGAAGCTGGTAGATTTACTCAAACAGGCAGTAATATGCAGGATGTGTCTTATATAGTAGTAAGAGAAGGGCTCCGGGAATTAAAGGCTTTAACCTATGAAAGCTTAAAGAAAATAGGGGAAGATATGCTGGCCAATTTAACTCCAGAAACAAAGAGGTTTAGGAGATATGCCAAGATGTGGGTTAACATGCATCAAGCATATCAAGAAAATCCCCATGAAAATGACAGATTATTTTTCAGCGCTCCAGCTATAATAATAGTTACTGCTGAATCTCAGGTAAATGGAGCCCTGGCCTCCTCTAACATGGAACTTATGACCAATGCCTTAGGCTTAGGAACATTTTTTAGCGGATTCTTTGTAAGGGCAGCCCAGGGAAGTAAAAGGATTATGGATTTTCTCGGCATTGATGGAGACAGGCAGATAGTAACCTGTATGGTTATTGGCTATCCTAATGTGAAATATTACAGAACAGTACCTAGGAAAAAAGCGGACATATGTTGGAAATGAAAATTTTTGATAACGGTATAGACGACATTTTGTTCTTGGAATTAAAGGATTAGTTATAGCAAAACATAACTTTAAACAAAGGGGATTATAAGAATGTACAGTTTTAAGAATGACTATAGCGAGAGCGCACATCCAAGATTATTGAACGCTTTGATAGAAACGAATATGGAACAGGTTGAAGGCTATGGTCAAGATTGTTATTCCCTCCAGGCAGTTGAAATATTAAAACAAATAATTAAGCGAAATGATATAGATATTCATTTTTTATCAGGTGGTACACAGACCAATCTCACTGCCCTTTCAGCCTTTTTAAGGCCCCATGAAGCTGTTATTTCAGCTAGTACTGGTCATATTCTAGTCCACGAAACCGGGGCCATTGAGGCCACAGGTCATAAAATCATCGCCATTGAAGTTGACGATGGCAAACTTAATCCTAACCATATTAAAGCTGCCGTTGATATGCACGAGGACGAGCATATGGTCAAACCAAAACTGGTTTATATTTCTAACCCAACGGAAATTGGCTCAATCTACACAAAATACGAACTGGAACAGTTGAACAAGTGCTGTCGGGAAAACAACTTATTTTTGTTTGTGGACGGGGCCCGTCTAGGCTCGGCACTATGCTCGGAAGAGAACGACCTAACTCTTGCTGATATGGGGGGCTTAGTTGATGCCTTTTATATTGGCGGTACTAAGAACGGTGCTCTCTTGGGTGAAGCCCTGGTAATTTGCAATAACTTACTTAAAAATGATTTTAGGTACCATATGAAGCAAAAGGGAGCAATGCTGGCTAAAGGCAAGGTGTTAGGCATACAATTTTTGGAACTTTTTAAGGATGATTTATACTTTGGCCTGGCAAGACACGCCAATGAGATGGCTGGTTTACTGCGGCAGGAAATCAGTAGGGCAGGCTATCGGTTTCTAACGCACTCTCCCTCTAATCAGATATTTCCTGTTTTACCAAATTGGTTGATTACCAAGCTTCAGAAAAGGTACTCTTTTTATGTTTGGGGCAAAGTTGATGAGGATCACTCAGCTATCCGTCTAGTCACTTCCTGGGCTACTAAAAAAGAGGCTGTTTTATCTTTTATTGATGATCTGAAAAATGCCATAGCTTGATAGTTGGCCTTCGACTATTCTAAGGTTATAGCGTAGCAAGGTTATAAGAATGTAGAAAATTACGATGGTAGTTTAACAGAATGGAAAGCATTAAAATTACCTTTAGAAACTAAAGTAACCAAATAGACAAATACCCAAGGGCTCCGTACCTTTACGGGGTCCTTTGCATATGTCGAGAAGAGAAGTTAGGTTGTCTGCTTTACTATGTTAAACCTCATTTGTTGAGCAATCCGTTTGCCTGTTATAAAAAGATTACAGGAAGAAAAGATTTTAGTCCAATCTCTTTCTGTTTGATACGATCAATTTACTAATGACAAACAGTTGACCCAGGGTCAACTGTTTACTTTTGCGCCGGCGATTATACCAAGGCTAGCTTGTTTAACGTAAGTAATTAGTTGTAAGATTAAACTACTAGTAGTTCTGAGTAGAGAGAATAGGTAGCCTTGGTTTAAGGCTAGATTAAAGGTAAATTTTGGAATGAATAAAGGAGTATGCTTTGATAATGAGTTATATTCAGCGTGGGACAGACAAATTTAAAATGGTAAACCTTGCTTTATTTGCAGGTGGTTTTAATACATTTGCTATACTTTGGTGCACACAACCATTGTTACCGGAAATAGGCAAGGAATTTCAGGTTTCTCCAACAGTTTCAAGTTTAAGCCAATCTTCTACTACAATTGCCTTAGCAATTAGTATGTTGATCGCCAGTTCTTTATCAGAAGTATTTGGTCGCAAATCCATTATGACAATTTCTTTGGTCGCTTCGTCAATTCTTTCAATTTTAACGGCTTTTAGTTCGAGTTTCCACCTATTAATCTTATGCAGAATATTACAAGGGATTTCATTGGCAGGATTACCAGCTGTAGCAATGGCCTACATTGGCGAGGAAATCGAACCGAAAAGTTTAGGCATGGCCATGGGATTATATATCAGTGGTAATTCCATCGGTGGCATGGGTGGTCGTATTATCAGTGGATTTTTAACAGACTTTTTTAGTTGGCGTGTAGCCTTAGGCGGAATTGGTATCATTAGTTTAATGGCTAGCATTATTTTTTTCGTTATATTGCCCGAGTCTACTCATTTCAAACCACGTAAATTTAAAATAGTAGAATTAGTAAAATCATTGTTTGTACAGTTTAAAGAACCAGGCCTCATTTATCTATTTTTCATGGGATTTTTGTTATTAGGAAGCTTTACATCTTTATATAACTATATTGGTTTTCAACTAATTGCTCCACCCTATTCATTAAGTCAATCATTAGTTGGGTCTATATTTATAGTGTATATAGTTGGCACATTTAGCTCTACCTGGATGGGAATGTTAGCTGATCAATACGGAAGAAAGAAATTAATACAAGTGTCGTTGTTTATTTTGTTATTAGGAGCCTGTATAACTTTAAATACATTTTTATGGGTAAAAATTATTGGCATAGCGGTCTTTACTTACGGCTTTTTTGCTGGACATTCTATTGCCAGTGGTTGGGTAGGAAAACTAGCTACTCATGACAAAGCACAAGCATCAGGACTATATTTATTTTTCTATTATTTAGGTTCAAGTATTGGAGGAACCGCAAGTGGTACGTTTTATAGTAGCTTTGGTTGGCCTGGTGTTGTTTCTATGATCGTGGTTTTCATCGCTATTTCTCTATTAATGTCAATTCGATTAGGAAATATTGTTCCAAGCAGATTAAATCATTCTTCAAATGGAATCTAAGAAACACTTAAGAGATCCGAGAACTGGGGTGGGTAAAGCTTGATTATAGGGGTAGTATCAGATACTCATGTGCCACGGAGGAGTAAGGAACTTCCGAAAGATCTTCTTCACGGTCTTGAAAAAGTAGATATGATTATACACGCAGGAGATTATGAAACAGATAACTGAGCAGAGCAGCCGTCCACTTAAGGCTTACTGACATATTTTTACACAGTAAGCTTTGCAGGCAGAAGCCCTTGTCTTGTAGAAAAATGTATGGGGACATAATAACAGCTTAGGCACTTTGCAATATACTTCAATTAGCTGTCATTAAAGTCTGTAAATATATCCAAATGGCTAGAATCAAGGTAGAGATAGGGGGAGATGATCACGGGTAACTTTGCATTTCTTAAAGAAAGATGGCCCATACTGGCTAACCTGGGTGAAATGGCGGAAAAGAATGTGCACTCGGACCCAAACACTACCTTAATTAAGCTGCGCTTATTTGCGGAAATGATGGCCAAGTTTATCCTGGCCTTTGAAAATATGCAGGACCCTGTCGATAATAATCAGAACTCCCGGCTGCGTATACTCAAACAAACTGAAATGATTCCGGTAGAGATGCTGGACATTTTCCATACCATTCGCAGTATAGGTAATAAGGCAACCCATGAAGCCTATGGTACTACCAGGGAGGCTGGCACCTTATTATCCCTGTCTTACCGGTTAGGGGGTTGGTTCATGCAAGTGTATGGCGATTGGAGCTACGAACCGGCCCATTTTGTGTTGCCTAAAAAGCAGGAGTCCGTTTCCGCCACTGCATTGCAGCAATTAACCGAAGAATATGAAGCCCGTTTGACTAGAATACAGGAAGAACTGCAGCAACTAAGCCAACAGCAGCTTACACCGGAGCAACTGCAGCAGCGTCGTAATCTATCTAGGAGGGTGGCCTCACAACTTAAGCTAACGGAAAAAGAAACCCGTCAAATTATAGATGATCAATTAAGAAGTGCCGGTTGGGAAGTCAACAGTGAACAACTGAAGTGGCCCGCCACCAAGCCAGCTAAAAATCGCTACCTAGCCATAGCTGAATGGCCCTGTGGCAACGGTTATGCAGACTATGCTCTGTTCGTTGGATTCACTCTCTTAGGAATCATTGAAGCTAAGAAGAAGGGGAAAGACGTCATCAGCGACCTGGAGCAGGCCAAAGAATATGCTAGGCAGGTAAAACTTCAGGACCAGGAACAATGGTCCGGGGGACCCTGGGGAGACTATAAAGTACCTTTTCTTTTTGCCACCAACGGTCGTCCTTACCTCAAGCAATTGGAAACAAAATCAGGCATTTGGTTTTTGGATACTCGCAAGAACAATAATCACCCCCGGGCCCTACACAACTGGTATACTCCTGAAGGTCTACAGGACCTCCTGAAGCAAGACAAGGAGGCAGCCCATGCAAGACTGAAGAACGAACCCCTAGATTATCTGAATCTGAGGCCCTACCAATTGAAGGCTATCAAGGCAGTGGAAGCTGCACTCGGGCAGGGGCAGCGGGAGATATTGATTGCAATGGCCACCGGCACAGGGAAAACCCGTACCACCATCGGCCTGACCTACCGTCTGATCAAGAGCCAACGGTTTAAGCGGATACTTTTCTTGGTAGATCGTTCGGCCCTGGGGGAGCAGGCTGGAGATGCCTTTAAAGAGGCAGTAGTAGAAGATTTTCTTACCTTTACCCAGATTTACGATGTCAAGGGATTGGAAGACAAAACTCCTGAGCCAGCCACCAAAGTACACATCGCCACCATCCAGGGCATGATTCGTCGTGTCCTCTTTAGGGAGGATGAAGATAGACCCGCTGTGGATTGGTATGATTGCATAGTGGTGGATGAGGCCCACCGGGGCTATGTGCTGGACAGAGAGATGGGAGAAACCGAGCTGACCTTTCGGGATCAGCAGGATTATATCAGTAAATATCGTAAGGTGCTGGAGTATTTTGATGCCGTAAAAATCGGCCTCACTGCCACCCCGGCCTTACATACCAAAGAAATATTCAATGACCCGGTATTTACGTATTCTTATCGGGATGCTGTGGTGGATGGCTATCTGGTGGATCATGAACCACCTTATCAATTTGAGACCCAGTTAAAACAACAGGGTATTAAGTTTACTAAGGGACAGCAGTTAACCATCTATGATCCCATTACTGGACAAGTGGATAATATCAACGATTTGCCCGATGAACTCCATTTTGAGGTGGATAAATTTAATAAAACCGTGATTACCGAGAATTTTAACCGAACTATCTTGGGAGAATTGGTCAACTATCTAGATCCTATGGGCCATGAAAAAACTCTCATCTTTGCTGCCGGTGATGACCATGCCGATATGGTAGTCAAGATATTAAAGGAAGAGTTTGAAGCAGTGGGCATCGAAGTGGAAGACGATGCCATCGTCAAGATAACAGCTTCCGTTAAAGATCCCCTAGCAGTCATCCGTAAATATAAAAATGAGCGTCTTCCCAACATCGCAGTAACTGTGGATCTGCTAACCACTGGTGTTGATGTGCCGGAAATCTGTAACCTGGTTTTCCTGCGCCGGGTAAGGTCCCGGATACTCTACGAGCAAATGATGGGACGGGCCACCCGTTTGTGTGATAGACTGAAAAAGACTCATTTTAATGTCTTTGATGCCGTGGGCCTCTATGAGATGCTAGAGCAGATTAGCAGCATGAAACCAGTGGTGGCCAACCCCAAGGTGAGCCTAACCACCCTGGCTAGCGAATTGGAGCAATTGGACCAGGTGGACCAGCAAAGACAGCATATAGAAAGTATCATTGCCAAAATTCAGCGTAAGCAGCGGCGGCTGGATGAGGAAGATGTGGAAATCTTTATTACCCTATCGGGCGGACAAAAACCCGAGGAGTTTTTAAGCTGGCTGCGGCAAACCCCACCCCAACAAGTCAAGCAAGAACTACCCGGCAAAATTAGGTTGCTACAGTTCTTAGAGCAAGGTAGGTATCACCCCACTCAAAAGGTGGTGTCTTTCCACGCAGATCGACTACTTTATGTGGCCAGGGGTTACGGCAAGGGAACCAAGCCCCAGGATTATTTAGCTGAATTCGGTACCTTTATCCGGGAAAACATGAATAAAATTACCGCCCTGCAAATCGTGGTACAGCGTCCACAGGAATTGACCAGGCAAGCCCTAAGGGAACTAAAGATTGAATTGGATAGCCACGGTTTTTCCGAGACCAGTCTCAACACCGCTTGGCGGGAACTGAAAAACGAGGATATCGCTGCGGATATCATCAGTTTTATTCGACAACAGGCCCTGGGTGATGCCCTGGTGAGCCATGAAGAGAGGATCAAACAGGCCATGCAAAGGGTACGGGCCATCCATCCCTGGAATAAAGTACAACAGGGTTGGCTGGATCGGATAGAAAAGCAGTTAATCAAAGAAACCATCCTGGACAGGGATTCCTTTGATCAGGAACCCTTTAGGGGGCAGGGAGGTTTCCTGCGCATCAATAAATTATTTGGTGGCAAGTTGGAAGAAGTATTAAAACAGATCAATCAAAGTTTATATGAGCGGAGGAACAGCGCATCGTGAGTATGACAACCCAGGAAATAGTTCAAAAACTCTGGAACTTATGTAATGTATTAAGGGATGACGGTATCACTTATCATCAATATGTAACTGAATTAACCTATATCCTGTTCCTAAAGATGGCTAAAGAAACCGGTACAGAAGATAAAATACCCGCTGCTTACCGCTGGGACGAATTGATTAAAAGGGAAGGCACCGAGCTAAGAAATTTTTACAAACGATTGCTATTAGACTTAGGTGAAAGGGCCGAGGGACGGGTTAAAGAGATATACACAAACGCCTCTACCAATATCGACGAACCGAAAAACCTGGAAAAGATTATTAAAACCATCAATGCCCTGGACTGGTATAGTGCCAGAGAAGAAGGTCTGGGGGATTTATACGAAGGGTTGCTGGAGAAAAACGCCAGCGAAAAGAAATCTGGGGCAGGACAGTATTTTACTCCCCGCCCCTTGATTAACGTCATTGTTCAGCTCATTGACCCGCAGCCAGGAGAAACCTGCAACGACCCCGCTGCCGGTACCTTTGGCTTTATGATTGCAGCGGATAAGCATATCAAGGAAAAAACCGATGACCTCTTTACCCTCAGTGAAAGGGAAAGCAACTTTCAAATATATCAGGCCTTCTCTGGAGTGGAATTGGTACAGGATGCCCACCGACTGGCCCTCATGAATGCCATGCTGCATGGCATTGAAGGACCTATATTACTAGGCGATACCCTGTCCAACCTGGGCAAGAGTCTCGGTCCCTATGATGTAGTCATGACTAACCCGCCCTTTGGTACTAAAAAGGGTGGCGAGCGCCCCACCCGGGACGACCTGACTTACCTGACTTCTAACAAACAGCTTAATTTCCTACAGCATGTCTACCGATCCCTGCGAGAGGATGGTAAAGCCAGGGCAGCTATCGTGGTACCGGATAATGTGCTGTTTCAAGATGGTGATGGGCAGAGAATCCGTGCTGACCTGATGGACAAGTGCAACCTGCACACTATCCTTAGGCTGCCCACTGGTATTTTTTACGCCCAGGGTGTTAAGACCAACGTATTGTTTTTTGACCGGGGTGTAACGGATAAAGACAACACCAAGGATGTCTGGTTCTATGACTTGCGTACCAATATGCCCAGCTTCGGCAAACGTACACCCCTGACCGAGGTCCACTTCACCGACTTTATTGCTGCCTACACCGCAGAGGATCGCAGCGAAGTAGAAGACGAACGCTGGAGTAGACTGACCCGTAAACAAATCCGGGCCAAGGGAGACAACCTGGACCTGGGACTTATCGCAGACTACTCCCTGACCTCCTACGAAAACCTCCCCGACCCCATTGAATCAGCCGAAGAAGCCATCGCCAAACTGGAGCGGGCGGTGGAACTGTTGAACGAGGTAGTTAAGGAACTGAAAGCTGCCGAGGATGGTCAGCGTGGATAAGAAGGCTAACAAGAAGTCAAGTACTGGCACCTGATTTTTCCAGATACCTCCGAATAGTTCGGGGGTATTTTTCTTTCATGCTACGGCTGGCAATAAAATATGGTATAATTTTCTAAATGAGATAATGGGTTTTGATTGTGTAAAATAAATTATGGCTTTATGGCTGTTTAAAAGATAATTTAGAGGGGATACGAAATGATTTCGATAAAAAGTCAAAAACAAATTCAATTAATGCACGAAGCTGGAAAATTACTGGCTTCTTGTCATAAAGAAATTGCTAAAATAATAAGGGTAGGCCTAACAACACGGGAGATAGATCTTTTTGTTGAAAAGTATTTATCTAAGCATGGTGCTACTCCAGAGCAGAAAGGTTATCGGGGCTACCCCTATGCAACCTGTGCATCTGTTAATGATGAGATCTGTCATGGGTTTCCTACGGATAGGCCATTAATGGATGGGGATATAGTTACCATTGATATGGTGGTCAATCTAAAGGGTGCATTGGCTGACTCTGCTTGGAGCTATAGTGTAGGAAACATTTCTAATACTGCAAAACACTTATTAGCAGTGACTAAAGAGTCCCTTTATATAGGCATAAACCAGGCAGTGGTTGGCAACAGAATTGGTGATATTGGTTACGCCATCCAGAAATATGTGGAAGCAGAAGGTTTTTCTGTTGTGAGAGACTTTACCGGCCATGGAATAGGTCGAAGTTTACACGAGGAACCACAGGTTCCCCATTACGGTCGTCAAGGTAGAGGAACGAGATTACAGGAGGGTATGGTCATTACAATTGAACCGATGGTTAATGTAGGTACCTGGCGATGTAAAGTGGATGCCAATGGTTGGACTGCTAGGACCGTTGATGGGAAACTCTCAGCCCAATATGAACATACCCTCGCTATTACTAAGGACGGACCTATTATTTTGACTGAACAATAATTAGGTGAATCAAGGTTTAGACTCAGAAGGACCATTCCTTTGAGTCAGTTAACGTTATGACTTTAGTGGTAGAGTTCTTCATTTTATCTGCAAATTGGCTAATAACTTCGGTGTTTTCCCAAAAATGCATAGGGATTAGGAACTTGGGCTTTACTTCCTGAATGAAGTATTCTGCTCCCAGGCTATAATTGTGTTCTAGCCTTGGGTCAACGGGGAAGAAGGCAATATCAATGATTTCCCCTTTAAGCTTGCTAATTTCTTCCTTAAACATCTTTTCAGCCTTCTCAATTTCTTCCTTTGTTTCGCCCCACCAGTACCACCAATTGAGATCTCCTGCGTGGAAGATGTGGCTACCATTATGCTTAATTAAAAAAGAAATGCCTTCGTCCGTAGAGCCATAGGCCTTGATTTGGATATCACCGATTTTTTTCTCTTCATAGGGGGAAAGGAAGGTAAGGTTAGCTGATGTATGCATGGGACTAAGCTGGGAGTAAATATCACTACTTAGAATGTATTGGATATCCAGTCTTTCCCCTTGCCACTCGAAAATCACTGGGTTAAAGTGATCGTGATGGGCATGGGAGGAGAAGACATAAATTTGTTTGTCTTTTTTTAGATTTACAGAACCCTGATAGTAATCAAAAACAAATAAAGCAGTTTCACTTTCTACAACAAACCCACTGTGATAAATATATTCAATACGTAAATTTTGGCTTTTCATTGTTAAATCACCTCAACATGAAGTATACTACAATTGTTTGTTTAATCGTACATGCAGAAAGGACAGGTGGCTATGAAGTTTAGTTTTGCTCATAATAATATCAATGTATTAAATTTAGAGAAAAGCCTGCAGTTCTATAAAGAGTCCTTAGGTTTAGCAGAAGTTAGACGTCACGAACATGAAAATGGTGATTTTATCCTAGTTTATCTAGGAGATGGCCAGTCTAAACACACCTTAGAATTAACTTGGCTCAGGGATAGAACCGAACCCTATAATTTAGGCGAGAATGAGTTCCATCTTGCCTTTACTGTGGACGACTTTGATGCAGCCTATGAGCACCATAAGAAGATGGGTTGTATTTGTTACGAAAACAAGGAGATGGGTATTTATTTTATAAATGATCCCGATAATTATTGGTTGGAAGTCCTACCAGCCCGCATGGGATAGGTATTTTTTAGCTAAGCATTAGATATCTAAAGGGAACACTGTTTTCTAGTCTTTAAGCTAGGAAGCGGTGTTTGTTTTTTATATAGAAACTTAAAATTTACAAGTACAACTTTTATTTAGTATAGTAATTTTTATAGGTACAATCCAGTTGAATTATATCTTAATAAATACTTTATATCGAGGTAATTTATTATGCAAAAAAGCATGAATAATTGGGATGTAATAGTCGTTGGAACAGGTCCTGCCGGGGCTACAGTGGCCAGGGATTTAGCCCTAGCCAAGAGAAAAGTATTAATCCTGGAAAGAGGGCAAAAGGATTTAACTATGAATATTCCTAGAATGCTTAGGAATAAAGAAATGTTATTTTTAGATATGTACAAGACCATGGTAAGAGGGATAAGGACCGGGGGGTCTTCCGCCCTATATTATGGAACCGCCTATCTACCTCCCTTGGAGTTATTTCGTAGATACGGTATCGATCTATCTGAGGAGGTAGCAGAAATTAAAAAAGAACTGCCTATAGCTCCCTTGAGGGATGACTTGATAGGTCCCACTGCCCAAAGGATAATGGAGAGCGCACAGAAGCTTGGTTACCCCTGGCAGAGATTAGATAAGTTTATCTACCAGAATCTCTGTAGCCCAAAAAAGTTTCCCTTTGAGGCCCAGTGGAATTCTACACAGTATATAACTGAGGCTGTTCAGAATGGGGCTGTTATCTTTGAAGGTTCTAGAGTAGAAAAAGTTATATTACAGGATAATAAAGCAGTAGGGGTTCAGTATATTAAAGATGGTCTAACTCAAAAAGCATATGCTCATACAATTATACTGGCAGCTGGTGGCCTAGCCTCGGCAAGCATACTAAGGTCCAGTGGTGTTAGTGGGGCAGGGAATGGATTTTTTTGTGATCCCTTGATAATTGTTCAGGGCGTTATAGAAGGAATAGAAGCGGGTAATGAGATACCCATGGCCACTGGTATGGTCTGCAAGGAGGAGGGTTATATCCTTACTGATATTACCTTACCGAGACTTGTATATCAGTTGTTTACTGCACAAGCCTTAAGGGTTCATCGGATATTTGAGCATCATAAAACCATCTCAGTAATGGTCAAAATTAGAGACAGTATAGGTGGTAATATCAATAGTAAAGAGGGCTTCTCTAAGAAATTTACCAGGGAAGATCAAAACAAAATGTCTAAGGGGAATTTAGTTGCTAAGAGAATTATTGAGCATGCTGGAGCAAAGAGAATTTTTCGTAGTGCTTGGACTGCTGCCCATCCCGGTGGGTCAGTAAGGATTGGTGAGGTGGTTGACTCAAACCTGCAAACAGAGTACAAAAACCTCTATGTATGTGATTGCTCCGTCATTCCAACAGAGTGGGGCTTACCTCCTACCTTTACTTTACTATCACTGGCCAGGAGGTTATCCAAACATTTAATCAAAACAGATGTCTGACCCTAGATAACAGATAAGGAGAAACAATGAACAATTATAAAATGCTAATTCAATATGATGGTGGACGTTATAAGGGCTGGCAAAGGCTCAAGAATGGAGAAAATACAATTCAGGGGAAAATAGAAAGTGTATTAGCGGAGATGGTGGGCAGAGAAATCGAGATTACTGGCTGTAGCAGAACTGATGCTGGTGTACATGCCCTTGCACAAATTGCCAATTTTAAAATCAATGAGAATCTGTCGGAATCTGAGGTCAAAAACTATTTAAATAGATATTTACCCCGGGATATTAGCATTAGGGAGGTAACTATAGTTCCTGAGAACTTTCATGCCCGATATCATGCCAAGGGTAAAACCTACTTATATAGGATCTGGAACGAGGAATACCCCAATCCTTTCATGCGAAAGTATAGTATGCATATCGAGAAAAAGCTGAATACCATCCGCATGAAAAAAGCAGGTCAATATTTTATTGGCGTACATGATTTTACTGCCTTTTCCAATGCCAAGTCTAAGAAGAAGTCAATGGTACGTGAAATATATTCTATTGATTTAGATGAAGATGCCGGTTTAATTGAAATTAGAGTGTGTGGTAATGGATTCCTTTATAATATGGTTAGAAAGATTGTTGGATCCTTAATAGAAGTTGGGTTGGATAAAATCAATGCAGAAGATATACTCAAAATCTTAGATGCAAAAGAACGGAATCAAACTGGTGGCATTGCCGATGCAAGTGGGCTGTTCCTGGAGAAGATTGATTATTAAGGCTTATTCAATATGAATCAGTAGTAAAACCCCTAAAATCAGTACCATTTGCAGATGTCTACGTCGAAAAGTTTTGTAAGATAGCATAACTGAAGCAATACAGATGGCTAGTAACATCAACCAAAGCAAATAGCCCCAACTAGTTTCTGCCAATATTGACAAACGGTTACTCTGTCCCATAACTGGTATAAGGAGGTTTGTGGTGGCTAGGGTACCATGTAGGAATAATGCAGTTAATGCAGTCCAGCCGAAGTATTTGTGATTTTTCTTAAAAAATAACATGAGTTGGTTGTCTATTTTTCCCTTGCTAGAAAACTTCGCTAAACAAGCACTTAATAAAATAAGTCCAAGCCAACCTGTTAACTCAATTACTCCACCCATAGTTATCCCTTCCTTTTATTAGTTTTACCCTTGGTTATTTGGCAGCCAACACTGCGAATTGGAGGCCACAACTTATTTATAATATATATATTCGGTATTTTAAAAAATAGGAGTCCTTTATCCTGAAGGAAGCTCGATCTACCAAGAGCAGATAAATAAGGGAGTTCCTTACAGATGAAGAAACTCCCTTAAATATTAAATTCTGGTTAATAGGAAAAGGTAAAACTATCCCGCACCATACTTACCGGACGGGCTTGGAGAAATTTATTGGGTACCCAAGACTCAAAGAAATAGAGGGCTCCTTTGGTGGGGTCTACCCCGCTTAAGGCTTCTTTGGCCGCCCGTATGGCATCCGGTGAAGCCTTCACATTGATCCAGCCGTTTAACACTGGTTCAAATTGATAATGACCATTTTCTACCTGGTAAACAACTTTGGCTATGCTGTTGGGGAACAGGTTACTTTTTACTCTATTTAAAACCACTGCACCCACAGCTACCTTTGTGAGATAAGATTCCGAGTCTGCTTCAGCGGTGATTAAGCGGGCCAGAAGGTCCAAATCTCCGGCGGAGAATTTAGTGCCAGCTCGGTCAATTGAAGAACCTCTACTTACTGTTCCCTGGACTACGGGTATCCTCAATACCTGGCCAGGGTAAATGGTAGTAGAGCTAGACAGCTTGTTTGCACGTAAAATCTCCTGGTAGGGCAGGTTCAATCTTTTTCCGATAAGAAAAAGGCTGTCCCCCTTTTGTACTGTATATGTTTGGTCGGGGACTTGCAGCTTCTGGCCGGGATAAAGCATATCACTTTTTAATTGATTAGTTGATTTTAATTTATCTACCTGGGTACCGTAATGTTGAGCGATGAGATAAAGGGTATCACCCTGAGCCACGGTATGTTCGGCAGCTGTAGCAAAGGTAGTGGCAAAGGCCAAGGAACCGAATAAGGTTAAAGAAAGCAAAATTCTACGCAAAAACAAATAATACACCCTCCTTTGGCCTGCGGGGTTAGTTGACGGGCTTGGGTTGAGGGTCCCCATCCTGAATCTGCTATAAGCCACCTCCATCAATAGGACTCGCCCCAGAATTTGATCCCCCGTGTTCCAAAAAAAGAAACTTCGGCCATATTTTTTATTACTTACATTAATTCGTATCTAAAACCATTATTTGAGGGGGTAAATACCATGGTAAGTATTAGCAGTTTCTTTAGTGCAGTAACCTCCAAACAGGGCTTTTGAATAGTCCTGTTTGGTGTGGTCGTTAAACTAAATAAAATTTTATGAGGAAACTAGAATACCTTAAAAATGTCTAAGATTTTACGTATAATAATTTAAAAAATGTATAAAAAAGGAGTTTCCTATGTTTAAATTTAAAAAAATATTTATTTGCCTGCTTTTAATCATGACTCTTATGGGGTGCCAGAATAACGAGAATAAAGTAATTTCTCAAACCCAAGGTGATCCCCAGCCACAGGCTGCTCAGACCTCTGAGACTGTTGATCCATCAATAAACAACGTCTTTGATCCATTGAAGACAAAAGTAGGAGATAGTGTAGCTGGTTTGAAAGTAAAGGCTATTACATACAATAAGGATTATCCTAGCAAAGATTATCCTGCAGAGGTTGAATTCAGTGGTAAAATTCAACTAACTGGTAATCTAATTTACCATGATGAAAAGGATGAATTTTTACCAGATTGTCTTACCTTCGATGTTAGTGAGGAAAGTATAAAGAATATTCCTAGGCTAACTTACGATGAAAGAAAATACTGGTTTGCCTTTAGTGACCAAGATAAGGCAGCAGAAATTTTGGGTAAGAAAAATATAAATAATTTAACCATTATTGTTAATGATTACAAGGTTTGGTATGCCCACACAGAAGTATGTGATCTAGCAAATATTGTCGAAGTAATAAAAAAGTAATGACTTACCACCCAAGTGTTGATTCCAAGTATGTTTATGAAAGGCTCCGGTTTTCAACTGGGGTCGTTTATTTGATCAAGCTAAAGGCTTAAATTTAAAAGCTATAAAGAAAGGGAGTATCGCTTTATGATATGCTCCCCCTATGGTAGACAGGTTAAATAATAAAAACCTTCTACTGTGGGGGGAGACATAAGTAATTGGCGACTCTCTTTTTTCTTGTATACCACCTTGTAAATATGGAGGACATGAAGGTATGAAGTTGACTTCTATTGGATTTATTTCTTTGATAACATGGTTTATTATTGTATAAAAATCATTCCTTTACAAATATTTAATGGATAAGAAATGATGATACGGAGGCTGTAGCATGTTAAAGGAAAGACGAGTTGACCCTGACGCACTTCTGTCCGGACTTGAAGAAGGTCAAGGAAAGTTAACGGTATTTCTTGGGGCGGCAGTAGGTGTGGGGAAAACCTATGCCATGCTGGAGGCAGCCCGAGAACAGTTGGCCGAAGGTGTTGATGTGGTAGTTGGCTGGGTAGAAACCCACGGTCGTTTAGAAACGGAGGCCCTTTTACAGGGCCTTCCCGTTGTTCCAGCCCGTATCATAGAATACGAGCATAAAGAATTTTTGGAAATGGACTTGGATGCCCTTTTACAGCGAAGGCCGGAGCTTGTCTTGGTTGATGAGTTGGCCCACACCAATGTTTCAGGTTCTCGCCATGCGCGCCGCTATCAGGATATCGAGGAAATGTTGGCCGCGGGGATTCATGTTTATACCACTGTAAATATTCAGCATTTGGAGACACTGAAAGATATAGTGGCACAGATTACTGGTGTTACTGTAAGTGAAACCGTTCCCGATCGCATTTTGGAACAGTGTGCACAAATTCAACTGGTTGATATTCGTCCAGAAGAATTATTCCAACGTTTTAAAGATGGAAAAGTCTATATACCAGGACAGGACGAGGAAGCCAAACGTAAATTTTTGCGGCCAGGAAATATCAATGCCCTAAGGGAATTATCCCTGCGCTACACAGCCAGAAGGGTGGACCGGCAGGTGGAGTCATACATGCGCTTACATGGCATTGCCGGTCCCTGGCCCGCTGGAGAAAGAGTACTAGTTTGTATCAGTGCTAGCCCTTTTTCCGCCCAGTTAATTAGAATAGCAAAGCGTATGGCTGAAGGGTTACAAGCCGAATGGATGGCTGTTTATATAGATACCTCCAGACGATTCCCTGTAAGGGAGGAAGAGAAGGATCAATTGGCTAAAAATTTACATTTGGCTGAGGAATTGGGAGCTGAAACCATAAATCTTACCGGCAATGATGTAGCAGGAGAACTAGTTGATCTAGCCCGCAAAAGAAACGTTTCCCAGATAATAATCGGTAAGCCTCGTTACTCAAGGCTTTGGGAACTTATGCACGGGTCGGTTGTAGATAAAGTAATACGTATGAGCGAAGGTATAAGTGTACACGTTATTCCTGGTAATCCCAAACAAATACAAAATCGCTACAAGGAAAAACAACCAATTCAACAACACACCAAAATTTTAATAAAGGTTTTCCCCTATCTTGCTTCTTTTTTAATGATTGTACTGCTCACTCTACTACTTTCTCCTTTCAAAGAGGCTCTGGGTTTGGTGAATATTTCTATGCTATATTTGCTACCAGTTCTCTTAAGTTCTGTGAGGTGGGGGATACGCCCAGCTATTGCCTCAGCAGTAATGGCGGTAATTGGTTTTGATTTTTTCTTAGTAACTCCTACGCTTAGTTTTACAGTTGCCGATTTAAGATATTTGATTACCTTTGTGATCTTTCTGATGGTGGCTTTGTTTACAAGTCGCCTGTCCACCCGCTTAAGGGAACAGGTACTAAATTCCCGTAGACGTGAGGCCAGGGTTTCTGCCCTTTATTCCTTGAGCAAGGAGATAGCAGCTGTTGCAGAGTTGGAACCTGTGTTAGAGAGTATTGTGAAAAAGGTTGCTGACACTATCGAAGGGCAGGTTGTGTTGCTGCTGCCTGATAAAGAAAACAAGTTAAAGCTTAAGGCATGTTCTGAAGCTAAAGAAAAAACCTTCTTTGATACAAAAGAATACGCCGTAGCCAGCTGGGTTTTTACCCGAGGACAAAAGGCAGGTAAGGGAACTGATACACTGGGTACTGCTGAAGGTCTTTACTTGCCGCTGCGAACAGATAAAGAAATGAGAGGGGTACTGGGAATTCGCTCTAGTGACCCTGATACATACTTCGAACCGGAGCAACTACGCTTACTGGAGGCTTTTGCAAGTACTGCCTCTATGGCTTTAGCTAGGGTCAAATTGGCTGATGAGGCAAGGGAAGCCCAGACGCTGGCGGAGTCCGAGCGTTTAAGGAACGCCTTATTTAATTCATTATCGCACGATCTAAGAACTCCACTGTCTTCAATTATTGGGGCAGTTTCTGGCCTACTGGAAAGTGATGAAGTATATTCTAAGGAAGCCCGGCGAGACCTGCTGCAAAGTATTCAGCAGGGGGCATTGCGCATGAGTCGCTTTGTTAACAACCTTCTTGATATGGCCAAGTTAGAAGGAGGTTTTGTACAACCCCATAAAGAATGGTGTGATTTACAAGATATCATTGGTGTTGCCCTTAGCCGTATGGAAGAGTCGCTAGGAAACCGACCTGTTAACGTCAATATAGATAACAATTTACCTTTAGTTAAAGTGGATTTTACTTTGATTGAGCAGGTACTGATAAATCTATTGGATAATGCTTTGAAATATTCTGAACCCGCTACAGCTATCAACATCGTTGTTTTGCAAAAGGGGGGAGAAATAGAAGTTTCTATAGCAGACCGTGGACCGGAAATTTTACAAGATGATATGGAAAGGATTTTTGATAAATTTTATCGTTTACAGTCTCCCCGTCTTATTAGTGGTACTGGTTTAGGACTAGCAATATGTAAGGGTTTTGTGGAAGCTCATAGAGGTAAGATCAGGGCGATCAATCGTCCCGGTAGGGGAGTGGAGATTAAATTTACCTTACCCTTAGAGAAGGAACCACCAGTAATGGGTCAGGTAGATCATAAAGGAGATTAAGATGGATAGTAAAGGGGCTCGTATCTTGGTTATTGACGATGAAAGCCAAATACAGAAACTACTGAGAGTGGCTTTAACCAGTCATGGTTATGAAGTAGGAGAAGCAGCAACTGCTCAGCAAGGACTTAGTGAAGCTGCTGTTTTTCATCCAGATATAATCATTCTTGATCTGGGTCTACCGGATATGGACGGGCTTGAAGTAGTGAATCGTTTAAGGGAATGGACCAAAACTCCTATAATCATATTATCTGCTAAGGAACAGGAGCAGGATAAGATTCTAGCCCTAGATGCTGGTGCGGATGATTATTTAACCAAGCCCTTTGGTATGGGTGAACTTTTAGCACGTATTCGGACTGCCATGAGACATTCTGTTGGGGTTAAAGAAGAACCAATATTAAGGTTTGATGATTTGTTAATTGATCTAGCACATCGAAAAGTGGAAGTGCAGGGGCAAGAAGTTAAGTTAACCCCTACAGAATATGATTTGATGAAGAATTTAACAATCCATGCAGGTAAAGTTTTAACCCATAAACAACTTTTAAGAACTTGCTGGGGTCCTACCTATGAGAATGATACACACTATCTACGGGTTTTTATAGGTCAACTTCGCAGGAAGATAGAAGCAAATCCCACTCGACCACGCCATATTATAACAGAACCGGGAGTAGGGTACAGACTTGTTTAAAGCCATATTATTTTTTATATATAAGTTATGAAAACATAGAAATTATGATTGAATATAATATTTAAAAGAATATAGCTAGTTGAAGGGATTGAGAAACTCTATGGTGGAGAATAAACTTGCAGAACAAATGAAAAATACCAATGAACAGATAACTGTATATAGTCAACCAACAGATATTAGGGGAGAAAAGCTAAAAAAATTATGGCTTTTTATAAAAAGTATAAGTCAGGGTCAGGAAATAAAGGTTGAAGAAATAGAGGATATTGTTTTATATAGTAAATATAGCCCTACTACATCATCAGAAGAGGAAAGTAGAAGCTGGTTTGTAGGATACAATATAGATGGTAAATGGACTACGGTTGAAATAAAGGGAGAATTATGTAATAAAATTTTAACTACAAATACGAACCTACTAAAATAATTTTAGTGCCAGGTGTGGAATATCCTGTCTATGGAATAAGTTATGATGAATTGCAGTTATCCGGTATTCTTTAGTAAATTTTATGACTCAATACCTAACAGTATTATGGATATAAATACGCCTAAAATTGCAAATAATTGATATTTATTTAGCCTTTCTTTGTAAAGGGTTAAACCGAAGATTACGGTTATAATGCTGTTACAACTAGTGATGGGACAGACTAAACTTGCCCACCCGCTCCTTAGTGCTAAACCATAAAGAATCATTCCGATAGGATTTAAAATAGCAAACAGATTTAATTTATTGTATACTACTTGTTTAAGTGGTTCCGCATTACGAATACATAGGATTAGGTACAGGAAAAAGGCAATGGTGAAGCCAATAGCTAATACAGCATTGGGCGGCTCTTTAAAATAAACGGTAAGCTTCATGATAGTGTTTACACCACCAAAGGCTAGAAAGGTCAACGCCATGTAAATCATCCAGTCTGTTTCGGTTGATTCGTTTTTTTGACGGGAATAGTTGAGAAGCAAAACGCTGGTAAAGGCCAAAAATATCGCTATGCCCTGTCGAATATTTATGCTTTCCCCTAGGAAGAGTAGTGATAGTAAAATAACGATGATACTATTGCTGGATACAACAGGCGCAATAATGCTGCTAATTCCTGTTTCGAAGGCCTTTGTAAAGCAATAGTTTCCTGCCGCTGAACATAGCCCTAGTAAGACACCTAATAGCACTAGTTCTAAACTAAGCTGAAAGGTTTCTTGTCGGATAAATAGGTAGACCCACATAAAACTATTGGCAACAAAATAAATAGATGCCATGTTTACGTAGGGTGACTTTTCTTTATCGGCAAAGACTTTTAATGAAAAATTAAAGAAACCCCAACACAAAAGAGTTAAGATTGAATATATGAACCACATTGTTAGCTCCAAAAGTTAGTATTATAACAGTTAACTAATACTTATGATACCGTATCGGATCAGCCAAGTATATATTTGGATTAAAATTTTGATTGTCATCCCCTGCTTCCGTAATGAGGGCTTTGGGGGAAATGGAAGAAAAGCTATCACTTAACACAGGAGTGAATAGCTTTTTTGTTTTCCTAGGGGGGTCATAGGTCCTGTTATGGGAATACTATGGTACTGTTTTGCAATTACATATATTGACTGCTTATATATTATTTGTTAATTTTCTGGTACATAGTTTGTGTTTATTAGGTGAGATGGTTTGAAGGTTCAATACTCAGATGAGTTAATCTAGGGGGTGAATAATTGACTATACCTAAAAAACCCATAAAATGTGGGGAGTATCTTATTTATGCCGGTGAACCGGGTAAACTGATTCTTTCAAAGATAAAGGGAAATATCGGTGCCTTGACTGATCTCAGCGCAAGTAAGCTTGATATTATCAAGGACAAAATTACCAACTGCGATTGTTTGTGCCACTGTGACTGCAGTGGTTATTGTGATTGCAGTCCGAACGTTTGTGATTGTAACTGTTGTAATCCTAAGGAACATGTTGAATTACAAAATATTTATCAGCAATTAACTAAATTACCAAATGAAAAAATAGTCCATGGTGATATTAACAAGATCACGAAAATAATCAAAAATAGAGGACCCTTGAAGTAAGGTCGATGAATCTGGTTAATTGAACCTTCAAAATTTTTTTAGAAAGAATTGATAATAATGCAAAAAGAACCAAAAATTCATATCAAACTCTTTAATTCACAGTTTATGCATATCTTTGTTAAAGATAACGTTGTTTGTTTGGTGCACAGTCTTACTTTAAATAAAGTATACGGTGGAGAGTTATTAAAACTGCTTTACCAAGAATTTAATGAAAAAAACCTGGCCGAATCGGTAATTAACAAATTAGCCACTAAATTCCCTGCTGAGGATATTTCCAACGTCATCAAGGACCTGGTGGAAAAAGAAATGCTCATTTCTGATTCGGAACAGGATATAGCAAAATACACTTCGTTATTTTACCAGGGGTTAAATTTAAATCAAATCCAACACTTATATTTACTACCCACCACAAACTGCAATTTACGGTGCAAATACTGTTTTGTTGAAGATGACGATCGTCCTTTCCAACCTCAATATATGACACGTGAAATTGCCAGAAAAGGGTTAGAGGTTTTTGCTAAATTAACCGATGGAGCAGAGAATATTAGTATCAATTTCTACGGCGGCGAACCCTTACTTAATGAGGAAGTTCTTTATTTTGCCATGCGTTATGTACGGGAGTTGGAACAACAGGGAGCATTTATAAGGCCTGTAATGATGACTTTATTAACTAATGGCACCCTAGTTGATCAGAAAACAGTTGATTATGTATTAGAAACCCGAAGCAATGTTTCTGTTTCCGTTGATGGCCCCAGTATTTATCATGATTTAAACCGTAAAGATAACCTGGGTCAGGGATCCTTCTCCAAGGCCATTGAAGGTTATTTAAAACTGAAAGAAGCCGGGGCCAAGCCAGGTATTTCTTGTACCTTGGGCCACGATAGTTTAGAACATATAGAAGAAATTGTCCAATATATTATTAAAGAGATCAAACCAAGTGGTATGGGTTTTAATATCTTACTGCCAAATCTGTGCTGTAAAAATAACCAGAATTACTCTTACGAATTGGCGTCAAAAAAGGTCATTGAAGCTTTCACTATTCTTAGGCAATACGGTATTTATGAAGATAGGATGATGCGGCGGGTTAACCCCTTTGTCAATAAAAGCTTTCACTATAAGGACTGCATGGGAGTAGGTGGACAAATTGTCTTGACACCTGAGGGAAAAATTGGTCCATGTCAAGGCTTTACTGGAATGGATGAATTCTTTCCACTTCACCTGGATGAACTCTATGCCAAGATTAGTACTTTAGCATCAACTGACATTTATCAGAATCATTTTTTCCATGAATGGATGCACCGTTTTCCTTTAAATATGGAGAAATGTGCTGATTGTTATGCCATTGCCATTTGTGGTGGCGGATGTCCTTATGCTTCCTATGTTACCCACGATACTATCTGGGGTATTGATGAACGAGTATGCTTTCAGGCAAAGAATAGTTTTGAATGGATGCTCTGGGATACATATGCTCACATGATAGGACAATAGTAGTATGAAGAAGGGCCAACCGAAATAATTTCGGTTGGCCCTTTAACTCTTGATAAGGTGATAAGGTACCCGGTACCTACTAAAATCGACAAGTTATATTTTATATTTGTGACAAACATATGTCGTTTATATTTTGCTAACTTTTGGATAATAAGATAAAATTAACTAGAAAAAGATAATATAAGGAGATTAGAATGATAGGTTTGGAACATACAGAAAGATTACTTAACATTCTGTATACAATACAAAAATCTCCCGGAATTCAAGGAAAAGAACTGGCTAAAATATTTGGACGGACTACTAGGACAATCCAAAGAGACATACGTAACCTGCGTAGAATGGGATTTTGCATTATCTCATCGACGGGGGCTGCCGGAGGTTTTGCTTCTAGAGGTTCTTATTACTTAAAGCCACTGGTTTTTTCAGGTGCTGAGGCATTGTCTCTTTTTGTAGCCTCTCACGTGTTATTAGAACAAAATGGATTTCCGTATATAAATGATTTAAAATCAGCATTAGAAAAAATCCCTCAACTGATTAGTGAAAATGATAAGGATTTTTTTCAAAGCCTTGAACCAAGGAACAGTGTTGAAGTTAAACAAATCAAAGATTATTATCCATGGGGAGAAATATTTTCTCAAATAAATCAGGCAATTTTAGATCAGGTAACTGTTGAGATAACCTATGAGTCATATTCAAGTCATACTAACTCTGCAAGAAGAGTTAACCCTTATCACATGTTGTTTCGTGAAGGGTTTTGGTACCTTATTGGTTATTGTCACCTGCGTGGAGAAATTCGTATTTTTCGTATTGATCGAATCAAAAGATTAGAGACATTAGACAATAAATTTCAGATTCCTAGAGAGTTTTCGCTAGGAGACTTCTTTAAGAATAGCTGGCAATTGGGAAAGGGTAATCTTACTACTGTAAAAGTTCTCTTTTATCCACCAATATCTGCGCTTATCAGAGAAAATACTTGGCATCATACACAGAAGATTGAGGAAATACAGGGAGATAGTCTTATCTTTACTGTTTGTGTCGAGGGGACATGGGAAATAAAAAAATGGATTCTAGGTTGGGGTGTAGGTGCCATTTGCTTAGAACCGGAAGAGTTGAGAAAAGAAATTAAGCGGGAGATCGAAGAACTAATAATTAAATATAACAGGATCTAATAATGCAGGATAGTTGAAAAAGGAAAGGAAGTTTAAAGATGATTGATGAGTTCATTGCACATGTACGCATGAATGACGATGGTACCTGGGCTTCTCCACATGGACTATCAGAGCATATAGAAGCCACCGCAAGGTTAGCAGAAAATTTTACAGCTAAGTTTCATTCTGGAGAATGGGGAAAAGCCGCGGGATTAGCTCATGATGCAGGTAAAGGAAGGTCAGTGTGGCAAAAGTATCTTCGACTCAAAAGTGGTTATGATGAAGAAGCACATTTAGAAGGTAAAACAGGCAAAATATCTCATGCTATTCATGGAGCTAGGCTGGTGGAATTTTTATTTGGTAAGGGATTGGGGAGGTCCTTGGCTTATTGTATCGCTGGTCATCATACGGGACTACCGGATTGGTCCAGTGCGGAAGGCGCAGGAAAATCTTCGCTTCAGTTTCAGTTGACACAGGTGAAAGATTTCAACGATATCGATCCAAAGGTTATTGATAAAATACGGTCTGCGAAGCCAAAATTACCGCCATGGAGATTTGCAGATGGTTTAGATTTACCTTTGTGGATTAGAATGTTGTATTCGAGTTTGGTGGATGCTGATTTTCTAGATACAGAGTCTTATATGGATAAAGACAAAGCTGGTAATAGGGGCGGTTATTGCACCATGGTGGAACTTCTTGATCGATTCAAGAAGTATATGAAACAATTAGATGAAACTTCCGAAAACTCAAGAGTAAATGAAATTAGAAGAAATATTAGAGTCAAGTGTGTGCAAATGGCAAGTGAAGCTCAAGGAATTTTTTCTCTTTCAGTGCCGACTGGTGGGGGAAAAACATTGTCCAGTCTTGCTTTTGCCCTGGAACATGCAATTAAACATCATCTAGATCGGATCGTTTATGTAATTCCATATACAAGCATAATTGAACAAAACGCTGAGGTGTTTCGTTCAGCAGTTGGTGAAGATCAAGTTGTGGAACATCATTCAAATTTGACAGAGGATGATGCTACATTAAAATCACGCTTAGCTTCAGAAAATTGGGATGCCCCCGTTATTGTAACTACATCAGTACAATTTTTTGAATCTCTTTTTGCGGCAAAATCCAGTCGTTGCCGTAAACTTCACAATATTGTAAGGTCTGTGGTTATCCTGGATGAAGCACAGTTAGTGCCAGTTGATTTTTTAGCACCAATTCTTAGAACAATGCAACTTCTAGTTGAACATTATCAGGTCAGTTTTGTAATTTCAACGGCAACTCAACCTGCGTTTAAAGAACGATTAGTTGATGGAAAACCGTTTCCAGGATTAAAAAGTATTAAAGAGATTATGGGTGACAGTAAAGAGGTGAAGTTGCTTTATCAATCACTGAAAAGAAATCATGTACAACTTCCCCATGACCTTCATGACATATCTAACTGGGAGGAAATAGCCGAAGAATTAAAACAGTATGAACAGGTATTATGTATTGTTTCAGACCGTAAAAGTTGCCGTGAATTACATAGTTTAATGCCCGAAGGGACATATCATTTGTCCGCTTTGATGTGCGGTCAGCATCGCAGTGAAATTATCAAAATAATCAAGCAAAAATTGAAAGCTAAGCAATCTGTTCGAGTTATTAGTACTCAACTTGTGGAGGCAGGTGTTGATTTGGATTTTCCAGTCGTATATAGAGCCCTAGCGGGATTAGACTCTATTGCACAGGCAGCAGGCCGTTGTAATAGAGAAGGTAAGTTGCCTGAACTGGGAAAAGTGATAGTTTTTATTCCACCCAAAAAAGCACCAATGGGAATACTTCGCAAAGCAGCAGACACTACTCGCAGTATTGTAGCAGCAAATTACCCAGACCCTTTAAACTATGACTTGTTTGAGAAATACTTTGAAGAATTATATTGGAAAGCCAATTCATTAGATTCAAATGGGATTATATCTCTGCTAAATCCTGATCAACAGGAATGTGGAGTTTACTTTCGGACTGCTGCTAGAAAATTTCGTATTATTGACGAAACTCTTCAAAAAACTATTATAGTTCGTTATGGCGAAAGCGAAAGATTAATAGATTTGTTGAAATTAAAGGGGCCAGATCGTTGGTTAATGCGGCAACTTCAAAGATATACGGTCAATGTTTATAATGATGATTTTAACCAATTGAAACGGCGTGGTTCGATTGAAGAAGTGCACCCCCAAATTTTTGCACTTTCATCTAACCTAGATTATTCAAAGGACACAGGGCTTTTAGTCAATGAAACCCCTTATGATCCTGAACAATTTATTTTTTAGAAAGGAGTTGACAATGTTGCACAACTGGTGTTTGGAAGTATGGGGTGATTACGCTTGCTTTACACGGCCAGAAATGAAGGTGGAACGAGTGAGCTATGATGTAATGACACCATCGTCTGCCAGGGCAATTTTTGAATCGATTTTATGGAAACCTGCCATTAAGTGGAACATAACTAAAATTGAAGTACTAAATCCTATCAAATGGATATCAGTTCGTAGAAATGAAATCGGCAAGAGAGTAGCTACTCCCACGGCAAAACAGATGACTGGTGTCCTTGGTGTGCCAATGGGCATTTTTATTGAAGATGAAAGGCAGCAACGTGCCGGACTTTTCTTGCGAGATGTCAGATATCGTATTCATGGTTATTTTGAATTTATCATCCCGGAGCAACGAAAGAAAAACAGTTCAGCCTCACCCGAATTTTGGGCAGACGAACGAGAGCAAACGGCAATAATCCGGCAGGATGAAACTGAAGCAAAATATGCGGCCATGTTTGAACGGCGGGCAAAAAAGGGCCAATGTTTTCACCGCCCATATTTAGGTTGCCGGGAATTTGCCTGCGATTTCAAATTAATCAAAAACCCGGATGCGGAACCAGAGGAACCTATCAACGAAACACGGGATTTGGGGTTCATGTTATACGATATGGATTTTGAGAGAAATATAAACAACCCCTCACCACTGTTTTTTCGGGCAAAAATCGATAAAGGCGTAGTAAATACCGACCGAAGGGAAATAGAGGTGAGAGGATGATACTGCAAGCCTTAAAAGAGTATTATGATAGAAAAGCTGCTGAAGGCTTGATAGCCCAAGATGGTTGGATACAGGGAGGAATTGATTTTCTAATAGAGCTAAATATCGATGGTGATGCCCAAGATCTTGTGGATTTAAGGGAATTTAAAGGGAAAAAAAGTATTTCACATCTATTTTACCTACCTAATATTGGAAACCAGGCATTAAAACACAGTAACAGCGGTAAAGATGCTAATTTACTCTGGGATAATGCAACGTTTGTTTTTGGATTGGGTGATAACGGAGATTTGCGTCTTCAAAGCATGATAGAAGCAATTGACAAATGGTTTGGTGAAACCAGTGATATGGGGGTTATTGCGGTTCGAAAATTTTTACTTAAGGGTCTAAAAAGTAGAAATCACTTTGATTTTGCCCTTAGCCATCCTAATTACGGTGAATTGTTGAAAAAGGGAAGTGTAAAAATCAGTTTTAGAATTTTAAAAACAGAGTATAAAGTGGTTTTTCAGTCACCAGTTGTTGTTAATGCACTTACAAGAGTGTGTGATTTAGACGAAAAATCTAAAACTACCGTCGGAACATGTCTAGTGACAGGAGAAAGAAATGTTTCAATTGAGGTGACACACCCAGTTACCAAGGGAGTATGGGGAGCCCAATCTGCGGGTGCTTGTATTGTTAGTTTTAACAAGGATGCCTTTAATTCATATTCTAAAAGTCAAAGTTTAAATGCTCCTGTTAGTAAGGTCGTTGCATCTCAATATGGTAAAGCCTTAAATAGTTTACTCAGTTCTCCAAGACAGTGTATTCATATCGGTGATGCATCTACTGTTTTTTGGTCAGAAAAACGATCATCTTTTGAAGCTGATTTTTCGTTCTTTTTCAAAGAACCTGAAAAGGATAATCCTGATGCGGGTACTCATAAAGTGAAAGCACTTTTGGAATTTGTAAATAGTGGTACTTATCTGGAGGATAATGGTGATGATCGGTTTTACATTTTGGGACTTTCACCTAATGCAGCGCGAATTGCTATTCGTTTTTGGAAAGTAGGGACAATTTCTGAATTTGCATTGAAGATTAAACAATATTTTGATGACTTTAGCATTATTAAACCACCCCGTGAACCGGAATACTATTCTATTTGGCGCATTCTAGTAAATATTGCAACCCAAGATAAAAGCGAGAATATTCCCCCAAATATTGCTGGTGATTTTATACGTTCAATCCTAGAGGGAATACCTTACCCAGCTACAATACTGCAAGCGGTCCTGCGGCGGATTCGCAGTGATACGGAAAATAGAGTTAAACCAATCCGAGCGGCATTGATTAAAGCATATTTAAATCGTTATTATCGTTTTTACCCTAATCCAAATTATAAGGAGGTTAAAATGGAGTTAGATAAGAATCAACCATCTATCGGTTATCAACTAGGAAGATTATTTGCTACCCTTGAGAAGATTCAAGAAGAAGCGAACCCTGGAATTAATGCAACAATTAGAGAACGGTTTTATGGTGCCGCCTGTTCAACACCAGTAACGGTATTTACGAATTTGCTTCGCCTTAAAAATCATCACCTTGTCAAACTTGAGAATAAAGGAAGGGTTATATATTTTGAAAGATTATTGGGCGAAATCATTGGAAACTTGAGGGATTTTCCAGCACATCTTGATTTACACGAGCAAGGGCGTTTTGCAATCGGTTATTATCACCAGAGACAGGCATTTTTTGCTACCAAAAATGCCGTAGAAAGTGAATTAACTAAGTGTTAAAGAACTAAGATTGTTAAAAGGAGAATGGTATTAATGAGTAAAGATGTTTTTGTTCAGAAACGTTATGATTTTGTAATTTTTTTCGATGTTAAAGACGGTAACCCCAATGGAGATCCTGATGCTGGGAATTTGCCACGGATAGATGCTGAAACAGGTCATGGACTTGTCACTGATGTTTGTTTAAAAAGAAAAGTAAGAAACTATGTAGGACTAAAAAGTGGATTTATACCTCCACACGACATTTATGTTAAAGAAAAAGCTGTATTAGGTAGGGCGCACGTGGATGCATTCAATAGTATTGGAATTACTTTAGGAGAAGAAACTCGAGTAATGATTCCTGATAATATTCGCGAAGATTTGCAAGAACTAATATTACCCGAAGGAGTTACAATAGAGGAAGATGATGAAAATTTGTTGCTTGTAATTGCGGCAGATGCTGATGTTAAAGCGATAAAGGCAGAACTTAAAGAAATTAAGCCATCAAAAGAAGCAAAAAAATTTATTGAGAGTAATCTTAAAAATGTAAAGGCTAGGAAACCGAAATCTGAAGAGGTAGAAAAAGGTAGGGAGTGGATGTGTAATCGTTTTTATGATATTAGAACATTTGGTGCAGTACTATCCTTAAAATCAGCACCAAATTGCGGACAAGTTCGCGGGCCAGTACAGTTTACATTCGCACGGTCGGTAGACCCGATTGTATCCCTTGAACACAGTATTACTCGAATGGCCGTTGCAACTGAGGCGGAGGCGGAAAAACAGGGTGGGGATAACCGTACGATGGGGCGAAAATTTACAGTTCCTTATGGACTTTATCGTGCTCATGGCTTTATTTCTGCACCCCTTGCCAATCAAACTGGTTTTTCTGAAGATGATTTAGAGCTTCTTTGGGAAGCACTTGAAAATATGTTTGAACATGACCGTTCTGCAGCCCGTGGATTAATGGGGACAAGAAAACTGTTCATATTTGAACACTCGTCTAAAATGGGAGATGCTCCAGTTCAAAAACTTTTTGATGCTATTACTGTAAAACGAAAAGATGAAAGTAAACCGGCTAGGGATTTTAGCGACTACCTAATTACTGTGGAAAAAGACAAAATTCCTCAAGGCGTTATACTGATAGAAAGATTATAATATGGCTAGTTGTTATAATGAAGATGACTTTCTTTTTCTCTCGGGAATTCAGCACATGGCCTTCTGCGAACGGCAGTGGGCACTTATCCATATCGAAATGGCTTGGGCAGAAAATGTCCTTACTATTGAGGGTAACCACCTCCATGAACGCACCGATAACCCCTTTGAGGATGAAACACGTAAAGATGTCAGGGTGGTCAGAGCAATGCCGATTGTATCTTATAAACTTGGTTTCCGTGGTATTGCTGATGTTGTCGAATTTCACCGAGTGGAAAATGAGCAGGAGGGTATTACCGTTAGACTTAGAAATCGGAAGGGGTGGTGGCGGCCTTACCCAGTGGAATACAAGCGTGGACGACCTAAATCCGATGACCGTGATGCGGTTCAGCTTTGTGCCCAAGCGATAGCATTGGAGGAAATGTTGAATATATCAATTGATTCAGGATTTCTGTATTATGGTCAGACTAGACACAGGGAACATATCGCTTTTGGTCAAAAGCTACGTGAACGTGTGTATGAACTTTCCCAAAAAATGCATAAGATGATGTCAGAAGGAAAGACGCCGAAAGCGCAAAAGGGTAAGCACTGTTCCCTTTGCTCATTGAAAGAAATATGTCAGCCTAACCTTACCATACGTCATAGGCCTATTAAGGAATATCTAGCGCGAATGGTTGATTTGGAGGTGAAGGATTATTGAGAAAACTTCTCAATACTCTTTATGTAACAATGCCAGATGCGTATTTGGCCCGTGATGGGGAAAATGTTCTTATAAAAATCGAAAATGAAATTAAATTCCGTGTTCCGGTTCATAATTTAGAGGGAATAGTATGTTTCGGGTTTGCCGGGGCAAGTCCCGGGCTGATGCATTTGTGTTGTGAAAGGGGGGTAGCCCTTTCGTTCTTAACAGGCTATGGGAAATTCATGGGTCGCGTAACTGGCAGAGTTTCCGGTAATATTTTGTTAAGAAAAAACCAGTATCGTTGGGCGGAAAATGATTTAATAACTATAAGATTAGCAAAACATTTTATTGCGGCAAAAATTATAAATTCCAGAGCAGTTTTACATCGTGCGGTTCGGGATCATCCGCATACTGTTGACACAATGTTGCTAACTAATATTATGAAGAGTATGGCAAATATGGTTAAACAATTAGAAAAAGCAAAGGATTTACAGATAATAAGAGGGCTGGAAGGTCAAGCAGCTAATTTATATTTCAGTGGATTTAATCAACTTATACTTACACAAAAAGATTCGTTTTGTATGACAGGAAGAAACAGACGTCCACCGTTAGATAGAATTAATGCTTTGTTATCTTTTTTGTACACTTTATTAACCCATGAAGTAGTTGCAGCTTTGGAGAGTATAGGGCTTGACCCACAAGCTGGTTTTTTGCACCGAGATAGGCCAGGAAGGGCAAGCCTTGCACTGGACGTAATGGAAGAACTCAGACCACATTTTGCGGATAGGCTAGCTATTACACTCATAAACCGTAACCAAATTAATTCTGATGGATTTGTTATTAAAGAAAATGGTGCTGTTGTTATGGATGACAAAACAAGAAAAGAGGTACTTATTGCCTGGCAAAAACGTAAACAAGAAGAAATAATACATCCATATCTTGATGAAAAAGTATCCCTGGGTTTAGTACCTTACATTCAAGCTATGCTTTTGGCAAGGCATGTAAGAGGTGATATTGAAGATTACCCTCCTTTTTTCTGGAGATGAGGTGTTATTTATGATGGTATTAATTACTTATGATGTAAACGTTACTACTAATATGGGAAAGAAACGTTTACGTAAGGTTGCAAAGCAATGTCAAAATTACGGACAGAGAGTACAGAATTCGGTATTCGAATGTCTGGTAGATCCGACACAATTTGCTGATCTAAAACATAGGTTAGAGAGCATTGTTGATCCGAATACAGACAGTTTGCGTTATTATCTTCTAGGTAGAAATTGGAAAAGGCATGTAGATCATTATGGAGCAAAAGGAACTTATGATCCTGAAGGCATACTAATAATTGGTGCGAACCCTTAGCTATCATAAGTTCTTAAGGGGTTTCGCAGTACGTGAATAGTAAGGTAATATGATTTTTTCTTGTAAGAAATTGAAGAACTATCCAAATAAAAATGTGTTTCGCAAAACAAAGCCCTGAAAGGCTTTGATATTAAGTGTTTAAATTATGGACTGTCGCACCCCATGCGGGTGCGTGGATTGAAACGTCAAAGAAGCTATTTTAGCTAAAGAATTACTTGTCGCACCCCATGCGGGTGCGTGGATTGAAACAATTATTATAAAAATGTTGCCAAAAATAATTAAAGTCGCACCCCATGCGGGTGCGTGGATTGAAACAAGTTTTGAAATAAATACAACAGACACAAGTGCAAAGTCGCACCCCATGCGGGTGCGTGGATTGAAACTGCTGCCCATCTGGCCAACTGCCCAGCAGCATCAGTCGCACCCCATGCGGGTGCGTGGATTGAAACCCGTCGTAGTGCCTCGTGTATCCCTCGATGTTGTCGCACCCCATGCGGGTGCGTGGATTGAAACCAATCTTATCAATAAAGATGTTTGCGTTTATTGGTCGCACCCCATGCGGGTGCGTGGATTGAAACCGAGATTAGAATAAACATTAGGTAAGGCAGGGATGTCGCACCCCATGCGGGTGCGTGGATTGAAACTGCAGGTACTGGATTTGCTGATCCGTACTCATTGTCGCACCCCATGCGGGTGCGTGGATTGAAACATCTATGGTTAGGCCATCAGGATCATTCCAGAATGTCGCACCCCATGCGGGTGCGTGGATTGAAACAGCATTTCTTATTGCCTCCTGCCTTAGTTCGGAGTCGCACCCCATGCGGGTGCGTGGATTGAAACAAAGAAGTGTTTGGTAAAGAGATCATCATCCAGTCGCACCCCATGCGGGTGCGTGGATTGAAACACAAGCATGACGCCAGGTGATCCCATCCTTGGAGTCGCACCCCATGCGGGTGCGTGGATTGAAACTACTAGATCCCATTTAAGTCCTACGTCGTGCGGAGTCGCACCCCATGCGGGTGCGTGGATTGAAACAATAGCACCCTTAAGGTTATTTTTCATGGTACGTCGCACCCCATGCGGGTGCGTGGATTGAAACCTAAGACCCTTGAAAATATATGCAAGGCTAACGGTCGCACCCCATGCGGGTGCGTGGATTGAAACTAACCGTGCTTATACAAGTAAACTTAAGGAACTAGTCGCACCCCATGCGGGTGCGTGGATTGAAACACCTAAAGCTAACTTAGCAATTTGTTCATTTGGAGGTCGCACCCCATGCGGGTGCGTGGATTGAAACTGCAAAAGAACGGATCTCTTACATTTTTGATGAGTCGCACCCCATGCGGGTGCGTGGATTGAAACAGCTATAGCTCTTAGTAAAATTGTCTTTTTGTCGTCGCACCCCATGCGGGTGCGTGGATTGAAACTTCTGCGTCCCTTTCGGCCTGTTGTCTTGTCGTAGTCGCACCCCATGCGGGTGCGTGGATTGAAACCATCATTGCTTGATCTATGGCTGCATGTTTACTGGTCGCACCCCATGCGGGTGCGTGGATTGAAACCCTTTTACGGGCCATGCCCAGTAACCACTACAAAAGTCGCACCCCATGCGGGTGCGTGGATTGAAACAAGCTAAAAGATATAAGAGTAAGAAAGTTAACTGTCGCACCCCATGCGGGTGCGTGGATTGAAACATACCAGAAGATATACCACGTTTATTTTTGTTTGTCGCACCCCATGCGGGTGCGTGGATTGAAACTCACTTGAACAGTACAACAACTTAAAATCTAACGTCGCACCCCATGCGGGTGCGTGGATTGAAACTATATTAAACCATTTTTTAACCTGAGTTAATACGTCGCACCCCATGCGGGTGCGTGGATTGAAACACAAAAGGGACTACATTGGAGCAAATGCAAGTTGTCGCACCCCATGCGGGTGCGTGGATTGAAACATGATATCACCCTTTCTGTCCAACCAATACTAATGTCGCACCCCATGCGGGTGCGTGGATTGAAACAAGCATCATCCGTAACATAAATAGAGTACCGCTTGCGCGTCGCACCCCATGCGGGTGCGTGGATTGAAACTCCTGAACAGGTGCAGGAATCAATTCCACAAAGGTCGCACCCCATGCGGGTGCGTGGATTGAAACATTAAGAGAGGAGGGGATAACCCTCCTCATTAAAGTCGCACCCCATGCGGGTGCGTGGATTGAAACTCACGTTTTGCCGGGTATGCAGGAACAAGTTGCGTCGCACCCCATGCGGGTGCGTGGATTGAAACGTTGGTGGAATTTGGCACCTGTGTTTGTCGGTTATAGTCGCACCCCATGCGGGTGCGTGGATTGAAACCCTGGTACGGTGGCAGGCAGTGCTAAGTCGGCAGTCGCACCCCATGCGGGTGCGTGGATTGAAACTAAATTGGATAATCTTGGTTCCAAAATTGATTCAGTCGCACCCCATGCGGGTGCGTGGATTGAAACTTTTAGTCAGGCTCAAACACCCTGGCATGTTTGTCGCACCCCATGCGGGTGCGTGGATTGAAACATGATTTGTGTCATATCTGCGTTAAAACTCATAGTCGCACCCCATGCGGGTGCGTGGATTGAAACGCAAAGGCCTTACTGTATTTTTATATTTGCAGCTGTCGCACCCCATGCGGGTGCGTGGATTGAAACTTATTATTAAATAATATCGCTTATGCTGATATGTCGCACCCCATGCGGGTGCGTGGATTGAAACCCTGCAACATATTGTCCAAGCCAAACTCTCAACGTCGCACCCCATGCGGGTGCGTGGATTGAAACCTCCTGTTGGTGGTAGTGTTGGTAGCGTTAAGGTCGCACCCCATGCGGGTGCGTGGATTGAAACTGACGAACTCAATTTGCTGTCACTGGCAATTTCGTCGCACCCCATGCGGGTGCGTGGATTGAAACCGTAAGTATCAGCAGGAACTCAGAAATGTAGATAGTCGCACCCCATGCGGGTGCGTGGATTGAAACATCTGGTATTGTCTTAGCCCACCGAGGATGGAGTCGCACCCCATGCGGGTGCGTGGATTGAAACAAAAATTTGTTATTGATAATCCCAAACCGTTTAGTCGCACCCCATGCGGGTGCGTGGATTGAAACCACCTCCAGCGGAAGTGTCAAAGCAAGAACCAGTCGCACCCCATGCGGGTGCGTGGATTGAAACCTTGTTGTTTTATCGGTAACGGTAATGGTGGCAGTCGCACCCCATGCGGGTGCGTGGATTGAAACCAGAAGTTTAGGGTAATACACTGCGGCGTCTCTTGTTAAATAGACACATAAAGCACAAGTATTTCTCCATTATTCGTATAATATCTCAATATTACAAAATACCCTTGCGATAGGAGATACACGCTGAGATATCATAACCACAATTTATTAATCACTAACTTAATTCAGAAAATGTATTGGTCACAGATACTTGGAGAGCATATAAGGCCTATGCTAAAGAAAAGGATATTGAACATTATCGCATTAAATCTAATGAAGGAAACCCGTTATTACAGGGCTTTACCATATTCAAAACGTTAAGATGGTAAATACGTCATAGAAAAATACAAGGATGTTTCTCGTTTACTATAGAAATAAGTTGCAAATCAAAAATGTTAGAGGTGTGTTATGACAGAGGGAGTAAAAATTGAATTACCTAAAATCGCTTCAGAATTAGAAAAAGTAAATTTTCGAGATATTTATTACGAAGAAGACCCACAGCTAGTAAACTGTATGGTACTTGGTGAACAAATTGATAACGAGGTTATAGATAAGGTGTTTCTTTCCAAAGTCATTTTTAAAAATGTAACATTAATGGATGCTTCTTTTTATAAGATTGATATGACTGATGTGATTTTCGAAAACTGTAATCTATCTAATGCTCGATTGCGTGAGGGTATTGTTCACAGAGTTGCTTTTAAAGAATGCAAACTATTGGGCTCAGATTTTTCAGGAGCTAATCTTAGAAACGTTTCTTTTAAAAATTGTAATTTAAATTTAAGTAACTTTTCAGATGCTCATTTAAAACAAGTAAGCTTTGATGAATCGTCTTTAACTAGTGCTAAATTTTACAATTGTAAACTTAGTAAAATTGATTTAAATCATTGCGATATTAACAATGTTAATTTTACAAAAACTATGCTAAAAGGAATTGATATAAGTAGCTGTACATTTGAACAACTTATTGTATCTTTAGATAATCTAAATGGTTGCGAAGTTTCTTCACACCAAGCAATTGGATTTTCAAAATTGCTAGGGTTAAAAGTTAAAGATTAATATTTTTTTGAGCTGCGGTTTGGGATAGTCAAATTGACTATTCTAATGCACATTCTCTATAAAATGCATTAGAGGTGCTTCTCAGATGCACCTCTAATTTTCAATAAAATTTCAACAATACTTAACAGAGCCTAAAATAAAAAAAGATCAATTGTAAATTACCTGTTGGTCAATATCAAGGGAGTAACAATAATGAAAAAATTTATATTAGGTCTTTTATGTGGGGTAATAATTTCTACTTCTTCAATTGTTATGCTGCTGATTATGTTCAAACAACATTATTTCCTGCAAATATCATTATTAATGGACAAAGCAAAGAATTAAATACCGAATATACTATTTTAAATTGTAGCAATCATGTTTATGTACCTATCCGCTTTGTTGCGGAAAATATGGGTGCTATTGTTGACTATAATAATAATACTAGAACAATTAATATCAATAATATCTCCGGGGATTCGCTTACTATTAAAGACCCAAAAGAAAATTTTGTCCAAGTAGGAAACCTTAATTTAATAAGGGAAGGTAATAATACACGAGTAACCGGGAATATTTTAATTTCACTGCCAGGAACAAATACTATTGGGGCAAACTTATCATTTTATAACGACAAAGGTGAAAAAATGGGGTCTGTAGTAATAAGCGGTGATATACCACAGGGTATACAGAAATTTAATATAATTGGAACTGGGGACTTTTCTAATTATTCTGCTGTTAAACTTAATGTTGGTTACTTAAACGGTGTAAAAAACAGGGTTCCATATTAAAATAAAACCATATTCATCTATCAGCCTATTAAGGGTTGTTTATAAAGCAAAGCCCCTAAACTCACCATATTTCTTAAGGGTCAGTGGATTGAAACTGTATAATTAGAAGTGTAAAATATTAAATGCATAGGTCGCACCCCATGCAGGTGCGTGGATTGAAACAGGTTCTAAAATAGTCTATAAATAGTCTATTATAATGTATCTTGGATTGTATTTTTACATTAAAGGTTAAGGGAACATAGGTATGACTTAATTTATGGAATTGGAGAGACTGATTATGATTATTGACAAAAATAGTAATTTTAATGAGAAAGATCTTAACTTTGATGAAATAGATCAGGGCTTTACAACTAAGGAAGCTATTGCAGAGGCTAGTCGTTGTCTAAACTGTGCCAAACCTCTCTGTCGTACCGGTTGCCCCATTGAAAATAATATTCCTGCTTTTATCCACGCTTTGTCTAAGGGTAATATTGGAGAGGCCAGGGAGATTATAGCCGAGAGAAGTAACCTACCTGCAGTATGTGGCAGGGTTTGCCCCCATGAAAAGCAGTGTGAGGGCCACTGTATTTTGACTAAAAAGCAAAAGGGTATTAATATTGGAAAACTGGAACGTTTTATTGCCGACTTTGATGCTGAAATGAACCTTACCAAAGATAAAATGCCTGCCAAGACCAAGGGTAAGGTTGCGGTGATTGGATCAGGTCCCGCAGGTCTGACTGTAGCAGGAGACTTGGCAAAGATGGGCTTTAATGTTGTAGTTTATGAAGCAGAAAATGAACCTGGTGGCGTTTTGCTTTACGGTATTCCTGAATTTAGATTGCCCAAGGATGTGGTTCGTCAAGAAACAAATCGCATTGCCAGCTTAGGGGTAACCTTTATTACTAATACCCTAGTGGGTGTTAATATTACTATTGATCAATTGTTTGAGCGAGGATTTGATGCCATATTTATCGGTACCGGGACTGCCCTAGCAAAGGACTTAAACATTCCTGGTAATGATCTTTTTGGTATTATCCAGGCAATTTACTTCCTGCGTATTATTACCCTATATAATGAAGGGAAAGTTGATCAGAAAGAAGTCCCTATTAATGCTGGAGATGATGTATTAGTTATTGGTGGCGGTAATGTAGCCATGGATGCAGCTCGCACCGCGCTACGTATCGGTGCCGGAAAAGTCAGGGTTGTGTACCGTAAAACAGAAAAGGAACTTCCGGCATTACGCTCGGAGTACGAAGATGCAGTTGCTGAGGGAGTTGAGTTTTGCTGGCAGTCTTCACCTCTGTCCTTTGTGGGGCAAAATGGCAGGCTTAGCGGTTTAGAGGTTGAAACACCAATGGGAAAAACCATCCTGAGCACCCGCAAAGTTTTACTGGCTATTGGATCCCGTCCAGCCGCTCGCATTATTTCGACTACCAAGGGTATTGAAGTAAACTCTTCTGGCTATGTAATAACCAAGGAACGTCCCTATGGTATGACTACCCGGAAAGGTGTTTTTTCCGGAGGGGATGTTGTTCATCAGCCAGCTACAGTGGTATTGGCAATGAAAGAAGCCAAATTGGTAGCTAAAGGTATAGCAGATTATGTAGAAGCGAAAAAACTATTGGAAGAATGCTAATAATCATAAAAACGGGGTAGTTTCCAGCACTGTTAGCTGGTACTACCCCGTCTAATTAATATATTTTTTTCATCCATTCTACCAGGCTTTGTCCGTGCGTAATTCGAATATCATCAACATCGGCAATGCCTTGTATCTGGCCGTTTTGGACCGCCACTACAGTGTCTAGGATGGGTTCGATCTCGGTAACTTCATGGGTGGTCAGAATCACAGTTTGCTGCTCCAAATCTAGATAGGATATCAAGGATTGAATAATGGAATCTCGCACCATGGGGTCCAAACCTGAAAGGGGCTCATCCAATAAAAGCAGAGGAACTCTTCTGGCTAGGGATAATATGATTTTTAGTCTTCCTCGATTGCCCTTAGATAGATCTTTTACTTTTTTAGTAGGGTCCAGTTTCATAAAGGTAAGAAGCTCCTGAGCCTTTAATATATCAAAATCTTCAAATAGTCTAGCATTAAAGTTAATAGTTTCCGAAGTGGTATAAAAGGGGTAAAGGGTATCTAATTCAGAAAGATAGGATATTTCGGATGCAAGCATACGATTAGCTAGCTGTCCATTTACTCTCACCGTACCACTGGTGGGGTGGACTAGCCCAGCGGTTAATTTTAAGATGGTAGATTTGCCGCTACCGTTAGGTCCAACTAGGCCGATGATCTTGCCTTGGGGGAGATTAAGGCTGACATTATTTAAAGCTACTTGTCTTACATATTTTTTTGTAACACTATTAAATTCCACAATATATTCAGGCATAACGGCACCTCTCTTATGCATTTTCCAGGGCTTTTCTCACACCTTCTACTATCTCAGAGGCTGTGAAGCCCATCTCTTTCATGTCCGTGACAAAGCTATTAATTTGCTCTGTCATCAATTCATCTCGTAGCTGCTGTAACCTACTTTCCTTTTCTGTAATAAAGGTTCCCAGTCCACGTCTAGTTTCAGCAACTTCAAGCTTTTCCAATTCACTATATACTCGTTGTACTGTGTTAGGGTTTACCCCCATTTGTACGGCTAGCTCTCGCACCGACGGTAGCTTATCACCTGCCCCAAGCTCCCCGCGAATAATCTGGCGACAAAGTCGTTGAACTATCTGTAGGTAAATAGGTTGGTTTGTATTAAAATCTTGACCCATAGGTTACACCTCAACTTTGTTGTCAATCAGCCAGGATGCTAGGGCAAATACAATAATAGTTACAATAATGATTGCCAAGACCTCACCTGCGTAAATATTAAAACCTTCAAATGTATTTATATCTTCAATATTTACTGAACTTGGTAATACCTTATTTAGCGAAAGTAATTTAATCTTAAAGCTGCCCCAGTGAGTCAGTGTTTCATAGACCCAGGACTCATGTAGTTCACCCATCCCCCAGGTAGCCACAAGGAAGGTGCCAAGTCCTGCTAGCCAGTTAAAACGGCCAAGTATATTGCGGGTACTGGCAGTTGCTATAGCCATTAGGGAACCCCAGGCTGCCATATTGATACTAACTCCAATAATAGCAATGGTTAGATAAGCACCAACTTCAGTTGCAAAAATTGCTAAATCTCCTGCGGGTATATCTAGCCGTTCATAGGTACTAAATATTGTAATATAAACAAAGGTAGCACCCACTGCTAGGATAGCCAGCATGACACCTACTGCAGTTGTCAATTTGGCTGATAACAGTTTCCAGGCGGGTTGGGGATTATGGAGCCAAAGGTGAGGCGTATGCTTTAACTCACTGTGAACACTTGTTAGCATATGGAATGCTGGATAAAACATAGCAAAAATTAGCAATAATGATGCCGGTGCTAAAATAATTCCCCAGTGTTCACGATTTGAATAGACCCCCCACAACCCTGCGATGATAAGCATACCTAACAGGACAGAGGTAGATGTTCTGACCATGCGGTATTCTTTTTTGAGTAGATTTAACCAACTGCTCATTTATTTTCCTCCTTAGACTGTATCAATGTACTGGTGTTATAGTAAAATAGTACACTAACTCGATATAGCTGTCAAGGTGTTACGGAGAATTATTCTAAGGAGACATATAGGTTGGATGGATGTAAATATAAATATAGATAATACAGATCGCCATTAGGCGGATAATAAAAAGGGTCGCTAGCTTTATAGCTAGCGACCCTTTTTATTATCCGCCAGTGAGTTTCCTACTTATCACTGAGTCACTGAATCATTTTTGGTTAAATACACCCAGCGGCACTTAGCCGTTTTTATGTGAAGTGGATTCTCTTAGTTTTAGGACCTCTGATTCAAGCCACTTCACATAATTTAGGTCAGATTTACTATCTATGTATTCTTTATATAACTCATTACCTTGCCCAACTTCAAAGGGGAGTTCATTGTTAGCTTCTACAAAAAACTCCACAATTTTGTTCTCAGGGTAGAAAAATGATTCACTCCATCTTACGAATTTACCATTTTCCCCTTCATACACTGGTTGTTCAAATGTTTTATTATGGGCTTCAAAATTAGTTAAATCACAAACAATATGTATCATATCTTGCTTTTCTGCCACATGGGTTAGGCTTGCCATCATACCAGTTTCAAGTCCTGTTGAGTATTCCCTTATGTCTTGTGTAAAGGTTAGGGTCGGTTGCTTCTTAGTAAAGGCTACAAAGGGTTTATCATCCCTATTGATAATGTCCCAAAACTCTCTTGCCTGCAAAATGGATCTTTCCCTTCTTAAATTATAGTTGCATAAACTTACAAGATAAATCATTTGTCATTATAACATAACACTGTTAATATTTCACTTTAGCCCCACACAACTGGTTTAGTATGGTTTGGCTCCCGTCACTAATGCAGGGAGGTTTTTCTTTTAGGTAATAGGGGATTCTTATCCCTTACAAATCTTGTTATCCAGAAAACAGCCATAATAAACATTGGATATAAGATTGCCCAACCGACAAATGGAAAAATAATCGCTGTTAAGAGAAAGGATGTCCAGCTAATACTCACTCCCCAGAAACTTCCCTTTAGCAGTCTAATTCCTGCTACACAGCCGCCTAGATATGTTAGAATAAAAGTCGCATTAGGGAATTGAATCAGGGTTTTGAGGGAAATCGCCCCACTGCCGTATAAGGAAAGTACGGCCAAAAAGCAGAGGGCAAGAAACCCTATTCCACCAATTGGTGTGCCATATTGTTTAGATATAGTACCTAGCCAACGGGGAGCCTCCCCCTGCCGTGCCAGGGCGTAAGCAAGACGGGAAGTTGCTCCGGTGTAAGCAATAATTGTAGCAGTACAGATGAATACACCTGTTAGTCCCGCCACCAAAGCACCCCGGGGTCCAAGTATTTTTTTGATGACTAATACAAGGGAAGCATCGGATCCGGCTGCGTGGTAGCTTTGTGTCCCCACCGTAGCTAAGGCGGTGAGAAAATAAAGCACTCCTACAATAATAGCGGCAACAGTTACACCTTGTATTGCTGCCCTTTGGGGGTCGATAAATTCTTCAGACAAGTGGGAAACCGCCTCCCAACCAACAAAACACCAGAATAGCATTGCAGCTGCTTGCCCTACACTTACCCAACCATACGGCATAAAAGGGATGAAATTCACTGACTCAATATTTGGAACAGCCCCGACGATTGCCAATACTAATACGGCAACAATAGAAAATACAACGCAAATTTGTACTTGACCAGCTAATTTCATACCCATAAGGTTTGTTAATAGACCCACTGCAAGCATTCCTGCGGCCAGTGCTACTCTGGTACCTTCACCCCAACCCATGGCAGTTGTCATGTAGCCAGCACCTGTTAGGGCAGCCACCGGGGCACCAATTAGTACGGACATAAGAAAGAACCAGCCCACAAGGGTTCCTGCCCTGGCTCCAAAAGCCAGAGTAACAAAATGAGAAACTCCCCCAGCACTTGGAAACTTAGCCGATAGCAAGCCCATGGTCAGTGCCAGTGGTAATATTAGTAAACTCATAAGCCCCCAGGCTAACAAAGAGGCGGGGCCTGCAATCTCTGCAGCCAGTCCAGGCACAATTAATATACCAGAGCCAAGTACCGCTCCGATATATAAGGCTATGGCCTGTGGTAGGCCGATGGTGCTTTTTAGTCCAGTGTGATTCTCCATAAATGATCGCTCCTGTATATGTATCTTTCTTTAATAGTACCAGAATTATAGAGCTTTCGGAGAAAGATTTTAAAATATGCCGAAACGACGAAAGGATTACTATTATTTGGCACGAATTATTTTTATAACAATTGTTAGGAGGTTTTTCATAGATGCCAGAACAGAATTCACCAAAAGGTGCCTTTATTCAAAGAGACAAAGAAACCTATGCTATAGTACCACGTACCCCTGTGGGTCTAGTCACACCAGAACTTTTAGAAAAAATTGCAGGTGTAGCCCGGAAATATGATATTCCGATTATTAAGATTACTTCTGCCCAAAGAATGGCTTTGGTGGGTATGAAACCTGAGGTAGTTGATAACGTGTGGGAGGACTTAGGGACTGGCATTGGTCCTGCGGTGGAAAAGTGTGTACATTATGTACAAGCATGCCCAGGAACCACTGTGTGTAAATTTGGTGTTCTTGATTCACTAAATCTAGGACTTCGATTAGAAAAATTACTTGTAGGTTTTGAGTTGCCGGCTAAAACAAAAATTGGCGTTTCAGGTTGTCCCTTTAACTGTGGTGAAGGTTTTGTTAGAGATATAGGTGTCTTTGGCAAGAGAAGCGGTTGGACCTTCATATTTGGTGGTAATTCAGGAGGTAGACCTCGTATTGGGGATATCTTGGCAGAGGGTTTGAGCGATGACCAGGTTGTTGAATTGGCCCAGAAATGCCTTAATTATTATAAAGAAAACGCCAAAAATCTAGAAAGGACAGCAAGATTTATTCAAAGAATCGGCCTGGAAGAATTTAAGAAGGCAGTATTAGGGTAATAGTTAGGTATATCAATTTTTCAAGGCCCTATCCCAGGTTTAAAACCTACTTTAGTAATCTAACCACCCCTTGTCGATCTACGGCTGAGGGGTGGTTTGCATTTTGTTGCTCAGGATGAGTGTATGAAAGAGAAATGGTTGTAGTATATACTACAATATTTTTTCAAGAGGTTTGTTAAAATAATTACAAGAGAAAAGGTAAAATTGTATTAAGTTATTTAGTGACTTTTAGGTTTTATCAACCTATCTTTATTTTATTACAAACTAAACCGGAGGTTCATATAATGAAAAACATAATCAATTTAAGACAAGAAATTGCTAGAATGAGGTTAATTGACCTTACTAAAAAATACGGTAGCGAATCACAAACAGTAACTAATTTTAAGCATCGGATGGGAAGTTTAATTAATGAGACGCCCCAAGGCAGAAAAAAAGAGGCAATGAACTAATGGATAAAGGTAATCCATTTACCAATACACTTTCGGGGATATGCTTTGTGAGACTGGGAATCACTTAATATGTTAGTAAAGGGATAAATTATGATAATCTGCAAAAGATAGGAAAAAGTTTTCCAACGGGGGTTATCCTTTGAAGGTAGCTATTATTGGTGCTGGGATAGCAGGATTATCTGCAGCGCTAACATTAGAAAGAAATGGTTTTCAACCTGATATTTTCGAGCAAAATGCCCTTGTGGCAGACCATTATTCCCATGTTGGTGTTATATTAAATATGGCCTACCGTCGTATTTCAACAGAACCGCTAAAATACCTGAATAAAATGCTTACAATAAAGCTATCGCCATTGGAGACTATCAATAATTTAATTATTCACAGTAAAAGTTCTACGGCAAATGTAAAAGGGGAGACCATTGGTTATAGTTTTATTGTTGGACCAGAAACAAATTCTCTACAGAGACAAATCTTAGGATATATTAAGAATTCTAAGATTCTCTATGAACAGCGGGAATCCTTAGAAAACCTAAGGCAAAAGTATGATTATGTTATAGTTGCCACTGGTAGCAGAAGCGAAGATTATATTGCCGATAAATATTTAAAGGATTGGAAACAATATCTGGTTGCTTATAGTAGGGTGGCAAAAATATACGGAACTTTTGAACCTAATACGGCCATTGTATGGGGTAATAAGGAAATCCTTAAGGATGGTTATGCCTTTTTAGCTCCTTTTAGCCGTAACATAGCATCATTGTACGTAACTGTCCCCCATGTAGACGGTTGGGGTGAATTAGATCAATGCTGGAAGGCATTTTTTAAACAAGAAGGTATATTGGAAAAAGCAACCCTGCTGGGAACATTTGAAAGGACACATGTTAGTGCTTATTCCAACAGCGTAACCTGGAAAAACTGTTTATTTATTGGTGACCAAGGGTGCTTTTTAGACCCATTCCTAGGGTTGGGTGCTGCAACTGCTATCGTCTCAGGTGTTATGGCAGCCAGAGCCATTATAGAAAATACAAGTTATGATGAATTGGTACAAGAGCATAAAAAAATTATAAGCGTTATGAGCAAGGTAAGAAACCTCTATGACAACATCGACGATAAAACCTTTGATTCTATAGTGTCTTATGAGGAGAATGCTATAATTAAAAAGCTTATTTACGGTACCACTATTGACTGGTTAAAATATAGTTCTTTAACACTGGGTCCCTTTGTAAAACAAAAAAAATCCCCTAATCTTCACAAGACATTTTCTTCTCCCACAGAGTAAATATCGGGCTAAGTATTTAAGAATAATCTTGTTTACAAGATAAAAAAACCCCCCAACTGTTTTGATAACAGTTGGGGGTTATTTCCTAATGACATGCTACTTCTTCGGACTGTGCAATTACTGTTACTTTACCTAATTTTCTCATTTCAAGATAAATAACTGTGGCTGTAAGAATTACGGCTAGAAAATCTGCAATCGGCGCAGTCCGCCAAACACCATCTATACCCCAGAAATGAGGAAGAATCAAGAGTAGAGGGATAAACAGTAATACTTGTCTGGATAAACTGAGTATTGCTGATTCCTTGGCTTTGCCTACAGCTTGGAAATAGGTAGAACTAATTATTTGAAACCCTAGTACAGGTAGCATAGTAAAGAAAATCATCATGGCATGGACTGTTAATGCTATAAGTTGCTTATCGGTGCTGAATAACCCGACAATCTCAGTGGGCCAAATTATTAAGACAAGATATCCAGCGAGGGCGATAGCCGTACTGGCAATAATGGCGATTTTTAAAGTTTCTTTGACACGCTGATACTGCCTTGCACCGTAATTATAACCAATAATTGGTTGAGCTCCTTGGCTAATTCCTAGGATAGGCATAAATAATAGGGTTGATAGGCTCATCATGATACCAACTGCCGAAAGTGCCATATCTCCACCATAGTTCATCAGTGTTTTGTTTAAGATTAGTTGTTGGATGCTATTAGCAATTTGCATAGCGAATGGTGAAAAACCAATGGCCATGATGCTTAATAAAATTGGCCATTGTGGCATAAGATTCTTTGTTTTAATCTTAACCAGACTCTTACCTGTAAAGAAATAACTCAATACCCAGACTGAGGAGATAAATTGGGATATTACAGTGGCCAAAGCAGAACCTTTAAGACCTAGGCCAAGTCTAAAAATAAAGAAATAGTTTAGAACTATATTAATTAAAGCCCCAAGTATTTGTGTATTCATGGCCATTTTGGGGTTACCTTCTGCCCGGATAAAGTTATTCATACCCATGCTGATGGAACCAAAAATTGAGCCAAACATAATAATGTAGACAAAGTCCCGGGCATAGGGAAGTACATTTTCACTGGCACCAAATGCCACTAAAATAGGCTCTGTAAAAAGCAAAAATAAGATTGCAAAGATTGCCGGCAGCAGTATCAGCATAGTCATTGCATTACCTGCAACCTTTTCTGCCTCTTCCTTTTTCTGCTCTCCTAAACGAATTGATATTAGGGCAGTTGCACCAACCCCTATTAGCATAGAAACAGCCATGAGAATTATCATAATAGGAAAAGCAACTGTGGTTGCTGCAATTGCCAAAGATCCTACCCCACGACCAACAAAGATCCTATCTACGATATTGTATAGCGAGTTAACCAACATCCCTACAATGGCAGGCAAAGAAAATTTTAATAAGAGACTACCGATTTCTTGATCACGCATTGCGTCAGAACGATTCATTCTCCCAATCCCCTTCTATAATATATTTGCAAAACACCTTCCAGATGTTACTTCTGTTCTTCAGTAATGGGTTATGGATATCCTTAGTAATAATTTCAAGGTTACAATAGAGTATTTTAGCAAATAATTCATCTAATTTCTAGACTAATCTCTTGGAGGTATTAGAAATATTTGTAATTTAAATAATAGAGATAAAAAATTCTATATCAAAATAAGTTATGAAAAATGGTGAGATTACATTTATTATTCGTAACAAAGCCCCGCTGGAGAAGTAGGGATATGATTCTGTGTGGGATAAAAATGTTATAATTATAATTAAGAAAACATGCATAAGAGAGGTAGATTATGATCAAGCAATCGAAAGAAGAGCGGGTACACAGGGTCTTTCAAGATATTGCGGGTAAATATGATGTGATGAATTCTGTAATTAGTTTTAAGCGACATAAAGCTTGGCGCAAGGATACCATGCGGCGCATGAATGTACAAAGGGGTCAGCAAGCTTTGGATGTCTGCTGTGGTACTGCTGATTGGTCCATATTACTTGCTGAAAAAGTTGGTCCTACAGGTAAAGTACATGGATTGGATTTCAGTGAAAACATGCTTAAAGTTGGACAAGAAAAAGTAAAAGCCAAAGGGTTAAGTAATGTCTCGTTAATTCAGGGCAATGCCATGGAACTGCCCTTTGCCGATAATAGCTTTGATTTTGTAACCATAGGGTTTGGTTTGCGTAATGTTCCCGATTACATGCAGGTATTGAATGAAATGGGCAGAGTTGTTAAACCCGGTGGTAAGGTGGTCTGCTTGGAAACATCTCAACCGACAATCCCAGGTTTTCGACAAATATATTATGCTTATTTTAGTTATATCATGCCGATGTTAGGTAAACTATTGGCAAAGAAGTACGGGCATTATTCCTGGTTACAGGAATCAGCAAAGGATTTTCCTGGTCGGGAGAAATTAGCAGAAATGTTCCGCCAGGCAGGTCTGGTAGATATAAAAGTAAAAGCCTATGATGGTGGTGTGGCAGCTATGCATATGGGAACTAAGCCTCTGTAAGTATTATTCTATAGAGACGACCATTATATTAATTTATTTATCCCCCTAAAGTTATAACATTTGCCTACGCATTGTCATATTATGGCAAATAAAGGGGGTATATACTATGAAAAATGATAATGACAAAGAGAAAAATAAAGACCAAGAACAAAGACATGGTTGTGATCCTTGGGGTAATCATTGTGATAAGCATTGTGGACATGGAGATTGCGAGGATAAATTTGAATGTTGTTTTGATCCGAATTTAATAAACAATATTAATGAATGCCTTTGTGGCTTAAAGGAGCAGCTTAGTGATTGCGAACATATTCTCAGATTCCTAGTCAAAGGACTAAAGGAGATTAAGCTTGAGGTAAGTCTTATTGAAAGTGGCATCTTTAGTCCAACCTTTGGTTTACCAGAAATCAAATCAGAGATCAGCTCTATTGAATCGGCTGTATTTAGTGATACCTTTGGTTTAATGGAAATCAAATCAGAGGTTTCAGCATTACTGACTATGCCAGAGTTGCGAATCGCTACGTTAACCGGTGTAGAGGAAGTACCACCAGTTGCAACGAATGCCACAGGTTTTGCGATAATTACCCTGAATGAAGCCCAAGGTGAGGTTTGTTGGGAGCTATCCGTCTTTAATCTTTCTTCAAACCCAACTGGGGCGCATATTCATAGAGCTCCGGTTGGACTAAATGGCCCAATTGTAGTTCCTCTTTCGTTTGAACCAAATGAGACCACGTGGACTTCGAGTGGGTGTAATTTAGCCAGCCAAGAATTAGTCAATGATATCATTAACAACCCGGAAGAATTTTACGTCAATGTACACACCCAAAACTTTCCCGGTGGGGAAATACGCGGTCAACTAAGAAGACCTTAGCATACCATTATCCATAAAATATTAGGCGGCTTCGATTTTAGAAGGACATTGAAAATAAGGAACTATGATGATGTGGGCAGGTTATGGCTGAAGTATTAATACTGAAAGTTTCGAAAATTGTTAGTGTACTGTATTCATGACCATAACCTGTTGTATTTACTTTTTTTAGATGCTATAATCAGCTCAATTCAAAAGATACACAGACGTATCAAGACATGAGGGCGAAGGCGCCGGTTAAACAACCGGTGCCTTAATTTTTTAGTAAACCCTCCCTATATATTACATCGATGTAATCGTGGCATTGAGGCTGTCGAAACCGTATTTGGTTTCTGGCAGCCTCTTTTCTTTAAACACTGAAAAAGAAGAGGAGGAAGCATGATGAGACAAATCGCGATTTATGGTAAGGGTGGTATTGGTAAGTCAACAACTACTCAGAACACAGTGGCTGCGCTGGCGGAAGCTGGCAAAAAAATAATGGTAGTAGGTTGTGATCCCAAGGCTGATTCAACTCGACTACTACTCCACGGTCTAAACCAGAAAACAGTTTTGGATACACTCAGGGATGAAGGAGAGGACATTGATTTAGGAGATGTACTGCTTCCAGGCTACGGTAATACCAAGTGTGTTGAATCCGGTGGACCTGAGCCAGGCGTAGGTTGTGCTGGTCGAGGAATTATTACCTCCATTAATTTATTGGAGTCCTTAGGAGCTTATACTCCCGACCTGGATTATGTCTTTTATGATGTATTAGGTGACGTTGTGTGTGGTGGATTTGCAATGCCTATCCGGGAAGGTAAAGCCCAGGAGATTTATATTGTAGCTTCTGGTGAAATGATGGCACTGTATGCGGCCAACAACATTTCTAAGGGTGTTCAAAAGTTTGCCAACACCGGTGGTGTAAGGCTGGGGGGTATCATCTGCAACAGCCGGAAAGTTGATAATGAACTTGAACTGCTGACCGCCTTTGCCAAAGAGTTAGGGTCCCAATTAATTCACTTTGTTCCCAGGGATAACATGGTGCAAAGGGCAGAAATCAACAAAAAGACAGTAATCGACTTTGACCCAACCCAACCCCAGGCTGATGAGTATAGAACCCTGGCCAAGAACATTGACGGGAATGACATGTTTGTTATTCCCAAGCCAATGACCCAGGATCGTCTGGAAGAATTATTAATGGCTCACGGCATTCTGGATTAATCAAAGTAGAAACTTAATAGAGGAGTGAAATTTATGTTAATGATCAGAGCCATTGTCAGACCAGAAAAAACTAATCTAATCTTAGCCGAATTAAACAGTGCTGGTTTTCCTGCTGTAACAAAAATGGACGTAGTTGGTCGTGGCAAGCAGAGAGGGGTTAAGGTGGGAGAAGTTGTTTACGACGAAATCCCCAAGGAAATGTTAATGCTGGTGGTTCAGGAAGAAAAAGATAAGGATGACGTAATCAGTATCGTTTCTAAATACGCTAAAACCGGTGAAAAAGGAGCCTTTGGTGACGGTAAAATTTTCGTCACTCCTGTGGAGGAAGCCTATACCATCAGCAGCGGCACTAAGGGCCTGTAGGGGGATGATTTGATGAAAGAAATCATAGCTATTATTCGTATGAATAAGGTCAATGCCACCAAAAAAGCACTAGCCGATATCGGTGTCTGTGGTCTGCATGCCATGAAGGTAATGGGACGGGGCAAAATGAAAGTAGACTTTTCCATTCTCAATGAATTGGGAACTACGGAAGAAATCGGTGGCATTTTGGCCGACGGTTTGGCAGAGGGAGCAAGACTAATTCCTAAACGCCTACTAACAATCTTGGTTCATGATGATGAAGTGCCAAAGGTCGTAGATGCCATTATTGAAGTAAATAAAGAGGGGCACAAGGGAGATGGCAAAATATTTGTCGGACCCATATTGGATGCTGTTCGGGTGAGAACCGGAGAACGAGGAAATGCGGCCATTTAAATAAGCAGATTAGAGGAGGTGCAGCAAGTGGCAATTAATGAAAAAATGCTGGAGGAGATTTTAAGTCAATACCCGGCTAAAGTAAAGAGAAACCGTAAAAAACATATTATCATTAAGGATCAGGAGCAGGCCCGTCAAGAGATTGAAGCCAACACAAGAACAGTTCCCGGTATTATTACCAACCGCGGCTGTGCCTATGCCGGATGTAAAGGTGTTGTACTGGGCCCACTCAAAGACATTGTACACATAACCCACGGACCCATTGGTTGTGGCTACTATTCCTGGTTAACCAGACGCAACAAAGCAGAGTCTAGTGATCCAGAAAAAAACTTCTTACAATATTGTTTTTCCACCGATATGCAAGAAAGCGACATTGTCTTTGGTGGGGAAAAAAAGCTGACTAGAATGATTGATGAAGTAATGGAAATCTTCAAACCCAATGCCATCACCATTTCAGCCACCTGTCCAGTGGGTCTGATCGGGGATGACTTGGGGGCGGTGGCCAAGGCAGCTCAAGAAAAACACGGAATTGAGGTGATGTCCTTTAACTGTGAAGGTTACAAGGGTGTCAGCCAGTCAGCCGGGCACCATATTGCCAATAATATTTTAATGGATAGAGTCATCGGCAAAGGAGAATGGGAAGAAGCCCCTGGTAAGTATCCAATCAATATGCTGGGGGAATACAATATCGGCGGTGATAGCTGGGAGATTGAAAGAGTACTTAAAGAAATCGGCTATACAGTAATCTCCGTAATGACCGGGGATGGTTCCTATGAGGAATTAAAGAATGCCCACGTGGCTGAATTGAATTTGGTGCAATGTCACCGTTCAATTAACTATATTGCAGAGATGTTAGAAACTAAATATGGTACACCCTGGCTAAAGGTTAATTTTATCGGTATTCAGGCAACTATTGATTCTCTGAGAAATATGGCTATCTATTTTGGAGATCCGGTATTAATACAAAAAACCGAAGAGATTATCGCTAAAGAACTGGCTGAGGTTGAGCCGGTTATGGAGCAATACAAAAGGATTTGCCAGGGAAAAACAGCCTTTTGCTTTGTGGGTGGTTCGAGAGGTCACCACTATCAGGGGTTATTTGGAGAACTAGGTATTGAAACTGTTCTGGCCGGTTATGAGTTTGCCCATAGGGATGACTATGAAGGCAGAGAGGTAATCCCAGATATCAAGTTAGATGCTGATACTAAGAATATCCCGGACCTACACGTAGAGCCAGACCAAAGGAGATTTAAACTTAAGGTTTCTTCGGAACGCATGGAAAAATTAAAAAATGAGATTCCCCTTAGTTATTACAAAGGTATGAATGTGGAAATGAAGGAAGGCCATCTCATCGTAGATGACTTGAACCACTATGAAACTGAAGAATTTATCAAACTGCTAAAGCCTGATATCTTTGCTTCGGGTATCAAAGATAAGTATGTTGTGCAAAAGATGGGCATTCCAGCCAAACAGCTGCACTCCTATGACTACAGCGGTCCCTATGCAGGCTTTAAGGGTGCAGTAAAATTTGCAGAAGATGTAACAATGGGTTTTATTACACCAACCTGGAATTTTATCACCCCTCCCTGGAAAAATAAGCCGTTCCTTGAAGGAGTAATTGAGGAAGGAGGATGCTCGACATGTTAGATTGTACGCCTAAGGAAATTAAAAATCGTACCGGTGGGGTGATAAATCCCGCCAAGACCTGCCAACCAATTGGGGCCATGTATGCTGCCCTGGGCATCCACAAGTGCCTACCCCACAGTCACGGTTCCCAGGGATGTTGCTCTTATCACCGGATGCACCTGTCTAGACATTTTCGTGATCCGATTATGGCTTCTACAAGTTCCTTTACTGAAGGTGCCTCAGTTTTTGGTGGTGGTGCCAACTTAAAAGCAGCAATTAAAAACGTGTTTTCTATTTATAACCCTGACGTAATGGCTGTGCATACCACTTGCTTGTCTGAAACGATTGGTGATGACCTGCCAACCTTTATTAAAACTTCTGAAGTACCCGATGGAAAGGTGGTTATTCATGCTAATACCCCCAGTTACCAGGGTTCCCATATAACGGGCTTTTCCAATATGACGAAGGGGATGGTTAACTATCTTTCTAAGGCAACCTTAGAAACCAAGAAGGAACAGGCTAATATCATTCCCGGATTTGTTAACCCTGGGGACATGAGAGAAATAAAAAGAATGGTCAAGGCCATGGATATTGAGTCCATTATGTTCCCTGATACCTCGGGAGTTGTGGATACCCCTATGACAGGAAAATACGAAATGTTCCCTAAAGGTGGAACCACTGTATCTGAGCTGATTGATACAGGGAACTCCAAGGTAACCATAGCCTTAGGCGGTTATGCCTCAGGGGATGCTGCTAATCAACTGGAAAGAAAGTGCCAAGTGCCACCGGTTATCATTAAAACACCCATTGGTATTAAGGCTACGGACGAATTTTTGATGGCCTTAATGAACAAGTTTACCGTGGATATTCCCTATGAGTTGGAAGAGGAAAGGGGACAGTTAGTAGATATTATGACCGATACCCATTTCCACTTCCATGGTAAAAAAGTGGCTATCTTTGGTGACCCAGACATCGTTATTGCCATGACAGAGTTTGTATTAAGTCTGGGCATGAAGCCAATCCATGTCTTGACCGGAACTCCCGCCACCGGGGGTGCCATTGGTACAATGCTTGGAAACTTTGAAGAAGAAATTAAGACCATGCTAGGTGAGGCAGGGATAGAGGGAAAAGTTAAGGCTGCTGGTGACCTCTTTGAACTACACCAGTGGATCAAGAATGAACCAGTTGATCTGCTCATCGGCAATACCTACGGTAAATATATAGCCAGAGCTGAGGATGTTCCTTTCGTTCGCTTGGGCTTCCCGATTCTTGACCGGAGTGTTCATTCCTACCTGCCAGTGGTGGGTTATAAAGGGGCTATGAGGTTGCTGGAAATGATTAGTAACGCCCTGCTGGATAGAGCTGACCGTAATGCCAAGGATCAGGATTTTGAATTGGTTATGTAACTGAACCAGGAGGCCTTAGGCTGGCCTCCTGTTCTGACCCAATATATGCATTGAAAGGAGTGACGGATGTGCCGAAAGCAGTATTACAGGACTCGGTTTATCAAGAACGGGAAGATTCCATCATTATTAAAGGGAAGCAAAAAAAGCAGCTAAAGTGTGACACAGACAGTGTAGCGGGTTGTGTCAGCCAGAGGGCCTGTGTCTACTGCGGGGCCAGGGTTGTCTTAAACCCGGTGACGGATGCCATTCATCTGGTACATGGCCCAATCGGTTGTGCCAGTTATACCTGGGATATTCGGGGTAGCCTCAGCAGTGGCTCAGAGTTGTACCGCAACAGTTTCTCCACCGATTTAAAGGAACAGGATGTTATTTTTGGTGGGGAAAAGAAATTGGCCCAGGCCATTGATGAGTTAGTTGCCAAATACCCTTCCAAAGTAGTCTTTGTTTATGCCACCTGTATTGTTGGGGTAATTGGAGATGATTTAGAAGCCGCTTGTAAGGCTGCAGCGGAAAGACATCAAATTGAGGTTATTCCCGTACAATCCAGTGGTTTTGCCGGCAATAAATCTGCTGGCTATCGAGCCGCCTGCGACGCACTGCTTCGGTTAATTCAGAGAGATAAATCCACAGTGGTTCCTCAAAGGAACACGTTGAACTACCTGGGTGATTTCAATTTAGCCGGTGAGCTTTGGATTATTAAAGACTATCTCAAGCAAATCGGGGTTACGGTTAATGTGGCTTTTACCGGTGACTCAAATTATCAGGCACTAAAAAATGCCCCAAACGCGTCACTCAATATTATTCAGTGTGCAGGTTCGATGATCTATCTGGCGGAACGTATGAAGGACTTGTATAAAATACCCTACCAGAACATTTCGTTTTTGGGTTTAGAAGATACGGCTGAATCCTTGCGTAAAGTAGCTAGTCACTTTGCTAATCCAGAGATGATGACCAAGGTAGAAGAATTGGTGCAGCGGGAAAGGGTCCGTGTGGAGCCGGAACTGGAGTGGTATCGTCAAAGGCTGCAGGGAAAAAAAGCAGCTATTTACGTAGGGGGAGGGTTTAAGGCAATCTCCTTGATAAAACAATTTCGAGAGATTGGCATTGATGTAGTAATGATTGGAACTCAAACCGGTCGAAAGGAAGAATACGATACCATCAATGATTTGGTGGATGATGGAACAGTAATTTTGGACGATGCGAACCCTTCAGAGTTAGAAAAGTTTATGGTGAAGAAGGGAGCACACTTGCTGGTGGGTGGTGTTAAGGAAAGACCATTGGCTTACAAATTGGGTGTTGCCTTTATCGACCATAATCATGACCGTAAGCACCCCTTGAGTGGGTTTGTTGGAGCGGTAAACCTGGCTAAAGAGGTTTATACTACACTTTGCTCCCCAGTTTGGCAATATGTTTAAGGAGGGAAGAGGTCTGTGCAAAGAGCTAAAAATTTAACAAACTACCGCGATGTCAATGAAAACCCATGTAACATGTGTATGCCCATGGGAGGTATCCTAGCTTTTAAAGGTTTGGAGGAGAGTATGGTAATTATCCATGGCTCCCAAGGTTGTGCCACTTACATGAGAAGGCATATGGCCGAGCACTTTAATGAACCTGTTGATGTGGCCTCTTCCTCCTTAAATGAGAAAGGCACTATTTACGGAGGGGAAAAGAATTTAAAACAGGGCCTAGACAATATTATCAAAGCCTATCAGCCGGGGCTGATTGGTATCCTAACCACCTGCCTAGCTGAAACCATTGGCGAAGATATCGATAGGATCAGCCAGGAGTATCTAAAAGAAAAGGGATATCGTGATTTACCCATAGTAACGGTTAATAGTCCAGGGTACGGTGGCACTCACGCGGAGGGCTACTGGTTTACTCTAAAAAGAATTGTGTCTCAACTAGCCCGTAAAACCGAAAAACATAGCAAAGTCAATGTTATCGTACCCAATATTAGTCCGGCGGATATCCGGGAGATCAAGCGTATTCTTAATTTGTTTCAGATGGACTACACTCTGTTGCCAGACTTCTCTGATATCATGGATCGACCATATCAGAGGCCTTACAGCAAAATGGCTGAAGGAGGTACTAGGTTAAGTGCTATTGAGTCTATGGGCGGGGCCTTAGCCACCATTCAATTGGGATTTACTGTAGAGGAGGGTATGTCTCCAGGTAAGTATTTAGAAACGGAATTTGGTGTAGCCCTTTATAACTTACCCCTGCCTATGGGCGTTGAAAATACTGATTTATTTATGGATGTTTTGCAAAAGTTATCAGATACTGCTCTGCCTACTTCTTTGGAACAAGAAAGGGGAAGACTGCTGGATTGTATGATTGATTCTCACAAATATAATGCCCTTGGGCGCAGTGTTATCTTCGGTGAACCAGAAAATATCTACGGAGTTGTCAAAATCTGCCTGGAAAATGGCATTTACCCGGTAGTAGTGGCCACCGGAAGCAAGAACCCTAAATTGATACAGTTATTAGAGAAGTTGCTGGCCAATTCCCCGATACGGTGTACGGTGCTAGCGGAAACGGATTTTACAACCATTCGTGAGAAAAGCAGGGGCAAGGCGAATATTGCCATTGGTTCCTCAGATGGACGGTTTCTGACTGAAAGGGAGGGCATTCCTTTGGTTCGGTATGGTTTCCCCATTCACGATCGGACCGGTGGGCAGCGACTGCTCTCAGTGGGCTACGCAGGGACCACCCAATTCCTAGATCGGATTACCAATACTCTGCTGGAATACAAACATAAACATTACCGGAAAACGATGGTTCAAATGTTCTATAAAGAGGAGTAAGAAAGTCAGGAAATTTAAGAGAAAGTTGTGGTGAGCAGCATGTTATGTTCAGGCAATCAGAAATTAAATAGTGATCAACCAACCAATCTTATGGAACAAACCCATAGGCATCCCTGTTATTCTGTGGAAGCTCATCATAAGTATGCTCGGATGCACCTGCCTGTGGCACCCCAGTGCAACATAGGCTGCAACTATTGCAACCGTAAGTATGATTGTGTAAATGAAAGCCGACCGGGTGTAACTAGCCAGATATTAACACCGACATCCGCAGAACAAAAATTTATCATTGTCAAAGAAAAAATACCCAACCTCAGTGTAGTGGGTATAGCAGGCCCGGGGGATGCCCTAGCCAACTGGGATAAGACTCGGGAGGCTATTGAAAGAATTAAGCAAGCCAACCCTGAGATGATCTTTTGTTTGTCTACCAATGGTTTGATGCTGCCTCATTATGGCCCGGAAATTGTTGAGTTGGGAATCAAACATGTAACCGTCACCATGAATACCCTTACTCCGGCCACTGGAGCTAAAATATATAGCCACGTCTATTACCAAGGGAAAAAATATACAGGCATAGAGGGAGCAAGCATATTAAAGGAAAATCAGCAAACAGGTATCCAATATCTAGCTGGGCAAGGAGTTTTAGTAAAAGTGAATACGGTAATGATCAAAGGCATCAATGATCAGGAGATTCCGGATGTGGTAAAGAGAGTAAAACAACTGGGGGCATTTATGACTAACATTATGCCTCTGATCCCTACAGCGGGCAGTGCCTTTGCAAATCTTCCTGCTACAGATATCAAAGAGCTGAATCAAATGAGAGACATCTGTCAAATTGACCTGAAGCAAATGCGCCACTGCAAGCAGTGCAGGGCTGATGCCATTGGCATGTTGAACGAGGATCGATCCCAAGAATTTTATGCCCTACAGTTTTGACTAGTTAAAGATAATATTAAAAGAAGGGATGGATCTAATGCTTAAACCCAAATATCATATTTTTGTCTGTACTAGCTCCCGGGTGAACGGTCAGCCTAAGGGATTTTGCAATAGCAAGGCTGCTGTGGAAATTGTAGAGAATTTTATGGAAGAAATCAGAGAGAGGGATTTAGGTTCAGAAGTATTTGTATCGAATACAGGCTGTTTCAGCTTGTGTGAAAAGGGGCCCATCGTAGTGGTCTATCCAGACAATGTTTGGTATGGCGGTGTTAGCCCGGATGATGTGGAAGAGATAATGGATGGACACATTGAAGGGGGAAATGTAATAAAACGTTTGGCATTATAAACATTAACTAGCTCCTGAATAAAGGGGGGAATTCCCATGGCTAAGCAAATAGCGGTATGTATAGGTTATAACGGACAGATCACGGATCTTTATCAAAATAGTAAAGTTATTGTCTATCAAAGAAATCAGAACCTCTGGCAGAAAGTCAGGGAAAAAACTTTTTCTATGGGAGATAACTTTGACATCAAAGCTTTACGTGAAATGATGGCTGAACTGATTGATTTTCTTGGTACTTGTAAAACATTCGTGGGACGTAAGGTAACGGGTATTCCCTACTTTACCTTAGAAAAATATGGCTGCAGCATCTGGGAGTTTGAGGGTAATCCTTTGGACTTTCTAGATTATATACTGGACAAAGAGGAAGAAGAGCAAAGAAAACCCAGCGTACAGAATAGCATTAGCTTACCTACTCCGGTAGAGTTTTTCAGTGGCTGCTACCGTATTTCCATCAAAGAAATTCAAGAAAATAACTTGGGTGTTACTTCAAAACAGGTATTATTGCCTTTTATGCGTCAGGGGAAGTACTACTCCCTGGAAATCATATGTAACCATGTTCCTCCCTGGTTGGAAAATGAGATTTTGCTGAACCAGTTGGAAAGAAGGACGGAGGTAATTGGTCAAAACGAGGTAAAGATAGCAATTATGAAAAAGAGTTGTACGTTGTAAACTCTTGCCAAGGGGAGTGGCTTGGATGGAACAGGTATGCTTTGTAGATACGACCTTGAGAGACGGAGAACAGTCACCTGGAATAGCCTTCACTGTAGAAGAAAAGGTCCACATCGCCTATTTACTGGATCGGGTAGGAGTTTATGAGATTGAGGCGGGAATTCCGATTATGGGCAAGTTGGAAAAGGATGCTATTTATCAGATTTTATCAAAAAACTTAAGGGCCAGAGTGACTACCTGGAACCGGGCTACTCTAAAAGATGTTAAGGCATCACTGGAATGTGGAGCACAAAACCTGCATATTTCTACCCCAGTTTCGGATATTCAGATCAAATATAAGTTTAACAGGGACCGGGATTGGGTACTAGATAATTTAATAAGGGTTGTTTATTTTGCCAGAGCATCCGGCTGCACCATATCCGTTGGTGCGGAGGATGCTTCCAGGGCAGATATGGATTTTCTTCTTTCCTTTGCTAGAGTGGCCAGGAAAGAAGGAGCCATTCGCCTACGTTTTGCCGATACCCTAGGCGTACTGGATCCCTTCACCACCAGGGAAAAAGTTGCCCGGATTATTCGGGAAACAGGAATAGAGGTAGAAATGCATGCCCATAACGATTTTGGCATGGCCACAGCCAATGCTCTCGCGGCCCAATTAGCCGGAGCCAAATACCTAAGCACTACAATTTTGGGGTTGGGAGAGAGGGCTGGCAATACATCTTATGAAGAAATATTAAAGGTATTGCAGAAAGCTAAGGGCTTTAAAATAAATGCTAATAAAAAAAAATTACAGGAATTAATTAGGTATGTTACATTAGCCGCTAATTGTAATTAAATTCAAATAGGACAAATATAATACCTATAAATAACTTTGCAAGCGATGCTTTTGCCCCAAGTAATGGTTCTACATTGTAGGGGGAAAATAAATGAAGAAAATGTTAATTTTATTTAGTATCCTATTGGTTACAGTTGGGAGTCTAACAGGCTGTGGCAAGGAGCCAACTAAAGAAAGAAGCCAAGCTAGGGGAGAGCAGATTAAGCTAATTGTTTCGGCAGCGACCAGTTTAAGAGATGCATCTGAAGAATTAAAAATGTTATACAGTAAACAGCATCCTGAAGTAAAGATTACTTATAACTATGGGGCATCCGGTACTTTGCAAAAGCAAATTGAAGAAGGTGCTCCAGTTGACCTTTTTTTATCCGCAGGTGAAAAGCAAATGGATATCCTGTCTGAGAAAGGTCTAATCATTGAAAATTCAAGGCTAAATCTCTTGGAAAATGAATTGGTACTAATTGCTGGCAAAGACAGTTCAATCAATAGTTTTACAGACCTGACCGGGCCGAAGGTTGGTAAGGTCAGTATTGGTACTCCTGAGTCTGTGCCAGCGGGAAAATATGCGCAGGAAACCTTAATCTCCCTTGATTTATGGGATAAACTTGAACCTAAACTGGTTTTGGCCAAGGATGTCCGCCAAGTATTAAATTATGTGGAAACGGGCAATGTTGATGCCGGGCTGGTTTATCGCTCGGACGCATTGATTGCTAAAGGAAGTAAAATCATTACTACTGCCCCGACTGCAACTCACAAACCCATTGTATATCCAATGGCTATTATCAAAAGAACACAGCAACAAAAGACAGTTGAAGACTATGTAGATTTTTTGGCCAGTGGTGAGGCAGCTGATATATTTAAAAAATACGGGTTTAAAATAAGAAATAAATAAAGAGGGGAGCTTATGTTTGAACTTTATGATTGGTCACCGGTTATCCTCTCGCTACGCACAGCAGTGATTGCTTTAATTATTGTTACCTGCCTGGGGGTGCCCTTAGCCAGAATCATGGCCAGAGGGGACTTTGCTGGCAAGGATTTGTTGGAGTCATGCATAACCTTGCCCTTAGTGTTGCCCCCCTCGGTGATTGGGTATGGTTTGTTAATACTGATAGGCAAAAACGGTATATTGGGGAAACTCTTGGACCAAGTGGGGATAACTATTATTTTTACCTGGTGGGCGGTGGTAATGGCGGCCACTGTGGTATCCTTCCCCTTGATGTATCAGAGTGCTAAGGCAGCATTTAAAAGTGTAGATGTAAGCTTTGAGAAGGCAGCAAGAACCTTAGGAGCTAGTGAACTGAGGATTTTCTTTACCATCAGTCTGCCCCTGGCCTGGCCGGGTTTATTAGCTGGGTTAGTGTTAGCCTTTGCTAGGGCGTTAGGGGAATTTGGTGCTACCTTAATGGTGGCAGGTAATATACCCGGTCAGACCCAAACCATTCCAGTGGCTATTTTCTTTGCTGTGGATGCAGGTGACAACACTACTGCCAGAACCCTAGTGGCTATTGTTACAGTTTTTAGTTTCCTGGTCATTTTTTGGGTTAACCGTTGGTCTAGGAGGCAGGTCGATAGGGGGTGAGCACTTGTTAGAAGTTAATTTGGTCAAGAAGTTATGGCATTTTAATCTTGAGCTAATACTAAAGGCGGATAATGAAATAGTGGTGCTCTTAGGTCCTTCTGGTTCAGGGAAAACAACAATCTTACAATGCTTGGCGGGATTATTGAAGCCATCGTCAGGCAGTATTAAAGTTAATGACAAGGTATTATTTTCAGCAGAACAGAATATCAATGTGCCAACTCGGCACAGGGACATTGGTTACCTATTTCAAGATTATGCCCTTTTTCCTCATCTGACTGTTAAAGAAAATGTCTATTACGGCTTAAAAAGCCGGCGAGCAGCAGCAGACACATATTTAAATCCTATGGAGTTATTAGAGTCCTTTGGTGTAGGTCATTTAGTAAATCGTTACCCTCGGCAGTTATCTGGCGGTGAAAAACAAAGGGTGGCTTTGGCTAGGGCATTGGCCATCCGTCCAAAGTTGCTGTTATTAGATGAACCCTTTAGTGCTTTGGATAAGAATACTAGGCTTTGCCTAAGGGAAGAACTAAAAAATCTACATCAGAGTTGGCAGATTCCTTTTATATTAGTAACACATGATGAAGAAGAAGCAGAGTATTTAGGTGACCAGCTGATAGTTATAGAAAAAGGTAAAGCCCTACCTCAGAAATATTGTATTCATCGACGTATTAGTTGATAATAGAAACGTAAAGTGTTATGCTTTAAAAAACGGAATACAAGTTTAGCAAAGGTGCTGAAAATTTTCAGTACCTTTTTGTATTTTCATAATTAAGAAGGTGAATTAGATGAAAATCTGTAAAGGGCGTCCCTTTGGCGCAAGAATACTAAAGACTGGCCTAGCAGTTGCCTTAGCTTTATATATTTGCTCCCTGTTGAAACTGGAACCGAGTATTTTTGCCGCTGTATCAGCGGTTATGAATATTCAACCTTCCATCTATCGATCCTTTCGAAATGCCTTGGATCAAGTTTTCATCCACATTATTTCAGTAATTATTGCAGTTATTTGTGGGTATCTACTGGGCAGTAATCCGATCATTATGGGATTGGCTACCATTCTCATTATTACCACCAATGTAAAGCTCAACATGAAACAAGGGCTGTCCATGGGTATTGTGGCCGGGATATTTGTCTTAGGTGCACCTCAGCATGACTTTTTTAACCACGCCCTTACGCGCTCCTATGTGATATTTGTTGGGCTAGGGGCAGCACTCGTTGTAAATAACCTGTTACCACAACCTCGATATAAGGATAGTTTATTAACCCACTTAGGTAATTTTAATAAACAAACAGCGAGCTTTTTTGAACAACTAATGAGGGGTTTTATTACACTACAACCAATGGATAATGAGGAGTTTAAAATTAGAAGAGATGAAATTAAAGATTTGCTAAGAACCACAAGGAATTTATTTGAACTGCATAGAGAACAAAACCGTTATTTAAATATGGTGCCCTTGGAAGTTGAAGAACGTTGGGAAAAATATCTGGATTTGAATGTTAAACTGTTTTATAAAAGCCAGGAAATATATAGTGCAATTCAGCAAAGACTTCAATGGCGGGCAGAAAGGGGCGATCCTCCTATTTCTAGTGAATTTACCCTGGTTTTAAAAATGTTAGAAAGAGGGATTGGTTCTTTTAAAAGATTAAATCATGATCTCTATCTCTATGTTATTGAAGGACAAGAACCAAAACCCATACCCATTAGTGATGAATTTTGGGAAGAACTGAGCATCTTTATCGACAAATGGCATACCAGAATGACCGGAGCAGCTTTTTTACATGCCTTTATGTATGTTACTGTGATAGCTAATGATATCAAATGGGCCACGCGGAGTATTAAGGAATTTACGTTGCCCGAAGAGAAGGTCTTTGTGGAGCAAAGAAAGGCTGCGTCCTAGAATGGTGGCAGCCTTCTTCGTGAAAAAATCCTTAAATTTTTTGAACTAAATCTGTATATTGTAAATTATTTTTCAATAAATCTTTCTGTTTCATCCACTGAAGAATGTTGTTAACGTCTTTCTCGGTCGGGACTTGGGGCAATGGGTAGTGCTGAAGGCTGTAATCCTTAGCAATTGGTTCAGGGATGTTCACATTCTCTACCAGTAATTGCTTATATTGTTCCGGGTGATTGTTTAGATCATTAACTGCTTTGGCATAGGCTCGGTAGAAGCCTGCCACGGCGCCTTTCTTGTTATCAAGAGTTTTCTGGTTAAAAATTACTACTGCCTGGGAAAGATTGTGGGTGGTATCCTGGGCAATCACCTTTGCACCTTTAAACTCAGCAAAGGTTACCATAGGGTCAGGTACTGTAATGGCAGCAATTTGACTACTAAAGAGCATTTCCATGCGCAGGGGGATTTTAGGCACAGAAACCTTCTTGACTTCAGAGGGCTCAATACCGGCATCCTTTAGCAGTCCATCGGAAACATACTCAATAATGGAATTATACGAAATACCCAAGCTTTTACCTTTTAGATCTTGTAGTGTCTGAATATTAGACCCTGGTGCTGCAACGATAGCGAATTTCCCCTCTTGGGGGCTTGCTCCAAGGGTGAAAGATGTCATCTTCAGATCCAACCCGGAATCTTTCATCATGGTGGCCACGATCATGTCTGTATTCATGCCATTCAGTTGACCTGATTGCATGGCGTTACCCTGCTCCATAGCACTTTGAAAGCGAACTAATTCCACCTGAAGATTTTCTTCAGTAAAATAACCGTTCTTCTCCGCCACCAGCATCGGCATAATGTCCTCAACGGGTAAAACGCCAATTTTTAATTGCTCTGGTTCTGCTTTTTGAGGCGTTTTCTTTTCCTGTGTGCAGCCTGACAATAAAGCGATAGTCAGTAGCAGTAAAAACATTGTTTTAAACTTCTTTCCCAATGCCACCTTTAGAACCTCCTATCCAACAACTAAATTTTTAAAAAATGAACACCGATTCATTTATTGATCCTATCTTAAAATTTCCTTTTTAGAAAGTCAATAGCTTTGTCCCAAGGGTAACAAATTTAGTCATTTTTTATTAGGAGAAGGAAAATGTCATAAAAAAACGAATTTCATTAAACTATATTGATCAATACGGTTTTTAAGGGGATTGTTTTACATGTCACAATCAGAAAATCTAAGTGGTTTTCAAATTTGGATGCTGGCCATACGTCCTAAAACCTTGCCTGCGGCCATGGGGCCAGTCATAGTAGGTGCTTCCCTGGCAGTTGGTGATCGGGTTTTTGATTTTTTTCCAGCCCTAGCGGCTCTACTGGTGTCACTGCTGCTGCAGATCGGTTCCAACCTAGCCAATGACGTATTTGATTTCAAAAAGGGTGTTGATACCAAGGAGAGAACTGGCCCTCTACGGGTTACTCAGGCTGGCCTCTTAACACCCCAACAGGTTATGGGGGGGATGTGGCTAGTATTTGCCTTTGCCTTTGCCCTAGGACTTTATCTCACCTGGGTAGGTGGTTGGGTGATACTTGCTCTGGGGATTGCTGCTATCATCTCGGCCATTGCCTATACCGGAGGTCCTTTTCCGCTGGGTTATAATGGATTGGGTGAAATATTTGTTTTTATTTTCTTTGGCCCGGTGGCGGTCTGTGGTACTTACTATGTTCAGGCCGGAACTGTCAGTCCTGCGGCATGGTGGGCGTCCCTACCAGTGGGATTTTTAATCACAGCAATTTTGGTAGTTAATAACTTGCGGGATTTATCTACGGATAAAAAGACAGGCAAAAGAACTATGGCAGTTCGCCTGGGTCCAAAGGGTACCCAGTGGGAGTATTATCTGCTCGTGGCTGCTTCCTATGCCGTGCCTCTAATCATGTGGTTGCAGGGTCTCGCTGGGGCCTGGGTCCTTTGTTCTTGGTTATCCTTGCCCTTTGTGCTGCCGCTGATCCAGGACATCCGTACAAAGCAGGGGCGGCCCCTCAATGCAACTCTAGCTGGTACCGCCCGCTTGGGTTTAATTTTCAGCATTTTGTTTTCTTTCGGTTACCTAGTGGGAAAAATCTAAGTAATAATAAGCAGCCTGAATCAGTTGATTCAGGCGTTTTTTGTCAAATACAGTCATGTGTTGCGTATGCTATAGGTGAATCCAGGAACATAATTTTTTTTCCGCTATGTCCAATATTAAGTAAAGTATAAATCCCATTAAGCCCATGGCAATAATACCTGCAAACATTTCTTCATAATTCATCCGGCTTAGGGAGTCCATAATAAAAAAGCCAATGCCTGTTTGAGTAGCGTAGGTTTCAGCTAAAAAGAGTACTGCCATGGCGGTACCTAAGCCCAGCCTTAGGGAGGTTAGAATTGCTGGCAGGCAACCAGGCAGATAAACGTGGCGGTAGAGGTCCCAAGAGCTGGCACCAAGAGACTTCAAGGAAAAGATATATTCCTTCTCCATATTTTTAGCTGCATCCCGAGTGGTCACTAAAATTTGGTAAAAGGTAATTAGAGTAATCAAAAGAATTTTTGAACTATCACCGATTCCCAAAATAATTAAGAAAATAGGCATAAAGACAACCTTGGGAATAGGGTAGGTTAAGTAAAGCATTGGCGCCATTTTGGTATCAATTTTCGGATTCTTTCCTAGGAAAATTCCCAGTGGTACAGCCAATATTGTGGCCAAAATTAGGCTCAAGAGCACCCGATAAAGGCTCATCCCTAAATGTGTTAGGAGGTCACCCCGGACACTTTCAAAAAAGCTTTGTAAAGCATCCAGTGGTAATGGAACTGCTGGGCTTTTTAAGCCTATCGCAAGTAGCCACCACAGTAGCAATAGTATGACCAATGAGGAGAGAAAAGGAAATGTCTTTTCTGTAATTTTAAACGCCTGCCGCATACTTTTCCCTCCTGTGCAAAAATGAACGCAAGAAGTTACACTTTTCTAAAAAGGGGACCTTGCCCCGCAGGTCGTAGTCTCCGGCCATTTCGTTTTCTACTACCTGTATGATTTGTCCTGGACCCGGTGACATAACAAAGATTCTTTGGCCAAGAAAGACCGCTTCCTCAATGTTGTGGGTGATTAATAAAATGGTCAACTGAGTTTCCTGCCAGATTTCCAAAAGAAAATCTTGGATTTCTTCCCGGGTCAGGGCATCCAAAGATGAGAAGGGCTCGTCCATGAGCAGCAGCTTTGGTTCCAAAACTAAAGCCCTAGCTATGGCCACACGTTGTCTTTGACCGCCACTTAGTTGGGCTGGGTATCTTTTGGCCAGTGGTAAAAGACCCAGTTTGTCCAACATTGTTTCTGTTTGGGTTTGGATTTCCTGAGGTATTTTTTTTCTTAGTTGTAACCCTAAAGTAACATTGTCCCAGACCGTTTTCCAAGGAAGTAACCCGTAATCCTGTAAGATTAGGGCTGTTTCCCCTCCGCCACGGGGTATCTTATCATCAATCAGCACCTTGCCTGAATATTGGGTATTTAGACCTGCTAATACGTTAAAAAGTGTACTTTTACCACAACCTGAGGGTCCGATGATAACGCCTGTTTTACCATGGGAAAGTGCTAGATCAACCGAGTTCAGCGCAGTGACTGTCTTTCCCCTTTGTAGGTAATTGACACTTAGAGATTTTATTGAAAGATAATCAACTGTTGGCATCCGGTTTCCCCATTCCCCTCAAATTGTATTCCATTAATGTTGCAAAGGATTCCTCTAAGTTCTCTGGTTTTCCTTCCCTTAACCAGTTGATAATCACCTGGCGGAAGCTTCCGACAAAGGCTAGGGCAGCCACAAAGGTATCCTCAGCTGGTATTCTGCCCTGGTTTTTTAATTCATCCAGGTCTTCTTTGGTTAATTTGATTAGTTCATTTTCGATTTCAATGAGCTTAACATTAAAGGCATTGTTAACTCCGGGGACTTGGACAAGGAGAATTTTGGCCATGTTCTTTTCTTTAACGAAAAGTTTAATACAGGCTTCCATGGAAGCCTGCAGTTTATCAAAACTGTCTGTAAAACATGCCCGTTCTTTCTTGATATAATCCAGGAGCTCATGAAACATTTCTTCAACAATCATATTAATAAGGGCTTCTTTATTGGTAAAATACAGATAAAAGGTCCCGGTGGCAATCTTCGCTTTTTTGGCTATGGCTTTAATGGATGTTCCTTGGTAACTATTTTCTGCAAAAACTTCTCGGGCGGCCTTTAGTATTTCTTTTTTTTTGAACTGTAATTTTTCTGTTATTTTATTCGTTTGCCGGTAGGCCATTTAGAATCACCTCACGAAGCTATAAAATGAATGATTATTCATTTTACAGCTTCTATTTTATGAGGGTTTTTCATGCGAGTCAACAAACTTTATGAATACTCCAAAATATACTTTAAAAATAAGAGTCTAGTTTTTATACTTTTATCACAATTTAAGTCTATAATTATAGGCAAAACTTCACAAAGAAGGTGTGGAGGTATGGAAAAGTCAAGAATTCTTATTGTAGATGATGAAGAACGAATTAGGGAAATGATTCGGGAATATACAATTTTAGAGGGATATGATATTGATGAAGCCTCAGATGGTATTGAGGCTTTAGAGCTTTTTAAACAACAGGAATACTCACTGATTATTGTCGATGTGATGATGCCTAAAATGGATGGTTGGAGCCTGTGCAGAGAAATCAGGAGGATATCTCACGTTCCTGTTATTATGTTGACAGCCAGAGGGGAGGAGTATGATAAACTCTTTGGCTTTGAGTTAGGTGTGGATGATTATATTGTAAAACCTTTTAGTCCGAAAGAACTCCTTGCCCGCATCAAGGCAATTATTAGAAGAAGTTCGTTAGCTGGTCCTAAAAATTTTAGGGGTGAAAGTATTAACCATGAAGGTTTAGTTATAGAATTCAACTCGAGAAATGTTTATGTTGATGAAAAGCAAATTAGTCTTACGCCTAAAGAATACGAATTACTGAACTACTTTGTGCACAATCCTAACCAGGTGTTTTCTAGAGAACAACTTCTAAATTCGATCTGGGGTTATGATTTTACAGGGGACAACCGAACTGTAGATACACATGTCAAAATGCTCAGGGAAAGTCTGGGTCCCTATCGTAAATTCATCGTAACAGTATGGGGGATAGGCTATAAATTTGAAGTAGGAGTCAAAAGATGAAAAGTATTGGCATAAAACTTTGGGCTGGCATGATGGCGATGGTAATAGTAGTCTTATTACTCCTATGGTTTTTTCAAATTGTATTTCTTGAAAGCTTTTATAACAATATGAGAATATCTGCAATAAAAGAGGAAGGTGTTTCACTCGTCAAAATGCTTGATCAAGGTGGCATGACAAGTGAATTTAAAAATAAGCTGGACGCTTTTGCCTTTCGTAATAACCTGAGTATTGATTTGCTGGATTCCGCGGGAAAAGCTGTCTACTTAACTGGTTCGACAACCAATGGCCCCATGGCAATGTTGCAAAATAATGCTAGGATTTATGCTTTTCAGGAAGCTCTGACTGGTAAGGAACTTACTGTTCCCTTGACTCACCCTCGTTTCGGGAACAAGTTTATGCTGCTGGGCTTTCCTGTCAAATACTCTGGACAAATAATGGGAGTACTTTTGATCAACATGCCTTTAGCACCGGTGGAGGATACAGCCCTAATCTTAAAGAAACAGTTAATTATTATTACTTTTATACTACTCATTGCTGCAATTATTATATCCTTTATCATCTCGAAAACTTTTACCCGGCCGATATTAGAAATCAAGCGAGTGTCGGAGCAAATGGCGGCTGGGGATTTTTCTCCCAGGATAACAGATAGAAACAAGGATGAAATTGGCCAATTGGCAGAAACAATTAATTATCTTGGAAAACAGCTTGCTAAGGTAGAACAGCTGAGAAAGGATTTGATTGCCAATGTATCCCATGAACTGCGAACTCCCCTAAGCCTGATTAGAGGGTATGCGGAAACCATACGGGATGTCAGCGGGGACGTGCCAGAAAAAAGAGAAAAGCAGCTTGGTATAATTATTGAAGAGACAGAGCGTCTGAGCAAAATAGTGGACGATATTTTAAATCTTTCCCAGCTCCAGTCCGGCTATGTCACCCTTAATAAAAGCTCCTTCTTAATATGGAAGACCCTTGAAGTCGTGGTTAGCCGCTATGAGGTGCTAAGTCAGGAAACCGGTGTACAAATTGTACTGCGGGGTTCTAGTGATGGATTTGTGGAAGCAGATGAAGCGAGAATTGAGCAGGTCATGTTTAACCTAATAATTAATGGATTTAACCATACACCTAGAGGTGGCATCATTACGGTCTCAGTGCATGACTTGCCGGAGACCGTAAAAGTTGAGGTATCGGATACAGGCAGCGGTATACCAGAGGAACAGCTTAGTCACATTTGGCAGAGGTTCTACAAAGCGGAAAAAACAAGAGATAAAAGAATACTGGGAACAGGGTTGGGGCTTGCCATTGTCAAAAGCATCCTAGATGTTCACCAGGTTGCTTATGGTGTGAATAGCCAAAGGGAAGTTGGCACAACCTTCTGGTTTGAGCTCAAAAAAACATTTAATTAAGTTTCACCCTTCTTTTAGTTTTCTATCATACTTCTATCACAACTGCTTCTTATAATAAAAACATAAGGAGTACCAAATATAAAAAAGGAGCGTGTGACGGATGAAAAGTTTAAAGAAACTAGTAGTAGTTGTATCAATGGCCAGTATATTGGGAGTTACAGGTGCTGCCTTTGCAGCTACAGCAATGGCACCAGCTGAAATTGTAGCCCAATTGACAGGAAAATCAATCGCAGATGTAAATCAGGAACGTTCTGGTGGCAACACCTATGGTACCATTGCTAAGGAAGCCGGAGTCCTTGAAGAATTTAAAGCACAAAGTCTGGAACAGAAGAAAGTAGTACTTGATCAAAGAGTAGAGGATGGTCAATTAACCCAGGAACAAGCAGATGAAATATACAATAATATTAAAAACAATCAGGCTACTTGTGATGGCAGTGGCAATGGCAAAATAGGCAGAAAATATGGTGTAGGTTTTGGTCTTGGTCAAGGGCAAGGAGCTGGAGCAGGTATGCGTAACGGCGGTGGATTTGGTGGAGGCATGGGTGCCGGTAACGGCCAAAATAGATAATTTATCAAAAAAGCCGTGGGGGACTCCACGGCTTTTTGAATAAGCAGTATCCGTCCCCTTAGCTCCCTGTCAACTCTAACGATAGGTGGTTATAATTGGTTATTGATGAATAACTTATTATTATCTATAATGAAAGAAAGGGTTTTCACAAGGGGGCGGCAGAGTGAAACGATTGTTATATACCTTTTGCTGGTTTTTAGGACTAGTAGTGGTAACCGAGCTTCTCTTTAGTAACCAGTCACTGGGTTATTTCTGGTTAATAATTGTTGCCTTAAGTATTTTCTTTGGTTTGCAGTCCGGCAGTAGATTTGAATTAGCCGACAATGTAAGTGTTCAGTTAGCTACTTGGCTTCAAAAATATCAGGAATTATCCTATTTTAAACAACAACTATATCTCAGCGAAGTAATAAATAACGCTATAAAAAGCAACCAGACAAAGCAGGCCCTAGAGTTTTTAGAGCAGATTTTAAAGGCTGAGCCAGATAATGAAACTGCTAAGACTTTAATGGCGTCAATTTGGGGTGCTGAATTAATAAGTGAATATGCAAATTAGTAAGGAGCGGGTGGATTAACCACCTGCTTTTTTTGTTTGTTTAGAATAGAATTCAATGAGTTCTGAATATAATTAAATTTCTGTCATAAGGGAATGGTTATGAGTCTCATAATTTATAAGTATTTTACTTTAATTACTGAGCACATTAGAATTTAACTATAAACGACGCAGAAAAATTGGCAGAAGGGGTTTGATCTTATGAAGCAGGATATAAGCATAAGAAATAGTATTGTTCCAGGAATGATCCTAGCATTTATCATTGCCTACACATCAGAGTTTATTCACAAGAGCATTGTCATCGGAGGTCAAAAACCCATTAGTGGAGTAATTATTGCTATCCTCCTGGGAATGTTAGTCAAAAATACCCTGGGTGTTAATAAGGTTTTTGAACCAGGCATAAATTTTGCCATGAAAAAGGTTCTTAAAGCAGCTATTTTCTTGCTAGGACTCGGATTAAGTTTTATTACAGTAGTTACTACCGGATCAAAGGCTTTAATTATTATTGTCATCTGTGTAACCTTTGCCATTACTATAACCTATCTCTTTGGTAGAAAAATGGGTTTACCAGATAAACTAGCTACACTGATCGGTATCGGAACAGCCATTTGCGGTAGTACAGCGATCGTAGCAGCATCTCCAGCCATCGATGCAAAGGATGAGGAAGTTACCTTTTCTGTTGCTACCATTACAATTTTTGGAGTATTGGCAATATTTTTATACCCTTTAATTGGTAAAGCACTTATGCTTACAGACATGCAGTTCGGTACCTGGGCAGGGGTTGCCGTTCACGAAACAGCACAGGTGGTGGCCGCTGGTTTTGCCTACAGTGATCCCGCTGGGCAAATTGCTACAGTGGTTAAATTAACCCGTACCGTTTTATTAGCTCCCATTGTTTTGATCTTGGGTGTAATCTATACCAGGAAACAAAGAAATGTCGCCGGTAGCCAAGGTCAAAAGGTAAACTATTTTAGAATTTTCCCTTGGTTTGTAGTGGGTTTTCTAGCTATGGCAGGCTTACGTACCTTCGGTGACACTATTTGGCTGAATAGTCAAATGTGGACAAGCTTTTTAAGTAATGCCCAGACCCTTTCTAAATTTTTAATTGTTACGGCTATGGCAGGTGTTGGCTTGTTAACTAGCTTTAGTGATATGAAGACCGTAGGAATTAAGCCCTTTGTGGTCGGTTTAGTTGCCTCTCTAATTATGGCAGTGTTTAGTATTACCTTAGTTTTTACCCTGGGTATATAAAAAAGGCAAGGGTCCTTTGCGTCACGCAAAGGACCCTTGTCTTTTTTATGGCATTAAGGTATCGGAGTATTTGCGTCGGTAGTCAAAAAGAAAATCAATAAATTCCTCAACCACCGGGGGTTTAAATTTATCCTTGTGATGAATTAGATAAAACTCCCTATGTAAAGGCATATCTTTAACCTTAACTGGTACCAGTGTACCCAATCTTAGTTCCTTTTGTACGGCCCATTTGGAAAGGACGGTGGTACCAAAGCCAGCCTCCACAGCTTCTTTAACAGCTTCAGTGCTACCCAATTCCATAACCACATTTAAAGCAGTTAGATTAACTCCCATCTCTTCTAAGCGTTCTTCAGCTATTTTTCTTGTTCCCGATCCCAATTCCCTCAAAACCAGAGGAAGGCCAATAAGCTCTTCTATAGAGATAATCTTTCGGTTAGCCAGCGGGTGACCTGGCGAAAAGACAACGATAAGCTCGTCCTGCATAAAGGGGGTGACAATTAATTCTTGGGCATCTACACCGTGTTCAACCAAGCCTAAGTCCAATTCATGTTTTAAAACCATGGTTACTATATGCTCAGTATTGGTAACCAATAGTCTTGCTTTAACCTGTGGATGTTCCTTATTAAAGATACCAAGAATTTTTGGTATTACATATTCTCCTACAGTAAAACTAGCTCCCACCGATAGGGGTCCTTGGATGTGGCCTGTAAAATTTGCGATGTCTTTTTCAGCCTGATCAATAAGGGTTAGAATTTTATCAACATATCCATAAAGAATAAGACCAGAATGGGTAATGGTAATTTGTTGGCTGGTGCGCTCAAATAACTTTGTTTTGAAATGATCTTCCAATGATCGAATATGCATACTAACAGCTGGTTGGGAAATGAATAGTGCCTGTGCTGCCCCAGAAAAACTATTCTTGTCAGCTACCATTTTAAAGACCTGGAATTGATATAAACCCATAGTGCCTCCATTTTATGATAATTTTTTCATAGTCAAGTTTCCCCACTTCGCAGTCAAAAAATGCCAATTATTCTTATACAAGAAAAATTAAAGCAATGTTTCTTGAGAATCTGGCAAGAATAATAATTGACTGCTTTAGGAAATAATTGACTATTTTTGCCCATAATGATTTTATATCAATATTTAATTGTAATAAAGTCAGTCAAAAAATGTCGTAAATTATCGAAAGTGTGATAAATCTAACAGTTAAACAGTTCAACCTTTGATAAAGTTTAAAAAATATTGTTTTTAAATACCTAATTCATAATATTTAAAAAAATTATTCAATACATCAAGAGAGGTGATTGATTTGCATATTCTGGTGTGTGTAAAGCAAGTTCCTGATACGACAGAGGTTCGCATTGATCCCGAGACAAATACCTTAGACAGATCCAGTGCACCAGCCATTATCAACCCCTATGATAGCCATGCAGTGGAAGAGGCTGTTAGGATTAAAGAACGTTTTGGAGGAAAAGTTACCGTTCTTTCCATGGGGCCTCCTGCTGCCGTAGAGGTTATTAAAAGATGTATCATGTTAGGGGCCGATGAAGGCTATCTCTTAAGTGATCGGGCCTTTGCCGGTTCAGATACCTTGGCCACCAGCTATATTTTGGCCAAGGGTGTTGAAGAGATTAGCCGTCGAGAACCAATTGATTTGATTTTTTGTGGGAAACAAGCCATTGATGGAGATACTGCCCAGGTTGGTCCAGGCATTGCCAGAAGGATGGGCATACCACAACTTACCTATGTGCAGGATATTGAAGTAGGGGACATTGATGAGAAAGAGATAACTGTCCATCGTAAACTAGATGATGGTTATGAAGTGGTTAAGTCAAAACTACCCTGTTTAATTACAGTGGAGAAAGAAATTAATGAGTTAAGATATGAAAGTCTACCAAATTTGTTAAAGGCAGCTCGTTACCAGCCAATTATCTTAGGAGCATCAGATCTTAATGCAGATCTTACTCAGATGGGGCTTAAGGGTTCTCCTACCTCGGTTGCCAAAATATTTGCCCCGTCACAAAGGGGTCAAGGGGAAATACTCAAAGGTTCTGACAAGAATGTAGTTGATATTTTAATTCAAAAATTATCTCAAAAAGTAGTTTGAAAAACTATAAGGGGTGGTTCACATGGCTGTCAAAGTAACACCTGCCTGTATGGGTTGCCAGGCATGCATAGCATCTTGTCCCCATGAGGCCCTTTTTATAAATGAAGATGGAGTTTGTCAAGTTATTGAGGATAAGTGTGCAGAATGTAGTGAATGTGTAGGGGTTTGCCCAGTTGCTGCCCTAGAACTGGCCACCAAACAAGTGGATACCTCTAAAGAATTAGGAACTCAAAACACGCCTGCAGAAGCAAGCCCTCTGGAAAACCAGGATTCCCAAGTGGCGGCCCAACTAACTGGGGATTTGGCTAAATATAAGGGTGTTTGGGTGTTTATTGAGCAAAGGGAAGGTGAGATTGCACCAGTTTCTTTAGAATTATTAGGGGCTGGGAGGAGATTGTCAGATAAACTAGGGGTAGAACTTTCTGGTGTCATACTTGGCTATAAAATAAGTGGGTTGGAAGCAAAATTATATGAGTATGGAGCAGATAAGGTTTACCTTTTAGATAATCCTTCACTTCATTATTATCGTGCTGAAACTTATATGCAGGTTTTTGTCAAATTAGTTCAGCAGTATTTACCGGAAATTATTTTAATGGGTGCCACCACTACTGGGCGGGATTTAGCTGGAGCAGTGGCTACCGAACTGGCTACTGGATTAACAGCCGATTGCACGGTGCTGGATATTGATCTAGAAAAACGCTTGCTGTTAGCCACTCGACCTGCCTTTGGTGGGAATATTATGGCTACCATTGTTTCTAAAAATCATCGTCCCCAAATGGCAACGGTTCGTCCTAAGGTTATGAAGATGGCCGACCCGGTGACAGGGCGGCAAGGTATACTAATCAAACCAGAAATAACCTTAAACGAAGCGGATATGCTTACTAAGGTCTTAGAGATTGTCAAGGATCAAGGGGACAAGATTAACCTTCAGGAAGCAGAAATTATTGTTGCTGGTGGTCGTGGGTTAGGGGATAAGGAAAATTTCCGTAAAACCTGCTTTAGCTTGGCTGAAGCCATTGGTGGCAAAGTAGGAGGGTCCAGGGCTGCTGTGGAGGCAGGTTGGATTGAACCTAAATATCAGGTGGGTCAAACTGGAGTAACCGTAGCACCCAAAATTTATTTTGCTTTAGGGATTTCGGGTGCTATTCAACATATTGTGGGAATTCGTGGTTCAGATATCATTATTGCCATCAACACTGATCCGGATGCTCCAATATTTAAGGAATGTACCTATGGAATAGTTGGGGATGCCACCCAAATAGTACCTTCGTTAATAGAACCATTAAAGGAATTATTTAAAGACAAAAAATCTAATGATGTCACGCCGGGCAAAGGGGGGACTCGCTGTGCCTGAAAAATTTGATGCTATTGTTGTGGGTGCCGGGGTTGCGGGCCTCGCCGCAGCCTATAAATTGGCTAAAGCAGGTTTAGCTGTTGTAGTAATTGAGAGGGGTGACTACCCAGGAGCAAAAAATGTGATGGGCGGTGTTCTTTACCGTGCTATGATGGAGGAATTAATACCAGAATTCTGGAAAGAAGCCCCCTTACAGCGGCCAGTGGTTGAACAAAGGTTTTGGCTTATGGATGAAGATTCAGTGGTGACCACTAGTTATAAAGGTCAGTCCTGGGCCCAGGAACCCTATAACTGCTTTACAGTATTTCGGGGTCAGTTTGACCAATGGTTTGCCCGTAAGTGCACCGAAGCTGGTGCCATCATTATTAATGAAACCACTGTGGAATCCTGCATTGTAGAGAATGGGAAGGTGGTAGGGGTTAGGACCACTCGCCCTGACGGGGACCTTTATGCCAATGTTGTGGTACTGGCCGACGGAGTAAACTCACTGTTGGCTCAGGAACTGGGTTTTCATAGAGAATGGCAACCCCAGCAGGTGGCTTTAGTAGTGATGGAGGTATTAAAACTGCCTTCCCAGGTTATTGAAGAACGATTTAACCTAGAACCGGGAATGGGAACCACCATTGAAATTTTTGGCAGTGGTACCTTGGGTATGGTTGGGACATCCTTTATTTATACCAACAAGGAACATATCTCTTTTGGTGTGGGGGCACTGCTTTCTCAAGTGCGGGAAAGGCAGATCCGACCCTATGACCTACTGGAGAATTTAAAAAATCACCCAATGGTTCGGCCACTCATTCGGAATGGCGAACCTGTGGAGTACTATGCTCATTTAATTCCTGAAGGAGGCTATAAGGCCATTCCGAAAATGGTGGGTGACGGAGTTGTTGTAGTGGGGGACGCGGCTCAGTTGGTCAATAGTATCCATCGGGAAGGTAGCAATTTAGCCATGACCTCAGGCAGATTGGCTGCAGAGGCAATAATTAGAGCCCATGAAATTGGTGAATTTAATGAACGGGCTTTATCTCATTATCAAGAAAAATTAAGAGATAGTTTTGTAATATCAGATTTGAAAAAATATAAGGATACCTCGGAATTGTTTGAGAACAGGCCCCAATATTTCAACCAGTATATACCAGCAGCAAATATGGCCCTACGTGAAATGCTAACTGTGGATGGTACCAGTAAAAGGGACAAACAGAAGCTTATTGCACGGAGACTATTAAGCGGCAGATCCATGTACTCTATGGGTAAAGATATATATCAAGCTTGGAGGGCGGTGAAATAATGAGGGAGCAAATAAGTGAGCCAAAGGAAGGTTTGAAGTACCTGGATAAGGAAGTTAACATTGATGATAAATTATATCTAAACCGCTGGAAACCTGACCAACAATCACACCTGGTAATTAAAGATCAATCCATCTGTGCAGAGAAATGTTCAGAAAAGAATTGTACCGTATTTTGCCCCGCCAGAGTCTATGAATGGAGGGATGGTCGTATTGCTGTGGGCTATGAAGGCTGCCTAGAATGCGGTGCCTGCCGCATCGCCTGTCCCCACAATAATATCGAGTGGCGCTATCCCCGGGGAGGACATGGAGTTCAGTTTAGATTAGCCTAATCTCAGTTGTCAGCCATTAGCCGTCAGCCATCAGCTAACCCATAGGAAAAACATGCAAAAAAGCTGAAGGCTGAAGGCGGAGGGCTGAAGGCTAAACCCTAAACCTATCGGACTTTTCATTTCCCTACTGAATTTCAGTGTTTATTTCAGGACACTTATCTCCCCATAAATCTTTGAGCATTGGAGTAGAAAATTTTCTCCTCTCTTTCCTCCCCAAGCCCAAAGGAGCGGATGTGCTCTATGGCCTTTTCAGGCGGGTAATCCATAATAGGAAAATCACTGCCATAGATAATTTTATCTGGATAGTTTTTTAAGGTTTCTTTTAGAAAATCTATACTCTTATTGTTATCACCAAGTATTATGTCATACCTTTGGTTGCCAAAGATATAGGCAGTGTCAAGATATAAATTCTCGTATTTATCCAGAAGCTTTAGGTACTGGTTATGATAATCTGGTAAACCTAAATGAGCTATCATGATTTTTATTCCTGTATATTCTCTTAACAAAGAAGCTACTTCATCAGGTGTAGGTAAAGGTGAATAAGCCGGCATGGAGCTGGCATGAAGGACTAACCCCTTACCCCGATCAGAGAGTAACTGTAACACTTCCCTGAACCTGTCATCAGTGATAGATACCCTTTGAACAAAACAGTGAATTTTCACACCGTAAAAGTTATATTGTTCCAAAAAGATTTTAAGCATTTCAGTTTTTTTGATATCGTCTTGGTGTACACAGGCATAGGGCCTTATTGCTGGGTATTGATTCGTTAGATTTGCCAACCATTCATTTAGTTCTTGACTGGTGCCTACTTTACTTGCGTAGGCCATAACCATAATTTCGGATACCCCGGTATTATGCAAATATTCTATATGTTTTTCAGCAGGCCATTTGAAGGGCATATCCCAGCCTTCATGTTTTTCAAACCAGTTCAGGATTGCCTTCATTAATCTTTCGGGGTATAAATGCACATGACCATCTATTATTTTATACATATACCCAAGCTCCTTTTACCCATTTATTTGAATAATTAGACAATTAAGTCAGTATCCCTTCTTAATTTTTATTCGACTAAGCCACATTTTACTCAAAATAATAACTGGATATATGAAATAGATTGCCTTAGTCATCAGTTTATGGGGTAGTAGCGGGTCAAAAATATTAATAAAATTAAGCACTGGCTACCGTGCCAGTGCTTTAAGATATACGTCATACATGATCATTATTTAAGCTACCATCTCACTTATATATTATTCTGGTACATGATACCAACCGGGCCTCAAGGTGCCCGGTTGATTTAGTATAAAGATTATTTATTTTACTAAGGTGACAGGACAATGGGACTGATGCAATACTTGGTGGCTCACACTTCCAAATAGTAACCCTCGGAAGTCTGTTAACCCTCTGGAACCTACAACGATTTGTGTAAAATCATTCTTTTGGGCATAGTCGATTATTGCCTGCTCTGGCTTTCCAAAAACCAGTTGCTTTTTTATTGGAAACCCCAATTTTTGAAATTCAAAAGTTTGCTCGTTTAGTATTTGCCAGCCCCGTTCAATGTCGGAGTCTTTGGTTAAGGGAGTATCCCCGATTTGATTACCGGGTTTTGGCTTAATAACGTGAATTGCAGTAATGTCCATTTTGTCACGTAACTTTGTAAGTTCTGCTAAGTATTGTGCTGCCCTTTTTGAATTTTCCGAGCCATCTACAGCAAGTAAATATCGAAACATGCTATTTCCCTCCCCAATAATAAATGGTTAGGTAGCAAATAATACTTAGTATATGTAATAATAGCATAATAGTTTCTAAACTGTCTGTGATAAAGATCACCCTCAATTTTGTTTTTTGGTTATGTAAATAATCTTTGCCATCATGTTTTTCCTCGGTTTTGTGACAGAAGATCTTGGGGGTTTAATAAAAAGTCATTCATAAACATTAGATTTTATAGATTAGTGCTATAAATATTTGAGCTATAATTACAAGAATTTGTTGTGTCTTCACAATGACTGTTTGTTTGTCACGAGGATGACTCATGTGTAAGATTGTATTAAAGATTATTATCACAATATCAGAGAGTGATAAATGCAGATAGGGAGAGGATAAGCTTTATGCAGAAAAATGCCAGTGCCAGTATCCCGGCGGGAATTCCTTTGAGTGGTAGTAGTGTGGATGTAAATGCAGGTGTCAGAATTAAAAACAATTACTTTGATGGTTTACCGGTTTCTAGGAATCATATGGGTATTTTCTTAATTATTATCTTGGCCTATTTCTTTGAACAACTGGATAACAACAACTTTTCTTTCGTTGCTCCGGCCCTTATTAAATCTTGGGGCATTTCGATGGAAGACATTGCTCATATTACCTCCTTATACTTTGTCGGTATGACCTTAGGTGGTTTACTAGGGGGTGTTATCTCAGACTTTATTGGACGCAGAAAAACATTTTTAGCCAGTATTGTTATATTCTCAGTAGCTTCCATTGTGAACGGACTTGCCAACGACTTAATGACCTTTGCCATTGCCAGAGCAGTTACCGGATTTGGTATCTTTTGCATGATGGTTGTATCCATTGCCTATATTTCAGAAATGACTCCCGGAGAAAGCAGGGGGAAGTGGCAGAACATGACTGCAGGTATTGGCTTTCTGGCTATGCCTGTGATCGGCGTAATCGCTAGGATGATCGTTCCGATGAGTCCCGATGCTTGGCGCTATATCTTTTACATGGGTGGTCTGGGACTAATTGGTTTCTTATTCGGACTTAAGTATCTGAAAGAGTCTCCCCGTTGGTTGGTATCTAAGGGACGGGTAGCAGAAGCAGAGCAGGTAATGTTTGAGCTAACTGGTCGTCAGGTTGATTTAAGTGAAGCAGCTAAGAAAGTACAGCCCAGAGAAAATGTAATGGAAGTTCTGGTTGGAATGTTTAGTAGAGGATATATTAAAAGAACAGTGGTGCTGCTAGTTTCCTTTATAAGTGTCTGCATTCCCGGATTTGTGTTTATGGCCTGGACACCTACCTTGTTGCAACAAAAGGGTTTTTCCTTGGAACAATCCTTGTTTGCTAGTTCTCTGATTATTCTAGGTGCTCCCATTGGATGTTTCCTTTCCTCCTTCATCTCCGATAAAGGTGGAAGAAAAATTCCCATTGGGGTTATGGCCCTTTGCTGGGCGGCACTGGCAGCCGTCTTTGCTAATCTGGGCAACAATTTAACTTTAATCATTGCCATTGGTATGGGTATGAATGCCTTTAACTTAGCTGGGAGCTTTACCTTATTCTCCTATGTAGCTGAGTCCTATCCAACAAGGATGCGTAATACCGCCACTGGATTCCATAACGCCATGGGACGATTATCTGTGGCTGGGTCCCAACTGATGGTACCGGTTATCTATGCAAAATTTGGATTTGGTGGCGTATTTACTGTAATCTCTGGTTTCTTGATTGTATTAGGTGTTACTGTATTAGTCTTTGGTGAACGGACTGGCGGTAAGTCCTTGGAAGAAGTAGCCTAAGTATACTCTTTCCAGGAAAAAACAAGAAGGCTGATAAGTAAAATGGACCCTATGGAATGAACACTTGAAAAAAAGTGTTTTACCCATAGGGTTCTTTTTTTGTACAATCATAGCAACAGGAGGAAGGATAAAGTGAGCAAAATTATATTTTCATCCGATGACATCAAAAAACTGGAGACAAACCCCTATGTTGCTAAGGTTTCTGAACGTTCCATCACATACACCAATGATTTTAAGCGTTTGTTCATTGACCAATACTTGAAGGGTAAGTTGCCTCGAGCTATATTTACGGATGCTGGATTCGATATTGATATTATTGGAGTAAAACGATATGAGCAGGCTGCTTACAGATGGATTAGGTCCTATAATGAAGATGGAATCTTAGGACTAAGAGATACTCGTACAGAAAATTCCGGTCGTCCACGGATTAATGAACTTTCACAAGAAGAAATTATTACCCGCCAGGAGGCAAAGATAAAGTTACTCGAGGAGCAAATAGAACTGCTAAAAAAGTTAGACAAAATCGAAAGGAGGATGGTAAACACAGGAAAAAGTCTCGCAACAAGTGATATATTTCAGTTAATTAGCGACACCATTTCAAAATATAAAATGAAGGGTATGGTATCGTATTTCTGTGATATGTTGGGGGTTTCACGGTCTGGGTATTACAATTACTTGTCGTCTGAAGAAACTCGACAGTTACAGGAAGAAAAAGACCTCCATGCAAGGGATATGATTCTTAACGCCTATTACAAGCATGGATACAAGAAAGGCTCACGTTCAATAAAAATGGTATTAGAACAGGAATTCGAATTGGTGTTTAATAGAAAACGGATACAAAGAATCATGCGTAAATATGATATTAAATGTCCAATCAGGAAGGCTAATCCTTACCGACGGATGGCAAAAGCCACAAAAGAACATAGGGTAGTTCCCAATCTTTTAAATAGACAATTCAAACAGCGTATTCCTGGAAAGGTACTTCTAACTGATATTACATATCTTCCATTTGGTGTATCTAAAATGGCCTATTTATCAACAATTAAAGATGCTTCTACAAATGAAATTCTTTCTTATCATGTATCTGAGCGCATCACCTTAGATATTGCCACAAAAACCATTGAAAACTTGATAAATCATAACAGTGAACTACTGCATTCTGAAGCATTTGTTCATTCCGATCAAGGATGCCATTATACCAGTCCAACGTTCCAGAGGCTTCTCAAGAAATATGGTTTAGGCCAATCTATGTCTAGGCGTGGCAACTGTTGGGACAACGCTCCACAAGAATCCTTCTTTGGTCACATGAAGGATGAAATTGATTATCGAACCTGTAATACGTTTCAAGAAGTAGAAAAACTAATTGACCACTATATCAATTACTATAACAACCATAGATATCAATGGGGATTAAAAAAGCTGGCCCCTGTACAATACAGGAACCAGCTTTTAGCAGCCTAATGCTCTTTTTTAAACTGTCCTTGACATAGGGTCCACTTTAAAGGGAATCATCATCAGCCTTCTTGTTATTTTTTACGGTTTAATAGATTGCTTACTTGGGATTTGAGAATAGAAATAAACGCTTCCGCAGCCGCAGAAATTGAGCAAGAGGAAGGTATAAAACAGCCATAGAACATCTTGACCGATTCCTCTAGGGGTAAGGTAACCAGAGAATCATCGCTTAATAGCCTGGTGTCAGTGGAAGAGGTTATACCCACTGCTTGACGATTGAGAATAGCATTTTTATATAGCTCCACGGAATTAGTTTTAACTAAGATATTTAGGCGGTTTAAATCCTTAAACATTTGACTGATGATCTTTAGATAAGCTGCAAAATTATAGATCGCAAGGGGTTGTTGATATAAAGCGGCTTTTGTCAATTTTTTCTTTTTTGCCAGGGGAGAATGGCTTGCTACCACTGCGAACATTTCATTTTCTAGGATTTTTTCATAGGTGCCGCTACAGCAAAGAATTTGCTCGTTAAACTGGAATTCTGGCAGAATAAATAGGCCGATATCGATGTCACAGTTATTAATATCTTGAATAATCTCATCCGGTTGCTTCTCCTGAACGTGAACCTCCACCCCGGGATATTGTTTATGATATAAGTCAAGTACTTCTGGCAGCAAATTGCTGCTGATAAAGGGAACTACACTAATGAACAATTTTCCGGTTAAGTTTTGCGGACCAACCTGAGAATAAAATTGTACAGTTGTCAGTAACTCATTGTATTTCTGAAGAATTTCCTGGGCCTTTGCCACCACATCTTCACCGGCTTCGGTTAGGGTAACCCCTTGACGATGACGATTTAAAAGGGGCACTTTTAAATCGTTTTCTAGCCGCACCATGATTTGGCTTAACCCTTGTTGGGAAATAAAAAGTCGTTTGGCTGACAGTGTGATAGATTTTGTTTGGGCCACATCTACCAGATATCGAAGATGATTGATATCCATACAACCACACCTTTATAATGAAAATTCCTTTAATATCAACTAGATTAACACAACCCCTATAGCTAAACAAGTTAACCTAAATCGACACACATGTCAAATAAACGACAAAATTAGTTAGGTTTTTCTTCACAAGTAGTGTGCACTACCGATTTACTGATTCCGGTATGCTAATCTTATATCAATAAATCAGTGATAATTTTCCCAAATAGAAAAGAAAAAAATAGATATCGGAAAGGAATGTTGATGTTTGACTAAACCAATTGCAGAATTAAATTTCATCGACAATATCTTCTACTTCCACGAGCATACCTGGGCCAAGGTTGAAGGCAATTTAGTGAAGGTTGGTATTACTGACTTTGCACAGGATCAATTGGGCAGTATTATCTTTGTGGAATTGCCAAATGCTGGTGAGAACTACAGTAAAAACGATGAGTTCGGTCAAGCAGAATCTGCTAAGACTGTATCTGCCCTCTACATGCCTGTCAGCGGCAAAATTGTAGAGGTAAACAGCGAATTAGAAGAAGCTCCCCAAAATGTCAATGAAGATCCCTATGTCGCAGGTTGGATGATAGTAGTTGAGCCCAGCAACCTGGATGAATTAAAAGAACTGCTTAACAAAGAAGATTATCTAAATCAAATTAAATAGTGCCTTGCACAAAGTATTTTAATCACAATGAAAGGAGACTTCTGATGAGTTTTACAATCTATACAGCCACGGGCTGTACCCGATGCAAGATTATTAAACAACTCATGCATGAACGAGGCATTGTCTTTGAAGAACAGGATATGAAAGCTGAAGGTAAAGAGGCTTTTCAAAAGTTTTATGCTGCTAACCGGAAAGCGATATTTCGTGGTCCCGACGGTGTGGAATTCCCTCTCTTGCACGATACAGGAGTAGGAGTCATTCGCCAGGGGATTGGTGCCTGTGTCGCCTATCTTTACGGTGGAGGTAAACTGGATAGTTTTTTTAGCACAGGAACCCTGCACAAGGAATGGGTGGATGGTATCCACGTTTCCGGCGGCAACCCTGAGGATGCTGAAGGGTTCCTAGAAGTTTTACGTTACATTAAAAAAACCAATAATATGAAGCTCCAGGTGGATACCAATGGTCTCAACAGTTCTATCCTAGAGCAAATATTAGCTGAGGGTTTGGCGGATGTAATGATCATGAATGTCTTAGGCCCTAGAGAACTGTACAGTAAGCTTTTAGGCAAGGAGGTTGATACTACAGAAATTGAGAAATCCTTGTCCATGGTTACTAAGTTCCCCGAGTATAAATTCCAGACTACGGTTAGTCCTGTTGTTCATGAAGACGGTGAAATTAGCTACCTGACTACTAAGGAAGTTGGTAACACAGCGAAATTCATTGCCGAAGCTACAGGTAGTATGAAGAACCCCTATCTAATTAAATTATTTAAGCCTAAAGATTGTAAGGATGAGCGTTTTAATGCGGTAGAGGCAATGGCTGCCGAAGCACTGTTACCTTACCGTACCGCAGCTAGGGCCCATCAGGTTTTTGTAGAAGTTGAAAAGGCATAAAAACAGTGAAACAATAGGCAAGGCCTTATAGCTATTACTGTGAATTTAAAACAAATGCTTAGTTTCATTAGTGTTGCGAAACCAAGAGTTATAGATACTAGATTGTCTGTAACCCTTTTATCAAATAGTAAAACAGGAGGCACAATAACATGAGTTATCCAACCGTATACCCAACCGGGGTTACCGTTTACAATCCCAAAAAATGTTGGAATGGTTATACCATCTTTCAGGCCAGAGAAGTAGGGGCTATGCTCATTGATATGAATGGAACCGAAGTAAATCTCTGGAAGGGGCTGCATGGTTTTCCTAACAAAATGCTGCCAGGTGGCTATGTTTTTGGTCACCTAGGTGAAAGAAACAATAACTTTGGTATGCAGGATCAGACTGACTTAGTACAGGTTGACTGGGATGGTAATATTGTTTGGAAGTTTAACCAGTACGAATTTATCGAAGATCCCGGTGAAGAGCCACAGTGGATGGCTAGACAACACCATGACTACCAGCGTCAAGGTAACCCAGTAGGTTATTATGTACCTGGCATGGAGCCGCTAACCGACAAAGGCAACACTCTGATACTCTGTCACAAAAATATTAGAAACCCTAAGATTTCTGACAAATTATTGTTAGATGATGTTATTATCGAAGTAGACTGGGAAGGCAATATTGTTTGGGAATGGGCTTGTAACGAGCATTTTGATGAATTAGGTTTTGATGAAGCAGCAAAAAATATTCTCTGCCGTGACCCCAACATGAGAACTTCTGGTGGTGGTATGGGTGACTGGATGCACATCAACTCTATGTCGGTACTTGGTCCCAACAGATTTTATGATGCTGGGGATGAGCGTTTTAATCCCGAGAACATCATTATTGATGGCCGGGAAACCAACATTATTTGTATCATTGAAAAGAAAACAGGTAAGATTGTTTGGAAATTAGGCCCCAACTATGATAGCAGTGAAGAACTTAAGAAAATTGGTTGGATTATTGGCCAGCACCATGCTCACATGATTCCCAAGGGTCTGCCCGGGGAAGGAAACATCCTAATCTTTGATAATGGAGGCTGGGCCGGTTACGGTGTGCCTAACCCTGCTTCTCCCACTGGAGCAAAGAACGCTCGTAGGGATTACTCCCGGGTACTGGAAATCGATCCCACCACTCTGAAAATTGTATGGCAGTATACTCCTGCTGAAGCTGGTTTCTTGATGCCAACTGATGCAGAACGTTTTTACAGCCCTTACATCAGTAGTGCCCAACGTTTGCCCAATGGTAACACCTTGATTACTGAGGGATCCGATGGACGTATCTTTGAAGTTACCCCCGAATACGAAATTGTTTGGGAATACATCAGCCCTTATAAAGGTGAAAAAATGCCCACTAACATGGTCTATCGTGCTTACCGTTTACCCTACGAATGGGTACCCCAACTGGAGCGTCCTGTGGAAACAGCCATCGAGCCTGTGGATGTAACCACCTTCCGGATGCCAGGTGCAGCAGCCATGGGTGCCAAGAAAACAACCGTTATAGAAGGCACAAAACCATACCAGGGTGACAGAGCACTTTGTGTAGCTGCTGGAGATGAAGTAGAAGAGTAAAAAACTTATTTATTAATGGGGGGCTGCTGCCCCCCATTATAGCCATTAGCTTTTAGCCATTAGCCCTAGAGTTAGTAAAAAGCAAATAACATATGGCTAATGGCTGAAGGCTAACGGCTATTAAATATAGGGAGGTAAGAGCATGAATTATAAAGCTGTGGTTATTGGCGGTGGCCCCGGCGGCTATGTGGCTGCCATCCGCATTGCCCAACTGGGCGGCAAGGTTGCCGTGGTAGAAAAGGACAAACTGGGTGGTACCTGTTTAAATAGAGGCTGTATTCCTACCAAATCCTTGATTGCTGCTGTGGATAAACTGAAAGCAGTGGAAGATGCAGCTGAGTTTGGTATTGAAGTGAGTAGCCCTGTGGTTGACTTTGGCAAGGTTCAGGCCAGAAAGGCCGAAGTCGTTGAGAAGCTGGTGGGCGGTATTAATTTTTTATTAAATAAGAACAAGGTAGATTTATTTAATGGCGCTGCTAAAATCAAAGCACCCGGGGTAGTAGAGGTTGAGAATGATGGTACAACGCAGGAATTACAATGCGAAAACATTGTAATTGCCACTGGTTCCAGTCCAGCTTTAATTAAGTCCCTGGGGTACAACGGAACCACCATCATCACCAGTGAAGAGGCCCTAGAATTAACTGAAGTTCCCAAAAGCCTTTTAGTAATTGGTGCCGGTGTTATCGGCTGTGAATTTGCCCATATTTATGGTAGTATGGGAACTGAAATTACTATGGTGGAAGCAGCACCGAGCATCTTAGCTATTCAAGATAAAGATATTTCACGTCGTATGCAGACCATATTTAAAAAGAAAAAGTTTAATATTAAAACCAATGTATCAATTAAGAAAATAGAAGAGGTACAAGGCGGTATTCAAGCAGAATTGGAAAGCGGCGATGTCATTACAGCAGAGAAAGCCTTAATTTCTATTGGTCGGACCCTCAATACCAAAGATCTGGGTTTGGAAGAGGTTGGGGTTGCCTTTGGTGAAAAAGGCCAGATATTGGTCAATGACCAGATGCAAACCAACATTGAAGGTATCTATGCCATTGGTGATGTGGTTATGAAATACCAACTGGCTCACGTGGCATCAGCCCAGGGTATTGTGGCTGCCGAAGATATCATGGGTAAAGAGACCCGTATGGATTATAGTGCTGTACCCAGCTGCATTTTTACCAGCCCCGAGATAGCCTCGGTGGGTATGACGGAGCAACAGGTAAAAGATAAAGGAATTCCAGTGAAAACCGGTAAGTTTAACTTTATGGCCAATGGTAAGGCACTAAGCATGGGTGAAGGGGAAGGCTTTGTCAAGGTCGTAACCAACGCCGAAACCGATGTGGTACTGGGTATACACATCATTGGACCCCATGCCTCGGATTTAATTGCCGAAGCCACTTTGGCAGTGAAGAATGGTCTAACAGCTAAAGATCTAGCCGCAACCATCCATGCCCATCCTACTCTGGCCGAGGCCATTATGGAGGCTGCGGAGAATGTTCACGGTTTAAGTATTCACGGCTAGTATTTGTTGGCGGATGTTGAGGAGTGATATTACATTGAAGTTATTAGTTGCACCCTTGGGCGAAATAGATTATTTAGATGCCTTAGCCATGCAGGAAAAGCTTCTGCAATTAAGGCAGCAAAACAAAGTGCCGGATATTATGCTCCTGTTGCAGCATCCGCCAACGCTAACTTTGGGAACCAGAGAAAACCGTCATAATATCATTACTCCCGAAGTGGAGTTAGCAAAGCAAGGGGTTAAAATCTATAAAATTAACCGGGGCGGTGATGTTACTTATCACGGCCCCGGTCAAATTGTTGGTTACCCTATCATCAATCTAAACGGTTATGGTAAAAGTGTGCGGGTTTATGTGGACAAACTAGAAGAGGTCTTTATTCAGTTATTAGGGTATGAATATGGTATTACAGCCGGTCGTGACAGCCAATATACCGGCGTCTGGGTGGGCGGGGAGAAAATCACAGCCATTGGCTGTGCGGTGAAACGTTGGGTCACTATGCATGGCTTTGCCTTTAATGTCAATACCAATTTAAATCATTTTCACTGGATTAATCCCTGTGGTATTACCGATCGGGGTGTCACTTCACTGCAGAAAATCCTGGGACGGCCCCAGGACATTGGGAAGGTAAATGATCAGGTGATTTCACACTTTAGCCGGGTTTTCAACTGTGAAGCAGAGCTTATTGACCGGCAAAACTTACAAAATATTTTAGGAGGGTGTACCCATGAATAAGCGAAAACCAGAGTGGCTAAGGGTGAAATTGCAGGGGGCCGAAAAATCTCAGCAGGTCAAAGAGATGCTCAATCGGTTGTCTTTGCATACCGTGTGTCAGGAGGCTAACTGTCCCAACTTAATCGAGTGTTTTGGTCGTAAGACTGCTACCTTTATGATTTTAGGCAGTGTCTGTACTCGTAATTGTACCTTTTGTAATGTCACCAAAGGACACACCCAAGCAGTTGACCCCCATGAGCCCAGCCATGTGGCCGAGGCGGTTAAGGAGTTGGGCCTAAAACATGCCGTCATTACCTCTGTCACCAGGGATGACTTGCCGGATGGTGGTTCCGGCCACTTTGCCGAGGTTATTAAAAAACTTAGGGCCACCGATGTGATTGTAGAAGTGCTGATCCCAGATTTCCAGGGTGATCGTCAGTCGCTGGCCACTGTTCTTAATGCCAAACCTCATATTCTCAATCACAATATCGAAACGGTACCTAGGTTATATTCCACTGTGCGCCCAAAGGCAAACTATGCTCGTTCCCTGGAACTTTTGAAAAACTCCAAGGAACTTGATGCCAGTATCTTCACCAAATCAGGCATCATGGTTGGTTTAGGCGAGCAGGAAGAAGAGGTTATCAACGTTTTGCGTGACTTACGGGATGTTGACTGTGACTTACTGACCATCGGTCAGTATCTGGCCCCCTCGGCCAAACACCATGAAGTTGTCGAATATATCCACCCGGACCTGTTTAAAAAGTATAAGGATGCGGCTTACAAAATGGGCTTCAAATATGTGGCTTCAGACCCACTGGTAAGAAGTTCCTACCATGCTGCAGATGTTTCAAGTGTTATTAAATAAGAAAAAGGTAATACCTTGCATTAATAATAAAAGGTGTGGGGCTTTACTTTTGGCGATTCTTCCCCTTGTGTTAGAATAAAGGCTGGTGGACGAACCGTTGGAGGAGGGTAGTGGGATGAAGGAACATGAAGCATTACTTACTACATCACCCTGGGTAAAAGCTCAATTCCTTAGATCCGAAAATATGAGCAAAGAGGATCTTGCCCTTATACAAAGAATCGGTGAAAAGAAAAAGTATCCTAAAGGCACTATCATCTCAGGTATGGGTAGTCGGGGTGACTACATGTATTATGTATTGAAGGGGACAATTCGAAGTAGTCTATTGAGTTCGGATGGTGTAGAAAAGCCGGTTTGTTATGTTACTCCTGGTTGTTTTGTTGGGGAAGAACCATTTTTTCATGGACAGCCAACTATATATAGTGCCTTAGCCATTGAGGATGTTGAGGCCATTGAAATAGACCGTAAGTTTCTAAAAGATATTGTTGCCAGCCCCGGGTTAGCCCATGTATTACTGAACTCCCTAAGTTTTAAATCCCGCATCCTGGCCAGCCAGATCGAAGACTTGGCTTTTCGTAACACGGTAGAAAAGGTTTCTCGAATCCTATATTGTATTCTGGCGGAAACTCCAGAGGGCAAGGAGAAACATAAGTCAATTCATATAAGCCAACAGGAATTAGCAGGCATTGCCGGTGCTCATCGTGTATCCATAACCAATGCTATTACTCAGTTAAAAAAAGATGGTGTAATTAAGACTGCTAAGGACGGTTCAATTATTGTGATTGATTGGGAAAAACTTAAAGAGAAAGGGTTTGGCATGTAGCAGTAGCCCTTAGCCCTTAGCTAATCTAATCTAAAAACTAGCTCATGCCTTTAATGGTGCTAGGCACTTGCTCGCTTGTAAAGTTGGTTTGGGTTATAAGTTTGCTCCCTGCGGAAAATTTATCTAGGTTCTCGCCTAGAGTTTTTATGCTAATAACTAATGACTAATAGCAAAAATGGGGTAAGGTTCGTCAAAAATGCAAGCCTTACCCCATTTTTTTTAAATTATAGACATAGGGCCTTGATCTCAGCTATGATCTGTTGGTTTGTAAAGCCCTTTAGATCTGCTGCACCGCAGCGGCATGTAGAGGAACAAGCACCGCAACCCTGACAGAGACCTGTATTGATGGAAGCTACTGTTCGTAGTGTTTCTTTACCGTGGGACATATCAACAATTGTCTTGGCCTCAATTGCATTGAAGGGGCAAACATCCTGGCAGGCTAGGCAGCCTGTGCATCGTCTTTCATCAATTTGCGATACCATTGGGTTGGTAGCCAGTTCATCCTTAGATAACAAAATAATAACCTTTGCTGCAGCGGCACTTGCTTGGGAGACTGTATCCGGAATATCCTTTGGCCCCTGACAACAACCTGATAAAAAAATGCCGCCAGTGTTGGTTTCCACAGGCTTAAGTTTAGGATGGGCCTCTTGATAAAAACCATCTTTATCAGTGGAGAAACCAACCACCTTGGCTAAATGGTCGGACCCGAGGCTAGGTACAATTGCTGTGGCTAATACCACTAGGTCTGCCTCAACCTCCACTGGTCGACCCAGTAGCGTATCGGCACCCCTTACCACTAATTTTTCACCTTTGTGATATATCTTGGATACCCTACCTCGAATGTAACAAGCACCCTCCTCCACCGAACGTTGGTAAAATTCTTCATAGCCCTTTCCGGGAGTTCGCACATCCATGTAAAAGACATAGGCTCGGGCTCCTTCAATCTTCTCCAAGACTTGATGGGCGTGTTTCGCAGTATACATACAGCAGGCCCGGGAGCAATAGGATTTACCCTTTGTTTCATCCCTTGAACCAACACATTTGATAAACACAACACTTTTGGGTTCTTTATTGTCCGATGGTCGGAGTATTTTACCACCTGTGGGACCAGAAGAATTTAAGAGTCGTTCAAACTGTAAGCTGGTGATAACGTCTGGGTACTTACCGTGACCATATTCGCCGTAGGATCGACTCCAATCAAATAAATCGTAGCCTGTAGCCATCACCACGGCGCCTACTTCTATATCAATGAACTGATCAGTATCTTGATAATTAATCGCCCCGGCCTGACAAACCTTCTGACATACACCGCATTTGCCGCTTAAAAGCATACGACATCCCGTGGGATCAATAACCGGTTTGTTTGGTACTGCCTGGGGGCTACTAATATAGATGGCTTTTCGCACCCCCATGTTCAGGTTATAATTATCACTAACCTTGGCAGGACATTTTTCCCAACAGGAGCCACAGCCTGTACATTTTTCGTGGTCTACGTATTTAGCCTTTTGTTTAATGCGTACCTTGAAGTTACCAATATAGCCACCCACCTCGTAGATCTCAGCGTGGGTATAAAGTTTAATGTTGGGGTGCTGTACCACAGCAACCATTTTGGGGGTAACTATTCAGCCGCTGCAATCTAGGGTTGGAAAGGTTTTGTCAAGCATAGCTGCTTTACCGCCGATAGAAGGTTCGCGCTCCACCAGCACTACTTCATGTCCTGCATCGGCAATATCCAGGGCAGTCTGCATTCCAGCGATACCACCACCAATTACCAGTGCTCGCTTAGTTACTGGAATCCTATCTTCATAAAGGGGTTCCGTATCGGTGGCTTTGGCCACCGCCCGACGCACAAGGGCAAGGGCCTTTTCATTAGCCTTTTCCTTATCATGGGCGTGTACCCAGGCGCATTGTTCTCTAATATTCGCTATTTCAAGCATGTACGGATTAAGGCTGGCCCTTTCTAGGGTTTTTCTAAAGGTCTGTTCATGCAATCTTGGGGAGCATGAGGCCAATACGATTTTGTCGAGACGATGTTCTTTGATTTTCTGTACAATTAAATCTTGCCCAGGAACCGAACACATATATTTGTAGTCAGTGCTAAAAACCACTCCGGGAAAGTTAGCAGCAGTTGCCGCTAACTGTGATACATTTATGACACTACTGATGTTGGAACCACACCAGCAGATAAAGACACCAATACGGTTCATAGCTTCACCTTCTCCTTAGCTGCTAATTCTCTTTAAGATGGATCGTGCGATACCTAGATCGATACCCAGGCAATTGGGTTCTATCCCTAGGGCTAGACCTAATAATTGTGTAAAATAAAAAACAGGTATGTTATGATCGATGTTATAAACTTTTTTAATTTTTTCTTGCTTCATATCTAAATTAAAATGACACTGGGGGCAAGCATTGATAATACAGTGGGCACCAGCATCTTTTGCACTGGTTAGAATATCATTGACTAACTTTAAAGAAATATCCTCATTAGTTAAGGATAAAGAACCACCACAGCACTCCACTTTATGGGTCCAATCAACGGTTTCAGCACCTGCAGCCTTCATTAGGTTATCCAATACCTGAGGATCCTCGGGATCATCGATGTCGACCACATTGGCGGGGCGAACCAGTAAACAGCCATAATAGACTGCAACTTTTAAGCCCTTTAAGGGTTGCACTACCTGGGAAGTAATTATATCGGGATTCAAGTTAGAAAAAACCTGGATAAAGGATTTGATTTTAACATTTCCATTATAAGGTTGGCCAGTGGCCTCGTTGATTTTTTGCAGTAGATCAGCATCACCAGTCAATTTCCAGTTAGCGTAGGATAGAGATTGATAACAGGCAGCACAGGGTGAGGTTACATCCAAACCCATTTTTTCTACCATGTGTAAATTGCGAGAACATAAAGCTATTGGTAGATACTCACTGGAAGCATGGGCGGCACTGGCGCCACAGCAATTCCAATCCGGTATCTCTACTAATTCCACACCCAGGAATTCACTGACGACCCGGGCAGATATGTCATATTCTTTGGCCATGGTCTGTAAAGAGCACCCGGGATAATATGCGATCTTCACGTTACTTCATCTCCAACTTCTTAATATTTTCCATGATTTTTACAATTTCTTTACTTCCTTTTATTTTGTGAGGCATAAGATTTAATTTACCGCGGGAAATCATGTTTAGCCCAAGCCTAGCATTATTAAAGGGGTTGTGTAAGTTAAGATTGTATTTGAGCATCATACCCATTTCGTAGGAACGGCCGTATTTTCGCAAAGAATCTAAGAAAAGTTGGTTAAACAGAGAAACGTTTCTCCCCCTGCCGTTGGGTTGAATACCCTGCTGTAGCGCTAGGGATCTTAGGCTATCCATTAGTTTCGCTAAATCAAAGCCACGGGGGCAACGGGTGGAACAGGTAGCACATGTGGCACAAAGCCAAATTGTCTCTGTATGAAGTGTCTCATTTAACAAACCTAACTGTAACATTCTTATAATTTGATTGGGTGCAACATCCATAGCGAAGGCCACTGGGCACCCAGCTGTGCATTTGCCACATTGGTAACAATGTTGAATATTCTGCCCCAATTGATTTATTAACTGATCATTATTTGGATTTGTATCATTAAAAGTAATGATATCCATTAAAAGACCTCCCTTATAGTTGTCCTCAAAAATTCAAAATAGGTCACAAATTATGATATTTCTCATTATTATACTATGATTTATGGATCTTGCTTACGTTTATAACTATTTTATATGGTTAAAAAATTTTATTTAATAAATCTGAAATCATTTTGTTAGTTTCGTCACTAATAATGAATATACATTTCAGGAAATAGTTAAGTATGGTAAGGGTGGTAGTTGGTGAAAAAGATGATAGAATATTATACATATTATAAAATTAAATACAGATATTCAAGTTAAAAATTAGTGTTTTTAAGGAGGAATTACCAGTGCCCTTTATAACTGTAAATTCTATCCAATGTCACTACCAAAGGAATATACCTGCCACCAATAAGCCAAAGCAAGGGCTGCTCTTTGTTCACGGTGCAGGTGGTAGTCATCAGAACTGGCATTTTCAACTAGCTCATATGAGCGAGGATTATTTGCTCATTGCATTGGACCTACCGGGACATGGACTGTCTGAGGGTAATGCACTGGATCGAATTGAGGCCTATAGCCAATTTATCAAAGATTTTTCTGAACTAGTTCTAGATACCCCTTTCTTTCTAGTGGGTCATTCAATGGGTGGAGCCATCGCCATGGATTTTGCCTTTAATTACCCACAGAAACTGGCAGGGCTTATTTTGGTGGGAACCGGCTCCCGACTTCGGGTCATGCCGCAATTACTGGAAACCTTTAAAAATAATGAACACTTTCTGGGATTGGAAAAGTTTTTATACAGTACTGATACGCAGCCGGCAACTTTGTTACGTGCCAAGGAGGAAATGGAAAGTGTTCATCCCTCCGTATTCTTTGCGGATTTTACTGCTTGTAACCTTTTTGATGCAACAGACAGGCTAGAAAATATTAAGGTGCCTACTTTAGTGATATCTGCTGATATGGATGTTATGACTCCTATTAAATACGGTCAGTACCTTGCTAATAAAATACCTAACTCTCGAATGAAAATAATAGCTGGAGCTGGCCATATGATGATGCAAGAGCGTCCTAAGGAGTTTAACCAAACAGTTGAGTCATTTATGGAAGAGCTTGATAAGATCGGTGATAAAGGGGAAAGATAACCTTTAAGCACCTAGATATTTAAAAAGCTATTAAAAAACATTGAGTAGTAGAGCTTAGAAGAACCCAAAATATAGGGGGGACTTGTATGCCTGTTATAACCATAGACATTGGTAAACTGTCAAAGGAACAAAAGGAAAAAATGGTGCAAAATATAAGCCAAGTTGCCAGTGATATCTCCAACATACCATTACAGGCCTTTGTAGTGTTAATTAAGGAATTAGAAGCTGACAATGTTGGGGTTGGGGGAGTACTTCTTTCCAATAAACATTAGCACTATGCGACAGGGGGGACGGTTCTCCCTGTCGCATATTTTTTGGCAATCAGAAAAGTATAAACTTCTCGATATGCATAAGGGCAAACTAGGCTTCGGCCTGCGTCTAAAGACTTGGCGCAAGCCAAGTCCTTCTAATAGTTTGAATTAGGATTTTAAATATTAGGTAATGACCTGGACGATATCGTCGGGTAAGGTCAACTGAAAAGACATTGGCTCACCAGTTCTGGGATGTAGGAAAGCCATTCTATCGGCATGTAGGCAGTGGCGAGATATTATGTCCGTTGGTCCGCCGTAAAGCTTATCACCTACTAAAGGGTGGCCTAGGTGAGAGAGATGAACTCTTATTTGGTGGGTTCTCCCGGTTTCCGGTATTAGACGGATCAACGTACAATTCGTAAAGTATTCCAGAACTTTAAAATGGGTAATTGCCGCTTGACCTTCAACGGATATTTCCCTTTTTGTTGTTTTTCCCTCACACTTTTTCAATGGTAGATCAAGGGATTTTTCTTGGTCAACTACCCTGCCATGAACCAAAGCCACGTATGAGCGGGTTAATTGCCTGCACTGTCTTTGCCGAAAGAGCCTTTGTGCACTGTAGGAGTTTTTGGCAACTAGCACTAGACCAGTGGTGTTGCGATCAATACGATTAACAGCATGAAAGGTAGCCTTTTCATTATTCCTTGACCAATGATAAATTAGGCCGTTGGCCAAGGTTCCAGCAGGGTGTGACAAGGTAGGATGAATACAAATCCCGGCTTGTTTATTCACTAAAACAATATCCATATCTTCATAAATAATATTAAGAGCTAAGGGCTCCGGAGCAAGATACTCATTTTCCTGAGTATCAGGGTATATTAAAGTAATTTCATCCCCTGTGTTAACCACCTTACGCCAGGTAACAGCATCCCCATTGCATAATATTTCGCCCTGATTGCGAAGTTTTTTCAGGGCTCTTTCAGAGATGTCTTTATATTTTAAGAACTCCCTAATTAATTTACCATTTTCACTAGACTCAACGTAAAAAACGACCTGATTATTTGCACCTTCCAAGGCACATCCCCCCAAATGCGACAGCGGGGACGGTTCTTGCTGTCGCATTTATTTATTGCGACAATCAAGAACCGTCCCCGCTGTCGCGTTTTTCTGGATCCAAAACATTCTATAGAGTAAAGAGGTTGCCCCTAGGGCTAGACCCACAATGAGTCCTCCCCAGTAGCCGAAGGGTCCCAGGTTGGTATAAAGGGAAAGAAGATGACCTACGGGCAAGCCGATAACCCAGTAGGAGGTAAAGGCCACAAGAAATGAAATATTAACATCCTTATACCCCCTGAGTATGCCTTGTACCGGGGTAGCAATGGCGTCAGAAAGTTGAAAGAATATAGCATATATTAAAAACTGCTTGGCCATTTGAAATACAGCTTTGTCGCTGGTATATATACCTGCCACTTGTTCACCAAAGAGCAACAGGCCAATACCGCAACAGACAGCCATGCCTAGGGCAATTCCTAAACCTAGAAGGCTGTACTGTTTTGCATCGGCGTATCTCCTTGCACCTACTTCAAATCCAACAGCGATGGTGAGGGCCATGGAGATGCTTAGGGGTATCATATATAAAAGTGAAGCAAAATTTAAGGCTGCTTGGTGGGCTGCAATGGTAATAGTATCATATTGACTCATTAATAATGTTACCCCGGAGAAAACACTTGTCTCAAAAAAGATAGTGAAGCCAATGGGAATACCTAACTTTAGTTGTTCCTTCCAGTGAAACAAGGAAACAGCAGGAATTTTATTAAATATACCATAATCTGAAAAGGGTTCAACACGGTGCACCACATAAAAAGCAATTAGCAATATACACCAGTAGGTAATTGCTGTTGCATAGCCTGCACCAACTCCACCCAGACGGGGGAAACCCAGCTTCCCAAAAATCAAGAGGTAATTTAAACCTATGTTAATGGGTAATGATAAAAGTGTAATAAACATGGACATCCGGGTTTGCCCTAAGGAGTCCATAAAGCAGCGCAATATGGTATAGATAAACATGGGGGTAATGCCAAAGGAAATCCCCATCAAATAGCGCCTTGCAATATCTCGTACAGAGGGTTCCAAGTGCATGGTATGCAAAATTGGCTTAAGAGCAAGGGAACCACAAAAAATAACAATTAAAGAAATTGCTACGGCTATATAGGTCCCCTGAATAACTGCGAAGGGGACTCTCTTTTTTTGTCCAGCTCCAACTAATTGCGCAATAATGGGAGTTATGGCTAATAAAATCCCCGTGATCCCTGTGAATATGGGCATCCAAAGACTGGAGCCAATGGCCACTCCCGCTAAATCCCGAGTGCCAGCATTGCCAGACATAATCGTATCGATAGTAGCCATTGATGAAAGAAGGATTTGGGTTACTAAAATTGGCCACAAAATAGCCAAAAATTGCTGGTTTTTTTCCCTTAGGGATAAAGTTTGTCTCATTTTCTAACCTATTCCTTATTTTTGTTAACATTATTATAGTATGAACTATTTTTTAAAAAAGGGAAAGGGTTTGGTTTTCTTGAATAATGATATAAAAGCATTCGGGGGGTGTAGCGATGATCTGCCCTAAATGTAAATGTGAATATAGAGAGGGTTTTTCCCTTTGCGCTGATTGTAAAGTGCCCTTGGTTAAAGAACTAAAGCAAGAAAAGACTAAAATTGGCCCAGTTAAATTAGTTACTGTATTTTCTTCAATGGATCTTGGAGTGGTTGCAGTGGCGAAATCCCTTTTGGAAAGTTCGGGCATAATGTATTTTGCGAAGGGAGAGTCGCTCCAAGGATTATTTGGGGTAGGAAATATAGGCTTTAATGTAATATCAGGGCCTGTCCAAATACAGGTAAAGGAAGAGGATGTGCAAGACGCTAAGATATTATTAGGGGAGTTATAAAAATGGATGTAATTAAATGTATCAATCAACGAAGAAGTATACGTTCCTTTAAAAATCAGCCTGTACCAATGGAGGTTTTGCAAGAATTAATTACCCTGGGAACCAGGGCTGCCACGGGTTCTGGCTATCAGCCCTGGGGTTTTGTGGTAATTCGTGACCAGGCTGAGATTAAAAGAATTTCTGATCTGTCAGTACAGCATTGGTTAGCAAACCAAGACCGTTTCCCTTATATGAAGCAGTACAAAAGTGCGATGATCAAGGAAAACTATAACATGTTTTACAATGCGCCCTGTTTATTAGTGATTTATGGAGATAGCCGTTCTCACTGGCATGTTTATGATGGTGCTCTAGCCGCGGGTAACATTATGCTGGCAGCAATGAACTATGGCCTGGGTACTTGTTGGATTGGTAATGCAGAAAATGTTTGTGATTTCCCGGAGTTTAAGGCTAAATATAACGTGCCAGATAGTTACAAGGTTGTGTGCCCCATGATCATTGGTTACCCGAAAGCAGAGCTCCCAGATGCCAAGCGTAAGCCTGCATTGATCTTCCATATGTAATATTCTATTAGTCGTATGTGTGAAGACTTCCCCACTAACCAGGGAGACTGAGACTATGGCTGATAGTTAGCTCTTAACTAACTGGACAGAAACGGAGACAAAATTATGGCAATGGGTGTAAGTATACGGGATGCTCTGACATTGGATGTTCTTAAAGGTGCACAAATAATAGCAGGTCAAAAGGGTTTTGATAAGATCATTAAACGGGTCAGTGTCATTGAATGCCCTGACTGTGAAGATTATAAAGAATTATTGAGAGAGGGGGATTTCTTTCTAACTAGTTTTTATGCGGTAAAGGATGATCTAGAATGCTTGTCAACCACCGTAAAGATCTTAATAGAATCCGGTTCCAGTGGTCTTTGTGTACTAGATCTATACATGAACGATCTGCCGGAAGAAATTAAGACATTGGCAAATAGAAAAAGGTTTCCGATACTAATGATCTCTAAAGACTTGCCCTATGCAGAGATTATTACGGAAATTATGGATTTAATTATTCAGAACAAAGAGAATATCATTATTGAAATGCAAGTGGATAAGCTTTTGTTAGAAAGGGATAAACATAATCTCAGGAGTTTAGCATATCAGATCAATCCTAAATTCTCTGAATATGTCTCAGCCATTTATTGTACCGGGACCAAAGAATATAATATAATTATTTCAAAACTTAAGGAAAGCTATAAGGGGCATCCGGCCTGGTCGGTTCTTTCGTACAAGACAGGAGTTCTTATATTGGTAAGTACATCAGATAATAACTCTTTGATAACAGAAATAAACTACATTAATAAAACCATTGAAGGATCGGCGAAGGAGTATAATCTTGGAGTTAGCAGACAGTATAAAGGGCTGGATAATCTTGGAGTATGTATTAAAGAGTCTATCCATGCTAACAGCTTAGGCGAGAAGGTTCTTGGCCAAAAAATAACCAATTATAAGGACTTAGGAGTCTATAGAATTTTATCTATTCTGAAGGAATCTCCGGAAGTTAACGAGTTTCATGACGAGATTATTCTGCCTATACAAGAATATGATAATAAAAATAATACTCAATTGTATAAAACAGCTCTAGCCTATATCGAAAATGATGGGGATGTTAATAGGACCGCCCAGGAACTATTCCAACATAAAAATACCATTCGCTATCGCTTAACGAAGATCAAAGAAATCCTAGGGATGGAAGGATTAGAAGGAACCTTTTACGAACAGCTATCGGTGGCTGTTAAAATTCATAAAATGTTGTAGCACTTGTTTATTTTACAAAACAAGTGCTTTATTTTTGTAATTTTGACAAAGGTCGCTGCAAAATTATTGTCGAAATACACCAAATAACTTTGTATATGTATAAAATGTTGTACATATTCATGCGTATAAAATAAATGCTGTTAAACGGTACCCTGAGTTAGCAGTACATGGGGGTGACAAGGGAGGAAGGATTGGTCTAGCAACAATAAATATTTACTGGAGGTGTATTCGTGAATAAGAAAAGAATAATTGCATTAATTATGTTAATAGCTTTTGTTTTAACTGTAACCACTGGCTGTGGGGGTGGCAATCAAGCAGATTCCGGAGCACAAAAGGCCAAAATTGCCTATTATGCCTTTAACAGTGAGCCAGTGTTGGACTGGGATCCTAGCGTGGAATTCTCCAATGGTATCGTAGTGATGAATAATATCTATGAAACTTTGCTAAGGTTTGATCCTGTGGAAAACAAAGTTATTCCTGTTTTAGCTGAAGAGTATAGCAAATCCGAGGATGGCTTGACCTGGGTTTTCAAATTAAGACAAGGTGTTAAGTTCCACGACGGTACAGAAATGAAAGCAGATGCTGTTAAGTTTTCCATTGAAAGAACTAAGGAAATTAACCAAGGTGCTGCCTATATATGGGATTCTGTCAAGGAAATCAATATTAAGGATGACTATACAGTAGAATTCAAACTGAGTTATCCCGCACCTTTAGATTTAATTGCCAGTTGTGGTTATGCAGCCTTTATCATGTCTCCCAAAGTGGCTGAACAACCGGAAGATTGGTTCACCAAAGGCAATGAAGCAGGTACCGGCCCGTATAAATTGCAAAGTACCAAGATGGGTGAAGAAGTGGTACTAACACGATTTGATGATTATTGGCAAGGTTGGGAAGGTAACCATTTCGACAAAGTGATTATTAAGAAAGTTGCAGAGACTTCATCCCGGCGTCAGTTAGTTGAAAAGGGCGAAGCTGACGTAACCATTGAGCTGCCCTATGAAGATGTTGAAGCATTAAAAAATAATGCCAATGTGCAAATTATGGAGGCACCTGCGTTCCAAAACCTATTCTTCTGTTTGAACACCGAGAAAGAACCTCTCAATAATAAGCTAGTTAGGCAAGCCCTATCCTATGCTTTCCCCTATGAAGATGTGGTGAAATATTCGATGGGCAATTATGCCACCCAGGCAAAAGGTCCTATACCTTTTGGTCACTGGGGTCATGGTGAAAACCTATTCCAGTACAAGCACGATATCAATAAAGCTAAAGAACTGTTGACACAAGCAGGATTGCCCAATGGTGGCTTTAAGCTACTCTTAACCTACATGTCCGGGGATGAAGCAGAAAAGAAAGCTGCGGAGCTTTATAAGGCAGAGCTGGCTAAACTTAATATTGACTTGGAAGTCAGGGGTATGCCCTGGGATAGTCAGTGGGAGATGGCTAAGAGCAAGGATCCCAAAAACAGACAAGATATTCTAGGTATGTATTGGTGGGTGGATTATGCTAGTCCCTACAGTTGGTTGTATAGTATCTTCCATTCCGAAGAAGAAGTTTTATTTAACTTGAACTACTATAGAAATGAAAAATTCGATGCTTTAATTGATGATGCCAATGCCAAGAGTGGTATTGACAGGGCAACTGCTGAGAAGATGTATATTGATGCTCAAGAAATGCTGATTGAGGATGCTCCGTCCATCTTTACCTACGATAAAAAATATGTTTGGGTCTTTAACAAGCAGTTTAAAGGCCTCAAAAGCAACGCAGCCTACCCCAATACCATATTTTTCTATGATACCTACCGTGAATAAAAACCACTAATAAGGGGCTATTAAATAGCCCCTTACACTTTCGTTTTGCAAAGGAGGGCAGCGAGGTGCGTTCATTTATTCTTAAAAGACTAGGCTTGGGCCTTTTAGTTTTGTTAGGGGTTATTTCAGTAACCTTTTTTATTACCCGAGTCATTCCATCGGACCCCGCGGCAAAATGGGTTGGGCCCCGGGCCACTCCCCAGCAAATTGAGGCAGCAAGGGGAGAGTTAGGCTTAGACCAACCCTTATATGTGCAGTTCGGCAAGTATGTGGTGGATTTAAGCCAGGGAGATTTCGGAAAATCCCTACGCAGTCACCAACCTGTGGCTGATGAGTTAAAGGCCTATCTCCCGGCCACCATTGAGTTGGTTGTCCTATCCACAATCATTGCTGTATTCCTGGGTATTCCCCTGGGTGTACTTTCAGCCAAGAGAAAAGATCAGATGGTGGATCACTTCAGCCGGATTTTTTCAGTGGGGGCGGTGTCTCTGCCCACTTTTTGGGTGGGTCTTTTCTTACAGTTGTTGTTTTACCGCTATTTAGAAATTCTTCCTTTGGGAGATCAATTAAGCACCGATATCAAACTACTGTATGAGATTCCTAATATTACGGGTTTTCTGCTGTTTGACAGTTTAATAACTGGAAACTTTGTGATTTTACAAGATGTCTTAATCCATATGATTTTACCTGGTATAACCATTGCTTTATACCCATTGGGGTTGGTGGCCAGAATGACCCGTTCTGCTTTGTTAGAGATTCTCAACGAAGACTATATCAGTGCCGCCAGGTCTTACGGTCTGCCAGAGCGTCTGGTCTTATGGAGATACGCTTTAAAGAATTCCCTTGGCCCCACTGTTACCGTAGTTACCCTGTCCATTGGTTATACACTTGTGAACACATTTTTAATTGAAGCTATTTTTAGCTGGCCGGGGATTGGTAGTTATATTTCTTCTGCTGTAATCAGTTTGGATTACCCTGCCATTATGGGTGTAACCATCTTTTCAGCCATTGCTTATGTTATCTTGAATTTGATTGCTGACTTCATTATTGCGTTGGACCCACGTGTTCGGACTTAAGAGGGGTGAAACAATGTCTTTAGCTATAGGAAAGGCTTTAAAACCACGTATTAAAGAAATGAGGTTTTCTTTATACCTGCTAAACAGAAATAAGCTGACGCGACTATCCCTGATGATCGTATTGGCCTTAATTGTCATCGCGTTAGTGGCTCCTTTGATAGTACCCTACCCCCAACATATTAATTTGGAGACCAACCCCCAGGATAAACTTCTGGCACCTTCGGCCCAATACTTTTTTGGCACCGATGAATTAGGCAGGGATATTTTTAGCCGGGTCTTGTACGGGACCAGAATTTCTTTACAAACAGCGTTGCTGGCCGTTGGTCTGGCTTTGCTTATTGGCATTCCCCTGGGGGCCATAGCAGGCTATTTTGGCGGGTTTGTTGATGAGTTAATCATGAGAATTACCGATATCTTTCTTAGTTTTCCACCATTGCTTTTGGCTATTACCATTGCCGCCTTCATGGGTCCCAGCTTGCATAATGCTATGTTGGCCATTGCCCTATCCTGGTGGCCCTGGTATACAAGGCTCATTCGGGGTCAAGCAGTTTCTATCAGGGAAAGGCAATTTGTTAAGGCCGCCCGGGCCATTGGTACACCACCCCTTAAAATAGTATTTCAACATATTGTACCAAACTGTATTTCTCCGGTGATTGTCCAAGCCTCCATGGACATTGGCGGTGTGATTTTAACCATTGCCTCTCTAAGCTTCTTAGGCCTGGGTGCCCAGCCGCCGACCCCTGACTGGGGGCTAATGGTTAGTACCAGTCGAAACTACTTTTTAAATGCTTGGTGGTACAGTATTTTCCCTGGCTGGGCCATCTTCATAACAGTTTTAGTATTTAACCTGCTGGGAGACGGGTTAAGGGAAATAATGGATCCAAAAACCCGAAAACTTTAGGAGTGGCTAACAATGAATCATTACTTTGAAATTAAAGACCTCAAAGTAGGTTTTAAAACCTTTGAGGGGTATAAAAGGGCTCTAGATATTGAACATTTGGCCATAAATAAAGGGGAGTCCTATGGTCTTATTGGGGAGAGTGGTGCTGGTAAAACAGTGCTCGCTTTAACCATTCTTAGACTATTGGCCATGCCTCCCACAGTGGTGGAAAGCGGCCAAATTATATTTGCAGGAGAGGATCTCCTAACAAAATCAGAGAATGAGATGCGGTTGTTTCGGGGTAAAAGGATTTCCATGATTTTTCAGGACCCCATGTCCACCTTAAATCCTGTTTTTACTGTGGGGGAGCAACTGCGTCAAGTGATTCAAAATAATCGGGGACTTGCCAAAAAAGAAGCAGAAAGGGTAGCTCTAGAAACCATTGACTTAGTAAAACTGCCTGACGCCAGAAACATCATTCATAAATATCCCCATGAACTAAGCGGTGGGCAACGCCAACGCATTATTATTGCCATTGCCTTATCCTGTGGGGCAGAGCTACTTATTGCAGATGAACCAACCAGAAATTTAGATGTTACTATTCAAGCCGGCATTTTAAAGTTAATTGCTGAGCTGCAAAGGGACTTAAAGGTTTCTGTATTGTTTATTGCCAATAACCCTGGTCTTGTTTCAGCAGTGTGTAATCAGGTGGCCATTCTCCAAGAAGGAAAAATTGTTGAAAAGGGCACGGTGAGGGAGGTTTTACGAAACTCCGTACACCCCTATACCACTGCCTTACTAAGGGCCATACCAAAGAGTAAGCAAGACAAAATTGACCTCAAAAAACTTATCGCATCCGGGGAAGTTAGTAACGGTGGTTGTGCATATTTTTCCAGATGCTTAAGAAGACAAGATATATGCAGCAGTAAATGTCCTACACTAAATTTGCTTGGCGGCACCCACTTTGCCGCCTGTCATCTGAATGGGGAAAGGGGTGAGCTATAGAATGAGTGCTCCTCTTTTAGCGGTAAAGGCTTTGAAAAAGTATTTTCCCCTCAGGGGAGGTTTTTTAGCAAAGCCACATGCCTGGGTAAAGGCTGTGGATGGGGTGAGCTTCGAATTGCAAAAGGGGGAAGTTCTGGGCCTAGTGGGTGAGTCAGGCTGCGGCAAAACCACCCTAGTTAGTGTGCTGTTAAGATTAGAAGAACCAACCTCCGGTGAGGTTTTGTTTGAGGGTAAAAATATCTACCAGTTAAACCAAAAGGAATTGAGAGAACTCAGGGAACATTTGCAGATTGTCTTTCAGGACCCTTTTTGGTCATTAAATCCCAGACTTTTAATCCGAGATATTGTGGGAGAGCCACTGAAGGTTCATGGCAACCCCACCACCGAGGAATTGGCGGCAAAGGTGGCTGAACTTTTAGAGATGGTGGGGTTGCCTAGAGAAGGCGTATATAAATATCCCCATGAATTTAGCGGTGGACAAAGACAAAGGATTGCCATTGCCCGTGCACTGGCTTTAAAACCAAAATTTATAGTGCTAGATGAGCCCACCTCTTCCATTGATGTCTTATCTCAGGCACAAATCCTTGATCTGCTAAAGGACATTAAGGATAAATTTGGCCTAACCTATATCCTAATTTCCCATGATTTAAGTGTAGTTAACTACATGTCAGATAAAATTGCTGTCATGTATTTAGGAAAGCTGGTTGAATATGGTACCTCTGATGAGGTATTTAACAACCCAGCCCATCCCTATACTAAGGCCTTGTTTGCGGCTATTCCCGATATTGATACAGAGGGGATAGATTCCCTAGTGACATTGGACGAGAATGTTCCCAGTGCCATCAATCCCCCCACTGGCTGCCGCTTTCATACTCGGTGTTCCGAAGCTACGGAAGTCTGTAGAGTTAAGGAACCTGAATTGAAGATGGTTGGTGAGGGGCATCAGGTGGCTTGTCATTTTAGTCGTTAGCTATTAGCCGTTAGCCATTAGCTAAATGACTAGTGCTAAAAACTAAAGGCTAAAAGCTAAAAAGAAGTGGAGGCAAAGGAATGGCAAAACTGTACGAATATGAGCTGCAGCGGGCAGCAGATGTCTTAATGAAGGATATGTTCCAACTAAAGTCCGGTGAGACCATTGTCATCACAGCGGACACAGAGTCAGACGAAAGGGTAGTCAATGCCGCAGCCAGCAGTGCCTTTGCCCTGGGGGCAAAACCAATGGTTATTTGGTTGGCGGCGCCCCAGGGTGTTGGTAAGGCAGCTGACCATTTACTGCCGGTGGAAGCATTGGCAGGGGCTTTAAGTCATGCAGATGCTTGGGTTGAATTTAATAATCAATGGTTACTCTACTCCACTCCCTTTGAAATAGCCATGGAAAAGAATAAAAGGCTGCGCTATATATGTTTGGTGGGTATGGATGTGGATATGATGGTCAGGGTTGTCGGCAGAGTAGATGCCAAGGCCTTGTCTGTATTCCAGCACAAGGTCACAGAGAGAACTGCCCGGGCTAAGAAGATGCGTATTACCACTCCTGTGGGAATGGACCTAGAATTTGAGTTTGTGCCCACTAGAAATATTATCTGTGATGATGGAGATGTCTCACAGCCAGGAGTACATATGCTGGGGGGACAAATTTCTTTCTTCCCGGATTTTGATAGTATCAATGGAACCTTGGTCTTTGACGGTTCGCTGGTGCCTCCCTGCGGCTTATTAAAAGAACCAGTGGTTCTGAAGGTAGAAAAAGGTATTGTTACCGATATCAGCGGTGGGCCACAGGCAATGGAATTTAAAGCTTGGTTAGAGAGTTTTGATGACCCCAATATGTTCCGGGTGGCCCATGGTTGTTATGGCTTTAACCCCGGGGCAAAGCTAACGGGCAATATTCTAGAGGATGAAAGGGTATGGGGTTGTACAGAATGGGGCTTAGGTTACCTCAGTGCCGAAGATGGTCCTCCAGATGGTATTGAAGCCAAATCCCATTGTGATGGTATTTGCTTAAATTCATCAGTTTGGTTAGATGGAGAACAAATTATGGACAAGGGCGTAATAATTTTGACAGAATTAAAAGAACTTGCTAATCAGATCAAAAAATAATTTAATCAGACGAGGTGGCGCTGCATGAAAAAGTTAACTAAACAGGATCTGTATGATATTTTATATGGCTGCACAATTCTGGGCACCGGTGGTGGTGGTGCCTTACAGGAAGGTTTGGCTATGATAGATGATGCCTTGGCCAAGGGTAAGGAATTCATTCTTGTGGATCTCAATGAAGTGCCGGATGATGCCTATATAGCAACACCCTATATGTGTGGTGCCATATCTCCGCTAACTGAAGAAGAAGAAAGGAAGTATGCCGGACTACCTGTACTGGAGGAGGAAGCTTCTGTTCGAGCCTTTAGGGCCATGGAAGAATATATGGGCAGGGAATTTTACGGAGTTATTTCAACTGAATTAGGCGGCGGCAATACAGCCAAGGCCTTTTATGTAGGGGCACTGACAGGCAAGTATATTATCGATGCAGACCCCGCTGGCCGTTCGGTACCAGAACTACAGCACTCAACCTATTATATTAATGACTTACCTATCGCTCCAATGGCTGTGGCCAATGAGTTTGGTGATGTTGTTATTCTCAAGGAAGTAGTTAATGATTTGCGGGCAGAGGCATTAGTAAGGGCCATGGCAGTGGTTAGCAAAAATTCCATCAGTGTGGTGGATCACCCTGCTTTGGCTAAAGATTTAAGAAAAGCGGTCATTCCAGGGGCCATCACCTACGCACTAAAGCTAGGACAGGCCTACAGAGAAGCCAGGGAGGAAAACAGAGACCTGGCTGACTCCCTCTGCAAAGCAGGAAAGGGTTATCTGCTGTTCAAAGGGACCGTAAAGGACTTTGGTTGGGATACCATAGATGGTTTCACGGTGGGTGAGACCTTCCTTGAGGGGGCCGGGGATTATACCGGATCCAATTATAAGATTTGGTATAAAAATGAGCATATTATTGCCTGGCGGGATGGGGAAGTAGATGTAACGGTACCTGACCTTATTTGCATGGTTTGTGAGGATACAAAGGAACCTGTTACTAATCCGAACTATCAACTGGGCATGAATGTTTCGGTTTTTGCCTTACCTGCCCCAGAGGAATGGCGCACAGAAAAAGGGCTCCAATGCTTTGGACCTAAGCACTTTGGATATAATATTGAATATCTTCCCGTGGAGAAAAAATTTAGTTAGTCGGAGTGAGCGCAATGATTGATGTAGAAAAAATAAGACCCGGTGTGGTTTCGATGTTCAAGGTGAATATGGGATTAAAGACAGGAGAAAAGGTATTAATTGTTAACGATGTCCCGAAACCTGAGGAATGGCAACTTAGCTATGCAGAGATCAGTGATATGGCCACCAGATCACTATTTGCCAGGGCGGTATATGATATTGCCTTAGAGGAGTTTGCTGACAGCCAAATAGATTATCTGGTTTTTCCTTCCACCGGACAAAATGCTAAAGAGCCTGACCTGGAGGTAGCAGAAAAATTCTTAGAATATGATGTTATCTTTTTGCTAACCAGCTATTCATTATCCCATACTAATACCCGCGAAAGGGCATCCCAAAGGGGAGCAAGAATTGCCAGTATGCCTGGTATAGAATATGCTATGTTCTTGGAGGATGGCCCAATGGCGGTGGATTATGAAGAAATTCGCAGAGAAACAGAGGTCATTGCTGACAGATTAACCCAGGCCAAAACAGCTAGGGTTACTACGGAATTGGGTACAGATATTACCTTTAGTATAGAAAACAGGGAAGGTGGCCCTGACACCGGCATTTATGCACTGAAAGGTGAGTGGGGTAACCTTCCAGGTGGAGAAGCCTTTATTGCTCCGCTGGAAGGGACTGCTAACGGAATTCTGGTGGTTCCCAAAGGGTGGTACCCGGGCCTGGAGGAAGATATGACTCTAGAGTTTAAGAATGGTTATGTGATATCTCTAGAGGGAGGCGGAAAAGTAGGTGCAGAATTCACCAGGCTATTCTCCTTCGGGGATGAAAGCTATCAACATCGAAGAAATTGTGCGGAGCTTGGCATTGGCACAAATCCCAAGGCTAAAAAGCCTGATAATGTATTGGAAGCGGAAAAAATTAAAGGTACTATTCATATTGCAGTGGGAGATAGTTCCCATATGGGGGGGATAACTGAGTCGGATCTGCATGAGGACTTTGTATTGCCAAACCCACGTCTTTACCTGGATGGAGAATTGGTTTTAGGAAAGTAAGAAAGCAAGAAAAGCTGCCAGCCATAGTGCACTGGCAGCTTTTCTTTTACTTGTCTGGTGGTTACCTTTTAAAAATATTTTTCAGAAAATACTGTCAGAAGAATGACAAAGCGGCAATATATATGTATAATATATGTATATAATATAGGAAGAGGGTGCTGAGGAAAGATAATGTAAATAATAAAATAATTGCCCATGCAATATTTTTTGGCTTAATCAATACCCTTGGAGTTTCTATCATTCACTTTTCTGATAAATCATTGCTCTTTTTAACCATAGGTATGCTGTTAATGGTTTTAAACGCTTGGTTCTATATGATCTATTGTTATAAACATGGGTCCCATTTAGAGGATAAAGAAAAATACATCTTAGGATCTCTTTATATTGGGATTCTTGCTCTTAGTAATATTATTTCTGGAAATAGACTTCTTGCTACTCAGGTTACTGTAGACGTTACACCAGTTAATATTTTAATTCAACTAATTGCAGTCCCAATTATATCCTGCATGGTAACTGTGTTGCTTTGTAAACAAGAGTTGTTAATTAAAGAAGAATAGAGAGGGAGTGTCAAACTACTTTATAGTAGTGGCGACACTCCCTTTTTGTGTTAAAAACAGATTACGACCTAAAAACCGAAAATGATTTTTATTCTAAGTTAGTTGAATTTATAGCTATCTCAGAAATATTTTTTCTGTTTTTCTGCTATAAATCCATAATTTTACCCCCTACAGGAAATAATTTTTAACAACCAAAAATAAGGAGGTTCACTTGTGGGACATATTAGGGCAGTAACATTCAAACTCTTATTTAATGGCTTACCATTATTTCTTATTCTAGTTTTTGTAGGGAATGTAAACTGGCTTACTTCTATTACCTTAAGCTTGCTGATTGGGTTAATTGCTTATGCCTTAGGAGATGTTTTTGTTTTACCTGCTGCCGGAAACCTTATGGCGACATTGGCGGACGGTGCCTTAGTTTTCTTCATGCTATATCTTTTGCGAAATTTCGGGATTGATTTAAGCATGACAACTATCCTTTTAAGCACGGTAGCTGTACTCCTAGTGGAAGGTCTGATTTATCACCCTTACTTAAAGCGCCTGGTTTCCTTTAATTCATTAGGCCCCAGACTGGGCAAAGGCAAATAGGACAGGTACAAGGAGGAAGTATAAGTGAAGGCTATTACCTATCAAGGGATGAAGGATGTAAAAGTAAAAACTGTAAAGGACCCCAGAATTGAAAAGCCCGATGATGCCATAATTAAAGTTACATCAACGGCTATCTGTGGGTCCGATTTGCATTTGATTCATGGCCTGGTGCCTAATATGCCAAAGGATTTTATAATGGGCCATGAGACAATGGGCATTGTAGAAGAGGTAGGACCTGAGGTAACTAAAATAAAAAAAGGAGATAGGGTAATTGTTCCCTTTCCCGTGGCCTGTGGGCATTGCTGGTATTGTGAACATGATAAGTTTAGCCTATGTGATAACTCCAATCCCCATGCCGAGGTAGGAGGTATCTTTGGTTATAGTGAAACCTATGGCGGTTATGCTGGTGGTCAGGCTGAATATCTAAGGGTTCCTTATGCCAATGTAGGTCCCCTGAAAGTGCCTGAAGAGCTAACAGATGAACAGGTTCTATTTTTAACAGATGTTCTTCCTACCTCCTATTGGGGGAACCTCATTGGTGGAGTCAAGGAGGGCTCCACTGTGACTGTTCTAGGATGTGGCCCCATAGGTTTAATGGCTCAAAAGTTTGCCTGGTTACTTGGAGCAGAAAGGGTTATCGCCGTAGATTATATTGACTACCGTCTAGAACATGCCAAAAAATATAATAAGGTTGAAATAATTAATTTTGAGGAACAAAAGAACACCGGGGCCTATATTAAGGAGATCACCAAGGGTGGAACAGATGTGGTTTTAGATTGTGTGGGTATGGATGGCAAAATGAACCTGATTGAGATGCTGGAAACTGCCATGTTACTGCAAGGGGGAGCCATGTCAGCCATTACTATGGCGGCTCAGGCAGTGCGCAAAGGTGGCAGCGTAGCCCTTGTTGGCGTCTATGGCATGCGTTATAATGCCTTTCCCTTGGGTGATTTTTGGTCACGGGGTATTACCTTAAAAATGGGACAATGCCCAGCCACAGCCTATGTTGATTACCTATTGGGCTGGGTTAAAGAAGGAAGAATTGATCCCACTGACATAATTACACACCGTTTAAAAATAGATGAAGGGGAGAAGGGTTATGAAATTTTTGACCAGAAACAGGATAATTGTATTAAAGTAGTACTTAAACCTTAATCAAAAGAATTATGAAGTGACCCATCTCCATGAAACTTAGGAGATGGGTTTTTTACTTAATTTGTATCAAACAAAACTTTTCCTATGTTATTTACCTATTGTATAATTAAATTTATTGTTAAGTATAAAAGATTTTTAGGATGAAAAAATTAGAGCAAATCCAAATGGGGGATAAAATAACGAATGAATCAAGCAAAAAAAGAAATTCAAAGGCGTAGAACCTTTGCAATCATCTCACACCCTGATGCCGGGAAAACCACTATGACTGAGAAACTTCTCCTGTACGGTGGAGCACTACGCTTGGCAGGGACAGTCAAATCAAGAAAATCTAAGCAACATGCTGTGTCTGACTGGATGGAGCTGGAAAAACAAAGGGGTATTTCGGTAACCTCCAGTGTACTCCAGTTTGATTATAAAGATCATAAGATTAATATTTTGGATACCCCTGGTCACCAAGATTTTAGTGAAGATACCTACCGAACCTTGATGGCAGCAGACAGTGCTGTAATGCTAATTGACGCAGCTAAAGGGGTAGAGGAACAAACCAAAAAGCTTTTTCATGTTTGTCGGAAGCGTGGTATTCCCATTTTTACTTTTATCAATAAAATGGACCGTCACGGTAAGGAACCTTTGGATTTGCTGGACGAGCTGGAAAAAGTTCTGGATATTAAATCCTATCCGATGAATTGGCCCATAGGCAGGGGAAGAGAATTCAAGGGTATCTATGAACGGGCTACTTCTAAAATAGAACTGTTTACTGGTACTGGCCATGGAAGTACCATTGTACCAACAAAGGTTGGTGACCTTGCGGATTCAGCCATTGTCGAGTCAATGAGTGAACCGATATACAATTTATTAAAAGAAGACCTTGAACTTTTAGATTTAGCTGGGGATGCCTTTGATATGGAGCTTGTCTCCCGGGGGGAGTTAACACCAGTCTTCTTCGGTAGTGCACTGACTAATTTTGGGGTAGGGGCATTTTTAGACTCCTTCATTAAAATGGCTCCAGCACCCCATGAGAAGGAATCAAGCGTTGGTCTTATACAACCTGAACAACCCGAGTTTTCAGGTTTTGTCTTTAAGATTCAGGCCAACATGGATCCTTCCCATAGGGACAGAATTGCCTTTGTACGCATTTGCTCTGGGGTTTTCCAACGGGGAATGACAGTAAAACACGTTCCCACAGGCAAGACTATTCGGCTGGCCCAGTCAAAACAATTTATGGCTCAGGATGCCACCACAATAGATGAGGCCTACCCAGGCGATATTATTGGTATTTTCGATCCCGGTATTTTTGGCATTGGTGATACCTTGACTGAGAAAAGCATTTTTTCCTATGAAGCCATACCTAAATTTCAACCTGAGCTTTTTGCCCGTGTAAACCTAAGGGATGCTATGAAACGCAAACAGTTTGTTAAGGGTATTGAACAACTTACCAATGAAGGTGCAGTCCAAAGATTCCGCAATCCGGAAATTGGATTTGAATCGCCTATTATTGGTGCTGTTGGTATACTGCAGTTTGAGGTGCTTGAATATCGTTTGACCCATGAGTATGGTGTGGATATTAGCCTAGATCATTTACCCTTTTCCTTAGCAAGATGGGCAGTGGGGGAGAACCTAACTACTAAGTCCTTGAAGAGTATGGACAACCTGGTTGTACAAGATGATGATGATAACTTTGTGGTTTTGTTTCGGAATGAATGGGCCTTCAATTGGGAAGCAGAACGCAATAAAGAAGTACGTTATCTAGAACACCCCCCGGCCAAAGGTGCGGCAATAGCTGGTTAGAATTAAGAAATATGATAATAAAAAAGCCACCAATCCAAGACGAAAGGTTAGGTGTAACCCTAATAAAGGATATTTTGAGTTTGGTGGTTTTTTTATTTCTAACTTTTTTAGATTTTTTCAAAGAAGCTATTGCAAAGTGTTTTCTATTTGTGTTAAGATAACAAACGTCGCCGCAAGGTGATAAACAATAATTACCACTTGAAAGTAGTTGATTAGAGTGGTAAGATAAAGTTCCGGTCGCAAGATCGGGACAAGTTAAAACAAAATGGTCTTTGAAAACTAAACAGAAGATGATGGATGAAAAACAGGTCAAGTCAAAAGTCGAGATACCCCGTAACGGGGATAAGACACTCGAAACTAAGACGACCACAAAAAACATCCTCGTCAAGCGTTATTAAATGACGCTAGCGAGTAAATCTAGGATAAGTAAAGAGCCAAAACTCTTTAAGATATTTTTAAAATATTTTACGGAGAGTTTGATCCTGGCTCAGGACGAACGCTGGCGGCGTGCCTAACACATGCAAGTCGAACGGAGATTAGAATGAAGCTTGCGATTTCTAATTTTAGTGGCGAACGGGTGAGTAACGCGTGGATAACCTGCCTGATAGACCGGGATAACAGCTGGAAACGGCTGCTAATACCGGATACGCTTGCGGAGTCGCATGACTCTGCAAGGAAAGCGCATACGCTATCAGATGGATCCGCGTCCCATTAGCTAGTTGGTGGTGTAGAGGACCACCAAGGCGACGATGGGTAGCCGGCCTGAGAGGGCGATCGGCCACACTGGGACTGAGACACGGCCCAGACTCCTACGGGAGGCAGCAGTGGGGAATCTTCCGCAATGGGCGAAAGCCTGACGGAGCAACGCCGCGTGAGGGAAGAAGGCCTTCGGGTTGTAAACCTCTGTTTTCAGGGAAGAAGTCAGTGACGGTACCTGAAGAGTAAGCTCCGGCTAACTACGTGCCAGCAGCCGCGGTAATACGTAGGGAGCGAGCGTTGTCCGGATTTACTGGGCGTAAAGGGCGCGTAGGTGGTTCATTAAGTTAGAGGTGAAAGTTCGGGGCTCAACCCCGTGATTGCCTCTGATACTGGTGGACTTGAGTGCAGGAGAGGGGAGCAGAATTCCCAGTGTAGCGGTGAAATGCGTAGATATTGGGAGGAATACCAGTGGCGAAGGCGGCTCTCTGGACTGTAACTGACACTGAGGCGCGAAAGCGTGGGGAGCGAACAGGATTAGATACCCTGGTAGTCCACGCCGTAAACGATGAGTGCTAGGTGTTGCGGGTATCGACCCCTGCAGTGCCGCAGTTAACACAATAAGCACTCCGCCTGGGGAGTACGGTCGCAAGACTGAAACTCAAAGGAATTGACGGGGGCCCGCACAAGCGGTGGAGTATGTGGTTTAATTCGACGCAACGCGAAGAACCTTACCAGGGCTTGACATCCTCTGAAAGGCGTAGAGATACGTTTTCTTGACTTCGGTTAAGCAGAGAGACAGGTGGTGCATGGTTGTCGTCAGCTCGTGTCGTGAGATGTTGGGTTAAGTCCCGCAACGAGCGCAACCCCTAACATTAGTTGCCAGCATGTAAAGATGGGAACTCTAATGTGACTGCCGTTGACAAAACGGAGGAAGGTGGGGATGACGTCAAATCATCATGCCCCTTATGTCCTGGGCTACACACGTACTACAATGGCCGGTACAGACGGAAGCGAAGCTGTGAAGTGGAGCAAACCTGAGAAAGCCGGTCCCAGTTCGGATTGTAGTCTGCAACTCGACTACATGAAGTCGGAATCGCTAGTAATCGCAGGTCAGCATACTGCGGTGAATACGTTCCCGGGCCTTGTACACACCGCCCGTCACACCACGAAAGTTGACAACACCCGAAGCCGGTGAGCTAACCGTAAGGAGGCAGCCGTCGAAGGTGGGGCCGATGATTGGGGTGAAGTCGTAACAAGGTAGCCGTATCGGAAGGTGCGGCTGGATCACCTCCTTTCTAAGGAGAAATCAGCAACAGCTGATTATCTAAGGTCGGACATTCATCATCTAATCTGTTTAGTTTTGAGAGACCAAAACAACCAGAAACTTCCGGTTGTTTTTCAGACTCTCATGCATTAAAATCATAAATCCAGCCTAAAGGCTGGTGAGAAGTGTTCTTTGAAAACTGAACAGCGAAACAAGTAAAGCGTCGACATAAAAACAATTTCAGTAGGTTACCAAAAGTAACCGAGCCGAAACAAGCAAGTAAGATTTGGTCAAGAAAGAAAGGGCATACGGTGGATGCCTTGGCGCTAAGGGCCGAAGAAGGGCGCGGTAAGCTGCGAAAAGCCACGAGGAGCCGCAAGCAGGCATTGAATCGTGGATACCCGAATGGGGCAACCCGGCGGAGTAAACCTCCGTCACCCTATGCTGAATATATAGGCATAGAGGAGGGCACCCGGGGAACTGAAACATCTAAGTACCCGGAGGAAAAGAAAGAAATATCGAACCCCCAAGTAGCGGCGAGCGAACAGGGGCGAGCCTAAACCAGATTTCTTCGGAAATCTGGGGTTGCGGGACCCTCATCACGTGAAGAATAGTCCTAGTCGAAGACACCTGGAAAGGTGCTGCACAGAAGGTAAAACACCTGTAGACGAAAGGATGAAACTTGCAGAGGGAATCCCAAGTACCGCGGGACACGAGAAACCCCGTGGGAATCAGGGGGGACCACCCCCCAAGGCTAAATACCCATAGCGACCGATAGTGAACCAGTACCGTGAGGGAAAGGTGAAAAGCACCCCGGGAGGGGAGTGAAATAGAACCTGAAACCGTATGCTTACAAGCTGTCAGAGCACATTAAAAGTGTAATGGCGTACTTTTTGTAGAACGGACCGGCGAGTTACATCTAACGTGCAGGTTAAGGCAGAAAAGCCGGAGCCGAAGCGAAAGCAAGTCTTAATAGGGCGATATGTACGTTGGAGTAGACCCGAAACCTGGTGATCTACCCATGTCCAGAGTGAAGCTTTAGTAAAATAAAGTGGAGGCTCGAACCGACCTTCGTTGAAAAGGAGGCGGATGAGGTGTGGGTAGGGGTGAAATGCCAATCGAACCAGGAGATAGCTGGTTCTCCCCGAAATAGCTTTAGGGCTAGCCTCGGTGTGAGAATAGCGGAGGTAGAGCACTGAATGGGCTAGGGGCCTTCACGGGTTACCGAACCCAATCAAACTCCGAATGCCGCTATATTGTAACCGGGAGTCAGACTGCGGGTGCTAAGATTCGTAGTCAAAAGGGAAACAGCCCAGACCAACAGCTAAGGTCCCAAAGATATACTAAGTGGAAAAGGATGTGGGGTTGCTAAGACAACCAGGATGTTGGCTTAGAAGCAGCCACCATTTAAAGAGTGCGTAATAGCTCACTGGTCAAGTGACCCTGCGCCGAAAATGTAACGGGGCTAAGTATATCACCGAAGCTTTGGAATGTAGTAATACATTGGTAGGGGAGCGTTCTTACAGCGTTGAAGCAGTACCGTAAGGAGCTGTGGAGTAGTAAGAAGTGAGAATGCCGGTATAAGTAAGCGAAAAGGCAGGTGAGAATCCTGCCCGCCGAAAACCTAAGGTTTTCTGGGGAAGGTTCGTCCGCCCAGAGTAAGTCGGGACCTAAGCCGAGGCCGCAAGGCGTAGGCGATGGACAATCGGTTGAGAATCCGATACCACCAGATACCGTTTGAGGATGGAGTGACGCAGGAGGGTAAGTTAAGCCAGCGGCTGGAAAAGCTGGTCCAAGCCCGTAGGGAGTAAGGTAGGCAAATCCGCCTTACACATATCCTGAGAGGTGATGGGGAGCGAAAACAAGTAGCGAAGTAACTGATCCCAAACTGCCAAGAAAAACTTCTAACGAGGTAAGCTGGTGCCCGTACCGCAAACCGACACAGGTAGGTGGGGTGAGAATCCTAAGGCGCGCGAGAGAACCCTCGTTAAGGAACTCGGCAAAATGACCCCGTAACTTCGGGAGAAGGGGTGCCTCGATATCGTGAAAAACACACGTTTGGAGCGAGAAGAGGCCGCAGAGAAAAGGCCCAAGCGACTGTTTACCAAAAACACAGGTCCCTGCTAAAGCGAAAGCTGACGTATAGGGGCTGACGCCTGCCCGGTGCTGGAAGGTTAAGGGGAAATGTTAGAGCAATCGAAGCATAGAACCGAAGCCCCAGTAAACGGCGGCCGTAACTATAACGGTCCTAAGGTAGCGAAATTCCTTGTCAGGTAAGTTCTGACCCGCACGAAAGGCGTAACGATTTGGGCACTGTCTCAACGAGGGGCTCGGTGAAATTGTAATGACGGTGAAGATGCCGTCTACCTGCGACAGGACAGAAAGACCCCGTGGAGCTTTACTGTAGCTTGACATTGGGTTTTGGTATTTGATGTACAGGATAGGTGGGAGACTGAGAAACTTGCACGCCAGTGTAGGTGGAGTCAACGTTGGGATACCACCCTTTAGATATTGAAATTCTAACTATAGACCATGAAGCTGGTTTTAGGACAGTGTCAGGTGGGCAGTTTGACTGGGGCGGTCGCCTCCCAAAAGGTAACGGAGGCGCCCAAAGGTTCCCTCAGTGCGGAAGGAAATCGCACGTTAGAGTGTAAAGGCAAAAGGGAGCTTGACAGCGAGACCAACAAGTCGAGCTGGTACGAAAGTAGGGCTTAGTGATCCGGCGGTTCTGAGTGGAAGGGCCGTCGCTCAACGGATAAAAGCTACCCCGGGGATAACAGGCTTATCTCCCCCAAGAGTCCACATCGACGGGGAGGTTTGGCACCTCGATGTCGGCTCATCGCATCCTGGGGCTGAAGTAGGTCCCAAGGGTTGGGCTGTTCGCCCATTAAAGCGGTACGTGAGCTGGGTTCAGAACGTCGTGAGACAGTTCGGTCCCTATCCGTCGCAGGCGCAGGAAACTTGAGAAGAGCTGTCCCTAGTACGAGAGGACCGGGATGGACGGACCGCTGGTGTACCAGCTATCGTGCCAACGGTAGTGCTGGGTATCTAAGTCCGGAAGGGATAAGTGCTGAAAGCATCTAA